>NZ_PJBA01000018.1:0-1436418 GCF_002836245.1 Colwellia sp. Bg11-28
CCGAAGCAGGAGGCGTATAATACGCTTCCGAGTTTTGATGTCAACGTTTATTTTAAATTACTTTTAAAAACATTTAAAACTTCAAGTTAACTTACGTTATTTCTCGCTAAAGCGAGTAGATAACGTATCAAAACAGTTCGTTGATGATTCATTTTGCGTGAACCCCTTGGAACTGGAGCGCATTGTAAAGAGTTCTTGAGGTAGCACAAGCACTAATTTCACTTATCGGTTCGTTTGCACAATAAAGCAGCAACTCTGTTATTATCCTCGCACATTATCGATGTGTCAGATTTCTTTACATAGTATTAACAAAGCATAAGCACATTTAATATCAACAAAAAAACCCTACAATACAACTAGATAGCAATAAAATCATATTTCATACATCCAAAAATCACTTGAATTATGGTTATATATAAGGATATCTAAACTATTTATGTAAATAAATTTTACAAAATTAACTTTTTTATTTGTAAAAACGTATCTATTACCCCACAAATATCGCCGCACAGCTTTAATGTTAACAATTTTGTAACAAAGGCATTATTATTGCTTGTAATAATGACTCGCTATTTTTCATTGACGCTTTATCAATGAAAATAAAGAAAGTGTAATAAATATACACAGCGACGGCATAATAATAAAACGGAGATAAACATGCATTTTAAGAAATCCTTAGTACGGAGCCTGATTACTTTAGCAATCACAGCTACTGCTAGCACGACTGTTCTTGCCAATGAAGTTTCAGGTGATATCAGTAAATTCAAATCTGTGGGAAATGAAGTTAATACCAAACAAAAAGCAACTGGCTATATTGTTCAACTTAAAGGCAAGACAGCAATTGCTCAAGCTCAAGAAATAGGCGAGCTTTTACCTACCAACCAATTAGTTGCTATTACCGGAAACCGTTATAACGCTCATACTCCTGCAATGGAAGCGTATACTAAAGCGCTTGAGAATAAGCAAAAGCAAGTTGCCAGCAGTATTGATTCAATTAATATTTTGCATTCTTTCAAGCATACTTATAATGGTTTCACTGCCAAGTTAAATGCAAAGCAAAAAGCGCAGTTAGAATCTCACCCTGATGTTATCGGTGTATATGAAGATAAATTAGAAACAGTTAACACTGCAAATACTCCTGAATTTCTTGGTTTAACTGGTGCTGGCGGTCAACACGCCATGAATATTAAAGGTGAAGGCGTCATTATCGGTGTTATCGATACAGGTGTTTGGCCTGAAAACCCTAGTTTTGCTGACGATGGTTCTTATTCAGACCCTGCAGACTTAGGTTGGTTGGGTTCATGTGATACAGGGACTGATGAAGAGTTTGCCTGTAATAACAAATTAATTGGCGCAAAATATTTTGATTCAAGCTTTAGTAGCCAATATGATATTCAATATGACCTAGGTGAATTTGATTCTCCTCGCGATGCTGATGGTCACGGTAGTCATACTGCAAGTACAGCAGGTGGTAATGAAAGTGTAGCTGCTATGCTTTCTGGTACACCGGTAGGTACAGTTTCAGGCATGGCGCCACGTGCACGAATTGCTGCTTATAAAGTTTGTTGGAACAGCGATTATAAAAACCCTGAAGGCGGTGATGAAGCGGGTTGTTTCGGTGGCGATACTATGGCGGCAATCGACGCTGCAGTTACTGATGGTGTTGATGTAATCAACTATTCTATTGGTGGTAGCAGAACAGATTTAACAGTACCTGCTACTGCAGCAATGTTAAATGCAACGGCTGCTGGTGTATTCGTTGCTGTTTCTGCTGGTAATGATGGTCCTGATAAAGAAACTGTCGGTACTCCAGCTCCTTGGGTGACAAGTGTAGCAGCATCTACTTATAATGGTACTTCAGCTATTGTTGGTAAAGCGCTTGATATTACTTCTGGCACTTTAGCTGGCTCTTCAATCTTATCAGTACCCTCTGGATTTTCTCCAGCAACTGTAGGCCTTTCAGGTGAACTTGCGTTAGCAGAACCAGTACAAGCATGTAATGATGCGCCATTGACTAACGGCGAAGATTTAGCCGGAAAAATTGCTCTTATTGCTCGTGGCTCTTGTGCTTTTACTGAGAAGTTTCTCAATGCACAAAATGCAGGTGCGGTAGGTGCTATTATTTATACTACAGAAGGTACATCTCCATTTTCTATGGGCGGAACTGATCCTGCAGTAATCATTACAGGTTCAATGATTTCTTTTGCTGATGGCCAATCGTTAACGGCAAGTATTGAAGATGGAAGTACATCGGTTGCATTTACTGATAATACAGCCGCGGGTGAAGCGGTAGAAGTTGGCAATACTATGGCTGATTTCTCTTCACGTGGTCCAAACTTAAATACTTACGATATTATCAAACCTGATATTACCGCTCCTGGTGTTAAAATATTGGCGGCAACAACTTCTGCACCAATGTTTGGTACTCAAGGTGAAACATTTAAGTATCTGCAAGGTACTTCAATGTCTAGCCCACATATTGCCGGTTTAGCTGCCCTGTTTAAAGAATCAAACAGTTCATGGTCTCCAGCGCAAATTAAATCAGCGATGATGACAACAGCTCGTCAAAACTTGACTAAAGAAGATGGTACTACCCAGGCAGACCCATATGATTTTGGTTCTGGTCATGTAGCTCCAGTTTCTGCTTTAGACCCAGGTTTATTGTTTGATACTAATCTTGCTGATTACTTAGCATTTCTTTGTGGTCAAGACAAAGAAGCTTTTGTTTCTGGTTACGACACAAGTTGTGCTGACTTAGCAACTGCAGGCTTTAGTACTGATGCTAGTCAATTAAACCTAGCTTCAATTGCTATTGCTGAGTTACTAGATCCTGAAACAATTTTCAGAACTGTATCTAATGCAACACCAATCGCTTCGTCTTACACTGCAACAGTTGAAGCCCCTGCTGGTTTTGATATTAGTGTTCAAACCTTTGATGCTAACGGCGATGAAACTGAAGCTTCAACATTAGATGTTGCTGCTGCAGGCGGGAAAGCTAGCTTTGCAATTACGGTTAGTCAAACTGAGGCTACTGAAATTGAAGCATGGAAGTTTGGTGCAATCACGTGGACAGACGGTGCTGGTCATTCAGTTCGTTTACCTCTAGCGATCAAAGCGATACCAAGCGTTCAAATTGAGGTACCTGAACTAATCGCAGGTGACCTTAACCGTGGACGTTTCCGCTTCCCTGTTAAAATGCTTTATTCTGGTAGAACAAGCATTAAACATGCTGGTTTAGTCGCTCCATTTGGAACAGCGGGTACTGTTGAAGCTGATCCTGCACAAGAATTTGAATTCTTAGGGGCTGGTACTAATTACCACTTGTTCCATATTCCAGAAGGAACACAAGTAGCACGCTTTAGCTTATCTGATGCTCTAGTCACAGAAGAAGGTAGCGATCTTGATTTATACGTTTACCGTTGTGATAAATGGAGTTGTGCACAGGTAGCTAACTCATTAAACGGTGGTTCAAACGAAGATGTTGTACTAACAAACCCTGAACCACGTGCAGATGTTGATGTTGGTGACGTTTATGTAACTATGATCCACGGTTACTCAACCGGTGATGCTACAGAGACTGATTATACTATGGTAGGTTGGATTGCAGATCAGGCTGAAAAGACTACTCGTGTAATTTCAAGCAGAAGAGCAATCAACGGTCGCTTTAACTACACCAGTATATTAACTCGTGGTTTGCCAACAGGTACTACCTATATGGGTGCTGTTACGTACTTCAATGCTGATGGTGAAGCTGAAGGTACAACTGTACTTGAATTAAAAAACTAGTTAGTCCTTTTATTAAAGAGTAAATTAACTCATTGATTGAGTAAGTTAGCTAAGTAATAGAAACAAAGCCCCCTTAAATATAATTTAAGGGGGCTTTTTATTATCCTCTCCAATCCTATGGTCATTGTCTTTTCACTCTATAAAGCTTATCTGCTCAACCCGATTGACACTCTCTTCTCACAATGCAGCAATGCAACGATCCCTATACAAACCTTTGTTAATAACTTCCCTTCTCTACTGGATAAGATTAGCTATAACATGACACAGCAGTACCCTATTCAGTTCATTCAATTACTAGTGAGACCTTCATTACTGCTACTGAGGCGTTAACGAGTATTTTAATACCTTAATTGATCGCTAAGTTACTTATTTCCACGTGCGGTCAATTGATGTTGAATTTAAGCTAAAAGAGAGCCTTTGTCAGACTTGTCAATATGGACCTGAAAAGTCAGATTAACTCGTAATACTTGGAATTGAGGTAGAAAAAAGCATTGTAGAAGGTTGAATGATTTATGGTTGACTGGTTCGCTGGTTCGCTGGTTCGGCAGAGTACTAAGGAAAGATTGAGTATTATTGAGATGGAAGAAACTAAGAAGTAGTTGATTGATAAATAGGTAACTAAGTTAATAGCGCTATCGAACTAAGCAAGTAAATAACCTTCATAAAAAAGGCCTTACCGAAGTAAAGCCTTTTTATCATTTTATACCTTATGCAATAAAGTTGCTTGGTATGAAAATAAGATTAAATGCAAATTAGCTATTTTTACGACGAGAAGCTAAACCAGCAACAGCTGTTAAGAAAAGCACTAGTGTTGCAGGAGCAGGAACAACAGATACATCACCAAAAGCTAGAGTACCAGCATCGTATAAAGCTTCATTAGCATTATTAAATAAAGAAAAGGTAATGCTATCCTCAGCAGGAGCGAAAGCATCAATAACACCAGCAAAGCTAAGATCTGCAAAGACAGTTACATCGAAGTATAAGTAATTCAAACCTGCAGTTAAATTATCCGCATCAACTACGGCTGTAAATGTATCCCATTCAGGGTTAAAAGCATCAACTTCATAACCAAAAAACGAAAATGATTGCCAAGTTCCTTCTACAGTTCCCCAGTCATCCATCGTATCTAAGTTAATAGTTATATTGCCAATAACTTCATATTCATCAACTTCATCAGAGATAGTATCAAAAAGAATATCTTGGCTGATTAATGTTGCATTAGCTGCACCAGCAAAACTTAACGCTAAAGAGATTGACAAAAAAGCGCGTAAAATTAATTTATTTAACATGTTACTTCCTATTTATAATATGGCTGTTTTATTTTTATTGTAATAATAGCGGCATCACTTAAAAAGTAATCAACGACTTTATAAGTCTTTGCCGACATTGCATTATACAAAGCAATAATCACGCCCAAATAAAATTAACACTAAAAAACAACAACCTAACACCAAATAAACAATAAAGTTACATTTATTTAACATAATAAAATGATAGTGTAAAAAAAGCTGACACTTTGATAAATAAGCCAGTGATATTAAGTATTTGTTATTATATTAATAATTTGCTAGCTTATGATCATAAAAATAGGGCTATACTTATTACAGCCAAATTTACAGCCAAATCGGCTCAGTATTTGAGCTAAGTATTCGTTTTACTATTACTTAGAAGTTATCATTAAGGTTTTTCTATGAAAATAAAAGCATTATCTTTCACTGCAGTATGCTTAGCTGGTGTACTACTTACCTCATCAGTTGTTAACTTTGTCAATGCAAAAGAAATAGCCATTTATCGCTGGGTTGATGAAAACAACATAGTGCACTTTAGCCAAAACCTCCCAAAAGGTGATGAATATAGAGAATTTAGTACTATTTCATCTTATAAGGCATTATCGAAAGCAGAAAGAAAATTAATTGCTGAAGAAGATTCAGCAGAACAGAAAGTTATGGATCAAGAACAAAAACAAGATGATGTTATAGCTCAAAATAAAGCTACGTATCAGAAAAACTGTAAAGCTGCTCGGCTTAATATCAAAATGTTGAATTCGTTGAATGAGATACATATTAATGAAGAGAAGAGTGATGGCACTATAGGTAGTCGTCCGTTAACCGCTCCCGAAAAATCAGAAAAGATGGCATTAAGTAAAAACCACGAAAATCTTTACTGTAATAAGTAGAAAAACTAAATTAACTTAGTCCTACTGACAACACAGTAGGACTAAGTAATAACGCTAAGTAATAGTTCTAATAATCTTGTTATTCAAGTTATCAATGAGGTGATTTAGCAGAAAAAGCTAATTGTCCTTCTACAACACTCACTTCAATAATACAGCCTTTAGTAAATTCATTACCGAGTATCTTTTGGGCTAATGGGTTTTCAACACCTTGCTGTATTGCTCGTTTCAGTGGTCTCGCACCGAATATTGGGTCGAATCCCGCCGCAGAAATGAGTGAAAGTGCTTCTTCATTTATAGTTAAATTTAGCTCTTGCTCGATTAATCGGTCTGCTAACGCTTCAATTTGTATTTTTGCAATTTTCTTGATTTGTTCAGCAACCAATGGATGGAATACTACTGACTCATCGACACGATTAATAAACTCAGGTTTAAAATGCTGACCTAATGTATTCATTACTTCTTCTTTCATCTGGTGATACTGACTTTCACCAGCTAACTCTTGAATAATGTCAGAGCCAATATTTGAGGTCATGATGATAACCGTGTTTTTAAAATCTACTGTTCTGCCTTGCCCATCAGTTAATCTGCCATCATCTAAGACTTGTAATAAAATATTAAAGACATCCGGGTGAGCTTTTTCTATCTCATCAAGTAAGATGACTGAGTAAGGTTTTCTGCGTACTGCTTCGGTTAGATAACCACCCTCTTCATAACCAACATAACCAGGAGGAGCTCCCACTAAACGTGCGACCGAGTGTTTTTCCATAAACTCTGACATATCAACACGAATTAAAGCATCTTGTGAGTCAAATAAAAACTCTGCAAGCGCTTTAGTTAACTCCGTTTTACCAACACCCGTTGGGCCTAAGAATAAAAATGAACCAATTGGCTGATTAGGATCGCTTAAACCAGCACGGGATCGTCTAATCGCATTAGACACTGAGGTTACTGCTTCATGTTGACCAATTACATTTTGGTGTAGGTTATCTTCCATATGTAATAATTTATCACGCTCTTGCTCCAACATTTTAGCAACAGGAATACCGGTTGCGCGACTAAGAACATCGGCGATTTCAACTTCAGTAACTTTATTGGCTAATAAAGTCATTTCTTGCATTTCAGCTTGGCTTGCTAAATCTAATTGCTTTTCTAGCTCTGGTAATTTTCCATACTGCAGCTCAGACATGCGATTTAAATCGCCAGTTCGTCTTGCCGCTTCAAGTTCTATTCGTGCTTGTTCAAGTTCTTCTTTTATCGTATGAGCGCCATAAAGCGCTGCTTTTTCAGTGGTCCAAACTTCATCTAACTCATCATACTTTTTCTGCTTTTCAGATATTTGTTGAGAAATGATTGCCAAACGCTTGATGGTAGCCTCATCTTCATCCTTTTCTAATGCTCTTTGCTCAAGCTTTAACTGTATTAACCGTCGTTCGAGTCTATCTAAATCTTCTGGTTTGGAGTCCATCTGTAAACGAATACTTGAGGCGGCCTCGTCAATAAGATCAATCGCTTTATCCGGTAATTGTCGATCACTAATATAGCGATGGGATAATGTTGCGGCAGCGACAATAGCTGGATCGGTAATATTTACCGAATGATGCAGTTCATAACGTTCTTTTAAACCACGTAAAATTGCAATGGTATCTTCCACACTTGGCTCTTCTACCAGTACTTTTTGAAAACGTCGTTCAAGTGCAGCATCTTTTTCAATATACTTTCGATATTCATCAAGCGTAGTGGCCCCCACACAATGTAAATCACCACGTGCTAATGCTGGTTTTAACATATTACCGGCATCCATAGCACCATCTGACTTTCCAGCACCGACCATAGTGTGCAATTCATCAATAAAGAGAATGACTTGCCCTTCTTCTTTTGACAATTCATTTAAAACAGCTTTTAAACGCTCTTCAAACTCACCTCGATATTTTGCTCCTGCAACAAGAGACCCCATATCTAGTGACAAAACTCGCTTATTTTTCAAGCCTTCAGGCACTTCATTATTCACAATGCGCTGAGCTAAACCTTCAACAATGGCAGTTTTACCAACACCGGGTTGCCCTATGAGTACTGGATTGTTTTTAGTACGTCGTTGTAATACTTGCAAAGTGCGGCGGATCTCATCATCTCGACCGATAACAGGATCAAGTTTTCCCTGCTCAGCAAGTTCTGTTAAATCAACCGTATATTTATTTAGGGCCTGGCGAACATCTTCTGCATTTTGATCGTCAACATTTTCACCACCTCGTACATGATCGATTGCCGACTTTATCCGTTGCTGGTTTGCGCCTAATTCGGCCAGGATTTGACCTAAAGGACCTTTATCATCGATAACCGCGAGTAAAAACATCTCTGAGGAAATGAATTTATCTGACATTTTTTGCGCATGCTTATCGCAAAGATTTAAAATTCGCCCTGAAGCTGCTGATAGTTGTACATCGCCAGCGCTGTCTTGCACTTGTGCTAATGAGCTTAAAGCTTCATCTAGTTTCTGACGTAAAGAGCGCACATCAATACCTGCACTCTTCAATAACGCAATGATAGAATTGCCGTTTTGATTCAATAACGCCATCATTAAATGAACGGGTTCAATGAACTGATGGTCTTTGCCAAGGGCAAGTGATTGCGCATCGGCAATGGATTCTTGAAATGATTGGGTAAAACGATCTAATCGCATGTTAACTCTCCTAACTTTCCCTATTACATAGTTAAGTTATAAGGCTAAAAGATTATTTTTCAATGAAATTTCAGATATATGATTGATATAAGTCAATAAGGTGTTCGTTATTACTTTAGTTCATGCACACAAGCATTAACGTCTACAAATAAGACTCGCCATACGACCCGTTATTTGCTTTCTTCTATATGAATAATATTTTTCTGTTTCTTGGTAGGTACACTCTGCAAGACTAGTAATTACAGTGACTCCTAAAGAGACCAACTGTAGTCGGGCAATTTGATGTAAATCGGCTAGGTATTTTCCATTGGCTTGCTTTACAAAAGCATTAGCAAAAGCAATGTCTAGTTGAGTAAATGCTAGTTTTACTTCGCTACCTACTTCAAAAGCATTCTGACCAATACATGGACCAAGCCAAGCAACAATATCAGAGGGCTGACTATTCATCTTTGCTATTGTTTTAGCAATAATATTTGCAACTAGCGGACGCCAACCGCCATGGATTGCGGCAACTTCACTGCCCGTTTTATGACTTAAAAGTATTGGTAAGCAGTCTGCTGTCATTATAGCCAAAACTATATTTTTTTGGCTAGTAATGCTGGCATCAGCAACCCTAGCTTGTTCATCTACGCTAGTGATTGTCACTACCTCATTACCATGAACTTGCTCTAGCCACTGAATTTTTACTTCATCAATTAGTTGTGTATTTGACTTTACCGTCTTATTGAAGAGCTGCTGGCTAATAAAACGGTTTAACACATTGCGATTGTAGGTAACTCGCTCTGCGTTATCACCAACATGCATACCTAAATTAAAGTCACCAAAAGCTGATGAAACTTGTTCGTTTAACGATGGGGTTAATGATGAATTTAGCGATAACTGAGGGGAAAGACGTGTTGTTTGTAACGCGAGGACTTTATCATCGAGAGAATATGATGAATTAAATGGCCATTTTACCAACTCAACAGTAGCGTTGGTAAAATGAGCCCGTTTACTATGACTAGTATTCGTCTTGAGCATTAAGCTTGTTATCTTCTTGAAGAAGCTCAATTAGCTCAACAAAGTCTTCAGGTAGTTCTGCATGCCAAGTCATTTCCTCTCCTGTTATAGGATGGAATAAAGATAACATAGCCGCGTGTAATGCTTGACGCTTGAAGCTACGTAACTTCATTAATAACGCTTCTGTTGAATTCTTTGGTGGACGAGGACGACCGCCATAAACAGGGTCACCGACTAACGGATGCGTAATATGAGACATATGAACACGAATTTGGTGTGTTCTACCTGTTTCTAAACGTAAACGTAAACGTGTATGTAAACGATATTTCTCCATAACTCGGTAATGTGTTACTGAAGGTCGGCCAATATAAGAGACTGCCATTTGGGTACGCTTAGTAGAATGGCGTCCAATAGGCTCATCAACTAAGCCGCCGGCTGTCATCACACCGTTTGCCACCGCTTCATATTCGCGCGTGATCTCACGTAATTGTAAGGCATCAACCAAGTTGGTTTGTGCTGCAATAGTCTTTGCTACAACCATTAAACCAGTAGTATCTTTATCAAGACGATGCACAATACCAGCTCTAGGAACTACATTAAGAGCCGGGTAATGATGCAACAAAGCATTAAGCAATGTGCCATCCGGATTACCTGCACCAGGGTGAACAACTAAACCTGCTGGTTTATTTATCACTAAAATATAGTCATCTTCATAAACAATATTTAGCGGGATATTTTGTGCTTCAAAACGTATCTCAGCTTCAACTTTTGCATTGATATCAATCTCTTCGCCGCCATACATTTTTTCACGAGGTATGAGGAGAACGTCTCCATTTACTTTCACTTGTCCGGCTAAAATCCAATCTTTTATCCGCGAACGTGAATAATCAGGAAACATTATCGCTAATGATTGGTCAAAGCGTTTACCTAAACACGATTCAGGTACGATATCTTGATGTTGGATGATTTCTGGCATTAAATTCTCTTTAAACTCGATTAAACCTAGCGTATTAATCAAATTACCATTTGCACTGTGCAAGGTAAGATTGCTAGGGTAGAATGCATATTCTTAAATATATAAGCATTTTACCCGTTTACGCGATGGTTTGATATTTATTTTAATTAAAACAAAGTAGCGATAATAAATTTCATGGATAAATTGACAGTAAAAATTATTTTGACCGTTCTAGCATTGGCCTTAACTGGTTGTTCCTCTTCTGAAAACGATATAGACAAGGTACCAGATAAATCTGCACAGTCTCTATTTGTTGATGCTCGGACAGCCCTAGATAATGGGTTATACCAAAAAGCTATTCAAATACTTGGCGCTATAGATTCTCGCTTTCCTTTTGGCCCTATTTCACATCAAGTACAACTTGATTTGATTTATGCTTATTATAAAAGCGGTGATGCTGCACAAGGCATTGCGTTAGCCGATAGGTTTTTACGTTTAAATCCCAATAACTCCAATATTGATTACGTTTATTACATGCGTGCACTTATCAATATATCTACTGAAGAGAACCTATTCCAAGATTTGGCGGGAATAGATCGTTCCGATCGTGATCCTGAGGCTTCACGCAGTGCTTTCAATGATTTTAAGAGCATAGTCACTGATTACCCAGACAGTAAGTATGCTGCAGATTCACGTAAACGCATGATTTCAATAAAATCTCGCCTTGCGCAATATGAAATTGCTGTTGCTAAATATTATGTGAAACGTGAAGCTTATGCTTCCGCTGCTAACCGTGCTCGTTACGTAGTTGAATACTTTTCGCCAAGCCCGGAAATAGAGCAAGCATTAGAGATTATGATTAATTGTTACGATAAGTTGGGTCTAGCAGATTTGAAGAAAAATGCGCTGCAAGTACTTGCCGCTAACTACCCAAATAACAAACTAATGAACTAGTTAGAGCAACCGAAACTAACTTTAGGTTAGTGTAAAATAAAAAGCTAAATTACTTAGGTAATTTAGCTTTTTTTATGGTCATAAAAAACTTTATGCTTCAGCACACTTAAAGCACCTGAGTATTATCGCTCAGTTGATATAATGGATAAACTGAATTGTTATTGTTTTACTTAGATACAGCTTTCACTGATAGGATGGGAGTATCTGTTTGGCGAGTAAAGTTGAGACAACAAAGAGATGTGCGACTATAACGATATTACAGTCGCAATACATAGTTAAGCTAAAATTAGATAGCTTCTCGGTTCTCTTCACCTGTTCTGATACGAATAACACGTTCAACATCAGTAATGAAAATTTTACCATCGCCAATTTTTCCAGTTTGAGCCGTTTCTAAAATAGCATTAACACAGCGCTCTACATCTTCTTTAGCAATGACGATTTCTAATTTTACTTTAGGTAAAAAATCGACCATATACTCAGCACCTCGATACAACTCAGTATGACCTTTTTGACGGCCAAAACCTTTAACCTCAGAAACAGTCATACCGGTAACACCAATTTCGCCAAGGGCTTCTCTTACATCATCCATCTTAAATGGCTTAATAATCGCTTCTATTTTTTTCATCTGCGTTGCTCGTCAGTTAAAGTTGTATTGATTAGAATAATAAAGTTATTACAGCGTGTTTATTGCAATTTAGCAATATCCAATTGGCTTTTAATTTTGTTAAACTAGTGAAATTAGATACTTTACCCTCAAGCCTTGCTAGGAAACTCTATGAATCAGCAAATTATCATTGCCGAAATGAAAGTTTTACCTGAAATTGATGTTCAATTTGAAATAAACCGCCGTGTTGCTTTTATCAAAAAGCAACTAGTGCAATCTGGACTAACTAATTTAGTGTTAGGAATTAGCGGTGGTGTTGACTCTTCAACCTGTGGTCGCTTAGCTCAACTTGCGGTTAATGAACTCAATGGACAACTAGATGAGGGTGAAGATAAAACACACTATCAATTTATTGCAGTACGTTTGCCTTACGGCATTCAAGCAGATGAAGATGATGCTCAACAAGCGGTAGACTTTATTCAACCGAGTCATTGTTTAACAACTAACGTACTTGCTGGTGCTGACGGTATTCACCATGAAGTATTACAAGCAATGAGCAAAGCGCAAATATTGACGTCCAGCGATGCCCAAATTGACTTTTCTAAAGGTAATGTGAAAGCTAGAGCACGTATGGTAAGTCAATATCATATTGCAGGTATCATTGGTGCTTTGGTTATAGGTACAGATCATAGCGCAGAAAATATCACGGGTTTTTTCACTAAATGGGGTGATGGCGCATGCGACTTAGCACCACTTTTTGGTTTATCAAAGAGACAAGTTAGAGCCATTGCTAAGGAACTTGGTGCGCCAAGTATCTTAGTAGACAAAGCCCCTACTGCTGATTTGGAAGAGCTCGAGCCAGGTAAAACAGATGAAGATGCCTTAGGCATTAGCTATGAGCAGTTAGATAACTTTTTAGAAGGTAAACAGGTCACTACTGCCGTTAGCGAACACATCATCAATATTTATAAAAAAACTCAACATAAAAGACAAGCGATACCAACAATTTACGGTTAAATGTAATTTGATAGGCTATCAATGCTTCGCATAATCCATTTTTATTATCTATAACTGAATGACACAGGGCAGTTAATAAAAATGGAATTTTTATGCTTTATACTCAATCTAATTGTGACAAAAACACACCGAAAAAAACTTCTAATACCTATCATCAATTAAAATTATCGTTGGGGATGACGTTAATTGAACTAATGGTAGGTATAGGAATTGCCTCCATACTTACCACAATCGCTTTACCTAGTTTCAATGATTTTATTGTACAACTGCGAGTCGATAATGAAATCTCACGTCTTAGCCGTTTATTACTCACGGCACGAAATCATGCAATAAATAGCGGAGATAACGTTATTCTCTGCCCCTTAGAAGACAACGGCACATGCTCAGTGAAATGGCATGAAGAGCTCAGTGTATTTATCGACACTAACAATAATCAGCAATTTGATATCGCCAACAATGAACTTTTAATTACCACAAAGAGCCCTATAACATCAGGTGACATATTGATATATGCGAAAAATAGAAACAGAATAACTTATCAGGCAACAGGGCATTTGTTTGGGTTAAGCAATGGTACGCTAAGGTATTGCCCGAAAGACTATGAGGAAAAATCAAGAGCTATAGTGGTAGCACGGTCAGGTCGACTTTACGCGACCACAGACAACAATAACGATGGTCAAGATAAAACGCGGAGCGATCAGAAAATCATCTGTGATTAATTCCATATCGTCATCAATGCTTTGCCTAAAATCGTCTCTAATTAAAGCTGAAACCTGCATCTACAAGTAACTGGGTATAGAGCTTAGTAAAAAAGTATAAATACAAGGTTTTACACATAAAAAAACCAGCGAAAAAGCTGGTTTTTGACTTTAAAAATAATCCTACTGGGCTATTTTCACTCGAATCTTATTCTTAGCAACTCTTGTTTCATGCAAACTAGATAATGCTACTTTTGCTTCAGCTTCATTAGGCATTTCTACAAAGGCAAAACCTTTCGATTTAGCTGTTGCTTGGTCTAACACTAAGCTACATTCTGCGACTGTGCCATGGGCGGAAAATAAAATACGAAGTTCTTGCTCGGTTGTTGAGCGAGAAAGGTTACGAACTAAAAGTTTCATAAAGAACCATTGGATTGTTATTGCGAACTAAATTGTCTCATATATTTGCAATAGACCAAGCTATATTATGCATTTAAAACAAAATAACTTATTGTAAGGGTTCTAACCAACAATAATTGCCCCACAACGAGGAATAGTAATGCCACACTTTATAATGGACTGTTCACAAAGCGTATTAGAGTCTCATAAAGAAGAATTTATCATCGAACAAGTTCACCTTATTGCCTACTCAACAGGGTTATTTGATGAGGGCGATATAAAAGTCAGAATAAATCCCTTTAAGAAATTTATTGTTGGTAATAAAACTGATGACTTTATTCACGTTTTTACTCATATAATGCAAGGCAGGACAACTGAGCAAAAAGCTGATTTATCAAAGCTGGTGGTAACTATGCTTACAACTATGTTTCCTGATATTACTAATATTGCGATGAACATTAGTGATTTTGAAAAAGCCACTTATTGCAATCGAACTATGTTGTAGTTGTTCCAATTGGAAAGAAAAACGCGATAGTGAAGTAAGTAGCACTAAGCTTAAAACTGATGCTACTTTTAACTGTATAGTCACTAAATTTAGGTATATTACTTCAATGATGTGTTGCCGTTAATTACGCACAGACTCTATTTCTTCCTTTATGTTTAGCTCTATAGAGCTGTTTGTCTGCTCGCTTATATAAATCTTCAATAGAAGTATTTTCTGTATTCAGTTCAGACACACCAATACTAATAGTTATATCTATCGAAGTCGTATTATAAATAAAGACTTTATTTTCTATCGTTAAACGCATTTTCTCAGCAATGACCTTTGCCCTCTCAAGTGAGGTATTATTGAGTAAAATTGTGAATTCTTCACCGCCGATACGAGCAAAAACATCACTTTTACGTATAACTTTTTCTAGCTCTTTTACTAAATCTATTAAAATATAATCTCCAGCTTGGTGCCCATAATTATCATTGACTCTTTTAAATAAATCGATATCAAGCATTATTAGTGAAACTGGTTTTTGTTCTCTGAATGCTGTAGCAATTAATTTCTTGGACATCTCAAAAAAATAACGTCGATTGTATATATTAGTTAAGTTATCCATTATCGATAATCGATGTAATTCATTGACACTTTTTTCAAGGCTGTCATTCGCTTCAATACTCGATAAACGGCTATTGTATATGGCTCTTGAAAGTAAAATAGTAGCGGGTATATAAATAAAAATTAAGACAACTAAACCAATATGCTGGTGTTCTCCAAAGGAAATCATAATAATAATTTGAGGAATTATCATTGAAAAGAAAAAGAGCAAATATGCCTTATACAGCGATGACATAGAGAGTGCGGCAGCCGTTATAATGCCGATGATCATAATCAAGCTAACCAACTCATAGGGTTGAGGTGCATATACAATGGATAGAACTGAAGATATTGTCCACATAGCTGCTTGAAACACATTAGAAAGCATGAAATATAGTTCATTTTTTTCTATTTTTTCATGAGTTTTCTGTGCTAAATATTTTTTAAACATTATTGCATTATAGAAACGATACATAGCCAAAAACATTTGAAAAACAAACCAGACAACTAAAATTTCAAATGGAATAAATTTAATGAATATCCAAAAGTAAGCAGAAGACACTATTAGCATAGCAATCATTGCTCTTGGTGTTTGTTCTACTAAACTTTCGATAAGTTTAGGATGCACAGCAGCCATGATATTTCCTAGTGTTTTATATTTATCACACTAATAAATAATTCATTAAACTATAGTCTAAAGTTATCCTTTATTTACTGATTTCAATCAACTAGTTCTTAAGTAAAAATATTATTTCCCCACAAACAGAAGGATTATTGAGCTGATATTTAGGTAGTCAACCTTCGATAAATTATGCAGATTTGTATTCTAATTGACTACCGTTAAATGATAACTCCCTTTACCACTATTTTTTACTTGGTATAGTGCTGCATCTGCATGTTTAATAATGTCTTCAGATGAGCATTCGCTAAATGATGATGTCGCAATACCAATGCTAATCCCTATCGTGAACTTGTTATTATCAATAACAAAAGGTTTAAGAAATTCAGCTAAGATATTATTTGCTAATACTATTAACGACTCGGTAGAATGAATATTCTCTAGTATTACAGAAAATTCATCACCACCAACCCTAGCAATGACATCACTTTCTCGAAAGTGATTCTTTAACTTGTTGGCTACTTCTATTAAGAGAGCATCTCCTACAGGGTGACCATAGTTATCATTAATCTGTTTAAACCCATCCAAATCTAACATCAAAAATGCCAAGGTAAAGTTTTCTCGATGCTGGCGTAACAGTGAGTGTTTTAAACTTTTCATTAACGAGTATCTATTATCTAACCCCGTTAAGCTATCGCTTAATGCCAGTTGTTCTAGTGATTCTTCAGCTTTTTTTCGCTCAGTAATATCAAGTATTGAACCTACGATGCCTTCGATACCTTCGGCGTGAAAATAAGCCTTGTGAAACATAACATCGTGAGTTGTACCATCAGCATACTCCACCTTAGCTTCATAAATTTGCGTACCTTTTCTCTCAAATAGCGCATTGTCTGCTTCAAAGTAAGTTCTAGCTAGCTCATCATCAAAGAGTTCTAAGACACTTTTACCGATTAATTGCTCACGGTTTAAACCTATATATTCTTCAAAGGCTTTATTGCATCCTAAATATCGACCTTGTGCATCTTTATAAAAAATAGGCGTTGGCGCCGCATTGATAACGGCTTGCATAAAATCTGTTTCATTATATTCAGGTAATATCATGAAAATATCTCATCCTTTTGAATTAAGCTCGTATTGAATTGAAAGATCTGCTTTAGAGAGAGCATCGATTATCCTTGAACAAAGAATCCTCCCCGCCCATTGACGATTCCCCCCCACTGGTAACCTTTAATTTCATGCCTAGGTCACCAGAATCTGAAGCCAATAACTGTAAAAAATCTTCTGCTGGTATAGGCCTTGAGAAATAATATCCTTGACCATAATCACAGCCAGCATCAATGAGTAACTCCATCTGTTCTTTTGTTTCGATACCTTCTGCTATAACTTTCAATCCTAACTTTTGAGCCATGGTGATAATAGCTTCAGACAAAATCATATCCTCAGAGCCTGGCGCTATATTTCTCGTAAACGATTGGTCAATCTTAAGATAATCAAGTGCAAACTTTTTCAAGTATGAGAGTGATGAATAACCTGTTCCAAAATCATCCATAGACAAGCCAATACCAGCAGACCTGAACTTAGAAAGTCGCTCCATTGTGCTTGTATTATTATTCATTAATAGACCTTCTGTTATTTCAATAACAATGTTTTCACCAGGTAATTGATTTTCAGCAAGGTAAGCTAGCCAATCTAATTGGTCTATCGATTCTCTAAATTGTACCGGTGATTTATTGACACTGATTTGTATATCTAAACCAAGCTGGTCTTTGCATGTATTAATATGTTGAACGGTTTGCTTGAATACCCAATCACCTATTTCAATGATTAATCCAGACTCTTCTGCCAGTGGAATAAATTCTGCAGGACTCACCATGCCTCGCACTGGATGTTTCCATCGCAACAGGGCTTCTGCTTTGCGAATAACACCTGTTTGTAGTTCAACAATGGGTTGATAAAAGACCTCAAGTTGATTCAAACTAATGGCTTTACGCAAGTCGTTAATTAATTCTAAGTGATCTAGTGCTTCCTCCTGCATTGAGGCGGTAAAATAGCAAAATCTATTTCGTCCAAGGTTCTTAGCAAGATACATTGCTTGATCAGCATTTTTTAATAGCTCCAAAGTGCTGCTTGCATCGTTTGGATAGATGGTGACCCCTAAACTAGCGGAGATATAGGTATACATTTTAGAAATAAAGAAAGGCTCACTTAAAGTCTGTAAGACTTTCTGACAAATTGATTCAACATTATGTATATCGGCTATGTCAGACAAAAGAATAGTAAACTCATCACCACCTAATCGCGCAACAGTGTCGACTTCTCGAATACAATGAGTAATGCGTTTTCCGGCCTCAATAAGTAGTGCATCACCATAGACATGACCCCGAGTGTCATTTATTTTTTTGAAGTTATCTAGATCAATAAAAATTAGAGCGAACTTTTGATTTTTACGATGAGATACCTTAATTTCTTGTTCCAACCTATCAATAAACATTATTCGATTGGGTAAGTTAGTCAAACTATCATACTTAGCTTGTCTTAATATCAATGCATCTTTCTTTTTCTTTTCTGTTATATCTGAAAATAATGCAATCCGTCTAAATACGTTGCCATAATCATCATAAATGGTGCTAATTGAAAGCCATTCAGGGTACTCCTTACCATTTTTCTTAGTATTCCAAATTTCACCTTGCCATGTACCGGTTAACTTTATTTCTTCCCACATTAATTGATAGAATTCTGGGTTTTGCTTTCCAGAACTAAATACATTAGGATTTTTTCCGATTAATTCGCTGGAGCTATAACCAGTAATCTCAGATAAAGCGGGATTAATCGCAATAATCTCATTCTTACTATCGGTGATCATCATCGCTTCAGAGCTATTTTGATAGACAATGTCTGCCAGTTTTAAATCTTCTTCCTGCTGACGTTTATTTGTTATATCTTTGCTGATACCAATTAAACCAACAACTTCACCTTGTGCATTTTTCAATTTCACTTTGGTAATTTCAAGAATGTATGGTTTGGCATTTGAACGGGGAATAGTTTCAAAAGAAACATGAGGAGAATCTTGTGCTAAAGCCGCTTTATCGGAATCTAAGCAATGATGTGCTATTTCATCGCCCAATAACTCAGCTAAATTAGATGAAGGAGTATTTAGCATATCTTCTTCTTTTATTCCGGCTAAGTTACAAAATGTCTTATTGACGAAATGATAACGACCATCTATTCCTGTAAACCAAATTCCTATTGGTGAATTATCAATAATAGCGCGTAGTCTTGAGCTTATTTCTTCTTTATCAATCATTAGATTTTGAAAGGATGTCGCCATTTCATTGAATCCAAGCGCTATATTATTGAGCTCATCATGAGTATCAAGCGTTACACGAGCATCAAGATCACCACCATAAAACTTACCGGTAACTTTAGTTAGAGAGTTAATACTTCTAATTGTTGATAAATGCAGCCCTATTATAAAGTACAGTACTATAAGAAATAGTGCTGACGAAAAGCCTATACTTACAATTAATTGAGTGTTTGCTTGTTTAACTCGACTGCGAAGTAAAGTGCTTAAGGTAAAAGAAAGGGAATTATCTAAAAACTGATAACCGACATCAATAACTGAAGTAGATTGATTATAAAGCTCAAGAGAACTCAAAGAAGTGGTATCAGCTAAAATCCCTTCTAAGGTAAATTTGATATGGCTCTCAATTGATTGAATTAGCTCCTGAGCGGAAAGACTTTCTCCATCCGAAATCAATTCTCTCTTAACTTTGTCCACATTCTCTTTAAAGACATCAAGAGGCACAATAGTCTTTGATAAGAGTGATAGCATTTCCCCTCTAAATTTTACTTCCTTATTACCCAGATATGAAACACCAACAGCACGTGCCTGGCCAAGTAATTCTAAAGTAATGGGTATGGTGAATAAAAAACTATTTGTTAAATAATAAGAATCAAGATCATCCATTACAAGTAAATAATAATAGTCAGCCACTTGCAGTTGTAGGGAGTTTACATTGTGAATTAATTCTGTATGTAAATTAAAACTTTCATTAAGTGCTAACGTCATTCCATTAGCATCTAAATATTGCCATTGCTCAACAATTGTAGACCATTTGGCTACTTGCTTTAACTCTGAAGGCAAGTTATTGCTAACTTTTAAGAAATTGTTAACAACTTGCTTATTCACTGACATCTGTTTTTCAGTACTGTCATTAACACCTGCAATAACAGCCGCAGACATTCCTCGGTGTTGTTGAAGTGATTGAATTAATCTTGATGTTTTTTGTGTCTGCTTTAAGCCGTCCAACTGCTGATTAGCGGTGCTAATTGACTCAGACAAATAGACTAATAAAGAAATTGAAACAATCAATAAGGAAAGAAGAGAAAGTCCACCAAGTACAATTAATTTACGAGGGTAACTCAGATTGTTCATTAAATTTATAGCGGGGTTGAATAACTGTTTCACAAATATACCTTACATAATTTATGAGTGTCAAAGCGACATGTTATACCTAATTACTTCCAAACAGGATGTTTTAGGTATTTGAAAAAAATCATTAATTATCCTGTCAACTGTATTAGTTGTACCAGGAAATATTGGGATTAAAAATAAAAGCTTTACCGTCGAAACCATTTCATCACAGCAAAAATGCTGACTATTTATAGTCTATTTATCCTGCACTTCCCATAGGCTATTTATCGACTTAAAATACAGAATAACGTATTGAATACAGATGTCTGAAACATCATTAATGGCTCAATCCATATTTTTCATATTGCTCATTTAGAGTTAAACGAGCAATGATTTGTATAATTATTGAGATCTAATTAAAGGAGCCCCCCTCTTACACAGCTTTATTATTACATATGTAAACCATGAGTAAGTTGCTTCAATCGAGTATTTCTTTTAAAAACCTTAGTAATTAAAAGGTCTAATTCAGATGTTTTCTCATTTTCATAAAATCTATTAAAATGGTTAGCGTCATCCCAAAGAAATCTTAGCAAAACATGACATAAAGAGAATGGCTATTGATGTATTTCACTGACAAAAACAATGAAATAACTATAATTTGATTAGCAATAAAGCAAATTACTAACACTAAAAAACAGTAAATAAAAGCAGTTCATATCCGATACTTTTCGCCAGCATGGCCATGGTAATTCAATTTAGTTTTAATCAATTAGCGAAATTTTATTAAGTTCGTGCTACGTTTATTACAATAAGTTAATAATTTCGTTTATGAGTTAGTTATTAACTTAAATTTTTCTATATACCAAATGGATGAGGAAATATATAGGTCCCTCAAAAATAAGGTATAAGCTTATATGCTAAAATTTAAAAAAATTAATCACAAGCTTGTTTTTACATTTCTATCTCTTTCTTTAACACCACTCATTATTTTTGCCTATATCAGTATCAATATGGCAAGCGACTCCATACAGGCACAAGCATTTAGCCAATTAGAATCTGTACGTTCGATTAAAAAAGCACAAATATCTAACTACCTCTCATCATTAAAAGCCAGTTTACAGGTATTAAATGATGATCCTTATGCATCCGAAGCGTTCAATGCCTTTGATCAAGCAATAACTTCTGCTGGTTTAGATAGTAATGCATGGCGAAAAGCAGAAAATAAATATGCTGATCGTTTTATAAAAATTAATAAAGTGAATGCTTGGTATGATCTCTTTTTTATCAATTTACAAGGTGACATTGTATTTACCGCCGCAAAAGAGTCTGATTTAGGTATTAATATTCCTCAATCTCACATTAACCAAACTAGTCTAGGCGATGTATTTCAAAAAACACAACAAAATGGCGTAACTGAAATATCAGTTACCGACTTCAAACCTTACCCACCATCCAACGATGAGCCCGCTGCGTTTATGATGACAAAGCTAATTAACTTAAGTGGAAAGCACATAGGTTATATTGCTCTACAATTCCCTTTAAATAAAGTTAATGAAATCATGCAGCAACGTGATGGCATGGGCGATACCGGAGAAACATACCTCGTAGGTGAAGACCAGAGAATGCGTTCAGACTCTTATTTAGATCCCAAAGGACATTCAGTTATTGCATCTTTTGCTGGTGATATTAGTAATAATGGAGTGAATACCGATGCGGTAAAATCGGCATTTAACGGTGAGACTGCAAGCCGTATTATTATTGATTACAACGGTAACAGCGTACTATCTTCGTTTACCACGGTAGATTTGGGAGACTTTAAATGGGCACTTATTGCAGAAATTGATGAAGCAGAAGCTTTTGAAACGTCCAATAATCTTATTAATATATCAACAGGCATTGTCGCCGCAGTATCGGTCGTTATTGGGTTTATAGCAATTTTAATTGCTAAAAACATCAGTGGCCCTATCGTGCAGGCGGTTGCTATAGCACAACGAGTCTCGTCAGGTGATTTGACGGCAAAGATAGTCGTTAATCAAAGTGATGAGTTAGGCTTATTGCAACAGGCGATGCACGACATGATAGCTAAGTTGAAGGATATGATTGAACATATTTCGAGTTCTGCCGATCAGCAAGCCACTGCTTCTCAAGAACTATCCAGCATTACCGAGTTAACCAATACAAATGTATCTCGACAACACCAAGCAACAGAGCAAGTTGCTACCGCAATAAATGAGATGAGTGTTTCAATTGACGAAGTAACACAAAATACTGCTGAAGCGTCAAATGCAGCAGATACTTCAACCAAACTAGTCAAGATTAGCTCTATTGCAGTCAATCAAACCATAGACCAAATCCTCCAATTATCAGATGACATCACTAAATCTAAAGTTTTAATTGATGACGTTCAAGCGGGAACCAAAGATATCGCGAATATTTTGGTCACCATTAAAGGCATTGCCGATCAAACAAATTTGCTCGCACTAAATGCAGCAATAGAAGCAGCGAGAGCAGGAGATCAAGGTCGGGGTTTTGCAGTAGTCGCTGATGAAGTGAGGAATTTAGCACAAAATACACAAAATTCGACGGTAGAAATCGAAAAAATGATTAAGTCATTAGAGTTAAATGTAAGTGCTGCAACAAACTCTATGGTTGCAGGTACAACACAAGCCCAGCTCATCGTTGATAAAACGAATGAAGTAACACAGTCATTAACCGAAGTTGAGTCATCTGTAGCAATGATCTCTGATATGAATATTCAAATATCTACTGCCACACAACAACAAAGCTCAGTTGCGCGAGATATAAACCAACAAGCAACAGAGATAAGCAACATTTCAATTGAAACGGGTGAAAGTACTAAAGAAATATCTTCTGCGAGTGACGAATTGGCGGCTTTAGCAGTAGAACTGACGAATCAAGTTCAAGCATTTAAAATATAATTTTTAACAACTGACTCTGATTAATTAATGATTATAAATTGATACTAATAAACATGCTGACAAAACATATTCATTAACAATGTTGAATGTAAAAAGCCCTAGCGACTCTCGTCTACTAAGGCTTTTTTTCATTTATCAGCTTGTTATTTGGTTGTTAGTTATTAATACACCAAGATAAGTTCACCTAAATAGAACATTGTCATTATCCTAGTTGCTCAGCCTTTTCAATTTCATTGGCAATAGCTTGCGGTGAGCCGGTATTACGACATAACCAATAATATGCACCCGGCACAATGAACAAGGTAAATATACTTGCTAATGATACGCCAGCAAAAATAACCACACCGATAACCATACGACTTTCAGCACCAGGCCCAACGGCTAACACTAAAGGTATTGCACTGGTTACTGTGGTAAAAGTAGTCATGACAATTGGACGCAGTCTTTGCTGCGCGGCACTGATTAACGCCTCTTCAAAAGCAATACCTCTATCACGTAACTGGTTAGCAAACTCAACAATTAAAATACCATTTTTTGCCGCTAAACCAATCAACATAACAATGCCAATTTGACTATAGATATTTAAGCTCATGCCCATAAGTTCTAACCCAGCAAGGGCTCCTACCAGCGCCAGTGGCACGGTAAGTAATATAACAAAAGGATGAATAAAACTTTCGAACTGCGCAGCTAACACCAAATAAGTAATTAATAGCGCAAGCAAGAAAACAAACAAGATAGAATTACCTGACTCTTTTAATAATAAAGACTCACCTTTATAATCAACTTGTACATGCTCTGGCAGTTTATTTTTAGTTACTTCAACTAGAAAATCTAATGCATCACCTAAGGCATAACCGTCGGCTAAGTTCGCAGTAACAGTGATACTACGTAAGCGATTATAACGGTTGAGCCTCGATGAAGTCGCATTCTCAGCAATAGTAAGTAAGTTAGCGAGTGGAATTAGTTTTTCCGTGGTTCGAGAACGTACATAAAGATTATCGATATCAGTCGGGCTTTGAAATTGTTTTTCATCCCCCTCAACAATTACATCATATTCTTCACCACGATCAACAAAGGAAGTAACGCGACGTTGACCTAACATAGTCTCTAACGTTTGTGCTATGTCTCCTACTGGCACACCTAAATCATAGGCACGTTCACGATCTATTTGTACTAATAACTGAGGATACGTTTCTTTATAATCACTATTAATATTCGACAAGTTAGGGTTCTTTTGCGCTTCCGTGATCAAAATATCACGCCACTGAGCCAGCTCTGCAAAGGTATTCCCTTGAAGAACAAAAGACACTGGCGCATTACTACCACCGCCGCCACCAATGCCACGGCGCATAATAGCAAAAGCACGTACATCCGTAACATTTTGCACATCACGATTTAGTTTGTTAATAAAACTAAAGGTATCAATACTTCGTTTATCCCACTCAGGTAGACCAACAATAGCAATACCACCACTGCCACCAAAACCAGGAACACGTACTAACACACGGTCTAATTCCCCCTCAGCTTGATAACCTAAAAGCTTCTCTTCAATCTTATGCATATTCTTTACGTTACTTTCATAACTAGCCCCTTCAGCGCCTTGCATAATTAAGAAGAAATTCCCCCTGTCTTCTTTAGGCGTATATTCAGAAGGTAATTTATTAAACAACAAAAATACTGCAGCTAATGATAAGCCCAGCACAAGTACAATTAATAATGGCTGATGAATACTACTGGCTAATGCACGGCCATAAGCGGCTTCAAAGCGAGCAAATGCGCGATCAAGCTTTTGTCCAAATGAAGAGCTTCGCTCTCTATGCTTTAACATTTTTGAGCACATCATGGGCGTAAGTGATAAAGCGGTAAGACTTGAAAAAACAACAGCTGCGGCGATAGCAATGGCAAATTCGGTAAACAAACGCCCCATATTGCCAGAGAGAAAGACCAGTGGGACAAATACAGCAACCAATACTAGCGTGGTAGCAATAACCGCAAAAGCGACTTCCCTCCCCCCTTCATACGCAGCCATTAATGGCGCTTGACCATTTTCAATGCGACGGTAAATATTTTCAAGTACGACAATGGCATCATCAACAACAAGACCAATAGCGAGCACTAAAGCCAATAATGTAAGTAAGTTAATGGAAAAACCAAACCAAGATAGCGCCATCATTGAACCAATTAAGGCAACAGGTACCGTAACCGCAGGAATTAACGTAGCGCGAACGTTACCTAAGAATAAAAAGATTACTAAGACCACCATAACCATGGCAATAATTAAGGTGTTATACACTTCATCGATAGAGCCTTGAATAAACACAGAGCTATCATAACTATTGGTGATGGTTGTTCCCACAGGAAGTGAATCACGAATAGCGATCATTTCTTTCCTAGCCGTTTTAACCACGTCCAAGGTATTGGCTTTAGACTGTTTTATTACCCCCAAGCCCACCATATTTTTACCATTGCCGCGGAACATATTTTCATCATCTTGTGCACCAATGAATACTTCAGCAACATCACCTAATCGCACAACTGACTTACTCTCAGAGTGATTAATCACCATATTGGCAAAGTCTTGCTCGGTTAAGTAGCTACGCTCAACGCGAATAGAGAAATCTCTGTCTATTGACTCTATACGCCCTGCGGGTAGCTCAACATTCTCGTCACGTAAGGTACTTTCAATATCTTGTACGGTAATATCACGCGCAGCCATAGAAGCACGATTCAAGCGAATCTTCATGGCATAGGTACGACCGCCGCCAACACGAACACGGGCAACGCCATCAACCACGGCAAAACGGTCAACGATGTAACGATTAGCGTAATCGGTAAGCGCTAAGGTGCTCATGGTTTCACTTTGTAAAACGAACCACACAATCACGCTTTCATCGTCATTGGCTTTTGATACTTCAGGAGGATCAGATTGCTCTGGTAGATTATTTAATGCACGAGAGATACGATCACGCACATCATTTGTCGCGGCATCAATATCGCGATCTAAATTAAACTCAATGGTAATACTTGAACGACCAACACGACTATTAGAGTTGATGGTTTTAACCCCCTCAATACCGCTAATTCTATCTTCAAGTAATTGAGTGATTTTGGTTTCAACAATGGCAGCAGAAGCCCCCGGGTATGTGGTACTAATATTAACAATAGGCGGATCAATATCCGGATATTCGCGTAACGGCAACATTAAAAAAGCAACAATGCCAAAAGTTATAATAAGTAAGTTTAATACCGTAGCAAAAACAGGTCTTTTAACCGATAAGTCAGAAAGGATCACTAGGTTTTGCTCCCGTTTTCAGCGGGAGTTTTGTTGGCCTTTTCCTTAGCTGACTTGGTTGGCTTATTTCCTGCCTCAGCCTCAGCCTCAACTTCAGCTACTTGACCAATGATATTGACAGCATAGCCATCTCGCAGTTTAAGTGCCCCTTCAACAACCACATGTTCGCCTTCAACCAAACCTGATAGAACTTCCACTACTCCAGGGTGACGTCGACCAATTTTGATTGCTTTTCGTATCGCTTTCCCTTCCTTTTCAACAAAGACATAATGGATATCTTCAATAGGAATGATACTGCTTTCAGGTAACTGTAATATATTCTCTACTTGTAATAACACACTAATATTGAGCAACATGCCAGGGTGAAGTTTTAATGCTTTATTACTGATAGTGGCGCGCACTTTAATACTTCGCGTACTTGAGTCAATTCGGCTATCAATGGCCGTTATTTTACCTATAAACTCTTTATCTTTATAAGCGCTGTTTACCGCACTCACTTGTTGTCCAACATGAATATGGGTTAGTAAACGCTCAGGTAAGTGAAAATCAACTTTGATAATACTCAAGTCATCTAAACTAGTAATGACATCACCGGCATCAATATAAGCACCTTTACTTGCCTCACGAAAACCCAATACGCCAGCAAATGGGGCACGAATAGTTAAGTCATTTAATTTAGCGCGTGCACTAACGAGTTGTGCTTCAATCGCCTTGGTTTTTGCTTCTTGTTGCTCGACTAAAGATTTTGAAGTAGCTCGACTGGCAAGTAACTCAGATAATCGCTTTAAATGCGCCTGTGATTCTGACAAATTAGCTTTTAATTCATTAACCTTTGCCAGCTCTTCTTGGTTATTCAATTTAACTAACTTAGCGCCTTTTTTAACTCGCTGACCATCATCAAAGTAAATCTCATCAACAAGGTCTGAATATTTACTGGTAATAACAACTTGCTCATTGGCTCTCGCTGTACCAACGGCTTCAACGCTTTCAATAAATTCGGCAAGTAATACCGGCACCATTTTTACCGCAACGACACGCTTGAATGTACTTTTTTCTTGCTTAGCTTCTGGCCATTGCAAATAAGTAATTAAGGCCACTAGGATGGCAACGATAATAAATAGGGGTAAACGGCTGATGAGAGTCGGAGTACTTGCAGGTGCTGTAGACACAGACTTATTTGGCATAAAATTCTCTAGTAGCATATTGATAGTGAAGTATAAAGCGTCTATACCCACACTACATGAAGATGCAGGTTTCAGCTGAAATTAGAAACACCTTTAGGCAAGGCATTGATTGAAAAGAATAGTTATTCTATTGTCGAAATCAATAACGTAGCATAAAGCGTTTCTAAATCAGCCCTGTGGGGACTCCTGAGCAAGTTATGCTCTTCGTTGCCTCGTTTTTTAAGGGAATAACCATTAATAAAAAGAGGCGCCTTGATCATAAGACGCTCAGGTACCCTGAAATACGCAGCTTCAAGTGGTTTGGGTATAGTTGTACACAAATACTATAACCTATAGCCTACTTAATAGCATTTACCTAGACGGTAACTTAGCTTAAAATATTAACCACTTAACGCAAATTAATGCAAATGAGATAACCCCTTGAACAAATTAGCCGTACTAGCCTTTGCCTTATTATTATTTTTTAGCACCATGTTATGGTATCTCGCCAATAGCTCTTTAAATGATTACCTCAAAAGCCAAGTGATATTGCAGAGTCACTACTATAGTTCTCAAGAAGCAAAACTACTCAGTGCTGATTACTCCGATAATACCGGCATCACTAACTTCACTGACTTTTCTCTGAGCAATATTGATGGCTTAATCCAGCCTTTACTTTTTAAAGCAGATACTATTAGTGCACAACTGGCAAAAGTACCCACCCGCCAGCTTGATTCGCCCAGCATACAGAAAAAAACAACCACTATTGTTCACATTGAAGAACTTCGCCTAGGCAGTTTACAGGCTTGGTCTGAGATTTCTAAAACAAGTGAAACAGGTAAAACTAATTTAGAAGTTTTGTTTGATCGCATTAATGCCCAGCTAGCCACTGATTACCCCGCTTTATATCCACAAATCAGTGCAGGACTTTATGCAAAAATGTACCCTGAACGAAGCGAAAAATTGGCCTTAGAGGAGTTAGACACCAAGCCACAAGTACAAACGGTTGAAACCAACCAAGCGATAATCGCCTCCAATGAAGCTAAGCAGAAAAAACGCCTATTAGGAAAAGCATTAACACGAGTAAAAATAAGTTCAGTGATTATTGATGACTTGACCCTAACCGTTATTAATGAAAATAAAACGCAAACTAAGCAGTTTAAAAATATACAGTTAGGCAGTTTTGGTAATGAAAATGGTCTAGAGAGTAATCAGTTGGGTGGAGAGCTACTTAAACAAATACTTTCTAAGTTAATCAAATTAGAAAACTCTAATGCCATGAAAAATTAGGCTAATTAATATAAGACCGCTTTACTAAATCATTGGTCTATACCCGTTACCATTCAAAGTGCAGGTTTTCAGTGGGAATTTAAGTGACTTTAGACAAGAAGAAGGATTTAAGCATAGTCACTCTATGCTTTGATTATTCGACGCAGTATAAAGTCATTTAAAACCCATCGAAGAAGCGCTTGAGCAACATCACTTCATCGTTGCTGTGATTTATAATGGCGCTACATGGATGGTGTTATTAGTGAATGCAGGAGCATATTCTCCTGAATAACCATTATTTCATCACAGCGCCTTGTATTGAAATTGCTCAAGCACTCTGAAACCTAAATCTTGATTGGTAGCGGGTATAACTTATATAGTTTACTAAAAATTTATTAAAGTTCATTCTCTGCTGCCGATATAGATCAAAACAATAACGTTTTATCACTGTTATTATTAACTTAACCACTTTAAGTTGTGCAATTTATGTCATCTACTATGAAACAATTAATTACCGTTACCGACTTGAAGGGTAATTATACCTATGTAAATCAAGCATACTGCCAAACAACTGGCTACCAAGAAAGTGAATTACTCAATACTGATACTCGTAGTTTAACTCATGAACAAATGCCTAAAGTTGTGCTTGATGAGCTATCAGCAACCTTAGCAAAAGGTTTTTCATGGCACGGTTTATTACAGCTAAAAAGCAAAACAGGTAATAAAATTTGGCTAGATGTTTTTATTACCCCGCAATACAGTCAAAATAAAATAACGGGTTTCCAATGTATTAGCTCCATCGCAGATACTTCCCTTGCGAGCAATGCAGAACAGATCTATCAAGCACTAAATAAAAATAACAACTGGATAACCTTTGAGTTTACTAAAAACCATAAGTTTGCTTTTCTAGTTTTACTGTCCATTATCGCGCAAGGCTTTATTTTTACTCAGCTAGGCTTGTTCGCCTCTATCGTCGCAGGACTTAGCGCCATTACCCCAGTTCTCGTTTTTTGGTCTGATATCATTCCGACCGCTATGCGTGCTCAGCGTATGCAAAGCGTATTTGACTCAGTATCTCGTAAGGTGTATTTCGGTAAAGGCACCGCCAGCGTTTTTGATTTTAATTTCTTACTGTTAAAAACCAAAATCAAAGCCATTATTGAGCGTACGCTTGACGCTGCTAAACCAATAAGAGCCGTTATGGCAAAGGTAAGTCAAGGTTTAACAGATACTAGAACAACATTAGCACAGCAGAAAAATGATTTAGAACAGCTCAGTACCGCGATGAATCAAATGCAAAATTCTACACAAGATATTGCACAAAACACGGTTAATGTTGCCAGCGAATTAGAAATCACTTTCGAACACTGTGAGCAATCTCAGCAAAGCATTTATGAAACTAGTGACAAAATAAGTCATTTAGCACAATCAGTAGAAAGTGCATCAAGCTCAGCTGATAGCTTAACGCAGTCGGCGAATAACGTCGGTGCCTTGATGGAAGAAATTCAATCAATTGCTGACCAAACAAATTTATTAGCATTAAATGCAGCTATTGAAGCTGCTCGTGCAGGTGAACACGGCCGAGGTTTTGCCGTCGTTGCCGATGAAGTACGAAATTTGTCATCACGCACTCAAGATTCAGCTGTAAAAATTCATCAACGCTTAACCATTATGCTTAATACTATAGAGGAATGGGTCGCCTTGATGAATAAAAATAAAGATGAAGCACAGTTCTGTGTTGATAGTGCCCAGGCATCTCATCAGCAAATTAATTCAGTAGTCGAAAAAATGCAAAATATTAACCAAGCGGCAACTCAAATAGCTACGGCAGCTGAAGAGCAGTCTTGCGTGTCTCACGAAATAAATAGCCACTTAACAGATATTGCACAAAATACCGAATCGACTTGGCAGCAAACTGATAATGTCGCCGAACAAATGGAACAATTGGCAAAAAGTGTTGATGATATTGCCGACCTGGCGAGCACCTTTGTCCCCAAAAAGTAGGTAAATAAGGAACTGTTCATGACTTGGAAAAACACTCAAAATCACTATGGTTCGCTTTCAATTAAAATGCACTGGTTAATGGTGGTGTTAATGATTTTTGTTTTTGCCAGTATTGAAGGCAGAGTGTTTTTTGAAAAAGGTACTGAACTGCGAGACCTCTTCAAGATGTGGCATTTCATGCTTGGTTTATCGGTATTTATTTTAGTCTGTGCGCGCCTCTATTTACGCAGTGTACAAGTTATTCCCCAAATAACCCCGCCACTTTCAGTTATTCAAGCTAGGGGCGCCCATATGGCGCACTTGGTGCTTTATGTTTTCATGATTGCCATGCCAATTTTTGGTTGGTTTGTGCTCAGTGCAAAAGGCAAAGTCATTCCCTTTTTCGGATTAGAGTTACCCGCTCTTATTCCCTATGACAAACCTTTTGGCAAAGTATTAGAAGGCTGGCACAAAGAAATTGGCTCATGGGGTTATTATCTGATTGCCTTTCATGCAGTAGCAGCGTTAGTGCATCATTACATTCAAAAAGATGACACGCTAACACGTATGTTACCGGTAAAGAAAAACCACTAAGGAAGCAGCTCTTCGCTAGTTTCTATGAAAACAGTTTTACTGCCATCACAATGCAAGTCTGCTATAAAATGTGGCGAGCCATCATCATGGATCTCTAAATAACCCAAGCCACTTTTAGCTTGCAGACGTTGGTGACCTAACTTCAATTTCTGCTCTTGCTCATCAACCATTAACTTACGTCCTTTAATACGCATAAAGCGACGTTTTGTAAATAAATTAAGGGGGGAATAAGGGCCATAAAACCAACGATTCATTCGGTCAAATAAACCAATGAGCGGTTGAGGGAATTGGTTCTTAATACCACTCGAAGTAATTTGCCAAATATGGGGTGAATGGTGACGAAAACGCAATTCAATATCGTAAACAAAAGAGTAATGCACATCGCCTGAAAGAATAATAAAGTGTTCTGGTGTTTTAGGGTGTTTGAAAATATTCAACAAGGTACTCGCGGCGCCTGGATGCGCCATCCAATTTTCAGCATCTACTGCTAAGGGGTGTCCTGCTAAAGTGGCAATGCGTTGAATAGTTTCAATAACCTTAACACCAAAAATAGGTGCTGGTGATACCAATAAGATAGCGTTATGGCCTATCAATTCTTGTTGTAATTCACATAAAGCTTCCCAATCCATTAATCCTGAAGGGTCATCCAACGCTTGTTCTGAGCGCCAGCGACGCGTTCGACTATCAAGCACGACTAACTTAGGCTGACTATCAAGGGTGTATTGCCAATGGGAGAACTTCAATAGATAGTCAATAAACCTATCTTGCGAGCATGAGGCTTGCGAACTTAATCCTTGTGAATCATCGTCTTGTTGCGCTGAATTTGGTTCTTTTTGATTAACATTTGCCACTTGGTACTCATTAGCAACTGCATAAAAATCCCCTTCAAATTGTTTAGGATCATTACCCCAACCTTGGCATAACCAATAAGCAAACAAACTATTGCCGATAATACGTTTTGCCAACGGGTCTTGATAAGCAGCCTGCTCCCATGCAGCCGTTAAATTCCAATCATCGGTAACATCATGATCATCAAAAATCATGTAGGTTGGTGTGTGCGCAAGTAAGCGCTGCACTTTATCTAAACCACTAATAAAACCTTTAATTGCGGCTAACTCTTGCTGATGAATCGCTTGGTATTTATCAGGGACAATAAAATCTTCCAATGTCACCTGCTGCCATAGGGTCGGTGACCACACTAAAAAGTACATTGCCATATTCTCAGCAAAGGTCATCACATGATTGTGAGCATAGGTGGAGGTAAAAATGGCTTGTTGGTTTCTTGATGTAAAAAAAGCGGCGGGTGAATTACTTTTAGGTAACAGTAACTCCCGTTGAAAGTATTGTTCACTAAACTGATAAAGCTCACTACCGCAAGTAATGCCTTGTTCAGCTAAATTGTCATCACTAAAACTTTCATCATTTAATCCTAATAAAGCGATCACTTGGTGAATTGCATGGAGTGTTACGCCGGCAACATGATCAGCATAAATTTGATCGCCAGACATCATCAACAACGCCGGCCTTTTTTCAACATCTGATAAGGTTTTTCCAACTAATTGATCGCCTGCTAATAAGCTATCAGGGCTCTCATGATGTGGATTACGACAAGAGCCATGAAGTAAATTATTTATATTCTCTTGGATAATAAAGGAGGGGCGACTTTTATTGCTATAGGCTAAATGCGGAATAATATCAGCTAGGCATTTACTACTCTCTTCAGCGCGAGTAGTAGCGCTAATATCGATACTGTCTTGAGCCTTATTGTCACTAAAACCAAAGCTATCACTTGAGTTTACAAGTCGTAAATCATATTCAATATAAGTCTCTGCCGGTAAGTTAATACTTACATCCAATAAATGAACAACAGCTTTTTCACCAACACGAAAAGTCGTTAAAGTACTTTCATCAAGTACTGCGGTAAAAATTAATTTGTCTGTATCTACAGTATTTTTATATGGGGTATGTGTATCTTGGGACTTGGTTAAGGCGTCATCATAGGTTGAATTATCGTTACTTAGGTTTTCATTACTTAAGCTATCCTTACCTAAGTAACAACAGAGCTCTCCACCACACTCAAACGGACTAAGCCACCACAACACTAATTGTTGTGATGTTAAACGTCGTAAAATTGGCCCCACTAAAATTTCTGCTAACACCTAAGTCTCTATTATCTAGTTAAATTAGTTATACATTAACATAATGTATAACTAAGTTTATCTCGTAAACTCGCCTTAATAGCAAGATGAAATTGTTACCTTATGTGATTCCCCTCCGAGCACTCTATATTGTCTATTGAGCAGCTTACCACTGTTACCTTGTCACAATGCTGTTACAAATCCTTCATTGTTCATTCATCTTTACTTTACCAAACTGTCATTTTTAATCACTAGGATACTGAGGAAGTTAATGCATGCGCATTAACTTCCTAACTTCTAACCTTAAATTAAAAACAAAGGAAGCACTATGAACTCAATGTGGGTTTCACTTTCAGCCTTGTCATCATTTTTACTCTCTAGCGTCGCCGTTGCTGGCGTTTTACCCGACGTACAAAAAAACAGTCAGTGGTTTGCAGATGGCGAACAATCTGTTATCGCTAAAACTAAACTAACGCCGCGTAATAAAGCAAAAAACGTCATTTTATTTGTCGGTGACGGCATGGGTTTATCTACCTTAACCGCGGCACGAATTTTAGCTGGACAAAATGAAGGTAAATCAGGAGAAGAAGGTTATTTAAGTTTTGAAACCTTTCCTTATTCAGCGCAAGTTAAAACCTACAACGTCGACGCTCAAACGCCAGATTCTGCTGGTACCATGACAGCCATGATGTCAGGCGTAAAAACAGATGTCGGCGTTATTGGTGTGGATGAAGATATTGCCCGAGGTGATTGCTCCACAGTTGCAGGTAATGAGTTAGTGACCTCACTTGAGGCTGCAGAAATTAAAGGTTTATCAACGGGCATTATTTCAACGGCGCGCATAACCCACGCAACGCCTGCTGCTACCTATGCAAAATCTGCCGATCGCAACTGGGAAGATATCTCTGACATGCCTGAGGCTGCAGTAACGGCTGGTTGTGTTGATATTGCAACACAACTTATTGATTTTGAGAAAAATTTAGAACAGCGTTTCCCTGGCATTGATGTTGATGGCATGGAAGTCGCTTTTGGTGGTGGTCGTCGCCATTTCCTTCCTAAAGATGAAAGCTTCAACAGCGCCGATGCCAGTAGTGCTATTGAAGGTGATCGAACTGATGGCATTGACCTAACAGCCAAGTGGCAAGAGCAGTATCAAAACGGTAAATATGTTATTGACCAAGCGGGTTTTGATGCTATTGATGCCACTAGCACTGAGCGCGTATTAGGACTTTTCAATGAATCTCATATGCAATATGAAGCAGACCGCAAAAATGATATTGCTGGTGAACCTTCATTAACTCAGCTAACTAGCAAAGCCATTGATATTTTAGATAACAATGACAAAGGTTTTTTTCTTGTGGTTGAATCTGGACGCATTGACCATGGCCATCATGCAGGCTCTGCCTACAATGCATTGACCGATACCATAGAGTTTTCAAATGCTGTACAAGCAGCTATCAACAATACTAACCCCGAAGAAACCTTAATATTAGTGACTGCGGATCATAGTCATGTATTTACCATTGCAGGTTACCCTAAACGTGGCAATCCGATATTAGGCAAGGTAGTTAATGTTGGTGATACTGAGCCGGCACTCGCTAACGACAATATGCCATACACCACCTTAGGTTATACCAACGGTAAAGGCTTTAGGAATTTAGTTAATGAAACCAATGCCGACCTTGCTTATAACGATGATGCCGTTGCTGGTCGTCAAGACTTAACCACTGTTGATACAAGTTCAACAGGTTTCCATCAAGAAGCAGCAATACCATTGGGTTCAGAAACCCATGCTGGTGAAGATATCAGCCTACATGCCTCAGGCCCTGGTGCTCATTTAGCACAAGGTGTTATCGAGCAAAGTGTTGTTTTTCACATCATCAATCAATCTCTTGGCTTAATTGCTCAGTAACTTGCTAATAGAAAGGAATTAACAATGAAAGCCTTAAATAAAAAATCAAATAAAACATTAAATTTAATCTCATTAGCCGTGTTAGCCGCATTAGCAGGTTGTGATGGCAGCGACGGAACAAGTGGTGATAACGGTACCCAAGGTACAAGCAGTTTAATCAGCCAAACCTTAGTTACTATTGGTCACGAACAATGTCTTAACGGTGGCGTACAAATTGATTCAGGCTTAGATAGCGATAGCTCAGGTATTTTAGACGCGGGTGAAATTACAACAACAGAATTTGTTTGTAAACCAACAGTGACTCAAATGCAGGGTTCATCACTGACCGCGACGACCAATAACCTTTGGTATGAACAAGGACAAAATATTTTAGGCCAAGCGCAGTTAAATGCTAAATCTTTGGTTAATGCTCGCGGTAAAGCAAAGAATGTCATTTTATTTGTCGGTGATGGCATGGGTTTATCAACCGTTACTGCCGCACGTATATTAGCAGGACAGCAATTAGGAAAATTAGGTGAAGAACACGAGTTAAGTTTTGATAAATTCCCTTACTCTGGTTTTGCAAAAACCTACAATGTTGATGCACAAACGCCTGATTCTGCTGGCACGATGACAGCGATGATGTCAGGTGTTAAAACCGATGCAGGCGTCATTGGTGTTGCCGAAGCCATTAAGCGTGGCGATTGTGCTACTGCATCAGGTAATGAACTGGTTACAGCATTAGAATTGGCTGAGATTGCAGGGAAATCAACGGGTATTATCTCTACGGCTCGTATTACTCATGCAACGCCCGCAGCAACCTATGCTAAATCTGCGGAGAGAAATTGGGAAGATATTTCAGACATGCCTGCCACAGCTATTGCCGCTGGTTGTGTTGACATAGCGTCGCAGCTTATCAGCTTTGAAAGTGATATTGAGAGCCGTTTCTCCGGTACTGATGTTGATGGTATCGACGTTGTCCTAGGTGGCGGAAGACGCCACTTCTTACCAAAGGACGCAGCATATAATACTGCTGATGCCACCAGTTCTATCGAAGGTGATAGAACCGATGGTCGAGACTTAACCGCTGAATGGCAAGCACAATATCCAACAGGCAGTTTCGTCATTGACCAAGCAGGTTTTGATGCCGTTGATGCCGATGCAACGCAACGTTTATTCGGACTATTTAATGAATCACATATGCAATACGAAGCCGACCGAAAAAATGATATTTCGGGTGAACCTTCTTTACGTGAAATGACCGACAAAGCTATTGATATACTGGATAATAATAAAGAAGGTTTTTTCTTAATGGTTGAAGCGGGTCGCATAGATCATGGCCATCATGCAGGGAGTGCGCACGGAGCATTAACCGATACCATCGCATTCGCTGATGCAGTACAAGCTGCTGTTGAAAACACTGACCCTGAAGAAACCTTGATTATTGTTACTGCCGATCATAGTCATGTATTTACCATGGCAGGTTATCCAAAACGTGGTAATCCAATTTTAGGTAAAGTCGTGAGTGTAGGAAAAACTGAACCAAGCTTAGCAAAGGATGGCATGCCTTACACCACATTAGGTTATACCAACGGTAAAGGTTTTAGAGATTTAGGCTCAGAAACTGATGCCGATGAAGGATATAACGGTGATGCGATAACAGGGCGTCAGGACCTCACTCTGGTTGATACAAATTCAGCAGGTTTCCACCAAGAATCTCTAGTACCAAGAGGCTCAGAGACACATGCAGGTGAAGATGTTGGTATTTATGCAATGGGGCCTGGCGCTCACTTAGTTACCGGTACAAATGAGCAAAGTGTTATTTTCCATGTAATGGATTATGCCGCTGACTTAGTCAAACAAGCTGAAAAGGCAATAAACTAAATAGCCTTTAAGCAGCCAGTTTAGTAGTAATAGGCTTAAAAGTAGTACCAAAGGAAGTTGTCGTATCCTATAAAAATAGGCAGCTTCCTTGTACTTCCCCTAACTCACTTTACTTTATATTTTTTAACCAACTCACCTATCTCTTATGAGAGCAATATTAGTATGAAAATTATCTCTGTATCACGATTAACCCTACTGCTATTCACAATATTAGCGGTAACCATGTCAGTCAGCAGTACTGCCAGCGAATGCAAAATATTACCTAAGGTGCTTAGTGCTTATTATGACTTTGACCAACAGAAAAGCAATAATAGTGAAGGAAACAAAATACAGACATTGGCAGCTAAACAAACACAATTATTTGAATTACACCGATACAATAATAGAGTCTTGCAGCGAGATATTAACCAAGGCGTTAATGATATTTGGTCGCACAAGGGCAATCGTTTATCGTTAAATAGAGCTTTTGAGCAATACCAACACACCATTGAGTATCAATCAAATGAATTAAGATATCAGCCGAAATGGCAAGATATTTTTCAATTAGTGGCGACACCTGATTTAGATAAAATGCAGCTTGTCGAGCAAAAAAATTCAGGTTGCCAATTAGAACAGCATTATTTTCATAAGACTAAAACATCAGAATATCAATTAGTTTGGTTACCTAACCTTCAGTTAGTCAAGTTCTTCGAGCTCAAGAGTCCAACTTTGACTCGCCAGTGGTCATTAACAAATTATCAAGGTAGCGTCGAACAAATCGCAGTACTCTTTGCTGAATATTCACGTTATCAAAGTACTGATTATGCTGATGTTGGCGATAACGAATCAACGCCATTTTTAGCAGCTATGATTAATCAAGGGTTTTCAGCCAGCCAGAATACACGGGCTCTACACACACATCATGAAGCACATTAAGTTCAGGGTTTTCCTATGACCAAGGAGTGATGTTGAAATAAGTCACGGAAATGACTTCTTTCAACTTACTTCTTAACCCTCTAGGGTATCACTTTTTAATAAACTTATTCGCTGGCCAAGCCATATAAAGTATTCATCACTATGTCCAATCCTTGGGTAACTTCTGCTTCATTCATTGCCGCAAAACCCAGCCGGATAAACCGATATTTTGTCCTAGGTAAGTCATCAGGCAACTCATTAAATCTACTAAATTCCACTTCGGTTTGTAAGTACACTTGCTGTGGAAGTAACTTCTCTTTTAGCCCAATAATCGACTTACCGGTATCAAGCCATATTGCCATACCGCCAGCAGGTACTTCGAAATGTATTGGTAAGCCTTTATCTTGAAAGGATCTTAGCTGTTGAACCATAAAATCACGACGCTTTTGATATAAACGTGTCATGCGTCGTAAATGTGCTTCAAAGCCACCTTGCTGCATCCACTTAGCCACCGCTTGTTGAACTAAAACATTACACTTATGGTTCATTACCATTTTATAAGCCGCCACTTGCTCAATTAGGGCATTATTTGCCACAACATAGCCAATACGTGCGCCACCAAACATCAGTTTTGAAAAGGTAGATATATAGATAACCAAACCTGCAGGATCATCAGCAGCCATAGGTGCAATCGGCTGGCTGTCATAATGAAATTCGTGATCATAATCATCTTCTACAATGGCGACACCGTATTGCACCGCTAATTGATAAATTTGCATACGCCTAGAGATATCTAAAGAGACAGTCGTTGGGTATTGATGTAATGGCGTAAGATAAAGCAACTTAACCTTACCTTTTGCAAATACTTGCACTAAATGTTCAGGACTTATGCCCCGTTCATCTTGTTTAACAGCAATTAATGTCGCACCTGTGCGCTCAAAGGCAGCCCAAGCTGGTGGATAACCTAACTGCTCAACCGCAACTTTATCACCGGGTTGTAGAAGTAACTGTGAAATCATATACAAGGCTTCTTGTGAGCCATTGCAAATCATCAACTCTTTATCAGTAATCGAGCGAACGCGTCGTAAATACGTGGCTATTTCCTCAATAAGCTCAGCTTCTCCGCGACTATCACCGTAACTTAAATCATCTATTTTAGGCCGCTGACACGTTTGTGAAAAATGACTTTTAAACTCATCAAAAGGAAATTTCCTGATATCAGGCTGGCCACCAGAGAAGTTATAAGGATATTCGCTCGCTTTAACTTTTGGCGTAACAGCAAAGGTTTGTTTGACTCGAAATTTCCAGTCAAAACTTTGCGGTGTTTTCGCCACTTTATTTATTGTACGACTGCCTTGAATTGGCAGGTTTTCTACTACTCGATAACCTGAACGCTCTCTTACTTCAACCCAGCCTTGCGCTACTAACTCAGCCAAGGCCGCCATAATAGTATGACGATTTACCGATAACTGCTGAGCAAGTTTTCGTGCAGAAGGTAATGCTTCTGTCGGCGCAATCTGTCTTTCTCTAATCGCCTTTCTCAAGGCATCAGCAATCGCCAAATACTTTGCTTGCTTCGATGACGATTTATTAGGATCCGAGTTTTCATAAAATACTTTCAACGTTAACGCTTTCAATCTGGTCTACCAAGTTATCAATATCTGGTTGTAGTAGTTATACCAAAACCAATCATAATAACAAGCATAATAACAACTATTACCTAACCTTTTATGGAGCAACTTATGTTACAACCAAGGCTAAAGCCAACCACGTTAGAAACCAGTTTACTAAAATTAGAACCAATGAACTTGCAGCACTTAACAGGTTTTTTATCGGCAGGAAATCACTCACAAGTATGGCAGCATATGCCAATAAATCGTTGTCAAAATCCAGAGACTGCAGCGGCGTGGATGAAAGAAGCAATTGATGAAATGACCCAAGGTTTACAGATCGCCTTTGTCACCATTGATAAGAGAACTAACAAAATAATTGGTTCAACACGTTTGTTTCGATGTAATGACAAAGATAAGAGCATTGAGATTGGTCATACGTTTATCACCCCTGAATTCCAGCGAAGTTACGTTAACTCTCATGCAAAATACTTAATGCTAAAACATGCCTTTGAACACTTGGGCATGGCGCGTGTTGAAATTTGTACTCATGAAGATAATCAACAATCTCGACAAGCGATTGCCCGTATTGGTGGTCACTTTGAAGGTGTTTTAAGAAAACATCGCCGAGCACCGAATGGTAACTATAGAAATACTGCATTATTTAGCATCATTGATGATGAATGGCCTCAAATAAAACGACACTTGTTAAGCACAGGAAAAAACCAAGAGGAATTCAGTTATGTACCCAGCTAAGCATTATCAAGCAAATGAAGAAAACATTACCCATTATCATGAGATTATTGAGAGTAACCCCTTAGCAACATTACTATTTAGTAATGAATCAGAGATTGACGTTAGTCATATTCCTTGTCACTTTTCTCTCAAGACTTCTAACACGAACACACAGCAACTAGAAAGAAGCACGCTTACGACTCATGTGAGTAATCATCACCCGTTAGCCAAAGTGCTACAGCGTTCATCAACAGTAGCCCTTCAATTAGTTTTTCATGGTGAAGATGCATACATATCACCACGGGATGTTTCTAAGCAACATAGCCATGCGCAAAGCGTACCCACTTGGAATTATGCCAAGGTACATGTATCTGGTATCGCCCATGAGGTAAAGGATAGTGATGATAAGTATCAATATATGGCAGCGAGTACCGCTTACTTCGAGCAACGTCGTTCGACAAACAACATCGATAAGCCATGGTCTATAGAAGAGGCTCCAGCAATTGCTATTAAAAAAATGCTTAATGCTATTACTATTTTTAGCATTAATATTACTCACCTTGAAGGCAGATTTAAGCTCAGTCAAAACAAATCGAAAGCAGTACAAAAAGAGATAGCAGAACAATTAACAACAAGGGGTGTTGAAGAGCTAGGACAACTTATGCTTGCACTTTAACAGAATGGAAAAGTGATTAGAAAATGAAAAGGGCTAATATTCAAGGAATTGAATATTAGCCCTTTAGTGGTAACTGAGAGTTAACTAAAGTTTCTAGTTAAAGTGAGACTTAAAAATAATAACCAAAATTAATATTAAATCTTGTTTGCCAGTCATCACTATCGCCTGCCATGGTGCCACCGACAAATGGCTGATTTTTTGCTCTAACCAAATCAACGTAGGTATAAAGTCCACCCGCTGAAATAGCGACGCCCAAGACGTTCATAATAGTGTCATTATTAAAGTCGCCCGACTTATCTGTCATCAAATTATAATTATTATAAAAATTTAATGAGGTAATAGGTCCAAATTCAACAGGTTGTAAGTAGGCAACATTAACAGTATAAAGCTTGGCTTCACTTGGAATGGAATCATAAAAACTGTAAGCTCCAACCGCAATGGAGGGCGAGTATTCATCAAAATCATACTCATAGTCGGTATATTGTAGCTTTACGTTCCAACGATCAAATTGTGCATCACTGTGTATCGCATAAGCAGTTCGTTCACCTATCGATGAGCTTGAGTCACGCAAATCACCGCTTAAGTAAGAGAAGCCCAGTTCAACATTCGATAACTGATAGGCATAACGTAAACTTATTGTATTATGCTCGGCAGCTGCATTGTCAGGTTCGTCATAAATACCTTCATCATTAGCACGAACACCAACAATATCGTAAGAGTATCGATCTGATCTATCATCTACGTAGCCATCGATGCCGCCCATTTCATCAGTAAAGAAAAAAGCGATCCTTAAATCATGTTCATCAGTTTTTCTAATAAACTTGATACCCGCATCATAATCATCTTCTAAACCAACATAATAATTACTACTAAAAAAGTAATTATGTGAGTTGTAGTTCAAGTTACCAAATGGCACACGTGTTATACCTATTTGACCTTGCCATTTTTCATCAAAATCATAACCGGCCCAAGCATGATGAATTACATTCATGTATTGAAACCAGCGATATTGAGCAGATAAAATTACCCCGCCAACTTCACCATTTAAATCAAGACGGAAAACATCAAAATCTAAATCGCCTCCTCGGCTAGTATTATCATCATTATAGTCTTCATAAGAATACTGAAAGCGGACTGCCCCACCTAACTTAATACCCGTATCTTCTTTTTTATCTACTGTTAACTCTACTTCACTATCAGCAGAGTTAACTGAATCTTTTAGCGCCTGTATTTCTTTTTCTAATTGATTAACTTTTTTTATTAGTGCTTCATCATCAGCTGAAAAAGATGATGATGAAAAACACATAAAAACTAAAGTAATGGCCAAGAATTTCATAATACCTACCTAGATATATTTCATTAAAATATTGCGAACTTTGCTAATTATTACATATATTTACACTTTATATGAATATAGTTACAGTTTTCCGCTAGATAGAAATATTCACTGTAAACTAAACAGTGAACATTGGTAGTCATGAAAATGTGTTTTCTCGGCCATTTTAATAAATAGAATTAAGCTGTGGGAAAATTTATTAAGACTTTGCCTTTATCTGATCCCACCTAAAAAAATACCTGAACCGATTTGAATATTCTGCGGGTTCTAGACCTTACAGCGGCTCCATAAGACAAAAGCTTATGCCCTTGTTAAAGCTTAATAGTTTTTCCTTATTTAAAGATCCAGCTCTAACGTATCTTGGGCAGCTCTAGAGACGCACAGACACATAAGCTTATTTACTTTGTCGGTGTTAGTTAGACATTCATCTTTGTGGATAACATTGCCGTTAACTACAGGAACAACACACGTTTTACATTCGCCCGTTTTACAACTGTAAGGCACATTAATACCTTGAGCTAATACTGCGTCTAAAATAGATTCTTGGGCCGACACCGTAAATTGTTTTGCAGAGCGCTTAAGTGTTACCGTAAAGGGCTTTGCCGCAGCATCTATCTTATGCTCAAAACGTTCAAAATGCAGACGTGCACTAGCTATTCCTTGCTGTTGAGCCAGTTCAAGCAACTGATCTATCATCTTTTGCGGGCCACAAAAGTAAAAATGGGCATTTATTGGAGAGCTAGTTAATAATTTTTCTAAATTTAGTTTATTACCTTCATCACTCGCGTATAGATGTAAATTATCGCCTAGTTGCCTAGTTAGTCGATCACTGAAGGCCATTTCATCGATTGAGCGACCGCAATAATGCAGTGAAAAATCCCGCTGCTGACTTGTTAGCGTTAAGGCCATTGCTTTAATGGGGGTAATACCAATACCACCAGCGATCAACACAACAGGATCTGTTGACTGTTCAAGGGGAAAGTAATTTTGCGGCTGTACACAGTTTAACCTGAGCCCAAGTGTGAAATATTGATGAATAACCGCAGAGCCACTTTCTTCAATATCGCTATTATCTACGTTATTGTCTTCTTTCAACTCATTATGATCATTTAGTACGGCAATTTCATAACAATCAGTTCTACTGGGATTTGAACAAAGTGAATAATGTCTGTGCGTAACTTTCCCATCATTTAATACTACAGGTATTGCCAAGTGTGCACCGGCCTCAAAAGCAGGTAATGCCTCACCCTTTACATGTCTGAGCTCAATAGCTCTAATACGAGGGGTCAATTGTCTAATACCACTAATAACTAACGGTAACTCTCCCTCTCCAGATATTTTCGGATAATCAGGTAAGCTTACTTTGGCTACTGCACTGTTTTTTGATAAACCTTCACCTGATAACGAGGCAAGCTGCTGCGTTTTCAACTGTGCTTTTAGGTCTGAAAGCTCATTCGTTAGCGGAATAATTAATGACTCAATTTCACTTTTACTATATCTAGGTGTTATATGCTGTGGGCAGTTCCAATCAAATGCTTCGACTTTAATAACAAAACCTCGCTCTACTTTAGCTCGATAATCATCATCTTCAAGACTGGCAAGTGTTTGCCAATCATCTTCAGCTACTTGACTGATTCGTCCCATCAATTTTAAGCGACGTTTATTTGGATAATCGACAAATATCAAAGCAACACGATCATTATTACGGAAATTTCCTGCACTTACATACTGGCGATTACCTTTATAATCAGCAAAACCTAATGTAGAAGCATCAAGCACCTTCAAAAAACCTTTAGGTCCGCCACGGTGTTGAACATAAGGCCAATCGGTTTCACTAACGCTGGCCATATATAAACTATCTCGTTGGGCAATAAACTCGGCTTCAACTGCGGATAAGAGAAAATTGTAATCCTCACCTTGGTCCATACTGGCATAACCTGCTCGGCTATTCTGCTCTTGCTGCATTGCTCTTACTGTCTCAGTAAAGGCTAATTGTGCGTATTTATGTGCCATGGTCGACTCCTACAGGATCATTAAACTGATTATCTAAGTAAATGGTTACACTATGTTGACAGCTGATAATTGTTGTTAGCTATAACGTTTTGATAACCACCTTTTACTGAATAAAACTTTCAAATTGAAATAATTCAAATGAACTCCCTGTTCATTTGAACTATTATTAAGATGCTTTTTGCAGGGAAATTTTAGGAAAATCAATCGCGACACGACTTGCTTTACCCAAAATATTTGTCATAATATTCATGCCCACATGAGTAATAATTTCAACAATCTCAGCATCTGAATAACCAGCATTACGTATTTCAAGTAACTCAGCAGTGGTCACTTCACCGTTGTGCTCAGCTAAAGAACGCGCAAACTTCACCGCGATAGCTGCTTGTGCATCTTGACTACCACCCGCTCTATTTTCAGCCATTTCATCTTCCGTTAAACCAACGCCTTTACCTATTGCAGTGTGCGCCGAAACACAATATTCACAGGCATTTTGTTCAGCTAAACCTAAGGCAATACGCTCTTTAGTTTTAGAGGTTAACTCTCCCTCGTTAGCTATAGAGTGTAAACCTAAAAATGCTTTTAAGGCTGCAGGTGAGTTTGCAAATACTTTTAAAAAATTTGGTACCATGCCGAGTTGGCTTGTTATCGCAGCATAAAGCTCTGCTTGTTCTGGATTTGCTTGCTCTGGGGTAACTAAATTAATACGACTCATTGTTCTTCCTTATTCTCATTAAAATATAAAATATGAACTGACATATAACGTTATGCTCATGTTCATGATGGTGTTACTAACTATCTTTCAACAACGCACTGTCGGTTATTACTCTTTACTACGTTGCAATATTACGCTTAGTTATTGTCATCTCATCTGATGATTTAATGCGGCTAACCAAGCGATGAAGCTATTGTGAAACAAAACGGTTTAATTAAGAATAATCATGATTTACAATTGATTATTTCAAATACTGAAATAATCAACGAAGAGACAGACAATGGATACATTCCACTTAATGAAGGTTTATATTGCCGTTGCTGAAGAGCAAGGCTTCTCAGTGGCGAGCAGACGCCTCAATATGTCTGCGCCCACAGTTACCAGAGCAGTCGCACACTTAGAAGAGACATTAAAAGTAAAGTTGCTCAATAGAACCACGCGTTATGTCAGAATGACTGAGGCTGGTGCTCGTTATTTGGAAGATGCAAAAAGAATTCTGCAAGATGTAAAGACTGCCAACGAAGCTGCGTTAGGTATCAACGCTACCCCACAAGGAAAAATTAGCGTTACCGCCCCAGTACTTTTTGGCCAGCAGTTCGTATTGCCAACGATCACCGACTATTTAGTGCGTTATCCACAGACACAAGTTAATGCTGTTTTCTTAGATAGAGTGGTTAATTTACTCGAAGAAGGTCATGACGTTGGCATTCGCATTGGTGAGCTACTTGATTCAAGTATGCGTGCAAAAAAGGTCGGTAACGTTAGGTTGATACTCGTTGCCTCTCCTGAGTATTTAGCGAAAAATGGTATTCCAAAAAACTGTCAGGAGTTGGCTCAGCACACACTTATTGCGGCTAATACCGGTAGCCTAAATCCGGATTGGCAGTTTCTGGTTAATAAAAAAAATCAAACGATAAAGATCAACCCTAGGTTGACCGTTACTACAAATCAGGCAGCAATTAATGCGGCAAAAAATGGTTTAGGAATAACCCGAATTATTTCATATCAAGTTGCTGAAGAGCTTAAAAATAATAAGCTTAAAATACTATTAGAAAATTTTGAGCATCCTGCCAAACCCATTAATATAGTACATAGAGAGGATAAATTTTCTTCCGCAAAAGTCAGAAGTTTTATCGACTTACTCGCTGAAAATCTGCAAACTAATTCCGCTTTAAACTAATATTTTTCTGAACAGTATTCTCTAATACCACTTTGCTGAAGTTAGTCTTTGAGAATCTATACCGAAAATATTTGTCTGTTTTATCTATAGCGGACATGGCATATCAAACACATTCCTCTGACATTTTCCCGATAGCGGAGGTTCCCCATAGATAAGAACATGAGTATTTTGATGAGAAACTATTGCCAATAACCGGTTAAACATGAATGTGAACTAAACCACCAATTTAAGACAGTCGAGGATGCAGTAATGTTAGTGGAATAAAGGGAAAACGCTAAGAAATTCAGACCAAACAGAACTATAGGTCAATAACGCAGAAGTTCACTTTGGAAAATAATTAGTTCGGATTTTGTTAACTTAAAAGTACCTAACTTTTACCAAAAAGGGGAGTATCACATACCAACATGTGTTTTCATTTTAAGAAAAATGACGTCTATTTTACCTATATTTTAATTGGCAGTGACTTTTGCCAATACATACAGACCGAGACTGGTTTTTATTTTTATCAAACTTTCAATGAGCGTTAAAACGAAAAATACAGCGCAATATGATTGTTTTCGTTTTAACTAATACCTATCCACTTTAATCATTCGAAATATCTAATTTACTATGCTGAACTCTCAATGGAGATGTTATTCCACTTTGTATGTACATGCTTTGTGCTTTCTTGATATCAGAAAGGTTTCCTGATGATATGCATTTCCACTCATCAATCATATGGCAGTATAGATACCAGACAGTTTTACTTTTCATATATGTTCCTTAGCGACAGTATTGCGATAACATATTTAAAGATTAATTCAAAAAGGTATATCTAGACAAACGAATTTTTTTAAGTAATGAGTGAAAAAATTTCACGTATATAAAGATCCTACTTCGATTAATGTAGAGTAGACAAACACTTGGATTATGAGCTTAGCTGCAGTCACATATTGTTCTCGTTCTGTAACTATACTTTGCTCTTTTGGGTATGGAATTCGTCTCAAAACGATTTTGGGAACGTCCGCTATACAAAACTTTTTAATTCCTCTGCCAACTTGCTTAGATCAACTAACTGATGTTCAGTTGAACTCGACAAACACTCAAAACGTCAAACTCTTATTTCTTCTCTGCGCGCTTAGGGAACATTAGCACTAATAAAGATTAGCACCAGACAAAAAGCAGCTGAGGGTGTAATCGTCACTTGTGCCACAGAGAGGTCATGAATATTGTAGATTAGTATCACTGTAAAATGTTTTTCTTCAAACTGCATATCGATAAATCGCCTTGTTGCAATGAAATTCAACAACTATAATTAGAACTGGCGCATTTTATTAAAAATGCAAACTAGGTACTTAACGTATTATTATATAGGTGAATTATTACCATGATTGAACTTACGTTACAAAAGGTTGGCACTGGCTTTGGCGTTGAATTACCTCAAGAAGTACTTGACCAACTACAAGCTAGCGGTGGGCAATGTATTTTCTTAGAAAACATGTTTGACGGCAGCTATCGATTGGCAAAGCATGATGAAAAATTCGTTGAAAATATGACGTTAATCGACGGCCAAATGCACGAGGAAGATGCATAAAAATGACCTGCATAATTTTTAGGTCGCCAGTTCTATATTTTCTACAATAAAATAGTCTAGCAGGATAATAATAATTGCTGAGGCTTAATCTAACATTCTTAAATAATAGCTTTGTCTAAAGCGAGCAATTAGGTAAGTCAAATTATGCCACAAACCTAACCTTCAATTGATATGAAAAAGCAGCCATGTAAAGACTGCTTTGTGCTCAAACAGCAGCCCTTAAAAAGATATCTACATGTCTAATCGAATCCACTTATTACAATCCTTGCCCGAACTCAAGCACCGTTTGAGATAGTATCTGTTTTGCCTTCTCTCGAGATAGACAGTTAGATAAAGGGTCATTATAAAATAATTCTTTGCTAATTTTTTTTTCAGGGGATACCCACATCATGTTGTCTAAAATAGCTTCAACTTTACAGCTAAAGCTCTCACCACTCATGATATAGAAAACTTTAAGACTATCAGTTCGATTAATTAGGTTCTTATAGGGATAATTTTCAGCCCTCTCTACAGTGAAATGTTCTGCGCTTGCTAAATCACAAAACAAAAAAACACTTGTTAAATACATGGTTTTAAATGCCTTTACTAATGAATCATTCATTTATTCTCTCGATTAATCTCTAAAGTGTAGATAACAGATTAAATATGATAAGGTTTAAAAACAAACGATATAAAATTAACTTCAATTAAGAAAACCTTAAGTATGAAATATTTACCACCATTGAAGTCCTTACAGTTTTTTCTGGCTGCGGGACAATCTAAAAACTTTAAACAAGCAGCCGAACAACTTAACGTAACGCAAGCAGCAGTCAGCCAACAAATTCGATCGTTAGAGGAAAACTTACAATCAAAACTATTTGAACGTACAAATAGACACACAATGCTTACCGAAAAAGGCCGAACACTACTACCTTTCATACAAAGAGCATTTGAAGAACTATCATCCGGTATACAAAGCATTACAGGTGATCAAAACCCACAAGTTTTACGTATTTCTACAGTACATTCATTTAGTTCTCTCTGGCTAATTCCTAGACTTCAAGAGTTCCAGAAATTACATCCTGAAATAATGGTGCAACTTGCTCCTTCCAGTGAACTTATTGATTTTAAACAATCACATATTGATTTAGCAATTCGTATGGGAAGAGGTGGTCACTCTGAGTTAGTACAAAAAAAAGTCTATGATGATAATCTGACATTTGTTGCAAGCCCAGAGTTACTAACTGGTATTAATAAAGACATCCCGGAGCAAGTATTTCGTTTGCCTTGGATAGAAGACACTAGTATTGGAATACAGGAAAGGTTTCAAGATTATTGTAAAAGCGTAAATATTAAATTTGAAACATTAGTACCCGTAATTAAAACGAATGATGCACTTCCTTTGATTGATAGTGCTGTTCAAGGCCGTGGTTTCTTATTAGTAAATACTAGCTTAGTCATCGAACATTTACGCACAGGTCGTTTGGTCAAACTACTCAACTACTCTTGCAAAAGTCCTTATTCACTTTATCTTGTTGCGCCGGAACAACAATTTTCATGGAATAAAGTTAAGCTATTTGAAGACTGGATAGTTCCTAAGTTACTAGAGTCATTCTCCAATCTAGAAGTACGCTAATCGCTCATGATAACGCTGAGTAAATAGTTATCAACAGCATAAATTTATGTCGGCTATATGATTGTATAATTGACTTTCATACTCTTAGGGATTTTCGTCTTCTCTACGCACCAAAGGAGCATTAGCGCTGATAAATATTAGTGCTAAAGATAAACCGATTGGGGATTTCATCCCCCCGATGCAATGCCTTGTTAGCGGTATTAGTAACCACCTTCAAGTTCTTTAGATACTATTTCAGAGGTTAATTCAGGTATGATTTGTTTTTGATTTCTTGCACAAATATATCTAGATCCATCACCTTTACGACAATTATAATAACTACCCCAAGATCGGTTATCAGCAACAGGAATTAGGTAAGCTATTTCTCCTTGCCCTATAGCATCATGACTTATTAAATCTCGTTCAGTTAAGCGCGCCTGCCGAATTGCCTGCATTAATTCAATTTTCGCTGTTGATTGTTCTGCCTTAGTAGCCGAGTGTTCAGCACTTTGAGCAAAGTATGCTGATAAAGCAGAAATTGCGGCAGGTATTATCGCTAGTATTACTGCTTGCTTAAATGTTAATTCCATCGCCATAAATACTCTCAGTGAAGTTTAGAAGTAGCTAACACCGACTTAAGCGGTAAATATAGTTGGCAAAAGAAGAACGAAGTGAAAGCCAACTGTATTTTTCCGTTTGAAGTTCTTGTTATGTTTATCAACTAATTTAAAATACGCTTTTCCATTGCTCAGTGTCTACGAACCACCGTTCCTCATAAATTTGATCACCTTCAAACTTGAACAAGACTGACAACTGAGAGGCTATCATCTTATCGGACTTCCACTCTACAATAGAGACAATTTCATTTTCTCCTTCGAGCTGACGAAGCCCCGTAATTTCGAAACCTGGAGGCAGGATTTCCCCAAGATTATCTAAAGCAGAACGGAATGCTTGTCGCCCCTTTAAAACATCAGCTTGTCCTGGCATGATGAATATCATTTGTTCTACATAGTCAGTTACTAGCGTATCAAAATCTCCAGCACCAAGAGCTTCCCAACCACGTTGTACTATATTGGCTAAATTCATTACTTTATTTCCTATAGGGTTTAAACAGTTTAACTATAGAAGTTATCCACTAATATTACTGAGATACTGAAACATATAGAAAACTATTCAAAGCAAACTGTCACTTTTACCACTAATATGGAGTTAGCATTTAAGAGCTTATACTGACAATTTTTTGTATATTTTGACCTACAGTGGACATGGCTGAACAACCACACTTATCAAATGGCCTGCTGATAATGGAGGTTATCATGAACTAAAATGTGACTTTTTATTATGACTTTTGTTAATGAATCGTTCGGCGGAATGTGAACTAAGCACTATTACGCTAACTCACTTAGTTGGACTTTGATAACTAGTCAGTAAGCATAAATAATGTCAGCTATGTATAAATATAACGATGGTTAGCTGACATATACGTCAATAGATTAGCTAATGTTTTGTTGACGAGTACAAGCTATTACTTGAACACTTTGACAACATTTTAAACTCTTTTTGTAGCGCTTTACCTTCTTCTGTTTTCTCCATTACATTCTCCCCTGCTGCCCAAGATTGCATGTTTGGATAGACATCAACAAACATAAACCCATTGTGATTTCCTACTCTAGGCTCCATATCATAGGAGTTAATCCCGCCTCCTTTAACATTAGCATTCATGAATTTTACCCATTTTTCATTCAATACTGCAGCATCTTTCATCGTTTTATTTTCTTTCAGCTTACATTGCCAAACATCTACAATATGTTTTTCAGCGTAACAATTTGCGCTAAATATAAGTATTAAGGGGATCGTAAACTTTATTAAATTATTCATTATGATTCCTTGATTAAATTGACCAAAGAAAACGTGGGAGGAACTATTACCCAAGACATCATTCTAAAATTACTTCAGCTCAATTATTGTTCACATATATTGTTAATGCAAATAACTGAAATTTTCAGACCAGCGAACTCAAGCAAAATGGACTATTGATTTAACATTTCTAAAGGTAATGAATGACTATGGAGTTGTCACAGGTGCCATCTATATATGAAATATCGACAACAGTAAAGAGTTTGAAGGGGGCGTATATTATCCCATTTTTATTAAGTGAAGTTACAGAATTCAGTGAGGGTAAATTTTCAATAATTAACTCTGCTTAATTATCTTAAGCAGAGTTAATTATTAAATTTTATATATATATATTGTGAATAAAATGGTTTCAGTTATAAATATTTTATTTCTAAATCAAAAGGAGATAAAGGCTTATCAAAATAAAAACCTTGGATTTTACCTATACCCAGTTTCACACATAAATTTAAGTCACTTTCTGTTTCAACGCCTTCAGCAACAATCTGTAAATCTAGCGACTTGATCATAAGAACTAAACCGCTTAATAGCTGCTTAACTTTTTCTGACGAAGAAGCATTCGGCATCAATGTTCTATCTATTTTAACAATATTAATTGGAAAGCTATGTAAGTGTGATAAAGATGAAAAGCCAGTGCCAAAGTCGTCAAGTGAGACTTTACAGCCTAAGTCACTTATTCCTTGAATAATTTTAACTGTCTTTTCTGGCTCAATAATTAAAGCTGTTTCAGTCAATTCCACTTCAATTAAATGAGCAGCAACATTATGCTGACTTAAACAGTCGCGAATAAAATCAAATAAATATTCATCCGCTAGCTGCACTGAAGAAAAATTAATTGCCATGGTTAGTGGCGAGCTTCGATTTTTGTTCCAAAGGCTAAGCTGTTTTATTGCTTGTTGTATTACCCATTTACCAATATCAATAATGAGTCGAGACTTTTCAGCAATCGGGATGAACTTGTCTGGGCTGATCATATCACCGTCGATATTCCATCGAATTAGTGCCTCCACCCCTGTTATTGTTTTACTTTTAGCATCTATGACTGGTTGATAGTGTAAATAAAAGTCGTCATTCATTATTGCTGATCTTAGTTGAGTTTCAATCTTAAATTGCTCTAGAAACTCATTTTGCATTTCTTCTTCAAAGAATGAAAATTGATTGCGGCCTTTATTCTTAGCTCGATACATTGCAATATCAGCGAATTTAAACAATTCCTTAGTATTTGAACTGTCCCACGGACATGTGGAAATGCCGATACTGGCACCCGATTGAATCCAATGATTATCGATTTGAAAAGGTTCACGTAACGCATTGATAATGCGCTGAGAAACAATACTAGCTCCATTAATGGATGGTAGACGCGTTAATGTAATGGCGAATTCATCTCCACCTAAACGCGCAAATAATTCATTACCACGTAAACAGTTACTTATGCGTTTAACCACCTCAATTAACAATTTATCACCAATATCATGACCAAAGTTATCATTTACATATTTAAAATTATCCAAGTCTATTAATAACAGTGCGAGGATTTTCTTTTCTCTTTGGTTACTCTTAATATCTTTTACTAAGGATTCATCAAAATAATAACGGTTGGCTAGGCCGGTTAAGCTATCATGCTCTGCAAGTTCTTTAGTACGCTGATAACTTTGATATAGTCTTTTTTCCAAGTCTGAGCGTGCTTGTGCATTGACTATCGCCCTTTGTAATCGAAAGACGTTTATCTCAGTTTTAACGAGAAAATCTTGGGCTCCTGCATTAATACAATTAAGTGCTAACTCATCTTCTTTTGATGTGCTCATCATTATTACAGCAGTATCATGCCTATTTGGATCGCCTTTTATTTCTAAAAGTAACTCAATCCCGTTTCGTTGCGGTAAGTTATAATCGAGCAATATCGCATCGAAAGAAGAGTCTTGTAGATTCTTCAGAGCATCATCCACGGATTCAACTTCAGTAATATTACAACTAATATCACTTCGTTTTAACGTTCTTTTTATGAGCTCTCTGTCAACGATATCATCATCAACAATTAATACTTTCATGTGTTGCAATGGCATTCCAAATAATAGTGATTAGGATTCAATATAGCTAATAAATATAGCTAAAGTACGCTACATTTTTATGCTTTTATTTTGGGAGTTGCACTACTTTCCAGTAGCTGTCTAACACGTTTACAATATCTAAAAATTTAGCTCCTGACTTCCCTTTTACAAAGTAACCTGCGATATGCTGGCGGTAGCTAGATAACATGTCTTCTTCAGATTTAGAGGTAGTGAGGACAAAAACGACTAACTCTGACAAGTTTTCGTCAGCACGTAACTCTTTTAAAAACTCGATGCCTCCCATACGTGGCATTTGCAAATCAAGCAAAATGATTAATGGACGAGAAACTTTATTACTTCGTAATAACTCTAACGCTTCAATACCATCATAAGCCCGAACGATGGGGTTCGCGATTCGTTGTTTTAGAAAACTTCTTTCAATTGTCATCGCATCAACGTCATCATCTTCTACTAATAATAACGTTACGTCGCTTGGATTTTCAACCATAATTCTCTCTCTTTATTTTTATGAATTACTGCTAATTAGGTCTTTATGATGTCGGCCAATGAATAATTACTTTTGTTCCACGTTGTCCATCAGAAACAATTGAAATGCTCCCCTGATAATGTTCGGTAACTCGTTTTATCATTGCCAATCCCATACCACTACCTTCGACTTTATCTCTAGATTTTAGTGTTTGAAACATCTCCATCGCTTTATCATGAAATTTTTCAGGAATGCCAGGACCATCATCCTCTACCGTTATTACGTGATAATCAGAACTGCTTTTGCATGAAATACGCACATAGCCACTTTTTTCATCGTGATGCTTTATTGAATTTGAAATTAAGTTTCTAAGGACTATCTCAAACGGAGCTCTGGGGATCATTATTTCAATATCTGGTGCGGAGATATTGAATCCAGGGGGCTTGTCTATCAAATGGAGAATATCGATGCTCATTTCATTTAAATTGACAAGTTCACTTTTAAATTCACTTCGATTAATACGTGAATAATCTAGCAAATCATTAAGTAGCTTCATCATTCGATCGCTTCGTTGAGCTAACAAGGCTAAATGCTTTTTTGATTCATCTGGAATAATGTCTTGGCAATCTTCGGCTATCCAACCAACCAATTGTTTAATCGCATTAAGAGGCGATTTAAGATCATGAGAAGCAACATAAGAGAATTGTTCTAAATCACTATTTGATTTTTCTAAATGAATTGTTTTTTCTTCCAGCGCATGGGTCATGTGATCAGCATAAGCTAAGGCCTGCCGATTAGCTCGCGATAAAAAGAGAAAAAGGCCAAGTAATAAGGCATCTATAACTAAACCTCCCATTAAAATAAATGACGATTGATTAGCTGCTGACTCATCTCTAAAATCTAGATTAGATTGAATAGTGAATGACCATGTACGACCATATAATGAAATGTCCTGTTCTTTGGTAAATAAAGGATTAGCGTCCGCGTCAAGTACACTTTCGTCGTCATGATCATCAAAGAGCAAATCGCCAGCATCACGTATTTGAATACTTACATGCCTATTTTTTTCAGCTAAAGTTCCCTGCATTAAGTTTTTCATTATAAAAGGCGCGTAAGTTACACCGTCAATAGCGTCTCTTCTCGCCTCAGTACTTTCAGGCTTAGTACCATTTTTATAAAAAGGGGTATAAAACAGAAAACCAGGCGTTTTTTTAGCATCTTGTACTAAGGTAATTGGTCCTGTTAATTGAGCGACTCCTGTATCTCGCGCTTTTTTAATTGATGAATATCTGTTGGTTTCAAAGGCCATATCAAGCCCTATAGCTTTCTTATTAGGGGCTGCTGGTTCAACATAAGTAATGGGCCAATACTCGGATTCATTATGGCTGGGGTGTATTGCATAGTTTGGCCTAAGCACCCGTTGTTTTTCTATATAATCATCAAGTTGATCCGCCTGAATATTATATATAATACCTATACCATTAATACCAGGGTACGTTAAATCTATTTTTAGACTCTTTGAATAAGCTAACCATTTGGTATGAGTGATATCAGTCTCATCAGCATCAATATATGCTACCGAACTCCACAGTGCATTTTCATAGAGTTGCATTCTCTCTTTTACTAAACTAACGACTTGTTCAGCATTACGTTGAAATTTATCTTCTAGTTTTTGATTAAATTGAGATTTTGAATAATACCAAGCACCAAACGTTAACACTACTGATAGCAACACAATTAGCCAATGAACAAGGTGCATTTGCCCAGCATAAATCAGTTTTTTTCTTTCTTCGCCATTATTTTTTGTATCAACCATTTTGTTCTCTGCAAAGAAATTATTGAGTTTCACTATAACTGATTTCTTAGATTAATCAGATATTTATTCTTATTGCTAGTTAAAAGTGATTTATTCTTCATTCAGAAGTTACGTGGGGGGAGTACAACTAACATTTACATTTTTTATCAACAGTAATTTGGCCGTAACTTACTAAGAACAAGCAGCTGAAAATAAGTGAATTTCGATCATTATGCGTAATTACACCAAAGTAAGTAAATTTGTTGTTATGAATTATTGGAATAAAGAAGGATAAATCACGCTAGTGAAAGCACTAGCGCGATAGGTTTGAAACACTAAAGATAAATTAATGTTTTTTCAGCTCATTAGCTTTTAATAACATCGATTTACTTTCTTCGAGAAAATCTCCGGCATAATCACCAAACCAACCCGAAACATTATTAAACATATCAACAAAGGCATCTTTATCATCAAGGCTGACATCTTCAAGTAGCTCTAAAAATCGGTAAGCAAAGCGTTTCATCATGCTGACATTATCTTTGTTAGCAAAAATAATATCCGCATAAAGGGTAGGATCTTGAGCAAATAATCGCCCTACCATAATCAACTCTAATCGATAGATAGGTGAACTCATCGCTACTAGGTTCTCAATATCAGCCCCTTCACTCATCAAGTGATAGCCGTAAGCGATAGTAGAGAAATGTCGCATAACTTGTACCATTGACATCGCTTGGTCATGTTCATGTGCTTGCACCGGATAAATTTTAGCGCCCCACACTTCAAACTGCTCAATGAGCCATTGATATTGTTCAGGGTTACGCCCTTCACAACTAATAATGGTTTGTTTAATTAAGCCTGTGACATCTGGACCAAACATAGGATGTAAGCCAACAACAGGACCAGCATGTACCTTTTTCATTTCAAACAAAGGCGACTCTTTAATACTGGTTAAATCGGCAAGAATACACTCTTTTGGTAAGTTATTAAGATGATTAATAACCATAGTCGTCAGGCGAATAGGCACAGCAACAATGACTAAGCTCGCATCAGCTAAAATAGCTTCACTGTTGGGCCAATCATTTTGCTCAATAATAGCAACTTGGTAATCAGAACGTTGAAAAAGGTCGACAAAAACAGAGCCTAATTGCCCTTTACCGCCCACTACCACAACCTTTTTACATTCTGGGTTAACGCAGCGATAACCACTAGCATCTTGACTGACATAAGAGTCACGCATTAAACGGCGTAAAACATCTTCAATTAAGTCAGGTGATAGACCAGCCTCACTTGCCTGCTGGCGACGTTTAGCAAATAAACTCGCCTCGCGTTTAGCATCATAAATGGGTCTGCCAACACCACTTTTTAGCTGACCAACTTTACTGGTAACAGCAAGGCGTCTTTGCAATAATTTGACTAAATCACTATCAATTTCATCAATTTCGTCACGTAAACTTGTTAACTTTTTATCAAAATCGGGATCTGAATTTTTCATTAATGTCTCTTATCTAAAACAGAGTATTTGAAGCATATTACATAATACCTTTAAAATAGAAAACGCGACATATACCCGCTCACTTTGATTGGTAGTGGGTATAAGTCACGTCTAATTAAAATATATTATGCCAATCGGACTAATTAATCCGTTTGGTATTACCTAACAATGTTAGGCAAATAACCTTTAGGCGGTACGTGCAGTTAAACAACCCGATAGGCGTGCATTAGCATCATCTAATAGTTGTTCGGTTTCAGCAAAATCAATACAAGCATCGGTAACAGATACACCGTAAGCTAAATCTTCTTTTGCTAAATCACTGCTTTGGTTACCCGCGTTAATATTACTCTCTAACATTATACCAATAATTGATTTATTACCCGCACAAATTTGTTCGACAACATCTTGTGTTACCAGTGGTTGTCGAGTGTAATCTTTACTTGAGTTACCGTGACTACAGTCAACAATAATACCTGGGGCAATACCTTGTTTAGCTAAGGCTTGCTCACACTCTGCAATACTTTTTGCATCGTAATTAGGCGTTGCACCACCTCGTAAAATAACATGGCCGTCAGGGTTACCGCTAGTTTGGATTAAAGCAACCTGCCCTTGACGGTTTATACCCATAAAGTGATGTGGCGAAGCTGCTGATTGTAATGCGTTTACTGCAACACTTAGGCTACCGTTAGTACCATTTTTAAAACCTATTGGCATGGATAAACCACTTGCCATTTCTCTGTGAGTTTGTGATTCAGTGGTACGTGCGCCAATAGCTGACCAGCTAAATGCTTCTGCAAGGTATTGCGGGCTAATCGGATCAAGCGCTTCCGTTGCCAAAGGCAAACCAAGTTCTGTTAAGTAAAGAATCAATTCACGTGCTTTTCTAAGGCCCGTTTCAACATCAAACGTACCATCCATATGAGGGTCGTTGATCAAACCTTTCCAACCCACTGTTGTTCTTGGCTTTTCAAAATAAACACGCATAACAATGAATAGTGAGCCTTGGTATTTATTGTGTAGCACCTTTAACTGACGAGCATAATCTTTAGCTGCTTCAACATCATGTACAGAGCACGGACCTGAAATAACGAGCAAACGAGGATCTCGCTTGTGGATGATGTCACTAATCGTTTTACGCGACTGCTGTACAAACTCACGACCTTCTTCTGAAAGTGGTAATTCAGCACGTAACGCTTCTGGGGTAATTAATACATGCTCAGCATTCACATGAATGTTATTTGAGCTGGTCGGCACGGCAGATAATTCGTTGGCTGTTGTCATGATTTTTCCTCAATGTAGTTCTTTTTCCACCAAGTGGATCTTTAAAGTGTGTTTACGCTAGCTAAATAAACAGATTAAACATGTGAAATTCAAGGTAGGAAAAAAGCGACTAAATAAGGGCTACAGCTCAACCAAAAACAAAAACAGGAAATCGTAAAGATTTAATTACGCGATTTGTATTGTTATTTTTACACTCTTTTTTACGTATGTATAGTGTTAATTCGAAATATTCAGAGAAAATGAAGTAAAAACTTTATCGATAAAGGAAAATAGTAGATAGCGATGGTTTTTTGGGCTCATTATGATGACTGTTATCTTCCCTTTAATGTAAGCGAAGGAAGTCAATGCTACTTTATATTGCTTTATTAAGACCTGTTACGCTGTTTCTATCGTGGCTCAGGCTATCGTGACTCAGACCAGAGTCGATGATTCACTAGGTTATGCCAATTAACTAAACAATCACTAAACAATTACTAAACAATTACTAAAAAAGAACTAAGTAATAATAAAGCCATAAAAAAAGCGCCTTTCGGCGCTTTTAATTAGTTTACGAGTGATAAGCCGTTAAGGTTTATGCACCGTGAATGATACGTTTATCAATCAGGTTTTCAACAACACTTGGATCTGCCAATGTTGAAGTATCTCCTAAACTATCTACATCATTCTCAGCAATCTTACGTAAAATACGACGCATGATTTTACCTGAACGTGTTTTCGGTAAGCCCGGTGACCATTGAATGTAATCAGGTTTTGCAAAGCGACCTAACTCTTTCGCCACAAATTCACGTAGCTCTACATTTAACTCGTCTGATTCAGTCGCGTTGCCCATTAAGGTCACGTAACAATAAACGCCTTGGCCTTTAATTTCATGTGGGTAACCAACAACAGCCGCTTCAGCAACAGCTGGATGAAGTACTAATGCACTTTCAATTTCAGCAGTACCTAATCTGTGTCCTGATACGTTAAGCACGTCATCAACACGACCTGTTATCCAGTAATAACCATCTTCATCACGTTTAGCGCCGTCACCAGTAAAGTAATTACCAGGGTATTGACCTAAATAAGTTTGATAGAAACGATTATGATCACCATAAACGGTACGTAATTGTCCTGGCCAACTTGCCGTCATTACTAACAGACCTGCATTTTCACCTTCTAAGGTATTGCCGTCTTTATCAAATAGTGCCGGTTGTACACCAAAGAATGGCTTACCCGCACAACCTGGTTTCATATCGACTGCACCAGGTAGTGAAGTAATTAAAATACCACCTGTTTCTGTCTGCCACCACGTATCAACAATTGGGCAATTACTCTTGCCAACAACTTCATAATACCAATGCCATGCTTCAGGGTTAATTGGCTCACCTACCGTACCTAACAAGCGTAAAGATGATAAATCAGCTTGATTAACTAAATCATCACCAATACTCATTAATGCACGAATGGCTGTAGGTGCTGTGTAGAATACGTTAACTTTATGTTTTTCACAGACTTGCCAAAAACGACCAGCATCTGGGTAAGTTGGTACACCCTCAAATACTAGAGTAGTTGCACCGTTTGCTAACGGGCCGTAGAAGATATAAGAGTGACCAGTAATCCAACCAGCATCGGCTGTACACCAGTAAACTTCGCCTTCTTTATAATCAAACACATACTTGTGTGTCATCGCAGCATAAAGAATGTAACCACCACAAGTGTGTACTACACCTTTGGGTGTGCCCGTTGAACCTGAAGTATAAAGAACAAATAAAGGATCTTCAGCATCCATTACTTCTGGTTCACAGACTGCTGATTGTTTCGCAACGGCTTCTTCGTAGTTGATATCTACTTTATCATTCCAAGCAACATCACCGCCCGTACGAGCAACAACAATTACTGAGTGAACGTTAGGACAATCAATAACCGCAGCATCAACATTTGATTTAAGTGGAATACGTTTACCACCACGTAATGATTGATCCGCAGTGATTACCACTTTACAGTCTGCATCAAGTACGCGCGCTTTAATTGATTCAGTAGAGAAACCACCAAATACAACAGAGTGAATGGCACCGATGCGTGCACAGGCTAACATCGCGTAACCTACTTCAGGGATCATTGGCATGTAGATACATACTCGGTCGCCCTTTTTAACGCCGCGTTCTTTTAATAAATTAGCAAAACGACAAACATGGTCGTGTAATTCTTGATACGTTACTTTTGAGTCATCATTTGGATCATCACCTTCAAAAATAATAGCTGTATCATTTGCTTTAGTCGCTAAGTGGCGATCAATACAGTTATAACTTACGTTAAGTTTACCGCCAGAGAACCAGTTAATTTCAGAGTTTTTAAGATCAACTTTACTTACGCTGTCCCAAGGTTTGTACCAGTCAATAAACTCTTTCGCTTGCTCGCCCCAAAATTCATCAGGTTGCTCAATTGATTTTTTGTACATAGCATCGTATGTAGCCGCATCAATGTGGGTATGCGCTTTAGCTTTCTCTGAAACTGGATAACAAGATTTTAATTCTTTCATTTTCTCTTCCTTCGGACTTAACTTGAGGTTATTAATACCATTGGGATTAATTAATTAACTTTACGTTGACCCATTAATTAACCCATTGGTATAACATGAAATATTTTTTATTTATATTGTTCATTCATCAACGTTAAATATCTTTTAATAATTTTTACATATTATTTGAACATAGTTTTAACGTATTGTTTTCTTTATTTCCAGCAATAAAACTACATAAGTTCTGCAGCTAACGACAATTGGATAACTAACATGCTAAAATTTTTAATCCGACTTTAATATACAACTTTAGTATTAATTTAAGTTTTTACTCTAAAAAATTGTAAGCAAAAATGGCTGGACAGTACCATACCATTGAAAATAAAACATGACAACGCTGTCATTTCTTACCTGAATGTTTACCATAAAAAAGCACCTGGCATGAGTTATTGGCTTTATGCTTATTTATTAATAGATAGCGCTACTTTGCCAAATTTAGTTACCTGTTAGATATTTCAGGTTTAAAACGTTACTTCCACACTGGCTATTACCGAACGGCCAAAGATAGCTCTCGCGTAAAAATTAGTACTATTACGGTGCGCTAATGCATTTCGAGGGTTACCTTCAGTTAATCCAACACTGTTGGTTATATTTTTACCGTGTAGCGCAAAGCTAAACTGCTTGGTAAGTTGGTAAGTAAAACCTAAATCGATAACAGAGTAAGCCGCTAACGAAAAATTATTAGCAATATCTGAATAGCGTTTCCCTATATAAGCGTAGGTTAAAAAAAACCTCGCCTTATCTATAGTGTAACTCGGGCTAATACGTAATTGGAATTCAGGCGTTCGAGTAATTTGATTACCATTATATGCACTTTCAATCGCATCACTGGGAATGCCACTAAGTACAGCTTTTTGCCAAACGCCTAGGCCTGCAACGGTTAGCTGCTTGGTTAAATTAACAGTAAAGTCAAATTCAATACCTCTAGTTTTAGTATCAATAAAAATACTTTGTTGGCGATCATAAATGCCACGAAATACGGTAAAGGGTAATGGATTAAAGCGAGTTTCAAATAATGCAGCCGTTATACGCCAATTATTGTCAGCTAAACGTACGCCACCTTCAGCAAAGGTTAATTCAACGGGGTCACCAAAACCAGCTTCTTCTGGGATAGTGTCTTGATAATCCCCCCAACCTATCTCATTGCCAAAATTAATTAGCTTCGGCATTTCAAAGCCACTCGATAAATGAAAAAATATTGCAGATAATGGTGATAACTGATAATTACCACCTAAATTCCATGCAAGCTTGTTAAAGTCATCATTTTTAGTAAAAGTGTAACCGCTCTTGTATACCGCATCAAAATTACTATCCGCTAATGCATAAACACTATCAGTACCCGCGGTTGATGTTAATGATAAGTGCTCCCAACGTAACCCAAAGTCTAAAAGTAATGGCGTTATAGGCTGCCATTCAAGGTAACCATAAATAGAATTAGATATAGCTTCCCCTTCTCCATCTAAATAACCCGGCCCCGCATACGAGGTGAAACCTTGTTCACTGAAACTAGCAACAACATTATCGCGATCATCAAGTGCGACAATATCTAAACGACGTGGCTGGTCTTTTACTTCGGTTAGGATTTCCCCTTGCCATTTATCGAGAGGTAAACTGCCAAAATCATTGTAGGCGAACATATGTCCTAAGCTGACTTGCACTTCATCTAAATCTACATTGACACTAAAATGATTTAGCCATTGTTTTTGCTGATAATGTGAATATAGAGGGTACGCGGTAGTGATTAATCCATTAGAGTTTAAGTCAGCAGGATTTGAAATTATTTGTTGACTGTGACTATAAACATAAGCAGGTTGGGTTGCCCCTTGTGATTGTTGTTGATTAATAAAATCAGTTATATCCTTTTGTTTAAGTCGCTCAGCTGCATCAAGTAAGGTGTCATTACCCAAATTAATTAAGGCATACATGGTGTTTTCCATATCAGCAACACTGAACTTATTTTTAAGTAAGATCTTTTCTGCTACATCCCAATCAATACTGGCATTAAAGCGGTGTAATTTACTTTGTTGACCATCTTCAATGTCACGTTGAAAAGAACCTTCGGGGCTTTTAAAGGTAAGGTTATTAAAGTCGGCACTGAGTAAAGTGCCATAGCTAGCATCTATGCCTGTAACACCTTGTGGGGAATTAGCATTGGTCATAGGTGTGGGTGAGAAAAAACTGGTTTTGTCATCCAAAAATCGATAGGAAAAATTCATTTCAGCAGCTTTAGTCTTTCGCGTAAGGTTAACCTTAAATTGACCGCCCTGATCTGCCGTATAACCGGGTTCACGTACACCGTCACTTTGCCGATAAAAGCCACCAAACGCATAAAACCATTGCTCATTAATGGCGCCACTTGTTAAGCCATCAAGCCGAGTAAAGTGATGATCAAGCCCCTGACTAAGCTTAAGTCGATTAACTTGTTTTTCAGACCCTTTAGCCGTAATAAAATTTACAATCGCAGCAGGTCCATTAAATGTAAAAATACCGCTACTTCCGCCACGTATTGTTTCTATTCCCTGAGTCATTAAATCTTGTCGCAGAAAAAAATCTGGCCAAACACCATCATAAACAATAGGGATGCCATCTTCCATCAGGCTGATAAATCGAAAGCCCTCACCTCCCCTTAACCCACGAGGTGCAACATTATTATTTGTTTCGCCGCCAGATCCTTCTACCCAAAATCCAGGTACATTTTGTAATAACTCTGCAGTATTTTCATTAGATAACTGCTGTAAGGTACCGCTACTTATATAGCTTACCGAAGTAGAAGAAGATAATAGGTTTCTATTTTCACTTCCATGCCCCGTCACCAAAATATGTTCCCATACACGATTAACCTCTAAAGCATCGCTATTTTCAGGGGCAACAACTGTCTTAGGAAGAATAAGGATGACGTGTGTATCCACTAAAATCTGATAATTAAATGGGCTATCTCTTAATACCTGAGAGAGTAAATCGTCCAAACTCGATTGCTGCTTTAGCGCTTTATAGCGTTTATTATCTTCTCCATACTCAACATTAGCGCGCATAACCAATTGCATATTGGCTTGCTTAGCAATACTCAGTAGCATGTTATTTAATGTGCCCGCAGTAAGTTCAAAGTCAAACTCTTGAGCAAAGGAAGTAGAGGATAAAAAGAAAGAAACGACTAAAACACTATTAAAAATAACGCTTTTAATAGTGTTTAAACCAATAAAAAAATTTGAGGTCGGTGTATAAATCATCCCGACTTATATAAGGGCGTTGTCATATATGCTCTCATTATTGCTATTATAATTTTAAAGCTATTCCTTACGTTTTACGATAACGACACTATTACCGTGACGTTGTACCTCAACAGGAAAAATATAAGGTAGGGCAATTAACCAGTCATCCACTTTATCGTATATCACGCTACCGGTATAGCCCATGTTAGCCACCTGTTTATTGGGTATATGAATAGATAAAGTAGAGTAGCGTTTCAAATCAAAAATCACGTTAGCTAAATCAGTATTAACATAATTTAATCGGCCATCTTGCCATGCCATACGCTCATTAACCTCAATCGCATAGGTTGTTGAAAATTGACCTAAGCTATCAAGTTCAAGTGCTTGCCCTGCCACAAGGGTAGCGACTTGATTTTTGTCACTACTGTTAGTTACTTTAGACTTAACCTCTGGCTCAACGTTCACCTCAACAATACCCTCTAATACTGAAACTTGCATCGCGCTTTTAGACTCTCTGACATTAAAAATAGTACCCAACGCTTGGACGCTACGGCCATGATTATGCACAATAAAAGGTCTTTCTTTATCTTTTTCAACAGTAAAAAGCGCCTCTCCATACAATAAATGAATATCTCGACGGTTAGCTGAGTAATCAATAAACACCTGTGACTTAGCCGCTAAAACAATAATAGATCCGTCTTGTGCGGTAATAGTTTTATGCTCGCCTAACTTTGTTTGATATTCGTTGGTACGCAAGGTACTTGAACTTGCTACTTGTAATGGTTTATCGGTCGTAACCATCTCGTGGTTATATTGTGTAAATGTAATAAAAGTCGCAAAAATGACACTGGCGAAACTGGCCGTATACATAGTTTTTCTCAAGGTGAAGAAGGAAATAAATTTCGCCAAAATACTTTCTTTTTTCAAAGTATATGGATTAACTCTGGAGGAAGTATTTACTGCAGAGCTCGGTGTCATTGATAACCCAAGTAAGTCTTCACTAAATAAATCGACGGGAAGCTCATCAGCTACTTCCCAAAGGGTTTGTAGTTGCTGATACACTTTTTTATGCTGGGCACTCAAAGATAACCAAGCGTTTAATGCCTGTTGATTGTTCTCAGAGTCATCTTCTTCAATAGTGAGCAACCATTGAGTTGCTTCATCACTTATTTGAACATGTGTTTTATCGCTTAATGGCTCATCTTGAGTTTTGCCAAACTGGGCGCTTTCAACCGGGTTCTTATTTTCTTTAATATCAATTGGTTTCATAGTTTGCTCTAGTCAAAGTGACTATCTATTTAATGCATTAAGTTACAAATCTGACTTGAGTTCATCAAAGCAGTGTCTGACTGCTCTTAGGACATATTTTCGTACCATACTCTCTGATACTTCCAAGGTGCTAGCAATATCCGCATAAGACATGCCTTTTATTTTATATAAAATAAAAGCTTGTCGACACTTAAGAGGTAGCGTTTTGATTGACTCTGACATTTTACGCAAAAGCTGTTGAGATTCATTCTTCCGCTCGGGCGAGGTACTTTCGTCACTATAATCTTCTTGTTCATGCATTGACTCCAACGGACTTCTTGCGTTAGACCTGAGCTTATCAATAGCCAGATTTAAGGCAATACGATAAAGGTAAGCTTGGATATAACTGCTTATTTCTTGGTTATCGAGTCCAAGTAATTTAACAAAAGCTTCTTGAACTACATCTTCGGCCTCACGTTTAGCTAAACCTTTTGCCATAACACGGTGAATCAAGCGTAGATGATGATCTTGATACAGCAATTTGACTTGGGCCACTCTCTTTTCATCAGAAGAAGCCTGTTCAATATTTTTTAAAAAATCAGTCATAACTAACCACAACATATCGAATTTCTACTAAATAAGAGGCCATTGCAACACGGTAAGATAACAGGATTAAATCCTTGTAGTGCCATGGGAGTGCCATCGTATTCCTTTAATAAAGATTGCTGGATACTTATAAAACGAATGAGGTGGCATTTTTGGGAATAAATAAATAATTTTATTTTTACTCCACCTAATTTACTTTTATCATACCTAAGGAAGTCACTATTACCATAATCTAAACGAAGTAGTCTAAACCTCTTCGTTAAATAACTTCCCTAGCGTTTTTTATATAAACTAATAGACTGCAATCTCATCGATATATAAAGGAAGTTTTGGTATTTGTGGATCAGTAGAGTTCTTAGCATTAATAGCAATAACACGAAGAAATTGCATTTTTACTTGCTCAAAGTCTAAGGTTAATAACGGCCCTTTAATTTGAGTTGGCGTTAAACGTAATAATGATTGCCAATTAATGCCGTCATTCGAAACTAACACTTCAACTGACACAGGCGGCTGCAACTGTCTGTGTTTACCGGTATCAATGCCCAGTTGCACTTGACTGAACTCAGTGGCCTGCTCAAAATCAATAATCGCATCTAGATCCTCATCGTAAAACACCGCAAAATCATCAACATTGTAATACTGCTGGTAAGCCATAATGCCATCTAATAAACGTTCTTCACCCGTTTTTGGAGGTGCAGCAAAACTGATTTTTTTACCTAAAGCTTTATGCGGCGCTAACGCCACATTCACTTCACTAAAAAGCGTTCTTCCCTGGGCTGATTCGACAGCCACCCGCATTAACACTGGCTGCGTTACTGTGATGGCATTCTTATATAAATAGGTTGCTTTACTGTAGGGGGCGGGTTCACTACCATCAATAGTATAGAATATATTCTTCCCCGCAATATCGGCTGTTAAGTTTACGGTTAATTCACCACTTTTTACAACGTCAATCTTAGTGCTTGCGGTAAAAGCACTGGTGCTTGGGTTAAGCCCCATTTTCTGATATCGCGTAATAATATGATCAACATTAGCACTATAACGAGACCAGTTTTTATTTGTCGGTTGTGTCCAAAATACTTCAGCTAAAGCACTTAACCGTGGTAATAACATGTACTCCGCATGGCGGGGACTCTCAATGTACTCTGTCCATAATGCCCCTTGTGCACCTAGAATATGTTGTTGATGCTGTGGTGATAAATCTGCCGGTACTGGGTCGTATCCATAAACCATTTTAAGGGGTAAGTAACCATGAATGGCTTTAGGTTCATCAACTGAACGCGATTGATAAGCATCTAAATAAGTATATTGGTAAGGGCTCATTATTACATCATGTCCAGCTTCACTTGAAGCAATACCTCCTTCAATACCGCGCCACGACATAATCACAGCGTCTTTGGCAATACCACCTTCAATGATTTCATCCCAGCCAATAAGGGTTTTATCTAAGCCGGTGATAATTTGACTAACACGTTTAATAAAGTAACTTTGTACCTCTTCTCCATTGGTTAAGCCCTGCTCTTTCATCAACTGTTGTACAAAGTCACTTTCAAGCCACTGTTTTTTAATCACCTCATCACCACCAATATGAATATATTTTGATGGGAACAGAGTCGCAACTTCTTGGTAAACTTTAGCAAGCATAGTAAAAGTATCCTCAGTAGGGCAAAGTACTTCTTCAAATATACCAAAGCGTTGCTCAACCTTAACCAGATTTTTATTGCAGGAAAATTCTGGGTAAGCCGCTAAAAATGCAGTGCTATGCCCCGGTACACCCACTTCTGGAATCACCTCAACATGAAGTTCTTTAGCATAAGCTAATACCTCTTTAATTTGTGCCTGAGTATAAAAACCACCATGGGATTTATTATCAAACACTGATTGATAATCGTAAGTGTGACCGACAACCGTTTGTGCGCGATGCCCGCCCACCGAAGTTAATTTAGGAAACTGCTTAATTTCAATACGCCAACCTTGATCATCGGTGAGGTGCCATTGAAAATAGTTAATTTTATGAAATGCTAGCCAGTCGATATAACGTTTTACAAAGGTAACATCAAAAAAATGACGGCTTACATCTAAGTGCATACCGCGATGTTTGAAACGTGGTGCATCAATAATATCAACACTAGGTAATAGCCATTGCGCTTTATTAATTGGCATACGGCTTTCTATATCACTTGAGAATAACTGCCTTAAGGTCTGCGCAGCGTAGAATAAACCAACTTCGCTACTGGCACTAGCCGTGACTTTGTTGGCATCAATGGTTAAATGATAACTACCTTCAACAGCTTCTTCACTTGATTTTTCCAGCAGTAAGAACGCTATTTGATTAGCCGAATTAGCCAATTTATACTGTAACCTAGCTTCTTCTGTAGTCAACAATGATGGCAAATATCCTGTGGCTGGTTGTATGAAGTCACTAAAATAATGAGCAACTTTTTTAGCGTCATTATTGGTATAAATTAATTGAGTTTCATTATTAAAGGTAAAGGTTTCTTTTCCCCAACTCACTTGTTGAGGATATGGGAATAGCGCGTTTTGCTGTGCACTTTTTTGTGCGCCAGAGGTAAAGGGTGACGCAGATAAAGTAAGCAATAATAAAAAAAGTGATATTTTCACAAATAATCCTCGGTATAAAAAACCCGATTTCATGCCATGTAAATGAAATCGGGGGCAAATAAATCAACGACGCTCAAGGGTAAAGCGTATTAATGCCATCAACGTGTGTTTGTTTTACGTATACTGATTTACGTGTATCTAGGGCTAGCCGTGGCGGTATAAATCATCACAGCTACCCCTCAATTTAACGCTTAAAAATCGTAGGTTAATGAAGCTGTGAACGTTCGACCTAAGATTGGACGAGCATAGTAATATTCAAAGCCAGCTTGTTGGTCATTAATTGCACGAGGATTACCTTCCGTCAAACCAATTTCATCTGATAGGTTAGTTGCTTTTAAGTGAATACTTAACCCTTGATTGAAGTGGTACATAACACCTGCATCTACGGTGGTATATGCAGGTAAAGCGAATTCATTTTGACCATCAGAGAAACGTTCCCCTAAATGATGAATTGTTAAGTACACATTACCTTCGTCGAAATGATAAGTCGGCGTTACGCGCATTTGTATCTTAGGCGTACGCTTAACTTGATTGCCTTCCCAATGACTGAAATCACCTTCAAAGCCTTCCATTTTAGGGTCTTGTACTACACCAGTCAGCTCTATTGAGATGCTCTCAACTGGCCGCCAAACGGCCTCGAATTCAATACCTGTAGTAATTGCATCAACCGTTTGGTTAGACACTTCACCGTTACTACCGGTAAAGTTACGCTCAGTTAAGTCTTGAAAATTAGTATTAAATAAGGTCACGGAAGTACCAATAGTATCTCCTGAATAACGAACACCTATTTCACCGAAAGTAAGGTTTACCGTTTCATTAAACTGTGCATCTTCGCCTGAGTGAATACCTTGACCATGGCTAAGTAAACGTGGCATTTCAAACGCATCAGCATAACGACCGAACATGGCAATATTTTCATTAAAGGTATAATTAAAACCTAATGTCCATGCCGTTTCAGTAACATCCATTTTTTTATTGAAGAAAACATTAGAAGGCATATCCGTATAGTTGTTTGCCATAATGTTATCAGTATCATTGCCATTAGCATCAAAAGCGCCATCAACTTCTTGTGCAAATGAAGTGCCTGAACCAGTACTATTTAAACTTAAACGCTCAACCCTAATACCACCATCGAGTCTTAAATCATCGGTAACTTGAAATTCTTCATTAACGAAAAGTGAGTGCGAGCTTGTGGTGCCATAAGCAGTTGCTTGACCCCAACCTGGCGCATATCCTGTAGAGCCTTTATCGGTAAGTTGACCAATAACACCACCTTGTGAGTCAAGCGCAACAATATCTAAACGACGTGCATTGTCTCTCACCTCGGTTAAAAATTGTGACTCCCACTTATCTACAGGCAAATCATCGGCATCAACACCAGCATATAACCAACCGAAGGTTAAACTGTGAGCATCATTTTCGTAAGTAAAACTTAGTTTAGTCACTAGTTGGTCAGCTTCATAACGCGAGTAAAGTGGGTAACTTGTTGTAACTAAGCCATTACCGTTAAGGCTACTGGCATCGTTAAATATTTCACCTGAGTTCACAAATTGATAAGCTGCACTTACTGCACCGTCATCAGCAAAATGAGTTAGCATATTTTGAACATCATCAGCTTGTAAGCGCGCATTGCCATCAACCAGAGTTGAGTTATCAAAGTTGAGTAAGATATACATATCATTTTCTAACTTAGAGTAACGAGCTTTTGCATTCATATACCAGTTATCAGATAGGTCATAATCAAACTCAAAACCTAAAGTAGTCACTTTAGTGTGCTGGCCATCTTCAAGATCTCGGTTTAAATAACTACCATCTTGTTTTAAATAACCAAGGTTTTGCTGATCTTTACCAATAAGCGTACCTGATTGAGGATCAACTCCTGGTATGCCTTGAGGGTCGGCTTGGTTTTGCAATGGAATAGGCACATAAAAAGTGGTGTGGTCATCAAGATGTTTTGCTGAAATAGTCAATTGACCATTATCAAACTCACGGACTAAATTGGCACGAATTTGACCACCTTGATCAGCAGTAAATTCCGTATCACGCACACCATCTGATTGGCGGTAAAAACCACCCACTGACATTTTCCAGTCTTCGCTGATTGGAGCCCCATAAAAACCTTCAAGACGAGTCATACCATAATCTGCATATGATAACTTAACTGTACCTTCAGCTTCATCGCTAGGTTTACGGGTAATAAAGTTAACTAATGCGGCGGGACCATTGGTGGTAAGTAATCCACTTGTTCCGCCACGTACTGCTTCCATTCGTTCAATGGTAATATCTTGACGCTGATAAAAATCAACCCATACGCCATCATATACAACCGGTAAGCCATCTTCTTCGACACCAATATAGCGAAACCCTTCACCACCACGTAAACCACGAGGTGCTACGTTATTATTCGTTTCGCCGCCTGAATCTTCTACCCAAAAACCAGGTACTGATTCTAATAAATCAGCAGTACCTAAAGGCATTTCTCTGGCAAGTTGCTCTGGACCTAAAGAAGTGACTGATATTGATGATTCTAGAATAGTTTGGCCACGGCCCGTATTACCCGTTACTACAATGCGTTCTAAATCTGCAACTGCTGGTTTGCCTGCTTCTTTTTTTACTTCTTCAGCCATTGCTGAAGAGCCTATTGCAAGTGCTGCCAATGTTGCACAATAAACCGCAGATTTTTTAAATGTAATGGTCATATTTTCCCTCAAGCTTTTCACTTTGTTTTAATTGAATTAGCGCTGTTTCGTTTTAGCTCTTTTTAATTTAATTAACGTTGTTTCGATTCAACGTCGCTTAGTTGTAAATTTTGTTGCTAAAGCGCAATAAAGTGATATGAAATAAGTCAGCTTTATTTTGCTTACATAGATAAATACGTAAACGAGGGGATATTTGGGAATAAATAATTAATTAAATTTAATAATTATTTTACTGAGGGCTTTAACTATCACGTTAATTATGGTGCTAATTGTTACTTTAATTGAAGTATTACAGGCATAAAAAAACCGAGCACATGGCTCGGTCATTTATTAACTTTAAACAGTAGCGATGTGCTAACTAGTCTTCAAAGTCACTTTCTTCTTCATCTCTTGGCGTAAAGGTTCTAATACCTTCTTTTGCTTCGATTTCAATGTAAAATGACGTTAAGCCTTCAACTTGGGTTTGATCAATACGTTTATTAATCTCTGACAATTGTACTGGCTCTGCTTCTTCTTTGGTGTTACCAAATTGGCAATCAAAATCCCAAAAGTCAGCACCTGCTGGTAATTTTTTGTTGCGCTCTCTTTTAAGATACTTTTTAACTTCATGCTTTACAGCATCAACGCGTCTTTCAAGTTTTACTTTCGGGTGGGTTAATTCAAACGTTTTTTTCATGGTGGGCCTTAAGTCAATGGCTACAATTACTCGTTTATAAGACGAGAAAAAGGTGTAAATAGTATAATGTCGGCTATTTTACGTTACTTTCACGCAAGTAGCGAGATAGGATAGCAACACAAGCATAAAAACCTGAGTGTGTTGCCGACAGACCTGTTTTATAGCCTTAACACTACAATGACAACATTGATTGAGTTGCCGCAATCAAGTGATGCTTAGTGTTTGGTTCAACAGAAGCATGACCTGATGCCTCACTAATAACAAGACGCGAATTAGGTAACTGTTGATGTAATAACCACGCATTATCAGCAGGACAAACAATATCATAACGACCATGAACGATAGTCGTTGGAATATCTTTTATTTTATCGCAGTTCGCTAAGATCTGATTGTCAGTTAAAAAACAATCATTCACCATAAAGTGTGCCTCATGGCGAGCTAATGTCCAAGCATGGTCGTCACCTGTAGCTGCATCAACAAAGGCTTGATCAGGTATTAAGGTACAGCAACGGATTTCCCAAATACTCCAAGCCGTTGCTATTTTTTGCGCTAGGGCTTTATCCTCACCAATCAACATTTCGTAAGCCGCTTTAGTTGTCGCTTGTTCTCTGCCTAGCGGAAGTACATCAATATAATCTTGCCAATAATCAGGGAAAATACGTGTTGCCCCGCCACCTGAAAATGTCCAATTAGTATCAACCTCACGTCCAAGGAAAATACCACGTAAGACTAAACTTTTAACACTGACCGGATGCGCCTCAGCATAGACTAAAGATAACGTAGAGCCCCACGAACCACCAAACACATGCCATTGTTCAATATTCAAGTGTTGGCGAATCTTTTCTATATCTGCAACTAAGAAATTGGTTTCGTTGTTATCTAGACAACCATGAGGTAATGAACGACCACAGCCACGTTGATCAAATAAAATGATATGGTATTGCTCAGGATCAAAAAAACGCCTGTCATTAGTTGAACAACCGCCTCCTGGACCACCATGAATGAAAAGCACGGGTTGCCCTTTAGGATTACCACACTGCTCTACATAAATTCGATGTTGGCCATCAACATCAAGTAGAAAGTCATTAAACGGGGATATTTCAGGGTAAAACTGATTCATCTTGTTCATTTTATAAATTCTCTTCAGGCATATCCTGATAATAAGCTAATACTTGAATTAATTTGATTACGTTAATTTAATTAACTGATTTTGATTAACTTAAATCTAATGCAAATTTTTTCAATATCTCAATAGGCACTATCTCTAAAGCTTTAATATGGGTCTTTCGTAAGTGAACTCTCGGTGCTCTATCGCCTTGATAAGCTTCTAACCATCGCTCTGCACATAAACACCAAGTATCTCCAGGTTTTATGCCTTCAAAGTTAAACTCAGGTCTTGGCGTTGATAAATCATTGCCTTTAAAACGAGAGAATTCTAAAAACTGCTCGCTTGCTTCAATGCAGATGGTATGTGAACCAACATCTTGCTCAGAGGTATTACATTTATTATCACGAAAAAATCCAGTTACCGGATCTCCACCACAGCCTATTAACTCTTCACCAAAAACGTTAATTGATTCATCCATTTCCATTTTTTTGTTCCCATTGCTACTACTAATTAGCTGACAGTATACCCATGTTAATTCAAAATGTAGAATTCAGTGGAATACCTGAAAAAAGAGTTCAGACTTACTGCCTAATACACCTTACATTCTCATCCTAGAAATAGTGAGACATAAAAGGATCACAAAAAATATGAGTAGTTTTTTTGCACGACTTTTAGACAGCACTCACAAGTAATCGTTAATATTACCGTGCTGATTAATGGTTCGTAGCACCTGTTGATTTTCCCCCATACCGCCAATCGTTATTAACTGATCATCTAAAAGTAATAAACCTCGGTGGTCCATTGTTGCGTTAGGTGTTGTTTTAACTTGCCAACCTTGGGTTTTAATATCATAAATCCATACGCCATTATCAGGAGTTGAGGCCTGTCCGTTATAACCTATACCATTGAAGTTATAAGGATTGTCACTACCGCCAATAAAAATAATTTTTTGATATTGATCGATTCCGACCGCTGCCATGCGGTATCTTGATTTTCCTGTCGGGTGAGGTAATAATTGCCATGCTATTTTACTTGGATCTTTTTGATCTATTTTTCCTACATAACAACTTGCTTCAGCCGCATAACTTCGACGTTTATTGATATGAACATCAACTCGTACGCCATCACAAATAACAAGCGTATTACCAACGATTCCGCCTGCTTGTCCAAATACCGGTTTCCCTGGAAATGGGCTTGCTTGCTGCCAAGTATCTGTTTTTATGTCGTATAGCTGAACCAAGTTAACATTTCCATCATTATGCCAACCGCTAACTAAATAGATATATCGGTTATCATAAGGCAGAGCAACGCTATCATCGACAGGCACAGGTATAGATGCCAGTTTTTTATAGCTCACATTAGTCACATCATAAGAATAAACATCAGGAACTGATACTTCACTATGATCTTTCGCAACAGTATAACCACCAAAGATATACGCTTTATTATTTATGCTCGTTGCAACACTAGCCAAGCGCCCTGTTAAACCATTAATCGGTTTTTCAATCGGCACAGGGGCAATAGACTGCCATTTTTTCAGATTAACATCATAGATAAATGCCTTATTATGAACATCTTGATAGGTCTTATTTTTACCTAAACCAGAAAAAGACAATAGATAGTCTTTATTCTCAATAGAAAGCTGAGTAACTGCGTTATTAGCGACAGGCTCGGGTAATAAAGCTAATTCAGTTTCGTGTAGTGAATTAGCTCGAACAGATAGGGTAAAACTAAACAGAACTGTTAAATAAAAGAACGCCGATATACTTTTAGTAAATAGATGAGCAGTGAAAAAAAATGATTTAGGCATAAATATAATCCGAATGTTTAACATGTTATATATACCCGCTCCACTTGATGATGCTCGTTTCAGGAAGTCTGATCGCTTCATAATCAAGGCTCATTTTTTTATTAATGGTCATTCCCTTAAAAAGAAATGTAACGAAGAGTATGATTTGCTCAGCCTTCCCCAAGAGGCTGGTTTAGAAACGCTTTATGCTGCGTTACTGATTTCGACAATAGAACAACTATTATCTTCAATCAATGCCTTGCCTAAAGGCGTTTCTAATTCCAGCTGAATCATGCATCTTCAAGTGGAACGGGTATAAGTAGTTAGTCAGAAGTGGCTATCAAGACAAAGTCTTTAGCAGCGAACTCTTTACCATTAAGTATGATTGATACTTGGTGTTTTCCTGGGTAAAACACTCGAGTGCTTATTGCTTTAAAACTCTGCTTTCGATCCACTTGATGTGACTCATTCGCCCCAAGGTTACGTTCACTGATCTTAAAAACCTTTTTCGATAACTGTCCGTTCTTTTTCATAAAATACAGCCCATATTCCAAGCGTATTTTTTTACTTCTTGTTGAGGTGTTTTTTACAGTAAAACTGAATTGAGCATACTCGCCAAAATTAACCTCATTAGTTAGTATCTCAAATTCAGTGAGTTCAATGCCTCTACTGTCATAACCAAAAAGTGCCAGGGTATCAGGGCAAGCCTGCTTTAATAACGTTCGACAAGCATGTTTAAGCGTTCGGTCGAACTGTTCACTTTTACCCAGGTATTGTTTGACAAAATCAATCACCACTTGCGGGTTATCTTTGGCAATATCATTTAAATTGTTGGCAACGCTACGACGAACAATTTCTGTCGGATCATCAATTAGGCGATGTAATATAGGTAAGAGTTCAACGGGATCTTTCTTATATTCTTGCAGCGCTATCGCCCAAGGTAAACGAGGTCTGCTACCTTCCGTCGCTAAACGCCTAACCAAGTAATGCTCATGTTGGCTCCATAAGATCATTTGCGCTAACATTTGATTGCCATATTTAATTAAGAAAGGTCGAACTGCAAATTCACCACTGGTAAATTGCGTTACTTGCTCCATAACCTCAACCGATTCTTGAAAGTGATTTATGCCATAGGTTTCTATATATTCTGGTAAGAACATATATTCAACACTGCCTTCAGTAATGCCAGCATCGGTTAAACTTGCAATTAACTTAACTAAAATGTCGGCAGCTTGAGGGAAATCAGTTGGCATAAACTGATGCATTACCGCTTTGGTATGACTCATGCGCTCTTTTAGCTCTAATACTTCAAAGTTATCGCATAACATAAGTGCCATGAACTCTTGCTCATCAAAGTCTGGCAAACAGGCTTTTAAATGTATCGATAAGGTTAAATAAAAGCGCTCGTTGTATAAATTTTTAAAAGGTTCCATAGTGATGATTTGAATCCAGAGTTTTTCAATAGCTAAGTTATTAAGGTATAACACTATACTGCACTAAAGCTGTATATACCCGCTCCACTTGAAGATGCTCGTTTCAGGAAGTCTGAGCGATTCATAATCAAGGCGCATTTTTTTATTAAGGGTCATTCCCTTAAAAAGAAAGGTAACGCAGAGTATGATTTGCTCAGCCTTCCCCAAGGCGCTGGTTTAGAAACGCTTTATGCTGCGTTATTGATTTCAACAATAGAATAACTATTCTCTTCAATCAATGCCTTGCCTAAAGGCGTTTCTAATTCCAGCTGAATCATGCATCTTCAAGTGGAACGGGTATATAAATACAGTCACGTTTCTTTAGTTATTTTTACTCAACAAACAGGGTAACCATATCACTGTTACCTTGCTGGTCTTGCACTATGATTTGCTGCTTACCTATGGTTGATAATAAATGCTCTTTGCCTTGGTTTGGCTTGATTTGATAACTGTGTTTGCCGTTGATATACCAATTGTGTGTACCTAAGCCGCCAATGCTTTTTAACCATACGCTCGGTATTTTGCCTTTATCCCCTGACTTTCGATAAATACTGCCCTCTTCAATACCGGTAATTTTTAAGGTCGCACTTGAGGCTATATCTGGGCTAGCACACTTAGGGTCAAGCATAGGTATCAAGGTAAATCGTCGTTGTTTTACCTTAATCCAAGGCTCTAATACCTTAGGCCAAACAGCAACATGGTTAACTTTTTTCGGCACTGTCGCGCAATCCATAGCAACTCTCAATTGGTTTGCTGGATTAGTCCAAAAGGTAAAAAGTCCACTTTGCCATGCATCTACATCGCTGGTATGCCAAGTAGGCGGCACAGTATCGTCAATAATCCACGCTTGGTGATCTTCCTGACAATCACTCGCTCGGGTGTCGCTTTTTCTGGTGCCTAAAGGCCAACATATTGTCTCTTTCGTTACCTTGTCAGGTTTTGTGATCTGTTGTGCACTCAAATTAAGACGGTCAGCAACATTAAATAATAACGGCCCAGCACTAATACTGCCATAGTGCCCTGGCATGGCGGTGCCATCGGGTCTACCTAGCCATACGCCTAAGGTATATTCTTTGGTTACTCCGATTGCCCAAGAATCACGAAAACCGTAACTTGTACCTGTTTTCCATGCCATCTTTCCTTGTTGTAAAGACGAGGCAAAAGTATCAATACTGCCAGGGCGTTCAATGCCAGCTAAGAGCTCTTGAACCACCCAAGCACTCTCTGAGGAAAGTAAATTACGTGTTTGCTTATCTTGTGTTAACTCTTTCTGTAAAAAGCGTAATTGACTTACTTTACCTTGGTTAGCAAAAGCCGAATAACTTTCAACGAGTTGTTCTAATGAGGTTCCTGCGCCACCTAAAATAATGGCTAAGTTGGGTTTTCCACCTGGGATTGATAGGGTTAAACCCGCATTTTCTAATTGCGCAACAAAACGATTAACGCCATAGCGCTCTAAAAGATCTACTGCTGGCATATTGAGAGAACGCTTCAAGGCTTCTGCCGCTGACACAGGTCCATTAAAGGCACCATTGAAATTACTGGGGCGATAATCCCCCCAACTGCGCGGAACATCAGCCAGTAAAGAATGTGAATGAATCAAGCCTTCATCTAATGCTAAGCCATAAATAAACGGTTTTAAGGTAGACCCCGGAGAACGGATGGCCTGCACCATATCGACATAACCATGTCGCTCTGCATTAGCAAAATCAGCGGTGCCAATATAGGCCTTCACTGCCGAGTTTTTATTGTCTACCACTAAAATAGCCGCTGAGCTTTGTTTAGGTAACCTTGTCATATAAGAGGTAAGTGAATCTTGTAACGCCAGCTGCAAGTCACTATCAATAGTGCTTTTTACCACCGATTGACCATTGGAATGATTCAATAATCGCCGAGCCAGTAATGGCGCTAATTGCTTAGGGCGAAAATTAAAGCTAAAAACTTGCTCTAACATTGCATCATCCACAATTTCTTGTGGCCATACATCAAAATCTGCAAGCCTTTGTAATACCTTATTTCTCGCTTTTTGAGCTGCTAAGGCATGTAAATCAGGACGATATCGAGTAGGTGCTTGTGGGAGAACCGCCAGTAAAGCAGCTTCCGCATGAGTAAGCTCTTTTGCCGATTTATTTAAGTAGGTAAAGCTTGCCGCCTGCACTCCTTCAATCGTTCCACCAAAAGGCGCAGTATTAAGATAAAGCTGTAGAATTTGCTTTTTATCTAACTGCCACTCTAGTTGTAATGTTCTTAATACTTGCTTGGTTTTTCCCCATAAACTTCGCTTGTGCGGATGTAAAATCCTCGCCACTTGCATTGAGAGTGTTGAGCCACCAGAAACAATTTTATTACTCGCGACATTTTGCATTGTCGCTCTGAGCAATGAAAACGGATTTATGCCCGGGTGATGCCAGAACCAGCGATCTTCATAATTAATTAATGCGTCGATATAGAGTGGGGAGACTTGATGCAATTTTATCGGGTAACGCCAAATACCATTTTTATCAGCAAAGCTTCGTAATGGTCGATCATTTTCATCCACCACAACACGGGCAAATAAGTTATTTTTCTCAGGTAAGTTTAATGGGTAAAGACTATCAAGCGTAAATAACACAGCGAGTGACATAAACAAGGCTAACGCCAAAAAGACCACTATTCGTTGATGTTTACACCAACGAATAGTGGTTGTTAACCCTTGTTTAATCATGACAGTACCAACACGTATTCCTTTTGGATTAATAGTTTTCAACCAATACTTATTGACTAATACTTATATCGCCAATAGTAGCACCAATGCCTCTAAGCTCTGGTCGATACATATCTTCAACTAAAGATGCTGGTACCTTGTAAACACCGGGAGTCACCGCGCGCACTAAGTAAAACAAATGCGCAGTGCGACGTTTGCTAATGTTAAGTGCTGCAACAAAACGATCATCGCGATATTCTTGATAAGTTATCGGCGTATTTTTTTGCCAATATTCAATCGTTTTCCCATCAACTTTAAGCTCATCTAGTTTTATCGAATTACCGAGATTTTGATTTTCCAATTCAAAACCCGCAGGTAACAAATCAACCACTAGGGCATCAGGTGTTCGCTGCTTAGCAGAGACTTGCAGGTGAACCAAGAATAGCTGACCGACTTTGACTTGATCAATACTGGTTTCTTTACCTTTTACGCTTAACCACTGTCTTTGAATCGACAAACCATTGGCACTTTCTTTCGGGGCTTTTTTACCGTAACCACTGACGCTAATATTTGCTAACAGCGGATGTTTATTGTCAGAAGTGATAGTTACTGCTTGTTGCAGTACCTCGCTCGACAAACCTTGCTGATAAACCGAGGTTTGGCTGAGTTTATTGTTAGCCGCGCCAAGAATAACGTTGGCAGACCAAGGTTTTCCTTGAAACGCCTGCAGTGATAAACCGGCTAAGAACAAGGCATTACGTTCTTGCGTACTCAAGTACTGACGTAAATTAACCTCTTCAGCCAAGGTAAAACTAAGGGCGATAGCTTCTTCTTTAGCTTTATCGTGTTTTAACATTAAATGGATCATTAGTGCTAAATCACGTATTTGGCTACCGTAATCAGCGAGATATTGTTGTCTCTTTTTCGGTAGATTATTTAACGCGACAGCCATTAATTGCTCACCACGTTTTTTATCACCCATGTTAAATAATGCCAATGCTAGATGTGTTTGCGACAACCCAGTTTTGGCGTTAGCACTATGGTTTTTAGCCAAGTTACGTAAGGTGCCAAGTGGCGCTTGATTCACCCGAGAGAGTACATAAGCGGCATAAGCTTTGTAAGCGAAGTAATAGTGTTTACCATCATCACTCCAACGTTCGTTATAAAACGGTCGGGTGCGCGCTAAGTAATTTTGCAAACGCGTTAAAGTTTTAGCTAACATTTCTTCAGGTACAGCTATGCCCATATCACGGGCATTTAATAAAAAGTCAGCAACATAAGCAGTTAACCAGTGCTCTTCTGCTGAGGTATTATTCCATAAACCATAACCACCATTACTCAGCTGTAACATCGCTAATCTTTCGATGCCTTTATTGATCATATCTAACCGTTTATCTTCACTAACCGCTTTAATCCCCATACTTTTCTGTTTGCCTGGCGTGGCAAAAAGCAATGGATAAGCACGGCTACTGGTTTGCTCTAAACAACCATAAGGATATTGTAATAAGTGAGTTAATTGCGCTTGAAGATCAATGTTTGCTTTAGGCGATATAGTTAAAGAGGCATGCACAGTCTCAGGAAATAACGCTTGAGCAATACTTGGGTCAAGACGCAGGCTATCACCTTGTTGAAGAATTTTCTGACTGCGAGTTAACGTTGCCGGATAAGCGGGCCGCAAACCTAGAGACCAATTTCGATTAACATCTTCAAGTAATTTTGTACCCGAGACATTGAGTGAAAATCTTGCTTTGCCTTCATGTGCTAAGGCCTTCACAGCATAGTTAAGAGTGGTTTTCTCGCCCTTTTTAAGGGTGATTTTTTTAGTATGTTCAAAGGCTGCAACGGGTCCTGAACTGCTTAGCTGTACAGTTAACTGCTGCTGTTCACCACTGAGGTTAGTTACATCTAAGGCCAGGGTAGTTTCATCTCCCATCGCTAAGAATCGCGGCATAGCCAGCTGGGTAACAACGGGGGCTGCTATAGTGACTTCTTTATCGTTATGACCAAATTTATCGGCAGAAAAAGATAAGGCCATTAAGCGAATCCGACCATTGAAATCAGGAATATCTAATGGAATGATGGCCTCGCCCTGTTCATCTAATGACACTAAACCACTAAATAAAGAAACAATTTGCACATCCGATTGTGGCTCCTTGCCGCCTCGCGTTAAATCACTATCGCCACCAAAACGTAAGCGGACATTTTCAGCCTGGTTAACTTCAATAACTTTACTATAAACATCCCGAGAATCGACTTCATATCGTCGCTGGCCAAAAAATGCCTCAAAGGGATCTGGCGTTTTAAACTCACTAATACTTAATACACCTACATCAACTGCAGCAAGTGTCACAAAAACTTTTTCAGCTATTGGCGCTGCTTCCGTGTTCTGACCGACTTGATGACCGACTTCATTTGTCACTTTTATTTTTACAGGTAATATTTTAATGGGAAGTGCTTTTTCAGCAACCTCAAACTCAATATTGAGTTGTTGTGATTCACGCTGAAGTGGTAGGTGAACCAAGCCAAAACTACGTTTAGGGGTTATGGTTTTGAGTTTATCGCCCGGCTGTAAGACCAGCGCACTGATATAAATATTATGCTGTTGCCAATCCGCCGATACAGGGATTTCAATAATGGCACCTTCAGCAGGAATAAACTGACGCGTTGACCATAGCGGGCTATTTCCTTCCACTAGAATGATGGCTTCACCGGCCTGGGGAGGAACAATATTCACTTTGACCAGATCTCCTGCGGCGTAACTTGCTTTATCCAGCGCCATGGTCACTTTGTCAGGTCTAGCAGCACCGCTGCCTGATTGACTTTTTTTCCAATCTGCATACCAATTGGTGCCGGCATAAAACTGCACACTTGATAATAAACCGCTGTTAACATCACGTACTTCGAGGCGATAACGGCCCCAAGTAACAGGAAAATCAACGCTTGCTGTTACACCGTCTTTTATCGTCAACGAGCTTGTTAGCTCAACAAACTCATTATCATTCCATTCATAATGCCAACCTCTATTTTGAGAATACACCCAAAAATAACGTCGGTCTTCACGTATCAATTTAATATCTAAAGCATTCGCGCTATGCTTAGTGCCATCAAGTGACGCTTTAACAATGTCAAAAATAACCGTTGAATTTGCGGCCGGATTATCTTCGCCAAAACTGCTTCTAATCCCTAACATTTTATCGCTGGGCCACACTAAAGCTGAATAGGCACGTGTTACCGGGCGACCACCCGATTCAAATAAACTACTGATAAAATTAACTTTTAATGGGCTATGCAAACCACTCCAATCACCTTGGTAGCTTATAATTGCTTGTCCTTTGGCATCTAATTCAATGTCTTTAAGTTCCGTACGATTATTGAAACGCGTTTGTCTAATATCGCCAAATTCAAATTTTGGTAAGGTCTCAACAGGGTTTCGCCACTGTGTAGTATTCACTTGGGTAGAAAGTCGATTACCTGACGCTGGCGCACCAAATAAATACTCGCCTAAAATCGGCAACTTAATGTGTTGTTTTTTAGTGGCTAGCAATCGTTCTTGTGGCGCTTTAGTATTGAAAGTGATTTTTAATCGTTCAGGTAAGAACTCTTCCACTTTAAAGTCATAAGTAAAACTTTCTCGATTAACATTCACTACTTCTAGTTGCCAATTACCTAATGCAGCGCTCTTGGGGATTTGCCACTGATAATGATAAAAACCTTGTTCATCTCCTTGCCACTTAAAGGTTTTTATTTTGCTGCCATCGGGGCTTTTTATCGCGGCAGATAAAATACTTTTTACGGTTAATTTGCCATCATCACTACGTAATAAAGCATTAAAATCGACAAACTCTGCTGGACGATATAAATTTCTCGGTGCATATATAAATAACTCTTGGGCTCTATAAGGGCGAAGACCAAGATCAAAGTCTGACAAATCTAGTGCCGGTTTATTAAGCTCAATAATGGAGAAGTGCTGTTCATTTTGCGCAATGATTAATGACGCTGAAGTTAAATCACTGGCAAATGAAGCTTCACCACTTGGCGAGGTAACACCTTGCTGTAAGATATTGCCCTTGTCATTCACTAAAGTCACAGCAACGTTTCCTATAGCTTTACCGGTTTTTAATGAAGAGGCGTAAACATCTAATTGTTTATTATATAAACGGGCATGAAGACCGATATCCGTCACAGAGAACCACATAACCTGATGATTATCATAGGCACCCGCTTGGGTCATCACAGCTAAGTAGATACCTGGCTCTGAGAGCTGTGCTATGCCTTCAATGTTAATACTGCGTTTAACGCGGGTATTTTTAGGTTGGTCGAGATCGTACCGACCACTATAAACAAGCTCGCTAAATTGAGTAATTCTCTTCATATCCCAGCGATAGTTTTTATAGGACATTTCTTGCAAAAAATGTTGACGATCTTTATCGTTTACTTGATAAAAATTAAGATCTACTGCATCAATGTTTACCGATACTACCGGTAAACCATTGCCTAAACCCTGAGTTAAAAAGGCTCCCGTAGTATCAAAGTTAATGCTCGCAGTGATGCTACTGGTTTTAACTTTTTTGTTTATCGTTTTACTTAAAACTTTGCCATTAGCAGCCACTAAACCTTGATAAATGGTGACATCAAAAGAAGTATCGGGGTCAACATACGGAAACCAAATAGTTTTGCCTGATTTTGAAATAACCCATGCACCGTCGATAGCGCCTTTATCTGCAGCACTGATATTAAAATATTGCTGGTGATTTTTAGAAGGGTCTAGGGGAACAGATAATGTAATGGCAACAGAATTTCTACCGTCTTTGCTACGTTCAGAAACGTCTAGTACGGTAAGAGGTGTTTCACCATAGTCTTTTTGTACTTGCTGTAAATTAAAACTGCTTTCATTAGGTTCACCGCTAGCGATTGTCTGTTTCGCACTGACTTCAGCATCAACTGACACCTTAACATCTGATCCCTCTTTCACTGGCTTGCTATTTTGCTCGCCACAGCCGAACAGCATCATATTGGCGAGTAATAGTAGTGTCCAAAGAAAGATTGGAGAGATAAAGTTAGTTTTCATTAAATACCCTTTAAAAGTTCACAGTTTCCATAAATAGGATTATATACCCGTTAAATAGTTCAAACTCAAAGTATTTGTATTAACAGGAATAAACTTCAAGAAATAGCGTTACTAACACTAGGGTCTGCTGATCTTTCGAGATTGTTTTTACAGCGTTTTTTTGGGTATTTATACAAGGCAGAGCCTTTGTCATGTGGTTGTTCCACATAAAAAGACGATAACGCCGTACAAATGACCAACAAACGCTGTCCGAAGGATTCGGCTAAAAGCGTCTTACTCATTGTTGAGTAGTATTTGCTTAGAGTGACTAGGCTACACACGACTCGCCGCGATTAAAACGCTTTTATCTCGAACAAAATTTAACCGCGAAAGTTCAACAGACCCTAATTAATTTGAATGAATGGCTAAAATTATAAAGATATAAATACTGAACTATCGGCAATAAAATGCCTACAACAAAAAAGCGCCCTTAGGCGCTTTTTTGTTGTCATTCGTTAACCGTCGTAAACTAATTAAGCATGGCTAACTGTACTTTATGATGTTGTTGTTCTCGCTCAACATACTTGCCCCATTGCAAAGCCGTTTTTTTAGTACTGGTAAATTGTGCCGCTTTGGCAAAGGACGTTAAAGATCGTTCAAATTTTTTCAGGTTGAAATTCGCCATGCCCAAAATTAAATGCATATTGGCAATATCATTTACTTGATTGCCTTTATTTTCCTTATGCTTAGCGTATCGAGCTAAGGCTAACGTTGAAGAGTTTATCGCCGCTTGCCATTGCTCAGTATTCAAATACGTTTGTGCTAACAAAGCATCGTGCTTTCCTGATTGGGCAATGTCGCTCACGCGAACCAATACTTTGGTCGCTTTATCATATTCTTTCGCGGTCAAATAGGCACGAGCCAACATGCTTAGGTTATCTTCATCGGCAAAAATACTGCCTTGAGCAATGGAGTCTTCCAAAACTGCAGCGCTTTTAAAGGGTGCACCATGAAACAAATAGAGTTGCGATAAGGTAAGGATATCGCTCGCTTTGGTGATATAGCCCGCTAGGTAAGCTGCTTCCATGACGGCCATTTGTTTATCTTCTTCACCAATTTCACCGTACATGCTTGACAGTTGTAACCAGTATTGTGGTTTATCATATAAGCGTATGAGCTTTTCCATTACTTTGGTTACTTGCTTAGGTTGCTTTAGCTCATAATAAGTAGCGCGTTGTAAAGTGAGCCAATTCTCTTTAGGGTGTTTGTTTTTCGCTTCAACTAAACTGATGGCCATTTCACTATGTTTTAAGCTATTAACAAAATCTTTGTCTTGGTAATAAACTTGTGCAAATAACATTTCTTGCGTGCCAGTTAGCTCTTTAGCGTTAATCTCGCGCCACTGGGTTAAGTAATCTAGTGCTTCTTTGTAGTGCTGTTGCTGCATGCTCAATTGCGCTAAAGAATACAGCGTAGAAATAATCAAACTATCAGGTATTGCGGTTTCAGCAATCACTTTATTAAAGCTATCAACTGCTAATGTTATATCTTCATTGGCATAATACATAAAACCGTAAAAATTGAATAACATGGCACGTTCATAACTATTTAAGCTATTAAGTCGATCTTCTACTTCGGCTAAGACTTCAAAGCCCTCTATTTTATCACCGTCATCAGCCAGCTGTTGGGCCCGTGATAATTGTGAATATACGCGGTTACGCATTGCCGGTACTTTTTTACTGACGCGATAGCTCTTTTTAGAGACGTTTTTTTTATCAGTGCTGTTTTCATCTGCTTTAACTGTTGCTGTTTCAGCAGCGAAAACGTTGCTGGTTGTTATCGTGACAAGTAAAGTAAATACGGTTGTCAGAAGTAAGGAATTTTTACTTTTCATAATTTGCTCCTTCATTAGCTATTAATTAACTATTAATTAGTAATAAGTGATTTGTAAGGTTATCCCAAAAGGGTTAACCATCAATTTCAAAACTAATTTTGTTCTGTACGCCAGCCACTTCCATGGCAACACCATCAACAACACGTGGTTTGTATTTGAACTTAGCAACCGCATCAAGGGCAGCTCTATCAAATATCCCTTCAGGTTTTGCTTGCACTACCTTGGCATGACTGACTGAGCCTGTTTTGGTCACAACAAACTCAACAATAACAAAGCCTTCAATACCACGAGATTGCGCACGTCGTGGATAAATAGCAGCCACCTTAACAATCGGCAAATAATCACCATCGCCACTGTCTAAGCTCAAACCACCCGATAAACCAATATCCCCTTGAATATCCGCTGCAAAACTACTTTTCGCCGCATTCGCATTAGGGTTGGACTGCTGCATTTGAGGTGCGTTCATTGGTGGTGGCGGCTCTTTTGGCTTAGCTGGTTTTTGCGGTTTACGCTCTTTTTTAACAATCGCTTCATCTTTTTTTAAGCGGATGAAATCAAGCACACTGCCTTTGGCAGGGTCTGTCATCACTTCATTGCCACCGGCAATTAACTTTTGCATTCCCCACAGTAAGAGAAAGGTCATACTTAATGCTAATGCGCCCGCAATAACGTATCGAGCGCCACTGCGTACTATGATTTGTTGTGACGTATCTGTTGACATATTTATTGGCATGTTTGTTGACATATTAGATCCTTAACCTATTCCTAGGCCTCTTGCGCGGCAATAGACACATCATAAACCCCGGCGGCACGGGCAGAATCCATCACCTTAATTAAGGTATCAGTGGTCGATTTTTTATCCGCTTGAATCACAACAGTACCTTGTGGGTTCTCTGCTTTTAAACGCTCAATATTCGCTTGTACACTGCGAATATCCACTTTGCGTTTATTGATCCAAATATCGCCCTTATCACTAATAGCAACTAAGATATTGGCACGCTCTTTCTTTACCGCTGTAGCGGCTTCAGGACGATTAACATCAATACCTGCTTCTTTAACAAATGAGGCAGTTACAATAAAAAATATGAGTAAAATAAACACCACATCAAGCATGGGTGTCATATCAATTTCTTCTTTTTCATCTTGATCTTGTAACATTTGATTTAAATGACGCATAACTAACTCCAACAATTTCTATTTTGAATAGCCATTTCACCTGAGGTTAAATAGCTACTCATTATTAACTTAATGTTTAATGACTAACCGTTAAACTATCGGCGAGCAATTCAGCTTCTTTTTTAGCGTTTCGGCGTAACCAAGTTGCAGTAAATACACCTGATAGTGAACCGACCATACCTGCCATAGTAGGGATAGTAGCTCGTGATACACCCGATGCCATCGACCTTGCATTACCGCTTCCTGATATTGCCATCACATCAAACACCTCAATCATGCCTGTTACCGTGCCCAGTAAACCTAACAGCGGACACAAGACAACCAGGGATTGAATAAGTGCTAAATTACGATTTAACTTAGTCGTACCACGAGAAATTAGCGCGTTGCGTATTTGTTCGCTGTACCAAGACGTTTGCTCTTTGCGACCTTGCCATACACTGACCATATGTTTCTTTACACTGCGATAGCTGTAAAAAACAAAAACAAAGCGTTCAAAAATCAACAACCACATAATGAAGATAACAGCGGCAATCACGATTAATACTTGACCACCGGTATCCATAAACTCATTAATGGCATCGTACATTTCCATTAAGGCAATCACTATTTATGCTCCTTGACCTGCAAGTGTTTGGCTTTGAGCTAGCTCTGCTGATTCAGCTCTTTCTGCAATGATGCCAGTACTTTCTTGTTGTAAAATATTAACAATGTTACGACTACGACCATTTAAGTAAGCAAAGATAAAGACCATTGGAATGGCAACCACTAAGCCTAAAACCGTAGTAACAAGCGCTTGAGAAATACCGCCAGCCATCAGTTTAGGGTCCCCGGTACCAAACAAGGTAATGGCTTGGAAGGTATTAATCATACCCGTTACCGTTCCGAGTAAGCCGATTAGCGGTGCAACCACTGAGATGATTTTAATCAACGTTAAGCGTTTAGATAACTTAGGGACTTCTCTTAAAATAGATTCAGATAATTTAAGTTCTAAGGTTTCAGTATCTAGGTTCGGATTGTTATCTTTAACTTGCATAACACGACCCAGAGGATTATCACTTGATGCAACTGCTGACTTAAGTTGTCGTTCAACTCTAGAGCCAATAAACACTAAACTAATAAGACGTTCTAGCGCGATAAGTAGTCCGACTAAACCAATCGCTAAGATGATGTAACCTACCGGGCCACCTTGGTCGACACGTTCTTTCAAATCAGGTGCTTGCACTAATAAGCTTAAAATTGAACCACCTGTTGGGTCTAAGGCAAAAGAGGTGGTGTTACCGCCACTGTTAACCAAGTCACTTGTTGATGCTAAATACCGATTAGAAGGCTGTCTAATTAGCTCAGCAACCGTACCTGTTTCATCAATATATTCTAAATATTTACCATTGGAGATTAAGTTAAAACCACCAACACGCGTCACTGCGGCATTGTTACGATCGCCATTCGCTAAGACAACTTCACGGTTGAAGGTGGTGACTTTGCCGCTTTGTGTCATTTCGCGTTGTAATTCAAACCATAAACGCTCAATTTCTGCAATGGATGCTAGCTTTGAGCTTGAGCCCATGCTTTGTGCAAATTCATCTAAAAACTGACCACGCCCTGGTATTTGCGCAGAAATAACTGACGTCTGAAATTTACTGCGGGTATCACCTGATACTTGCTGTAATACACCAAACAATTCTTTTAATTCACCTAAACGTTTATCTAACGCCTCAGCTTTGTTTGCCAGCTTAATTTCGTTATCCGCAAAGTTTTGTTCAAGCTGTACACTGAGTACTAACGCATTATCACGCTGATAACTCATATCATTCAGCATATCTTGCTGTTGATTTACTTTGGCTTTAAATTGACTTTCTCTTGCTTGGTTTTGCTTAGTTTGCGTTATTTGACCCTGCTCTAGTTGATTTAATAAATCATCAAGGGTGAGCGCATCTTGTGCATGACTAACAGCACTTAAACAACTTAATGAAGCAAATGTCATTGAAAGCACAGAAACAGTTAACGCTTTTTTACCTGCTTTATTTAGCTTAGATACCGAGTTTTTTAACGTTTTAGCTACTGTGTTTCGTATTTTATTAGGATAATTAGTCATCATTATTACTCTGCTTGTGTCGAGGTTTCATTAATAGACACCGGTACCATAATTAAATCTGGTGCTAACTGTTTACGGGCTATACGTAAGGCTTTATTAATACCTAAACGATAATCTTGTGAGAGTGCTTGCCATTGACCCTCTCCCCCTTTTGAAGATTGTTTCCATTCACCTAAACGGCTACCGTCACGCGTTTGATAAACCAAACTCACGCGCCCGATGCGTAAAAAATCAACATCCATTTTTTTACCATCAATAGGTAATATTCCGCTGTAAGCTTCAATGGTACGACCGTAATCAACTTCAATTTGGTACGCTTCTAATACCCGGCGAAACTTTTCAGAAACGGCAATATCAGCACGATTCATCATGGTTTTTAAATCTTCAACACGCTTGGTTCTTTCGCTTGGTAAAAAAGGAACATCAAGGGTAACAAAGGTATCTAAGGTGCTAATCATACGTGCCATTAATGGCGAGATTTGACGCTCAATAATACTAACTTCTTCCATCGACCTTGCTAACTGGGCTAGTTCGGTCATTTGGCTATCAAGTTGTGCTTGCATTTGTTGGTTATAAACACTGAGGCCATCAACTTCTTTTGTGACCACATGAAATTGCTGTAACTTAGTTTGTGCTTGGTTAGTTAAAGTGTTTACTTTTTGTTGTGATTTAGCGGCAGAATGATTGATTTGCTGACCAGCATTAACCACCTTATTTAACGAGGTACTGCTTGAAGGATCAGTAGCACTCGCTGCAGTAGCGAAGATTAAACTACTCGTGGTAAGGCTAATTAATAGGCTTGCTTTGGTGAGTTTAGACAACATCATCGGTTTACCCTTTCTCTTTTTAGCTCTTATTGATAAGAGCGTCATAAATTATAAATACCAACAGTAATCTGCATAGTTAGAACAGAGGTTAAATTATTGGTATTCAAGAATATGACAAAGTGTACCGAGGAAATATGACAGTTAAACTGAAAAATCATGACGCTTATGTTGCATTAAGGTTTCAGTTTAATGACAACCAAAAACAGCAGAAATAGTGAGTCGTTTGAATATTCAAATAAAGTAAGAGTCTCGCTCAATACTTTCTGGGCTGTAGCGGAATAGGATAAATTTAATGACTATTTTTCGTTAAAATCAGTAAGGAAATCACAACAAACATCACACATCGTAATAAAATAAAAAAAAGTCAACTAAATGATGCGCGAAGCGGAAGTTAATAACTCTTTAATACTAACGTCCGCTTCAAAGCTCTAAGCCGACATTCATTTTATATTTTACCGTTAATTACGATCCTTGAGCAGTTATTTGCTCTAATTCGTTTCTGTATATTTTCAACATGTGGTATTTTTGATAAGTTTTGGGAGGCAATCATCAAGAGAGAACTTTTGAAATTTTACCCCTAAGAAGCTCCCTAAATGCAATCACTGCGGGGCTGACCTGCTCTCTGTTTGGACAAATCAAATGCAGTTCAACAGAAGACGAATCATAACCCGATAAGAGCTGTACAAGCTGTCCGCTATTTAAATCTGAATAAACATCAATCAGGGAGCGGTAGACAATACCTTTACCACTAACAGCCCAACGTCTCACTATATCTGTGTCATTACTTATTCTATTGCTATTAACTTTGATTTTGTATGTACCTAAACTATCAGTGTACTCCCAATGATCAAATAAACGACCAGCTCTACGGTGTAATAAACAATTATGATTACGCAGATCTTCTGGGGTTTCTGGATTTCCATACTTCGATATATAAGCAGGAGATGCGCAAGTGATTCTACTCATAGTTGCAATCTGAAATGAAACCATGGATGAGTCCACTGGCTTCCCAAAACGAAGGGCCATGTCAACTTGATCTAAGTAAAAGTCTGAAACTGAATCACCTACAGTCAAGTCAATCGACAATAAAGGATGCTCTTCAAGCAACTCTTCTATCCAAGGTAAAAGGGTATTACGACCTAAGTCAGACGAAACGGATAACCTCAGCTTCCCACTCACCTTGCCTTGTGTCTGATGTGCCGATATACGCCCTTGCTCTAAACTAGCTAACGCATTGCGGCAATGAAACAGAAATTGCTCTCCTTGTGGCGTAATCCTCAATTGTCTTGTCGTTCTAATAAGTAACTGTACATCTAACTGTTTTTCTAATCTTTTGAGAGCTGAACTGACTGCCGCAGGCGTTAGATTAACTTGGTTTGCGGTTTCCGTTATGCTGCCTGTTTCGACAATTCGTATGAATAGATTTAGATCTGAAGTATTCATTATTAACTTATATTTAAAAGTGTTCGTACTATTAGTGTGTTTTAGTTTAGTAAAAGTTATGGATAATGTCACTATCATAAATAGTTCTTCACTTTATAGTTATTCGCACTTTGAGAGGTAAAAATGGCTCAACCATTACACAACGATGATTTACTTAATAGCCCATTGAAACTCCCATGTGGAGCAATCATAAAAAACCGTCTCATAAAGTCAGCAATGTCGGACTCACTTGCTGACGGGGAAGGCAACCCAACGGGAACTCAAATTCGACTTTACGAGCGATGGTCACAGGGTGGTATTGGATTATCAATAGTTGGCGAAGTGCAAGTGGACGCCAAATATCCTGAAAATCCTGGAAATCTAGTATTAGACAAGAATTCGAACAAAAAAGCTTTGCAGGCATTAACCTCTCGAGCCGCAATTAATGATGCTCATATATGGCCTCAATTAGGACATGCTGGAGCGCTTGCATACCAACCACTTAGCCAACTTAAAGGTCCATCACATCTTAAGATAGGTGAATTTGAATGTTCAGGTATGACAGAAAAAGAAATATCTCGTTTACCAGACATGTATGCCAAAGCTGCGATAATCGCACAAGATACCGGATTTACAGGTGTTCAAATTCATGCAGGTCATGGCTTTCTGCTCAGTCAGTTTCTTTCTCCCCTATTTAATCGTCGAAAAGATCGGTATGGAGGTTGTATAGAGGCTCGCAGCCAAATTATTGTAGAAATAATTGAAAAAATTCGATTAACGGTTGGACGTACTTTTCCTATTGGCATCAAGATGAACTCTTCTGATCAATTAGAAGGTGGTCTATCTCAGGAAGATGCTTTAGAGGTAGTGCGCATTCTTGATAAGACTTCAATCGACTTGATTGAGTTAAGTGGTGGCTCTTATTTTCCGGGAGCTAAATCAAGCTCTGATTCCGCTTCAGGTGGACCATACTTTGTTGATTTTGCGATAAAAGCTAGAAGTGTGACCAATATACCTTTGGTAGTTACAGGTGGCTTTAAAACACGCGAGCAGGCAACAAATGTTCTATCTTCAGATACCGTGGACTTTGTTGGCTTAGGACGTGCTTTGATACATAAACCTGATCTACCAAAAGAGTGGATAAGCGGTATAGGATTCATTCCTCATTTTCCAAAATTCGAGTCACCACCTCATGGAGGGATAACGGCATGGTACACAATGATTTTAACAGCGATAGGTAATGACACAGAAATAGACGTTAACTTGGCTCTATTACCAGCAATTAAGGCATATGAAAATCGCGATAAAGCTCGTATCACCAAATGGCTAGCTAAGTACCAGTAGAGTTAGCCGAGTAGCTATGCAATTATGATAAAATAGACACCAATAACCTATGCCGTGTTTGGTTTTTAAACGCATATTTAGCTGTGTTATCGCTTAATATGGCATTGAAACAATGATTGATTCGCCATTAAATTAGCGTATTCTAAATAGTTCTATATTTATTCATTTGGAAAGGTCATCTTGAAAAAAATTGCGCAAGGTTTTTTGTTGTTATACGTGCTTTTTAGCTTATCTGGTTGTATTGCCGCTACGGTTTTATCTGCCGCGGTAGATGTCACTACAACAGTTGTTGGTGGGACTATCGACGTTGTCGACACTGTGACTCCAGATATAATTGATGACGATGATGAACTAGCAGAAGACAATGATAACGACAACGGAAAAAATTAAACGGCTTGGTTTGATAAACAAATCAGTCGAATACGGTTAGCATTCCTTATCGCGTGACGCCTTTTTCATTATTTATCAAGATCCACAATCGCCTACAGCTAGCCATAGTAATTAGCTTTGATTTCTTACTGTTTAAATAAGCGTTTGCAGTGCTTGCTCTCTATTGGTGAATTGATATTTTTTATCTAATAAGGTTGCTAAAGATAACTTATCTAATGACTGATTAATTTTCTCATTACCCGTGATAACCAACACAGTTTTATCTTTTGATTTAGTCCGGTCGATAAGATCGGTGATCATAATTGCGGTGGTTGTTCCTATCAATTTGGCGTTCGATAAATCTATCACTAAAGTAGTGAACGCTAGGTTCTCAGTGAAGCGACGTGATAACTCCCTAGAAACAGCAAAACTAACTGGACCGTCTATTTCGAGTAAAAGCGTATTTGCTAGGGACTTACTCAGGTTGTTTTGAATATCATCCGTTAACGCACTATTCGTCTCGTTTGATGTCATTTCACTATTTACTTCAATCATTGTTTCACTGCTTATTTCACTAAGTAATTCATCCCCTCTTTTGAAGGTAATATTATCAAGTTGAATATGAGTTAAACGATCTAATGTCACTAAATTTGCGATGAACATACCGACTAATACGGCAGTGATTAAATCAACAAAAACGGTAAGCAGTAACACCAATAACATTAAAGCAGCCGAAAATAATCCAACTTTTTTTATCTGAAAAATGAAACGCCAATCAATAATATCAAGACCCACTTTAATCAGCATACCTGCCAAAACAGTATGGGGAATATACTGTGCGTAATCTCCTGCCCAAAGAATAACAATGAGTAAAGTGATAGAATGTATGATGCCCGACAGGGCTGTTTTACCTCCCGCACGAATATTAATGGCAGTGCGCATGGTCGCCCCTGCGCCCGGCAATGCACCAAAAAAACCAGCAATAGTATTAGCAATTCCTTGGCCGATCAGCTCTTTATCACTATCGTGGTGAGTTTCGGTCAGCGTATCAGCAACCATTGAAGTAAGTAATGAGTCGATAGCGCCTAATACCGCTAATAAAAAGGCAAAATAGCTAACCTGAGACAGTGACTCTAGCGATAGGCTAGGCATTGATAAACTCGGAAATCCTGTCGGAATTTCCCCGATAACAGAGATGCCTTGTTGGCTAAAAAAGGTCGCACTAATAACCGTTAAGGTGATTAAGGCAAACAATGGTGCAGGAATTATTTTGGTCCATTTTTCAGGCCAATAGATCATAAACAACAAGGTGATCACACCCAGTACCGTCGCTAAAGTATTTTGCTGACTGAGTGCGTTCGGAATATTCATTAAGGCTGCTAATGCATTACTGTCCCCTGCGCTACCTAACAGTGGCGATATTTGCAGCAGAATAATAATGATGCCAATGCCTGTCATAAAGCCAGAAATAACAGGATAGGGAACCATAACAAAATACTTACCTAGTTTGAGTAAACCAAATAATATTTGGAATAAGCCGGCTAAAATGACACAGGTAAAAGCGAGCACCAAGCCAGTGTCAGGATGACTGCCGATTAATTGAGTGAACACTAAAGCCATTACTACACTCATAGGTCCGGTTGGACCGGATATTTGTGTGGCAGTTCCACCAAATAGCGCCGCAAAAAAACCAACAAAAATCGCGCCGTAAACACCGGCTATAGCCCCTGCTCCTGATGATACGCCAAAGGCTAATGCTAAGGGTAATGCTATTACTGCAGCGGTTAAACCGCCGAAGATATCGCCTTTAAGATGCTGACTAGATATTTTGTTTAGTAAAATAATGACTATCTTTTGTGGATAAGAGAGGGCCCCAGTATACGCGCGACTCAAAAAAAACTGTTATTAGACCTTGGTAGGCAAACTAATATGAACCGTAACACCAGCTGGATTTTGATGATTATAAGCGCTGATATTTCCCTGATGGAACTGACAAATTAAGCGAGAAATATATAACCCTAAACCAAGGTGTGGCACAACTTGTTTATTTTGAATTTTTTGGTTTTTATCACGTAATGACACCATGGAATCAAATAAACTTTCGCTCAGTTGCTCTGGTAATAAAATGCCATTATTACTAATAAGCAGTTCAGCATTGTGCTTATTACTGCTCTTTTTCAACTCAATAGTGATGATATTATCTTGGCTAAATTCAACCCCATTACTGACTACTTTATCTAACAATTGCACTATATGTTCAGGAGAGCCATGCAAAATAAATGTACTTGCATTCGGAGCCTTAACGTCAATATTCAAGATGAACTGCATTGTTGGGTATATTTGCTGATAGCCAGAAATACAGCCTTTAACAACTTGCTGTAAATCAAAATCAATTTTTTCAGTGCTCGATAACATTTGTTCAAGGCGAGTTGCTTCACTCATATTGGTAAGAATTAAGTTCAACGTTTTGATGCCGGTTTGTGCTCTTTCGATATATGGATTATTGGTTTTACCTGTTTGAGCTTGCTGCGTTTCTAGTAAACTTAAATTGTCTAATGAGGTTTTAACCACGGCGATTGGCGTTCTTAATTCATGAGATAATCGAGAAGACATATTTTCTAAATAGTGGTTGTACTCACTTAAGCGGTTAACCGCTGTGGTAAAGCTGCGAGATAAATCACCTATTTCATCATTACTGTTAGATGCCTGCATTTGGCCAATAATTCGACCTTGTTTATCAATAGCTAGTTCGGCTTGACTAGATAACTGTCGTATTCGCGATGAAATACGTGAAGCAAATAAAATAAAGGTCAGCGCGCCTAAACTCATAATCGCTAAAATGACGGTAAATAGTTTTTCTAACGCGCGATTTCGTAAACTACGTATGCCGTTTGTTGTCTCTTCAACAATGACAGCACCTTTTACTTGGTTATTAATAAAAATAGGATACGCAGCAGAAAGCACTAGGGCTTTTTTATCGGTCGTTAAACGCCATTGAGAGGTTGCCTTACCACTTAACGCATTTACAATATGTGAACCTTGTAAGTGCTGTGCATCATAGAGTTGATCGATAAAGTCTGTCGACGGTTTAGTTAGAATTTTATAATACAGAGGCAATAAAAATTGTTGCTTAAACTGATACCAGAGACTATTTTTTTCACCTTCTTTGGGCTGCTTTTCTTGCGCATGCCAAACGCCACTGGCTGAATTTAGTGAGCCTGCGCTAGCGAGCACTCGGTGGTGTTGATCAACAACCCAAATGCTAGAATTGGTATAACGCATGCCTTTAACAATACGTTCAATCTCAGGCGAAGGGACAACAATAGTTCCCAAGCTTTCTTCTTTACTGGGATCTGCTGAACCAATGGCAGAGATGGCTTCACTATTGGTTTTATCTACGTCATAAAAAGCAAAAGCAATGTTATCGCCTAAGTTGTCTAAAGGTACTCTTAACTCGATATTATAACCTTGTGACGTTGGTAACCAGTGTCCTTGAATCTGTGGCGCCGGCGCAGGGATAGCAGTTTCATCATCAGTAAGTGCAAAGGCAGATATCCAACCTGCTTTTTTATTACTGATAATAAAGCGATTTAACTTATTGTTGGTATCACTAAAAGACAGGGCTAAATGATCGTTATTGGTGATACTTCGGGTATTTTCACCACGAAAGATCAAGCGGTTATCAACCACCTGAAAAAACAAATACAAGTAATTATTATACTTACCGACACTCGCTTTAAAATTTAGGCTTAATGGCTCGTTGGCAAATAACTGCTGTTGCTGGTTATAAAAATGAGTGCGTTGATTGAAGTCAGGCCAATCATTAGGTAAACCGTCTAAATTCACGGCTTCTGTTAATTTATAGCCATAAAGATCTTTACCTTGTTCAACATTAGGTAAAAAACTCGCTTGGTTATTAAATAGGTTTTCACGCTCATGCAAAGCAGTCGCTAACGCCCGCGCTGTGCCCACTAATGTTTGCTCTTGTCCAAAGCGCAAATATTTTTCCATTTCCCAGACATATTGATAACCAAACCAAGGAATGACAAACAGAAAACTTGAAAGCAATAACAGTTTTGATCTAAGTCCAAAGCGCAATTTCAAGCGTTTACCGTTAGCCATGTTAGCCTTCTTCATCAGCAATACTATTAGTACTTAACCAGCGATAACCCATGCCATAAACGGTTTCTATGCAGTCAAAATTGTTGTCGTGTAACATAAATTTTTTGCGAATTCGCTTGATATGAGAAGTGATGGTACTGTCATCCACATATATTTTTGAATCAGTCATCAACTGGGTACGGTTTTTAACATGACCAGGATTTTTGGCTAAGGCATGAACTAACCAAAATTCAGTAATAGTTAAATCAATAGAGCTATTTTGCCAAGTAATACTCATACGCTGGCTATCCACCGTAAGCGCCCCAGAACGAGTAATATGGTCATCGTTAATGGGTTTTTTTAGTGCTTCTTGGCGACGAAACAATGCTGATATTCGCGCCGTTAGGTGAGGTAAACTAATATCTTTGGTAAGGTAATCATCGGCACCGATTCGTAAACCAGATACCGTATCAAAATCATTATCACGTGCCGTTAAAAATATAATAGGTAAGGTAGCCGACTTAGCCCTAAGTTGCTGACACAAAACAAAACCACCATCATATTCATCATTCAGACCTATGTCTAAAATGACTAGGTTGGGTAAACGCAAATTAAAAGCTTGGGTAGCGCTAGATCTATCTGCATAGGTTTGCACTTGATAGCCTTGGCTACGTAATACATCAGCATAGTTTTCTCTAATAGCAGCTTCATCTTCTACAATGGCAATTCTTTTACTCATTTATGGTCACTTTTGATTGTTTAGATTAACTTGAAGCTAATAGCTGTTACCCGTTCATTTCTCGACTATATCTAACTTTACTCGTTAACGCGCTTAATTTTTGAAATTGCCATATTGTTGCCACAATTGCTCACTGCTTTGCCTTTATTCGGGCAGAGTAATGCCCATTTTTTGCGGTTTAATAACTCCTGTCAACAACACAGGCTTATCAACATAACTTAACAGCATAAATTAACAATACTGTTTAACAACACTGTTAACAAAAAATATGGCATAAAAGGATAACTCATGAAAAACACGATTAAATTACCACAAACTCAACTAAACAAAATTACTGGAAAAAAATTATTCATCACCACGGCACTTATTGCTGCTTTAGCAACGAGTTCAGTGAATGCGACAGAAAATACCTTACCGCCAGAAACAATTCATCAAGAAGCAACCAATGAAGAAAATATTGGTTTTGGTACCGGTGCTGTTATTGGTGCTATTGTGGCTGGTCCCTTAGGCGCTATCGTGGCAGGAATAGGTGGAGTATTTGTTGCTAAGTACATTAATGTTAATGATCAAAATGACGAATTAAGTACTGCGTTAGTCAATGAAAAACGCAAACAACGCTCTAATGAGCAAATACAAAGTCAATACCAAGCTAAGTTACAGCGTTTAGAAGCTTCGTATCAACAACAATTAGTCGCCTTAGAAACACAACAACATGATTCGGGTCAATTGCAAGCAGACAACCTGTTAATGAGCCTACAATTCTCTACTGGCTCAAGTGACATAGCGCCACACTATCAAGAGCAAGTCGCCGCTCTCGCACAAATATTAAATAGCTCACCCGAGATGAAAATTGACTTGTCTGGTTATACCGATTTAATCGGTGAACAATCACTTAATCAAACGTTATCACAAGCCAGAGTTGAATCAGTAAGAACCTTGTTGATGGCACAAGGCGTGGAAGAACAACAAATAGCGACCTTTGCTTTTGGTGAAGAGTCACCTGTGGTCGCCAATAATGAAAGTGAAGTTAGCTTTTATGACCGTCGTGTTGTGCTGAAATTACATACTCCACCATCAAAAGAAGAGTCTCAAACGATAAACAACCAAATGGCGAATAATCATTAATTCTCCGGTTCATTAACTCCCAGTCAGTCATTTTATTTGATAAAAAAAGGAGGTGTTTATGGCCATTTAATTAGTACAAGAAATCTATATCAGTAATAAAGTAATGAAAAAAGTCGCCCAGTAAGGCGACTTTTTTATTGATATCATGGACAAATTAAAACGCGATTGTTTTCGACCGAGCTATTTAACCTGAGCTCGGCTTAATAAATTATTCTCTAGCAACTACTTTTACTGACTTCTGCGTTAAATTCACTTGCAATAGACTCGCTATTGACGCGTCAATTTGCCTTGAAATAAGCAAAACTATCTAGCCAGAGATACATTGAAATATTTAATTTATATATTTCAGGTAGTTAAAAACTTATTAAACCGAGTTCAGGTTATTTAGTGAGAGTCAGCCGCCTGAAAATCTTCGGTTTCAAAATACAAAGGTTTTATCGTGCCACAGTTTATAAACTTATATTGAAGTTCAGTTTCTTTTGGTACTGCTGATGAGGTATTAAAACGGCTTAAACACCCTGCTTCTAAATCGACACCCAATATATGATCAAAGCTAGGTGCTTGCTGAATTCTGTGAATATAAAATTTATAATTTTTTCTTAATGAAACAATATCGTATTCTTGTTTTGTGCTTGAAGGTTTAATGTCGTCAAACGTACGAACATACAACTGCTTATCAAAAGACAATGAAATATTGTCATACACTAACATGCCATCACGCTCAAAATGCCCCGCATATAAGTCAGCCTCTATAACCATTTTCTCGCCACGCATTAAGCGTTGTAAATTAAACGGTTTGGGTTTAATAGTAATAAGTTGGCTATCTCTAACCGTTTGTAATACCGCCAAATCATTATTATCTAATTTATAGAGTAGTTGTACATCATGAGGCTTGTTATAAAGCGGCATATGAGACGCATAAATGCTAGAACCGTGAGTCACCAAAACCATACCGTGTACGCCCATATATCCTGGGTCTAATGGCGGTAACTTCTTGACCTCATCCTCAGCAAAACTCACTTGACTTAATAAAAACAAAAGACCAAATAACACTTTTTTCATAAATTAATTCTCACTACACATAGGTTGGCGCGATTTCTACAACCAAGATTTCAAATCCAATTGCACATTATAATTTGTTTTTAAAAGCAAAAGTATCCTATTGAGGCAAGATTTTACACTTAATGGTCTTTTATACCCCTTGGAGCTTACCTTTTTGAGTCATCAAGTACTTTTAGGCATCGCCAAAAAAAGCTAACGCTAACGTTATATTTCACTAGATCACGTTAAATTAATCACTGCGCTTATCAAAAGAGAATTGTGCCGCAAGCTCTGCTTTTCCTGAAAGGTTTCTAGGTGTGGTATAAAATTCAACATTAAGCGCATCGTCTTGGTTATTTAGCTCTATATGAGCAAAACCCCAAACAAAACTTTGCGACCAATGCAGCTTATATTGTGGATAACGTTTGGCTTGTTGCTCTGCAAATGGGCTATGTTTACCACGCATTTTTGCTGCGGCGCCACTGATAATGAGAGGTAATGGTGGGCGCGTATTATCTGCAATGTAATTAGAGCAATCATCGGTAATAAGCTCTAAATCATGCTCATGTCCGGCGATATATGCATCCGCATATTGGCACAAAGAAGGTAATAATAAATCCCTTAGTACATGGCCTTCGCTGTATTTACTACCACCAATTGACCACAAAATATGGTGCCCATAAACAACCTTCCATTTAGCGGTAGAGTTTTTTAATCCCTTTGCTAACCAGGCAAGTTGCTGTTCGTCTTCACCTTTTATCGGTAACTCATGCAGATCTGCTTGTTCTAATTCGGCGCTGCCATCCTTAAGTGCTTTCGTTAACTCCCCTTCACTGCCATCGCTATTAAGGGGTACTTCATGGAACGTTTGCCCCGAAAGTAACATATTGGTATCAAGGACAAAAAACTCAACATCATTGCCTTTACTCCCTAAGGTGTATTTATAATAACCTTGCTCATCTAAGGTGAAGTTTTTTTGTTCTGCCATCCATTGAGTTTGCAAAGCAACACCTTGGCGAGAACTTTTCCAGTCATGATTTCCTAACGCTGAATACACCATTAAATCAGGGTGTTCGGTGAATAAGGGCATTAACGGCGAAAGTATTAAATCATTCATGCGCTTTTGATCATCTTTGCCATCATCTGCACCAGCGCCATCAGGATAGATATTATCGCCTAATTGAATAGCAAACTGGCAAGGTTTATTAATACAGACCTCGGTCATTGCCAGTCCTACCGCTTCAGCCCCACCTTGCTCTGTGGCAGTATTGGTATTGGGATAAACATAAATGGGCGCATGATCAAATTCAGACTCAGGTCTATAATCGGCTACCCAGTCTTCTTTTTCATGAATGATAAAGTCTGCTTTGTTTCTGGGATTTTCTATATGCTTTTTCTTGGGGTAATCCACATGATAACCACCATCTCCGAAGGCAAGAAAATTGATGTTATCGGTAATATTCTTATCAACGCTATCAATTGATTGCGTATTACTGCAGCTAGCTATAATACCTAAACTCAGTAATGATAGAGATAACATCACTAGTGATAATTTCTTCGGCTTGATTGCTTTTAACAGCACGTCTTTTTGTTTAACTGTCGGGGTTACATCTTGGTTTTTCATAATAAACTCAATTATGGTGACAATTTATAGGTAATCAAAGTCAGCGTTTTTCAACTACTGACTTTGATTCATGCTAGGTGACTTAACAGGAGTGACAGTTAAAAAGATGTGATGGTAATGCCTAATTCATAGCTACGACCATACTCTTCAAACTGATAGTTATATTGCGTGTCACCGTGATAGAGGTAATACGGCTCATCATTAATATTTATTGCGTTAAAATAAATTTGCGTGGTGTTATTCAGATAATATTTCGCACTAAAATCAAGTTGCATATGTGCGTCTTGATAAACATCAGCATCATTATCGGTAAACTTGAAGTTCTCACTTTTATAGGTTGAGCTTAATCGTAAGCTGATATCATTATTTTCAAAGCCAAACATCAAATTACCCACGGTATCTGCTTGATTTGGCAATTTTTCATCCGCATCAACAAAGGTACCATTGGCACCTAACAATACCCCCGAGTCGAACGTTTTAGTCCACGCCAGTTCAAGACCTGTTAGTGCAGCATTACCACCATTTTTCGGCTGAATAACTTCTTCAAAACCATCCCACTGGCCATTATCCTGCACCTCTTCTTTAAGGATATAATTATCAATGTCTTTATAAAAAAGACCTGCTGATAAGACACCAATATGTCCAGGATAATACTCAAGACTTAAATCAAGGTTGTTAGCTTCATACGGTTCAAGATCAGGATTCCCCACAACAGCTTTTCGCTCGGTTATGATTTGACCATTATCTTCTGTCACTTCCGTTTCTATCAATTGGTTTGCCGCAGTATCACTGAAGGTTGGCCTGGCGATAGTTTGTGTATAAGCAAAACGACTGATTAACTTGTCGCTAATGTTATAACGCACATTAAGACTTGGGAAAAAATCATCATAGTCTTTAGCGCCCTGCCAAGGGCTGATATTGACGGTTTCACTGCCATCACTTTCATCAACAATTAAGTCGACTTTACTGCCTTTGGTACTAAAACTGGTATCTTCATAACGAACACCCGCAACAATGTACCAATCATTAATGTCAAAACTGACCATGGCATATAAGGCTAATACATCTTCATTACTGGTATAGGAGCTACCTTGACTTTCAATATCGGATTTAAGGCTGTTTAACTCAAAATCATCAATATTTGTTAAAACATAATTACTCAGCTGATGTTGAGAAAGACCAGGGCCAAAATCCCCTAAATTGTAATCAACAGGTCCTGTATTAAATGCTTGTGCGGTTGTATTCCCACCAGCAGCATCGGTAAAACCACCATCATAAATTGCTGCATCAACACGGTTAAACTTTTCACGGGTACGGTATTTTCCACCAAACTTAATTTGACCATTGTTGTTTTGCCAAACAAAGTCTTTGCTGAAATCTAATGCTAAGGTGACTTCTTCATCTTGTGTTAAGTTATTTTCATAAACCACTTCATCTAAGGCAAAGTTATTCAAATCTTGAGATGCAGCATCAAACGTTAGCTGTGGAATAGGACCAGAACTCAAATAGCCAAAAGTTAAATCTTTAGCCACAAAAGTACTATCGATACGATCCGGTTCAGCTTCACTGGCTTTAGAGTAACCCGCACTGTATTCAACAAGCCAATCGCCTATCTGGTTTTCCCCTCCAGTGATGATGGAGAATATTTTTTGTGCTTCATAACGATCCTTGGTATCACGCTCCATTTTGGCATCAGAAAACTGGGCACTATTCTGGGTGTTTGAGGTTAAATCAATTTGGCCTTTATCGTATTTAAATTGATTTCTTAAACGATATTCATCATCTGAAAACTTACTGTACAGGGTGCGTAAATAGTACTTATCTGTTGCTGAGGTATATAAGTCAAAATTTAAAGCCGCGCCCAAACGTTCACGTTCACGTTCAATACTATATGCACGTTGCTCTATTTCTTCTGCCCCAAACGCTTCAACATCTTCGCCTGTTGCAGCGTCTTCATAATCAAATACGCTCCAACCGCCATCTGTTTCGACATTATGAGAGCCAAACTCTCGCTTAAACCATGAAACAGCGCCGGCAACGCCAAGCTGACTTCCGCCCGCTAAGGTATAAATATCGGTATAACTTCCCGAAAGTTTAGGGCTAGTTTCTGAGACCAATTCATTATGTGATGCTTGTGCAGTAAAAGAGTAACTTCTGTCGTTACGATCAAAAGCTGATAAACTTTTTACTTCGATAGAACCGCCAATGGCACTGGCATCCATGTCTGGCGTAACTGTTTTACTCACTTCTAATGATGAAATAAGTTCACTCGGGATAACATCTAAAGCGACACTGCGAACGCCCGCCTCGGGTGAAGGAACATTTAGACCATTGATAGTGACATTATTCAGGTTTGGATCTATACCGCGAATACCAACAAAACGCCCCTCGCCTTGGTCACGTTCAATAAATATTCCCGGCATACGCTGTAAAGCCTCAGCAGCATTTTGGTCCGGCAATTGGCCTATACCATCACTACTGATAACTGACACTAATTTGTTAGCATTTTTTTGTCGGTTAATAGCACTCGCTTGTCCTGCTCTTTGCCCATAGACGATAATATTATCTAACTCTTTTTGGTCAGAGTTAGTCGCACCAATAACAAAGGTTTTCGATAAAACCTCACCATCAACAACCGAGATTTTTTGCTCTAAATCATCACTACCAATATATTTAATGATTAAGGTATATTCGCCTTCAGGTAATTTAGCAAAACGAAAGGATCCATCACGTTCACTAATTACCGTTAAATCCAACTCTTTTATCTGCACTTGGGCGCCTTGAAAGTAAACCTTGTTACTTGCGTCGGTTACTCTCCCTTCAATAACACTGTCTGCCCAACTTAAAGGTGCTGTTAATAACGCTAAACTACCCGCTAAGGCGATAGTTAGTTTATTAAGGCGAAAATTATTACCGTAAAAATCCGTTAAAGAAAGTTTCATGTGATTAAGTGCTCTCATATTGTTTTAATTTTATTGCCTCAACATAGCGAACTAGCAAGGCAAAGTACTCAGGTACAAATTGATATTGACGCTAAAGTAAGTAAAAAATATGACAACACGATGACAGTAAAACGGTGACTGAACCGTTGAGGTTAAAAATTGTTAATCTCCGCTTTATTTAGCGATAAAAAACAGGAAGACGAGCTAATTAGACCCCTTAATTTTATTAAAAACTAACGGTTCCCCTACCCGCCTATTAACCAATACGGTAAATAGCATACCTATCGATTGCTAATAAATGAGCAATCATCATGTTTAGGTAAAAAAACTGTCATCTGTGTGAGCTAATATCACTTTCATAAACACGCTTCACCTTAATAACAGGGCTGACCATGAACACCTCTTTTATAAAATATCATTCCCACCTTTTAACCATATTATTCTTTACCCTAGGTGCAGTTATAACCTGTACATTCAATTTGGGGGATTTAAAACCAAGCAGTGAATTTGACTACCTTGACGCCTTAGGTGAAGGTGGCATGACTTTAATGACCTTGGTATGGATAGGCTTTATTTTAATCAGTAGACCTGCGGGAAAAGTCACTAACTGGCTTTTTTCTGGATTGATACTGATGAACATCTCGATGTTATTAGACTTTATTGACGAGTTTGTTATTTATCCCCAAAACAGTGCTTGGTTGACTGCCATCGAATCATTACCTGCCCCAGTAGGCATGGTGATAATGAGCATAGCCTTGTATCACTGGTATCAAGAACAAATGACGATTAATGCACAATTAAGACGTACAGAACGTTTTTATCGGGACCACAGTCTTACTGACTTTATCACGGGTTTATACAGTGCTAAATATATGAAAAAGCAAATAAAACATCAGCTTCTTTATAGTAAAAAAACTAAACAACCTTTTACTATGATGATGATAGACATTCGCCAGTTCGACCAATTCAATCGACAGTATGGTCATCAACAAGGGGATATTTTATTACGAGAAATTGGGCAAGTGATCACCATGAATATTAGAGATCAAGATTTAGCCTGCAGATATGCCAGTGATCGTTTTGTTGTTTTATTGCCCAATACCACCACAACATTCGCGGAAACGTTTGCTTGGCATATTGAAAATAGTCTAGCCAACTTAGCGTTCAAAGTGGGGAGTGATCAACATGCAAATTACCAGAAAATCACGCTGTGCAGCAAAGAGTTTGATGGTAGTCAAAGTGATTACCAAGTGCTTGAGCTGATGAGTCAACAAATGGACAGCACCAAGAAACAAAACAACAAACATCATAATAAACAGGTTGCCTAATGAAAGGCTATGAACGCTACGACGAAGTACTCGATGCTCAGCAAGTTCTACTGAGCTTGATAGACTTAGCAACGCAAAGAGGCGCCCACCCTGATAAATTACTCAAAGGTACCAAGCTATTTCACAATGATTTAAGCAAAAAGAATTTAGCAAAAAATAGCTTAACCTGCTCGGCAAATACATTGCTAACAGTAATAGAAAACTGCTCAAAGTTAGTCCAGGGTAATGAAATTAGCTTTCTACTTGGCAGACGATATTTTCCCTCACATCTGGGGTTATTAGGCCAAGTACTAATGAACTGTCGGCACCTAGGCGATATGTTACGATTATGCCAATGTTTTCAGCTGGCTTGCTTTCCGTTAATGAACTTACAGCTAAAACACTTCAACAATAATAGTTACCTTATTTTTCAAAGTGCAGTTGGCAAATTATCAAAAAATCAACAGACCTTTATAACTGAGTTTATGTTGAGTGCTTTACTGGGTGCCATCAAATATCGCTGTGGAGAATTACCTAAGTTAGACATTCACCTTGATTATCCTGAGGTACAACATATCGAGCAATATCATGTACATCTCAACATGAAAGCAAATATAAACATACAGTTTGACCAGAAGATCTGCATGGTTACTATAGCGTCAAAACAACTGTATTTGCCCTTTAACGACAGCGCAAATAGCTTAAAAGCAGTAGCGCTACAGCAAATAAGTCAATTAAACCCAAAACCCTACCCCATTAGTTTTATACAGCAACTCAATAGCTACCTTAGTCAACGTTTATCAAATAAAGGTGACTTATCGCAAGAGTGCTGTGCACAACATTTTGGTTATAGCAGTGCTACGTTAAAACGTAAACTTGCGAATCATCAACTCAATTATCAAGGTCTCATTGATGCCATACGTAGCCAGCAGGCAATTTTTCAGTTGGTTATTTGTCAGCACAGTAATGAAAAGATTGCCGATGCCCTGTACTTCAATGACGTGAGTAACTTTCGTAAAGCCTTCAAACGCTGGACAGGAGTGACGCCAAACTCTATGCGCGAACAGTGTTGCTTTAACTAATTTAAAGAACTAATTTAGAGAACTAATTTTGATAGTTGAATCGATTAGCTTAAGCAATGTTTGTGATGTAATAGCATTGTTGAGGTTGGTACAGCAAAGAAAGGTTAGAAGTATGTACTGCCACAATAGATGCAGACTGTGTAAAGTTTAATAGATAAATAAAAAGCACCTAACTATAAGTTGGTGCTTTTTAAAGTGTGAATCCCTACACTCATTACCAATCAAGATGAAAACTTAAGAATGCACTTTGGATGATAACGGGTATAGATATAGTTACAATTAAAACTAATGTTAAACAGGTTTTTGCTTACGTCGTAAACCAAAGCCAACTAAACCTAAAGCAAATATAGCTAGAGTACCTGGTTCAGTTACTTGTGTTGAAACAGGAGAAGTTATCGATGAAGAGAAAGACGCCTTTGTTTCAGTACCGATTACTAAATGTTGAGTTGAAAAGAACCACTCAGTTTCAGTATCAGTATCAGCATAACCGACATGAGATACAGTACCAATAATAGCTAAACCCGTCGCTACACCCGAAGTATTATTATCGTGAACGCTAATCCCCGTGAAAGTAAAACCTGCAATTGTCCATAACTCAACACCGGTAATATTACTGATTATGAATGGATTTTGTACAGAAAAAATTGCATCTTTCACAGCGACTGTACGGTAATCCCCTGTGGCAGAACTTGCTTTTAAAGGAGTAGCCCAACTGTCAATTAAAGGATCGTTCAAAGAAAAATCAATTTGAGTAACTTCACCTGCATCATTCAAAGTAGTTAGACCGGTACCAGTAACATCAAAAGAGCCATGAATTAGATTAGCGTTAGCCGCTGTAGTAACAAGAAATAATAAAGCGGTAGTAAATAATTTTTTTAACATAACATTTCCATATGTAAGTAAGTTTAAATAAGTAAATCATATATTGAGCTTAAGTCATTGATTATACAAATATATATGATCTTTCAGCATGTACGCCCACGCAAAAGCAAGATATAGGCCAATACAATAAAGTCATTGTTTTTAAAGGGTTTAATTAATCAAGCATCTCTATACATGCGATAATGAAAATTTATTGTAAAGAAAATGGACGGTTAAATTCAGCATTAAGGCTCATACCAATCAGACTAACTAATTGATCTTTTTTGATATTATGAAGAAATAGATGGAGAAATAGATGGAGAATAAAATAGAGGGGCATAAAAAACGCAGTATAGAATCACCTATACTGCGTAAATAATGAATACAAAGAAAGTGCTAATTATTGCAGAACCTTCTTATTACTAGGCTTACTTAAAAGTCCCACTTCAAGGCAACTTCAAAGGCAACACCTTTGGTTTCACTGCGCATTAAGGTATCTTCAAACTCAATTTCTTTTTTCTGATTTAAGATGTTTTGCACCTTAAATTTCAATGTTGATGAGTAAGTAGGATAGTAGGTATAGACCATATCAAGTGAATGGAATGGTTGCTCATAAGCATCATCCTTACCGTCAATGCCCGGTATAATAATACGCTCGGCAAACACGTTATAAGCAAGGGTAGCACTGTGATTACCATTCGGCGCATCCCAACCTAAGTTCATATTTACTACCCAAGGTGAGTGACCTGTCATGGCACGTGTTGGATTAGTAATTGAGGTAGAAACGCCGGTTTGTTCAACCACGTTCTGGGTATCAATATTTATTTCTGACTCACTTACCGTAAAGTTACCCGATAAGAAGAAGTCTGTCCCGTTCATACCCGCAAAATCACCTAAGAAGCCAAAGTCTTTTAAAAACTCTACCTCAAGTCCGTACACATAACCGTCTTCTGCATTAGCAATTCTGATTAATGGTGGGCCATCTTGTGCAGGTGATTGTACCGCTTCTATTGGCTGATCCATATCCTTGTAGAATAAACCTACAGAAAGGTTATCTCCCGCAGGTAAGTACCACTCCCAACGTAAATCATAGTTATCAATAGCGGTACTGGTTACACTTGGCGTTCCACCAATAGGGAAACCAGTAAGGGGATCAATGTAGGTCGCCGGCGCGACTTCTCGGATATCTGGACGAATAGTCGTTTGTGCGTAAGAAGCACGAAACTGCATTTCATCGTCAAGCAAATAAGTGAATGCTAGTGCACCAAAAACATCATCATCTTTAAAGGCAAGTGCTGCTAAATCTTCATTCGTCGGCTTTGCAGGTAACTCAAACTTACCAGTTGTGGGATCTAACGGGGCAACGACTTGGCGAAAATCTTCATAACGCAATCCTAAGTTTACTCGCCACTTTTGCGCGATGAAAAAATCGGTATCAATAAAGTAAGCATCAACCAGTTGAGCAGAGTAGTAATCATCTCCGCTAGCGGTCGTATCACGAATAATTAATTCATTGCCCGATAATGGGTGATTTAGCATAACATCATCATTTAAAATGACGCCCATTTGATGGCCAGTTAGGTCTAGGTTATCAAAAGCAAGTGTGTTGACATCTATGCGTCTTGCCATAGCGTCACGTGTCTTTTCAATAAAGTTCCCGCCTGCTTTTATCTCTAGTTCTACATTGCTAAAGTTAACTGGCAATGAAAAACTAAAACCATAGTTTTCAACATTATCGTCTAAGTTTTGAAAGCTATAACGAGAAGAAGTGGTCGCTTTACGTAAAGAGCTCTCATTAATTGGATCAAAAATGCCATCTTCAGGTTGACCATTTGAACCATCGGCAATGATATAGCGTGTTGAGATATTGCCAGGAGCATAGCGATTGGAGCGCGCATCTGAGTAAAACCAATCAGCACCTAAGTTCCAAAGTCCTGAGAAGTTATGTGTACCTCTGATTTGATTCGCGATCATTTCTCGCTCTTCATAAATAACGTCGCTATCACGTACTCGCAAACCGTCACTAATAGTGACATTGTTGGTGTTGCCGAGTTTATCGCGTATTTCATCACGGGTATCGTGCAAAATTAACGAGCTGAAATCAATGCGGTGATCACGTTGAAATTCCAAGCCAACGTTGAACATGCCAGAAAAGCGTACCGTATGTTCAGTAGATTTAATATCATCGAAACCACGTACTAAAGCCCAACTGCTGTCTTCGCCATCAACACCTTCTTGATAGGTGAAATCCTGTCCTTCGTATTCTTCTGATACTTCCCATTTATTGTCATAGGAAACCGCGGTAAGGAAACCTAATCGAAAGTCATCAAAGTCGAATCGATTACCTAATGTGACATCAAAGCCAGTATTCGGGTTAATGCTAGTGGCTTTTGGATCATAATCGCGATTCATCTGCGCAGCAATCTCACGGTTATCTTGCTGTGATAAATCATTTATAGGGCTATGACTTTTCCACAATTTTTGCAATGACGCTGGTGCTGCACGAGTACCATCATCTTTACCATACCAATCGTCGTCTCCGCCATTATAGGATAAACCATCATCAAAGTTATTGGTGTTACCGCCAAGCTTACCTTGCATGGAAAAAACAAAGTCAGAAGGAATTGTTTTCAAACGCACATCGACATTACCGCCAGCAAAATGGGCGGGCATAGCAGCAGAATAGGATTTTTGTACCGACAATGATTCAATGATTGATGAAGGAAATAAATCGAGTGGAATAACCGTTCGCGTTGGATCTGGGCTAGGTACTGCCGCGCCATTTAGTTGCGTACTTGAAAAGCGCTCACCTAAACCACGCACATAAATGTATTTTCCATCCACCAAGGTGATACCGGTAACACGACGTAACGCCGCAGCCGCATCTGAATCACCCGTACGTGCTATTTGCTCAGCGCCGAGGATATCAGCAATAAAGGCCTGATTTTTACGCTCTTCCATGACCGCACTAGCAGTGCCTTTTAAGCGACTTGCTTTGACAATCACCTCTTCCATGGCTTGCCCATCAGCATTTTCTTCTAGTGCAGTTTCTGCATAGGCGGTTGATAAACCACAGCCTGTAGCAAGTGCTAGAGTTAAAATGGATAGTTTGAATTTTGTTTTCATTGGAAACCTCTTGAAACTTCTTTACTGGGAGAAGCAAAAAAACCGCTTCAAACTTGTCATTCCCGAGGTGTCTTAATCGGAAATCTAGTTTTTAATTACCCTTTATTACGGACTAATAAATAACCGGAATAAATGCTGTAGCGATTCTTTTCGCTACAGCATTGGGTATCAACGCTTATTAGTCGTCTAAGCCAACAGTCCAGTTAGCTGTCCAGTCATTATCCGCAGAGACCGCACCGATGTGCTTCGCATTTTCAAAAAATGCATTGCCGGTAAAGTCTTTTGCTTCAGTGGTATCAATCGTGAATATACCGTCAAGTACTGCCGACGTATCAAGTGCGGTCGTATTGTTCACATTCAACGTTGGGTTTTGATTAAGCACCCAGTCTTGTGTATCAAGCAATACTGTTTTGTCTTCCGCTTTGGCACTTTTGAAGTTTTCTTCACAAGCAAATACTGAGTTGGATATTACCGTTTCACCGGCAACTGCTTGGTCTACTGTCACTGAAGTTGTCGCGCCGCCTTCGATTTCAAAACACTCGCCCATGCCCGTAGGACCCGTTACCACAAAGTTATGTAATTGTGCTTTAGTGCCTTCTCGAAGGTAAACCCCTTCAGAGTCTTTACCTGGTGCTGTGAAAGCGTTACCTATGATAGTCATGTTGGCAATCGTTGGGTTTGATTGTGGCAGTTTGTTCGGGGTAGAGCCGTCGTTATCACCTTCAATACCACGGTTAGCTTCACCATTGTCGCTAGCGTGTTTAACCAATACATATTGTAAGTTGCCGCGATAACCGTTATCCCAATCAACGCTGTCATCTTTATTTGAGGTAAGCACTACATATTTAGCATTAACAGTTCCGCCAAAGAATTCAATACCATCATCAGCATTTTCATGTACTTGAATGTATTCTACTTTAGTACCTGAGCCTACTGCACCAAAGGTTATACCGTTAAGTTCGTTGTCTGGTTTAACTTCATAACCCGCATGTTTAACGACAACATAGCGTAAAGTACCTGAACTGTCGGTATCATCAGTGCCACCAAATACGGCACCTGTTTCAACACCTTCAACTTGTAAGGCACAATCACTACCATCTGTTGGACATTTATTTGATTGCGCATTACCTAACAGAACAATACCGCCCCATTGACCAGCACCTGTAACACCTGAGCTAATATCTTCACTAGATGTAAAGATGATAGGTGAACTAGCGCTGCCATTTGCTTCAATTTTTGAATCACGACTAACAACTAAGTAATCACCACCAGAGCGACCAAAAATAGTCGTTCCCGCTTCAATTGTTAAGGTTGCACTTTTAGCCGTTGTAGATTCTGTAGAAGTCGTTCTGTCTTGACCGACAAAAACAGGGCCACTTAAGGCATATAGGTTATTAGCCGTTAACGTTAAATCGCTGGTGATATCGCCACTTAGCTGACAGGTAGTTGTTACACCATCGGCAGGTGAAATCGCGCTAGTACCCGTTGGACAACCTTCAACTTCTGCTTGGGCAGTAACAACACCACCACCAAAGCCAAATGCCCAACCTTCTCGCCAATCATCTACATCCGCACCATCTAATGCACCGATGTAATCAACGCTATCAAACCAAGCATTCTGTGTAGTAGCAACATCTTGCCCTGCGTTTTCAGCAATTAGCGGTGAACCACTATCTGGTATGCCACTTGCGCCAATAAGCACAGAAGTACTTATGCTATTAGAATCCTCAGCTTCAAACCAAGTCGCTAAATCAAGTAATATTGATTTATCTTCAGCTTTTGCATCTTTAAAGTTTTCATCGTTATTACAAGCCATCACCACATTTTGCATAACAATTTTATCGCTATTGGCATTATCAACGGTTACCGATGAGGTTTTGCCACCTTCAAACTCTAAACATTCACCCATTTCACTTGGGCCAGTTATTACCGTGTTGAAAATTTTAGCGGCGGTGCCTTCACGTAAATAAATACCTTCAGAGTCTTTGTCACTGGTAGTAAAGTTATTACCAATAATCGTCATGTTAGCGATAGTAGGATTTGATTGCGGTTCTTTAGCCGGGCTTGAACCGTCGTTATCACCTTCTATACCACGATTTGCTTCGCCAGCATTTTTCGCATGTTCAATATAAACGTGCTGAAGCATTCCTTTAAAACCGTTATCCCAATCAACACTGTCATCTTTGTTAGCCGTTAAGACCAAATGTTTTGCATTAACTGCACCACCAAAGAACTCAACACCATCATCAGCATTGCTGTGTACCTGAATATAATCAACTGTGGTGCCTGATCCAACGCCACCAAAAGTAATACCATTTAATTCATTGTCCGGCTTAATTTCAAAACCAGCGTACTTAATGACAACATATTTTAAAATACCTGAGTTATCTTCCCAGTCTGTGCCGCCAAAAACAGCGCCTTCAGCAACACCTTCAACTTGTAAGGCACAATCACTGCCGTCAGTTGGACATTTATTTGAAGGAGCGTTACCTAAAATAACTAAACCACCCCACTGTCCTGCAGCTGTAGCCTCGCCTTTAACATCTTGCAGTGATGTCATGATAATTGGCTTAGCTTTACTGCCTTCTGCCATGATTTGTGCATCACGATGAACAACAATATAATCGTTACCTGATTGACCAAATAATACCGCGCCTGGTTCGATAGTAAGTACAACATCCGTATCAGGGTTGCGCATTTTAGCGCTTTGACCATTAGTGCTGCGTGATTGTGCCGCTGGTGCTACTGCGCCGCCTACCTCAAGTCCACCACTAATTGCATACATAACGGTTTTGCCATCAACACTCGCCACTAAGGTGGTACTTTCATTAATAATGCTGTCGAGCACTTGAACCTGTACGTCAAAACCAAGTGCTGCCGATACTTCAGTACTTAATGCTGTATTTGCTTTACCAGGTAATGATTTACCCGCATCAGGCGTTGGTGCTGGGTTTTCAATAATGGTATCGCCCACTGATTCATCAACACTAGAGTTTAAATTAATGTCACCACCACAAGCAGCTAAACCTAAGGTTAAAGCTGTTGCTATCATACTGTATTTAAATAGTTTTTTAGTTTGCATTTCATTTGCTCCGCAGCAATTAATGAAGAAAGATTACTTTACCTAGCAAATACACAGCTTTATCAAGTTGCACATTATCAGGTAACAATTTTTCACATAAAGTAAATTTGACTACATACTAAGGTTAATAAATGACAGAAATGTTTTAGAAGTGTGACTATTTGATGTCGTTAATATTTCAGAAAAATGACAGTGGCGTGAAACGACAGGCACAAAAAAAGCGCCGAAGCGCTTTTTTTAAGGAGTTTATGAATATGACCTACAAGTGGTAACCGACTTCTTCATGTTCAGCCTGATCTAAACCGTTAGACTCTTGCTCTTCACCAACACGTAAACCATCCGTCATCAAACCGACCAATTTAAGGATAATATAAGTAACGACTGCGGTATAAATCAGTGTAGAGAATATGCCGATAAGCTGAACACCAATTTGTTCCGCCATCGTAGCAATGCCTTCAGCAAAACCAAAACCACTAAATACACCAAGACTGGTCGCTGAGAAAACACCGACTAATAACGTACCTAAAATACCACCGACACCATGTACAGGAAATACATCTAACGAATCATCAATTTTTAATTTTTGTTTAATATAAACCGTTGAATAAAAACAAACAAAACCTGCACTAATACCAATAATTAACGCGCCACCAGGGCCGACAAAACCAGAGGCAGGTGTAATGGTACCTAAACCTGCGACCATACCGGTAACAGCACCTAAAACACTGGCTTTACCAAATTTTTTCCACTCAATGGCTGCCCAAGTTAATGTACCTGCTGCGGCAGAAATATGTGTAACAAGCATAGCCATAGAAGCATCACCGTTAGCGGCTAGTGCACTACCACCATTAAAGCCAAACCAACCAACCCATAACATACCAGCACCAGTAACAGTCATGGTTAAGTTATGTGGCAACATAGGTGTTTTAGGAAAACCTCGACGTGGACCGATAACAAGAGCGGCAACTAATGCCGCAGTACCCGCCGTAATATGTACAACAATACCACCGGCAAAATCATAAATGCCCATTTGTGCTAACCAACCGCCGCCCCATACCCAATGAGTAATAGGTGCATAAACAGCAAGTAACCAAATACCACTAAAGAGTAATACCGCAGAGAACTTCATACGCTCTGCAAAACCACCAATAATAAGCACTGGCGTAATAATGGCAAAAGTCATTTGAAACAGCATAAATAAACTTTCAGGGATATCTCCTGACAAAGCATCTTTAGGAATACCATGCATCATCACTTTACTAAAATCACCGATAAAAGCATTACCCTCACCAAAGGCTAAGCTATAGCCTACTAATAGCCATAAGATTGATGAGATTGAGCCGATAGCAAAACATTGCATTAATATTGATAACACATTCTTTTTACGAACCAAGCCACCGTAAAAAAGAGCAACGCCCGGTAAGGTCATCAATAATACCAATGCGGTAGATGTTAAAATCCAACTGGTGTTTGCGCCATTTAGTTGCCCTTCTTCCGCCCAAGCAGTGCCTGAGATAAAAAAGCTAAGTAAGGTTAAACACAAGATTAATGCTTTGCTCATAGTTGTTTCCATAGTAAATAATTCAATAACTGACATGAACAAAGCACAAAACAAGCCAAAAAATAAAACATTAACTTTCAACACCTTAAAAACAGCATGCCTTAATATAGTGCCATAGCGCACCATAAAAGCACAAAATACGCACCGAACGCTCTAAAAGAGTGCAAGTACGCACAAAATAAGTGAAGTTTATATTTTCCCCTTAGGAGTATCATTTTAATTCCCACGGAGATCCTGCTCTTTGATACAATAACCGCCATATAATTAATGGTTAATCGACGGTAATAAAATGGACTCACAACTAAGCTCGACTGCGAACATTGAAATCACGCCAATCATCGCGTTTTTCAAAAGCCTCCAAGATAAAATTTGTCAGGCATTAGAAGAAGCTGACGGTACTGGAAAATTTATTGAAGATAACTGGAAGCGCAAAGAAGGCGGCGGCGGTAGAACTCGCGTAATGACTGATGGTACGGTTGTTGAGCAAGGAGGCGTAAATTTTTCTGTGGTATCAGGTGATAAATTACCACCATCAGCCACGGCTCATCGCCCAGAGCTTGCCGGCAGAACGTGGCAAGCTTGTGGTGTTTCACTGGTTATCCACCCAAAGAATCCTAACATTCCGACTTCACACGCTAATGTGCGCTTTTTTATTGCTGAGAAAGAAGGTGAAAAACCCGTATGGTGGTTTGGTGGTGGTTTTGATTTAACACCTTTTTATCCAAACGATGAAGATATTCAGCATTGGCATCAAACAGCGCACGACTTATGTCAGCCATTTGGTGACAATGTTTATAACGATCATAAAAAATGGTGTGATGAGTATTTCTATTTAAAGCACCGTGATGAAACCCGCGGTGTTGGTGGTTTATTCTTTGATGATTTAAATCAGTGGGATTTCGATACCTGTTTTGATTACGTCAAAGCCGTTGGCCAAGGTTTTATCGATGCTTATGTACCTATTATGCAGCGCCGCAAAGATGAAGTTTTTGGTGAACAAGAGCGTCAATTTCAATTGTATCGCCGTGGTCGTTATGTCGAGTTCAATTTGGTATTCGATAGAGGCACGTTATTTGGCTTACAATCTGGTGGTAGAACTGAATCAATTTTGATGTCTATGCCACCACTTGCACGTTGGGAATATAACTTCCAAGCTGATGAAGGTAGTGCAGAAGCTAAATTAGCGGATTACTCAAGTCCAAAAGATTGGCTTAACGTATTGAAATAAAGTGTGATTGGTATTTAAGGCTTAGGTAACGTTTTGAATGAGAGTCTTATTTAATGATGGCTAGTACTAACTAGTTAAGCCGCCATTAAATAAGACTCTCGTCTTACATTTTTAGCTTTACGCTGATATGAACCTTTACCTTTTTTCGCTTTAACCACCTGCATCTTATAAACCTTTGATGTTACTAATGCGGCTAAAAAATTCCCTTTAATTTGTCCTCTTCCCAACTCTGTTTCACTTTTATTTACTTTAACAGTGCCAGCTTTCGCTAATGGCTTTTTCTGCTTACTCATGATTTATCCTTTTAAAGTGTATAACTTATATACGTTCAAATTATTACGTTAAAGTCATTACGACAATGTAATGCCTGTTTATTATACATGTGGATCGTTACAAGTAACAATAAATAGTCTGCTTCGCCACCATTGCAGTCATTATACTTTAAATTTAAGCGACAACTTTCCTGATAAAACAGCGCTAAACGTCCAAGTTATTTATAATTATTTTCTATCCATAGGACTCGTTGTACCAGAGGAGTGCTGTCCAATTACATAGGTATATATTTGGGTGGTTCTCAAATAATTATGTCCTAATAACTCTTGCACTGTGCTAATGTCGGCACCGTTTAACAATAGTTGTGTAGCAAAGCTATGACGAAAGGTGTGTGCTGTTACATGTTTCCTAATACTTGTTTGGTTAAGCGCCTTTCGCAGCGATTTGGTCAAAGCTGTCCAATGAAGGTGATGGCGACAATAGTAGCCGTCAGTTGGATGTAGGCATCTAACCGTTGAAGGAAAGACAAACTGCCATTTAAAGTCAATAATGGCATAAGGGTACTTTCGAGCTAACCCTAAAGGGAGGCTTGTTTAATTAAATAGCTTAGAATTTTCGCTCCTGCCCATCTTCCAGTTTAGGGATGAAAAGTGCTAAAACGACAACGACTGAGATAACGCCACCGGCTATATAACCCAAGCGCTCTAGGCTAACGCCTTCAATGCCATACGCATGATGGAACAGAAATGCTGCCAAGCAAGCTACCACGATGGCTATAAATATTTTCATAATGTTTCCTTAAGATTTTACTGCTATTTATCGCCACATATTACTAAATTTAGGCTTATTAGCCACCTTTGTTTTCATGAACGAAAGAGCTGATATTTAATTTGATAAAAATAGAATTTATTGAAACACAAAAGTCTCTCCAAAAAACATACCTTAAAAGTATCAACAAAAGCATCCCATAATCTGGTCAACTTCACACCATGGCATGAAATTTCGCTTTGAGGGATTTGATGAATTTCTGCTCAAATAAGTTACTCAACGTAAATTCTGCCACTTTGACCTTGTTTGTACTGCGACTGCGTGGACATTATTTAACAAAGCGTAGTATTAATAGCTGTTATTAGAGCGCAGAAGTTAAGCATTCTGCTAAATATAAAATAAGGACAATAATATGAAATATATTTGTATTTCAATTACTCTACTGTTTTCTATTCTAGCTTTCAGTAGCAAAAGTTATAGTCACGATGAGTTTCCCATCCTCCAAGGTCCCTATTTTGGGCAAAAGCCACCCGGCTTAATTCCTGAACTTTTCGCTCCTGGTATTGTTTCAATCAATGGAAGATATGACTTCGGTATTTCGTTTTCCCCTGACTTAGATGAAGTATATTTTTCAGTACAACCAAAGGAAGGAACGGCTGATATCTATTTTTCAAAAATCGAAGATAAAAAATGGAAAGCCATTCAAAAAGCAAAATTTACCAAAGGACAAAAAGCTGGAGAAATGGAACCATTCGTCAGAGCTGACGGTAAAAGAATTTATTTTACCGGGTATAGCTCTGACTTTTCGGGTGAAGAAATATGGTATGTAGATCGTTTGGACAAGGGGTGGAGCAACGCAATAAAACTTGATTCACCTATAAATGACGATGATGTGATGAATTTGACTCAAGCCAAAAACGGCGATGTTTTTTATGACAACCGTTCAAAACGAAAAATGTATTATTCATCCAGCAAAAATGGTGGGTTTCCCAAAGTGCAGGAGGTTGAAGTTGAAATTGGATCTCACGCTTTTATTTCCTCATCTCAAGATTATTTATTGGTACAAGCTCAAAATAAAGAAGATCAAAAAAGCAATAGCGATATTTACGTTTATTTTAAGGAAAAAGATGGAGCATGGACCAAGCCAATTAATCTTGGAAATACAGTAAATTCTGACTTTCATGAAAGAGTTCCAGGCGTCACGCCAGATGGTAAATATTTATTTTTCAGCCGATATAACGAAGAAGGCGGAATAGCAAACTTGTATTGGGTGAGCACAGAAGTTATTGAAAATGTACGACCGAAATTGTGATGCATTAATAATTGAATCTGAGTGTATGCGTTGAAGAAGGCGCTTAAATTAAGCATTCTGCTAAATAAAAAATAGGGACAACAGCATGAAACATATTTGTATATCAATGACTCTACTGCTTTCTGCTCTAACGATGAGTAACAAAAGCTTTAGTCAATATGAATTTCCAGTACTGAAAGGCCCCTATATGGGACAAGAACCACCAGGTTTGGTGGCAGAGCCATTTGCACCTGGCATTATTTCTAAACAAGGCTGGGAGCTTGAAGGCGTGTTTGCGCCCGGCATGAAAGAATTTTACTTCACGACAAACCGAAAAAGCGCCACCGTTATCGGTTTTCGTCAGCAAAATAATGTTTGGAAGAAATATATAGAATTCCCTAGGACAGGTGAAATTGTATTCTCGCCTGACGGAAAACGTATGCATATGGCAAAAGGCTATAAGGACCGCATTGGCGACGGCTGGTCAGAACGCAAAAGTCTTGGACCTATGTTTGACCGAAAAGACTGGGGTATTATGCGCCTGTCGGCCTCAGCCAAAGGCACCTATGTTTTTGACGATTATAAAAGCAATGACGTAATTCGTATATCAACATTCAAGGACGGAAAACGCCAAGCGCCAACAATGATGGACCCAGTGGTCAACACAGGTAAATGGACAGCTCACCCCTTTATTGCGCCAGATGAAAGCTACCTGATTTGGGATAGCGAACGAGAAGGCGGCTATGGAGGCTCTGATCTTTATATTAGGTTCCGGACAAAGGATGATTCATGGGGCCCTGCAATTAATTTGGGCGACAAGGTTAATTCTGATAAAAATGAATTCTATGCGAGCGTCACCCCTGATGGTAAGTACATACTCTTCAACAGAGGCATGGATGATAAGGGTAATATAGATATTTACTGGGTGGATGCACAGATTATTGAGACCCTTAGGCCAAAATAGTTAGGCCTAGAATAAACTACTCACTCGGAGCAAGAGTCACTACGATCCCACTGACACAGAGTGGGATGGAATCTACTGTTTTTAGTGATAAGCGTAAGTAGTGATGCTGTCACTTCTAGCTTCAGCTTAACCACCAAAGAAGTAATTGACGTTTTTAAAAGATTCAGATGAAAAGAGCATTATTTCTAAGGCGCTAATAAGATGCTCCGCCTCCCCTATAACGAATTAAAGGCAAAAGGTAAGGCGACACAATTTGTACTCTGTTAACTGCAGTAAGTAGCCAAAATGACTACTATTTATTCATAGAAACCACCATGTTATTTTGAGATTTACGGTTGGTCAGGAAAATACCCAAAGCAATAATGCTTGCCCCGAACAATGTAGTGCTCTCAATGGTTTCACCAAATAAAAGATAAGCACTAACTGCCGCAGAAACAGGGACTAAATAAAATACACTTGCGACTCTGCTTACCTCTCCCCGCTGGATCATTATATAAAGCAAGCTTAATGCCCCTAGTGATACCCCAACGACCATATAAACTAGCGATATAATAAATTCACCTGTCCAAACGACCTTAAAGCTTTCAAAAAACGGTAGCAATGCTAAACATATTAAGCCCGAAACCAGAGACTGAATCGCACCTCCAAAAAATATCTCCATATCTGCGCAATAACGCTTCTGATAAAGACTTCCAAAGGTAACACCAAACAAAGCAAGCACGGAGATAGCTATAGCACCCCAACTGAAAGACGTTGTTTCAATTGAATCAATGACAACAACGATGACTCCTAAAAATCCAAAGAGCAATCCAAACCATTGGGCTAAGTTAAGTTGTTCATTAACCAGTTTTCGTGCAAATAGAGCTACCAGAATAGGCTGTAGTGCAACAATTAATGCCGAAACTGCTGGGGAAAGCCCCATATCAATTGATACAAATACACCAACAGAAAATAGACAGACAGTTAAACTTCCAGCTACCGAAATATGTATTGCTTCACGCCAGTTTGGGAGTTGGTTACCAATCAATTTCGCAATAATTAGTAATATCAAACCTGCAGCCATGAAGCGTAAACTTAGAAAACTCAAAGGAGTAGAGTGTGGTAATCCGAGTTTTGCACCAACAAACCCACTGCCGTAAAGCAATACAAAAAAGAAGGGTAATGCAAATATATTAACGAAGCTTACTGAGACCTTGAACCCTAAGCTTTTACTCATTTTTTTATCCTCAACACACAACGTTATGTACTAGGTAGTACAATCAAGTTATGTACCTTATGGTACAATGATTAAAAATGCAAATAATTAGGAATGGACCGATGTCAGAATCTCCCAAAAAAAAGCGGTTACCACGTGGTCAAGGACGAGAACGTATTTTATCTTCGGCTGCAGATCTATTTTTGAAAAATGGCTTTGAAGCAACCAGTCCTCAAGCAATTTATGCGGCAAGTGGTGTCGGGCAAGGAAGTTTTTACCATCATTTTGCCAGTAAAGATGATTTGGCAAATGCAGTTTTGGAAAGAATAGTAGAAGAAAAAACCGCTGAATTAAATCACATTACGAGCACTATACCTAATCCAAAGAAGCGTTTAGAGGCATACCTAAAATTACCTCGCAAAGGAACCGAAGGCTGTAAATTTGGGCGTTTCATGTATGAGACTTCAGGGCAAAAACAGCAATTAAATAAACCTATTCAAGGATTCTTTGATGAACTGCAGCGCTTTCTCAGTCATAACTTTCAGACAGCGCAAAACCAAGGATTAATTTCATCAGATTTCTCTGCCCAAGAGTTAAGTTCTATTCTGATGGAACAAGTACAAGGTGGATATATAATGTCGAGGATCTATCAAAGTGATGATCTCCAAGTTAATACACTGAAACGTCTGGCGAAACAATTAGGATTAACGTAGTTTACTGTATTGAACTTACTGCCAACAACAAAGCTCTTACACCGTTATCCTTTTTCTAAAGTACAGGACATATAAAGACTAATGATCATTCAACAGCACAGCACTGATATTGAAACTCCAACGGGAACCATGCGTACTTATGTTTATCGTCCTCAAGCATCAGGTAAGTTTCCGACTATTGTTTTCTATTCTGAAATATTCCAACAAACTGCGCCTATAGCAAGAACAGCAGCGCTAATGGCTGGCCATGGTTTTGTGGTATTAGTGCCTGAGGTTTTTCATGAACTCAACCCAATAGGCACGGTATTAGGCTACGATGATGCAGGTAAAGACAAAGGTAACCAAGATAAATGGGCTAAACCTTTAGAGCATCACGATAGCGATACACAAGCCTTAGTCAATTTTATTCAACAACAAGATTACTGCAGTGGAAAAATTGGCACTATGGGTGTTTGCATTGGCGGTCACCTCGCTTATCGCGCCGCGTTAAATAAGAGTGTATTAGCCGCCGCTTGCTTATATGCTACTGACATTCATTCAGGTGATTTACCCAGCGCAGAAGGCAATGATTCACTGACACGTACCAAAGACATTAACGCGGAGCTGATGATGATTTGGGGTAAACAAGACCCACATATTCCTGATGAAGGTCGCATGATGATTCATAAAAACCTATTAGCTTCAGGTAACGTTTTCTCATGGCATGAGTTTAATGCTTCACATGCCTTTATGCGTGATGAAGGTGAACGTTATGATCCTCAACTTGCATTAAGAGTTTACGGCATGTCTGTTGAATTATTTAACCGGACATTAGCTTAATGTAAGTAAATTGTCGGGCCTCGTTACACTCGTGCCGACCTACAAAAGCTAGCTGGTTTATTACGTAGGTCGATGCTTGCCTCGACAAAAAGCCAAGCTAGTTTATTCGTAGGTCGATGCTTGCCTCGACAAAAAGCTAAGCTAGTTTATTCGTAGGTCGATGCTTGCCTCGACAAAAGCTAAGTTAAATTGTCGGGCCTCGTTACACTCGTGCCGACCTACAAAAGCCTAAGCTGGTTTATTACCTAGGTCGATGCTTGCCTCGACAAAAACTAAATTAAATTGTCGGGCCTCGTTACACTCGTGCCGACCTACAAAAGCTAAGCTGGTTTATTACGTAGGTCGATGCTTGCCTCGACAAAAGTTAAATTAAATTGTCGGACCTCGTTACACTCGTGCCGACCTACAAAAGCTAGCTGGTTTATTACGTAGGTCGATGCTTGCCTCGACAAAAAGCTAAGCTAGTTTATTCGTAGGTCGATGCTTGCCTCGACAAAAACTAAATTAAATTTTCGGGCCTCGTTACACTCGTGCCGACCTACAAAAGCCAAGCTGGTTTATTACGTAGGTCGATGCTTGCCTCGACAAAAACTAAGTTAAATTGTCCGGCCTCGTTACACTCGTGCCGACCTGCATCAGCAGGTAAAAATAACGTGATGAAAAATGGTCAAAATATAAAGATTAACAGTAGCGAACAGGCACAAAAAAATATACCCTATCGACCATAAAGCTCAAGGCTAAATGGAATTGATGCAATTGAATGCAACCGATAAAAAAATTTCTGATCAACCTGCGATTAAAAAGCTACTCTCAAGAATGCCTGAAGAGGTTGCCAGCAGCTTTACCGATGAACAGTTAACGCATTTATTAACGGCTGTAGGATCGCGTAGTTGGGGGAAACATAAGGTAGATTTTAGGGGCACATTTAAGCTGCCGTTTTATCAATGGCGATTTTATTATGTGTTGCTTGCAGGTAGAAACTATAGAGAATTAAGTCGGCAAGAAAGACGTATGTCAATTCTCATCACAACGGTAGTATCTAGCCTCTTTTTAATGTTTTCTGCCGGACTTGGATTATTAATACTTTATCTGGTAAAGTCCGCGCTTGGTATAGACCTATTCCCTGGATTTTCACTGGGTATATGGGGCTGGTTCAAAGAGACCTTCTTATAAAAAACGATACGCTGAAGGATAAAAAGCGTCTAGATTTTTTACACTATAAAAAAATAATCATCACACTTTAGCTAAGCCACTAATTATACTAAATATTTATTCATGGCCTGAATATTGCTAAAGTGACATTTGAAAGAATAGTAATCAGCACTAAATCTCATCTATTAGTGCGCTATTTCTTGAACTATGTAAATAAGGAAGTTGTAATAGTTGTGGTAAAAATACAAAAAATACTCGCTTTAGTTGACCAATCAATTAACAAGTTAGTTAACACAGTAGCTAAAAACAGAACGACTCTAGCCTTTGTTATAACTACTTGCACCCTTATAAGTCCAAATGTTAATGCTGAAGAACGTCAGGGTTTATTACTTAATGCGGCTGTAGAAGCACAGTACGACGATAACGTACTGCGAAAAATCGATCCCGTAACCGACTCATCAATACAAATTTCCCCTGAGTTGCAATACCTGACTCATATGGGAAAACACATTTTCGCGGTAGATTATCAAGGTGAATATTCGGCCTTTAAAGACAACACCAAACTTAATTATAATAATCACGGCATCGCTTTATTTGCGCTTTTAGACCACTCTCTAAAAATAAATTCAGAATTCAAAATATCCTATAAAGATGAAGTTGAAGAGCCAGGTACCAATAACTCTACATCTTTGTTAATCACTGAGTTTAACCAAACACAAAAAAAACTAGCCATCGCAACGCTATATTACGGTACGCAACAAAGTATTGGTCAGCTGGTATTAGGAATAGATCATAGCGAGTACCGATATACCAACAACTTACAGGGCTACCGAGATGTTGATAAAAACAAACTTACCGGTACATTTTTTTATCGTGTAGCCCCTAAAACACGCTTACTATTTCAAGCCAGTATTGGTGATTACAACTACATAACAAAAAGTCAGCTTGCCGATCAATCAAGTAAAGAGACATTCTATCTAGCTGGTGTTGAATGGGATATAACCGCTAAAACCAGTGGCTCTTTTAAACTCGGTTATCAAGGTAAAAAATTTGAACAAAAGGTGTATGACGATATTACCGGTTTGTCTTATATACTCGACATGACTTGGAAGCCTAATACTTATTCAACCATAAGAATTGCCGCAAGCAGAATGACTCAAGAATCATCACAATTATTCACTAGTGCCTTTGTAACAAACACCTATAGCATAGACGCCGAACATGAGATAACCCCCAGAACTAAATTGAAAGCAGCCTACACGCACGGCAATGATGACATTGTTGCTATACGAAACAGAACAGACAAACGCCATAACCTAGTTTTAGGCGTGGAACATAGCCTGTTAACTTGGCTTAGTATTGGTCTCGACTATCAGTTTATTGAGAGAAGTTCTGATTTTGAAATTTATGAATACCAAGCAAACATCATTGGTTTGTCTTTAACCACTACATTTAATTAATACTCGATTTATTAACAGCCCCCCCTAAAATGGAAATGAAAGGAATATAAAGGACACGTATGAAGTTATTCAAACTTTTTGTAACAATAGCACTAGCAATAGTATTAATTTTATCTGCTCAAGTATCAGCAGATGAAATTGATGATTATCGCATTTCATCTGATGATCAAATATCAGTCATCGTATTTAACGAAGCCGACTTAAGCGTAAATAAAGTTCGTGTGGGTGGTAATGGTACTATTTCAATGCCTTTATTAGGTCAAGTAGCTATTGAAGGTCATACAGTTACTGAAGTCGAACAAAAAATAACAATGCTGCTACTAGATGGTTATTTAAAAAAACCTAACATTACGGTTAGTATCACCGAATACCGCCCTTTTTACATTAACGGAGAAATAGATAAACCGGGTAGTTACCCTTATAAAAAAGGTTTAACGGTTGAAAAAGCAGTGGCCTTAGCGGGTGGTTTTACCGAACGCGCATCAAAAGGTGGAATAACGTTAGTGAGCGATAATGATAAGCAACTAGTGATGGCTGTTGCGCTTAATTATAGAATTAAACCGGGTGATGTTATCACTGTCAGCGAAAGTTTTTTTTAAGGAAAATTGAATATGAACGCAGTAGTATCCAAAAGTTCATTGGCGGCTCAACAAGTTAATAATAGTCCTTCGGAAGACGATTTTGATATTGGTATTTATATTCGTATTGTAAGGCGAAGTAAATGGATAATCACATTCGTAGCGATATTATGCCTAATTGGCGGCATTTTTGTTGCTAAGAATGCGACACCTATTTATAACGCAACAGCTAAAATCCTAGCCGATCCGTACCAGCCAAACGCTGACAGAGAAGAACAGTATATAGCCTCGGCCATGGTGTTTTTATTCTTCGAAACTCAATATGAAATAATTCGCTCTCGTGCAATTGCAGAAACTGTAGTAGATAAATTAAATTTAGTAGAAAAATTAAAAAAAGAACAAAATGATAATCCCCAAAACATTAGCTTTATTAAGCAAATAAAAGACACGATAAAAGATTTAATTGGGTATAAAAAGATAGAGAATAATCCACTAACAGATGCGGAATTAAGGATTTTACTTGCAGAGAAAATTTCGTCTGGTCTGATTGTATCCGGAGGACGAAAAAATCAAATTATCACCATTAATTATGAATCTAAAAATCCACAAGAAGCAGCAGACATTATAAATGCAATTTCAGATGCCTACATTGATTTTGGTTTAACCACACGCCTAACTGACGTAAAAAACAGACAAAAATGGCTTACGTCTCAGTACGAACAATTAAAAACGAAGTTAGAAAATTCAGAAGAGCGGGTTAAAAATTACCGTGAAAAACAAGGTTTAATCCACAGTTTTCAGCAAAGAGCCATCGCCAATACACAGCTGCAATCATTAAATACCAACTTGGTAGCCGCACGAACAACATTGAGTATCAAGAGTGAGGAGTACCAATTAGTACAAGATATTAAGCAAGGTAATAAAGACTTTTCTGCACTTGCCCAAGTCATGCAGGACTCCTCTATAACAAATCTTGTACTTAATGAAGCAACTGTAGCGAATAGAGTAAAAGAATTGGATGAGCGTTATGGTAATCTTCACCCTAAAATGATTGCCGCAATATCTGAACTAAAAAGCGCACAAAGTAATTTAAGCAGAGGTATTGCAAAAATTGTTGAACGTACGGAGAATGAGTTTCGCCTTGCAAAATTGCAAGTAGATAATATTAATAAGCTCATTGATCAAACAAAGTCTGATGTACAAGCCCTACAAGGCGATAGTTTTTCTTTAGTTAGTTTAGAGCGTGAAGTCGAAAATAATAGACGTATTTATGAGTCGTTTCAGTCACGTTTATTAGAAGCTAACGTACGCGGCGAAATTAACGCATCTAATGTGCATATTATTGACAATGCTACAGTACCTAAAGTACCAGTAAGACCAAATGTTAATAAAATAATTGCATTGTCTGGCATTTTAGGGGTTTTCTTAGGAATTATTGTTGCTTTTCTTCGAGAAATTACAAATACCACCTTCAGAACGCCTGATTTAGTTGAAGAGAAACTAAAACTACCAGTACTAGGTATTACCCCGTTAGTTAAGTTAAATAAAAAGTCTGCTGTACCTGAAAAACAATATCTGGATGATTCTCGGTCACCCTTTTCTGAGAGCATCAATACAATAAGAACTGGACTTATATTCTCTAATATTGACAACCCTCCCAAAAGTGTATTGATTACATCAGCGACAAGTTCAGAAGGTAAATCGACTCTAGCGGTGAATTTGGCGGTAGCCTACAGCAATATAGGTAAAACACTATTATTAGAAGTTGATTTGCGTAAACCCAGTATTGGTAGAAATCTACAATTAGAAAATAAACTTGGGTTAACTGATATTTTGTCTGGCGTTGCCAAAACATTTACCGATGTAATACAAGAAAAAAATGAAGGAAAACTGAGTATTATTACCTGTGGTACGATTCCACAGAATCCAATGGAGCTTCTATCGTCCTTAAAATTTGAAAAGCTTCTAGCAACCTTTAAAGATGAATATCAATATATCGTACTGGATGGACCGCCAACTCTACCTGTAAGTGACGCCAGTATATTGGGTAACAAAGTTGATGCTGTAGTGGTAGCAGCAAGAGCAGAACAAACTAAAATAAAAGTATCGAAAGAAGCTGTATCTCGTTTACAAAAACTTAATGCAAACGTTATTGGTGCAGTACTCACCGCGGCGGAACCACAAAAAATGAGTTACTTCGGTGACCATTATTATGCTGGCGAATACTACGGCGTTAGTCCTGAACAAGACAAAGCGTAATCCGCATGTTAATTGACATACACAGCCATATATTACCATGTGTTGATGATGGCGCACGCACCAACACCGAAGCTCTTGAGATGCTACGTATGGCTGTGGATGGAGGTGTAACTACGCAAATATTAACACCTCACATCCATATGGGACGTTTTGAAAATAATAAAAATGATCTTGAACAAAGATTTATACAGTTTAGAGATTCTGTAGATAAAGCTAATATTCGAGTAAAGTTGCAATTAGGGGCTGAAGTACGTATAGGGCCAGAAGTTATGATGCTTGTAAATAACAACCTAATACCATGGATGGGTGAATACCAAGGTAAAAAAACATTTTTACTTGAATTCCCAAGACTAGATATACCATTTGGCAGTGATAATTTAGTCAAATGGTTACTAGCAAAAAATTGTTTACCTATTATTGTACATCCTGAAAGAAATAGTACCTTCTTAAATCAGCGCCATAAACTTCAACCATTTATTGACTTAGGCTGTCCTCTGCAACTTACAGCCTGCAGTTTAACTGGTAAGTTTGGTAAAGAGGTGCAAAAAATGTCAGAAGAATTACTCGAAGCTAATCAAGTAGCAGCTATAGCATCAGACTGTCATAACTTAAAGGGTAGAATGCCAGATTTAGGGCCAACATGGCATAACTGTAATCTGTTTGATAAAGAAAAAATGCTAAAAAAAACACGTGATTTAGTGACGGAACATAATGAATAGATTACAAGTATTAGATGGATGGAGAGGCATTAGCATATTATTGGTATTAGCAGGCCATTTATTCCCATTAGGTTATCAACAATTTCAATTTAATGGCCCTGTCGCGGCAGCGGGCATGGCAATATTTTTTATATTGTCTGGTTTCCTAATTACCAATGTGCTTTTAAAAGATCAAAATATTCCAAAATTCTTAATTCGACGATTCATGCGAATTGTGCCGTTAGCATGGTTGGTTTTAGTCATAACATTTATGTTCTCTGAAGCCAGTACACACGAAATTATTTCAACAATTTTTTTCTATACCAATTGGGAACCCATGGGGTTAATTGCACCTACCAGTCACTTTTGGAGTTTGTGTGTTGAAGTACAATTTTATATCATCATTGCCTTGTTAGTTGTTTTCCTTAAGCAAAAAGCCTTTTATTTACTACCTATTCTTTGTATTAGTATCACTTTTTATCGTTATTACAATGATGTTCAAATAGCAATAAATACCTATTACCGAGTTGACGAAATACTAGCTGGCTGTACTTTAGCGTTATTCTATAAATATGGAACAGATAAAATTAAGTGCAAAATAGACAAATTACCAACACTGTTTCTTTTATTAATGTTGATTGCATCAGCGCATCCTGTTACCGAATTCTTAAACTATTTAAGACCCTATATTGCTGCTTTATTAATAGCATCAACCATTTTTAATCAACGTGATACTTGGCTAACTAAAGTATTAAAAGGAAAGCTATTATTCTATATAGCTACGACTTCTTATGCGGTTTACATTATTCATGGCGGTCTCAGATATACTTGGTTAGCCGAAGGTGATGTTATTGAAAAGTATTTAAAAAGACCGCTATTTTTATTAGTTACTTTTGGGTTAGCACATATTTCAACGAAATATTACGAAAGTTATTGGATTAACATAGGTAAAAAGTTAAGTAACAAAACCACAAGAAAAAGTATTTCATAAAAAAATAACAACTGAATTCAATATTATAACTGTAATAAAAATATATAAGGATCAAAAATGAATAAAGAGATCGGTTACATTCCCTCTCTGAATGGTGTGAGGGCTTTGGCCGTATTATTAGTGTTTTTTTCTCATACTGGTTTTAGCCATATTGTACCTGGCGGTTTAGGTGTTACTATTTTCTTTTTTTTGAGTGGTTATTTAATAACTACATTGTTAGTAGATGAACAAAAAAAAACAGGTTCTATTTCTCTTAAAAATTTCTATATTAGACGTATTTATAGGCTTTTCCCACCTTTATATATCGTAATAATAGCAACAATACTAATAACAATAGTCAAAGGAGATATATCATATATTAATATAGGAGGTTTCCTTTCTCAGATATTACATTACAGTAATTACTACATTATTTTTGTAGGAAAAGAAGGCATGATCCCCGGGTTAGGGATATTGTGGTCGCTTGCAGTTGAAGAACATTTTTATCTTTTTTTTCCGCTTTTCCTACTATTTTTCATAAAAAAGATAAGTACTAAAAATTTGGTTTTTTTAATCGTGTTAATTATACTAGCAGTCAATGCATGGCGATTAATTTTAGTACTTAACTTTGATATCCTATCTCTAAGAGATCAACTTTACCATTACACATACTACGCAACTGATACGAGGTTTGACTCATTACTTTATGGATGTGTTATGGCGTTAATATTAAACCCTATACATATGACAAAAAAAGTGAATAACAATTCACTCTTGATCAAAGTGGGTATGTTGTTAGGCACTACATTAATCCTCTTCACTTTATTATATAGAGACATAATATTCAGAGAAACGATACGCTATAGCATCCAGGGCATTGCAATGTTTCCAATATTTTATTACCTAATCACTCAAAATAAATCCCTCCTCTATAAACTATTCAATTCACAATTCATGTCTTTTATTGGAAAGATATCATATAGTTTTTATTTAAGTCATTATGTTTTAATTTACTTAGCTCAAAGCCTTTTTGGCGATACACTTCTTGTTAAAAATATTATCGGTTTGTTATTTACCTTACTATTTTCAACATTTATGTATTATTTTGTTGAAAAACGCTTTGCTTTATTACGAAAAAAGCTACATTAAAAAATGTCTTCATAGAACAAACCAGATAATATTAAAAGAATATTAATCAAATTAATGAGATTTGATTACTTTCCATTTGGCCGAATTTTTCTGGCTGATATGTTCTAAAGCCCCCCAATTACCAAGTTTACTTGGGGGAGATATATCTAGATAAAACATATGTAAACCTCCTCCATTTTCATGCCACCTATCAAGTAAATCTGAATATAATGTTCCCATACGAACGTCCCTATTAATATTTAAATAAAAATCCCTAATAACAGGATCATTTATAAAAACATTCGAAATTGGCGCTATATGTTGTCCTCCCTCATAAGCAATAAGACCCATTTTGTATTTAGCGGCGATCTTGGACCACTGGTGAGTATATAAAGCAATATCAGCCAGTACACCCTGGTTATCTTCATACCCTGCTATTTCACGTAATTTATTGCCTTTAAATAACTGTTCGAAAGCATTATTAACTCCCGCACTTCCATTAGATGCCCAAGTACGAACAATATCATTATGTTTTTCATTTTTTGAACGCGATCCATTAAGACCGCCATCAAAATAAGTTGTTATGCCGATATAATCAATATTTTGATAACAGCCAGCACCTCTATCAGCCCATGCAGGGCACTCTAATGTGGATTTATGATGAGCAAGAGCCACCGTTTGCATGCCTAAAACACACTTTACTCTCGAAGACTCGGTTACAAAAACATCGCCTTTAAAAACATTACAAATCTGCGTTGTTCTCATTCCGTGCCATTGCAAACGTAAATTACTTTTGTTGGTAAAAAATGAATGTTTAAATTTAGCTTTCGCAGCATATTTTGCTTGTGCAAACTGCCAATTCCAAACTTCGTTACTGTGTTCAACATAAATAGCTAAATTTTTATAAAGTTGATTTTTCACTATAACAGCAAAATTTTTAATATAAATATCATTTGCTAAATGCGGAATATTGAACCAAGGAGCAGTGTTAGTATCGTTTGCTAATTTAAGCATTACTTCAAGCGGGACTCCTTTTACGCGCCAAGTACGATCGTCAATTAAAGGCCTATCTTCCCAATCACCTTGATTAGAATTATTAGTATTCATCCAATCCATAAATCTGAATACATTGATACTTTCTATTTTATTTATAAAATCAGTATTAAAGATATGACCTGTTTGAAAGTCAGAAAAAAAACGAAATGGAATGATTTTTATATTTTTAATATAATTAGCAGGATTAGTTTTTGTTATTGATAATAAATGATTACCACTTTGTAGCGTAATAACGTCACGACCAGGGATTGATTCTAAAGTGATTTTTTTTACACCCCCACCATATTTTATCTCCCCTTCTCCTTCATAAAATACGTAGGCCCTTTTTAGATAGGTCTCGTATTTTTCATCAACCGATGAAAAAACAGTTGTTGCTGTTTGATCTACGGCTAAACTTTTAACCCAATCATTATTATCAACATTAATAGAAGAAGATTTGTTGCTAAAGTCTTGCCAAGCTCGGGCTTGTTTCATTAGATCAATAAAGGGGTATTGTGTAGACCAATCTGAAATTTTATTTAGGCCAATGCCATTATTATTTTTTGAGGTAGTTGCTAAACTTTCAGACAAAGTTAACAAGAAGAAAAGACCAATTATTACTATTTTTTTATTCATTATTTATTATTCAATCTAAAAGATACCATATAAAAATTAATTATACGAAAGCGAAACTATATTTTTTTTAAGGTGAAAAATATAGTAAAATGATCTTTATTATTACTCTAAAATGGATAAATAATCAAACCTATGGATATAAATAAAATCGGAGTTGTGATCATTGGCCGTAATGAAGGAAAACGTTTAATTAAATGTTTAAATTCAACACTAACAGAAAATACCAATGTGGTTTATGTTGATTCAAATTCAACAGATAATAGCGTAAAAAATGCGAAGGACTCAGGTGCCGCCGTTATTGATTTAGATATGTCTAAACCTTTTAGTGCTGCCAGAGCCAGAAATACCGGTTGGCAGTATTTAATAGTGCAACACCCTGAAATTGAATATATTCAATTTATTGACGGTGATTGTGAATTACAAACCACTTGGCTTGAGCAAGCACGGGGATTTTTACATAATAATACTGAGTATGCCATAGTTTGTGGCAGGCGAAGAGAGCGCTTTCCTGAGGCAACCCTGTACAACCAGTTTTGTGACGATGAATGGAACACCCCTGTCGGTGATGCCTTATCTTGTGGTGGAGATGCCCTGATACGAACAAAGTGCTTACAAGAAGTTAATGGTTATAAAGATTTTTTTGTGGCTGGCGAAGAACCTGAAATGTGTTATCGGTTACGCCAAAATAATTGGAAAATATTCCGACTTAATGAAGAAATGACCCTGCATGATGCTAATATCACCCGTTTTACTCAATGGTGGAAACGGGCCAATCGCTCAGGTTTTGCTTTTGCTTTATCTGCTAAAGAGCATGGTAAAGAAAAAGAAAAATATTGCGTGCGAGAAGCTATTAGGCCATTAATGTGGACCGGTGCTTTTTTTACTATTTTAATATTAAGTTTATTTTCACCTTTTTTATTAATTACACTCTTAATTTTCCCTTTACAAATAATTAAAATGTATTTAAAAAAAACAGACAAATCATTATATGGCTTAAAATCATGTCTATTTCTAATGATCAGTAAATTCCCGGAGGCGTTAGGCGTGGTAGACCTAATGATAAAAACAATAAAAAAACAAGACTATACAATTATTGAGTATAAATAATATGGCTAAACTCCCAAATACTAACCTAGATACATTAATTGTTACCGTTAATTATAGAACATCACGTTTAGTTACCGATTTAATCCTAAGTTTACAACCAGAAATAGATAAACTGGGTAAAACGCACATGGTTATTGTTGATAATGCTTCTGGTGATGACTCTGTTGACTATATACAAAAATTTATTGATGAAAACACAATAAACTGGGTTACCGTTGTCACAAGCAAAGATAACGCAGGTTATGCCGCTGGCAATAACCTAGCGATAAACAGCGTACTGAATGAAAATATAGATATTGACCGTATTTGGTTTTTAAACCCTGATACAAAAGTTAAAGCTGAAGCTGGCACAGAGTTAATAAGGGCGATGAAGGAAAACAGTTTTCACATAGTCGGTAGCAGGCTTGAAGACGATGATGGTACACTACAATGTTCTCATTTTAACTTCCCCGGTATTATCAGCGAATTATCTGCGGGCTTAAGGTTAGGAATATTTGACAAGATCGTAAAAAAACATCTTGTTCGAGCAGAGCCGAGTAATACTCCTATTCAAGCAGATTGGTTAGCTGGCGCTTCGTTTATGGTAAGCAATAAATATATAAAAAAAATCGGTTTAATAGACGACGACTACTTTTTATATTTTGAAGAATTAGACTTTTGCCTTCAAGGCAAACGAAATAACATGCCTTGCTGGTATATACCGTCAAGTAAAGTTTATCATGCGGTTGGCGCTGCAACGGGAATATCGGATCACCGCAAAAAAGCACCGAGGCGACCTCAATATTGGTTTGATTCTAGACGGCGATTTTTTCTAAAAAATTATGGTGCCATAAAACTCATCGGCTGTGATCTAGCCTTTACTATTGGTTATGCTATTTGGTTACTCCGCAGTAAAATAACCAATAATGTAGACTTAACGAAAGAACCACCTAATTTTTTAAAAGACTTTATCAAAAGCTCTTTTTTATTTCGCGGGTTTTCACTGAAAAAATTAAAATGATACTAATTGAAAAAATAAAAAATGATTGGATAAATCATGGTAAAGACTGGACAAAACCTGGCTTTAGAGCATTAGCCTACCATCGTTTTGGCAATTGGCGCATGACGGTAAAACCTAAAATATTAAGAGCACCTCTTTCTATTATTTACCGGTTTTTATATCGAAGAGCACGTAACCTTTACGGTATTGAGCTTCCTTATGATGCCCAAATAGGACAAGGCGTAATCATAGAACACCAACATGGAATAGTTGTTCATGGTAATTCGGTTATAGGTGACAACTGCACTATAAGGCAGGGGGTAACCATAGGTAATCGCTATATGAATAAACCAACAGAAGCACCTATTATTGGCAATAACGTTAATATAGGCGCTGGCGCTAAGCTACTCGGTAATATTACCATAGGTGACAATGCAAATATTGGTGCCAATGCAGTGGTTATTCATAACGTTGCCCAAGATACTTTATACGTTGGGTTCCCCAAAAGTAGAAAAGTATAACTATTATTACTGGTATCTCCTCATGAAAATATTGAAAAACCTTTTATATAAAAAATTTAAATACAAAAACTTGTACTTAAAGCTATGTAAGCCCTCCCCGACCCAATATGCAGAATATTTAAAATTTCATAATGTACTCTATTCAATGGGAGCTGATTGCTCTATTTTACCGAGTGCAAATATCACTGACCCTGCCTATGTGAAAATGGGTAATAATGTAAGGCTAAGTGAGTGTTCATTATTTGGCCACGATGGTTCAGTTAACATGTTAAATATCGCCTACAATAAAAAATTAGATAACGTCGGCAAAACAGATATTAAAGATAATGTTTTTATCGGTCATGGCGCTTTAGTTATGCCCAATATAACCATAGGACCAAATGCTATTATTGGTGCAGGTAGTGTTGTAACTAAAGATGTAAAAGAAGGTAGCGTCGTTGCAGGCAACCCAGCAAGAGAAATATGTAAAATAGATGCTCTTGTAACTAAACTTGAAGACTATACTGATGGTGTTCCATGGGGTTCTTTAATTAAGAATAGAAGTGGCGCATATGACGCAACAATTGAACCAGAATTAATAAAACAAAGAGTTAAACATTTTTATGCAACTAAATGAACCATCCCCCTATCAGTGATGGTTCTTTAATACAGGGGATTTGAGGTGGCTATTTCAATTTATAATTGAAATAGTCACTAATGTAATTAGCAAATAGCTACCCAACATTTTCGCAACTTTAAGTAAATTCAACTGCACATACATTCGCACTAAAGCAATAATAATCGGTAGCCATATTATTTGCGCAGCACACATAGCGTAAAAAGCGCCCCACATGCCATAAAACTTAAAACCTAAGTAAATACCCGGTAAATACAAAACTAATAAACTAAGGTAGGCTAGCATGTGTCTAAACGAGTCGCCACGGGAAAGCAAAACAGGAATAAGAGCAAACGATATCACTTGAAAAAATGAAGCTATAGCTAATAATTGTAATATCTGCCCTGCTAAGTGAAACTCCTCTGGATATAATAGTTGAATTAACATATTACCTAATATAGCTAGAGCTGCCACTAGTGGTAGCATATAACGTAAAATTTTATGCAATAAGTCGTTAAAGGTTTGATTAAAATGTTCAGGTTTTTCATTAAAAGATTTTGCTAAAAACGGCAATAAGATATTACCACTCAGTGCAGCTAAAATACTGATAGGTATTTGGGTAAACATCGCAGCTAAGTTGTATAAACCCAGTTCAGTTTTATTAATTAAGCTACCTAGGATTAACCTATCCCCTTGAGCAATTAAAAAGTGAAACATTGTCGCAAAAAACAACCATTTACCTATTTTCAATATAGATCTAACTACTTGCTTGTCTAGCATTAGACGCATTTTAAAGTGCTGAAATAACACGAAGCTAAATAATGTATTTAAAAAGGCGCTAAGCAGGCTACCAATAACAATTGCCCAAATACTTTGATAAATAAAAGATAAAATAATAACGGAAAATATTGAAATAAACTGTACAAGACCTTTAGTCAGAACAATTTTTTTCACCCCTAATTCTCGAGAATACAAGTGCTGATTCGAGGAGGTGAAACCTTTAAATATTAATGAGATTGCAGCAACGGGTAATAAATAGGTTAAATTTGGTTCTTGAAAATGTACAGCTAGCTGACTTGAAAAAATGAAAACTAAAGACCATAAGAAAAACCCTCGAATTATTTGTACCGTCCATGCGGTTTGCGCAAAATTAATTGTTTTAGCATTAGGGTTTTGAATGAGTGATGTTCGTACTCCAACTTCTGACAGCATCTCCATTCCAACCATAATAGCGGTTACGATCGCCATAGTACCAAATACTTCAGGTAAAAAGATACGTGTCAAAATAAGACTACTACCCATACGAAAAAGCATTTCTGAGCTAAAACCTACCATAGTCCATAGAGAACCAGTTAAGATTTTAGAGTGTTTTTTACTGAATAGTGATGTTAACTTATTCCATAAATTTTGAAACATTAATATATTCATTCTAAATTTTTTCTGGCCTTTTATTAAATAATAAAGATGAATAAAAAACTCCACTAATAAACCATAACCATCCATGACTTAAAGATGAATTAGGCAGTTGATCAATCAAAACAGCTGATAATAATAGAGCTAGACCAGTAAAAATTTGATTAAGTCTAGCAGTCTCAATGACGGTCTTTTTGGAAACTAAACCTAAACTAAATAGACCAAAATATGCAAAAAAATATAAAAACCCATAATAGCCCATAATAATCAACCAATAGCCATCAGAGATAGTGTTATAGAATCGATTTCTTCCCATTCCACCCCAACCGACAAAAAAATTATCTTTTATATGGTCTAGCAGTCTGATCTCATTATTAAACCTTACATCTAAGGATTGCGCTCTCTCCACATCTATACCTGCAATAAAATCAATAACATACTGATAAGGTATCAAATCAAATATTGAAAGTGTTGGATATATAAAAAAAAGTGCTACAAAGCTTAAAGTAAAAAACTTCTGTTTTTTTATTTGAGTAAACAAAATTAAAAAAGAAACAGTAAAAGCTAAGACAATTGCACCTACCGTTCTTGTATTTAACATAATTAAAGTAAATAGCATAAAAATAAAAATTGTCTGTATTCTATTTTTATTTTCACACGTTTTGAGTTCAATCGCTGTAACACATAAGCAAACCATATAAAATGTAGCAACTAATAAACCATGCCCCATAAAAACAACTGGCCGAACACCACCATATCTTATTTGTTGTGCGAATGAATGAGGGAAAAAACCATAAAACCACGAATGCAACTGTGGACTTAACCTAACTTCAATAAAAAATAAAATGGAATATATTAACCCAGCTTTTATGAGCAATTTAATTATTTTATCTAAATCTTCCGCCTTGTCACAAACACTAACCCCAATGATGAAAGGAAGTAACCTGACATATTGATTGGACATATGCACAATTGCGTCATAAAAAGAAAGTCCTCTTATCCATATTTGACCATTAAACATAGGTTCTTGATTAAAAAATACATTTAAAATGGGAATGCAGACAATAAAAAGAATGAAAGCTCGTTGTACCTTACTTTTACCTAAAAAATATATTTTCTTGTTTTTAATAAAAACACAGCAAAATAGTGCTGATAAGCCACTTATTTCTTCTTTACCAATAAGAAAGATAGGTAAATCAAATATTGTTTTATCCGGCAAAAACATGAAACCACCAACAATGGTCCAGAATGTCGCGGTAAGCGTATCAAAGCGTCTATACAACAAAATTGCAACAAATGGCCAAAATAAAATCATGCCGTAGGCAAATAAATTAGGCATAGTTCAATCCCTTTATAAATATTATTGTTAAGTTAAATAAAGACATAAAGTTATAAAGCTTTATAAATACGTTGTAATTTTAGAGAGTTTCCAAAGTAACGTTTAACTAACACCTTAGGATTTTGCAACATTCTAAAACACCATTCTAAGTTCATTTTTTGAACCCAGAGCGGTGCACGTATTTCTTCACCAACAAGAAACAAAATAGAAGCACCTATACATAAGGCAACTCCTTTTGTTAGCGTTAGTTGTAGTTTTTCAGCAAGAATTTCTTGTCGTGGTGAACCAACCGCCAGAAAAACAAAATTAGGCTGAACCTGTTCGGCATATCCAAGCACCTTAGTTACTTCAGCTTCATTATTAATAAATCCCATTGGTGGATTTATATGATACAACTCTAATGCTTTGTATTTCTTTGAGAGTGTATCAAAAACATGTTGTTCGCCGCCTACTACCAAAACCTTTTTATTAAGCATGTGTTTTTCATCAAACAATAACTGCGTTAAAGTACTGCCCGTAATAACTTCATTAATAATTTTGTTTTTTCTTTTTAATAGTTTTTGCAATATGCGGCTGTCGCATAAACACAGCGAGGCTCGATCATAAATGGCTTTTAATTGCGAGGTTTCACCTTCGGTAATAATACGGGCTAAATGATCGATATTTGGTGTTACCACAATATCCAACCCTGGGGTTTCACTGTACTTTTTTATGGTATTAATTGCATTAACCATCGTTAAATTGTGCAAGTTAACCAAGCTTGTATTGATTATTTCCATTAATGTTTAACCAACTCTTTTACTATTAATTGGCCAATTTTTTCAGCGTTAGCCAATTGATTAAAATTTTGTTTTACATGTTTTTCGGCTTGTTCTGCTAATTTATTTAACTGCGCTGGCTCTGTGGTTAATAACAACGCCATTTTATCAGCCAAGTCTTGTTCATTAGCCGATTTAGCAAGAAAACCTGTTTGCTGATTAATAACCAGTTCTTTAATACCTGATAAATCGGTAGAAATAACAGGAACACCACAAGCCATTGCTTCCATAAGCGATACTGGTATGCCATCCATATCACCATTTGAGTCTTTTACCGAAGGAAGAACAAAAGCACCTAGCTTTTTTAGCCACTCACTTACTTGGTTGTTCGGCATTGTGCCTAAAAATGAAATATGCGTTGTTAAGCCTAATTCACTGGTTAATGCTTTAAGTTCATCAGTTAAAGGGCCATCCCCCACAATTTCTACTTTAAAGTTATATCGCTTTTTTTTAAGTTCGTTACAAGCTTTTATTAAATATTCAACACCCTTTTTTTCCACCAGACGTGCTAAAAAACCAAAGGTAAATGTAGTCTTTTCATGTGTTGCTCTATATGTAAATTTTGTAGTATCTACACCACAATAAATAACGTTAATTTTATCTACTATTTGTGGTGCAAGCTTGGTTAAATAAGCTTTATTAAATTGTGAAATAGTGACAAAAAATTTGCTACGTTCTATTTTTTCTTTTAATAACCAGCCACGTTGAAAAATATCATTCGCATGTGACGTTACACTAAAATCTGTACCCGACATACATGCAGCATACATGGCAATATCGGTAGGTATATGAGCAAAGTGAACGTGGGTATGCGTAATATTATTATTTAAAATATGATTTGTTAGAATGCCAGAATAAACATAACGATATATTAACCCCAACGCATTCCTTGAAAAAAGTCCTATGCTAAAAAGGTCGAATACTAACCAAGAAAAAGAACGAACAACTTTTATAGGTTGCATTAAGAATACTTTGATTAATACAAACAATGCAGCTAAAAAACTATGTTTATATATAACAAAAACATTTCCTACTTTTTGTTCAGTTTTTGTATCTACTTTAGCGGTACTATCCCTAACAGATGCGACAGCCACATCTAAGCCTAACTCTCGTAATTTTAGTAATTCGTTATAAACAAAGGTTGCAGAAAGCGCCGGTATTTCAGGCGCTAAATATAAAATCTTTTTATTTGGTAGCATACTATTATCTTTTTATCGGTATTATATATTTTACAGGAAGAGTTCCCCATACGCTTGCCTGTTCAGCATTGATTTTTTCTACTGTTTTTTGCTTTCCAATAATTAATGAATATAATTGAAATTTCCGTAACAATTTTTTCATATGGGGATCATCTAATTGCTCTTCTTTTGAAATAATACTTTTAACATATCCCCATAAAGTAGCTAATGCGCCAATAACATAAGGTTTTTTATTCAGGCGATATACAACAGATGCTAATAAATAGATAAAACTACTACCCATAAAATACTGACCATAACCATGTCTAATACGGCCGGTAATAATATTATTTTGACTAGAGCCCATAGGTCTTAAATGTATATACCTTATTTCATCTTTATCATCACTACGTGAAATCCAGCCTAATGTTCTACACCTATGACTATCAATACCATCCCACATTACTTGCCGTACAAAACCACCTATTTCTTTAAAGCATTGTGTTCGATAAAATTTTGTAGCTCCAACCGATGATTCATCTCCACAGACCTCTGCAACTAGTGCATTACTATCACCTTCATAGAAGTATGGCTTACCACTATATGTTCCTAATCTAGGTTCAATTTCCATTTGCTTCATTAGAAAGTCAAAATACGTTTCTGGCAAGTTAAGATCTAAATCCAATTTACAAATATATGCATAATCGTCAATGTTAATTGTATTGTAGCCTTCGTAAAAAGCGTCGATAACTCCAGGACCAACACTACGGTGGCCCCTATTTTCTCGGGTAACTATTTCGATAAAGTCATACTTACTTTCGTATTCACTAAGGATCTGCGGTGTTCTATCTGTAGACCCATCATCAACAATAATCCATTTAGCCGGCTTAATGGTTTGATTAACGACAGTATCAAGTGTTTGCAGCATATATTTTTCTTCGTTTCGGCACGGAGAAATAATTACGTAACTTTTATTCATAGTTTTTATCCAACCAAGTTTTATAACTACCATCCATAATACGGCGCCACCATTGTTCGTTATCCATATACCATTGCACGGTTTTACGAATACCTGTTTCAAAGGTTTCTTGCGGTTTATAGCCTAATTCATTCATAATTTTTGATGCGTTTATAGCATAACGACGGTCGTGGCCAGCTCGGTCTTTTACATAGGTAATAAGTTGATTATGAGGCGCTCCTACGGGGTGGTGTTCGTCCATTAGTTCACAAATGACATTAACAATATCAATATTGGCCCATTCGTTATTACCGCCAATATTATAGGTATTATCTATTTTCCCATTATGCAAAATAAGATCGATACCACGGTTATGGTCATCAACAAATAACCAATCTCTAATTTGTTGTCCGTCACCATAAATTGGTAATGATTTCCCGTCTAAACAATTAGCAATAACTAGCGGAATAAGCTTTTCAGGAAACTGATATGGCCCATAGTTGTTAGAGCAGTTACTAATTGTGGTATTTAAACCATAGGTATGGTGATAGCTTCGTACGACGTGATCAGACGATGCTTTACTGGCTGCATAGGGTGAATTAGGCAGATATTGATTAGTTTCAGTAAAGGCTGGGGCATCTGGCGCTAAAGTGCCATAAACTTCATCTGTAGATACATGATGGAAACGATGATCCGTTATTCCTTGGTCTAACCATACTTTTTTAGCCGCCTTTAATAATGAATGCGTGCCTTCGATATTGGTTTTAAAAAACGCATCAGGCCCATGAATAGAACGGTCTACGTGTGACTCAGCAGCAAAGTGAACTAGGGTATCTACATTATTATCTTGTAGTAACTTTTCTACCTTATCGGTATCCAATATATCGGCATGTACAAAGGTAAAATTGTTATTTTGCGATAATGAAACTAAATTTTCCTTGTTCCCTGCATAAGTTAAAGCATCTAAACCAATAACTTTGCTTTCGGGGTAAGCATCCATCCAGTAGTGAACAAAATTAGAGCCTATAAAACCGGCAGCACCAGTTACTAATAATATTTTAGGAGTATATGTCATTATTATTTCCATGCGTTGAAAACGTTACCTAAACCTGCTTGCCAATTGGATAGATCTAACTTGAATGTTTGCGTTATTTTGTCGCAATTTAATATTGAGTTTAATGGCCGTTCGGCAGGCGTCGGGTATTCTTTAGTGGTAATAGCAAGTACCTTTGGCGTACTTGTTAAGATATTGTTCTGCTTAGCTTGTTCAAAAATTATTTGTGCAAAGCCATGCCATGAAATCGGTGTATCGCCACAATAATGATATATGCCCCAGTTGCTTGTTTGGCTGTTTATTTGTACCGCGAGCTTAAGCAGAGTTTCGGCAATGTCTTTTGCGTAGGTAGGCGCACCTTTTTGGTCGGCAACAACGCGTAATTGCTCACGCTCTTTTCCTAATCGCACCATAGTTTTCACAAAGTTATTACCAAACTCACCAAATACCCAAGCAACACGTAATATGTAATGTAACGGGTGGTTTTTAATAACCGCTTGCTCACCAGCTAATTTACTTTTCCCGTAAATTCCTGTGGGATTAGGTACATCAGTTTCTGCATAAGCGCCGATTTTGCTACCGTCAAAAACATAGTCTGTAGAAATATGCAGTAATGGAATCGATAATTCATTACAAAATGAGGCTAAATTTTCTGGGCCTTTTTCATTTATGGCGTAAGCTAAATTAATTTCTTCTTCGGCTTTATCTACAGCAGTATACGCAGCGGCATTAATAACAACATTCGGTTTCTCTTTGGCTAAAATAGACTTTACTTGATCGATGTCGGTTATATCGAGCAAGCTTCTACCATAACCAACAACTTCTACATTGTATTTAATTGCTAACGCGGCTTGGAGTAATTCACTACCCACTTGGCCATTAGCACCCGTCACTAAAATTTTCACATTATGCCCTTATTATATAATGGCAATTTTTCAGTTAATTGATTTTTAAGTAACGGATTATTCATATCTTTATCTGATAATTGTACGTCGGTAATTGGCCATTGAATGCCTACCTCAGGATCATTCCAAAAAATACCCTGCTCAGATTGAGGATGATAATAATTGGTACATTTATAAATAAAATCAGCTGTATCACTGAGCACAACAAATCCATGAGCAAACCCAGGAGGTACATACATCATGCGCATAGACTCTTCATCTAATGTTGTACCAAACCATTCACCAAATGTTGGAGAGCCTTTTCGAACATCCACGGCTACGTCAAAAACGGCTCCCGTTGCAACTCTCACTAGTTTTCCTTGTGGTTGAGTTAACTGATAATGTAGACCTCGCAATATCCCTTTGGTTGACCTTGAATGATTGTCTTGGACAAAAGCGTCTTTTATTCCCGCTTCTTTTAATGTGTCAGATCTAGCTGTTTCAAGAAAAAAACCACGTGCGTCTCCAAATTTACGAGGTTCGAATATAATGACGCCTGGTAAGTTTGTTTCGATAATCTTCATGAGTTTAGCGTTTTCCTAAAAGTTCTAAAAGATAAAGGCCATAACCACTTTTTTTAAGCGGTTGGGCAAGTTCTTCTAACTGAGATGCGGTTATAAACCCCTGACGATAAGCAATTTCTTCTGGGCAGCAAATTTTAAGACCTTGACGTTCTTCAATAGTCTGAATAAAGTTCGATGCAGCATTTAAAGACTCATGTGTACCTGTATCAAGCCATGCATACCCTCTTCCCATGAGTTCTACACTAAGTTTATTTCGCTCCAAATAGACTTTATTTACATCAGTTATTTCGAGTTCGCCCCGTGCTGATGGTTTTATGTTTTTTGCGATTTCAATCACATCATTATCATAAAAATAAAGACCGGTTACCGCATAATTACTCTTAGCTTTATCTGGCTTTTCTTCAATGTCAATTGCGTTACCACTACTATCAAAAGATACAACACCATAGCGTTCTGGATCTTTCACATAATAGCCAAATACCGTGGCACCTTCGCTTTTTGATGTTGCACTATTAAGTAATTCGTCCATCCCATGTCCGAAAAATATATTATCACCTAATACTAAACTAACAGGGCTATCACCAATAAACTCTTCACCAATAATAAACGCTTGGGCAAGACCATCAGGATTTTCTTGGATCTCATAACTGATATCCAGACCCCACTGTTTACCATCACCTAATAATTTTTTAAATGATTCTTGATCATGAGGTGTTGTGATGATTAATATTTCTTGAATACCTGCAAGCATCAGAATTGATAAAGGATAATAAATCATCGGTTTATCATAAATAGCCATCAATTGTTTACTAATTGATATCGTAAGCGGATGTAGCCTAGTACCAGATCCACCGGCAAGAATAATTCCTTTGTATTTTTTTGACATATATTTCTTCTTTTACAACCTAAAATAATAAAAGTTATTACATTAACAATAAGGTATTACACCCTATACGTTCATTTTATAATATGAGCGAAGGAACAGTGTGTTACACGATAATAATAAAAGTCCATTTTTCGATATGCTATTGTCATATTTTCCCTCTTATAAAAAGACTAAAGCTTTAGATCAGCTACAGATTTAGGCAATACATTCTTCAAATCATAAACTACGGATTCAACCTTCATGTATTTATTTATTTCAGCTTGGTCTAATTCTTTAAACTCGTTATGAGCCACGGCTAAAACTACGCTGTCATAGTGGTTTTTCTTAAGCTCAGTAATAAGCTCAATACCGTACTCTTGAAAAGTTTCTTTAGGGCTAGCCCAAGGGTCATAGACATCTACATTCACATTGTATTCTTGCAACTCAGATACAATATCAATTACCTTGGTATTACGGATATCGGGGCAGTTTTCTTTAAAGGTTAATCCTAAAATAAGAATGTTAGCATTTTTAACATGAACACCTTTATTTAACATTGTTTTAATAAGTTGAGAAACAACATATTTTCCCATATTATCATTGATACGACGCCCAGCTAAAATCACCTCAGGATGATAACCAATAGATTCAGCTTTATGCGTTAAATAATACGGATCAACACCTATACAGTGCCCGCCTACCAAACCCGGCCGAAATGGTAAGAAATTCCATTTCGTACCAGCAGCTTCTAAAACTTCTAATGTATCAATATCCAATTTATTAAAGATAATCGCCAATTCATTAATCAAGGCAATATTTACATCACGTTGAGTATTTTCAATAACCTTCGCAGCTTCAGCTACTTTAATTGAAGAAGCCTTATGTGTACCTGCGGTAATAATTGTTCTATAAATTTGATCAACTTTTTCTGCAATCTCAGGCGTGGATCCGCTGGTAACTTTTAATATATCCGTTACTCTGTGTTCTTTATCACCTGGATTTATTCGTTCTGGTGAATAACCTGCAAAAAAGTCTTGGTTAAATTTCAAGCCAGAAATTCGCTCGACCACCGGGATGCAAACATCTTCTGTCGCCCCAGGGTATACTGTTGATTCATAGATAATAACATCACCAGTTTCAAGTACTTTTCCTAACATTTCACTCGCTTTAATTAACGGAGATAAGTCAGGTTGTTTATGTGCGTCAATTGGCGTAGGCACCGTAACAATATAAACATTACATGCGGCTAAATCGTCTGCAGAACATGAGTAATTAAGGTGAGTTGATTCTTTTAATTCACCACTAGTGACTTCTAAGGTAAAGTCATGTCCGGTCAGAAGGTCATTTACTCTTTTTTGATTTATGTCGAAACCTAAAGTATGAAACTTTTTTCCAAACTCTACAGCTAAAGGTAAGCCAACATAACCTAGGCCAATAATACCAATCTTAATATTTTCTAAACTTATAACAGTACTCATTAATAACGCCCGTAAATTTTCATAGTTATTTTAGTTAAATATCCAACTTTTCAATTCGTTACAGATTTATTGAGAAAGTGCTTCGAATTATTTAAATGTTAAAGTTTTAGAGTGCTCAAGAAATCTTTCAACCCCTGACCCAAAACAGGATCAAGCAATGAATACTCAATATTCGCTTGCAGATAGCCTAATTTATTACCGCAATCATGACTGCGCCCCACAATTTTGTAGGCTTCCATTTTTTCAAGCAGTAATAACTGATGCATTGCATCCGTTAATTGAATTTCATCCCCCGCACCGGGTGGCGTAAACTCTAGTAAATCCCAAATAGCTGCAGATAAGACATAGCGACCTGTGATTGCTAGGTTAGAAGGGGCATCATCAAGATCTGGTTTTTCAACCATATTGGTTACTTCGGCAAACTCGGATTCTTTAAGTTTCGTCCCATTGATGTCAACGACGCCATAACTACTGACATCTTGCTGCGGCACTTCTTCTACCATCACTTGACTGATGTTGGTTTCTTCAAATCGTTTGACCATTTTTGCTAGGTTATCTTGCTTTAAATCTGAACGGTATTTGTCTATCAGTACATCAGGTAATATAACGGCAAAGGGTTTGTCACCAATAATGGGCTTGGCACATAAAATGGCATGGCCTAAACCTAAGGCATTAGATTGACGAACAGAAATTACATTAGTGCCTTTAGGTGTGATTTTACGAACTTCTTCTAATAATGAGCGTTTTACCCGTTTTTCAAGTTGCGCTTCCAATTCAAAACTTTTATCAAAATGGTTTTCAATGGCATTTTTACTGGAATGCGTGACTAGTATTATGTTTTTAATACCGGCTGCTGCCGCTTCTTCTACCACGTATTGAATCAATGGTTTATCAACTACGCTGAGCATTTCTTTAGGGATAGCTTTTGTGGCTGGCAACATGCGTGTGCCAAGCCCAGCTACAGGAATGACTGCAGAGGTTATTTTATTTGTCATTGGTATCGTCCATAATTTTGTTTGTTCTTTAATTTTGTGTGTTTTAAATGTTTATAGTTTTATTACCTTTTTACACTCTGTGAATGTAATAAAACTATAAATATTCATTAATCTAGTAACTACAACTCAGTGACAGCCAATGGATCTTCGACTAGTAACCTCGAAGATGACGTGTCCGTAATCTCTAAGATGACGAACCAGTGACTAAAACTCAGTGACTAAAACTGGATCTTCGACTAGTAACCTCGAAGATGACGTGCTCGTAATCTCTAAGATGACGAACCAGTGACTACAACTCAGTAACTAAAACTGGATCTTCGACTAGTGACTTCGAAGATGACAGACCCGTGACTTCGAAGATGACGTGCCAGTGACTTCGAAGAAGACGAACCTGTAACCTCGAAGATGACGAATCACTTATTTATGAATCGTTGTCTCAATGCTGATTTCACATATAACCACTGTAAGGCTAATGGCCTTACAACACTGCCAGAAAACACAAATTGCCCTATCACTTGGTTTACTCTATACCTAAAGGGTTTCTTGTTTGCTATAGGTTGAGTAAACCGTGATTTTACTAACTTAACCATCACCTTATAAATAACAGGGTTTGGTTCTATTTGTTTTAGTACGTCACTATCAATGTAATTTTCAATATCACTGCCCATAACCTCTGAACAGTTTTTCAAAAGTGCAAATAAAGGGATAATTGCGCCCCACTCTTTGGCTATGACTATCGTTTTTCTAATATCTGGCTGTTGAGCCATAATTATTTCATGGCTGTCTACTAAATTATATTTACAAAAGTCCATGTCTTTATAGGCATGAACAGCCTGGTGAATTAAGGCATGCTCAGGCGATAACATTCTCACCAGTTTATTATTAAAACTTGGGTGTTCTACACTGTTTCCCCACAATTGCTCTTCACTAATCTTAAATAACAACGGATTGATTAATGAGGCATGTAAATCAAGTGCTGCGCCCATTTTTCCTTTGGGTATAAAAGAAAGCTCATATAAATCACCAAATACATCCGGTTGCGATTTTTCGGTATAGTTCATTATGGTTTTAATGAGTGATACCGCTTGATGCCAATGCTTTTGCTGTATCAATATATCTAAATCATTTGATGTTCTGGGTGCTTTCGCACTATATAGAACGTCTGCAAAAGCAGCGCCTTTTAATAAAACAATTGGAATGTTATGCGCCGATAACACTGCAATTATATTGTTCAATTGCCTTTTTCTTGCTAACTCGGTCACTATGCCTTGTTGCGTGATAGTCGTTAATATTTTTTGACTTTCTGCTGATAGCGCCTTAAAAAAAGCTAATTTATGTGCTTTATCATTAAGCAGCGGTATTATCCGCTTATGCTCTTTCTGCTTACGTCCATTATGAAGTAAAGGCAATTTATTAAGTAACGTTGTTGCTGCACTCAGGTCAATAACGTGATTGCCTGAACATCCACTGATACGGGCTAACCGTAGCAATTCAAAATACGTTTCATTGTGCTCTTTTACCAAATTAAGCGATGAATAGTTAATAAGCATTTTTATCATTAAATGATCTAAAAATAGTAAATAACACTATTTTGAAATCTAACCAAAGTGACCAAGTACGTATATATTCAAGATCGAACTTAATGCGCATTTCCATTTTATCTACTGTGTCAGTTTCACCGCGCCAACCATTGACTTGAGCCCAGCCAGTAATGCCCGGCTTAACTTTATGGCGCAGCATGTAGTAATCAACTTGTTTACGGTATTCTTCATTATGCGCTACCGCATGTGGCCTTGGCCCTACCACTGACATATGTCCTTGTAGCGCATTAAAAAACTGAGGTAATTCATCTAATGAGGTTCTGCGTAAAAATCCGCCGAAGGGGGTAATTCTTACGTCATTTTTGGTGGCCTGTACTACTTTGTCAGCGTTTTCAGCTACGGTCATTGAGCGAAACTTCCACACCTTAATTTTTTTACCGTCTAGGCCATATCTGTCTTGTTTGAATAATATCGGTCCACGAGAAGTCAGTTTAATAATCGCCGCAATAACAATCATGGGCAGGGTAATTATCGTTAATATGGCTAAAGACAATAAGATATCTTCTACACGTTTTAACGTTACGTTAGCCCCTTGCATTGAGCTGCCGTGTACACTGATGGTTTGAATTTCACCTACATGAGACATGCTGGCTTGCATTAATGAGTAAATAAATAAATCAGGCACTAGCTGTACGTTAGCTGTGGTGTCACCTAATAAAAATAATATTTTTTTAATACGCTTTTCTGCTGTTATAGGTAATGCAACATAAACGGCATCAAAGTCATTATTTTTGGCTTTCTCAACTCCGTCTTCAATACTACCACCTAAGTACTCATGATAATTTGGATCTATTCTATCGGGGGCTCTATCATCATAAATGGCTATTAATCTATAACCGGTTTCAGGGTGTTCTAATATTTGTTGTGCTAATCGTCGTCCATTTTTGGTTAATCCGATGATGGCAATATTACGGGTGTTATAACCTTTCGAACGCATTTTCGCTAAAAAAATTGAAAACGCATAACGCCAACTAATCAAAAAGGAATAAGACAGCACAAACCAAATAGCGATGGCAACCCGTGAAAAGTCTTCACTTGATTTAGTAAAAAACAAATAAGACAGTACTAGCACTGCAGCTATTGCCCAAGAGAGGAAGGTATAAAAGATTATTTGTTTGAAGTAACCCGCTCGCCAAGAACGGTATACAGAAAGTGATTCTGCTACCAGAATGTAGGCCATGCTACCCACCAAAAACATAACAAAATACTCTTGGTTGTAAGATACATTGTAAAATAGAATTGCGATTAAGAGGCTTAGTTTTATAGCAACTATGTCTACCAATCTATAAAAAAAAGCAAAAGCATTGGTATTGTTTTGTATCGTGCCTGTGGTGTTTGCCATAACAACTAACGTCCTGTAGGTTTGTTTTTTTACCGGTTGAATAACTGTTTTATTCAACACAAAGAGTAATAAACTTTATTTATCAAATAAGCTCTCTTGCGTAATAGCTTATTTGATAAATAGCTTAAAGGTCGCTTTTAATTACCTTGCCAACTTCGCCTAAATGTTCTTTTCCACTTACGTAATTAATTTGCTTAAACGCAATGTTTTCCAGTAATTTAGATAAACCTTGAACTCTCGATTTTTCTAAATTTAACTTTCGGTAACAACTCCCTAAAATGCTATTTTGCAATAAAATAATAATTGCTTGAGCGGTAGCAATCGGCACTATTTCACATAATGGTGTATTGCTATTTTGCTTTTTTGGTAATCTATTTAATAAATAAATTACGTGCAATTTCTTAGGTTTATTACAAAAGGTCAATCCTTCTACTTTTTCTAAATTGACGATACGCTTTTCAAATTTCTCATGTACTTTTTGATGTTGCTCACTTGTATTCAGCGCAATATCATTAAGTGCATCTGGCCACATTCTAGCTACTGGCCAACTTGGATAGATGTCATAACCTTGTTCATTTTCATGCAGAGCGACCATGTCATCGGTCATCAATGAAAAACCACTTTGGCTAAGTGCCGCTGTTAACGTCGTTTTACCTGTTCTACTTGGAGCAACAATTGCAATGGCCTTGTCTTGATAAGCTAACGCGTTTGCATGAATGCAAAGTACATTGTTTAATTCTAAATTTAAGGCTAAAGCTAATGTTTGAAAGTAATGATCAGCTCCCGTTCCTTGAGCTTGCCAGTCTATGGTTATATTAGTTTTTGTTACTTCAAATGAACCCGTTCCTTGGCAATTAACATTCAGATAATAACTATCGTCTGCGCTTTTACTCGAATCAACGCTCTCAGAGCCAGCGTAACGTTCATTTGAAGTAGCTTTATATAAGCTAACTTCACTATGATAACGTTCACCTTCATCTACCATTGACCATATTGGTTTTAACGCTTCATCAACTGTGAAACGAGCAAAATCCAACGTGATTTCAAGCGGCAATTCCTGTTTATTAGCCTCGCAAAAAGGCACACAGAAAACACCGTGAAGTGGTAATTTAAATAAAGGGTTCATTCGAATTTTTTATAACATTAGACAAGCCACTATTTAATAGCGGCTATCTAATATAAATAATTTAACCTTGGAAAGGGTTTCGCTTGGTGTGACCACCTTGCTCGTCTGGAATACTTCCAGCAAAGCCTTGAGTTAAGTCAGCTAAACTACCGGCACTTTTCAATACAGGTTTGGTGTAAACAGCTTTACTCTCAACAGATTGTTGTTGGGTGTTTTTAGTAGAATTCATTTCAATCACTTCCCTGAAGATTTTTTACGTAAACTTGTTAATGCAATAAGGCCTAATGCAAAAGTAAACATTGTTGATGGCTCTGGTATTTCAGCGCTGTCTGTGTCGGTTAAAAACACTAACTGTTCACCAGAAATCAGGTTAAAACCTGTAATAGCCATAGTACCAAATAAATCTGGGGCACTATATTCATCTGTAAAAGTCGCAACAGCTGAATCATCACTAGCAGCAAATGGACGACCCGCTTCAGAACCCGGTGTACTTGTTGCTGTACCTGGGATTATATCAAAAAACATATCCGCAATGCCGGCATCAACCGTTAGTCCAACAATGCCATTGGCAACGTTTAAGTTAGATAATATCCAATCACCATAAAAGGTGTCAGTACTACTATCGTAATCACCGAAAGTATTACCATCTAATAATAATGACCAAGAACTTGTTGATACACCACCTAATGTAGAAGAAAGTGCAGACCAAATTTGAGTGTCTTGTGTTCCATCTCCGAAAAATGCTGTTATTGTTATACCTTCCATATCAATGCTATTAACATCACTATTGATTATGGTCGCTTGTGTAAACAAGCTAGTAGATAGAAGAATCATCCCTAGCATCCATTTCTTCAACATTCGTATACTCCATTAATTTACTATAAATTCGTGCTATAAGTCCGCGCAATCCCTTTTTAGCAAGAACTATACCGAAAAACTAATACTCTTAAAAATCAGACCATTAAAAAAACAAATTGGCTTTTAATTTCTAAATCGTAACAGTTATGTAAAGAATTTCGACACACATTTACTAAACTTCAAAGGCACTATCTGTACCACAAGCTATTCTCGGCGGTATAATACCCTATTAAAGATGACTTTTTAATGACAATTTGCAAAAAATATAACAATATATACTTAAGTTTTACATATGTTTAGATTTTGTAACTTTCACGAAAATATTATTAAGGTATATATGGACAACCTTTTTGCAGTTATTATCCCTTATAGGGATTCTAATAAGGCTAATAGTATATTTAACAACCTATTACCTAGAGTTCTTTTTAATAACTCATCCTCGATTTCAACCGAAGTTCCTAATGAAAATCATTTTATTTTTTTAGCTAAATACTCAAATAAATCTGCCAATGTAAGTTATAAAACCCAATCAACTAAGCAATCTTTAACAATGCCAATAATTGGTAATTTTAGAGTCGATAATCAAGATGATTTGGCTAAGGTATGCGAATTTGATTTAAGTGACGAAAATCAATTTTTGTCAAAAGATGAACATGCTTTTTTTAGCACCTATAAAAAGCTAGGTGCAGCGTCTTTTTCGAAAATAAAAGGCAACTTTCAAACTGTTTTTTGGGATGAACAATCGCAAAAATTATGTGCTGCAATAGATCCTTTCAGCAGTCGTTCATTATTTTACCTCGAATTAGGCGGAGTTTTATATCTTGCCTCAAACGCAAAAACGCTAGCAAATATTACTAACATCAACCTAACGGTAAATAAAGTTGCTGTTAGTCAGTGGTTGGCTGGACGTCCTGATCCTAATATTTCCATGTTTAATGAAATATCTAGATTACCTGCGGGACATTGTTTGGAGTACAACGAAGAGCAAGGGGTTAAAATCACCAAGTTTTGGGATATAGACCCTGACTTCTCAATTGAGTATAAAGATACTGAAGCGTATAAAGCGCATTTTTTTGAACTGTTAAAAACAAGTGTTGAAAACAGACTTAATACTGATGAATCGATCACAGACCCTACGCTATTCTGTCAAATGAGTGGTGGAATGGATTCAACATCGGTAACAGCACTAGCCAAGCAATTTCTGGATGGAAAAAATCAGCCTTTGCATACGTTGTCTCATCGGTACAAAAATACTAAAACCTGTGATGAAAGTACCAATATCAATGACATGATTTCTACGCTTGGCCTAGAGAATCAGCATTACATTGATTTAGATGAGTATGAGTCAAGTTCATTCAGTGAGTTATATCCCACTGATTTTGATAGCCCTGGCATTGTCCTTTCACCAAAGTATCATCAAGAGTTAGCACTGATGCATAGTTTAGGAACCAACGTGCTGCTAACAGGTAATGGCGGCGACGAAACTTGTTGGGGACATAGCGCGTCATACGGTTCTCGTTTGTTTAAAGGCGAGTTTGGCGTAATTAGTGAAGTGATTGATGCTTGTAATGAACTCAACGAGCCTGTAGCTCGTTCGTTATATAAATTGTTTATGCCTAGCACTATTCAAAATTTAATTAAGCTTGCAAGACAAAAGCCTATTAATTCTAATGAGTGTCCACCTTGGTTATCAGCACAAGCTTTAATCAATGTGACAGCAGAAAAGCAGCTTTTTATTAATCCTTTCTCGGCAACTTTTAATCCTGCAAAACATGCTAGATACCATGGTTTAAATACTACATCTACCTACAATGCTATGCGTTCATATCAAAAAGTAGCAAGTGGTTACGGCATTGATGTTCGTCATCCCTTTTTTGACGCTGATGTCGTCAAGTTCAGTTTTGCCATTCCAGAAAAACTGCTTATACAGGGTGTTTACCCTAAATGGTTGTTAAGACAAACCATGCAAGCGCATTTACCTGAGTCAGTTTGTTGGAATAAGCACAAAGTAGTGTTTGATCACCATTTTGCTAATTTGGTTAGATCTAATAAGGTTGAGTTACGTAAACTATTATCTCATCCAGGATTACAAGATTTAGGGTTAGTGGATAATACGATTTTATTGAGTGAATTTGATGCGGTTGTTAATAACCCAAGTAGCTATTTAAATGTAGACATGTTGTACGCCATTTTAACGCAGTTATGGTTTCAAACTCATTGTGTAGATGACTAATGTATTTCTTATTTTGCATGGTTAGACATGCTTCGCACTACACGTAAATTAATTTGGTATTTTTTGTCGAGGCAAGCATCGACCTACAGGAAATTTGATTTGGTTTTGGTAGGTCGGCACGAGCGCAGCGAGGCCCGACAACTTTGTCGAAGCAAGCATCGACCTACAGGTAAATTGATTTGCTATTGGTAGGTCGGCACGAACGCAGCGAGGTCCGACAGCTTTGTCGAAGCAAGCATCGACCTACAGTTAAATTGATTTGGTATTGGTATTGGTATTGGTAGGTCGGCACGAGCGTAGTGAGGCCCGACAACTTTGTCGAGGCAAGAATCGACCTACAGGGAATTTGATTTGGTTTTGGTAGCGAGGCCCGACAGTTATAAATAGCAACTATTCCAAAAAGGGTATTTACCCAGATTATCCACAATATTAGCTCGTAAAGGGTTTGCAACAATATATCGAGAGATAGACTTTAAATCTTCCTCCTTCCTGATTGCATGATCAAAATAAGCATGTTGCCAAAGAGATCCTCGCTGGTTTAGATGGTTATTTATTTTGATGGCTGATATAGATTTTAATTGTCTGATGATAACGGCCATAGAAGAATCATGATTTAGCTGTAATAAACCATGAAAGTGATCAGGCATTAAAACCCAAGTTAGCCACTGGCAATTGTTTTTATTTTCATTATCCGCTAACAATTGGCAAAATATTTTTGCAGTGTCGAAGTGGCTAAAGATTCTTTTCCGTTTATCTACGACGAAGGTGATGAAATAAATAGCATTCTTTTGCTCAACACGCCCTTTTCTTAAATCATTCCATGACATAATTTTACTTCCTTTAAAATATTTATACTGTAAAGGTAGGCATAATAGTTTGTCGAGGCAAGCATCGACCTACAGGTAAATTGATTTGCTATTGGTAGGTCGGCACGAGCGCAGCGAGGCCCGACAACTTTGTCGAGGCAAGCATCGACCTACAGGTAAATTGATTTGGTTTTGGTAGGTCGGCACGAGCGCAGCGAGGTCCGATAGCTTTGTCGAGGCAAGCATCGACCTACAGGTAAGCTTTGTCGATCTACAGGTAAATATTATCTCAGCGCGCTTAATATTCCCTTTTCACTCACCAACTTTAACTCACTATAACGGTCAGTTACGTCTTCACTATCATTAATGACCTTCCCTTGAAGCGTTAGCCAAGAATGCGCCAGTAACTGTTCTTCTTCAAAACGGACGCCAATGTGCATTTGAGCACTGAAACCTCGTTTTTTAAGCATTTGCTGTTGTGATAGGCATCTACGTAAGCAATTCATTTTTCTTATCTGAAAGCGAGCAGCAATTTCGCTCAGTTTAATGATTAACTTAATTTGTTTAGCTAGTGTTGCATCATCTATGCTTGAAGTAGCGTTATCGAGGTTTGGTGAGAGAATTATTTTATTCCGCCAGGTTTCATATTGTGTAAATGAAATTAATAAATCCCATTTAACAAAAACAAACCAAGCTTCGAGTAAAACCCATAACTCTTTAATACTAAATTTAAAGAGTTTAGTTAAACTAGCCATGATTACTGTCAACTTTACTCTCTACGCTAATAAACAATCCCTGCTTGAGCATTTGAGCGAGTAACTCTTCTGTGTCTTGGGTGACTTCAGTTTCATTTGCTTGATATTTCTCAAGCACTAAATCAATCACTTTAGCTTTAGAGTAACCTTGTTGAAATTGCTCTACTATAAAGGTGCCGATAGCATTAAGTGTGTAATACTCCCCTGTTTCAGGTTCTAATATTACCGTTTCTTCTGCTACTTTTTGAAAAAGCACATCTTCAGCTAATCGGTAGCTAACTTGACTCATTTGCTATTACTTCCTTTGTGTTCATTCTGGCTATGTATCTTTGGTATTAGCACTTGGTATCGGTTCTTGGCATTAATTGATAGTCTTTCATGATGAAAACTTGATCTGCAATATCCGCTAAGCTCTGTTCATGACTAACCATAATAACAGTTTTGTTTTTTAAAACTTCATTAAAGCGGTGTTTAAAGTCATTTCTTGCTTCATTGTCTATCATTGACGTAGGCTCATCTAATAACAAAATGGCGGGGTCAGTCATGAGTGCTCTAGCAAATGAAATTCGCTGCCTTTGTCCTCCAGAAAGTAATACCCCATTTTCACCTACTTGAGTTTGATAACCATTTTCAAGTTCAGATATAAACTGATGTGCCCCTGCTTTTTTAGCTGATAACTCTATCTCTTCAAAACTTGCTTGCGGGTAACCAAACGCTATGTTGTCAGCTACGGTGCCACTGCATAAGGCTATATCTTGAGAGACCAGCCCTATATTACGTCTTAATTCTGATAAATTAAAGTTGCTCAGAGGTTTACCACCAATGCTTATTTGGCCTGCAGTTGGCTCTATAAATCTTACCATTAAATGTAATAAGGTCGACTTACCTGTTCCGTTAGGCCCAAGAATGATGACAGTTTGATTCGGTTGAATATCAATATTAACATTTATCAGTAATTGCTCATTTTGCTCATAACTAAAATCGACATCCTTGAAAGATATCACGCCACTAAGGTCATTATTTGATGGGATGTTGCTATCCGATATAATTTCATGTGAATGACAACTAGACTCTGGCGTGGCACTAAAGATTTTATTCAATCGGTTCGATGCTCCAAGTGCTTGTTGTGTTTGCCCGTATAAGTTTGCCAAAGCGCTCATTGGCCTCGCGAATAGCATACCGTACATTAATAATGTGATGAGATCAGGCATGGTCAAGTCACCTGACTGATAATGCATGGCACTCACAACGACCACAATCAAAACACCGGTAGAGACTAACAATTGAATTGCTGGAGATAAAATGGCTTGGATTTTCAATTGCTTTTTTCTTAACTTTTGAATTTCGTGTGCATTAGCTTTAAAGCGATTAGATTCATTTTTTTCCCGAGAGAAAGCTTTCACTAGTTTTATTATGCTTAAGTTTTCACTCGCAATAGCCATTGAATCAGCTTGTCTTTGCACTAAGTTTTCACTAATAGGTCTTATACCTCTGCCAAGTAGTTTTAAAACGATAAAAAATGCAGGCACCATTAACATGATGATTAAGGTAATAGTCATATTGATTGATGCCATTAAAATCAGCGCACCCAATAGAATAAGCGAGGCAGGCACTAAACCTGTAAGTACACCAGAGAGGAAATAACTAATAATGGTTACATCGTTGCTTAACAGCGCTAATGTTTCACCTTTTTTAGTATTGCTAAAGTATTTAACAGGCAGAAGTTGAATATGGTCATACAAGCGACAACTCAGCTCGGTGAGCATTTTTGCGCCAATAAAATTTACTTTGTAAGTTGATAAAAACCTCAATAGCGCCTGCACAACAAATAGCGACAACCAAATAAGTGCAATTTGAATATAACTGAGGTTAAAAATAGTTTTGCCTTCAAGAATTGACTCTGAAAACTTACCCGCAAACCAAGGTACCGATAAACTCACTAAACTTTCGACAACCATTAATGTAATAGCGACTAATAAAGGTAGTTTGTGATTTTTAAGTAAACTGAAAAAATGATAGAGGGTCATCAAGTGTCATCAAGTAGGTACTACAAGTAAGTACTATGTTAAGCATTTTTTCATCAAAAGCATACAACTAGCTATTATCTGTCTTAAATTTCTTACTCATTAGCTTCAATGAAGCGAAAACTACATTACAAAACCCTGCCCCTTTTATTGCGATAACGAAAAAAAGCGCTAACACTAAAGTTATCGATAAAAATTTTAACGGTGTTATTCACCTGTTTCACGTCGTAAATGGATTAGTTGCCCCTATCGGTAACGTTTTACACTTAAACGGTCGAAAATTGTTCGGTTCAGAACAACAATGACAACAACATGAAAAACGTAACTAAATATAAAAACAAATGCGAATTATCTTTTGGAGAATAACGAATGAAAACATCCATCCCATTACTTGGTTTATTGTTAGCAAGCTCAACAACAGCCTGGGCGGCCACAGAAGAAACTAAAATAGAGCGACTAGAACAACTTGAGAAACAAGTTGCTGAGCTTAAAAAAGAAGTTAATACCAATACAAAAACCGCCACAGATTTAACACCTAAAATCAAAGTTGGCGGTGCCGTACGTTTTCAGTATAGCTATGAAGATTACGATGATGACAATAAAGATCGTGGTGGAGATTTTGATTTTGACGTCTTTCGTTTAGATGTAAACGGCAGTATTGGTGATGTTAAATTATCAGCTCAATATCGCTGGTATCAATACATGAATGTAATTCATCACGCCGATGTAGCCTACCAGTTCAGTGATAACTGGGAAGGAAAAGTGGGTATTACTCAAGTTCCTTTTGGTAACTTAAACTATAACTCTAACAACTTCTTCTTTAGCTCTGGTTATTATGCCGGTTTAGAAGATGACTACGACTCAGGTTTATCATTTATAGGTAAGTATGACAAACATGATATCCGTGTTGCCTATTTTTTAAATGACGAAAAAGGTGGTGTTGACGGTTATTCAGGTGACAAAACTCATCGCTATTCTTACGATGTAGTTGGCATTCGTGACTATGCTGGTGGCGAAGGTATTTACAGTGCTCCTGCGCAAGAAATGGGCGAGAGTAATACCATAAACTTAAGATATACATATAATTTCTTCTCTAATACAGAAGTAGGTGTATCGTTATTATCAGGTGATCTTGAAGGTGGCTCAGGTGTTGGCTCTGTGGGCGATCACACTGCATACGCTTTTCATGTAAAAAGCAAAATTGAAAATATCGGTATTATGTTCCAAGCTTCAGAGTATGAATATGACCTAGACAACGGCTCTGATGCTGTCGCTGTAGGCGCTTGGGCATTCTATGACACAATTCCAACGGAAGCGACGTCGTATAACCTTAACTTATCTTACAGCCAGTCAGTGTCTCTTGGACCTATCACTAACCTGACTTACTATAACGATTACAACTTAATCACTGATAAATCAGCCGGATTAGACGATACCACAATGAACGTAACCGGTGTTGCGATCAGTGCTGGTGGCGTTTACGCTTATGTTGACTTTGTTATTGCTAAAAACCAACCATTTATCGGTGGTACTTTAGTAGGCAATGCTGATGATTGGAACAAACGATTAAACATCAATATCGGCTATTACTTCTAAGCCTTTCCTATCTCTGTCGTATTTTAGCAGTAACCTGCTTTAATACGGCATTACCCTCTTTTATTTCTTCTCTTTCTATCCATCACCCTTTGCTCCATTTTAGTCAATTCAAATTATAATCATTACCAAATATCACTTTTAATTACTCACCTAAGACATCATTTATACACTTGGTCCTGTATCAAACTCTGACTCCATCATATCGACAATGCGTTGCACTGAAGAAAGCAATTGGTTTTGTTCCCATGACCCCAACGCTTGAAATTGTGTTATAAAATTAGTCGGCCATAATTGTGGTACTTGAAGCAACAAGCTTGCCCCTTTGTCAGTTACAAACAGTTCTACCCTGCGTTTATCATAATCACTGCGCTTGCGTTGCACTAATTTGTTTACTTCTAAACGATCAATAATGGTGGTGACCGTAGCAGGGCTAAGATTAACGGCTTTCGCTACCATTTTTGCCATTGGTCCCTTTAATTCGACTATTTTTTTTATGACTAATAACTGAGGTCCGGTTAAGCCAAACTTCTTATTTAATTGTTTAGAGTGCAAGTCAACTGCACGATTAACTTGCCGTAAAGACAATATAAGCTGCTCATATATTTCCACTGTATCGATCCAACTATTAATTAAATAACTAAGTGACTAAAAGATAAACCCCTTCGCCTAAATCAAAGGGGTTACTCTATAATTTAAAAACCAAACGTTCTGGACACCGATAATACCACTCGACTGTCTGACGTATCCCAGTCCATACTGGTGTCTTCTGCCGCTAGGTTAAAGTCAAATCCGCTGAAGCTGGTCGTGTATTCAATACGGTAATGGTTATATGATTTCTCATCAAAATTATTACCCCAACCCCACTTACTCACATCGTCCGACGTTGAACGATCGATACTTACACGGATATTATGACCTTCACTTACGGTGAATGTGTGTGCAGCCATCATAATGTAATGACCTGCGCCGGTACCAAAGTAATCCCAGGCGTACCAAAAGTTTAATTCGGTATCACCCATAGATGAGTTATAGCCAAACTTGGTATATGCCTCACCATATTGATAATCACTTGAACCATCATCACCATGATAGGTGTAATAGGCTACCCCGGCATCTAAGCCAACTTTGTCGTTCAGTTGCCAGTAATTACCAACATAAAAATCCCATTCAATATTGGTATCGTCACTCGCACCAAAATCTACATTACTCGCCCAAGTCCCCACATAAAAGCCACCATCGCCGGCATAATCTAGACTTGCTTGTAAAGCTGGGTCACTGTCAGTTTGACTCACGCCATTAAAGGTATAATCCGAGGTTAGGTTGACCGTTGATGAGACATCAGCATGCGCACTACCCGCAGCCAATAAGCAGGTCGAAGCTAATGTTATTAGTTTTTTATTCATTATATTCATTTTGTATTCCTGTAATAATTTTTTAGTTTTTATTGTGTATTTTGTAAATTATTTAGCTAATTCAATCTTTTGAAAATCAACTTCATACTCTGTTGGCGAACAGTCTATTTCTTTTACTACCTTAAATTTCTTCACCAAAATGTAGCCCAGACAGGTAAAGAACAGCCCAATAACTACCGCGCCAACCCATTGTATTTGTAGAAAATCTAGTTTGAATAACAGTGTTAACAAGCTCAACGCAACGATATTACCTACTAAATATTTTGCTTTGCCCAGTTTATCCACACCAATTCCAAGGTTGTCGGTATACAGGCGAACCAGTGAATCAAGCGAGTTGATAACAAAGGTGATGCCGACGATAGCCATGGCTAAGTTATAAAATCCGCTGGTATCGATACTGTTGATACTGTAGTAATACAACACGGCAAACCAAGCCGCTATGGGGAGTGACGGAATAACTAACATCGCCGCCAACACTTGGTAAGTACGCAAACCACCAACAAAACGCGAGGTAAACTGACCAATCATAATGCTCCAAGCAAACCACCAGTAAAGATAGAATTCATGATAATCATTAAGCGGCAGCACAAATTTATCTAAGTTACCGAAATAACCGCCAAGTAGACCTAACGTTGAAGCAAACTCACCAACATTTGAACCTTCTCCCATAAATGCACCGGCCCACATCACAACAATTAAGGCTAAAAATGCCCAAGTAGTTGCCAGGCTTAATAAACGAACGTAACGAATGTTAGTGCTTGAATAAACCGAGGCACATATCACGGCAAACACAATTAAATAGAAACTACTGACCAGGGTTTCTCCATCGCCCAGCTCCGGCATATACCAAGGCAAATTGGTTAATAATAAGTAGGCTGTGAAGGCACAAGTACCAATAATCACGAAGTTATTAATAAACTTAATCAATGGCAGTTCAAAAAACTTAACACGTGGTTCTATCACACAAAAATAGAAACAAGTCAGGAAGTAAAAGCCCCAAATGAGGAAGGCCCAGAAGCCAAACTCGATGGCGAGTGGATTAGTAAAGCCATACTCCGGACTGGCCGCTAAATCAGCATAGCCAGCGAACTCAGTCAGTGGAAACATAATAAGTCCCACATCAAGCCCAGAGGTAAAAAGAATGGCGATAAAGGTGAAAGTGTGTACGGGTGTCACCCCAATACATTTCACGTTACCCCAACGTATTAGAATAAATACGATTGCAACAAAGGTGAATATTAATCCTGCCGATAGCCAAGCTGTCATAATAGTTGCTCCCTACTGTGTTGCTGATTTAAATAATTCATACTTTTCTCCTTAACTAATGTTTAGTTTTTATTTTATTTTTAATTAATTTTAAAGTTTTGTAATATATTTCAGGTGGTTATTTTATATTTCGTGTTGCCTCCCTAGGGCGCTGTTGCTGTTGCCAGTTGGGTGTAATGTCTACCTTTTCATTCGATGGGGCGAGCGTATCCAAGCCGCGAATGAGATCAGCAGCACGCTCCGCTACCATGATAGTTGGCGCGTTTAAATTTCCATTTGGAATGGTTGGAAAAATTGATGAGTCAACAACACGTAAGCCTTTAATACCTCGGACTCTGGTTTGCGGATCAACCACGGCCAAGTCATCAACACCCATTTTGCATGAGCATGATGGGTGATAGGCGCTCTCCACTGCTGAACGTACAAAGGCGTCAATCTCTTCATCGGTTTGAATATGAGCGCCAGGTTGAATTTCTTCACCGCGGTACTCATCAAGCGCAGGTTGATGAATAATTTCTCGCGTTAAACGCACGCAGGCTCTAAATCCAGCACGGTCTTCTTCATGCTCAAGATAGTTAAAACTAATTTTAGGTGGAGCTTTAGGATCGTTAGACGCAACATTGACGCTGCCACGGCTCTTAGGTTTGTTATGGCCAACATGGACTTGAAAACCATCACCTGCAAAGGCTTCTTTACCGTCATAACGCATTGCCGCTGGTAAAAAGTGATATTGCAGATCTGGCCATTCAACATTGGCTTTCGAGCGAATAAAACCACAAGATTCAAAATGGTTCGTTGCACCTAAACCGTCTTTATTTAAGATCCAGCGTGTGCCGATCAAAAACTTGTTCCACAAGCCCAATTTGCCATTGAGGGAGATTGGCTGATTGCATTTAAACTGAAAGTAAAATTCTAAATGATCTTGTAAGTTCTGACCTACACCAGGTAAGTCATGCAATGTTTCAATACCAGCTTCTGTCAGTACGTTCTTTGCACCTATGCCTGAGAGTTGCAATAAATGCGGCGAGCCAATAGAACCCGCAGATAAAATAACTTCTTTATTAACTTTTACATCAAGGACCTGCCCTTTGCGTTCATAACGAATGCCCACAGCAGTTTTATTTTCCAGTAATACCTTATGTACTAGCGCATGGGTGATCACGGTTAAATTTTTACGGGTCATCGCTGGACGTAAATAGGCATTAGCTGTAGAACAACGCACACCATCTTTAACCGTCATGTGCATAGCGCCAAAACCTTCTTGTTGACTACCGTTATAGTCATCGGTGGAGAAATACCCTGCATCAACGCCCGCATTAACAAAGGCTTTATAAAGTGGATTAGCCATTTTATTGCCGTTATTAACGCCTAGTGGTCCGTCGTTGCCGCGATATTCATCGCCGCCAAAAGCCCACGTTTCAGCCTTTTTAAAGTAAGGTAAGCAATGAGCATAATCCCAATTATCAGCGCCATACTGCTGCCATTCATCAAAATCTCGGGCATGACCACGGACATACACCATGCCATTGATCGATGATGAGCCACCCAACACCTTGCCTCGAGGGCAATGCATACGTCGATTATCAATGAAAGGCTCTGGCTCTGTTTCAAATTGCCAAGCATATTTACTGCTATTCATCGGAATAGATAAGGCTGTCGGCATTTGGATAAAAATACTTTTATCGCTGCCTCCTGTTTCTAACAACAATACATTTGAGTTGCCGTCTTCAGACAAGCGATTAGCCAATACACAGCCCGCAGAGCCCGCGCCAACAATAATGTAATCATATAGATGTGTTTTCATAATTTTATAACCAAGTAAGTTCAAAAAGGACCAAATTTAAAAAACCAACTTTAAAAAGGACTTTCGAGTGGTTCTAAACCAACGTATACCGCTTTAATTTGGGTGTAGTGGTTTAATGTCGCTAGACCATTTTCTCGGCCAATACCCGAGAGTTTATATCCGCCAACAGGCATTTCGGCTGGTGAAAGTCCGTAGCTATTAATCCAACAAATGCCTGCTTGCATTTGATGTATAACCCGATGAGCACGACTGATGTCTTGGGTGAATACGCCAGCAGCAAGGCCAAATTCAGTTGCATTAGCACGCTTGATAACCTCGTCTTCATCGTCAAAGGTCAACACCGACATTACTGGACCAAATATTTCTTCACAGCAAATACGCATATCATCATTACAATCAGTAAATATGGTGGGTTCGACAAAATAGCCAGCATCACAACCTATTGGGTTTAGCGCAGCGCCACCTTGCAACAAGGTCGCACCTTCTTTTAGGCCTAGGTCGATATAATCGAGTACTAAGCGTTGATGCTTGGCTGAGATCAGCGCACCAAAGTTAGTCTCAGGATCCATGGGGTCGCCAACAATAATGTTGTTTTTAGTGCGCTCTACTAGTTTTTTAATAAAGGTTGGATAAATTTCTTTCTGCACAAAAACACGTGTGCCATTAGTGCAAATTTCGCCTTGGGTATAAAAATTACCTAACATCGCCGCCGATACCGCGTTATCAACATCAGCGTCATCAAAGATGATAAGCGGTGATTTTCCACCCAGTTCCATGGTGACATCTTTTAACGTGGTGGCAGCACCTGCCATGACCTTCTTACCCGTACCCACTTCACCAGTAAAAGAAACTTTAGCAATCTCTGGGTGATGGCTTAACCAGGAACCGACATCCCCTGCTCCTTGCAGCACGTTAAATACCCCATCAGGCAAACCGGCTTCACTAAAGATTTCCGCCAATTTGAGAGCACCTAACGGTGTTTCTTCAGAGGGTTTGAATATCATTGCATTACCACAAGCAAGAGCAGGAGCAGCTTTCCAACAAGCAATTTGCAATGGATAATTCCATGCGCCAATACCGGCACAAATACCTAAAGCTTCGCGGCGTGTGTAATAAAAATCAGCCCCTACTTGTTGCTGATTACCTTCAACGCCTGGTGCCAGACCGGCAAAAAATTCAATAGAATCGGCGCCCGACTGCACATCAACCACGCTAGCCTCTTGCCATGGTTTACCCGTATCCAAAACTTCGATTGCTGCCAATTCATCATTTCGTTCACGCAGTAAGTCGACCGCTTTTAATAATATTCGGCTGCGCTCGGTCGCGCTCATCGCAGACCACTGGGCAAATCCTCGCTTAGCGCTTTCGATAGCTTTACTTTTTATCAGTTCATCAGCAATTTCTACCTGATAAATGACCTGACCCGTTGCCGGGTTCGTAACATCAAACGTTTCCCCTGTGCCATTGCTTGTATATGCACCATCAACATAGTTTTTATATTTAATTAGAGGCATTCGATATCTCCTGTTTAATAACATCATTAATAAATTTTTTGCATAGCAGTTCAGCTGCTATAAATTCTTGTTCTGAATTTTCACTCAAAGCACTTCTAAGCCAAAAGCCATCAATCATCGCTGCCGTTTGCTTGGCTGCGTTGGCAGCAGACTCAGGGTCAAGTAACTCTTTAAAGGAGAAAAGTAAATTGCTGTGAAGACGATTACTGTTGATAGATTGTAATCGGGCCATTGCAGGGTCATGCATCGACATCGCCCAAAAGCTTAGCCAGGTTTTAGTCGCCAGTATAGAACGCTGAAATTCGGTAAAATTGGCTTCAACAATCAAATTCAGCCTGATGTGTGCGGGTGGATTCTCTTCGGTAATTCGCTCTAAAAGAGATTGCTGTAATTGGTCAAGTAAATAACTAACGGTTTCTTCTATTAACTCTTTTTTACCACCAAAATAGTGACTGATAATCCCCGACGACATACCGGCAATTTTACTAATAGATACGATGGTAGTATTTTGCAAACCACGCTCAGAAATAGATCTTAACGTAGCATCAATAAGCTGTTGCCTGCGTAACGGTTTGATACCTAATTTCGGCATATTAACTCTCTTCTTATTTTTAATTGAACGTTCAATTAATAACAAAAGTAATGCTTAGTAAACGAACTGTCAAGCGTGTAAGTAGCTTCTAAAATCATATTTACTGCTATTAAAACTTGATTTAAATCAAATTAACGCACTAAAAATAGACAATCCTCACTGAGAATTTAATTTGCACACTAACTAAATTTAATAATAATTGACTAATAACCAAACAAAAATTTGCTTATTTTTACATCAAACCGTAAAAAACGACGCTTTTGACAAACATAATGTCGGCATTAGTTAAGTTATAAATAACGACTACTCGTTAACTATTTTTTAGCTGAATCGATTTTAAGAAGTATCAAGGTAAGCTGCACAGTGTCATGACAAGTCAAAAGGTCCGGATTTTGAGATAATTAAATTTGAAAATAATTTAAAATAATTCCTAAACAGGTACATTTATGAATGATATTTATAAAAATTGGCGTGATTTAAAGTCAGCTTTAATAATAAATAGCGATAAAAATGACGATAGTGCAGAGTTGGTTTAAATGGGGGGATTGTAAGTAAGGATTTTGGCATCAGTTGAGTGGCATAAAGGCTATTATGAATCAGCGAATATACCTTCACCTATACCCTAAAGATGAACACCTATAACTAGGTCAAAGCGTTCATCGTTATCTTTAAGTATCAGAAGCTTTTAAAAGTAGCGCTATACGGTAAGTGATAACTTACTATCACTACTTGGGCTGGTCCGCATTATTATTAACGTTAGCAATGCCATTAATATTACCGTCAATGTCACTATTATATAGACAAGTTCCAAGGACCCTGTAGCGTCACGAATATATCCGGCTAACAGATTACCCAAAGCGCCTCCTAAGCCAAAAGTAACCATACAGATACTGCAAATTTGCATGGTGGCAGTAGAAGAGAAAGATTGCCTAATCCAACCTGCTAAAATGCCCCAGACAGGAAAGTACATTAGTCCATAACCAAAGCCAGCTAAAACCGCAAACTGTGTAGGATCATAAACAAAGGCCATTAAACTGAGCGCAAAGCCGGTAAAGATAATCATTAATGCCGTAGCATGGCTGGTACGATCGGCAATCCAACCAGTAATGACGCCAGCAAACATGCCTGTTACTCCGGCAAGAGTCCAGGTATAACCGCCAAGTGTCGCTGGTAATTGTAATTCATTCAGGTAAGTACTAAGCCAGTTAGCAAATGGCATAGTGGAAAAGCCAAGCAATAAGCTCACCACGCAGGCAAACAGTGCGGTACGTTCTCGTATAATAGTAGAGAACAGTTTTGATGCTGGGATCATAGCTTGTACTGGGATGGTATGAGTGGATGGCTGACGGTTCAATTTTGTTAATAAACGCCAAGTCAATGAAACAACTATCAAACCAACTAATGCGGCTATTTGCCAGCTACTTTGCCAACCTAGCGTAGGTACTACCATTAAAATAAGTAAGCCGTTAAGCCCATATCCCCAAGCTGTGCCACTTGAAGCAAAAGACAAATAAGTAGAACATCTTTCAGGTTTAGAGTGACGTCCAACAATTTCAACAATCGCCCCCCAACTGATAGCAGCACTAGCGGCTAACACAACCAGTACCACCGTAATAATTAGCGGATGTTGTAATTGTGACATGCTATAGAGCAATATTGTGGTGAGTGAACCAGTGGCTAAGACCAGTCGTGCAGAACAAACTTTATTGCCAATAAACCCGAGTAATAACGCCCCCGCAAGGTATGACAATTGGGTAAGTGCGCCAATAGCGGCTAAATGCCAATTAGTAATGGCAATGGACTCTCGCATCAGCGGCACTAAAGCAGCAAAGAGAAATAGTCCAAATCCGTGACTAACAATTTGGTTCAAGCCAAAAACAGCAGAAATGCGCAAAATGAATTCTCCAACTTAATTTTATATCATCGATATTGGCAAGTTTGCCTTGAGTGTTCTTTAGGAAATGGATGAAAAACGTAAAGCGATTACGACAGGTATTTAAATAGAAAATTACCGCATAAAACAACTGCCTTATACGGTAATGTAAATAAGAAAAGTATTACACCAAGCCTTCTTCGATCAGTAAATCTAAAATAGCTTGTGCCGACTCTTCCACGCCATGTACCACTTTACCACCGCCGCCAGATGCTTTGGCCGTAGCCGCTTTAAAGCGGTCTGCTGCGGTTTTCGCCTTGATTATTTTAAGACGTTTAGGACGTTTTTTGGCATCAGCTGTTTGCCATGTTGAAGATTCTTCATCCGTGAAATTAGCACCCAATGTTGCTTCAAATTGACCACGCATCGCAGGGCCAAAAGCACTCTGCCTTGGCAGTGCAGCTGCCATATCAACACTGGCGATAAAGGGTAAATCAACTTTGAGTTTACGGCGCTGGCCACGTGGTAAAGCTTGTAAGACTTCCGCTTGTTTATTGACTTCATCGATAGATAAAATCTCGGCAATCGAAGTAACCATTGCCATGCCAAGCTGCTCTGCCAATAAGTAAGGCAACATGCCCGATGATTCGCCACTTTCAGCGCAAACACCAGTCAATATAATATCTATTTTTTGCTGCTTCAAATACTCAGCAATCACCAGAACAGCGTCTGCATTTTCTGGCATTTCTAACAGATTGATCTCCGCAAGCCCCATGCCTAGATAACTTCGCAATGCCGTTTGTTGGCTAGCATCATCAGACAATTCGCCAGCGTGCAAGGTTTGTAAATTATCCCCTACAAGTTTAAGTCCTAACTCTATCGCTCTAGCATCTTGCTCAGCACGCCTTGGGCGACGTGACGTTGGATGTTCACCAATAGAAACTAACGATATCACCGACAAGTTATGGTTACTCATTGGTCATCCCCTCATTAATTGTTTGCTTGGCCAGCTTTCTTTGCTCAACGAGTTCAACCAATCGAGCTAATATGTCAGTACTGTCGCCAATGGCACTTATGTCGGCACGTTTAACCATGTCACAACCCTCATCAGTATTGATCGCTACCACTTTGTCACATTGACCAATACCCTGCATGTGCTGGATAGCGCCCGATATGCCGACTGCAATATACACTTGCGCCGTTACCCAAGTACCAGTGGCTCCTACCTGTCGCTCACGTGGCATATTGCCATCATCAACAGCAACACGACTAGCACCTTCAGTAGCACCCAACACAGTTGCCGTATGATGAAATTGTTCCCAGTCGTTAATACCATTACCACCGGAGAGAATAAAACCAGCCTCTGCCAGAGGTATTGCATTGGGATCAACACTAATATTGCCTTGATCAAGCAGTTTTCCGTTAGCTAATGGGCTTGGCAGTTGCGACATTAGTAAATTCTCGTGTCGCGTTTCACTAATGGGTTCGCTACATTCTTCCATGACCAACAATAACTTGCTTAAAGGTCGGGTAATATCTCTCTTACCTGCACTACCACGACAAACAACGGTGTCATCATTTAGTTTCCATACGCCACACGCAGGTCGCTGTTGTAATGCAGCCGCCAAGCGACGACCTAAATCGCCACCACCATTAATGCTATCGGGTAACAAGATGTGTTGTGGATCTAACTCAGCAATAATGCCTTGAAGGTCATTACATCGTTGCTCAGGATTATATTGGTCATATTGCTCATCGTTAATGTGGATTAAACGATCAACACCCGCCTTATTTAACGAGTCATCTTTTAGCTCACCAAAGGCAATAGCGACTACTGCGCCACCACCATTATCATTACCACAGTTGCGATTGGCCAATTGCTGCGCCAGACCTAGTGTATCTTTGTCATGGCCATTCAAACGCCCTGATACCAAGTCCAGTACTACCACAATATAAAATGCGGGTTCTACCACTTGATGTAATGGCAATATCACTTCACTTGCAGTAGCTGAGCGACGTGAGCCTTGCTCACTATCGTTAGATGCCCCTGAGCGATCGATCCGTTTCAGACCATTAGGACCAATAAAACCTATGATATGCAGGTTTTTACGCAGTAATCCTGAGGGTCCAAATACAGGTCCAATAACTAATGCTTGATGCATTGGATGTAGACGATTACGGGCTATCCATTGTGCTCTTGGGTCTCGGCGGAATAATTCACTCATACTGCACCTCCGACCATGTCTTCGACCACAACTTCGGCCGTATTTTCAACTACACCTTCGCTAGTCTCTTCAATGAGCGCATCTAACATTAATTCAGCAATGTCTTTCACTTCAGGTCTTGGTTCAACTACACCTTCAAGCATTGCACTACACCCTGGACAGGCCACTGCAACAATTTCAGCCTTAGTCTCAATAACATCCGCCATTCGCATGTCAGGAATACGCTGCTTACCCGGTATATCGGTAACCGGAGCGCCACCACCACCGCCACAACAACGGGCGGTTGATTTGCTGCGATCCATTTCTTTTATTTTGACTCCCATACTTTCTAACAAGAATCGAGGAGCATCATACTCACCGTTATAACGACCTAAATAACAAGGATCGTGATAGGTCAGTGCCAGTTCTTTACTGCTATCTAACTTAATTTTCTGTTGACTCACTAACTCAGCAAAGAATCCGGTATGGTGCATAACGTTATAGTTACCACCAAATTCACCATATTCATTCTTAATACAATGAAAGGCATGCGGGTCAGCGGTAACAATGGTATTAAACTTGTATTTATTCATGGTGCTAATATTACTATTGGCTAAGCGCTGAAAAGTCGCTTCATCGCCCAAACGTCTAGCCAAGTCACCACTGTCACATTCCGCATCTCCTAAGACAGCAAAATTAACCTTAGCAGCGCGTAATAATTTAATCATTGCTCGCAGTGTGCGTTGATTACGCATATCAAAAGCCGCGTCACCAACCCATAAAAGTACATCGGCTTGAGTGACTTCCTGCTTTTTCTCATTATGACCAAACACCGTAAGATTTTGATCCGCCGCCCAGTTCATACGAGAGCTCGGAGCAAAACCGTTCGGGTTATCTGTTGCGCTCAGGTTCTCTAAAATCTCACTGCCCTTGCCTGGAGTTTGTCCTTTTTCCATGGTTTCAAAACGTCTCATATCAACTATTGCATCAACATGTTCAATCATCATAGGACAAGCATCAACGCAGGCACGACAAGTAGTACATGACCACAAGGTATCGCTTTCAACCAATACGTTAACAATAGGAATGATCGCACCACCTTTATGGGTGCCCACTTTAATGCCTGGATAAGGACTGCCTGCAAATTTTGCGTCATCGCCCCCAGCCATGCCAATGACCATATCTTGGATCAGCTTTTTCGGATTTAGCGGTTGCCCTGCAGCAAATGCAGGACAGTTATTTTCACAACGTCCACATTCAACACAAGCATCAAAGCTTAATAGTTGAGTCCACTTAAAGTCGATTGGCTTTTCTACGCCAAGTTTCTTAGCGTTTAAATCTATGGCTTTTAACCCCGTCGACTGACCGCCACCAAAACGATCTTGGCGTCGATGTAAGCCCAAATGCAAAGCACCCGCAAAAGCGTGCTTCATTGGCCCGCCCCAGGTCATGCCGCAGAACATTTCGCCAATGCCCCAAATAATGCCTGCAACTAACAACAGTGCGAGTAACCAACCGCCAGTATCACTCGGTAATATTCCCGTTGCGGGTAAGGTGAGGATAAAAAAACTCAATGAAAAAATCATCAAGCTCTTTGGTAATCGCTGCCATTTCCCTAACGATAAATTAGGCGGAGGATTACGACGTCTGATCATCACAAAGATACTGCCCACAAACATTAATAACGAAGAGCCAAGTAATGACCAGGTCAATATCTGCAGTTTTAGCTGAAAGACATAAAGCAATATGATTAATATCGAAGACAAAACAAAACCACCCGCCGTAGCAACGTGGGTATTGGACATATATTTATCACGGGCAACGACATGATGTAAGTCAACTAAGTAGCGACGAGGGATCTGTAATAACCCAAGCCAATGTATCGTTGATGATTGTCCCTGTGACCACAGCAACATACGTTTAACTGCACCGACTAACGTTAGCAATAAGGCAAACGAAATGAGGGTAAACAGAAAATGGGAAAGAAATTCGGATGATGACATAACAAGACCTATTAATTATCCTAGGTGTATACCCAAGCTACTTGATGATGTGTTTTCATGTAACTTGAGTTGCATACCACCGCACAGAACGATGGTATGCATTCTAAAAGCAACTTAAGCTAGAAATCCTTACATAAACGCAATGCGTCATATATTGCCGCATGAGTATTACGCTGCGATACACAATCACCAATGCGATAGAGTAAGTAGCCTTCGCCTTCTTCTGACAACATTGGCTGAGGTAAAGCCGCATAAAGTGCTTCAATATCAATTTGCCCTTTGTTGCGAGAATCGCTTTTCAATTGCAGATAAATTTCTTCATCAGGACGCACGCCATTTTCAATCACAACCTGATCAACAACACGCTCTTCTTGCTGTCCGGTATATTCATTCTCTAGCACTGCCACCAATTTATCGCCTTCACGATAGACTTTTTCTAGTATTAAATCCGAGGACATGATCACCTCTTTTTCATACAAGTTACGGTAATAGGTAGGGAACGTTGTTCCACCCACTGCAGCACCTGGTTTAATATCATCAGTTACCATCTCAACCAATGAACCGTTTTGTGCTAAAAAGTCTGCGGCTGACAAGCCACTAAATTCACAAATGGTGTCATACACTAAAACATTTTTACCTGGCGCAACCTTGCCACTTAAAATATCCCAAGTGCTTACTGATAAACCTTCTTCAACACCCCAATGCGGGTTTTGTGCTAAGAAAGGTTGGCCACCAACTGCTAAAATAACCACATCGGCATTTAGGCTGCGGATCATTGCTTCATCAGCAGCGGTATCAAGACGTAGATCAATTCCTAAGCGGTCTAGCTCTAAAGCAAACCAACGGGTTATACCGGCAATTTGGTCGCGCTGTGGTGCTTTTGAGGCAATAGTGATTTGCCCGCCAAGTTCTGGATTTTTTTCAATTAAGGTAACGTCATGACCACGCTCGGCACAAACGCGTGCTGCTTCCATACCAGCTGGACCACCACCAATAACGACAACTTTACGTACTTTTCCTTCGGTTTTAGCGATGATGTGTGGCATCGTCGATTCACGTGATGTAGCGGCATTTTGAATACACAATACATCTAAACCTTGGTACTGACGATCGATACAATAGTTAGCACCCACACATTGTTTTATTTGGTCAACTTGGCCAAGTTTGATCTTAGCGATCAAATGCGGATCAGCAATATGTGCACGGGTCATACCAACAAAATCAACATAACCAGCTTCGAGAATACGCTGTGCCTGATTAGGATCTTTAATGTTTTGTGCATGCATTACCGGCACATTAACCACTTCTTTAATGCCTGCGGCTAAATGTAAAAATGGTTCAGGTGGATAACTCATATTCGGAATAACATTGGCCAAGGTATTATGAGTATCACAACCAGAGCCGATTACGCTGAAGAAATCGAGTAAACCAGTGGCATCATAATAAGCAGCAACCTGTTTCATGTCCTCATGGTTTAGTCCATCTGGATGAAATTCATCACCACAAATGCGCAAGCCCACAGCAAAGTCACGACCCACTTCTTCACGAATAGCATGTAGTACTTCCATACCAAAACGCATTCTATTTTCGAAACTTCCGCCATATTCATCGTCACGCTGGTTAACCCGAGGGCTCCAGAATTGATCGATTAAATGCTGATGAACTGCTGACAGTTCAATACCATCTAAACCACCCGCTTTTGCACGCCCCGCCGCCTTGGCATAATCACCAACAATGCGTTGCATTTCTTCAATTTCAATAGTTTTACACGTGGCGCGATGCACAGGCTCACGAATACCACTTGGACTAACTAACGTTGACCAATTACCACCATCCCAACGAGAACGACGTCCCATATGGGTAATTTGAATCATGATTTTACCGCCGTGCTTGTGTACAGCATCGGCTAAGTTTTGAAAATGAGGGATGATTCTGTCAGTAGATAAGTTAACTGACTTCCACCAGTCTTGTGGACTGTCAATCGATACTACGCTAGAGCCGCCACAAATTGACAGACCAACCCCACCTTTGGCTTTTTCTTCGTAATACTTAACATATCGTTCGGTCGTCATGCCACCTTCGGTAGCATATACTTCGGCGTGTGCCGTACTCACCACACGATTTCGTATGGTAAGTTGATTAATTTTTAATGGCTGAAATAGTGCATCGAACTGCGCCATGATGAGCTCCTGATATTAGTTCTTTAAAAAGCTGTTTATACCCATGATACTTCAAGATGCACGTCTCAGGATGCCTGTGCGATTCATGATCGAGGCGCATTTTTTTATTAAGGGTTATTCCCTTAAAAAGAAATGCTACGAAGAGCATGATTTGCTCAGGTATCCCCGTAGGGCTGCTCCAGAAACGCTTTAAGCTACGTTATTGATTTCGACAATAGAATAACTATTCTCTTCAATCAATGCCTTGCCTAAAGGCATTTCTAATTCCAGCTGAATCCTGCATCTTGAGGTAACATGGGTATATAATAAAAAGTTAGCGTGGTGTTACTTCAAAGTAACCAACATCGCAACCCTCTTCAGCGGCACATTGTGTTTGTTTTGCAACGGTTTTCACTGGGTAACCTAAGGTTTCAGAAATTTGATCCATCGCACCAGCAAACCAACCAGTAAACATATAATCGACTTTGCGATTAACCTTGCCGTATTGATAAACAAAAGCAGAATTTTCTAATCGAACTTTTGCTGTACCATTTTCAAGATCGAGTTCTTCAGTTATGAAAAAGCCCCAACCACGTTGTGATAAACGTTTCATGTAATGCTCAAACAATTCTTCACCACGAATACCGTGCTCTTCGCCTTCTTTTTCACACCAGTAAAAAGCAGATTTATAACCAGCTTTATATAAAACATCGGCGTATTTTTCGGCGCCAAGTTCTTCTTCGATGCCCATATGGTTGTTAACAAAAAAGTGACGCGGTACATACAACATAGGTAAAGCATCGGTGGTCCAAACGCCAGTCTCATTGTCGACTAAAATCGGCATATCAGGACTGTGGCTCGCGGTATTCAGGTTATTTACATTACTCATTGTCTATTCTCCCCAGACGTCTTTAAGAACGCGAACCCAGTTCTCGCCCATGATTTTTTTAATTTTAGATTCTGACCAGCCGTGTTTTAACATCGTAGCGGTCAAGTTAGGAAATTCACCTAAGGTACGAATGCCCTCAGGGTTAATAATGGTGCCAAAGTTAGTTAAATTACGGGCATAACCTTTGTCGTGAGTTAACATATCGAAGAATGCTTGATCATGGCCTTGCGTAAAATCAGTGCCTATACCAACACAGTCTTCACCAGCTATATTGACTACATAATCTATCGCTTCAACGTAGTCATCAACCGTAGAATCAATGCCATTTTTTAAGAAGGGAGCAAACATGGTTACGCCAATAAAACCGCCGTGTTCGGCGATAAAGCGTAATTCTTCATCCTTTTTATTACGCGGATGTTCTTTTAGTCCGAAAGGTAAACAATGTGAATAACACACTGGCTTAGTGGACGCTAAAATAACTTCTTCTGACGTTTTTGGTCCCACATGAGATAAATCACACATGATGCCAACTCGATTCATTTCAGCAACGATTTCAAGACCAAAGCCAGATAATCCACCGTCACGCTCATAACAACCCGTGCCTACCAGGTTTTGCGTGTTGTAAGCCATTTGTACAATGCCAACACCCAATTTTTTAAATATTTCGACATAACCAATTTTATCTTCAAAAGCATTAGCATTTTGAAAGCCTAAAATGATGCCAGTTTTGCCCTGCTCTTTCGCTTTAGCAATATCAGCAGTCGTATGTACAGGCATAATTAAATCACTGTTATCACAGAAAAATTGATTAAATTCGGTGATGTTGTCAATGGTATCTTTAAAACCTTCCCACACTGATACGGTACAGTTGGCAGCGGTTAAGCCACCTTTAGCCATGTCTTCAAATAAATCTCGGTTCCATTTTGCGATGACTAAACCATCGAAAATTATTGAGCTTTCATGTAACGCTAAAGCTTGATCTGTATTCATTAAATTAACCTCATCTATGCTGTGAGATTTCTACTGATCAATCACAGGCAAATTTAAACTAAAGTCAGTCTAACAAAGGCAAATAGCGTGGTTTGGGAGAATGCGACACCTACCTTACTAAAAACGGCGTAGGTGTCGTTAATTGGATAGCTGACCAGAGATGGGGGTAATCAGCATTTGCTCATGACGCTAACTCATGGCGCTAATATAAGATCAGTTAAGTCAGGGTTATATATGTTGTCGATACAAAGTTAACGTTTTACGCCAAGCAAACTTAACTTCGGGGATCATCAATGGCGAGCGAGGCTCAAAAACATTGCTCGATTGTTCGCCTTGTTCATTTTCGAGATAATAGGCAATAACATGTTCTTTATTCATGCCATAGGTTTGGTGCATAAAGTCGAGTTCTTTGTCCCCTAAGCAAATACCGTAGTACCTATGTATCGCCTGTGCTATCTGCTCAGATGCTTTAACCATGTCTTTTTTGACTTCTTTGGCTACCGACTCGCCCCAGCCAACTTTGGTGGTGGTACTCAAACCAGGTTCGAAGCTACCTAAATCGACAGCATTAGAGGAATATATAGCGCCCTGAACTTCAGGTAAACTAATAAAAACACAGGGATTTAGGGCTAATGCCAAATCTATTGCCAGCTGTTTTGCGGCCCGCACATGCTGATTACTGACTTGCCAATTACTTTGTTGCGTACGGTTTCTTAAACCCTTTGACAATATGCTTTGACTATCAAAATGATGGGCTATTTTTTTAACAACGGTAATTTTATCCGCATCCGTTAACTGTATTTGCCGCTCGATAATGTGTAAGCCCTGCTTACCGGTGACCGATACCTTAGTGTTAGCATCGGCATACTTTAGATTAATTCGCTGCCAGCTATTAATATCTTTTAAGAAATCAGCATGTTCATTGATCACCATAGCACTACTTCGATAGGCTTGTTGATATAACTCCAGCGCCTTAATCAACACGCTACGATTGAGCTTTAACGCACGCATATCGACGTTTTCACGCTTTTGTACGCACTCGATATCGTCGCAAATATTTTGACAAAGCCGATCTATAGTTTCGAGACAAATTTGCAATAAGTCACTACTTGGCAGACGCTCAGCCACGGTGGAGTAATCGAGTAAATTACTGTCACTTAAAAAGTTAGCCAACGCCAATAACTGGCTGTAACCACGTGCTCTAGCGATGCGATATTTGGAGCGCTCTTTTTCTAATTTTTTGGTCGCTATGGTCAATTGCGATGAGCCAACACAATTAACTACTAGCATTGGAATACGTCGCCCAGACAAAAGCTCAAAGGCCAAGGTTAAGACTTCTTCAACATCGCTTAAGCCCATGATGTCTTCGTTATCTTCTTCAATCGCTGAAAATATACGCTCAATAAAAAAGGGCTCTCGTTCTACACCGCTACGCAAAGTATTTTTTTTACCTTGGAGGCGTTGTTCTAACAGCCGGGCCAATCGCGGACGATCTGGTTCTAAGCTTGCTAAGGCAGCAGAGATTTCCGTTGAAAGTTCCTGGTTAATATCGTGGATACGACTATACATACCCGCGCGCCAATAAATTTCAATATTCGCCACGGCCTGAGCAATCACTGGTGAATCAATAATGCTATTTACCGCAAGCGTTAACCATTGCGGACCAAGATCCGATTTTTGCAACAGTATACGTGCCGATTCATAACGCCTCGACTCAGGTTCCATACGACTTAGGGTGAGATCTCTGACCGACAGAATGAAATCAGGCAAGCTGCCAATAACCAATAACAACTGCTCTTTGGCATCATCAAGTTCTTGCCCTTTTGTCGCTTTGTAGATGAACTTTACCAAGACGGCAATCAGTCCCATTAATACGGTGTAACCGACAAAAAATATCAAATTCTCATTGGGCAACCAAGTCCCAAATCCTAGATAATATCCGCCTTGGGCCGCTAAGAAAGTTACCGGACCTGCAGTCCAACCAACTTCAGCGAGACTCCATAATGAAGATTTTCCGACGCCAGATTGCGCCATGCGATCAATACGGCGTTGGCCACTCTGTTGAATTTGAAGATGATTTTTTTCTGAGTTTTCGGAATTTAACAAGGAGGATAATTTCATATCGTTAAGTATTCATAAAGTAAGTTGTATTACCAAACGACTTCAAAAGTGCAGGATTCAGCGGGAATTAGAAACGTCTTAGACATGCTCAATCATCCTGAAATAGCCTATTGAAGTATAGATACCGTTTAACCTCAAGAGTAAACGGTATCTTGCTGTGTTTTGTTAGTTAGTGATGTTGCTGATGTTGATGTTGATGTTGAACCTTAACCGATCCCAAGCTGGATTCTTTACTGGAAGCAAATTGCTTATTTTTAGCTAAAACGTTACGCTCATCTCGGGGCGGAATGCTAAAAGAATTACGATAACACTTACTAAAATGCGGCGTAGAGACAAAACCACAGGCTATAGCAATTTCAATAATAGACATATTGGTTTGCTTTAATAACTGACGTGCTTTTCCTAATCGTAACTGTAAATAATAACGATGCGGCGAACAGTTGAGATATTTTTGAAACAATCGCTCTAACTGACGTCGAGATAAATCAACAAAACTAGCTAATTCATCTAGGCATAATATTTCTTCAATATTTGCTTCCATTAACGCGACTACATCTTGCAATTTTGACTGAGTAGCACCAACAATATGCTGTAATGGTATGCGTTGCTGGTCGTTTTCATCACGAATATGTTCATGAGAAAACATGTCTGAAATAGCCGTTGTTAAAGCTTTACCGTACTCTTTAGAAATCACCTGCAACATCATATCAATAGGTGCTGTACCGCCTGAACAAGTCATGCGATTACGGTCAAGTATAAACAATTGATTGGAGCTTTTTATTAAAGGGAACTCTTCCTGACAACTCGCCAACAATTCCCAATGAATGGTGCTTTGATAGCCGTTTAATAAACCCGCTTTAGCCAATAAATAACTGCCTGTGCAAATGCCGCCTAGCACGATATTACAGCGAGATAAATGGGTTAACCAGCTAAGCACTTTTCGCGTCACTGTGCCTTTTATATCTACACCGCCACAAACCAACACAGTATCAAACTCAACATAATTATTGATGCAAGAATCAACCTCGATCTTCAGTCCATCACTGGCAGTAACAACGCCGCCATCTTCACTGAGAATAGTCCAACGATATAGTTGTTCTCCAGACAATTGATTGGCCATTCGCAATGGCGCAATTGCCGAGGACAACGCTAACATGGTAAAATTGGGTTGTAATAAAAAACCAATATGTTTACATTTTATCTGTGCCTGACTGCTAGTTGATGGTACTAATGGCATGTGATTTATTCCTATTCTGAAGATTGCAGTTCTTATTATTATTATTGCAGTTTTTTTTAAAACAGCATGTAGATTTCCCTAATAACTTAATTATTCACTCGTTTAAATCTAGTTAGTCAAAATTTATCACCCAGGGATTGATTTAGATCAAAAAGCCAGGTTTTAATTAATAACAACGCATGATTTGAATCAATAAAAGCGTTAAGTTCAAAGTTGAAATCTACGCATACAATAGATTTACAGTACTTTAAAATCATCCCAATTACGACGTTATTCATACCAATTAGCGACATTCAAAGATAAGCATTTGATTTATTGTTGATTAATTAACCAGCTCTTCAAAGGCATTGGCAAGGGACAAATGTCTCTATTAGCTATGAAGATGTCTTAATCGGCTATATTTATTATAATCACTTATTTGATAATGGTATTAATGTAAAATGCCCAGAGGATTATTATGACTGCTACCAACGACAAAGGCCTGCAACAGATTGCGACTATTATCGAGCAACACCAAACATTGCCCGGAGCGATGTTACCAATATTACATGCCATTCAGAATGACTTGTCTTTTATTCCGTCCAATGCACTACCTTTAATCGCCAAGGCTTTAAACGTATCTAAAGCTGAAGTTCACGGGGTGATTAGCTTTTACCATCATTTTCGCACTGAAGAACCCGGTGCTCATGTGATTGAAATCTGCCGAGGCGAATCATGCCAAGCCATGGGGTCACGCGCGTTAGAAGAAAATATCAAACAAAATTTGTCAATTGATTATCATCAAACCAGCAAAGATAGACAATATACTTTAGAACCGGTTTATTGTTTGGGTAATTGTGCGTGCTCACCTGCAATGCGTATTGGTGATGACATTCATGGTGAATTAGATCTACAAAAATTTGAACAAATTATTGCATCGTTAAATACTTATTCGTTGGAGTTAAAATGAATCACTCACCTTCCGATGACAGCTCAATGCCAGTAGCGTCACGAAAAATTTTCGTTTCTTTAGATACTACTGCCCGCTCCCGCGGTAGTGATAAGGTAGCAACGCAGGTTGAAAGTGTACTTAACGCACAACCAGAACTAGCAGCAACATTAGTAAGAAATGGCTCTCGCGGCATGTTTTGGTTAGAGCCTTTATTAGAAATTAATACCCCCAAAGGTCGAGTCGCTTATGGTCCGGTAAAAGCGGAAGATGTAAACGACATCATTAACCTGCAATGTTTTGATGATGCTACTGAACACCCATTATGCCTTGGTTTAACCGAAGAATTACCCTGGTTTAAATCTCAACAACGGTTAACGTTTGCCCGAGTGGGCATTATCGATCCTATCGATGTTGATGATTACATTAGCCATGGTGGATTTGTCGGTTTAACTAATGCTTTCGCAAAAACTGCACAACAGTTAGTCGATGAAGTAAAAGAGTCTGGTCTCAGAGGTCGTGGCGGTGCTGCATTTCCTACAGGTATAAAGTGGCAAACCGTTTTGAATGAACCAAAGCAGCAGAAATATATTGTCTGTAACGCCGATGAAGGTGATTCAGGTACTTTTGCCGATCGTATGTTAATGGAAGGCGATCCGTTAGTACTAGTTGAAGGCATGATCATCGCAGGCCTTAGCGTAGGAGCAGACCAAGGTTATATCTATTTACGCAGTGAGTATCCTCAGGCCCATGACCTATTAAATAAAGCCATTAGCAATGCAAAAGCAGCTGGTTATCTAGGTGATAATATTTGTGGCACTGAGCACAACTTTCATTTAGAAGTGCGTTTAGGCGCTGGTGCTTATATTTGTGGCGAGGAAACATCCTTATTAGAAAGCCTTGAAGGCAAACGTGGCTTAGTTCGCGCTAAACCACCACTACCCGCTATTGAAGGTTTATTTGGTCAACCAACCGTGGTAAATAACGTCATATCACTCGCTTCTGTACCTTATATTTTAAGCCATGGCGGTGATAGTTATCGTGATTTCGGCATGGGCCGATCTCGTGGCACCTTACCCATTCAATTAGCGGGTAACATTGCTCAAGGGGGGTTAGTTGAATTAGCTTTCGGTATATCCCTTAATGAATTACTGCAGCAATATGGCAATGGCTGTAAAAGCAAACGTGCTATGCGCAGTGTACAAGTAGGCGGACCGTTAGGTGCTTATTTGCCCGCAGAGCAATGGGATACCGCGCTTGATTATGAAGAATTTGCCAGTATTGGTGCCGTATTAGGCCACGGTGGAATTGTTGTTTTTGACGACACTGTCGATATGGCTGCACAGGCTCGTTTTGCCATGGAATTTTGTGAAGTAGAATCTTGTGGTAAATGTACCCCATGTCGAATTGGCGCCGTACGTGGCGTTGAAGTCATTGATAAAATTATCGATGGCAACAATGACGAACAACAACGACAAGACAGCGTAGACTTATTACATGACCTATGTGACACCATGGAATTCGGTTCTTTATGTGCTATGGGCGGCATGACCCCATTCCCGGTGCGCAGCGCACTAAAATATTTCCCTGATGATTTTTCGCCACAACCGTCAACACAAAAGGCTCAATAAAATGATAACTTATTATGATCCCAAAACAGAGCCTGCTGCCAATCAATCAGCCGACCTTAGTAAAGATTTAGGCACACCGCCTTCTAAATCTACGGTACAAGTTAGCGTAGAAATTGATGGTGTTACTATTGTTGTACCTGAAGGAACTTCAGTATTACGCGCTGCCGCTATTGCCGATATTAATATTCCCAAATTATGTGCCAGTGATAATTTAGAAGCCTTTGGTTCATGTCGTTTGTGTGCGGTAGAGATCGAAGGCATGCGCGGCATGCCAGCTTCTTGTACTACACCGGTAAGAGAGGGCATGAAGGTACAAACGCAAAATCCTAAAATAGCGACATTACGTCGTAATGTTATGGAACTTTACATTTCAGACCATCCATTAGATTGTCTTACCTGTCCGGCCAATGGCGATTGTGAGCTGCAAGATATGGCAGGTGCCGTCGGTTTACGTGAAGTACGCTATGGTTTTGAAGGAAAAAATCACCTCGACGGAGCAACTGATTCGTCGAATCCTTATTTCAGCTTTGATGATTCTAAATGTATTTCCTGTTCTCGTTGTGTCAGAGCGTGTGAAGAAGTACAAGGTACCTTTGCCTTAACGGTTGAAGGTAGAGGTTTTGATTCACGTATAAGTACTGGTCAAGACACTAACTTTCTAGAATCTGACTGTGTTTCATGTGGTGCCTGTGTACAAGCTTGTCCAACAGCTACACTCACTGAAAAATCTGTAATAGATAATGGCCAGCCAGATCATAGCATCATTACTACCTGCGCTTATTGCGGTGTAGGCTGTTCGTTCCGCGCTGATATGCAAGGCGATAAAGTACTGAGAATGGTGCCAGATAAAAATGGTAAAGCGAACCAAGGACATTCTTGTGTTAAAGGCCGATTTGCTTTTGGCTACGCTACTCATCAGGACAGAATAACTAGCCCGATGATTCGCGATAATATAGAACAAGACTGGCGTGAGGTGAGTTGGGAAGAAGCATTAGCCTTTGCTGCTAAGCGCTTAACCGATATTCAAGAAGAACATGGCCGCAACAGTATCGGCGCGATAACGTCGTCTCGTTGTACCAATGAAGAAACCTATTTAGTACAGAAACTAGTCCGTGCAGTTTTTCAAAATAATAATGTCGATACCTGTGCCCGCGTTTGTCATTCGCCAACAGGTTATGGCCTAAAAGCTACCTTAAACGAGTCAGCAGGAACACAAACCTTTGAATCGGTGATGAAAGCTGATGTGGTACTCATCATTGGCGCCAACCCTACCGATGCGCATCCGGTATTTGGTTCATTACTTAAACGTCGTTTACGCCAAGGGGCTAAATTAGTAGTGGCCGATCCGCGCAGCATCGATCTTATCGACAGTCCGCATACCAAAGCACAACATCATCTTAAACTGCGTCCTGGGACAAACGTGGCATTAATCAATGCCCTCGCCCATGTCATTGTTGATGAAGGTTTAGAAGATGCTGACTTCATTCAAAGTCGTTGTGATGATGCTAGCTTCCAGCAATGGTACAAACATATTCAAGACCAACGCCATTCACCAGAAAACACCATGGAAATTACCGGTGTCGACGCAACAGAGTTACGCGCAGCGGCCAGACTATATGCTAACGCGGGTAACGGCGCTATTTATTACGGTTTAGGTGTTACAGAACATTCTCAAGGCAGTTCATCTGTCATGGCTATTGCTAACTTAGCAATGGTTAGCGGTAATATTGGTCGAGAAGGTGTTGGTGTTAATCCACTGCGCGGCCAAAATAATGTACAAGGCTCTTGTGATATGGGTTCGTTTCCACATGAGTTGCCTGGATACCGCCATGTAAGTGATGAGAGCACGCGCAACTTATTTGAACAAGAATGGCAAGTTTCATTGGATTGTGAGCCTGGTTTGCGCATTCCAAATATGTTCGAAGCAGCAATACACGGTGACTTTAAAGGTTTGTATTGCCAAGGCGAAGATATTGCTCAATCGGATCCAAATACTCAGCATGTACAAAAAGCGTTAAGTTCGATGAAATGCATCATTGTACAAGATATCTTCCTTAACGAGACGGCAAAATACGCCCATGTATTTTTACCCGGCTCATCGTTTATGGAAAAAAATGGTACCTTCACCAATGCTGAACGACGCATTTCTAGAGTACGTAAATTGATGCCAGCACTAGCAGGTAAAGAAGATTGGCAAGTAACGATTGAACTTGCCAAAGTACTCGGTTATGAAATGAATTATGAGCATCCAAGTGAGATAATGGATGAAATTGCCCGCTTAACACCAACATTTAGTGGTGTCAGTTATGAAAGGTTAGATCAGCTTGGCTCTATTCAATGGCCATGTAATGAAAAGTCACCTCTTGGTACGCCAATTATGCATACCGAGGATTTTGTGGGCGAAAAAGGCAAGTTTGCGATTACTGAGTATGTGGCCACACCTGAAAAAGCGAATAAGCATTTTCCGTTGTTATTGACCACAGGCCGTATTTTAAGCCAGTATAATGTTGGCGCACAAACAAGACGTACTGCCAATCAAGTTTGGCACGATGAAGATGTATTAGAAATCCACCCTAATGACGCTGAAGATCGTGGCATAAATGATGGTGATTGGGTAGGTATTGCCAGTCGTGCAGGTACCACCGCACTACGCGCACTCATTAGTCAACGCGTTCAACCAGGGGTTGTTTATACTACCTTCCATCACCCGTTAAGTGGTGCCAATGTAGTCACCACTGACAATTCTGATTGGGCAACTAACTGTCCTGAATATAAGGTAACAGCAGTGCAAGCAACTAAAGTTGATGAGCCGTCGCAATGGCAAGCAGAATACGCCCAGTTCAGTCAGCGACAAGCGAAATACTTAAAGAATAAAAATGGGGGGGAAGTTGCTAAAACATGACATTACAGTAGCAGACACTGACGTTAATGTGCCTACAGCACAGCAGCGTCAAGTGCTGCGCTGTACCAACGACACTCTAACAACAGCGATGGACGACATCGCTGAAGAGACTGCTATTGCCTTGGTTTATAACGGCATTTCTCATGTGGTGATGATGAGTACACCCAATGATTTGTACGACTTGGCAATCGGCTTTAGTTTAAGCGAGAAAATTGTCGATGACGCTAGTGAAATACTTGATATAAGTGCGACTAAACAAGCATTAGGCATTGAAGTAAATATCACAGTATCCAATCGAGCAGTTTGGCGCTTAAAACAACAACGTCGCAATATGACGGGTCGCACTGGTTGTGGTTTGTGTGGTGCTGAGTCGTTACAACAAGCGATGAAAAATCAACAAACTTCGATAGCTGATGGACAAAAAAACAAAAAAGCACCGCGAGAATTGAGTGAGTTAACTAATTTGGCGATACAAAAAGCTGTAGTTGACTTGCAAGCGCACCAACCATTGCAACAGATGACTGGTGCAGTGCATGCTGCTGCTTGGTGTGATGAAAATGGCAGCATTAAACTCATTCGCGAAGATATTGGCCGACACAACGCATTAGACAAGCTTATTGGCGCACTCAGTGCGTCAAAAATTGTCATTAACCATAGCAGTTTTTTGCTCATTTCTAGCCGTGCTAGTTATGAAATGATCAGCAAAGCACAAGTTGCAGGTATTAGTATGTTGGTAGCGGTTTCGGCCCCAACCGCTTTGGCGATAAACATAGCAAAAAACACTGGTATGACGTTAGTGGGGTTTGCCCGTAACGGTCGTCATACCATTTACAGTTAAACTAATTACAGTAAAACAAAGAAGCAAGAGAGCAGCATATGTCAGATGATCGTTTAAAATATGTGGTAGATATGGCCAATCAAATTGCGGTTAATTTATTACATGGTAAAGAACAGCAACAATGTGTGACTGAGATTAGTCATCACATCAATCGTTTTTGGGCGCCAAGCATGCGTGCACAACTTGCAGAAGCGGCAAACAATGATAACTATCAGCTCGAAGCTATGGTTATTTTAGCGCTCAAGCAAATCAAGAACGAGCAATAACACACTAGATATCACAGTATTAATGGCGATGATAATCGCCATTTTTTTCATTCAAACTTCCGCTGTTAATTGTCAAAACTATCCAATCACGCCCCTTTTCATCCAATTCCCCGTATTACCAATAGTAGAATTCACAAAGCTTTAAGCAATGATATATTGTCCAAAAAAACGTCGCTAGTCGTTTTAAAGATAATCAACTACGTCGTTATTTATTTAATAATTAACACTGCATGAATGCAGCTTATTAGACAATGCAAGAGCATATTGTCCTGAACAACTAGTTATTAAACTGAACTACATACCGGCTAAAGACGGTAGGTTCTTTTGCGGACTGAAAGTCCTATAGTGATCGTTGTACTCATATCCTTCCAAGTTAAATTGTCGGGCCTCGCTACGCTCGTGCCGACCTACCAAAGCTAAGCTGGTTTATTCCGTAGGTCGATGCTTGCCTCGACAAAAAGAATTATACCAGGACTTTCGCCTATCAATTTTTCATTGACGATATAAATCTGCATGTTCTTTATATATCTTTTCGGTTAACTCAGTTGCCACTTAACACTGTGATTTCTTTCTTTCCTACTGCGTTCTAAAGTCAACGGCTAGCTAAAGCTACTCATCTAAAGATGAGGGTTTTAACACACGTTCGGACTAATAAATTCCTTGTATTTGGCCATTTTCCCTACGTATAAAGTAGATCACTTAATTAATGAAACTGGTATTAATCGGCCTTTAATTTTTCCTTTACCTAAAGTAAAAAAAACCTGTAATTAGTGACAAAAAAGCCAGAGCATATTACCGCTCTGGCCTTGTTAATTAACACTTATCTTAATTTTTCACTAGTTAGTCACTAGCTTAGCTGGAGCGTATACCGCAGGAGTCAACTTCTCCTCTTTTAGCGATCTCATTAAACCCCACATCATAACTATCATGACTAATGAAAAAGGTAATGCGGCGGTAATAGCGGCTGTTTGCAGACCTTTCAATCCGCCTACCAACAGTAAGATGGCCGCGACAGCGCCTTCACCTAATCCCCATGCTACACGATGAGCCGTTGGTGGATGTTCATTACCCATTGACAAAATAGTGGTAACCACTAACGTGCCTGAATCTGATGAAGTAATGAAGTAGGTCGCAATAAGTAATGTCGCCATAAATGCTGCGATAGTACCCATGAAGCCAGCATCAAGCTTGTCTAATGTTACATATAGCGCTGAAGTTACATCTGCCTTAACAGCATCAACAATACCCGCTTGTCCAACAGCAGCAACTAGTTCTCCTGCTTCATTGGTTACTTGATGGAACAGCTCTAGGTATATAGCGGTGCCTCCGAAAAGAGTTAACCAAATAAAACCTAGCATAGTGGGTACTAACAATACGCCAACAATAAACTCACGAATGGTACGACCTTTAGAGATACGCGCAATAAACATACCTACAAATGGTGCCCAAGACATCCACCAACCCCAATAAAATGCGGTCCACCAAGATTGCCACTGACTATTTTCGTTAGCATCAGTCCAGGTACTTAGTGATAAGACATTACCTAAATAATCACCAGTACTTTGCAATACAGCACCCAATAAATAACGAGTAGGACCAAAACAAAGTAAAAATACCAAAATACCAATGGTCAACCACATATTGACTTCCGATAAGATTTTTACACCTTTACCGACACCTGATACCACTGAAATTGTCGCAATAGCAGAAATAACAGCAATCAGTATAATTTGATTACTCAGAGAAACCTCCATACCAAACATGGTATTAAGGCCAGTATTCATTTGAGTAACGCCTAAACCTAACGACGTTGCTACACCAAATACAGTACCAAACACGGCAAGCACATCAACTGCATGCCCAATAGGACCGTACATTTTTTTCCCAATTAATGGGTAAAGTGCTGAACGGATGGTCAAAGGTAATTTCTTTCTATAAGAAAAATAAGCCAACGACAAACCAACAACTACATAAATTGCCCATGGGTGAAGCCCCCAATGGAAAAAGGTTAGACGCATCGCTACTTGTGCTGCTTCCGGCGTTAATCCTTCAGTGATAAATGGATTACTTTGAAAGTGGTAAATAGGCTCCGCAATAGACCAAAAGACTAAACCTATACCCATTCCTGCACTAAATAACATGGAAAACCACGAGAAGTTACTGTATTCAGGTCTTGAGTCATCATCACCTAAACGTAAGTTACCGTAGCGACTAAATGCCAGCCAGATACAGAAGAACAAGAATATTGCAACAATGCCAATGTAATACCATTTAAGATAAGACAGTATCCAACCCGATACCGCCGTAAATAATGCTGCTGTTTGTTCAGTGAAAAACACACCGCACAAAACAAACAGAGTAATTATAGCCATTGATACAAGTGTTGTAACTGGATTCATGCCTTTTAACAGACCATGATTCGCTACCATGAGAAACCACCTTTTTTTTAGTTGTTATAAGTAAAAGTATAGATTTCTATAAACTGTTAATTTAGGTATCAGTTTATAAGCATCTAGATGAAAAATGTGCATTTACATTTATTATTAATAAGTGACTTACTTATAATTGGAGTTCACTTACAATAATTTTCTGTCAAGTTAATTGAAAAAATCAACTTATCCCATTAAGTCAGAGTTGATTTAGATCAAGGTATCTAAACACGACACCGAAAGAACATGTACCGACTTATAGCCATTCCACTTGTAGATTCAGAATTCTGCTGGAATTATAAACATATTTAGGTAAGCCTTTTGATGCTCACTAAGTGATAAATTTATTGAAATCTGTCTATACCCAAGCTACTTGAAGATGCTAGCTTCAGGATGCCTGAGCTAGTCATGATCAAGGTGTCTCTTTTTATTAATGGTTACTCCCTTAAAAAAGGAGACAACGAAGTGCATGGTTAGCTGAGACATCTCCGCAGGGCTGGTTTAAAAACGATTTATGCAGCTTTATTGATTTCGACAATGGAACGACTATTCTCTTTAATCGAAGCCTTGCCTAAATACGTTTTTAATTCCAGCTGAATCCTGCATATTCATGTGGCTTGGGTATATATTCAGACAAAAAAAACCAGCGATATAAATCACTGGTTTCAAGGCTGGTAATGAATTAACTCGACAACACGGTGGAAATGGCCCCCTTATTATTCAAAGACGGCGTTATCCACTAGCTGTTTAACTCTTTTCAGCTGACGCTTTAATATTACTTTGCATCGTATGGCTGAACCAATCGATAAAATTCACCACGCCAAACTCAAAGGTCGTTGAGTAAGGTCCAGGTTGGTAAGCCTTAGAATTAATACCTTTTTGATTATTCTCAGCTAACGTTCTGTCTTGCACATTGGTTGCATCCCATACTTGGCGTAATTGGGCAACATCATAATCAACACCTTCTACTGCGTCTTTATGGACTATCCACTTGGTGGTTACTTGAGTTTTTTGTGCGCCTAATGGGATCACCTGAAAGGCAATTAAATGATCTCCCATCGCGTGACTCCACGAGTTAGGTAGGTGCAAAATTCGCATCGAACCCAGATCAGGGTTTTTAATACGGCCCATTAATTTTTTACAACCCGCTTTACCGTCAATCGTCATAGATACTGTGCCTTCAAGTAAAGGCATACGTACTATGCGGTTACGTAAACCATGGCCATGTGAAACATGCTTATACGGGATACCTTCTGCTTCCCACATTGCTTGTTTAGCCGCTACCTGTGCCTTGAATTCATCACTAGCGCGTGGATCTTCAGTATCATCCCACTCTAATAAAGTATTTAATAGTTCAGGGTGATTGCCGCTACAGTGATAACACTCACGGTTATTTTCAATCACTAACTTCCAGTTAGCATCTTCAATTAAAGTGCTTTCTACAGCGACCTTACAATTATCTAAATCATATGGTTCTAGGTAATGGGTTAAATCATCGAAGAAACCATCGATATTTGTTGGATTTTCACTCAGAGAAACAAAAATATAACCACCAGCAACACGACAATTAACTTTGTGCAGACCATAATCATTCTTATCGAAATCATCGCCCATTTCAGTGCCTGCAAAGAGTAAATTGCCATCTAATTCATAAGTCCATTGATGATAAGGACATACTAACTTAGGTACCTTACCTTGTTTAACTAAACAAATTTTAGAACCACGATGACGACAAGTATTATGAAAAGCGCGTACTTCACCATTTTGATCTCTGATAACAGTAATCGGGTTATCGCCAATATCTAAGGTGATAAAATTACCATTATCTGGAATTTCGCCAGTGATGCCAACGAACAGCCATTCTTTGTAAAAAATTTGTTCCATTTCTACTTGAAAAACATCGGCGTCGCTATAAAACTGCTGTGGTAAAGAAAACGTTATTGGGTGTTTTTCTAATGCATCCGCAACAGCCTGCGCTGATTTATTTGGTGAAGTAACTAGTAAACTTTCGTGTTCATGTGAGCAAGACATAAGTAATTCCTCTGTTCTTTATATTCGACAAAATAGATGTCGCTTTTTTTTAGTTAAAATGAACAACTTTATCGAATCAAGTGTTCACATTATTTGTTGTTAGATATTGAGTCTCACGGCGTCAATCGGTTTACCTAAAAACGACCAAAAAGCGAATTAATACCGACCAAAAAGCGAATTAATACCAGCCAAAAAAAGTAATTATTAAATAAATTGATCTAGATCAAAATTATTACACAAAGGATAATTTTTAGAGCTGGCAAAAACGACTACATTCATGTCGCTTTTAGTTAAGTGGTTGATAAGTACTTAGCGCATCGTATTGCCATAACTATAATATTCGGATCCACTCATGATAAACACCTCCCAATACTCTGTTAACACGCAAACATGGACCAATGGGCGTCACGATGTTCAATGCGTTAAAGTGATTGACGAAACCATTGATGCACGTACCTATTGCTTTACCAGCACAGAGCCTGTAATGCACTTTTTCAAACCTGGCCAATTCGTGACGCTAGAATTAGAAATTGACGGTATGCAAGTATTGCGTAGTTACACTATTTCATCATCTCCTTCAGTGCCATACAGTTTTTCAATCACTGTAAAAAGAATGCCTGGAGGTCAAGTATCAAATTGGCTGCATGATAACCTTAAACAAGGTGATCAAATCGCGGTGCATGGCCCGGTAGGTATATTCAATTGCATCGATATTACGGCCGAAAAAGTTTTATTACTCTCTGGTGGTGTTGGTATAACACCAGTGATGTCAATGGCCCGTTGGTGGTTTGATACCAACGGTGATGTTGATATGGTTTTTGCCCATAGTGCCCGCACCCCTAAGGACATAATATATCGTCGCGAACTTGAGTATATGGATTCCAGAATAACTAACTTCAATCTCAACTTTATTTGTGAGAGGTATGACATTGGCGATAGCTGGAGCGGTTTTTGTGGCTTCTTCGATGAACAAAAGCTTCGAATGATAGCGCCTGATTTTCTCGATCGCACCATTTATTGTTGTGGACCGACGCCTTATATGACTGCTGTCAAAAGTATGTTGCAAAATATAGGCTTTGACATGGCCAATTACCATGAAGAAAGTTTTGGTGCGCCACCGGAAGAAGCACAACTCGACGCTGAACAGCAAATGGAAGATGCCGCAGGCGAATCAATCGATGACGATACTTTAATAGAAGTAGCATTTAGCAAAACGGGTAAATCAGTCAAGATACAACCCGGTGGCACAGTGCATTTAGCCGCTTCACAAGTTGGCCTTCATATTCCTAAAGCTTGTGGTATGGGCATATGCGGCACCTGTAAAGTGAAAAAAATTCATGGTGAAGTGATTATGTCACATAACGGTGGCATCACAGATGAAGATGTTGCTGATGGATATATTCTTAGCTGCTGTAGTGTTCCTCAAGGTGATGTTTCAGTCGAATATTAAAATTTAGACCCATTCCACATGAAGATACAGGATTCAACGGGTATATATACCCGTTCCACTTGAAGATGATATTTTAACTAAAATATCATCTTTTTTTTTTATGTCGTAAATAGATGTAAAAAAGACGTTAGCTGAATGGTTAGCCACTATTTAGCAAGCTACTATCGACTTAATCCAAAACAAAAAAACTACGGCGAATTGAGCCGCGGAGAAAGCAAAATGTTTTACAAAAATGATCAAATAGCCGGTTTCGATGACAGTATTTGGCAAGCCATGGAGCAAGAAGACAAACGTCAACAAGATCACGTTGAATTAATTGCCTCAGAAAACTATACCAGTGCGCGCGTGATGCAAGCCCAAGGCAGTCAACTGACTAACAAATACGCCGAAGGTTATCCTGGTAAACGTTATTACGGCGGCTGTGAACACGTTGATGTGATTGAGCAACTGGCAATTGATCGTGCAAAAGAATTGTTCGGCGCTGATTATGCCAATGTGCAACCTCATTCTGGCTCACAAGCCAATGCCGCAGTCTTTATGGCCTTGCTTAAGCCCGGTGAAACGGTGCTGGGCATGAGCTTAGCGCACGGTGGTCATTTAACCCACGGCTCTAAAGTAAGCTTCTCTGGTAAAATTTATAACGCAGTGCAATACGGCTTAAATGAAGCAACCGGTGAAATTGACTACGAAGAAGTCGAGCGTCTTGCAAAAGAGCATCAACCGAAAATGATCATTGCCGGTTTCTCAGCGTATTCACGTGTGGTTGATTGGCAGCGTTTTCGTGACATTGCCGATAGCATTGGCGCCTGGTTATTTGTCGATATGGCGCACGTAGCTGGTTTAGTGGCAGCAGGTCTTTATCCTAATCCTGTACCGATTGCGGATGTGGTAACCACCACTACCCATAAAACCTTACGTGGTCCACGTGGCGGCTTGATTTTAGCGAAACAAAATGACGAACTGGCTAAGAAATTAAATTCAGCGGTATTCCCTGCCGGTCAAGGTGGCCCATTGATGCATGTTATCGCGGCCAAAGCGATTTGTTTCAAAGAAGCACTTGGTGAGGGTTATGTTGAGTATCAGCAACAGGTTATCGATAACGCCCGTGAAATGGCAAAAACATTCCAAACCCGTGGTTATAACGTAGTTTCTGGTGGTACGGACAATCACCTGTTTTTATTGGATTTAATCGATAAAGGTATTACCGGTAAAGACGCCGATGCTGCGCTGGGCCGCGCCAATATCACGGTCAATAAAAACTCCGTGCCTAACGACCCACAATCGCCATTTGTCACCAGTGGTCTGCGTATCGGCACACCGGCCATCACCAGTCGTGGTTTTGGACTTGAAGAAGCAGCAGCATTAACGGGTTGGATTTGTGATGTGTTAGATGACATTAGCAATGAGCAAGTGATTGATGACGTGCGAAGTAAAGTGTTGGACTTATGTGAAAAAAATCCGGTCTACCGCTAATTAATACCCAAGCTGCTTCAAAAGGCGAGTTTCAGGTTGCCTGAGCGGGGCATGGTCAAGGCACATCTTTTTATTAATAGTTGTTCTATTAAAAACAGATGTAACGATGAACATGTTTTGCTCAGTCATCCCCGCAGGGCTGGTTTAGAAACGTTTTAAGCTGCGTTATTGATGTTGAGAAGGGACAGCCATTCTCTGCAATCAATGCCTTGCTTAAAGACGTTTCTAATGCCAGCTGAATTCTGCATTTTGAAGTAACTTGGGTATTTACCCACGGAGCGCTAAGCGGCTTAGCTATCCTTGTTTAGCCAATAATACAATGTAGAAAAAGGGTATACCATGCAACAATATTCAGGATTTGGTTTATTAAAACACTCGTTAACTTACCACGAGAATTGGCAGCGGGTTTGGAGTAATCCTACCCCGAAAAAACACTATGATGTTGTTATCATAGGCGGTGGTGGACATGGCCTGGCAACGGCTTATTATTTAGCGAAAGAGCATGGCATCACTAACATTGCCGTGATTGAAAAAGGTTATTTAGGCGGCGGTAATACCGCGCGTAATACCACCATAGTGCGTTCAAACTATTTATGGGACGAAGCGTCACATTTGTATGAGCATTCCTTAAAATTATGGGAAGGCTTAGCACAAGAGCTGAACTATAACTTGATGTTTAGTCAACGCGGTGTATTAAACCTAGGTCATACCTTACAAGACATGCGTGATATTGAACGCCGCGTGAATGCTAACCGTCTTAACGGCATTGATGGTGAAGTCTTAACCACCGCACAAGTACAAGAAATGGTGCCTATTTTAGATTGCTCAACCAATGCACGTTTTCCGGTGATGGGCGCTTCATGGCAAGCCCGTGCAGGTACGGCTCGTCACGATGCGGTTGCCTGGGGTTTTGCTCGCGCAGCTGATGCGTTAGGGGTTGATTTATTACAGCAAACGGAAGTCACGGGCATTCGCCGCAAAGATGGCGCAGTAGAGGGCGTTGAAACCAATCGCGGCTTTATTTCGGCCGGTAAAGTGGCGTGTGTCGCTGCGGGTAACTCCAGTGTTATCGCCAAGATGGTGGGCATGGAATTACCGCTTGAATCTCATCCACTGCAAGCGATGGTATCAGAGCCATTAAAACCAGTTTTAAATACCGTGGTCATGTCCAATCATGTACATGGTTATGTCAGTCAATCCGATAAAGGTGACTTGGTCATCGGCGCGGGTATTGATGGTTATACCGGTTATGGTCAGCGCGGCTCTTTTAATGTGGTTGAGCATACTATTGCCGCCATTATCGAAATGTTTCCTATTTTCAGTCGTGTGCGCCTTAATCGCGCCTGGGGCGGCGTGGTTGATACGTGCCCAGATGCCTGTCCTATCATTTCGAAAACACACATCAAAGGACTGTATTTTAACTGTGGTTGGGGCACGGGTGGTTTTAAAGCCACGCCGGGCGCAGGACATGTGTTTGCGCATACTATCGCCCACGATGAGCCACACCCGTTAGCCAAACCCTTTAGTATCGACCGCTTTTCATCAGGCGAATTAATTGACGAACACGGCGCTGCCGGTGTTGCGCACTAAGAGGAATTTATTATGTTACTTATCCACTGTCCTTATTGTGAAGAGCTGCGCGAAGAAGAAGAGTTTAGCCCTGCTGGGCAAGCTCATATCGTGCGCCCACTTCAACCCGAAGAAATTAGTGATGAGCAATGGGCACGTTACTTGTTTTTCCGTAAAAACCCGCGCGGTTTACATCACGAGATGTGGCTACACGCCGCCGGTTGTCGCAAATATTTCAACGCGACCCGAAACACCGTGACCTATGAAATCATGGAAACTTACAAAATGGGCCTAAAGCCCAGTGTTACCGCTAGTGAAGAGGGCCAATCATGAGCCAAGTTAATCGGATCGCTGGAAGCAGCAAACGCATTAATCGCAACCGCACCTTAACCTTTAGCTTTAACGGCAAAGAGTATAAAGGTTTTGAAGGCGATACCGTCGCATCAGCCTTGTTAGCTAATGGTGTTGATGTCGTTGGGCGTAGTTTTAAGTACTCACGTCCTCGCGGTATTATTACCAGTGACTCGCAAGAGCCGAACGCCATTTTTCAAATTGGCTCGACGCAAGCGACCACTATTCCGAATCCGCGCGCGACACAAACCGACTTGTATCAAGGATTAACCGCAAGCTCAACCAACGGTTGGCCTAATGTTGATTTCGATTTAATGGGCACCGTGGGCAAATTAGGTGGCTCGATGATGCCGCCCGGGTTTTATTACAAAACCTTTATGTTTCCACAATCGTTATGGATGTCATACGAGCACTTAATTCGCAAAGGCGCTGGTTTAGGGGCAAGTCCTCAGCAAAGTGACCCGGACAGTTATGACAAAATGCACCATCATTGTGATGTGATGATTGTCGGTGGTGGCCCAGCGGGCTTAGCCGCAGCGTTATCTGCTGCGCAAACAGGCGCACGCGTTATCATCAGTGATGAGCAAAATGAATTTGGCGGCAGTTTATTATGCTCAACGCAGCAAATAGATGGCCAATTGCCGAGTCAATGGGTAGAAAAAACCGTGGCACAGCTTAGCGAGATGGATAACGTGATGTTACTTCCTCGCAGCACGGTGTTTGGTTATTACGACCATAACCTAGTGGGCATTAATGAACGTCGCACCGACCATTTAGGTGAGCATCAACTGCAAAGCACCCGTCAACGTGTGCACAAAGTGCGCGCTAAACAAGTGATTTTGGCCACCGGTGCTCATGAGCGTCCGCTGGTGTATGGTAACAATGACGTGCCAGGTTGTATGTTAGCCAATGCAATTTCTACCTACATTAATCGCTATGATGTGGTGCCAGGTAATCAGTTGGTGTTAATGACCACCAATGATAATGCTTACAAAACAGCGATTGATTGGCATCAAGCCGGTCGTAAAGTGGTTGCTATCGTTGATACGCGAAGCACCTCAAATGGCGACTTGGTCAATAAGGTCAAAAAACTGGGCATCGATATCATCTTTGGCCATGGCGTGATTGAAGTTAAAGGCAGCAAACGCGTCAAAGGCGTTGAGGTTGCGCCAATCAATGCGAGTAATCACAGTGTTACCGGTCCAGCGAAACATATTGTCTGTGATACGGTTGCCAGCTCGGGTGGTTGGAGCCCTGTTATTCATTTGTCATCACACACAGGCTCGCGTCCGGTGTGGAACGACGACATTGCGGGCTTTGTCCCTGGTGATACCGTACAAAAGCAACACAGTTGCGGTGGACTGGAAGGCGTTTACGCGTTATCAAAAGTCATCAGTGATGGTTTCACCACTGGCGCTGTCGCAGCAGAGGCCGCGGGCAAAGGTGATGGACGTTATGCGGGGAACTCGCCAACAACCAGCGACCCACAAGAAGATGCGTCCATGGCGCTGTTTCACATACCGCACAGTAAAAAAACCAGTCGCGCGCCAAAGCAGTTTGTTGATTATCAAAATGATGTCACGGCCGCAGGTATTGAGCTGGCTAACCGTGAAGGCTTTGAGTCGATTGAGCATGTCAAACGCTACACCGCGTTAGGTTTTGGCACGGACCAAGGCAAGTTAGGTAATATCAACGGCATGGCGATTACCGCTAAATCGTTAGGTAAAACCATTCCTGAAACGGGCACCACTATCTTCCGCCCTATGTATACCCCCACCACGTTTGGCGCCTTAGCGGGTGCGGATGTGAAGCACTTGTTCGACCCAGCACGTTTTAGCGCTATGCATAAATGGCATTTAGAAAATGGCGCTGAGTTTGAAGATGTGGGCCAATGGAAACGCCCGTGGTACTTCCCACAGCCAGGCGAAACCATGCAGCAATCACTCGAGCGTGAATGTTTAGCAACACGTAACAGTGTCGGCATTTTAGATGCCTCGACCTTAGGTAAAATTGATATTCAAGGTAAAGATGCACGCGAATTTTTAAACCGTGTTTATACCAACCCATGGAGCAAATTAGGCGTTGGCAAATGTCGCTACGGCGTCATGTGTAAAGAAGACGGTATGGTCTTTGATGATGGTGTTACCGTCTGTCTTGACGATAATCGTTTTATCATGACCACTACCACCGGCGGCGCGGCGGGCGTATTGCAATGGTTAGAGCTATGGCATCAAACTGAGTGGCCTGAGCTGGAGGTGTATTTCTCAACCGTGACTGACCATTGGTCAACCATGACTATCTCAGGACCTAACTCACGTAAAGTCTTAGAGAAAATCTGTGATATTGATGTCAGTAATGACAGTTTCAAGTACATGGATTGGCGCGCAGCGACGGTTGCGGGGGTTAAAGCACGCATTTTCCGTATCTCGTTTACCGGCGAGCTGTCGTTCGAAATTAACGTGCAAGCGAACTATGGCATGCATGCCTGGAAAGCGGTGATGGCGGCCGGTGAAGAGTTTAATATCACCCCGTATGGCACCGAAACTATGCATATTTTACGTGCAGAAAAAGGCTTTATCATTGTCGGACAAGACACTGATGGCTCGGTGACGCCACAAGATTTAGACATGGACTGGGTTGTGGGTAAGAAAAAAGACTTTAGCTTTATTGGTAAACGCTCTTGGACGCGCTTTGACAATAAACGTGACGATCGTAAACAAATGGTGGGCTTGAAACCGAAAGACCCTACTTTTGTTTTACCCGAAGGCGCACAAATTGTCTTTGAGAAAAACCAATCCATCCCAATGAAAATGGTGGGTCACGTTACCTCAAGTTATTACAGTGCTTGTATGGGCTACTCGTTTGCCTTAGCAGTCGTTAAAGGCGGTATTAGCCGCAAAGGTGAGAGTGTCTATTTGCCATTAAGTGATGGCACCACCGTGGAAGCTGAAATTTGCAGCCCAGTATTTTATGATCCAAAGGGAGACCGTCAAAATGTCTAACTCAATCCAAGTAGAATCGCCGCTACACCATGCTCAACTTGACCAATTAATTGGCCAATCAAGCGCGGGTGGCATTGTCTTGCATGAGCATAAGTTATTGGGTCACCTTAACTTACGTGGCAACTGTGCGGATGCTGAATTTTTAGCGGGTGTACAAGAAGCACTCGGGGTCGCACTGCCTATTACGCCGTGTAGCAGCGCCAAGAGTGAGCTCGCACAAATCATGTGGTTAGCGCCCGATGAATGGTTAATTATTGTCGCCTCAGGCAATGAAGATGAAGTCGAGCAAAAGCTGCGTTCGTATTTAACCGGCCACTTTGCCGTCAGTGATATCAGTGGCGCGCAAACCCTGATAGAACTGAGTGGTGAGCATGTTATCGACTTGATGAAAAAATCGACCGGTTATGATTTACACCTCGATAGCTTTCCCGTGGGTAAAGTCGTGGGTACCACCTTTGCTAAAACGGGTGCGCATATCTTGCGCGTGAGCGAAGATTCGTTTCAGCTGGTGGTACGTCGCAGTTTTTCTGACTATGTGTGGTTATGGATCCAACAAGGTAGCCAAGAATACGGCCTGACGATCGTTTAACGCTTGTTTAGCTAAAACCAATCGCCCCTTAACGCACATTGTTTGTTGTTTCAATGCGCGTTAAGGGTAGCGATCACTCATTATAAAACCGCTTATGTTTAACTGAATAGCTTGAATGCATAAAATCATTCTGTTCAAACTAAGCGGTTTTCACTTCAAAATAGGATCGAACATGTCCGATATCAAACCTGTATCGCGAACGCATATTATTACCGCCGATTGTCCTAGTCGTCCTGGCACGGTTGATGTGGTGACCCGTTTTTTGTGCGAAAAAGGCTTCTATATTAATGAAATTCACTCGTTTGATGATACCGCGGTCAATCGTTTTTTCATTCGCATAGAATTTAGAGCACAAACGGCGACAGACTTTAGCGCTGAGGCGTTTAGTGAAGAATTTGAGCAACGCGCCAGTGAATTTGAGATGCAATGGCAACTAGCCTCCAGTCCGTATAAATCCAAAGTTGTGATCATGGTGTCAAAGCACGATCATTGCTTGAATGACTTATTATACCGTTATCGCACCGGCGATTTGGATATTGAGATCCCCGCGATCATCTCTAATCACCCAGATTTAGAAGAGCTCGCTAAATGGCATGGAATTCCTTATTACCACCTGCCCATCACGAAGGACACTAAACCTGAGCAAGAAGCCAAGGTCTGGCAGATTATTCAAGAATCAGAGGCGGACTTGGTGGTCTTAGCACGTTATATGCAGGTCTTATCGAGCGATTTGTGTCAAAAGCTGTCCGGTAAAGCCATTAATATTCACCACTCGTTATTACCCGGTTTCAAAGGCGCAAGACCGTATTTTCAAGCCTATGACCGTGGCATTAAGTTAGTGGGCGCGACTGCGCATTATGTCAGTGATGACCTCGATGAAGGGCCAATCATCAGCCAAGGCGTTGAGACGGTTGACCACGGTTATTATCCTAAAGACTTAGCGGCTAAAGGACGTGATATAGAATGTTTAACGCTGTCGCGCGCGGTGCGTTGTCATATCGAACATCGCATATTCATGTATGGGAAAAAGACCGTGGTCTTTTCTAAGTAGGGGCTCTTAGTCGCCACTTACTAATCGCCACTCTTATTAGAAATAATCAACGACAACGTTTATTCATTTATCGTAAACATTGTCGCTGTTTGTTAAGTATTAACCCTCATTTGCAAAGGTACGTTTGTCTATTTATAGCGTATTAATGTCTCTTGAACTGCTCACTCTGCTTGCTAAATGACATGATGAGCAATAGTGTAAAAAGGACATCTAAATGTCAATGACAGTAACAAGCAGTAAACATGATGTGCGAGCAATTGGCGCTATTAGCATAGGCGCGCAGCTAAAGTCGATCCGAATAAGGAACAAGCTAACCCTTAGAGAGGCGGCTAACCTGACTAACTTGGCAGCTTCAACCTTATCTAAAATTGAGAATGAACAAATTTCGCCAACCTTTACTGTGATGCAGAAGTTAGCAACCGGTTTAAATATCGAGTTACCGCAATTATTTACTAAACCAACAGTGGCTCAAGCGGTTGGGCGTCGTGATATAACGTTAAAGGACCAAGGTAATTATCATTTAACCTCCACGTATGAGCATGAATTACTGTCCACGCAATTTAGCCATAAAAAAATGATGCCATACAAGTGCAGAGTTCACGCGCGCAGTTTCGATGACTTCGGTGAATGGGTTCGCCATAGTGGCGAAGAGTACATGTTGGTGTTAGAAGGCGAAGTCCAGTTGGTGACTGAATTCTATGAACCGGTGAATTTGGTGGAAGGTGATAGTGTCTATTATGATGCAATGATGGGGCATTTAGTTATTTCTGTCAGTGAAGACGATGCACAAATTCTCTGGGTAACTGCCAAGTAACGTCTCTATATAGCGATCCACAAACGATCCATGCGTTCAATTTAGTTTAACACGACTAAAATAAAACCTTATTCGCTGATTTTATAGTTCTTTAGTGAAGTTGACTCCTGAGCTGTGATAACCAATTAACCCATCTAACAATCAGATCTTTCAACTAAAAATCATTTGTAGAAGAGTAAAGATTGTCGATCATTTTATTCTCTAATGTAGCACTTCTCATTCTTTTTAAACTAGTTCCGTCTGTTTTTGGCATGCTAGTGTCTTTTTTAGGTATGCCCATATAATCATCAAAACGGTACCCTAAACACAGTGCTTTTCACCTTAGCCAGTAACTATTTCAATAATGATAAGGAGATTGGCTTCGATTCTTAATTAATGACCAAAGCAACATTTTAAAAATATTATTAGTGTCATTTAACCAACAAGAGAGATTGATATGTGCTCAAATCATGGAAACCGCGGCGTTGTTTATACTGGCCCTGGAAGTGTTGAAATTCAAGATATTGCCTACCCTAAGCTTGCCATTGGCAATCGAAAATGTGAGCACGGTGTTATTTTAAAAGTAGTAACTACCAATATTTGTGGCAGTGATCAACATATGGTACGTGGCCGTACTACCGCTGAACCTGGGCTTGTTTTAGGTCATGAAATCACCGGTATGATCATTGAAAAAGGCAGCGATGTAGAGTTTTTAGACATTGGTGATATTGTCTCTGTACCTTTTAATATTGCTTGTGGTCGCTGTAGAAACTGTCGCGAAGGAAACACAGGTATTTGCTTAAACGTTAATCCTGGTCGCGCTGGTGCCGCCTTTGGTTACGTTGATATGGGCGGCTGGGTTGGTGGTCAATCTGAATATGTGATGGTGCCTTATGCTGACTTCAACCTGCTAAAATTTCCTGATAAAGATCAGGCATTAGAAAAAATTCGTGACTTGACCATGCTCTCTGATATTTTCCCAACGGGATATCATGGTGCTGTAACTGCTGGTGTTGTTCCTGGTGCCACAGTTTATATTGCTGGTGCTGGACCTGTAGGTCTTGCTGCTGCAGCTTCATCACAATTACTTGGCGCGGCTTGTGTCATTGTAGGTGATATGAATCCAGAGCGTCTAGCTCAAGCTCGTAGCTTTGGCTGTGAAACTATCGATTTACGTCAAGATGCCACAGTGCCAGATATGATAGAACAAATATTAGGTGTTCCAGAAGTAGATGCTGCTGTGGATTGTGTTGGTTTTGAAGCCCACAGCCACGGTTGTAGTCATCATAAAGAACAACCTGCAATTGTCCTTAATACTATGATGGAAGTAACACGTGCCGGTGGTGGTATCGGTATTCCAGGGCTTTATGTAACTGGCGATCCTGGTGCATCTACTGAAGCGGCTAAAACTGGCCAACTTAGTATGAATTTTGGTCTTGGTTGGGCGAAATCACATTACTTTGTTACCGGTCAGTGTCCAGTAATGAAATATCATCGCAACCTAATGCAGGCTATTTTGTGGGATAAAGTTCAAATTGCTAAAGCGGTTAACGTGAAAGTCATTTCACTTGATGGTGCACCTGAAGGTTATAATGCCTTTGATAAAGGCGCCGCACAAAAGTTTGTCATTGACCCTCATTCAATGGTGGTTTAATTTTAATATATCTATAACAAACGGCACATTTATTGTGCCGTTTTAGTAACTATAGAGTGACATAGATGAACAAAGTCAGCAAAGACCTTTTAGCATTGATGTTATCAACTACAAAGCAATAATTCACTCCTGCCTAACACTATCTCAGTATTGCTGTGCGTCTAGCTTTACAAGCAATACACACATCAGCTCAGCGAAATATAGCGATTTGAAACAAGAAAAGTGAGTGATGTAAACGACTGTATAAGGAGAATCATAAGATAATGGAAAGGTTATGCTCTAGAAACAAAAAGGCCTGAATAATGAATTATTCAGGCCTTTATTCAAACTTTCTTTACAGAAAATTGTATTAGAAATATTTCTATTTCTTAGCCAATTTTTCTTTGATACGTGCTTTACGGCCAGATAGCTCGCGCAAGTAGTAAAGTTTAGCTTGACGAACATCGCCACGACGTTTAACTTCAATTGAATCAACAATAGGGCTATGTGTCTGGAATACACGTTCTACACCAACACCGTTCGAAATTTTACGAACAGTGAAAGCAGAATGTAAGCCGCGGCTTTTAACAGCGATAACTACACCTTCAAACGCTTGAAGACGTGATTTATCAGCTTCAGTAACTTTTACTTGAACTACAACAGTATCGCCTGGGGCGAATGCTGGTAGATCTGTTTTCATTTGCTCTTGTTCGAGCATTTCAAGAATTTTACTCATATTACCTTCTTCCTAGTGTGCACAGTCTAAGTGGTTTATTTCACTTGCTTTTTAATCAAAGTAAGTGCTTTCTCCTGCTCAGCTGTCAGAGCTAGGTTGTTTAATAGTTCTGGTCTTCTAGTCCACGTTCTTAGCAAAGATTGCTCTTGTCGCCATAAGCGTATGTGTTCATGATTACCACTTAACAATACTTTTGGTACTGACATTTCATCTCCCTGAGGAGTTGTTAGTACTTCTGGCCGAGTGTAATGAGGACAATCTAATAAACCGTTAGAGAAGGAGTCCTGCTCTGCTGATTCTTTATGTCCTAATACCCCTGGCACTAAGCGTGCTACAGCATCAATAACATTCATAGCAGGGAGTTCACCACCACTTAAAATGTAATCGCCAACCGACCACTCTTCGTCAATATCTGACGCGATTAGTCGCTCGTCTATGCCTTCATACCTACCAGCAATAAATACTAGTCGATCATGTTGTGCTAATTCACTTACGCCTTGTTGATCAAGCTTTCTTCCTTGCGGAGACAAGTAGATAACTTTAGCTTTACCACCATTAACTTCTGCCGCTTTACGCGCAGCTGCAATGGCATCTCGTAATGGTTGCACCATCATTAACATGCCCGGACCACCGCCATAAGGACGATCATCAACGGTACGATGCTTATCATGGGTGAAGTCTCTTGGATTCCATAAATGAAAATCAATTAACCCATTGCGAATCGCTCGGCCTGTTACCCCGTACTCCGTGATAGCATTAAACATTTCGGGAAAAAGGCTTATCACCCCAATCCACATTTTGTTCTTCCCTTTATCAGAGATAGTGCTAGTCACAAGTTAAAAACCTGGGTCCCAGTCAACACAAATTTGTTTATTTTCAATGCTAACCGACTCAATTACTTGTTCAAAAAGGTACGGGATTAACCGTTCTTTTTTACTAAAGCCATCTTTTAAATTAGCTTTCACAACCAGTACATCATTAGCGCCAGTTTCCATCATGTCAGTAACTACACCCAGGTCGTAACCTTTGTTAGTCACAACAGACATACCTATTAAATCGCGCCAGTAAAAATCATCTTCCGATAATTCTGGCAACGCTGCTTCATTGGTTAATATTTCAGAGCCGACTAATGCTTGCGCTTCATCTCTGTCATCAATACCAGCCACTTTCACAATAAGTACTTTGTTATGCTTGCGCCAATCAGTTATTTCAACTGTTTGTGTATTATTCCCTAATTTTAATGACCAAGGGAAATAGTCAAGTATGGCTTCAGTTTCATCAGTGAATGAATGAATTTTTAACCAGCCTTTGATTCCGTAAACTGCGCCTACTTTACCCAAGATGATTTTTTTTTCTTCTGTACTCACAAAAATTCTCCTACTGCCTACTAAGCTATTAAGCCGCAGTTGCGTCTTTAACTAACTTAGCCACACGATCAGATACTGTCGCACCTTGACCTACCCAATGGGTAATACGGTCTAGATCTAAGCGTAATTTTTCAGCTTGACCTTGTGCTGTTGGGTTGAAGAAACCAACTTTCTCGATGAAACGACCATCGCGAGAGTTACGGCTATCTGCAACAACAACCTGATAGAATGGACGCTTTTTAGCGCCGCCACGAGCTAAACGAATGGTAACCATATCGTCCTCTATATATGTTAAGTGTAAAAACGGATTTTCCAGACACTTCCTGTCAACAAGCGACAGAAAAGCTCGCGTATTTTACGCTTCTAGTATATTTTTACAAGTTTTATTTACCTATCGGGTAATGAGCGTTGTGACGGGGGGTGTTTAAAGAGAACAAATTAGGTCAAATAGATTAATTTGATTGCCATGACGGGGATTGTAAGAGTTGTTCAAAGGCTTTGGCAGCTACGGGTCGGCTAAAGTGATAACCCTGCATAGAGTCAACATTATTAGTCATCATGAACTCACATTGATTGGCTGTTTCAACGCCTTCAGCCGTTACGTGTAGTTTTAGTTGTTTAGCTAGAGCAATGATGGCTCTTGTAGCAATGATATCTCCTGCACTTTCAGGAATATGTTTTATAAAACTACCATCAATCTTTAATTTGTTGAGCTTGAACTTAGCTAAATGTTTGATAGACGAATAACCGGTGCCAAAATCATCAAGTGCAATAGAAACACCTAAAGCACTCAACTCTCTAAGTTGCACTATCGATTGTTTTGCATCTTTCATCAGCGTGTTCTCTGTGAACTCTAACTCCAAGTATTGAGGCTCCAAACTTGTTTCGGTAAGAGACGTGGATACCGTACGGGCATAATTGCTAATAGCTAATTGCATCACTGACATGTTAATGGTCATTACGATGCAAGGATAACCCTGCTGCTGCCAGGTTTTATTTTGCAGGCAAGCTTGTGCAAGTACCCAATCACCAATTTTTGTAATGATGCCAATCTCTTCTGCTATCGGAATAAAGACATCTGGCGCCAAATCACCGAGTAACTCATTATTCCATCGTAACAAGGCCTCTACAGCAATAATTTCATTAGAGTGGGTTGCAATGATAGGTTGGTAGTGTAGGACTAATTCATCCCTTTCCATTGCACCTCGTAATTGTTCAGCAATTTTCTTCTTGATATTAACTTGCTCTTGTAGCTCTTTAGAGAAAAAAGCTAGGCGATTACGGCCTTTTTCTTTGGCAAAGCACATCGCCGTATCTGCATGTTGAATTAACTCTTTACCGTATTCACCATCACTTGGGTATAAAGCAACTCCGATATTACCCGTGATATAGACCTCTTGCATGGCAATTCGATAACATTTAGTGAGCTTTAACAATATTTTGTCAGCAAACATATTTATATTATCTTTAGGCGAAATAGTCTCGAGTATGATAATAAATTCCACCCCAGTTATTCTCGCTAAGGTATCACCTGAACGTAATTGACCAGATAAACGTTTAGCTATTTGTTTCAAAAGCTTATCGCCGCCCACATGACCTTGTTGATCATTAACGGCTTTAAAGTCATCAATGCCAATAAATAATACGGCAATTGAAGTATTGTTTCTTGCCGCACGCGCTAGAGCCTGTTCGATACGATCTTGACAAAGTTCTTTGTTAGGTAAATTAGTTAAACTATCAAAAAAAGCCAGTCTTTTAATTTCCTCTTCAGCAACAAATTGTAGCTTCATTTTTTTACGTAAATGCAAACTATAACGAATGAGTAAAACCAGTGAGCCTAAGGCTGAAATGCTAACTAGCGTGATAATGTTACCTAATTGCCAATGCGGTTGACTGCTAGATAAATTCATTACAAATTCAGTGATATCGAAAAAACGTGTTGACCACATCAGTGCCGCAGTAATAAGCACGATAAACAGACTTTCAAATACCATAGCAAAACGTTGAAAAAATCCTACGTCTTCAGTCTGACTCACTGAGCTGCGAGCGACAGCTTTGCTAACTTTATGTATAGCCATTGAATCGATTACCTTAAATTACAAACTAGAGCTTAATTGAACAGACAACCATGGGATGGTTGCCTTTTGATCACTTTAATTGGGCAAGCGAATACTTAACACTCATGAAATTTTATAAATTAAGTGATGGTAAAACGAATTAAGTATAGCTAGACGATAAGAAAATAACTTACCTTTTGCCGATAAGTGACAGTTTGCCTAATTCCATCATGTTTGACATGATCTGTATTAACCGATTAAGCAATAATTGTATTATTTCTGAAAATAAAAAAGCCGTAAATACGGCTTTTTTTTGTTTGAAGTGTTTTTTGCAATAGAATTAACGGCCGAACATTCCGCCGCCACCGCCCATACCACCACCGCCTGGTGGCATCATGCCTTGCATGCTGCGCATCATCTTTTTCATGCCGCCTTTACCTGACATTTTTTTCATCATTTTTTGCATTTGAGTAAACTGCTTAAGTAGCTTATTTACATCTTGAATTTGAGTACCTGAGCCAACAGCAATACGACGTTTACGAGAACCTTTAATAATGTCAGGACGCTCACGTTCACCAGGAGTCATAGAATTGATAATAGCTTCCATTTGCACGGTAATTTTATCATCCATTTGATCTTTGATTTTACCAGACATGTTGCCCATGCCAGGCAGCTTATCCATCATGCCAGTCATCCCGCCCATACTTTTCATTTGTACAAGCTGGTCACGAAAATCTTCTAAACTAAAACCTTTACCGCTTTTAACTTTATTAGCTAATTTCTCAGCTTGCTTTCTATCAACTTTTTGCTCAATTTCTTCAACTAATGAAAGCACATCTCCCATACCAAGAATACGAGAAGCTATACGGTCTGGATGGAAAGGTTCAAGGGCTTCAATTTTTTCACCAACACCCATAAATTTAATAGGCTTGCCAGTGATATGACGGATTGATAACGCAGCACCGCCACGGGCATCACCATCGGTTTTGGTTAAGATAATACCAGTTAGTGGCAACGCATCATTAAAGGCCTTCGCTGTATTAGCAGCATCTTGGCCTGTCATAGCATCAACAGTGAAAAGGGTTTCTATTGGATTGATAGCAGCATGAAGTTGCTGGATCTCAGCCATCATGTTTTCATCAATATGCAAACGACCTGCAGTATCAACAATTAGCACATCGTAAAAATTTTTCTTAGCGTGATCAATGGCAGCATTGGCAATATCAATAGGTTTTTGCTTGATATCACTCGGGAAGAAACCAACACTTATTTCTTCAGCTAGCGTTTCAAGTTGCTTAATAGCGGCAGGACGATAGACATCTGCACTTACTACTAATACTTTTTTCTTTTCACGTTCTGTTAAAAATTTGGCTAGTTTAGCTACAGAAGTTGTTTTACCTGCACCTTGCAAACCGGCCATTAGCACAACCGCTGGTGGCGCAGCTCTTAAATCAAGACCTTCATTGACTTCACCCATCGCTGATTCAAGTTCTTTTTGAACTATTTTGACAAAAATCTGCCCAGGAGTGAGGCTTTTAGAAACATCTGTACCAACAGCTTTTTCTTTTACTTTGGCGATAAATTCACGAATGACGGGTAAAGCGACATCAGCTTCAAGTAATGCCATACGCACTTCGCGTAAAGTTTCTTTGATATTGTCTTCGGTTAAACGGCCACGGCCACTAATATTTTTAAGCGTTTTACTTAAGCGTTCGGAAAGATTGTCAAACATGAAATACTCTAACAGCGAAATATGGATAAGGTTAATGCTGCTATTATACCCAAATATACCTAAGATGCGACAGCAGATAGTTCCACATATGATTTAGTCGCTATATAAAGTTGATAAAATAGGCCAAGCGTCAATACTAGCCATGGTATAGTAACGGTGATTTTCTTCGATATATTAGACATTAACCTAGGTATTTTATGGAACAGTTGACCGCCTTAACAATAAATTTTCTCGACTTGAGTGCTGAAGCAAGTCCTTGGCTATTATTAGGTTTATTAATTGCGGGGCTAATGAAAGCGTGGGTACCTAGTAAAGTATTAAGTAAACATCTTGGCCAAGGAAAACTTGCCATCATCAAAGCGGCACTTATTGGTGCTCCATTACCTTTATGTTCTTGCGGGGTTATTCCGGTAGCAACAGAGCTTAGACGAAGCGGAGCTTCAGCTTCAGCAACTTCTTCATTTTTGGTCGCAACCCCCGAAACTGGCATTGACTCAGTATCAGTTTCTTATGCTTTATTAGGCCCTGTTTTTGCTATTTACCGCCCTATCGCAGCGATTATGTCTGCCATCATCACAGGTTTATTGGTTGCGACGATTAAAGAGGAACAGATGAAATCACCAGCTGAACAACTGCAGAATGAAAAATCTGGATGTTGCAGCAATAAAGAGACAGTTAAAGTAGAAGAAGTACCTAAAAGCAAAAAACCCTGTTGCGGCAGTAAAAAAGTTACACCCGAAATAATTAAAAACACTTTTGTAAGTAAAACTCAGCAAGGGGTTTATTACGCATCAACTAAACTTATCGATGATATTATTATTTGGCTTTTAATTGGTTTAATTTTTGCCTCGCTAGTGCGAACTTTTTTACCTCAAGAGTTTCTATTAAGTTATGGCAGCGGTTTACCTGCCATGCTACTGATGATTTTGATATCAATTCCTATGTATATTTGTGCAACAGCCTCAACGCCTATTGCCGCTGGGTTTATTATGGCGGGGCTATCACCTGGTACAGCTTTGGTATTTATGATGGCGGGCCCAGCAACAAACATTTCAACTTTAGGCGTTATTCGCAATGAAATGGGTAGTGCTGTATTGATACGATACTTGCTTGGCGTGGCAGGTTGCGCTATTGGCTTCGCGTTATTATTGGATTTTTCATTAAGTTTTTATGACATTAATATTACTGAGCAAATGCAGCATAGCCATGAACTTTTACCTAAATGGTTTGGATTAAGCTGTGCTGGCTTGATTGCTTTTCTATCAATAAAGCCACTAAGACACTTGTTAATTAAATAAGCCTTAGCTTTCTTAATTTAAGTCAATACTTTGCGCTAATCACATGGCGCTAAAGATTTTATCTGATAGAATCAACTTTTTAATGCATATTTTCAGTTGTTTTAGGGGTTTTAAGTGAATTTTTTGGTTATAGGTTCAAGTTTAGCATTCTTGCTTTATATACTTGCTACGTTGGCAATCGTTACACGATTATTCCATCCTAAAGGACCGAATATCACCTTAGTTTTAAGTTTAGCTACTGCAGCTATTATTGTGCATGGTTTTAATGACGGTTTATTGTTTTTTTCACAAGATACAATTAACTTTAACTTGCCTAATGTAATTTCCTTGGTCAGTTTAATTATAACGATAGCGGTAACGCTAGTATCATTACGCTTTAAAGTTAATTTATTATTGCCGGTTATCTATGGATTTACAGGTCTATGGCAATTAGTCATTCTCTTTATCCCACCTATTGACTCCATTCCTTTGGTGGTAGAAAAAGTTATTTTATTAAGTCATATCAGTTTTGCGTTAATCGCTTATTGTGTGCTAATTATCGCTACTTTATATGCTTTTCAAGTGACCTATATCAATTTAAAACTCAAGAGTAAGAACTTGACTGCGGTGGCACATTTACCACCACTTATGCAGGTAGAGAAGCAACTTTTTAGTATCTTAACTGTTGGCACTGCAATCTTATTTATCAGTCAAATTATTGGTTTTGTTTTTTTAGACGGTTTTTTAGCAAAAGAAAATGCCCATAAAACAATACTTTCATTACTCTCTTTTGCTATTTATGGCCTAATTCTTTGGGGACATTTTGAAAAAGGTTGGCGTGGGCACAAAGTGCTTGTGTTAATGGTGAGTGCAAGTGCCTTACTTACTCTTGCTTATTTTGGTAGCCGATTCGTTAAAGAATTTATTTTATAAATAACAACTATTCCTCCCCTCCCTTGTCGCAATGACACTGCTGGTATAAGCTAGCAGTGTTATTTTAACTATTAGAAAAGGAAATTCCCTTCTTGGACAGTATATCCACCCAGATGCTTTTTACCATTCTTGGCATCTTAATACTGATTTCTGCTTATTTTTCAGGTTCTGAAACTGGCATGATGTCATTGAATAGATATCGATTACGTCATCTTGAAAAACAAAAACACAGAGGTGCTAAGCGAGTTAGTAAATTACTCGCTCGACCAGATCGCCTAATTGGTTTAATTCTTATTGGTAATAACCTAGTTAATGTTTTTGCATCATTAGTTGCTGGGGTTATTTTTAATCGATACTTCGGCGATGCTGGGATTTTATATGCTGGTTTAGTACTGACCTTGGTCATCTTAATTTTTGCAGAGGTCACGCCAAAAACATTGGCGGCACTCTATCCTGAACAAGTAGCTTTCCCTAGTTCAATAGTTTTAAGCTTATTGCTTAAAATCCTTTTTCCTATTGTGGTTGTCGTCAATTGGATAACCAATGGTATTTTAAGGCTTCTTGGTGTTAGCTCTGAACAAAGAGAGCAACATAGCCTTAGTAGTGAGGAGCTAAGAACCGTTGTGAATGAATCTGGCGCGTTATTACATCAGCGTGATCAAGATATGCTAGTAAGTATTCTAGACTTAGAAAAGGTCTCCGTTGAAGACATAATGATCCCACGCAGTGACTTAGTTGGCATTGATGTTAACGATGACTGGAAAAAAATTCAAAAACAGCTTACTCAAGCTAATCATACCCGTGTATTACTCTATCGCGATAGTATCGATGATGTTGTTGGTTATATCCATGCTAGAGATGCCTTAAAATTGTTATCAAAAAATCAGTTCAACAAAGCTACTTTACTAAGAGCGGTACGTGAGTTGTATTTTGTACCTGAAGGTACTCCATTAAATATTCAACTATTAAAGTTTCAGCATGCTAAAGAGCGTATAGGTCTAGTGGTTGATGAATACGGTGATATTCAAGGCTTAGTAACGTTAGAAGATATTCTTGAAGAGATTGTTGGTGACTTTACTACCACCATGACCCCAACAACCAGTGATGAGGTAACCTTACAGCCTGATGGCAGCTATTTAGTGGATGGTAGCGCGAGTATTCGTGATATTAATAAAGAGATGTCATGGCAATTGCCCACAGATGGCCCTAAAACCCTTAACGGCTTAATTATCGAGTATTTGGAAGAGATACCAAAAAGTAATATTAGCTTGCGTATCTCTGGCTACCCTGTCGAAATCATTGACGTTGCAGGCAATAAGATTAAAACTGTTAGGGTCATGCCTGAGCACTTTATCGATGAAAGTCCTGAAGAAGAGTAATTAGAGCAATATAAAAGTTAATCACAAAGTTATCCACAGAATGAGGGTTTCTAAAATCCTCAATAGCTTTCCACAATTTCTGTGGATAACAATAGCCAACCCTATCAGCAGCAGCATTTTGCTATTTCAACAATTATTTAACGAAAAACCATTCTTTTTTTTCTGGTTTTTTAATGATAATACTAGCTATTCTTGGAGCGGTTATCGCAGCTAGCCTTAACGGATTTTTATTGTAAAATTAACAAATTGGCAAGCTTTATGCGCTTGTCGCATTATTAAACACATCGATTAACTGACTAAATAATGCCATTCTAGTTTTCACAATATTGTCCGACTTATTCGAAAAACAATCGCCATAACCAACCATGATCTAAGTCTTTTTCACAACTTTTTAGTTGACTGCTATAACGTCGAGCGCGGTTATCTACTTTCCTCGACACTTTCACCAACCAAGGCTTCTTTTTATAGCTTTTATGCTTAAAGCCACCCCAACCTTCATGATAATTTAAATACTGACTATATGCGTCCCATTTAGATACACCATTAACTTTTTGGGTTTTAAAAATAAACCAGCCCATAAAGTCTATTGCATCATCAAAGTCATCACGATCAGCCCCTGAATTACCCGTTTCCCTAATGTAGTCTTTCCAGGTCATCGTTTTCGCTTGTGAATAACCATATGCAGTACTTACCCTGCCCCAAGGTATAAAACCAAAGAGATAATCCATAGGAGGCGTTGCATCATGACGAAAAGAACTCTCTTGATACATCATGCTCATAGGAACATGGATAGGTACGCCCCAGCGTTCACGGGTTTCTTTGGCAGCAAAATACCAATCACGATGTTCGCGAAAAATTTCACATATATTTTCAGGATTTTTTGGTGGCGGGGTGGCGCAACTTGCCAGTAATAAGACGCTGGCTGCTGTTAACAGTACTGTTTTACATGAAGACATAAACAAATAACGGTTATTATAATTTGTCATTTATAATGACAGAAATAGATTATTAATGGCAGTTTTTGCTAATAAAATTATCAGTTTAATTAAATTCAAAGAATAATTAAAATAAATTGAACTAAACAAGAGAACTGCACTCTTATTTAACAGTTATGTTATTCCCTTAGTGTTTCATGTTTTATGCGCTCTCTATTTTTAGTTGGGCGCTTTTTTTTGTCTAAAATTCAGTACGTCAAAATAACAGTAATGTTATTCCGCTCTCTTTTAGTGATGGTTCACACTTTTATTCGCCCTCCTGTCTTTAATAAGCAGTTGGGCGCTTTTTTTTGCCTAAAAGTCAGCACTCCTAAATAACAGTAATGTTATTCCGCTCTCTTTTAGTGATGGTTCACACTTTTATTCGCTCTCCTATCTAACATAAGCAGTTGGGCGCTTTTTTTTGCCTAAAATTCTGCACTCCTAAATAACAGCAATGTTATTCCGCTCCCTTTTAGTGATGCTTCATGTTTTATGCGCTCTCTATTTTTAGAGGGTTCCCTTTTACCACCTAAAATTCAGCACACCTAAATAACAGTAATGTGTTAATTAAAGGCTCAGTTGCACATTCCAGTAAGGGCATAAATTAATATTAAAATTAATTTGAACTAATCAACAAAACACCCCTCTTACTTAACAGTTATGTTATTCCCTTAGTGTTTCATGTTTTATGCGCCCTCCTGTCTTTAATAAGCAGTTGGGCGCTTTTTTTTGCCTAAAATTCAGTACGTCAAAATAACAATAATGTTATTCCACTCTCTTTTAGTGATGGTTCACACTTTTATTCGCTCTCCTATCTAACATAAGCAGTTGGGCGCTTTTTTTTGCCTAAAATTCAGTACGTCAAAAATAACAGTGATGTGTTAGTTAAAGACCAGTTGTACCATTTGAGTAGGAACATGAATTAATATCAAAATAATTTGAACTAAACAACATAACAACACTCTTAATTAATAGTTATGTTATTCCCTTAGTGTTTCATGTTTTATGCGCCCTCCTGTCTTTAATAAGCAGTTGGGCGCTTTTTTTTGCCTAAAATTCAGTACGTCAAAATAACAATAATGTTATCCCGCTCTCTTTTAGTGATGGTTCATTTTTTTATGCGTTCTCTGTTTTTAGAGGGTTCCCTTTTATCGCCTAAAACTCTGCACTCCTAAATAACAGCAATGTGTTAGTTAAAGATTAAGCTGTACAATATTAGTAAGAACAAGAATTAATATGAAAATTAATTTGAACTAAGTAACAATACAGCACTCTTACTTAACAGTTATGTTATTCCCTAAGTTATTAGTAATGTTTCATGTTTTATGCGCTCACTATTTTTAGTTGGCGCTTTTTTTTGCTTAAAATAAATGAATCAATGGCTAACTGTTTTAACTAACCGATGACACGAATGAAAAAACTAGTTATTTATTAGCTGTATATAAAATGAATTTTAAGAAAAATGCTGATTAGCTATTCGATATGAATGGATTTTTTGGCAAGAAATATATGGCAATGAAAATATTTTAAATAAAATGAACTTATCACTAATTTCGTCCTCTTATTTAATGAAACATTCCTCCCTGGATTGCTTTCATTTGATTTAAGTTTTGTTTGCTTAAATAACCGGCGCGTCACCTTGACGCGCTTTTTTTATAGCTATTATTCTGTTTTTACTACTTTTCTATCAATAATTGAACCAATCAAACTCCAGTCTGTTTTATGCGAAATAATCTGATAAAAAGTCATCAAAATTTAGTTCGTCACCTGCTTCAATATCTGCTTGAGCTTTATGAGAGTCAGGAACGCTTGCATCAAAAAATGCTTGATCATAGGATTGATAATCACGCACTTTAGCTTCTCGTTGATATTCAATCGCTTTATCTAACGCAAATTGCGATAAAGATTGCTCTTGAATAATCGATAACAACTGTGCGGAAGGTGTTAAGCTTGAATCATTAATTTTAGCTTGTTCACGAACAATAGCTTCACTGTATTTACTGGTTTGGTATGATTTATCTAACAGTTGTGCAACTTGCTTCATCTGCTCGAATAATTCATTGCCCCACTCAGGAACCGATTTAAGCGTAACTTCACCACTACAATTAGCATCGCTAAGTAATAATTCAGGATCTCGACCACGAAGAACCACTGCATTCATGTTATCTTCATGAAATTTCTGGCGTGTACAATCAAACTCTTTATTATCAATAAAAGCACAATAAGTTATAAATATATCTAAAAAGTGAACCTGCTCAAGGCTAATGCCTGTATCTGAAAAAGGATTTACATCAAGCGCCCTCACTTCAATATATTCAACACCACGCTCTCCTAGAGCATCTGAGGGTTTTTCACCTGCTTTAGCAACTCGTTTAGGGCGAATAGGTGCGTACAGCTCATTTTCAATTTGTAGTACGTTATCGTTAAGCTGTTGGTATTGACCATCAACTTTTACACCAAGGCTGGCAAAGTCGTTAGATTTAAGTTTTATAGCCTGTTGAACACCATCAACATAATCAGCTAAATTATTATAACAAATTTTCAGTGCTGACTGCTCAGAGCTGGTATAACCTAAGTCACTCATACGCAACGAGGTGGCATGTTCGAGGTAAAGCGCGCCAAATGGAGATTTCTTAAAAGGCAATTTATGTTCTTTACCTTGTAAAAATGATCCACAGATTGCTGGAGAGCTTCCGTATAAGTAAGGGATTAACCAACAGAATCGTTTGTAATTTCTTAAGATAGAAAAGTAGCGTTCAGAAATAAAATCATTAATAGGTAATGACTTTTCACCGGATGACTGATGCAAATCTTGCTGCACTTGCCAGAAGTCTTGAGAGAATGAAAAGTTAAAATGTATGCCTGAAATAACTTGCATCATTGAGCCGTAGCGATTTTTCAAACCTTGACGATAAACTGTCTTCATGGTGCCGATATTTGAACTGCCGTATTGCGCTAAGGGTATTTTTTCAGCATCATCAACAAAGCAAGGCATGCTCATTGGCCACAATAATTCACCTTCAATGTTATCAAAGGTATATTTTTGAATATCTTGAAGTTGTGCAATGGTTTGCTCTGGAGAAAAACTAACCGGAGTAATGAATTCAAGCAGGGTTTCCGAGTAATCAGTAGTTATCTGTCCATGCGTGAGCGCGGAACCAAGTTGATGATAATGACCATGCTCCGATAGCTTACCCTCTGGTAATATTCTCAAGGCTTCTCGCTCTATACCGCGTCCAATACCGGCAACGGCAGCCAAGTTTTTATTTTGGCTAAAAGCGCCAATATAATCAGTTAATGATAGTGTCAAAATAATTCCTATATATACTAATCAGCCTAACTATTATCTCAGTTTAGCTTAGTTTGATTTAGTATTTAGCGAGAAAAGGGTAAAAAGCCTCCCCTTATAGATATTCATATAAATAAGGGGTCTGTTGGTATTTTTCAATACTTAACTATTTTTAATTGCCAAATAGTTTATTTAGCTAGTTCAAGATCAACTACTTCGATATCAAGCTTTTGAAGTTGTGGCCTAACTACTTGACCGTCTCCTACAACAATCCATTGCATAGGTTTTGATAATTCTTGTGCCGCTATAGCGTTTAACTGCTCAATACTTATGCTGTTAATTATACTGCTTTGTTCTTCACCATAATTAACAGGCAGATTGAACTGTAACAATTGTCTTAAGAAACCACTTTTTTGGCCCGGCGTTTCAAAGCTTAATGCTTCATTTTGCGAAATGGCTTGGCGCATAAAAGTCACTTCACTTTCTGTTAAGCCATGTTGTTGGTAATTTTTCAATTCCTGTTCAATTTCAACCATAGCATCATAAGTATGCTCTTTTTTAACACTGGCACCTGCACTAAAACGACCTAAAGTTTTACCCGCAGAAAAGTAGCTTGATGCGCCATAGGTATAACCTTTATCTTCACGTAAATTCAAATTAATACGGCTATTGAACGCACTACCTAGTGGGTAATTCATTAACGTCGCTTTAAAGTGTTCACCCGTTGCATCATAAGTCATCGCTCTACGTGATAGCTTTATCACCGATTGGCTGGCATTAGGTAAATCAACAAAATACAGCTTGTTAGGTGTTACCTCAGGGAAGTTATAATCGCCACTAATCGTATAATCTTTACCTTGCCAAGTGCTTAATGAAGCAAGTTTTATTAATAATTCAGCTTTATCTATGTCTCCAACCACCACTAAACTTGCTTTAGCTGGCGAAAAGTATGTTTGATAAAAACCTTTAATATCATCTAGCGTTATCGCAGATACAGTAGCAATAGTACCGCTATCAGCTAAACCAAAACGATTATCTTTGCCGTAAGTCACTTGCTTTAAAGCATTGCTAGCTAACGATCGAGCATCTTTATTACCTTGCTCTAATCCTTGAATCAGTTGATTTTTAACACGATTAAAATCATCTTGTGCAAATTCAGGTTTAAACATCATCTCGTTCATTAACACTAAGGTAGCATCGAAGTTTTTAACTAAGCTATTAACTTTAATGTAAGTATTTCGCCCTGCTGCACCAATAGAAATATTACTGCCCAGTTTAGCTAATTCATTCGATAACTCTTCTTTGCTGTGAACTGTGGTGCCTTCATTCATCAAACTCGCTGTTAAACTTGCTAAACCCGCTTTTTCCACAGAATCAAGCAATACACCACCATCAAGACTTAGTAGCAAACTAATAGTCGGTGTTTCACTATTTTTAGTCGCAATAATTTCAATGCCATTTTCAAAAGATTCACGCCATAGAGTTGGTACTGTAATTTGTGGATTAGCAGGAGAGCTCGGCATCACGCTGCGATCAAAATCACTAGCATTCTTCATAATAGGCGTATCAAGTTGTGCTAGTTTCGCAGGATTACTTACGTCCGGTAAAACAAAATCATTTGCTTTGGCAACTAACGCTTCTTGACCTTCAGGAACTATCGATAATATTGCTGCGCCTTTACCTTGAATATATTTTTTGAATACACGCATAACGTCAGCTTTGGTCACTTTATTATAACGAGCAACTTGTTGCTCCGTATAATTTGCATCCCCTAACATGGTTTGATAATGCGCTAAATTAGAGACCTTGCCTGAGACACTTTGCAGTCCATATATAGTACCCGTTTCGATACCGACTTTAGTCTTCAATAAATCATCGGCATTAACACCGCGCTCTTCAAACTCAACTAAAGTATCATTAATCACTTGTTCAATTTTTGCTAATGATAAACCTTGCTGTGGGTTTGGCAGCGCATAGAAGCTCATTTGACAAGCAAGTTCACGACAAGGATGGCTTGCACCAGCTTGAACAGCAATACCTGATTTAACGAGATTTTTATAAAGTAATGAAGTTGGACCACTACCTAAAATATTAGCAAGTACATCTAAAGCTGGCTCATCTTCGTGCATGCCATAAACAGTAGGGAAGCTAATGTAAAGTAAAGGTAAAGATACATTGTCGCTAAATGAATAATAACGGTTCTCGCTTAATGTCACTGACGATTTAGCGATATTATTTACCGCAGGTCCCGCATTTAAACTACCAAAATACTTATTTACCCAAGCCAGCGTTTGCGCTTCATCGATATCACCACCAATAGTGATTACCGCATTATTTGGACCGTACCAACGAGAGAAGAACTCTTTTAAATCAGTTACCGTACCACGGTCTAGATCTGACATGTAGCCAATAACTGGCCATGAATATGGATGTTCACGTGGGAAAATCATTTGATTAACAGTTTCATTTAATCGGCCATAAGGGCGATTATCAACATTCTGCCCACGCTCATTTTTTACCGTCGCACGTTGTATTTCAAACTTTTCTGGAGTGATAGCTTCGAGTAAAAAACCCATGCGGTCAGACTCAAGCCATAACATTTTTTCTAACTGGTTTTTCGGTACTGTTTCAAAGTAGTTAGTGCGATCTGAGTTAGTGGTGCCATTGAGGTCACCACCACTTTGTGTCACGACTTTAAAGTGTTGTTCATCAGCCACATTTTGTGAGCCTTGAAACATCATATGTTCAAAGAAGTGCGCAAAACCAGACTTCCCTAATTGTTCACGAGCGGAGCCAACATGATAGGTAACATCAACATGCACCAAGGGATCTGAATTATCTTGATGCAAAATAACTGTTAAGCCATTAGCTAATTTATACTTTTTAAAAGGAATATTCAGAGTATCTTGCTGAGCGGTAACCGTTTCAACCAAACTCACGCCTGTGGGTAAGGTTATAGTTTCTTGGCTACTACAGGCAAATAATAATGCTGTACTAGCAGCTATTGCCGTGATTCTAAATTTATTGATTATTTGTGCCGGAAAGCGGATTTGAGGAGATTGTCGCAAAATAACATCCTGTAAAAAGAGTAAAAATGAATAGTTTGAATTATCATAACAAACATAGAGACTACTCGGTAAATTTAAATGTATAAAACTATTGCAGAACATCATGATTTTATTGTTGTTGATAAAGAAGCAGGTGTAAATTTTCATGACGAAGGTGACATAGGCTCAGGACTGTTTTCTCTGGTGAAAAAACAGTTACAAAGCCAAAATAACAATACTGAATTATACCCAGTACATAGATTAGATAAGATGACTTCAGGTTTAGTTATTTTTGCCAAAACTTTAGCTTGCGCGCAGATCTTTGGCCAACTATTTAATGATCACGACATAGAAAAGTATTACTTGGCTATTGGTGATAAAAAGCCGATTAAAAAACAAGGTTTAATTAAAGGTGACATGGCGAAAAGCCGACGTGGTATGTTCAAGTTATTACGGTCGATGAAAAATCCTGCTATTACGCAGTTTTTTTCATTTAGCATACCTAACAAACAACGCTTATACCTGCTTAAACCACATTCAGGTAAAACCCATCAATTACGTGTTGCTTTAGCAAGTATTGGTGCCCCTATTGTTGGTGATCCACTTTATTACACAACATCGCAGGCAGACAGAGGTTACTTACATGCTTTTGTCCTAAAATTTAACTATTTAGGGGAATGCTTCGAGTTTATTTCTCTACCTACTATGGGTGAACTCTATTTAAATACTGAAGTGATTGAGCAATTATCGGCAATAAAAAAGCCTTGGCAGTTAAACTGGCCAAGGCTTTAATTCGATTATTAATTACTAATAATACAGTGTTCTGATTTGTTTACAGTGAATGCCAAAAAACTAAGCCTATGGCTGTTGGACACACAAATTTACCGTAAATAACAAAGTACCAAGGCCTTATTAGTAGTTACCTATAATGAATGCCAGAAAGCTAAACCAATGGCTGTTGGACAAACAAATTTACCGTAAATAACAAAGTACCAAGGCCTTGGCCTTATTAGTAGTTACCTATAATGAATGCCAGAAAACTAAACCAATGGCTGTTGGACACACAAATTTAGTATACCAAGGCCAAATTTTCCAAAATAGGCTATGTTCAACATGTTCATTGCCTTGCTTAATTTCCGACAAAATATCACTTCTATACCATATCCAACCAGCAAATACACAACACAACATAGCAATAATTGGCTGGCCATATTGTGTTGATAAAGTAGCAACGAAGTCTAACATCCACTCTAAATTGATAACGATAAGAATACTCAGTACTAGAATACCTAAACCAATGAGCGTTGTTGCTTTTTCACGTGGCGTATCGTGACGCTCCACCACATAAGACACAGGACCTTCAAGCATCGATATACTTGAGGTGAGCGCCGCTATTGACATTAACACGAAGAAACCAAAAGCAACGAAAAGACCAACATCACCCATACCAGTAAACAGTGCAGGCAATACAGTAAATACCAAATTTGAACCTGATATGAGGCTGCCATCTTCTGCGAATATAGCTACACCTTGTGCTTGAGCAACATACATAGCAGGAATAATTAATAAACCGGCTAAAAAGGCGATAGAAACATCTATTAACGTTACTTGTGCACCAAGCGTTACTAAATTCTCTTTTTTAGCAATATAAGAGCCATAAATGATCATTACACTAGTACCCAATGACAAAGAGAAAAACGCTTGTCCTAAAGCACTTATTAAAAGGTCGGGTTCAAATACACGAGAAATGTCAGGATTTAAATAAGCATTGAAACCTTCTCTTGCCCCATCAAGCGTAAAGACGTAGATAATTAATAAGATCAATAAACCGATTAACATAGGCATTAGGCGTTTTGACCATTTTTCAATACCTTCTTCAACACCCCGACGAATGATAAAAATGGTTAGTCCCATAAAGAGCGCGGTGAAGAGTATATTGCGAATTAATGAGTGATTTATCAGCCAGTCAGCTGCGCCCGTAAAACCACCTAATCTTGCTAAGGGCTCTATGGCATAAGACATCATCCAACCGGCGATGATGCTATAGAAACTTAAAATAAGTGCCGCACAAATAATACCGCCAAAGCCAACAACAAAACCAAAGCGCTTTTGCCAAGTATTACGTGCAATCTTTTGCATACTGCTAACGGCGTTTGCCTGACCATATCGGCCAATTAACAGCTCTGCCATAAAAGCGGGGTAAGCTAAAGAGAACGCCAATACTAAATAGACGAGCACAAAAGCAGCACCACCGTTGCTCGCTGTTTGGGTTGGAAAACCCCAAATATTACCTAAGCCTACAGCGGAGCCTGCCGCCGCCATAATAAAACCGAAACGCGAACTAAAGCCGCCTCTTGAAACACCCATTCATTTCCCCAAATTTCTTACGAACACTATTTGCTAACTATTTACCTTTGAGTAACGCTCTATACCCGCTCCACTTGAAGGTGCTCGTTTCAGGAAGTCTGAGCGATTCATAATTAAGACACATTTTTTTATTAAGGGTTATTCCCTTAAAAAGAAATGTAACGCAGAGTATGATTTGCTCAGCCTTCCCCAAGGGGTTGGTTTAGAAACGCTTTATGCTGCGTTATTGATTTCGACAATAGAATAACTATTCTCTTCAATCAATGCCTTGCCTAAAGGCGTTTCTAATTCCAGCTGAATCATGCATCTTCAAGTGGAACGGGTATATATAATTTCCTCAAGGTTGTTTTTATTTTTATAATTGCTGTGTTTTTATAATGACGAACTTCTATAAAAACACTAATCTACGCAATTACGATAAAGAAAAATAGAGTTATACATTAAAAAAAAAAAAAGCCCTGTGTATAGCTCTTTTTACAGACTTTACACAGGGCTAATATTTTTAACGCTCAAGCTTTACTAACAAAACAGAACGTTATGATCCTTATTCCGCTTCTGGGCGCATATGTGGGAATAAAATTACATCTTTGATCGTTGGCGAATCAGTAAATAACATCACCAAACGGTCAATACCAATACCTTCACCTGCTGTTGGTGGTAAACCATACTCTAAGGCGTTGATATAGTCGGCATCATAATGCATAGCTTCATCATCGCCAGCATCTTTTTCTGCTACTTGTTTTTGGAAACGTTCAGCTTGATCTTCTGCATCGTTCAGCTCAGAGAAACCATTAGCTAGTTCACGACCACCAACAAAGAATTCAAATCTATCGGTTATGAATGAGTTTTCATCGTTACGACGCGCCAGTGGTGAAACTTCCCAAGGGTATTCCGTGATAAAGGTAGGTTGATCTAATAAATGTTCTGCAACTTCTTCAAAGATTTCACAAATGTATTTACCTGGGCCCCAAACTTTAGAAGCACTGTTTTCTTTAACACCAACAGCTTTAGCCATGGCTTTGATTGCATCAAAATTATTTTCAGGGTCACGTAAAGCCGCTTCATCAAGTTGCTCAGCGCCACGATGATCTTTGCCGTATTGTAAAATAGCATCAACCATAGATAAGCGTACAAACGGCTTACCTAGGTCGTAGAATTTCTCTTCTACTACTTCACCTTCAGAATTTTTAACGGTATTACGAATAGTAGTAGTACCTAATACATCTTGTGCAATAGTACGTAACATTTCTTCTGTAGTGTTCATCAGATCATGGTAATCAGCGTAAGCTTGATAGAATTCAATCATGGTGAATTCTGGATTATGACGCGTTGAAATACCTTCGTTACGGAAACTACGGTTAATTTCAAACACACGGTCAAAACCACCAACGACTAAACGCTTTAAGTTAAGCTCTGGTGCTATACGTAGGTACATATCAAGATCAAAAGTATTATGATGCGTCATAAAAGGTTTAGCCGTTGCGCCGCCCGGTATGATTTGCAACATCGGCGTTTCAACTTCCATAAAGTCACGCTGCGTTAAGAAGTTACGTATGCCCGCAACAATTTTTGAACGCATTTTAAAGGTATTACGGGTATCTTCATTAATAATTAAATCAATATAACGCTGACGATACTTAGTTTCTTGATCGGATAAACCATGAAACTTTTCAGGTAATGGACGAAGTGACTTAGTTAATAATGAGTAATGATCCATGTTCACGTAAAGATCACCTTTACCTGATTTATGTAAAATACCTTTAATACCAACAATATCACCAATATCTAATGAACCCCATTTAGCACGTATCTCTTTTTGCACTGTTTTTTCAGCATAACCTTGAATACGACCAGACGAGTCTTGTATCACTAAAAATGGTCCACGCTTCGCCATAACACGACCGGCAATAGCATAAGTTACTTGTAGCTCTTCAAGTTCTTCTTTGGTTTTTTCACCATGTTCAGCTTGAATATCAGCGGCTAAATGTTCACGATTAAAATCGTTAGGAAAACCATTAGCTGAACAATTAGAGCGAATTTTTTCAAGTTTTACACGACGCTCAGCAATCAGTTTATTTTCATCTTGTGCTACGGGTGTATTATTGGCTTTATCTGTCATGTTAATTTCTCGTGGTTATCTTTAATTTTTCAATTGGTTTTATTTGGCTTTGCTTATGTTTTATCTTGTTAAACGTAAGCTACAAACCAGACTTTAAACTGGCTTCTAGAAACTTATCTAAATCACCATCTAATACAGCTTGGGTATTACGATTCTCAACACCCGTGCGTAAATCTTTAATACGGCTATCATCTAATACGTACGAGCGAATTTGACTGCCCCAACCTATATCTGATTTGCCATCTTCTAATACTTGTTTATCTGAGTTTTGCTTTTGCATTTCCATTTCATACAATTTAGCTTTCAGTAGCTTCATCGCCGTCGCTCTATTTTTATGCTGAGAACGATCTGCCTGACAAGCAACCACGGCCCCTGTAGGCTCATGGGTAATACGAATAGCTGAATCAGTTTTATTTACATGTTGTCCGCCAGCGCCAGAAGCACGAAAAGTATCAATACGTAAATCTGCAGGGTTGATATCAATTTCAATATTGTCATCAATTTCAGGGTAAATAAACGCTGAAGCAAATGAGGTATGACGACGACCTGATGAGTCAAATGGTGATTTTCGCACTAAACGATGTACACCCGTTTCAGTACGTAACCAACCATAAGCGTATTCACCGGTATACTTGATGGTGCAACCTTTTATTCCGGCAACATCACCATCGGTCACTTCAATCACTTCAGTTTTATAGCCGTGTGCTTCGCCCCAACGTAAATACATGCGCATCAGCATTTCTGCCCAATCTTGCGCTTCTGTACCGCCTGAGCCTGACTGAATATCTAAATAGCTATTATTAGCATCTTGTTCGCCAGAAAACATTCGACGAAATTCTAGTTTTTCTAACACCTTATCTAAAGCATCAGCTTCAACTTCAGCATCATCAAAAGTTTCTTGGTCTGATTCTTCTACAGCCAGTTCAACTAAACCTTCAATATCTTCACAACCCGTTTCGAGTTCAACAATGGTATTAACCACTTCTTCTAAAGAACTTCGCTCTTTACCAAGGGCTTGAGCACGTTCTGGCTCATTCCAAACATCAGGGAGTTCGAGTTCGCGAGAAACTTCAACTAAACGTTCCGCTTTAACATCGTAGTCAAAGGTACCCCCGAAGCAAATTAGCGCGCTCACGGATTTCTTTTAATTTACTTAATATAGGGTTTGTTTCGAACATAAGCCTTCAAAAATAAGTTTTCAAATATATCTTTTACAACGATTTCACTCGTTAAGATAATTAAAAAATAGTCGCGCATTGTAGCGTAAAAAGACGAGCAAATAAACGGCTAACACTGGACCCTTTCGCTATAAAATTCATAATATTTAATAAAAGCAGAAATAATCTCAATTACACTAACTAAGTGAGCATTTTTTAGTGATTTAAATACATCCCTAAGTCATCCGAAAACTCGCAGTTTGAGGTATCATAGAGAGACAATAAAGACTTTACTTTCAATGTAATATACTTGTATTGGTACTTCAGAAACTCGGATCTGTTGTTCTTTCAGTTTGTAACGCTGTTGCACTTGAAAAAGATGGTAATTGAGGCGCTTCATTTAATCTTTGGTTGTTCCAAATGCGAATGAAGCAACAAAGAGTGACGTTTTTTCGAGGCAACCCGAAGGACTATGTCTAATTTTCAACCTAACATCGTTGGAAATCATTAAAGTAGAGTGACTACATAGTACTCTTTTCGCCTTGTTAACTTAAAAATTAGCCTATAGCAGAGACTAAAATGAAAGATAAACAGACCCTAAACAATAAAAAAGGCCAGTATGTGATCATACTGGCCTTTAAATACGATAATTAAACCGCTAATTTTTTGCGATAAAAATTAGTGATAAAAATTTATTTATCAAATTTAACTGATTCTTTAACTAGAGAAGTAACTTCTTCTGAAGTTTTTGAAACAACATCAAAAGCTTCTTTAGCTGAATTTGAAACTTTAGCTTGAAGCGCTTCGTTAAATGATTTTTGAGATTCAACAGCGGCTGTAAAATCTGTTTGTGATGATAATGCTTTAGTTTGAGCAGCACTGTCATTAAGAATAGAAGTAATTAAAGCTGTTTGCTGGCTGATTAATTGCTCAACAGTTTTAGTATTTAATTCTACCAAACTATTCAATGGTTTCATTGCAGTTTCAACTTGCGCTGTATTGCTGAAAGATTTCATTGCAGTAGTAAATTGATTTGTTAATTGTTCAGTTAATTGAGTAAACATAATTAAGATTCCTATTTTATTTCGTATTATACTGCGGTGCAGCAATCAGATTTGAAGTGAGTATACCTAGCAATATTGTATTGGTCAATAATTATTTGCTGCGCCGCAACAAAATAATAATGTATCCATAATATCCTCTACGATTTACCAATAATCAGCAATAAAAAAGCCAGTATCGAGATACTGGCTTTTTCAATCATAAGCACAAAAATGGCTTATTTTTTGATGATAAACTATTTAGCAATGGTCGTTACTTCAGCCATAGAGTCTTTAACTAGATTAGATACTTCTTCAGAAGTTCTAGTTACAACATCATAAGCTTCTTTAGCTGAAGCTGAAACTTTTGCTTGAAGCTCTTCAGTGAAAACTTTTTGTGATTCAATTGCTGTTGCTAAATCTGTTTGCGCTGATAACGTTTTAGTTTGAGCTACGCTATCGTTCATGATTGTAGTAATTAATGCAGCTTGTTGATTGATTAATTGTTCAACCGTTTTAGTATTAATTTCTACAAGACTGTTAAATGGCTTCATAGCTGCCGAAAACTGGTCTTCATTGTTGAATGACTTCATTGCAGTAGTAAATTGTTCCGTTAATTGTGTAAACATAATAAAGCTTCCTTTTTAAGTATGCTGCATCGCAGCAGATTGATTAAAACTAGTATAATAGGTCAAAAGATGGTCGTCAACATTTTTTTTGCTGCACCGCATCAAACCACAAAAAGTAAACGCAGATAATTGATATTAAAGAATAAAACTCAAAAATAAACATTTATCACTCATTTAAATTGATTACTTTTTTGGCGCTGTCTTAACTTCAGTCTTTGGCGCTGCTTTAACTTCAGCTTTTGGCGCTGCTTTAACTTCAGTCTTTGGCGCTGCTTTAACTTCAGCTTTTGGCGCTGCTTTAACTTCAGCTTTTGGCGCTGCTTTAACTTCAGCTTTTGGCGCTGCTTTAACTTCAGCTTTTGGCGCTGTTTTAACTGCTGCTTTTGGCGCTGCTTTAACTGCTGCTTTTGGCGCTGCTTTAACTTCAGCTTTTGGCGCTGCTTTAACTTCAGCTTTTGGCGCTGCTTTAACTTCAGCTTTTGGCGCGGCTTTAACTGCTGCTTTTGGCGCGGCTTTAACTGCTGCTTTTGGCGCGGCTTTAACTGCTGCTTTTGGCGCGGCTTTAACTACTGCTTTTGGCGCGGCTTTAACTACTGCTTTTGGCGCGGACTGAGACTTCTCTTTAATAAGTACTTTTGGAACAAGCGGTTGATTGTCAACTGAAGTCTGACTTACGTTAGCTGACAATACTGAAAAAGAGTCACTGAGAATAATTTCTGCATCTTTTTGCGCCTTGGTAAGCGTTTCAGATGTTTGTTTCATCGCTTCAGTCAATTGGCTCTGAACATCGGCATTAAATTTAGATTGTTCTGCAACAAATTCAGTTATGTCTGTCGTTACAGGTATATTTTGGCTAAATGAAATACTGTCGTCGACCAAACTTGCAATAAGCAATCCTTGCTGATGTGCAACAGTACTCGCTGTTGATATATTTAATTCGACCAATTTTTCAATTGGTTTTAATGAGGTCTGAAATAACTCTGTAAATTGATTAAACATGCACTTCTCCTATAATTTTGCTGCTAAGCAGCATTACTTGATGAGAATTTAATCAATTTTTTAGTTTGGAGTCAATCATTATTTTGTTGCGGTGCAACAAAATTTTATTTTTTATCTGTTGGCTTCTGAAATTTAGTCCACATATTCATATTTTGTTCAACAATACTGCTGAATAAACCAAAAGGTGAATTTTTATTAATATCACTACTCAGTTTTAAAATATCATCTTGATGTTCAATAAAAGCAGAAAGACTTTGCTCAAGAAATTGTTGTAAATAGTCTTGGTTATCATTACCATAAAAACATATCAACCGTTTCAATAAGGTATTGGTTAATAACGATTGTTTCTCACTAGTTTCTTCTTCACTTATAATTTGAATTAAAATACTACGCGTTTTATCTTCATTTGTTTTCGAATCAACTATTTTAAATTCTTCATTGGCAATAACTAATTCTCGAATATAATCCAAGTTTACATAATGACTCTTTGTAGTGTCATAAAGACGGCGGTTTGGATATCTTTTAATTGTGATCAACGTCAACCTCGGTTGGTTATTAATTTTACTTACGCTAGGGTAGAGGAAGTAGTCTTAACTGCTAGTATAACAGAGATACTATCTATAAAAAAAGCGACCTTATTGGTCGCCTTTCATATTAACTACTCTGTAGTAGGGATTATCGTTACAAATGCTAAATACGCTTTCTAACGTAGCTGCCAGGAGCAGCTTCAATACTTGGGTATTTTTTAGAACCTTGTTTACGTGCTGTTACTTGCTTACCTGATTGAGGTTCAACCCAGTTTTCCCAATCTGTCCACCAAGAACCTTCTTTTTTGGTTGAACTTTCAAACCATTGTTCCGCGGTATCAGAAAGCTCTTCATTAACCCAATGTGGATATTTACCGTGATCTACAGAGTTAATAACACCGGCTAAATGGCCAGAGCCAGCTAAAACAAACCTTGTAGGTCCAGAAAGAGCTTTGGCTCCTTTGTATGATGCCTGCCATAAAACAATATGATCCGCGATTGTAGCTAAGAAATAACTCGGCGTATCAATTTTACTTAGTTCAATAGGAACACCTTCAACTTCAACAGCACCATCTTTTATCAAGTTGTTTTCTTGATAAGTATTGGTCATATAAAAATCAAAAGTTTCCGCCGGCAAGTTTGAAGAGTCACTGTTCCAGTATAAAATATCGAACGGAGCAGGATCTTTACCTTTTAAATAATTATTAACAAAATACGACCAAAAAAGACTATTTTCACGTAGCATGCTAAACGCCAAACCAAGCACTCGACCATCTAATAACCCTTTTTCTTTAATATCCTTTTTCAAGAACGGTAACATTTTCTCAGAAAGATAAACGCCTATTTCACCCGGCTCTTCAAAATCTAATAATGTTGTTAAAAAGGTCAATGAGTTTATTCGAGTATCACCTTTTGCCAATAAGTATGATTGGGTTGTTGCTAATAATGTTCCGCCAATACAATAACCAACGACATTCACTTTCTTTGATTTAGTTAATTCTTCAATAACATCAAGTGATGCGATTGGTCCTTCTTTCATATAGTCATTAAAGCCTTTATGAGAAAGTGTCTTGTCTGGATTGATCCATGAAATTACAAAGACTGTATGGCCCTGACCTACAGCCCATTTGATCAGTGACTTTTGCTCATCCATGTCCAAGACATAATACTTATTAATAAAAGGAGGGATAAACAATAAAGGGACTTCATTGACTTTTTTAGTACTGGCTTTGTACTGTATAAGTTGGATTAAGTCATTTTGGTAAATTACATCACCTGGCGTGTATGCTAAGTCTTCGCCTAAAGTGAACGCATCCACGTCAGTTTGGTTAATTTTAAGGGCATCCGCAGGACTTTGTTGTAAGTCTTGCATAAAGTTTTGTAGCCCCTTGATGAGGTTCTCGCCTTTAGATTTTAATATGTCTCGGCAAACTTCAGGATTCGTTAATGCATTATTGGTTGGAGAAACAGAACTGATATATTGTCGAGTATAAAACTTTACTTGCTCTTCAGCTTTGGGATCATCGAAATGCAAACTATTAACCGTATCTTGCATCATGTTAGAACTTAAAAGGTAAGACTGTTTTAAATAGTTATAAACAGGATTTTCAGACCATTCACTGTCTTTAAACCTTTTATCATTACGTTCCTCTGACACCACTGACTCAACTTTTGAACCCAATAATGCTTTAGTCGCATTTTGCCAAAGCTCGGCTTGTTGAGTCATAAAAGACATTTGTTTACTAAATAACTCAGCAGTATCAACTTGTACCCCTTTTGATAAAAGTTCAGTTAATTTCTCTGAATCCATCATTGAATTTAAATTTTCTTTATCAGAACCACTTAAAACCTGTTTAACCATGGTGTTAAATATCTCTGAGTATTGCTCTAAAAAATCAGCTACTTCTTTCTGCTCATTCGATTCCATAATATATCCTTGTAAATGGTCTGGTTATAATTTATTTGCCTTTAAAGCAGCCCAAAGTTAAAAATTTTAAATGTTTTTTATAAATTATTAATAAACAATTTACAAACAATAATAATAAGATACAAACTTATTTGATAATTATCTATTTTAACGGCCTTCATCAACCCTAACGATAAACATAGCGTGCGTGTCTAGTGTATGGAGAATACTTAGGATACCTTTATTTTTGACGCGGTGCAGCAAGAAATTATTGACCAAGGTGATTTTGCTAGGTACACTCGCTCCAAACATGAATGCTGCGCTGCAATATAAAAATAACGATTGGAACCTTAATTTACTCTAAATAATGAAAGAGGAACCTTAATTAACGCTAACGGAAACTAATCAATCAGTAATATTAGGGTATTGGCTTTTTTTTAAAATTTTAAGAGCAATACGAAAGATAATACTCGTTGAAAATTTATTTGAAGGATAAAACACATGATGTATCAAACTTACGACCTATATAGTCGCTCCGCCGAAATGATGAATGGTTTTATCTCAGTGAATCAACAATTACTGACTCATCCGTTTAACCCGTTTTCAAACACCCTACTGGGAAAAAGTATCAATGCAGCACTTGATAGTGCCTACCATCATACTAAAGTTTACGATAAACAACCTTTTGACATTAAAACAACAATAATTGATGGTGAAACGGTTAACATTGACGAACAAGTTATTTTAGCAAAACCTTTTTGTAATTTAATCCACTTCAAACAAGATACTAAAGTTCAACAACCTAAACTATTTTTGGTTGCTCCACTTTCAGGTCATCATGCAACGTTATTAAAAGCCACAATAGAGCGTTTAATTTTAGATCATGACGTTTACATAACTGATTGGCTAGATGCTAAAAACGTTCCTTTATCTGAAGGCAACTTTGATTTTGATGATTATGTAACTTACCTTATCGAGTTTATGAAGGAAATTGGCGAAGATACCCATGTATTAGCGGTTTGCCAACCTGCAGTTCAAGCATTAATAGCAACCGCTGTATTGGCTAAAGATAAAGATGCCGCTACACCTAAATCTCTAACAATAATTGCAGGCCCGATTGATACCAGTATCAATCCAAACGAACTCAATAAATATGCCAGTAGTAAAGATTTAAGTTGGTTTGAAAATAACGTCATAATGACGGTGCCTGAGCGTTTTCCTGGTGCAGGAAGAAAAGTATATCCGGGCTTTATTCAATTAACTTCTTTTATGGCGATGAATATTGAAAATCACGTCAAGAAACACACTGATTATTTTGGTCATGTTTTTCATGGCAAAGAAGATAAACAAGAAAGTCACCGTGATTTTTATGATGAATACTTAGCTGTATTAGATCTTAATAGTGAGTTCTATTTAGAAACTCTAGATCGTGTTTTCATTAATCAAGATTTAGCGAATGGTAAAATGACTTACCATGGTGAGCTTGTTGATTTATCAGCAATAACTGATACTGCATTACATACCATTGAAGGGAAAAATGATGATATTTGTTCATTAGGCCAAACTCAAGCAGCACAGGCTTTATGTTCTGGTATTCCAGAGCAAAACAAATTGGATCAAGTTTTTGATGGTGTAGGCCATTTTGGAACGTTTAGTGGCTCGGCTTTCCGTGAAAGAATAGCACCGAGTATTGCAGAATTTATTCAAAAACATAAATAACTCTCCTCTGAGAGAACTATGTTATTAAGTAAATATAAAGTAGGTTTTTATCAAACCTACTTTTTTTATTTTATAATTTAGACAATTAAACTATCTTGCTACCCAACCACCGTCTAATACCATGGTTTGTCCTGTCATATTTTTAGCGAGATCACTGGCTAAATAACTTACTGAACCACATATTTCTTCTATATCAATAAACGCTTTTTTCGGCATTGGCGCCAGCATAATATTATTAACAACTTCTTCTTCACTGATACCATGCTCTTTAGCCGTATCTGCAATTTGTTTCTCAACCAGTGGCGTTTTCACATAGGCAGGACAAATAGTATTAATAGTAATATCTTGATCTCCTGTTTCTAACGCAATAACTTTAGAAAAACCGATAATCCCATGTTTAGCTGCAACATAGGCACTTTTGAATGGAGAGGCGACTAAGCCATGTAAAGAGCCAATATTAATAATACGGCCAAAATTATTAGCACGCATTAAAGGTAATACCGCTTTAGTCATCATTGCTGGGCCAACTAATAGTACATTAGTAATCAACTGCCACTTCTCTGCGGGAAACTCTTCTAATTTCGAAACATATTGAATACCTGCATTGTTAACTAATACGTCAATGCGATTATTAAATTCTTCCGCACGAGCAATAACATTATCAATGTCTGCTTGCACAGTAACATCAAGTTTAAACGCTAACGCATCTCCTCCTGACTGGTTAATACTTTGTGCTACATCTTCAGCCACAGATAAATTTATATCACTAATAAGGATTTTATAACCTTGCTTGGCTAAATCTTTTGCTATTCCTAAGCCAATACCACTGACAGAACCCGTTACTAAAGCCGTTTTTTTAAGTGTCATATTTTATTCCATTAGTTTGTTTGTATTCTAAACAGAATATAACGATAGTTTGTTAATGTTAACTAAACACTTCAATTATTTACTTTCTAACTATACCCATGTTACCTCAAGATGCCGGATTCAGCTGGAATTAGAAACGCCTTTAGGCAAGGCATTGATTGAAGAGAATGGTTCTCCCTTCTCGAAATTAATCACGTAGTATAAAGCGTTTCTAAACCAGCCCTTTGGGGAAGTCCGAGCAAATCATGCTATTCGTTGCATCTGTTTTTAAGGGAACAACCCTTAATAAAAAGATGCTCCTTGATCATGAATCGCTCAGGCATCCTGAAACTCGTATCTTGAAGTATCATGGGTATATACGTTTAAGCTGAAATAGCCTCATACAGTCTAGACAAGAAACGGAATAACTTATACCAATAAATTATATACGAGTGAGGCGTTCACTTATCAACCAGTTATCGTGTACAAAAACAACTCACCCTATAATGAGTACCAACTCCCCCTTTTAAGACAAATAAAAGTCGACTTTACAGCCAAATATAAAATTTAATTTTGCACATACTACGACTAAAGTTAATTAGTTGAATGATTCAGCTTGATATATGATAAAAATTGAGCAAATAGCTCAAAAAATATAAAGTTTAGAAACCTCTATGTACAAATATGAAATATAACAAGGAGCACAGTTATGGGACGCATTGCATTAGTAACAGGTGGAACTCGTGGAATAGGCGAATCAATTAGCATTATGCTGAAAGAGCATGGTTATACTGTCATAGCAAACTACGCTGGCAATGATCAGGCAGCTCAAGAATTTTCAGAACGAACAGGTATCCGAACTTCTAAATTTGATGTCAGTGATTTTGAAAGTGTAACTAAAAGCATTAATGATATAGAGTCTGAAATTGGGTCAATTGATATTCTTGTAAATAATGCAGGAATTACAAGGGATGGCACTATGCATAGGATGGACTTTGAAAAATGGAATGCCGTTATTCAGACCAATTTATCCTCATGTTTCAATACCTCTCGCGCTGTCATTGAAGGAATGAGAGAACGATCATTTGGGCGCATTGTTAATATAGGATCGGTTAATGGACAAGCTGGTCAATACGGTCAAGTAAACTATGCGGCAGCTAAATCTGGTATCCATGGATTTACTAAAGCATTAGCACAAGAAGGCGCAGCAAAAGGCATTACAGTTAATGCTATTGCACCAGGTTATGTTGAAACAGATATGGTTCGCGCGGTACCTGAAGACGTTTTAGCAAAAATTGTTAAAACAATACCGGTAGGACGCTTAGGTCAACCCGAAGATATTGCTCGTTCAGTATTATTTTTAGTGGCCGATGAAGCGGGTTTTGTTACTGGTTCGACCCTATCCATTAATGGTGGTCAGCACATGTACTAACTATAAAAGTATCACCATACTACTTTTATAAAATTAACGTAGATGAGCAATCATCTACGTTTTTTGTTTATACGCCCTTAAACTCTGCAATCTAATCAATAAACTCAGTAATCGGTACCGTGAACGGCCTGTATTACCAATTTTAAGAGCTAGCGTTTGGTTTAGCTTTAGCCAAATAAAGAAAATAAGCAGAGGAGATACCCGCAGAGGCAAAAATCATACACATCACCATGATTTGATATCTTGCGGCAATAAAAGGAGAAACCCCCGAGAGAATTTGTCCTGTCATCATGCCTGGCAGAGAAACAATTCCAACCGCTAATAGTGCATTTACGTTGGGGATCATTGATGCTTGAAAGGCAATATTTCGAGCCTGTTTATAGCTCACCTTATTTGCCAATTCAGAGTAAAAACGCTCTCCAGATAAACTAATACTATTCATGCTACTGGCAAATACCATACCTGCAAGAGGTATAAGTGTTTGGGCGTGATACCAAGGAGATAGTTGTAAAACACCTTGGGTGATAATTAATAACGTTAAAACACTACTAATTGAAATAGCGAATACCGCTCTTTGGAACAGCTCACGTTTAGGTGCTTCGATGTTATTTAATGCTATCCAGCTAGAAAAGAAGACCATTATAATCAGTAACATTAGTACTAACCAAGCGCTATCTGACTCAAATACATAACTAAGAAAAAAGCCTACTAACAATAATTGCACCAACATTCGCGCTAGGGCATGTATTGTTCTTTTTTGTGGTAACGACCAGCTAAATTGTATAAAGATGACCACCAATACAGGAATAAAAGCTAAAGCTAACTGCGGTAATTCAATTATTGCCAGTGATTTTTCCATCAGTAGTTCTCATTACTTTTCAGCTAAATAGCTGTGATATTTTCAACCATGAATTGCACCGTGCGTTTACCACGAAATTCATTAACATCTAATCGGTAAGCTAAATGTACCTGTTTTACTTGAGCGTTCGGCCAAGTCTTAACATCAACATTAAAAGCAATACCATCAAAGATTTCACCCTGTTTTTCTACCACTATTTTAAGATGCTTTTCGCCAACAATACGCTGCTGTACCAATTTAAAAGTGTCATCAAATAATGGCTCAGGGAAGTTTTGCCCCCAAGGACCAGCGTCTCGCAATTTTTCGGCAAAATCTAAACTAAGATGTTCAAGCATAAGCTCGCCATCAGATAAAATAATACTCTGCAAATCTTCTTCTTTTAACCATTTACCCGCTAATTCATTAAATAGTTGCTGAAAACGCGCAAAGTTACCGTGTTTTATAGATAAACCTGCCGCCATTGCATGGCCACCAAACTTAAGAATAATATCTGGGTGTTGACTGTCAATATGCTCTAATAAGTCTCGAATATGCAGGCCAGGAATAGAACGCGCCGAGCCTTTAATTTCTCTCTCGGAAACATCAACTGAGTCATCATCTTTGCCATTAGCAAAAACAATACAAGGACGATGAAATTTCTCTTTTAACCTGCCAGCAACAATACCGATAACACCTTGATGCCAGTCTTGTTGATAAAGGGCAATCGCATTAGGTAGATTATCTTCATCAAACTTAAGAGAAGTAAGTACTTGCTCAGCTTCGGCTTGCATACCCTGCTCTATTTCTCTGCGTGTTTTATTGAGATCATCAAGCTCTGCAGCCATCACACGAGCACTAGACAAATCAGTAGCAAGTAAACAGTTAATACCGTAAGACATATCATCTAACCGACCTGCAGCATTAATTCTCGGGCCGAGGGCAAAACCAAAATCACTGGCAACGAGCCTTTGCTGATTTTTATTCGCAATTTCAATAAGCGCTTGAATGCCAGGTCTAGTTTTCCCTGCACGAATACGCTTCAAGCCTTGCTCTACTAAAATTCGGTTATTAGCATCCAATGAAACCACATCGGCTACAGTACCTAAAGCAACCAAATCTAATAGTTGAGCAATATTAGGCTCAGCAATACCTTGCTCTGAAAAATAGTTTTGCTCACGGCAATACTTTCTTAAAGCTAGCATTAAGTAAAAAGCTACCCCCACGCCGGCAAGAGCTTTACTCGGAAAGTTACAACCATGCTGATTAGGGTTAACAATGGCGTCGGCAATGGGTAATGAATGTCCTGGCAAGTGATGATCCGTAACAATTACCTGCATACCTAAATCTTTTGCACGTTTAACACCGGCAATACAACTGATGCCATTATCCACCGTTATTAACATTTGCGTATTTTGCTGTGCTGCAATGTCAACAATCTCAGGGGTTAGGCCGTAGCCATATTCAAAACGATTTGGCACAATAAAGTCATGATTGTTACTGTTAAACAGGCTCAATGCAGTCATCATTAAAGCAGTACTAGTCGCACCGTCGGCATCAAAATCTCCAACAATAACAATACGTAATTTATTCACTAGCGCGTCATGTAATAACTGACAAGCTTTGTCCATGCCCATAAGCGCTGTTTCATCGACCATACCTTGTAGATGAGCAACATTAAGTTCAAGCTCTTGCGCAGATTCCATACCACGGCTAGCATAAATTTGTTTTATGATTTCAGGTAGGTTATCAGGCAAATGGTCGGTAGCTACTTTCACTCGGCGAACAATTGTTTTACTCATACTATTCGGTCTCAATTTTGCTGGTGATAATTATAATTGTAATAACGTTTATAGCTTATTTTTACTATAAAAAAAGTACTTGGTGAAAATCAGCAAGTACTTTTAAAGGTTTATCTATAAGGAAAATAGATTAAGTGTTTTTCAACAATTCTTCTAATTGCTCTGGTGGTTGGTAACCAGGAACCATCATACCATTTGATAAGATAATCGCTGGCGTACCGCTTACACCAATTTGACGACCAAATTTAAACTGAGCTTCAATTGGTGCTTCACAAATACGATACGCAATACCAGTACCCGATTTAGCTTTAGTTAACGCTGTTGCATTATCTTCACTACACCATACTGAACGTAAATCTTTGAAACCTTGAGTTAAGTTACCGTTTTGGTCTTTAATACCTGCTCGTGGATAAGCTAAATAACGAAAGGTGATACCGCGAGCATTATAGTCTGCCATTTTTTCGTGCATTTTACGGCAATAACCACAGGTAATATCAGTAAAGACTGACACCACGTATTTTTCATTCTCAGCTTTGTAAACGATCATGTTATCTTCAAAGCTTTTCAATCCCTCTAGACGGACTTTAGCTAAGCTCTCTTCGCCTATATCTTTCACGGTAGAGCCTAAATTGTAGACTTTTCCTTGAATGAAAAACTCACCATCATAACTTGCATAAAACAAACCTTGGTTGGTAACGAGTAAAGCAATACCCGGTAATGCTGTTTCTTCAACTTTAACAACAGTTAATCCTATAGAGCTGTTAATTTTTTCTTTCAAAAAATCTGCATCAAGCGCAATTTGATCACTTACTGGCTTGGCCAATGTAGCTGGTACATTAGTTTGTTCGGCTGCATTGGTGTATTGCAACAACAGGGGTAAAGTGAATGTGGCAAGTAGAGCACTAATAATGAATGTTTTAAACATAATGATTCCTAACAACTTCCTAACAGCTTTCGAATAAATGAAAGCAATAAATCGATAATAATGAGTCTAATGGTCGTGTTCATATGAATAGACCTAGATATAAGCAAGGAAATTACAGCCATGAGAGATTATTTGCAACTTAAAATAGCCAGTAAATTGAATTAACTTGTAAACAAAGATAATTGTTTTTGCTAAAATCCCGTTTAATATAGTTCGTATTAAAATAAAAACTGGAAATAGCATAATGAAAATTGGTTTATTTTATGGCTCAACCACTTGTTACACTGAAATAATTGCCGAAAAAATCCAGGCGATAATGGGTGCCGACTTGGTTGATATATTCAATATCAAAGATCAGCCATTAGCCCTTTGTCTTGATTATGACTTTATTATTCTAGGTATATCCACCTGGGATTATGGTGAGTTGCAAGAAGACTGGGAATCGATGTGGAGTGATATCAGTCAAATAGATCTTTCGGATAAAATTATTGCGCTATATGGAATGGGCGATCAAGTTGGTTACACTGAATGGTTTCAAGATGCACTTGGCATGTTACACGATCAAGTAATCGCACAAGGTGGAACGGTTGTTGGTTATTGGCCAAATCAAGGTTATGACTTTACCGCATCGAAAGCATTAACGGCTGATGGTAGCCAATTTGTAGGTTTGTCTTTAGATGAAGATAGCCAATATAACTTGACCGATGAGCGCTTAGATACTTGGTGTGAACAAGTATTACTAGAGTACAGTAGCCTACTTTAGATATTGTCCGTTTATTCAAAATATGTCCTTGGAAAATTTACTCCGTCAATTACTCAGCCCTTGCGATAAATAGTTACAGCAAGGGCTAAAACCACTATAATTGCCGGCATATTATCATTATACCAATCTCACTAATTAATTAATCATTTCTACTGGTTAAAATTACCAATGACTTCGTTATTTATTTAATAATTAGAACAACTAGTTATTTAAATAAATGTCTTGTATTTGGCAATTTTTTCTACGTATAAAGTAGATCAATTATTTAATGAAATGGGTATTATTAACTCTTAGTGAACTATCCCTTATGTTTGAGCAATTCGATCTAGACTCAGAATTATTAGCCAGTATTAATAAAATTGGTTACACCAAACCTACCTCAATTCAAGAACTTGTCATCCCTCAAGCGATGGTTGGCAAAGACGTATTGGCATCAGCGCCGACTGGCACAGGTAAAACTGCCGCATTTTTATTACCTATTGCTCAGCATTTATTAGATTATCCACGTACCAAACCTGGTTTCCCGCGTGTATTAATTTTAACGCCGACTCGTGAGTTAGCGATACAAATAGGTGAAGACAGTGAACAGCTTACCGAGTTAACGAAAATTAAAACCGGCGTTATTACCGGTGGTGTTAACTACGGTAGTCATGCTGATATTTTAACGAGCACAACCGATATTTTAGTCGCCACACCAGGTAGATTATTAGAATATATTGAAAATGAACAGTTTGATGCCCGTGAAATTGAGATATTAGTGTTAGATGAAGCTGACCGCATGCTCGATCTTGGCTTTAGTGAAACCATTAATCGCATTGTTGCTGAAGCACGCTGGCGTAAGCAAACCATGTTGTTTTCAGCGACTCTTGAAAGTCCAGGCGTACAACTTTTTGCCGAAGAAGTGCTTAATGAGCCAGTTTTCTTAGAATCAAAACCATCTCGTAAAGAAAAAGCCGTCATTCATCAGTGGCTTCATTTAGCAGATGATGCGAACCATAAGCTAAACCTACTAGTAAACACCTTAAAACAAGAAGGCGTAGAACGTACCGTTGTTTTTGCTAATAAGCGTGAAACCGTGCAATACCTTTCAGGTAAGCTTTATGCTGAAGAGTTACCTTGTGTTTGGTTAGAAGGAAAAATGCCACAAGATAAGCGTAACAAGGCAATAGAACGTTTTAAAAAAGGTGAAGTTAAAGTGTTGGTGGCAACAGATGTTGCAGCACGTGGTCTTGATATAGATGATATCAGTCATGTTATTAATTTTGATATGCCACGTAAGGTCGATATTTATATTCATCGAATTGGACGTACTGGTCGCGCAGGTAAAAAGGGTACAGCTATTTCCTTAGTTGAAGCCCATGATATGGGTGTTATTGGTAAAATAGAACGTTATACCAAAGAACGCCTGTCACGCCGATTTATTCAAGAGTTAAGACCAAAAAACAAAGAATCTCGCGTGGTAAATAAAAAGGCAAAAATTAAACTTACGACCTCTCAGAAAAAAGCTAAAACCAAAAAACAAGTGAAGAAAAAGGCTAAGCGAGCAAAAGCAGCTAAGTAACCCTTTACCAAGTTATACCCAAGCAACTTCATGTAGCTTGGGTATGTCCCTGCCATACAATAGTTACATTATTGTGACACTTTTATTGCACTTAAGCCTTGGTATGTAATATTTCTGTCATAAAGCAATGCTGTAATAGCGCCGCATTCACTTTATGGATGAAGTTATAGCAAACGCATTAAATAACAACCTAACATTAACTTGTTACTTAATCTGTTTGGTATTGAATAGTCCGACATTTATGAGGGTTTTGCTCAAATGCTGAGTAATGTCCTAATAATTGGGTCTTCAACTTTATGATAGTAATTAATATGAAAAATCAGCCATTAACAAATAAAACATCCCCACGAGTTAAAACAATCATCACACTTGCTGTGGCAACGTCACTTAGTATTTCATTTGCGCATGCAAAAGCGAATGTAGAACGTGAAAACAATGAAATAAGCACGAAAGCAACCCAGGACACTAAAGTAAATAAAAGCACTGAAAGTAGCTTTGAAGATGCTTGGGATTTTACTGACTTATATGATAATGAACAGGGTGATTACCTTAAATTGTCTGGTCGTTTGCAATTAGACTCTACTTGGGTTGATAGCGACCAAGGCGATTTTAACGACACATTATGGCGTCGATTTCGCTTCGGTTTTAAAGGCAAGTACGGAGAATTTAAAGTTGCTTTAGAAGCAGATGTAAATTTAAACGATTCATTAAGTGATGCTTATAATCGATTAACTGATGCCAATGTTAGCTGGTCATTAGATAAAGACACCGAACTTAAATTCTTAAAGCAATCTACCGGTTTCACTTTAGACGGTAAGACTTCATCTAAAAAGCTACTGACACCACAGCGCAACAACCTAACAAATAATTTATGGTTTACCTCAGAGTACTTTACCGGCGTTAGCGTAAAAAGTAAGCTCGCTGATGATTGGTCGTATAAGACAGGGGTATTTTCTAGTGACGGCTCTGATGAAATATCGATTAACGATGCCAGTTACTTCGCTATGTTTTCGACCAGTAAAAAGTTAGCAAAAAATAACCTTTGGGACAAAGGTGAAGTTAGCTTTGATTATGTCTATAACGACACCCATGAAGACGGTAATACCCGTGACTTCTCTCAAGTTATTAGTACTTCAAGTAAGTTTAAACAAAACGACTGGGGGTTACAGAGTGATATATCTTGGGGTAAAGGTGATTTAGGCCAAAGTGATCTCTTTGGTATTGTCGTCATGCCAACCTATCAACAAAGTGAAAAAATTCAGTGGGTTGCTCGTTATACCTACTTAAGTAGCTCAGAAGATAATGGCGTTCGTTTAGGCCGTTATGATAGTAAAGTAGTTGATGATTATGGTCAAAGCAGCGTAGATGGTGAGCGCGGTGACAAATACCAAGAAGTATATGCTGGCGTTAACTGGTTTATAAACGAGCATAAATTAAAACTTCAAGCTGGCTTACAGTATGCAAAAATGGATGATAATGCCAATGATGGTGGCGCTTATGATGGCTGGAGTTTTACCCTTGCTATGCGTAGTTACTGGTAACAATATAAAAATATAAGCACATAAAAAAGACCGGGTTGCTTGTAGCAAACCCGGTCTTTTTTATATTTATACCCAAACTACTTGGAAATACTGAGCTAACTATCCTCTTGTTCTTCTTTCGCAACTAAGCGATATAACTTAGCACCAATAAAACCACCAACAATGGGCGCAACCCAGAACAACCATAATTGCGCTACAGCCCAATCACCAACAAACAATGCAACACCGGTGCTACGTGCAGGGTTCACTGACGTATTCGTTACCGGAATACTGATCAAATGAATTAAGGTTAAACACAAACCAATCGCGATAGGTGCTAAACCTGCAGGGGCACGTTTGTCTGTTGCTCCCATAATGACAAAAATAAACATCATAGTTAATACGACTTCAGCGACAAGGGCAGCTGTCATAGAGTAACCACCAGGTGAGTGTGATCCATAACCATTTGACGCGAAACCAGCTGATAAATCAAAACTTGGTTGACCACTCGCTATAAGGTATAAAGCGCCAGCGCCAAGAATCGCGCCAATGACTTGTGCAATGATATAAGGCATTAATTCATTAGCAGGAAAACGTCCTCCAGCCCAAAGACCTACCGATACTGCGGGATTTAAATGACAACCCGAAATATGACCTATCGCATAAGCCATAGTTAGCACGGTTAAACCAAAGGCGAATGATACACCAAGTAAACCAATGCCTACATCAGGAAACCCTGCGGCTAGTACTGCACTGCCGCACCCACCAAGAACCAACCAAAAGGTACCAATACATTCTGCTATATATTTATTCATTTTCATTCCTTTACCAGTTAATAAATTTATATTTAAGAGCTGTGATAATTAATAAACAAAAAGTCGCGTAAAATACCCTTTCATTGCTCGCTTTAGCGAATATCTACTTTAACCAAATAAATCACCAAGTTTATCTTTCAATTTATCTTTAGCTTTATCTTTAACTTTGTCTTCTAACTTCTTTTGTTGCTGTTTGACAATATCTGAGTTTTTTAAGTCCGCTAACGCTTTATCTGAATCAGTTAATAGCGCTTCAAGGTCAAGCAACTCTGCAGATTGACTATCACCTAGTTTCAAGGCATTGCTCAATTTTTCATTTAGGCCTTTATTAACTTTCTTTTTAAAGCCATCCAGCTTAGCAGAAACCTGCTGTTTGAAAGCACCGGTCAGTGCGTCATTTAATGACGAAGCGATAGTAAAACTTGGCTTGCTAAGCTCGCCATTGACGCCAACATCAACAGTCAAACTATCTAATGATTTAATGGTATCAAGTAACAACTTGGTAATTTTTGACTCAGCCTCACCTTGGTAGCTCGCTTGTTTAAGTGAGAATTGATTAGTTGCCTCAACGTCACCATTAACCACGCTAAAACTGCCTATACCATCAAGTATCCCCGCACTTAGTGATAAGCTTAACGCTTTGCTTTGTGTTAACTCAGTATTAGATAATGTTCTGTTATTAACAAGCCACTCACCGTTCGCGCTAAATTCACCTGATTGCGTTAACTTAAAGTTGCTACTCAATTTAAGCTCACCATTATCAATTGAATTAATATTGATAAGACTATCTTTACCTCTTATCCAGTGTTGATGCGTAAGCTCACTGCCAGTGATTTTGACTTCACCCTGTTCGAGCTTAATTGAGAACAATGCCTTCTTAATTAATATAGCGGGTAATGGAGAATCTTCTTTAAAAAAGATAAAACGTCCGTCAGCGTGAGATTTTACTTCACTCGTTGTGCCATCACTTTTCATATCAGTCATAAGCGGTGATATTTGTTCATAAGCCCATTGTGCTTTTTGTACATAGCCTCTCGCTTTTTCACCAAAGAGAATATGAGCAAAGTCTTCCGTATCAATACTATCTAACTGGTATTTTTTTTCTATTTGTTGCCAATCCTTTGTCGGGGCATTTTTTAACGCATCGATTTGCTGAGCTAATACTTCTTTGCTGTTTAATACTTGCTCTTTAGCTTTTTTAATAAGGGCTTGATCGGTCTTAAATTCAACTTTAATTTTATCAAATTCAGTTTTTATTTTTTCGATATCAGCAAGTGAGCTAACTTTCATTTTACCTAGCGCTTCTACTTTATCTTGGTAAGACTTTAATTTAGCTTTACTGGGTAATTGTGTTTTCAACGCTTTAAGCTTGGCTTGCTCAACTTTATAGCTATTTTTTAATTCATTACTGGCTTTAACCGTTAACAAATTACTGTCATCAAGTAGTGCTTTAATATCAGGTAATTGCATATCCACTTCTGGCAGCATTGCTTTTGCTTGATCTGATAAGCTCTCTTCTGCTTTATCACTTACGTCATCAACATAAACTTTACCCGCTTGAGATCTAACACCAGAAAACGCTAATTGGCTTACTTCGAGTTCATCAATAATAATTTTACCAAATAGGTATTGCCAAACATCAACAGCCGCAGTAGCGCGCTCAAAACTAAATAAGTTCTGTGTGGGGGAATCTTTATCGGTGACTTGCAAACCTAGAACACTTAATTGTAAAGGCGAATATCCAAGTTGTACTTCTGCCACATTCACTTCAGCACCAAAAGCACTCTCTGCAGAGCTCACAATAGCGCTTTTGACTAAGCTTTCAGCAAATAAATACAACAAACCAGCAACTAATGCACTTAATAGAACAAAGGCAACCATTCCTTGCCAACGAATAAACCGTGCCATTACAGGCCTCCTTTAGTTAGGCTAGATTCACCTGTAAAACTGGTATACAAACCATAAAACTTAGATGCTTTTAATGCTTTAACAATTCTAAATTTCTCAAAAAACGTCATGATATGTACTCGATACTTCTCAATAATAAACTTACTGATAAAATATATTGGTGCACATAAAACAGCGCCTAAAACAAACGCACCTAATACATAGGTGTGATGCCAATGTGCTAATTTAAACAAGCTGAGTTGGTATAATGAAGTAAAGAAATCAGTCAAGCTTGATTGTGTTAGTAGGGATTCACCCACTTGAACAATCAAGGGAGATAATAAATAACTCAGACCAGAGAAGAAACCGGCCGCAAGGATAAAACTACCTAAATGCACTCGGATGATTAATACAAAAAATATTATGACAATATTATGCAAGGTTAAGATTGGCGATAAACCAACGATAAAACCTAACGCTATTGCTAAGGCTATTTGCCTAATGGAACTATCACTGTTTAAGGCATGTAGTAGCTTTGCTAGTAAAGTTAACATGTCACCTCCTGTTAAAATGTTTAAAATTTGTCATCATCAATACCAATAAACCCAGTTGGTTATTGTTTTAGATGATTATTAGCTTTCTTTACGAGTAAAAACCCAATCATTGTCTTTAGACATAGCTTCGTTATATTGATAACCCGCTAAATCAAATGTTTTGATTTGCTCTACGGATGTTAGCTTATTCTGAATGATGTAACGCGCCATCAGTCCGCGTGCTTTTTTAGCAAAAAAACTGATTATCTTATATTGACCGTTTTTCCAATCTTTAAAGGTTGGTGTAATTATTGTAGCGTTTAACGATTTTTTCTTTACTGATTTAAAGTATTCGGTTGAGGCAAGGTTAATAAGCACATCATCATCTAGCTCACTCAAGGTTTTATTCAGTTCATCGGTAATAATCTCGCCCCAAAACTGGTATAAATTATCACCTCGACTGTTACCAAGCTTACAGCCCATTTCTAAACGGTAGGCTTGCATTAAATCAAGGGGCTTTAATAAACCATATAAACCTGACAGGATTCTGAAATTTTTCTGCGCAAATTCAAAATCTTCATCACTAAAAGATTGCGCATCAAGTCCAGTGTAAACATCACCATTAAAGCTCAATATAGCTTGTCTTGCGTTATCTTGAGTAAAAGGTGTTGACCATTGCCCAAAACGTGCAGCATTTAAACCAGCAAGTTTATCACTGAGTTTCATCAAGCTTGCGATTTCACTTGGTGAAAGTTTAATGCAGTCATCTATTAATAATTGGCTTTGCTCAAGCAAACCAGGTTGACTAAATTTTTCTGTAGCCAGAGGAGATTCAAAATCTAATTTTTTCGCAGGTGAAACAACAAGTAACATATTTTTAAGCCGATTTTTGGGAGTACTTAATAACACGTAATATATCATAAGCTTTAAGTAAGTTAACAGCGTTTAATCAATGCTAATCTGTGTCTAATTAATGCAATTTGGCGTAACTTACAAACAGAAATACAATATCTTGTTAAAAATAGCGCAATAAAGGGTGCTTTTTTATTTTTATGTTGTAATATTTCACCAGCTACATTCATTATCGAATTTAGAAATACATAGTAATCACATTTCCGGAACACAATTAAGGTAACGCCATGACAAATTCTTCTTCACAGCTTGCACAATTAAAACAAATGACCACTGTTGTGGCTGACACAGGTGATATTGAGGCTATTGCAAAATTTCAACCTCAAGATGCGACAACAAACCCATCGCTTTTATTAAAAGCAGCTTCTTTACCTAATTATCAAGGGTTAGTTAAAGACTCTGTTGCCTGGGCTAAAACACAATCTGACAATGCAGAACAGCAAGTTATAGATGCTGCAGATAAACTTTCAGTATTAATTGGCCTGGAAATTCTAAAAATTGTCCCTGGTCGTATTTCTACTGAAGTGGATGCTCGATTATCTTTTGATACCTCTGCATCTATTACTAAAGCCCACAAACTGATTGCTATGTATAACGAAGCAGGCATTAGTAACGATAGAATTTTAATTAAACTTGCCTCTACTTGGGAAGGAATTAAAGCAGCAGAACAACTTGAGCAAGAAGGTATTAACTGTAACCTAACTTTGTTATTTAGCTTTGCACAAGCACGCGCATGTGCTGAAGCAGGCGCTTATTTAATATCTCCATTTGTTGGTCGTATTTTAGATTGGTATAAAAAAGATACCGGTAGAAATGACTATGCAAGTAATGAAGACCCTGGTGTTGTTTCTGTTACCAGTATTTTTAATTATTACAAGCTACAAGGTTTTAACACCGTAGTAATGGGTGCCAGCTTTAGAAATATCGGCGAGATTCTTGAATTAGCCGGCTGTGATCGTTTAACAATCAGCCCACAGTTAATGGAAGAACTAGCAAACAGCACAGACACGGTAATCCAAAAGTTAACGGCTTGTGAAGCTACGGCAGAAAAAGAAGCCGCTTTAAGCCAAGCAGAGTTCCGCTGGCAGATGAATGAAGACCCAATGGCAACAGAGAAACTTGCTGAAGGTATTCGTAACTTCACCATTGATCAGGTCAAGCTTGAAAAGCAATTAACAGATTTACTCTAAACGGTAGTTAATTACTTTTCCGACATAAATTAGTTATTTTAAGGGCATATTTTATTATAAATATGCCCTTTTTAATTTCAAAATATAAAGTTCCTAGTGAAAAGCTTGGTAAGTTACGTTGGTCATATCAATCATTAAAAGAAAGTTTCGTTAAAAGATCCTGCTATAAGAAATTTAGCTAAAAAAATCTATCTACATTTTCATACTCGCTTGAGCCGTTGTGAGAAGCGTAATAACCAAGTGAATAGATAAGCATGACCAACAAGAGGCATCAAGATACAATCAGCTGAACTTATGTATATCAATGAAGTTTTATATCTGAAAAATAAGAACTTGTTGACAAAATTGAAACACCCGTTTAAATTTTGTGTTCACCTTTATCATCAAATAAACTCAATGCCAAAAAATGTTATAAATTTTGCCCACGCAAATGGATTCCCCGCAGGTAGCTATCAAACGTTATTTAATTACCTCCCTGATGATACACAAGTTATCGCATTGGATAAGTATGGCCATGATCCGAGAATGCCCATTAACCATAACTGGCAGGCCCAAGTTGAAGAATTAATAAATCATGTTGAATCACAACAAGTTGATGGCAATAAGGTCATTTGTCTTGGCCATTCATTTGGTGGTGTGATTTCTTTTATTGCTTGCTGTCAAAGACCCGACTTATTTAAAGGGCTTATTATGCTAGACCCACCTGCATTAAGCGGGGCTGGCGCACTTGCTGCTAGATTATTAAAGAAAACTAAATGGATAGATAAATTTAGTCCTGCAGGTCGTGCTAAAAACCGTCGTAGTCAGTGGCCATTAGGGTCAGATATTGGTGCGTTATTTTCTGGAAGGAAACTGTTTAGATCATTCGATAGTCGCTGTTTAGCTGATTATATAACCCATGGTATTTGTAAGCGTAATAATCAATTAGAATTGAGCTTTGATGCGCAAGTTGAAGCGAATATTTTTAGGAATATCCCTTCGAATTTATCCAGTTATAAAAATAAACTAACCGTGCCAGCAACTTTGGTATACGGTGACACTACCGATGTTTTCCCTCATCACATTTTTAGCCGCTTTGTTAAACTTAATAAGCATATAAAACTTAAAACGGTTACAGGCGGACATATGTTTCCTCTGGAAAGTCCTGAACAAACAGCTTTGTTAATCACTGAGATTATAAAAGATTTTCCTGATACTTAACTATTAAGGTTTAAAACTATAAGCATAAAAAAACGCGACCTAAGTCGCGTTTTTAATATCTAATATTCATCTATTCAAATAGCATTCATAATGATTAATACTGAAGCTAGTGGTTAAAAGAACTAGGCGCTTGCACGGAGCTGACGATAGTCAGTGAGTACATGCTACGAAGTAATTTTATTCACTGGCAAAATATTGAGCATTATTGGCCTTTAACTTCTGACAAGCCGTTAAAGATTGCTTTATCACCTAAGAACTCTTCAATACGTAATAATTGATTGTACTTAGAAACACGGTCAGAACGACATAAAGAACCAGTCTTGATTTGACCTGCAGCAGTACCTACCGCTAAATCAGCGATAGTTGCATCTTCAGTTTCACCTGAACGATGAGAGATAACAGCAGTAAAGCCAGCATCTTTAGCCATTTTGATAGCAGCTAACGTTTCAGTTAATGTACCAATTTGGTTAAATTTGATTAAGATAGAGTTACCAATACCGTTTTCAATACCACGCGCTAAAATCTTAGTGTTTGTAACGAATAAATCATCACCAACGATTTGAACTTTATCACCTAATAAATCAGTTTGGTATTTGAAACCATCCCAATCTGACTCGTCTAAGCCATCTTCAATTGAAACGATTGGGTATTCTTTACAAAGCTCGCCTAAGAAGTCAGAAAATTCGTTAGCCGTAAATTGCTTGCCTTCGCCAGTAAGGTCGTAAATACCTTTGTCCGCATCGTAAAACTCAGAAGCAGCACAATCCATCGCTAACGTTACGTCTTTACCTAATTCGTAACCAGCAGCTTCAACAGCCACTTTGATTACAGCTAATGCATCGGCATTAGATTCTAAGTTAGGAGCAAAACCACCTTCATCACCAACAGAAGTACTCATACCTTTTGAAGATAATACTTTTTTAAGTGCATGGAAAATTTCAGCACCCATACGTAAAGCTTCACGGAAACTTTTAGCGCCAACAGGTTGAACCATGAATTCTTGGATATCAACGTTGTTATCAGCATGTTCGCCACCATTGATGATGTTCATCATTGGTAATGGTAATGAGTAAACACCTGGCGTGCCATTTAAGTCAGCGATGTGTTCGAATAATTGAACTTTCTTTTCGTTTGCAGCCGCTTTAGCATTTGCTAAAGAAACAGCAAGAATTGCGTTAGCGCCAAATTGTTCTTTATTTTCTGTGCCATCTAAATCGATCATGATTTGATCAATGTTAGCTTGGTCTAAAGCACTTTGACCAATAAGAGCTGCTTGAATGTTAACGTTTATTGCTGCAACAGCTTTTAAAACACCTTTACCTAAATAACGTGCTTTATCACCATCACGTAATTCAAGAGCTTCACGTGAGCCTGTTGATGCACCAGAAGGAGCTGCGGCACGACCAAAAGCACCTGATTCAAGATATACATCGGCTTCAACGGTTGGGTTACCACGAGAATCCATGATTTCACGTGCTAAAATTTTGCTAATCTTTGACATTATCATTCCTACTAATTTTGATGACGCTCAAACAAACTGCTGAGCAATAAAGTTAATTTTTAATCTTGCTATGGCCACAGCTAAATATAATTATGCAGCCTAATATTCTTCCTAAACTTAAAACAAAAACCGCAGCAATAGCTACGGTTTTATATGGTTTCTTCGGTTAGCTTTTTTGCAGTTTAAAACTCGCTGCAACAAAGCTTTCGAATAACGGGTGACCATCACGTGGAGTAGAATTAAACTCAGGATGGAATTGACCCGCAATAAACCATGGATGATCCGCTATTTCAATCACCTCAACTAAACTTTTATCTGACGATAAACCCGAGAAAATCAAACCTGCTTTGCTTAATTGTTCTCGGTAGTTATTATTTACCTCAAAACGATGACGGTGTCTCTCATTGATTGTTTCACTACCATATACGTCGCAAGCCTTGGTACCTTTCACCAAGTGGCACAATTGTGAACCTAAACGCATAGTACCACCTAAATCTGATTGCTCATTTCGGTACTCAACTTGGCCTTCTTCGTCTAACCATTCACTGATTAAACCAACCACTGGGTGTGGAGTTTCGCTATTAAATTCAGTACTGTGTGCATCAGTTAAACCGGCAACATTACGAGCAAATTCAATTAAGGCTACTTGCATACCTAAACAAATACCTAAATAAGGTACTTTGTTTTCACGCGCATATTGTGCCGTTAAAATTTTACCTTCAACACCACGTTCACCGAAACCACCAGGAACTAAAATAGCATCCAAGTCAGCTAAGATTTCAACACCTTTGACTTCTACATCTTGCGAGTCAATGTATTTAATATTTACAGTGACTTGGTTTTTAAGACCTGCATGTTTTAACGCTTCGTTTACTGATTTGTACGCATCAGGTAATTCAGTGTATTTACCAACCATACCAATAGTCACTTCACCGATAGGATTTGCTTCATGGTAAAGCACTTCTTCCCATTCAGTTAAGTCGGCTTCAGGTACATCTAAACCAAATCGCTTAACAACTATTTCATCGGTACCTTGAGCTTTTAATAAAGCAGGAATCTTATAAATACTGTCTACATCACGCATTGATACAACCGCTTTCTCTTCAACATTAGTGAAGAGAGATATTTTAGCGCGTTCAGCGTTAGGAATAGCGCGGTCTGAACGACATACTAAAATGTCAGGAAAAATACCGATAGAGCGTAAATCTTTTACTGAGTGCTGTGTTGGTTTAGTTTTGATTTCACCTGCTGCTGCTAAATATGGCACTAAGGTCAAATGCATAAACATAGCACGATCACGACCTACCTCTAATGCCAATTGACGAATAGCTTCTAAGAAAGGTTGTGATTCCATATCACCAACCGTACCGCCTATTTCTACCATGGCGATATCGTAACCTTCAGCACCTTCAATAACACGACGTTTAATATCGTTAGTGATATGAGGAATAACTTGGATGGTAGCGCCTAAAAATTCACCTTTACGCTCGCGGGCTAACACATCTTGGTAAATTCGCCCCGAAGTGAAGTTATTACGTTTGGTCATTTTGGTGCGGATAAAGCGCTCATAATGGCCTAAATCAAGATCGGTTTCTGCGCCATCTTCGGTAACAAAAACTTCGCCATGTTGTATAGGGCTCATGGTACCTGGATCAACGTTAATATACGGATCTAGTTTCAGCATGGTAACTTTTAAACCACGCGCTTCAAGAATTGCTGCCAATGAGGCTGCGGCAATGCCTTTACCAAGAGACGATACTACACCGCCAGTTACAAAAATATATCTAGTTGTCATGTCTACACCGATGTCAGAAAAACAGAATTTTGTGCTTAATTGGTTAATATATATAACTTTATTTCAAGCTAACTTTTATAAATGACTCTATATACTTGCATATTAGTAAGACTAAAACACAGTAATTAGTGTGAATATTAAGTTGTTGAAATAGGAGTTTTGCCAAACAAGCAGGACGGGAAAGTATTATACGTAAAAGCTAAAGGAACAACAATAACAACAAGCCATCACAGCTATAATTTTGTCTATTTTTTATTATTTTTATCGTTAACTTAATTTGCATTGATACTTTTTTATAAGTAGTTGCGTATAATAATGGAACTTACCTGAATTAAGCCTTAGATTGACTTTAAAATGACTATAGAAAATTTAAACAACACCTTATCCGCCATTGACGATATTAATCGCCAAGACCCAAATATAATTTTGCTTAATGGTGAGAACCAAGCAAAAGAGTTAGTTTACGGACAACAAATGACTGACTGTTTAAAACACTATTGGCCTGAAGCGAATGAGTTATTAAAAATAGCAGTTAGAGCACAACATATAAAGCGTTGGCAGCTAAAGCGTACTGAATTTTCTGAAGGAAAAGCCGGTTACTATCAATGGCGAATTGCCCAAGGTAAGTTTCATGCAGAGCTAACAGCAAGCATTATGATTGAACAAGGTTACACTGTAGAAGAGTCTGAGCAATGCGCTGCGATTATTAGAAAAGAAAACTTAGGCACTAATAATGATAGCCAAACCTTAGAAGATGTCGCCTGCTTAGTTTTTCTTATGCATTATTTTGATGAGTTTGCCGCAAAATATACCGAGCAAGATAATGAAGCTAAGATTGTTCGCATTGTGCAGTTAACATGGAAAAAAATGTCTGAACAAGGACATGATATTGCTTTAACTTTAACGCTGCCGGATCATTTAGCTGCCATAGTTACCAAAGCGCTTAGTTAGTCGATTTATTAGCCATGCTCTTGATACTCAAAATGATAATGCTGATTTCTCTAGTTTAATGTATATAGTCATTACAACGGTAGAGTCAGCACCATTTGTTTATCATTAACTTATTAGTTATTTACTCTCAGGTAAGCGCAATAGAAAAATAAACGGACCAATAACCAAAGCGACGACAAGCGCTGTTAACATTACACTTTGCAACATAAAAGCCGACCAACACACTGAGAGAATCATAGTTAATAAAGCGATGCGTTTAGCCTTTCTAGGAATACTCCGATACTTTTGCCAATCATGAATTAATGGCCCAAATGTTTTATTGGCTAATAGTTTGCGCTGCATTGCTGGTGAAGATTTAGCAAAGCAGGCAGCTGCTACCAGTAAAAATGGTGTTGTTGGTAATATAGGTAATATCACGCCTAAAATTGCTAAACCAACAAAAAATATTCCCGTTACTTTTAGAATTAACACTTTACCTTTATTTCCAGCTTGGGCTAATTGATATTCCATTTCTGAACTCAAATAATAACTCCCTTTACTCATTAATTATAAGTGAAAGAATAGAACAAATATTCACCTCATTTAGCCATACATTACATGTGAGCGCTACTTAACTATCGAGGTGTTATTGGTATCACGACTTTTTCGAATCAAAGCATTGTCCGCCAACATTGAATCTTTTTGATTAATCAAGGATTTTGCTAACCTGTCATAAAGCAAAACATTAACCGTTGCCGCTAGGTTCATGCACCCCACCGTTGGCACATAAACAACATCATCCGCTATATCAATGACTTCTTGTTTTACCGAGCTATCTTCAGGGCCGAAAATATAAACAGCCTCTGGGGGATGAATAAAATGCGGTAACGGCGTTGCGCCTTCAACTAAGTCTACACAGATGATTTTAGCAGACGATGGAATACTTTCCAGTGAGTCTTTAATACCTATAAAACTTTCTACCTGCAATAACGGAATTTTATCTTGCATGTTGAAAGTATCAGTTTGTAATGTTTTTTTATGATACTTGGCGGCTTGTGCATATCGATTACCATTATAAATGATTTGATCCGCTTGATAACAACCTGCTGCACGTATCACTGCACCAACATTCGTTGGGGTTTTTGGATTAGTCAACGCTATGGTAACGTGCGCTTTATTTAGTTCGTTTTTCTTAGTCATATTTTCGGTCATATTCATTATCTTATTTCTGGCTATTAACTTGCTTTTCTTGGATTTTAACTTGCTGCCAATAGCTTTCTAATTCAGCTAAGTCATGTTCAGTAAAGCTTTTGCCTGATTGATTTACTTGTTCTTCAACCCCAACGAAGCGCTTACTAAACTTTTTATTCGCCTGGCGAAGTAGCGTTTCTGGATCTTCTTTGGCATGGCGACATAAGTTTACTACCGCAAACATTAGATCACCTAACTCTTCGGCTAATGCTTTCTTATCGAGCGTGTCCGCTTCTAACTCGTCTTTAACTTCTTGTACTTCTTCTTCAATTTTAGCGAAGACATCAGGCATGTTATCCCAATCAAACCCCACATGAGAACAGCGTTTTTGAATTTTAGCTGCTTGTGATAACGCGGGTAAGTTTTTTGGAATATCTGCCAAAATACTCAATTTATCAAGAACCGCATTTTCACCCATCTGTTGTTGATTTTTTTGCTCTCTTTCTAGCGCCTTTTCATTTTCCCAATTGGCTTTAATTTCTTCATCGGTTTGCAAACTTGCCTGAGCAAATACATGAGGATGACGTCGGATGAGTTTTTCACAGATTGCTGCTATCACAGTATCTAAGTCAAAGTGCTGCTGTTCTTTGCCTAATTCGCTATAAAAAATCACCTGAAAGAGTAAGTCTCCCAGTTCTTTCTCAAGCTCGATGAAATCACCCTGCTCGATTGCATCAACCACTTCATAAGCCTCTTCTAGCGTATGACTTGTTATGGAAGCAAAGTCCTGCTTAATATCCCAAGGACATCCTGTTGTAGGATCCCGTAATTGAGTCATAATCCAACGTAATTTTTCGATTGAGGCTTGTTCATTTAGCATTATATTTTACTTCTTCGTTTTATTATATTTGTCATTATTTAATACACCCGATTTAGTTACTTTCCAGAGCAACCCCCGAGTAACTAAAGTCGTCTTACTTGGGTAACATCATCTAATTGACGTAACTTATCCAAAACTCGCGTTAATAACTCACTGCTTTCGACTTCTAATTTCAAGTTCATACTCATCGTCTGTTTCACTTTGTCAGTATGACTATCCATGCCAACAATACTGACTCTTTCATTAGCAATAATGGTTGAGATATCTCGTAACAAGCCCTGTCTATCGCTGCCGATAATTTGTGCGGTGGCTTGGTAACTTATTTTATTCTCACTTCCCCATTGTACTTCAACTAACCGCTCGGGTTGTAAGGTAAGGGCATTGGCCAATTGTTCACAATCCTGACGATGTACAGAAATACCTCGACCTTGGGTAATAAACCCCGAAATTGTATCACCGGGAACAGGCTGGCAACACTTAGCCATATGCGTGAGCAAATTACCAACGCCAGAAACAGTAATACCATTATCGTCTTGCGCTAAAGCTTTACTGGTTGTCGTTTGTTTGACTAAACTTTGCGGATCTATTTCAGGTTTAGGCTTTAATTTACTATCCAGTTGGGTAAAGTGGTTGATAACTTGCTGTAATCTCGCGTTACCACTACCTATAGCAGCATAAAGATCATCAACAGTTTTCATATTAAAGCGTTTTGCTGCCGCTAATAAGTCCGTAGATGCTAAATCATGTTTAGCTATTTCGTTATCAAATAATTCTTTACCCAGTGCAATGTATTTATCTCTATCGAGTAACTTAAAAAAGTGCTGAACTTTTGCACGAGCCCGTGAAGAGTGGATATAATTTAAATTAGGGTTAAGCCAGTCTCGGCTCGGGTTAGGTTGTTTACTGGTAAGTATTTCTATCTGATCACCCGTTTGCAATCGGTGGGTAAAAGGTACTATTTTTCCAAATACTTTTGCACCAATACAGGTATGGCCAACATTAGAATGAATATAATAAGCAAAATCTAAAGGAGTTGACCCCATAGGTAGATCGATAACATCGCCACCAGGAGTGAAGACATAAATTCGGTCCTCAAATACCTGGCTTCGTAATTCATCAAGTAACTCGCCACTTTCAGCGACATCATCTTGCCATTGCAAAATTTTTCTTAACCAGCCAACTTTATCATCAAAACTATTACTTTTACCGCTAGCATTTCCTTCTTTATAACGCCAATGCGCCGCAACACCAAGCTCAGCATCATCATCCATTTGCTTAGTTCTAATTTGCACTTCAACCGACTTACCTTCTGGCCCTAAGACAACCGTATGTATTGATTGATAGCCATTAGCTTTAGGTGTCGCTACATAATCAGAAAACTCTTTTGCAATATGCTGCCATTCAGTATGAACAATGCCTAAAGCTGAATAACAATCTTGAACTTTTTCAACCACCACTCGTACAGCTCGAACATCAAACAGCTGGTCAAAATCAAGTGATTTTTGCTGCATCTTCTTCCAGATACTGAAGATATGCTTAGGACGTCCATAAACCTCACCTTTAATAGCTAAAGCATTTAACTCGCTATTTAAGTGACCAACAAAGCTGGCCATGTATTGCTCGCGTTCCAGTCGAGTTTCATCTAAAAGCTTGGCAATTTTTTTATAGACTTGTGGGTGAAGGTAACGAAAGGAAATGTCTTCAAGTTCCCATTTTAATTGACCTATTCCTAAACGGTTCGCTAACGGTGCGTAGATATTCGCACTCTCTTTTGCCACCAGCACCCGTGTTTCTTCATCACTATTTTTCTTTTCACGTAAATCACATAAGCGCTCAGCTAATTTGATCACGACCGCACGTACATCATCCACCATAGCCAATAACATACGACGAATATTGTCTATATTTTGTGGGGCCTGATCGCTTGACTGACTACTTTGTTGGCGTAATGCTTTAATGGCTGCCATTTGCTCAACACCTTGACAGAGCATTAGGATATCTTTAGAAAAGTGTTCTTTAACAAATTCTATTTCAATAATGTCATTTGCTAATAATGGTGAGATAAAAGCCGCGACTAACGAATCAGCATCGAGGTTCAGACTACTTAAAATCTCAACCATTTCCATACTTTTATGAAGCAATTGCTGTTTCTCAGTACTCTCAGGCTGATAACAGTTCGATACCTGTAACCATAAAGCTGACAAAGCATTTTTTTTGATATCGGTTAACGCTAAATCGGTTAGCCAATGCTCAAAGCTTTGCACTGTTATTTGATGTGATTTACGCACGGAAACCATGGGTATTCCTTTATCTTTGATTGGTTAGCTTAACATTGAAATTTAAGGGTTTTCTGATATATAATGCAAGCTAGTTATGAGTAAACAATACCATAGTCTCAACATGCTTTGTTTGTGAAAACATATCCATGAGCGATATTTTCTCAAGCTTATACCCCTTAGAAATAAGTATTGCACTATCTCTCGCTAAGGTTGCTGGATCGCAGCTAACATATAACACGCAGGGTATTTTTAGTTCAGCGATTTGACTCACCGCTTGTTCTGCGCCCGCTCTTGCGGGATCAAGCAATACTTTATCAAAAACTTGTCCTTGTACCCAAGGCTCTAATAGCCAATAACTATTTAAATCAGCTTGGTAAAACTGACAATTATCAAGTCCATTAACAAGTGAGTTCTGAGTGGCTTTGTCCACCATGGTTTGCATTCCTTCAACACCAACAACGCGTTTTGCGTGTTTTGCCAGCGCTAAACTGAAATTTCCAAGACCACAAAACAAGTCCAAAACATTATCGGTAGCTAAAATATTTAACCAAGCTAAGGCTTGGCTTATCATGGCATTATTAACTTGATGATTAATTTGAATAAAGTCATTACTCGAAAAGTAAATTTTACTGGTATCAGCTAATTCATAGGAAAGTTCAAAAGAGTCTCCCCCTTTGATATCAGCTAGCGGCAGTTGCTTGTTACCATCATCAATAATGACATGCCAACAATGTCGCTGGGCATATGATTGCCAAAGCCCGATGTCAGTATCGTTCATAGATTTTAGCTGTCGAACAACGACTACAACTTGATTATCTTTTTGTATTTTATCTGCTGAGTTTGTATCACTTATATCAGCTTGAATTACTTCTATATGGCCAATGGCAGATTTTACAGTAAGTTGTGCCAATAACTTTTTTAGTAAAGGGAAAATAGCATTAAGCGGTTCAACTAAAACAGGACATGACTTAATTGCTGCTAATTGATTGGTTGATTTTTGCCTAAAACCAATGGTCGCTTGAGCATTTTTATCGAATTGCACGCCTATGCGAGCTTTACGACGATAATGCCATGGAGAGCTTTTAATTGCGGCCTGCCAAGGCAAGTGTGCTGTATTAATTGCAGGAGTCATATTTTGAGTACTAAAGCTTCGAGAAAACAGATCTGCAACTTTTTGTTGCTTAAAAAGTAACTGTTCCTCTAAAGCAAGCATTTGCAAATCGCAACCGCCACAAAGACCAAAGTGCTGGCATTGGGGTATAACTCTACTATCACTTTGTTTATCAATTGAGATAAGTTTAGCACGAGCATACTTACTTTTTTGCTCAATAACTTTTACATCAACAATTTCATTGGGTAAAACGCCCGCTATAAAAATTGGCTTATTTTGCCACCGGGCAACACCTACACCATTCATGTCAAGTTTATCAACGGTGACGGTCAATCGTTGATTAGACGTTTTTGGTTTTACTGCTGCTTTAAAATAATTTGCCATTTTCACCCTAGAACTTACGATAATATAATTAACCAATTAATGCTTATTTTGAAGTAGCTTAGCCATCTACACTATAAATTTATCGCAGCTTATGAGATTATTTATGTTAAGTTGGATAATCATTTAGATAGCTAATTATTTCAGTGGGTATTTTACCCTAAATTCATCACAAAAGTTCAACAAAAAAATGCATAAAATAAGCCTGAAAGACTGGGTTATCATACTCACTATAATACCAACCACCTTAATCGGTTTTGGTTTAGCTAGTTATTTTTCTTATAGCCGCTCTGTTGAACTTAATGACTTTCTCGAACAACGCGCTAAAAGCATTATTGAACCGATTGCCATTGCCAGTAAAGACCCTTTATTGAGCAAGAACAGAGATAAACTTCGTCAATTGATCGGCTTTACTCACCGTAATCAATCAAGCATTGTAAAAAGCATTGTTATTTTTACTGAAGATAACCAGGTTTTTGTTACCAGTGCTTACCATGGTGATACCAATTTAATGCGACTAAAAGCTGGGGTAGAGTTACCACACCACACGAATACTGAAACATTATCTGATTATATAATTTTTAGAACCCCCATTATTGATGAGAACTACAACAATCAAACCAACGCAAATATTACCGCAATGGCCAGTTCTGAATATAATTATGCTACCAATAATTCAAAACCAGTAATTATTGGCTATATAGCCATGCAAATTGATAAAAGCCATCTTAATTTTCAGCAACAAAGCCAATTTATAGTCGCATTTGCTTTTGCCTTACTAGGCTCATTACTTAGCGCTATTTTTGCAATTAGGCTCATTAAGAAAGTAACGAAGCCTATTAACTCTATGGTGCAAGCAATTGAGCGAATAAGAGAAGGGAAATTAGAAAGTAGAGTGAGTGGTCAACTCATTGGTGAGCTGAATTTTTTAAAAAATGGTATTAATGCCATGGCGCAGTCACTCGACGGTTACCAAAATGAAATGCAGGCCAGCATAGATCAAGCAACAATAGACTTACGAGAAAGTTTAGAACAATTTGAAATTCAAAATGTCGAACTCAGTATCTCCAAGCGTAAAGCGCAAGAAGCCAACAGAGTAAAATCAGAGTTTTTAGCTAATATGAGTCATGAGTTGCGAACGCCACTCAATGGAGTAATAGGCTTTACCCGACAAGTACTAAAAACGCCACTCACTGAAAATCAACGTGATTATTTACAAACAATTGACCGCTCTGCAAACAACTTATTAACCATAATTAATGATATTCTCGACTTTTCAAAACTTGATGCCGGCAAAATGGTTACTGAAAACATTCCTTTTTCTTTAAGGGAATCGATTGATGAAACCCTTACACTATTGGCGCCATCAGCCCATAAAAAGAATATTGAATTATCTATAAACCTTCCACAAGAACTACCTGATTCTCTTGTTGGTGACACCATGAGAATAAAACAAATTATCACCAATTTGGTCAGTAATGCGATAAAATTTACGCCACAAGGCTCTGTTGCTGTCGATATAACCAGTGAAGAAATAAGTCAGAACAATATAAAATTAAAAGTCATTGTTACCGATACCGGTATTGGTATGACAACCAATCAGCAAAGAACCATTTTTGATGCTTTTACGCAAGCAGATCAAAGTATCACCCGCTTATATGGTGGTACTGGGTTAGGTCTGGTAATTTGTCAGCGACTTGCCCAAGAGATGAATGGCGATATAGGTTTTAGCAGTGAAAAAAATCATGGCTCAAGTTTTTGGTTTACTTTCCAATGTGAGATTAATGCAATGCCGTTAATGTTGGAATTAGATAATCAGCATTTAGCCAATAAAACTGTACTCTACTTTGAAGAAAATAATCATAGTAGAGAAGCAACCAAAAACTTGTTAAAGCACTGGAAAATGCGTGTTACTAGTGTAATAAATAGACATGAATTATCACAAGTACTCTCACATAGCAGTCAGACCCAACGAGGTTTTGACTATGCACTTATAGGCCATAATCAAACAGCAACAGCACTAAGTGAATTGAAGAAAACGATTGCACAAGTACAGCCAATTTCCAGCAATATCCACTTAGCTTTAAATAATACATCACCAAGCTTGCAAGAGGCCTTGATTGCCAGCGGTGCAATAAGTTGTATGAGTAAACCTCTATCACCAACAACCTTAAGCCGAGTACTACAGCCAGTTATGGAAACTAAGGCCGAAAAGCTCACTTTGAATGCAGCTATGGATAAAGTATTACCGATAAAAGTACTAGCTGTTGATGATAATGAGGCTAACTTAAAATTAATTAAGGCATTGCTGTTAGAGCAAGTAGCTGAGGTTGTTGAAGCCGACAATGGCATGTCAGCCGTAGAACTTTGTAAAGTAGAAAATTTTTCTTTAATTTTCATGGATATTCAAATGCCGATTATGGACGGCATTAGTGCTCTAAAAGAAATAAAACAGTTAACTAACAATAATAACACTCCCATCATAGCCGTTACTGCACATGCATTGAGTGGTGAAAGAGAAAAAATGCATCAACAAGGCTTTAATGCTTACATGACAAAACCAATAGATGAAACGATGTTACGTCATATTATTTATGAATATTGCGATTTCGATCACCTAGTCAATTCAACGGTTCCTGTAATTTCAACTGATGTTATTAACCAGGTTGAGTCTGCTTCAAAGGTAATTGATTGGCCTTTAGCACTAAAGCGTAGCGCCAATAAAGCTGATTTAGCCAAAGAGATGTTATTAGGTTTAGTCGAAAGTTTACCCGAAACTCAACTCAGCATCCGTGAAGCAATTGACGTTCAAGATATCGCTCAAATAAAACGTCTGGTTCATAAACTCAATGGCGCTTGTTGTTATACTGGAACCCCAAATTTAGCCAAAATCACTATTCAATTAGAAACCCAATTAAAAATGGGCTTGAGTACTGAAGAGCTTGAACCTGAGTTTTTAGAGTTTTTCGAACATATAGAGCAGGTATTATTTGCCGTACCTGAAGCGCTAAAAGAAATGAGTGAAAATAGTCATTAGTTGAGCAGAAAAGAGTAAGAAACTATTGATGTTATTTTACTAGGGGATAACTGGTGTTTTGTTAATTAATAGCTTTTTTTAGTTAGCGAATGGTGATGTTTGGTGATGTATCTATATCACCATCCTCAGTAATCACGGCAATACCTCCACTACATTGAAGCACAGCTAAACTATGTCCATTTTCATTACGAACGAAAGTAAGCTCATAACCAAATTTTCCTAGGCTGCTAGCAGAAAATTTTTGCGCCAATGATAATTTATTCCACCAAACAGACTGCTCCGGAGACTCCTTTCTACGCTCGAGCATTGGCTTCATCTGTGTTTCCATCATTAATTCCCACCTATTTGTATGCTGAATCCTTTATACAGCGTATTCGTTAAAGTGTAGACCATAATTTCTAAAGTGTAGACTATAATTTTAACAAAGATACAATAAGTGAGTTTTTAAATCATACCTAACGGTAACTATAGATCCCCGTCACCAATCAAGATGCAGGTTTCAGAGCGCTTGAGCACTTTGAATGGTAAAGGGTATATTAAGTATTATAAGTTCTTGCTTCTAACATCAGCTGTTTCATATCTCTAACAGCTTTATCTAAGCCATCAATAGCCGCACGCGCTATTATGGCATGGCCAATATTCAACTCGATAATTTCTTTAATAGCAGCAATAGGTTTGACATTAAAATAATTTAAACCATGACCTGCATTAACTTTTAATCCTAAGTTATGCGCATACTTAATACCGACAGTTAGGCGCTCAAGTTCTATCAGCTGCTCTTCTTCTGAGCTTAGATCTGCATAATGTCCCGTATGTATTTCTATATAAGGAGCTTTACTGGCAACCGCAGCATCAATTTGTGCTTTATCCGCATCAATAAATAAACTTACAGCGATACCTGCAGCTGTTAATTGCTCTGTTGCTTTAGTTATCTTATCTAACTGCCCTACAACATCTAAACCACCTTCAGTAGTCAACTCTTCGCGTTTCTCAGGAACTAAACAACAAAATACTGGTTTCACATCACAAGCTATCGCTATCATTTCATCAGTGACAGCCATTTCAAAGTTCATACGAGTATGTAATGTTTGTTTTAAAACATGAATATCTCTATCTTGGATATGACGCCTATCTTCGCGCAGGTGCACAGTAATACCATCTGCTCCGGCATGCTCTGCAACGCTTGCAGCATAAACTGGGTCAGGATAATTAGTACCACGCGCCTGTCTTAAAGTGGCAATATGGTCAACGTTTACACCTAATAATAATTCAGACATTTTTAATCTCTTTTTAATTTTTTATAATATTTTTCTAACTAGCTCAACTGTATGCTTTGTTTGCAAAAAGTTTACGACTATTTAATGGCTTATTCCCTAACAACTGGTTGATAACCTGTCTCATTAGTAACTTGAAAGTATAACTAACGTCTTCAGACATTCCATTTTGGTATAGAGATCCCCGCTGGGCAATCGCTTGTAAATGGGTTTTATCGAAGCATTGAGTGCTGTTTTTTGGAAAAGGATCATATACAGGAACAAAGCCTTGCTCGGCGATATAATGAAAGTAATTAACATCGTGCTCAAATACAGGGCTAAAGTCAAATGACAATCCCAACTCTTCAAGCAGCGCTAATTCAAATAAACGTAATTGCGGGGCAATTTCTTCGCCTTGAGCTAAGGCTGTCAAAGTTGTTTGATATTGAGAAAATAAGTGCTGACAAGCAATTTGCTCTGTTAATAAACGAATCAATAATTCATTGATATAAAAAGAGCTAAACAGGCTATACTTTACCAGCGAATATGACTTTGAAATTGAGTCTATTTGAGTAATATACTTAACATTACCCTGACCTTTCAATGTTAGTTTTAGCGGTAAAAAAGGCTGAATTAAGCCTTTTTTTATAGAACGCTTAGATTGACCAACATATACTAAAGCCGTCACCTTACCATCTTGCTCTGTTAATAAATCAACTAACTGCTGGTTTTCCCGGTACGGGCGACTATGTAAAACAAATGCGTTTTGTTCAATCATTTATCGCATTCCAACTAGCCTGAGTAATCATCACCATAACCTAAGCTGCGTAATGCTCGTTCATCATCTGCCCAGCCTGATTTCACTTTTACCCAAGTTTCGAGGAAAACTTTACTCTCAAATAAATTTTCCATATCTCGTCTAGCTTCTTGACCAATAGTTTTTAAACGCTCACCTTTATTACCAATAACCATGCGTTTTTGGCTATCTCGCTCTACTAATATGAGCGCATTTATATGAATAATGCCCTTATCATCCATCTTAAACTGCTCTATCTCTACCGTAATAGAGTAAGGTAATTCATCACCAGTAAAGCGAATTAGCTTTTCACGAATGATTTCAGAGGCCATAAAACGGCTAGAGCGATCAGTGATATGATCTTCAGGAAACCAGAAGACTCCTTCTGGAAGGGATGTTAAACATAATTGGCGAATGGTATCAACGCCATGGCCTTTGGTCGCACAAATAGGAACAATATCTCTAAAGTCATGCATAGCACCTAATTTTTGCAAATGAGGTAATAACTCATCTTTATCGGGTATGTTATCTGTTTTATTAACGACCAATATACATGGTGTGCCACTTTGTTTAACTTTAGATAACACTAGCTCATCATCTTTTGTCCAATGAGTGCCTTCAACTAAAAACATTATTAACTCAACTTCTGCAATTGAGCTACTTGCAGCACGGTTCATCAATCTGTTTATAGCGCGTTTTTCTTCCGTGTGTAAACCAGGGGTATCTACCAATACTGCTTGTCTATTTTCTTCAGTCAAAATTCCTAAAATACGGTGACGAGTTGTTTGCGGTTTTTTAGAAGTAATACTAATTTTTTGCCCTAACAAGGCATTCAATAACGTTGACTTACCAACATTTGGGCGACCGACAATAGCAATTAAGCCTGCATAGGTATTCGAGGTATCGTTGTGCATAATTTATTTTCTCGTGCTGCTTTTTTTGCTTGAGCTGCTTGGGTTACTTTTAGTATGTCGGGGATTTGCTAATTTAGCTTGTTTTGTTGGTTTTATTTTTACTTCTTTTTCTTGTTCTCTTTCTTTTTCAATTAAAGCAAGTATCTGCTGCGCAGCTTCTTGCTCTGCTTTTCGACGACTTGTTCCTTTAGCGATAACTACTTCACTGATCACTGACGTTTGGCAACGAACGGTAAATTCTTGGTTATGTGATTGTCCCGTTGTATCAATTACTTCGTAAGTAGGAAGAGGGATCTTTCTTCCTTGTAAAAATTCTTGCAGCCGAGTTTTAGGGTCTTTTTGTTCATTACCCGGTTTAATCACCATCAAGCGTCTTTCAAACCAACTTAAGATAAGTGCTTTACAACACTCGATATTTGAATCTAAATATACAGCACCAATAATGGCTTCAATCGCATCTTCTAATATAGATTCACGATGATGACCGCCACTTTTTAACTCACCTGGTCCTAATATTAAGCACTCACCCAAGTTAAAGTCTCGTGCAACTTCAGCTAACGTTACCCCTTTAACTAGGCTAGAACGCATGCGAGTAAGATCACCTTCGTCATGCTTTGGAAATTTATCATAAAGCGCTTCAGCAATAACAAAACCTAAAATAGAGTCCCCGAGGAACTCAAGTCTTTCATTATGAGCACCCTTGGCACTTCGATGTGTAAGTGCTTGCACCAATAATAATGGTTCATTAAATTCATAACCAAGCTTTTTGGTTAATCTAGCAAGATTGTGAGGATTAATTTTCACGATGTAACTCTTTATGCCATGTAAAATAAGTAGCCATGTTAAATAATTGCGCCGATGCGATCAAAACGTACACCTGATGGTAACCATTGAGGTAAAATACTGTCTTCGCTTCTATCGAAGTCGAAACTCATCCAAATAGCAACAGCCTCACCGACAAGATTTTCTTCAGGAACAAAGCCCCAAAAACGTCCGTCTAAAGAGTTATCACGATTATCACCCATAACAAAATAATGCTTAGCTGGTACCAAAAATTCATCCGCGGCAGTACCTGCTTGCGGGAAGTAGTGAGCTACCCGAGGTAAGGTTTGGCTATCATTTAAAACTTGATGGCTTTTATTTAACATCTTAGATTCGAATTCATTCATACCAAGTTCAGCATCTGGCCCTACATATTTACCAACAAGATTTTGTTGTATTTGCTCAAAATCTGGGCATTTAGTATCAGAGTCTTGACAAGCTCGCTTGATATAAAGTGATTTATTTCGGTAAATAATTCGATCACCTGGCAAACCTATTACACGCTTAATAAAATCGACTTTTGGATCTTGTGGATACTTAAAAACAACAACATCACCGTGTTCAGGTAAGCCGTTTTCAATAAACTTATGTCTTAACACTGGATCTTTTAAGCCATAATTGAATTTATTCACCAGAATAAAATCACCATCAAGTAATGTTGGCATCATTGATCCTGATGGTATTTGAAAGGGTTCGTACAAAAATGAACGTAGAATTAAAACAAACGCGATCACTGGAAAAATTTGCACCGCAGTATCTACTAAAGGCGACGGCTCTGTTAACGTTGCTAGTGCTTGTGGTGTTAATTCGGCTGCACACAACTCTTTTGCTGATAATTGTGCGGCAGTAGCTTTCAATTTTCGCTGTGGTGCCAAATAAAACTTATCAGTAAACCAAACGATTCCAGTTAATACGGTAATTATCACTAAGATAATGGAAAAATAAACGGCCATACACTTCCTATTTTAAAGTCCTATTAGGCTAAATCCTATTAGGGAAGTTTTAGCGACAAGTATTTATTTACTGTCGCTACTTTAGAAATTAACTTAACGGCTTAAACTAACTATCAAGTTTAAGAACGGCTAAAAATGCTTCTTGTGGTACTTCAACATTGCCCACTTGTTTCATACGCTTTTTACCATCTTTTTGCTTTTGTAGAAGCTTCTTCTTACGACTAATATCACCACCGTAACATTTAGCGGTAACGTTTTTACGTAGTTGCTTCACGGTCGTACGCGCTATAACATTATTACCAATAGCGGCTTGTATAGCGATATCAAACATTTGACGATGTATCAGCTCTTTAAGCTTATCTACCAGTAATCGTCCACGTGCCACTGAGTTTGCTCTATGAGTAATCATAGCTAAGGCATCAACGCGATCGCCATTAATCATGACATCCACTCGAACCATGTCTGCCGCTTCAAAGCGGATAAAATGATAATCTAATGAAGCATAACCTCGACTTGTTGATTTAAGCTTATCAAAAAAGTCCATTACCACTTCAGCCATAGGAAGCTCATAAGTAACAGCAACTTGGTTTCCGTGATAAATTAAATCTTTTTGCACGCCGCGTTTTTCAATACACAAGGTAATGACATTGCCTAAATATTCTTGAGGTACTAAAATATTCGCTTGAACGATGGGTTCTCGAATCTCCTCAATATTATTAATTGCAGGAAGATCTGCAGGGTTATCAATAGAAATAACATCACCGTTAGTAGAAGCTATTTCATAGTTTACTGTTGGCGCTGTGGTAATTAAATCTAGATCATATTCACGAGCTAGGCGCTCTTGAATAATTTCCATGTGCAACATGCCAAGGAATCCAATACGGAAACCAAAACCTAGTGCAGAAGAATTTTCTGGTTCAAAAAATAAAGACGCATCATTTAAGCTTAATTTGTTAAGCGCATCTCTGAAGTTTTCATAATCATCTGAACTTATTGGGAAAATACCAGCATAAACCTGTGGTTGCGCTTTTTTGAAGCCAGGTAAAGCATTTGCTGTTTCTTTCTTACTGATAGTGATGGTATCACCTACTGGCGCACCATGAATTTCTTTAATACCAGCAATGATAAAACCAACTTCGCCAGCTCTTAATACACCAGTATCTGTTTGTTTTGGTGTAAATATACCGACTTTATCAATTTGGTGAACTTGTCCAGTAGACATCACCAACATTTTATCGCCTTTTTTAACTTCACCATTGATAACACGAACAAGTGAAACAACACCTTGGTAATTATCAAACCATGAGTCAACAATTAGCGCTTGTAGTGGCGCATCTATTTGACCTGCAGGGGAAGGTATATTTTTGACGATAGTTTCTAAAACATCTTCAATGCCGATACCAGTTTTAGCTGAACAAGTTACAGCATCTGTAGCATCAATACCTATGATGTGTTCAATTTCTTCACATACGCGCTCTGGATCAGCTTGAGGTAAATCAATTTTATTCAAAATTGGTAAAACCTCTAAATCCATTTCAAGTGCGGTATAACAGTTAGCAACGGTTTGTGCTTCAACGCCTTGTCCGGCATCAACAACGAGTAATGCACCTTCACAAGAAGCTAATGAACGTGATACTTCATAAGAAAAATCAACATGTCCAGGCGTGTCGATAAAGTTTAGCTGGTAAATTTCACCATCTTTCGCTTTATAATCTAAGGTAACACTCTGCGCTTTAATTGTGATGCCACGCTCTCGTTCAATATCCATTGAATCAAGCACTTGCGCTTCCATTTCACGTGCTTGTAAACCACCGCAATGTTGAATTAAACGGTCAGAAAGTGTTGATTTACCATGATCGATGTGGGCAATAATTGAGAAGTTTCGAATATTTTTCATAAAAGGCAGTCAAATAAAAAGCGTTAAAATAATATTATGGCGTGATTTTAACGAATTTACTGCCTTGGGGCTATCTTTTGTTCAGATATCTTTTGTTTCAAGCCGTAACAGGCTAATACCAGTTACCATTCAAAGTGCAGGATTTCAGTGGGAATTAAAATGATTATAGGCAAGGGAAATAATTTAAACATATTTATTCTATGGTTTGATTATTTAACGCCGTATAACGTCATTTTAAACCCATCGAAGAAGCGCTTGAGCAACATCACTTCATCGTTGCTGTGATTTATAAGGACGCTACATGGATGTAGCTTATTAGAGAATGCAGGAGCATATTCTCCTGAATAACCATTATTTCATCACAGCGCCTTGAATTGAAACTGCTCAAAGACTCTGAAACATGCATCTTGATTGGTAACGGGTATAGACTTTATTTAACTATGTTTGGTGAAGGGAGTACTTCAATAATTTTCGGTTGTAAATTTTCACTTTGTTTACCCTGTTTTTGCTGAAATTTAGCAAACCGGTACCCTAAATATCCTCCAATAAGACCAAGCCCTAAAGCAAATAATTCATGGGGTAATATTTGTTGTTTTAACAACCATTGCCCTAAAGCGGAAAAAGTAATTAGACCAAGTAAAGGTAATAAATAAACTTGACCAGCACTCGATAAAATATGTTTTTCAGGTAAGGCTAAAACAACGCAATCGCCTTCCTTCAACGGTACTCCCGTGACACTGATATCATAGGGCAAGGTTAGGGTAAGTTTAGCTTGTGGCAATGCTTTAGCAATTTGCCCACTACCACAAGTATCTACTTGCGCACAACCACTGCAAGTAGATTTTATTTGGCTGGTAACGGTAACTTGCCCTGCTTCGATAGCGACAACATTAGCCAATTCTTTAATCATCTTGCTGTTCTCCTTTCGAGCCCTGAGCATTGTTATTTACATTATCAATCACAGCTGGGGCGATTGATTCAGCAATTTTTTTGGCCGTTGCTAATGGGATATTACCAACAATGCCAACTTCTATCCCTTGCAGAATATGATTAAAAACTATTGTGGCACCATCGCTGGCATATTCAGGCGCTCTAAATTTTTCTTGGCTAGGATTAACATAAACAGATACCTCAACTAGACCATCGGAAAATAGCATAAATTCAACCGCTTTTTCATTACCTTGATTATGACTATTTAATCTATGTTGATTAGACTTTACCACTGAAAACCCTTGAGGTAGCCAGTCAACTTGCCATGAGAGTGCCTTATTTTGTTGTTGTGTTAATTCAACAACCTTTGGTAATTCCGTTAACTGAAACTGTTCTAGGTTATCTGTTAATTGCTCATTGACTTCGATATGAGTAAATTGAATTTGCTCTAGTAATTGCCCTTGACGTGTCAGTACCGCCATTTTTAACAACAACCCGGTTTTCTGATCAAGCCAAAGCCAATAACTAAAACGATATTTATCTTTTGATACGATGCGAACAAGTTGAGCCACACGCCCTAAAATCCGGCTACGTCCAACAGAAATAAAACGATAACTCTCTTCTAGTTCACTGATATTACCGCGAAAAATGCTTGGAATTGGGCTTCTAACATCACTAGAAATTATGGAGTATGGTTCTTGCTCAGGTTCGATATAACTAACAATCTCACCTTGTCGTAAAACATCACGGCGAGGACCATTGAGTCGAGTAAATATTTCTAATTCTTGCTCATTATCACCAATACCATGCAACCAATGATAGGGCTCTGCTTGGTTATTTTTAACAACAACAAATGAAGTAGAAAAATTGAGTTGACGAAGTGAATTGGAGAGTCGCTCTAGGGAAAATTTCGCAGACTCTGTATCAGCAGTTATTGCTGATACATTAAAGCTTAACAGCAATAATAAAAATGCCGATAGTTTCATATATTCTCAAAAAATGATGGCTGAAAGTAAAATTATACCAACTAGTATTATCAACTAATTCAGCCAATCAAGCTATTTTATATTGCTGCCTAATTTAACTTGTTGATTATGATCTTTCAAAAGTGCTTGTAAGCGGCGCTGTTGCGCAATTCTATCAGAAGCTAATTGTTCATTCATTGCTTGCTGAGTTTGTTGCTTACTTTGTTGACTTTGCTGAGTTTGACTAGATTGGACATTGAAGCTAACAGGGTTTGCATAACCTGATAAAGGTACAGTTTGTACAACCTGACTTGGCGTAACAATGGAATTGTCAGTCACATTATTTTGAACACCTACAATCATTAAAGCAGCAGCAGAAGCGGCTATGGCAACCTGGCCCATCGGCTTAATCAAACTGGAAATTTTTGCTTTAAAACGATTTGTTGCATCTACTACACTGTTAGTCTGTTGAGCTGCTGAATGATTATTGATAGAAACATTTTCATCAGTAGCTAGATGGCTATTTTTTCCAGAGGTTTTCATAGAGGAATTGGGCGATAAAATAGTTGCCTCTTGCGCAATCGCAGCAGAAATAGTTTCACTTAAATCTAGTTGCAACGATTGTGGCACTTCATCGCGTAATACATCACCGATTAAATGATAATTTTGCCACGTACTTGATAAGTGTTCATCCTTGAGCATGTTATCAACTAAATGCGCACTGATACTATCATCTGTTGATGGAGAGTAATTATCGACTAATGAAGATATTGACTCTGTTTTAATTTCACTCATATTTTACCTTAAAAACACTTAGTTAAATTCTGCTTTGACAAATGACTTAATTATTTTTCTGCAACAAGGGTCTAATCTTCTTGTCGATAGCATCACGTGCTCTAAAAATACGTGAGCGCACTGTGCCTACGGGACACTCCATTATCGTCGCAATTTCTTCGTAGCTTAAACCCTCAATTTCTCGAAAGTTAATTGCTAAGCGCAGATCATCAGGGAGTGACTCCATGGTGCTAAAAATTACTTTTTTAATTTCAGCTGTTAGTAATATTTTTTCTGGTGAAGCATTTTCTCTTAGCGCATCACCAGTATCATAAAGTTCGGCATCACTAATTTCGACATCATTACTTGGTGGCTTACGACCTAATGCTACACTGTGATTTTTGGCACAGTTAACAGCAATACGATATAGCCAAGTATAAAAAGCACTATCGCCTCTAAAGTTAGGTAATGCTCGATATGCCTTAATAAAGGCTTCTTGGACAATATCAGGTACATCGCTATGATTTTTAACATAACGACTGACTAAATTTGCAACTTTATGCTGATATTTAGTAACCAACAGATTAAACGCATTTTTATCGCCACGCTGAACCCGCTCAACTAACTGTTGATCTATATTTGGTTCGCTCTTTTGAGCCGTATCCTTTAACACTGACAATTGATTTGTACTCATATTTTCCATTGGCTCATAACAAACGCATAAAATAAGACTAACGTTTTTCAAAAAAGTTCTATTTATTTCAATCTTTTTTAATAATTAGAATTATTGGCTTGTCAGCAATGACATTATTAATTACCAGACTATACCCATGCTACCTCAAGATGCGGGTTTCAGGACTACAGAGCAACTCTTGATCAAGGCGTATCTTTTTATTAATGGTCGCTCCCTTAATAATAGATACAACGATGAGCATGATTTCCTCTGTAGCCCCCGCAGGGCAAGTTTAAAAGGCGTATAATCCGCGTTATTGATTTTGACAATAGAATAACTATTCCCTTCAATCAATACCTTGCCTATAAGCCTTTTAATTCTCGCTGAATCCTGCATATTGAGATAGCATGGGTATATAATTAAACGTTAATTAAACGCTATTATCTGGCGACTTATACCCATGTATTATAGAATACCTGAAAATCCCTTACTTATATATTCGCTTTTATAGCTGAACTTAATCAAAAAGTATGACTCAACAAAACAATTGTGATGTTTTAATCATTGGCAGTGGCGCCGCAGGTTTAACTTTGGCACTCCATTTAGCTCAAAATGCCGATGTCGTCATTTTAAGTAAAGGCCCATTAAACGAAGGCTCCACCTTTTATGCTCAAGGTGGGATTGCGGCGGTATTTGATGAAAACGATAGTGTTGCTTCCCACATTGAAGACACCATCGTTGCTGGTGCAGGTCTGTGTGATGAAGAGACGGTTCGATTTACCACTGAAAATGCTAAGTCTTGTTTAGAGTGGTTGATAGACCAAGGCGTTGAATTTGATAAAGAACAAAGTAGTAAGGGCGAATCACGTTATCATTTAACTCGTGAGGGCGGACATAGTCATCGCAGAATCTTGCATTCAGCGGATGCAACAGGCCAAGCAATTCAGACCACTTTAGCCGATCAAGTAAGACAACATTCCCGTATTAGAATCTTTGAACGTTTCAATGCCATTGATCTTATTTGCCAACCGAGCACTACTGGTAACCAACCCAAACAATGTATTGGTGCCTATATTTGGAATAGAAATACCGAGAAAGTTGAAAGTATTTACGCACAAAAAACTATTTTAGCCACAGGCGGTGCGAGTAAAGTTTATCAATATACTTCAAATCCCGATGTTGCTAGTGGTGATGGTATTGCGATGGCATGGCGAGCAGGCTGTCGCGTTGCGAATATGGAATTTAATCAATTTCATCCTACCTGCTTATTTCACCCTTCTGCTGGAACTTTTTTACTTACCGAAGCACTTCGCGGTGAAGGCGCTAAATTAAGGCGTCCTGATGGCAGCCGTTTTATGCCTGCTTTTGACGAGCGCGCTGAATTAGCACCCCGTGATATTGTTGCGCGAGCGATTGATTATGAAATGAAACGTTTAGGTGCAGATTGTATGTATCTAGATATCAGTCATAAGCCCAGTGATTTTATCAAACAACATTTTCCAACCATTTATGAAAAAACTATGTCCCTTGGCATAGATATCACTAAGCACCCCATTCCTATTGTTCCGGCCGCACATTATACTTGTGGTGGAGTAATGGTTGATCATCAAGGTAAAACAGATATTAGCCAACTTTATGCTATTGGCGAAATGTCATATACCGGCTTGCATGGTGCAAACCGTTTAGCGAGTAACTCGCTACTTGAATGTCTCGTTTTTGCCCGCGCTGCTGCCATAGAGATTGGTGAAACCTTAGTACAAAGTAATCACTATTTAACCCTACCTCATTGGGATGATAGTCGTGTAACAGACTCAGATGAAGAAGTTGTCATTCAACATAACTGGCACGAGCTTAGATTATTTATGTGGGATTATGTAGGTATTGTACGTACTACCAAACGTCTAGAGCGCGCATTACACCGTGTTGAATTGCTTCAACAAGAAATTGAAGATTATTATCAAAACTTTAAAGTAAGTAATAATTTACTTGAGTTAAGAAACTTGGTGCAGGTGGCAGAGCTTATAATAAGGTGTGCCATGGAGCGTAAAGAAAGCAGGGGTCTACATTACACTTTAGATTATCCTGACTTATTAACAACAGCTAAACCAACAATACTTTCGCCAGTATAATAAAAACGGCTTAAGTCAAAGCCGTAGCTATTTTAATTGGTTGATCACTCTGGCCAAGCGAGAAAAATCTTGCTCATGTAAGCTATCCCTAAAGATGAAAAACTGTTTAGGGTATCCTTTACCATGAGTACGATGTTGGGCAGATGCACTGCTATTTGGCATAAGAACTAACCAACAGCCAATAAAACTGAGCCTACTTTCAGCTAATAATTGATAACTTATTGTCTCGTTATCAAGCACAATCACCCCCGTATTAGTCAAGATGAATGAGCTGGTTATAGGCTTGTTATCACCAATTGATAAGAATAAGCTAAGTGATATAAGGCTGAGAACCGCAAGCACTAAAGCTAAATTATAATGAAAGGTAAAGCTAACAAGAATAACTAAGCAAGTTAATATTCCTATAAAGCTATAAACTGCTAGCTTGTAACGGGAACTTCTTACATTGATATTATACTTTGACGCGTTTGAGTATAAGTTGGACCATTGCGTTGAGCTCTGTATCTTCACAAACTTCATGTCCCATAAACCATGCAAATAATTCAGGATCTTGACCGGTAAGTAAACGTTCAAAGGTAAACTGATCTTTCGTTGATAACTCATCATATGCTTCATCAACAAAAGGAATAAACAACACATCTAACTCTAACATACCGCGACGACAGGCCCATTTTAAACGAGCTTTATTTACTTTTAAAAGATTAGTCGAGTTTTCATTATTTGTCACTGTAGTGCTTGAAGCTTCGTTACCAGACATAAGTACCCTTTCTTGATTAACACAATTGATTAGCCTCCATATTGTAACAATAACTCACATGGCACAGCTATTAAAAATGCTAATTATCATTAATAAAAACTGTCCTCGAGTTGTTTTTGCTATTTTCGCCCCTATTCTATAGTTAACCTTTAATATATAAGCATAGCTAACCCCGCGCTTTCTCATAGAGTTCATTATGACAATTACCACCAGCAAACAATTTCCATCTCTAGCACAGCTACCAGAGACATACCTTATTGAACTTAGTGAATTTGGGGCAATTTCTTTATCTGGTGAAGAGCAAAGTAAATATTTACAAGGGCAAGTAACATGTGATGTTAATAGCATAACTGAGTCAAACTTACTTGTAGGGGCTCACTGTGATGCAAAAGGAAAAGTATTTTCTGTTTTCCGATTAATTAATCGCTCATCTGCTCACCTATTATTACAACCAACAGCTAGCATTGAAGGTTCACTTAAAGAACTGAAAAAATTTGGTGTTTTCGCTAAAGTTACTATCGATATTGCTGAAGAACTAGGCTTTATAGCTTTAATTGGCAAACAAGCAAGTTCCCTAATACAGCAAGAGTTCTCTCAAGTTCCTGATAGCTTAACGCCAGTAGTGCAAGTTGGTTCAACTAGTTTAGTCTATCTTTCTGGTGAACAACCGCGTTATATCATTATTGATGACAAAGCCACTATCACAGCAATCACTGAAAAATTAGCACTACCTACTTATTCACAATCAGTATGGGATTTATTAGAAATAACCCAAGGTTTTCCTATTTTAACAGCAAATACTAGTGGTCATTACGTACCTCAAATGCTTAATTTACAAGCGATTAATGGTATAAGTTTCACTAAAGGTTGCTATCTAGGACAAGAAACTGTCGCTAGAATGCAGTATTTAGGAAAAAACAAACGTGCATTATTTTGCTTAAACTCTCAACTTGAGCAACCTTTTCAATCGGATGATGTTATTGAAAAGCAATTAGGTGAAAACTGGCGAAAAGCTGGCGATATTCTCGCCCATTATCAAGCTGATGATGGTAGTTGTGTCATTCAAGCGATATTAGCGAATGATGGTGACTTGCCTCTACTGCGCATTGCTTCTCAAGCTGATTCCGTAGTAACAAATCAAACATTACCTTATACCCTTATAGCTGAATAACTCTTACAGCTGAATAAACTCAAATTTTTAAAAAATTAGGATGAAACATGAAAATAGCTAAAAATAATGTCGTTGTTATGCACTATGCAGTATCTGACAGTGAAGGCACTTTAATTGATAGCTCGTACGAAGATAAACCAATGGCTATTATCCAAGGTAGTGGATATTTAATCCCTGGCTTAGATGATGCCCTTGTCGATCATCAAGCTGGTGATAAATTTGAAGTTGCTGTTGCTTGTGATCAAGCTTACGGCGAACGTCATGATGATTATGTACAAACGGTACCAAGGGAAGTACTTGCTGGTGTTGAAGATCTTGCTCTTGGTACCCAGCTACGTGCAACAACTGATGATGGTGAGCAAACGGTTATTGTTATTGACGTGCAAGATGATGTTATTACTGTTGACGGTAATCATCCTCTTTCAGGCTTAGACTTAAGCTTTGACGTTGAAGTTATCGAAGTACGTGAAGCCACTGCTGAAGAACTTGAACATGGCCATGTTCATAGTGAAGGTGGTTGTGGGCACGACCACGAATAAAGTTTTCTGATTAGTTTGTAACATGCTACAAACTATCGGACATAAAAAAACGTAACCTTACGTCTAAGGTTACGTTTTTTTTCGCTGAGTTTTTGCTAAATGTTATTAACAAAAACTCGTGCTAATTATTCAGTTATGCTTTTTCTTTTTCTTTTACTTCTGATTTATCTTCTGCCACAACAGTTTTTGATAAAAACATATCGCGTAATTTAGTATCAACATCTTTAGCCATTTCAGGATGTTCATCTAAATATTTAGCAGCATTAGCTTTACCTTGACCAATTCTTTCACCATTACAGCTATACCAAGCACCTGCTTTCTCTACAAACTCATGCTTAACGCCTAATTCAATTAACTCACCTAAGTTGTTAATTCCTTCACCGTATAAAATTTGGAATTCAGCTTGTTTAAACGGTGGCGCAATTTTGTTTTTAACGACTTTCACACGCGTTTCATTACCAACGATTTCATCACCGTTTTTAACCGCGCCAATACGACGGATATCTAAACGTACAGAAGCGTAGAATTTTAACGCATTACCACCGGTCGTCGTTTCTGGGCTACCAAACATAACACCAATTTTCATACGAATTTGGTTAATGAAGATAAGCATAGTATTAGATTTTTTCAAATTACCGGTAAGTTTACGCATCGCTTGTGACAACATACGTGCTTGCAAGCCCATATGTGAATCACCCATATCGCCTTCAATTTCAGCTTTAGGTGTAAGCGCGGCAACAGAGTCAACTACAATAACGTCGATAGCACCAGAGCGCGTTAACATATCAACAATTTCTAGAGCTTGTTCGCCGGTATCAGGTTGAGAAATTAATAACTCATCAATGTTAACACCTAATTTTTCAGCATAAACAGGGTCAAGAGCATGCTCTGCATCGATAAAAGCACAAACTTTACCATTGCGTTGTGCTTCAGCAATAACTTCTAAAGTTAACGTGGTTTTACCGCTTGATTCAGGACCATAAATTTCAACAACTCGACCCATTGGTAAGCCGCCAGCACCTAAGGCGATATCTAAGCCTAATGAACCCGTAGAAATAGTTTCTACATCCATGGTGGTATTATCACCAAGCTTCATTATTGAACCTTTACCGAATTGACGTTCAATTTGGGCTAAGGCTGCTGATAATGCTTTTTCTTTATCGTCTTTCATAGATTACTCCGCGAGCAGTTGTGTTATTTCGTTTTGATGAGACAAGTATACTGTAAGTTCGTACAGTATCAAGTTTTATTGCAACTTTTTTTATTTTTAATAAAAATTTAACTTAACGTTACTTTTAATCAATTGAAATATAAAGAATAAAAGCGTAACAATAACTTTTTATAATTCAAACAGAAAAAGTTACTTCTCTCTTTTAATCCTGATATATAACTTCGTTTACACAGTACTTTATCAATCATGAATATTTCGATTTAATAGACAATACTAATGTGCTAATTTTTCACGTCCAATACTAACAATTTGCTCTGAAATCTTTTTGTTAACCCCTTTTACTAGTACCCAACTGTGCCAATATAATGTCTCTACTAATTCCTTACCAGGGCATAAACTTATTAATTGACCCGCGATTAACTCTTGCTCTATTTGCAATTTGGGTATCAAGCAATAAGCAACGCCCTGCTTCGCTAACGGGATAAACGCTTCTGATGAACGAACACTATGACAATAATACTCACTGGCTGCCAAGTTAAAGTGTTTTGCAATATAACGTACGTGCATATCATCTTTATGATCATAACTTATCGCTGGCGCCATCTTTAATGAGTTTTGGTTTACCCCTTCCGGAAAGTATTTTTTAGCAAAAGCTTTACTGGCCACCAAACAATATTCCATCTCACCAAGCTTGAAAGAGCGATAACCTTTTAAGGGTTTTTCAATAGTGCTTACTGCGCCAATAGCTTGGCCGCTTCGTAACTTATCTAAAGTTCTCTCTTCATGTTCAATAATTAAATTCAACTCAACTAAGTGATTTTTAAGTACTGGTGTAATTGCATCAATAAACCAGGTAGCAATACTGTCTGCGTTAACCGCTAGTGAGATTTTCATCGGCTTAATTGGCTGATCTGGAGATAATAGTGGTACCAGCTCATGCTCAAGTTGTTTCACTTTTTTAAAATGACTTAGTAATTGTTCACCTGCGGGTGTCGCGACGATAGGTTGATTACGAATAAGAACCGGTTGTCCAACATGCTCTTCTAACGCTTTAATGCGTTGAGATATTGCTGATTGTGAAATGAATAGTTTTTGTGCCGCCAACTCGAAGCTTTGTAGTTCGATAACTTCAGCCAGCGCAGCAAGCAGTTTATAGTCAAAATTTGCCATAATCTCACACAATCCTTCATAAGTTTTGCTAATGATAGTTAATTATTATTAATTATATTTAAATAGAGGATTAATGCAAACTAGCGCTTATCAAATCTACAGACTATTTATCGAGTACCATTATGAGCTTATTAGTTTTAGCAAAAGGTTTTACCCTAACATTAAGTATGATCATACCTATTGGTACGCAAAACTCTATGTTAATCAATCAGGGCATTCATCAAAATCATCATAAAATGACCGCCGCTCTTTTTGTTCTTTACGATGCTTTATTAATAAGTATGGGCGTACTTGGCGGTAGCATTTTACTGTCACATAACGCCACTTTATTCAATGTACTCACTTGGGGTGGTATCTTGTTTTTAAGTGTTTATGGCCTATTGTCGATGAAATCTGCATTTGTGCGAAGTAAGAATACTGCTGATACTATTTTGAAAAAGAAATCAGCAAAAATTATTTTTCTGACAACCTTGGCCGTTACTTTTTTAAATCCACATGCTTACATTGACACCGTAATGGTTATTGGCAGTGTTGGCGGGCAATACTCAGATGAGGTAAAAGTGTATTTCCTTATTGGTTGTATTTTTGGTTCGTTAACTTGGTTTAGCTGTTTAGCATTTGGCGCAGCCAAACTTTCAAAACAATTAAGCAAACCAAAAGTAAAAATGACGATAGATATAATTATTGCTTTAGTAATGTGGTTAATTGCTTGGTCGCTGTTTACTACATGGATGGCCAGATAATCCCAGTAGCACGGAATAATTATTAAAAAGTGAAGAAATGCTAATACTGCTTATGGCATAATCTAGGGAAATACCGCTAGGTATAAATATCCCTAGTATTAAGCTATTAATAACATAAGAGTTTTAGCATTTCATGACCACTGCCACAAAAGATCTTTCATCACACACCCCTATGATGCGCCAGTACTTAACTATTAAGGCTGAATTTCCACATACTTTGATCTTTTATCGCATGGGTGATTTTTATGAATTATTTTTTGACGATGCCAAAAAAGCTTCTGATTTATTAGATATATCACTTACCGCTCGAGGTAAAACTGGCGGTAATGCTATTCCAATGGCGGGTGTGCCATATCATGCGGCTGAAAACTACTTAGCGAAGCTAGTCGCCCTAGGTGAATCGGTCGCTATTTGTGAGCAAATTGGCGATCCTGCCACGAGTAAAGGCCCAGTAGAGCGAAAAGTCGTACGTGTTATTACACCCGGTACTGTTAGTGATGAAGCACTGCTAGTCGACAGGCAAGACAATCTCATTGTTGCCATCGTCGATAATCAATCCCCAAATGCAAAACTAAAAATAAGCTCAGCACCCGCTTTTGGTCTTGCTTATTTAGATATGGCCAGTGGTCGATTTGTACTCACTGAACCACAAACTGCTGAACAACTCCAAGCTGAACTTCAACGTTTATCTCCTGCAGAATTACTTTATAGTGAATCTCTACAAGACTTTAGTTTAATCGAGCAAAGAAAAGGTTTACGTCGTCGTCCAGAGTGGGAGTTTGATCTTGATACTGCCATTAGTTTATTGAATAAGCAGTTCGATACCAAAGAGTTAACTGGTTTTGGTGTTGATGACAAGCCTTTAGGTCTGGCTGCTGCAGGTTGTTTATTTCAATACGTCAAAGATACTCAACGTACTGCCCTGCCTCATATTCGTGCCATTGTTTGTGAGTCTGCCAATAAAGGTGTAGTACTTGATGCAGCCACTAGACGAAATTTAGAACTGACCCAAAATCTACAAGGCGGTTTAGATAATACCCTTGCTGCTATTTTAGATAAATCTTCCACACCAATGGGGTCTCGTTTACTTAAACGCTGGTTACACTTTCCATTACGTGATTTAACGGTTCTTAATAACCGCCAAAATACGGTGAGTGATATCATAGCATTAGATCTTATCACGCCTATTCAGCCATTATTAAAAGGCTTGGGTGACATTGAACGTATTGTTTCTAGAATCGCCTTAGGCTCTGCAAGGCCTCGTGATTTTGCTCGTTTACGTCATGCTCTACAACAATTACCAGAGTTACAGAATGAGTTAAAAAGTGGATTAACAGAATCCCCTACTAACTACTTAGCCACTATTGCTCAGCAAAGCCTGCCAATGCCTCAACTAGAAGGCTTGCTAGTACATGCCATTGTTGAAAACCCACCCGTACTAATACGTGATGGTGGTGTTATCGCACCGGGTTATAATAACGAGCTTGATGTACTACGCGATTTAAGTGATGGTGCGACTGAGTTTTTAGCGCAACTTGAACAACGTGAAAAAGAACGTACTGGTATCCATTCATTGAAAGTAGGTTATAACAGGGTTCATGGTTTTTTTATTGAAATGAGTCGTACCGCCGCCGTTGATGTACCTGATGATTACATTCGCCGCCAAACATTAAAGAATAATGAACGTTTTATTACCGAAGAATTAAAGCAACATGAAGAGAAAGTACTTAGCGCTCAAAGTAAATTTTTAGCCCTAGAGAAATCACTCTATCAAGAGTTATTCGATAAAGTATTACCTGATTTAGCGCAACTGCAGCAATTAAGTCAAGCCATTGCTGAGCTCGATGTATTAACTACCTTCGCAGAACGTGCACTAGCGCTAAACTACGTAAAACCTAGCTTAGTTGAAGAACCAGGCATTAGTATTGATGCTGGTCGTCATGTTGTCGTTGAACAAATGACTAACGATGCCTTTATCGCCAACCCAGTGTTGTTAACAGAACAGCGAAAGATGTTAATTATTACTGGTCCAAATATGGGCGGTAAATCTACCTATATGCGCCAAACGGCCTTAATAGTTTTACTTGCTCATATAGGTTGTTATGTGCCTGCTGACAACGCGACCATAGGTTTAGTTGATAGGATATTTACCCGAATTGGTGCTTCAGATGATTTAGCCAGTGGCCGCTCAACCTTCATGGTCGAAATGACTGAAACGGCAAACATTTTACACAACGCTACGGATAAAAGTTTAGTGCTGCTTGATGAGATTGGCCGTGGAACTAGTACTTACGATGGCTTATCACTCGCTTGGGCTTGTGCTGAAATGTTAGCACTTAAAACCAAAGCTTTTACTTTATTCGCGACCCATTATTTTGAACTGACTTTACTTGCCGGTCAAATTTCAACCTTAGCCAATGTGCACTTAGATGCCATGGAGCATGACGATAACATCGTCTTTATGCATGCAGTACAAGAAGGAGCGGCTAGCAAAAGTTTTGGTTTGCAGGTAGCACAGTTAGCAGGTGTACCAAAAACAGTGATCAAGCGTGCTAAACAAAGGTTAAGTGAATTAGAGCAACAGCAAACGCCAAGCATACTACCAGCACCTATACAAAATGATGCCTTTGAGCAGCTCAGTTTCGCCCCTGAAGAGCATTCAGTGGTAACAACACTTATTGATACCGATATTAATGAGCTAAGCCCGAGACAGGCACTAGACTTATTATTTAGCTTAAAAGAACAACTCTAAGCTAATCACTAATGACCTATTTTAGCTAGTTGAGTCTACAAACTCAGCTGGCTAAAGTTACAATAAGTAAACCGCTATCAGGTTTAATAAAGTACACACTTAAGAAATATGGTCTTCAGGAACGAAAAAAGCCTCAGCAGGATTAGTGCTGAGGTTTTATCTTTTTATGGTGCCCCGACCCGGATTTGAACCAGGGACACGAGGATTTTCAATCCTCTGCTCTACCAACTGAGCTATCGGGGCATTCTTTATCGAGTCGAACTCTCTAAAGAGCGCGTATAATATAGTTAAAAATTATCAGTGGCAACCGTTTTGTAAAAAATATTGTATTAAAAGTAAAATTTATTGATAGTGGTTAATTAACATACCGTTAAGCGAGTTAAAACGGCTTAAATAACAGCACTAGTGGAATTAAAGCTCAAACTCACTAAAATCTAAATCAGTATCTGGTGTTGTCTGAGTTTTACTTGGGGGATCAAGTAACGATGGCTGCATATCAGCTTCATTTTCTTGTATGGCGATGATCAGTTTTTCCTTTGGTTTTTGCTGATTTTTCTTACGCTTTTTTCGTTGAATGCAACGTTTTATGACTTTTTGTTTTTCATCGTTGTTAAAAGTTTTCCATTCTAGTCGTTCATCACGCGAGCGCATGCAACCTAGGCAATGACCTTTCTCATCCGACTGACAAATGCCGACACAGGGGCTAGGAACGTCAAAAAACTCTAATTGCATTTAACCTCCTCCCTAATACCTATTTTAGTAAGTTATTACTCACTTATGCTGGTTAAAGTGCGCCAAGACCGCATTATTCTCAATAGTAATAGCTAGCTACTTTGCAATTTTTGTCTTACCTTGTTTTATTTTCACTACGCTCAACAAGATCACAAATATAATAAAAATGGTGTTGGAATATCTAAAAAATAAATAAAAAAAATGCGCTGTAAGTTAAGTATAACTTATCAACGCATTTTTATAATAGCCAGTTAAAACTGGCTCTAAAATTTTTTAAAAGCTAAATTTACGCTAACTTATCACTAACAATATGATAATCAGGGTCTTCAATTATATTAAGCTCAACTAACTTATCTGCCTTGTGCAACAGTTCTTTACACTCTTTATTTAAGTGTTTCAAATGCATGTTTTTGTTACGCGATAAATAACGCTCAGCCAAAGTATCAATTGCTTCAATAGCAGAGTGGTCAACAACACGTGCATTTTTGAACTCAACAATAACATCATCACTGTCGTCTTCTGGCGTAAATTGCTCAAGGAAATTAGCAATTGAACCGAAAAATATTGGCCCATTCACTTCATATACTGTTGAGCCATCTTCATTAACGCTACGGTGAACTAGAATATGTTTCGCGTGTTCCCAAGCAAAAACTAGCGCGGATACGATAACACCAACGATAACAGCAACAGCTAGATCTGAATAAACAGTAACTCCTGAAACCAATATAATAACAAAAGCATCTGCTTTAGGTACTTTGCCTAAGATACGTAGACTTGACCACTCAAACGTACCAATAACCACAATAAACATTACGCCAACTAATGCAGCTAGTGGTATCGCTTCAATTAAGCCAGAAGCAAACAATATAAAACCTAATAAGGCTAAAGCTGCAGTTATACCAGATGCTCTACCACGACCACCTGAGTTTACGTTGATCATAGACTGACCGATCATCGCACAACCACCCATACCGCCAAAGAAGCCTGTAACAGTGTTAGCTGCTCCTTGAGCAATACACTCTTTATTACTGCGACCACGTGTCCCAGTTAATTCATCAATTAAAGTCAGTGTTAATAAAGATTCAATAAGACCAATTGCCGCAAGAACAAGCGCAAAAGGAAGAATAATTTTAAAGGTTTCGAATGAGAACGGAACTTGAGGAATCGAGAAAGTTGGTAAACCGCCAGCGATTGAAGCAACATCACCAACAAGTTTAGTATCAAGGCCAATACCAAAAACTAATAACGACACACCCACAATAGCCACTAAAGTAGAAGGTACTGCTTTAGTAAGTTTAGGGAAGAAGTGTATAATTGCCATTGTCAGAAGGATCAAACCTGCCATGGTAAATAATGGTGTACCTTGCATCCATTCAAGTTCACCAGCAGCGTTAGTTACTTTAAATTGCCCTAACTGAGCTAAAAAGATAACAATCGCTAAACCATTAACAAAACCTAGCATTACAGGGTGCGGTACTAAGCGAATAAACTTACCTAATTTAAATATTCCCGCCAGAATTTGTATTACGCCCGTGAGCACCACAGTGGCAAATAGGTATTCAACACCATGAATGGCAACTAAACTTACCATTACCACAGCCATGGCGCCCGTGGCACCAGAAATCATTCCAGGTCGACCACCAAAAATAGCGGTAATTAAACCAACTATAAAAGCAGCATATAAACCAACTAAAGGCTCTACCCCGGCAACAAAAGCAAAAGCTACCGCTTCAGGTACAAGTGCTAACGCAACTGTTAGACCTGATAACACATCATTTTTCAAGTTAGACACTTTACTGGCGTGTAATTCAAACATTTTTATCTCATTGGGTTTATCGCTAATAGTTAACTTTTCCGGTTAAATCATTGGCGAAGACGAATTGGCGAACATGATTCATTTATGTTTAATTAACGTTAAACATAGACAAAAACAAACAAGTTTTACGTGATTTTTAGGGGCGGGAATACTATAGAAATAAAGAGGAAAAGTCAATATTTGCTTACTTTTACAACACAAGTAAGCAAATAAATTTTACACTGACAATTAAATTAATTGTTAGCTGCTTCACGTTGCTCTAAAAAAGCTTTTATTTCATCTCTAGAGCTTAAAATATGATGCTTTAATACCGCAACAGCTTCGTCAACATCGCCGGTTTTACAAAAAGCTAATAGCTGATTGTGTTCAGGTCCTGCTTTTGAAATGCCACCTGCCCACAATAAATGCATACGAATATATCTATCCGCATTTTTATTTAAGGTATTAACTAAATCTTGTGTTTGTGGACGATTAGCCGCCGAGTATAAACAATTATGATAGCGAGAGTTCAGCTCGCTCCAGGTATTTGCGGCATTTTCCTTACCAAGGGCTTTATCTAATTGGCCTAAAATCTCACTTGCCTCAGCTAGCTTTTCACTAGTTAATAGTGGTAACGATGCAGCTAATAAGTGCCCTTCAAGCATTGCTCGCAATTCAAAAAGCTCAACAACATGCTTAGCGTTAAGTTCAGTTACTGTGGCGCCTTTATGTGGTTCAAAGACAACTAAGCCTTCTCCTTCAAGCTGCAATAAGGCTTCTCTTACCGGAATACGACTTACATTTAATTCGGTCGCTAACGCCGCTTGACGAAGTGATTCGCCCGCTTTCAACTCACCACTAAGAATTTTTTCTCTAAGTGTTTCAACCACTAACTGTGTTCTTGTTTTATATACTATAGTCATAAAGTTTTTCCGAACAATATTAGCAACTATTAAGGAGTCAGTAGTATAACACCATTAAAAATGTACTTTTACCGTTTAAATTATCTAAAAAAGGCAGAAATTTATCCGCCTTTTTACTATGGTTAACTTGAATAAATATTATAGCTAGCGATTAACGGTAACTACTCAACTATCCAATAAGTTTCTTTCTTTTGACCATTGCGTAAATATTTAAAAGTAACTCTATCGCCTTTTTCAAAGGTAGCTAGATGCTTCTTAATTTGAACCGCTGATGCCAAATCAATAATAGCACGACCGCCCACTTCCAGCAGTATGTCACCACCAAGTAAAATAGGACTGCGACCAATGACAACACTAAGGTTACCACCTTTAAAGCCTAATTTATCTGCTAAAGTACCTGGTATAACATGCTGAATTAACATGCCGTGGCCTGCTGTATTGTTAATAGCATACGACTGTTTTTTATTAAGTAACAATGGAATAAAACCCGAGAATGTACCTGGGTCACTATCAATTATATGGCGTACGGTATCAACTGAAACAACAAAACCTAAGCCATTGCTGCCACCACTTTTAGATAATATATGGCTAACAATACCAACAATTTCACCATTGAGGTTAAACATTGGACCGCCAGAATTACCTTGGTTAATTGAAGCATCAGTTTGTAATAAACGTGGCACTAAGGTTCTGCCCGGTATTGCGTTACCGTCACGAATACCACTTAGATAGCCAACAGATAAACTGTGGCTAACACCAAAAGGTGCACCAATAATAATAACCTGTTCACCAATTTGATAATCGTTACTTTTAGCTAATTTTAATGGTTTAGCTGTGCTAGGAACTTCCCCTGCCTGAATCATCGCCAAATCAATAAGCGGCTCTACCCAAACAACATGACCGGTAGTTTTAGTGCCATCAGCAAATTCAACTTCAATTGCTGTTGCTTTATCAACAACATGAGCTGCTGTTAAAATACGACCTTCGCTACTTACTAAAGCTCCTGACCCTAATGAATTTGCAGTTTTTGCTTTATATGCTACTTGACCAATTTTTGGATCAGCTAGTGATTGTACATGTAATTCAACCACTGAAGGGTTGACCTTCTTATATAGTGTTTGAATCGAATTTTCTTTGACTTGAAATGCTTGGATTGGTGTTCCACAGCCACTTAAGAAGAAAATACTAAGAAATAGAAGAGCTCTGCTCATTGAAAAATCCGCCTATGATGAAATTGATAACAGTGTAACTAAGTGTAATCTTTTTATCATTCTTTTTATGTACTTGAATAGATAAATAGTCGAGTTAAGATGATATAGTAAAGGTGATTATATATACCCAAGCCACTTGAAGCTGCGTGTTTCAGGACGCCTGAGTAATTGATGATCAAGGCACCTCATTTCATTAATGGTTATCCCCTTAAAAAATGAGGCAACGAAGAGTATAAATTACTCAGGTGTCCCCGTAGGGCTAGTTTAGAAACGCTTTATGCTACGTTATTGATTTCGACAAGAGAACAACCCTTATCTTCAATCAATGCCTTGCCTAAAGGCGTTTCTAATTCCAGCTGAAACCTGCATCTTCATGTGGTTTGGGTATGAATAGGAACAGAACATGGAAATTATCGCCATACTGGCGTTACTGTCATTGGTTTGGTTGCTCTGGCAATTAGTTAAAGCAAAACGCTTTACTCGTTTTAAACAACAAATTGATTCAGAATTAAAAGATAAAGTCATTGCTAATATTATTGAAGAATTGGCATCAACTCGCTGTGAACAATTTCCTAATAATGATTGCCATCAAACTGCAACATTAGCTTATTGGACTCAATATAAAAGCCGCATATTGCATGCGGCCTTAGCACGTGAAATTATTGACCAACAATGGTTAATTGACAGCGGAAACTTACGTAACGCCCAACATTTGTTTTTCATTGAACGTCAATATTTACCCTTACCAAGTCAAAGCGAAGCCTAATTCGGCAAACTAAAACTTAGCAAAAGGTTTAACCAAAAAGTTAAGCCTTTTTAGCAAATTGTAAATCCCATACACCATGACCTAGGTTTTGACCACGATTTTCAAACTTCGTTAACGGACGAGAATCTGGGCGTGGCACATAATCATTACTTTCAGACAAGTTGTTATAACAGGGTGCACTTTGCATATCTTCTAGCATACATTCTGCATAATTTTCCCAGTCTGTTGCCATATGGAATACACCACCAACTTTCAACTTTTGTCTGATCGTTTCGACAAACTCAGCTGAAACTATTCGGCGCTTATGATGCTTTTTCTTGTGCCAAGGATCTGGAAAGAACAACTGAACGGTTGTTAGGGTATCGTCAGGTATACAGTCTGCTAAAATCTCGATAGCATCATGTTCATAAACTTTTAAATTACTAACGCTTTCTTCAACCGCTGATGAAATGCACGCACCAACACCAGGTTTGTGAACTTCAATACCAATAAAGTTTAGCTCTGGTGCTGCTTTAGCCATTTCGACTAAAGATTTACCCATACCAAAACCAATCTCTAAAACCACAGGGTTTTCATTGGCAAATAATGTTGGAGCATCTATAACGCCATCACTATGGTTTAAACCCATAGTTTGCCAATGATCGTTAATCGCACGTTCTTGATTGTTAGTTAACCGGCCTTCGCGTTTAACAAAGCTACGTACTTTACGAATGTACTTACCTTCTTGTTCGGCTTGTTCTATGGTTTTATGTGTTTTTTCGTTTTTTTCAGTCATAAGTTTTCTTTATTAAAAAAGTTAGTTCGTTATTCTAAATAAATGGCATTTTAGACAAAGCCGTCAAGTTATTCAGTGCCTGCGCTTATGGAACATAAGTAATGGTAATGAATAGCGCCGACAATGCCGTATAAAAATCATTTATGACGAATAAAACTATTCAGCCCACCAAACATCGTATAGGTCGCTTACCGCTACTGAAGTTGCGCCATTATCAGTCAACCATTTTTCAACAGTGCTGCGATTCTCATCAGTACATGAACCTAGTTTTTGAGTGCAAATAAGACCATGCCATAAAGTATCACCTTCACCACCAAAACCTAAGCCATTTGGTTGGATAGCCTCTGCAAAAAACTTATTAATGAAAGCATCAAGTTCTTCACCATTTATGCCATCTTTTAATTTCCAAGCAACATCGAAGCCTAATTCCTGAAACTCATCAACACGTAATTTTTTACGAATACGGGTACTACGGTTTTTTGCGTTCATTTTCATTATAAAGCCTTATATTTTTCTTAATGCTAAGTTGGAACTAAGCTGAGCGAATTTTAAAGGCGACATTATATACTCGTTAACATCAAGATGCGAATTTGCCTATTTGAGCTCAACACATTATTTAGTTACACTGCGCGCTATGAATAATCCTATAGTAATATCAGCCAAATCGGCTGAACAATTTGGCCAGCAAGTCGTAAGCTGGTATCACCTACAAGGTAGAAAGCACTTACCTTGGCAACAAGATAAAACCCCATATAGAGTGTGGATTTCAGAGATAATGTTACAACAAACACAAGTTGCGACAGTTATCCCTTACTATCAACGTTTTATGGAAAGTTTTCCGACAATTACCGACTTAGCCAATGCTGATGAAGATGTGGTTTTACATCATTGGACTGGTTTAGGCTATTATGCTCGAGCGCGTAATTTACATAAATCAGCTAAAATCATGCTCAATGACTATGATGGCCACTTTCCCATTGAAATTGAGCAAGTTATCGCTTTACCTGGCATAGGTCGCTCGACCGCTGGCGCTATTTTAAGTTTATCGTTAAAACAATATCATCCTATTTTAGACGGTAATGTAAAACGGGTGCTGGCACGAAGTTACCTTGTTGAAGGTTATAATGGTTTAAGTAAATTCGATAAAGCGTTATGGCAATTAAGTGAGAAATTAACGCCTGCCATTGAAACCGATAGTTTTAATCAAGCGATGATGGATCTTGGGGCAACGGTGTGTACTCGTAGTAAACCAAGCTGTGAAGTATGCCCAGTTGAGCAAAGTTGCCTAGCCAAAGCGGGTGACCAGCAAATGAACTTTCCTCAGAAAAAACCTAAGAAAAAAATTCCTGAAAAGCAAACCATCATGGTGATCCCAAGATTTAAAAACGAAAACTGTGATAAAGTTTTGATGGAAAAGCGCCCGCCTGTTGGTATTTGGGGTGGCTTATGGTGTTTTCACGAAGTTGATGAGCTAAGCGAAATTAATGACTTAATGACGAGTTTGTCACTTAAGGAAATTTCATCACAAACCCTAACTGAGTTTAGGCACACTTTCAGTCATTTTCATTTAGATATTACTCCCGTGGTAGTAGACTGCCAGCAACTTGAAGTTTCAAAAATAAACGAACCTAATCAGCAAAAGTGGTATGATTTACACCAAGGATTGAGTGTCGGCTTAGCGGCTTCCACACAAAAACTACTTACTTTGCTTAGAGACTGTTAACCTTTGATGTTTATATCTGTTCAAATTAAATAAACAGTAAAGTTCAACAGCCGTACTAATTAACTACTACCTACCTAATAAAGAGAAGAGAATCCATTATGAGTCGCACAGTATTTTGTCAAAACCTAAACAAAGAAGCCGAAGGTTTAGGTTTCCAACTTTATCCCGGCGAAATAGGTAAACGCATTTTTGATAACATTTCTAAAGAAGCTTGGACTATCTGGCAAAAAAAACAAACCATGCTAATAAATGAAAAAAAAATGAATATGATGAATGTTGATGACCGTGCTTTTTTAGAAGCAGCTATGGTTGCTTACCTATTTGAAGGTAAAGAACCAGAAATTGAAGGTTATGTGCCGCCAAGCAAATAATCGCAATTAACAGTTACACAGATTTTGACTGTTTATTTAATAGCTCGTTAATGCTTATAAAAGGTGCATGAAAATCAAACTTGCTGTAAAAAACAGCAAACAAACACTTTTTATAAAAAACTTAGTAGAAAACAGTTGACGGGGTAAAGGAAAAACAGTTTAATACGCCCCGTCTTAACGAGGTAGCGAATTACAGCCAAGTTAAACATGTTGTGCCCCGATAGCTCAGTTGGTAGAGCAGAGGATTGAAAATCCTCGTGTCCCTGGTTCAAATCCGGGTCGGGGCACCATTTACAGAAGTGGTGCTCAATAGAAATATTAAGTAATACTTCGGTGCCAAAAGTATTTAAGTTGTTTAGATTAAACTTAGATATTGCACACAGCTTTGTGTGCCGACTTAGCTCAGTTGGTAGAGCAACTGACTTGTAATCAGTAGGTCGCCAGTTCGATTCCGGCAGTCGGCACCATTTATTCTCTTCGGAGAAGAAACGAAACCTTAACAGCAATGTTAAGGTTTTTTTTCGTCTGGAGTTTATCAACTATGCTACTAATTGAATCAGTAACTCATTAACGTGCAGCAGTTCAATTCCGGCAGTCGGCACCATTTATTCTCTTCGGAGAAGAAACGAAACCTTAACAGCAATGTTAAGGTTTTTTTTCGTCTGGAGTTTATCAGCTATGCTACTAATTGAATCAATGACTCATTAACTTGCAACAGTTCGATTCAGGTAATCGGCCCCCTTTATTCTCTTCGTTTCGCCTGAAGTTTACCAAGTACAGAAAGAGTCTTTATTAATTCAACTTATACCAATTTCATTAAATCATTGCTCACTTGTACTGGCTAAAATACTCCAAGACTGCATTGCTCTCAATCACAATAGCCAGCTATTGCTCAATCGAGCGCCTTACCTTGATTTATTTTCCCTTCGTACAACAAGATCACAAACTTAATGATATTGGTATTACTCATTAACAATAACCAGCATAACAATAATTATTAGTTATACTTATTTAAGTTTTCCAGCTAAATATTTGAGGTGAATTAATGAAAAGTCTCATCACTGTGTTATTTACATTACTATTAACTGCCTGTAGTAGTGAGCCAACCACTAAGTTTGATTATAACGAAAAAACTAATTTTTCATTATTCAAAAGCTTTCAATTTGTTAAACAAATATCTCCAGATCTTGATGCAAATCCAGTGATGGATAATCGTATTAAGCAAGCTATTGAGAGTGCTTTAGTGCGACAACTTTTCCTTCCTCAAACTGAGTTCGCCGACTTGCAAATAGAATTTCATTTTTCTCAACAGGAAAAAGCAAATAATTCATCTTTTAGCATTGGATTAGGTGGGGCCAAAATTGGCGGTAGTGGCGCTGCTAGTGTCGGTGTAAGTACCAGCATCCCTATCGACAGTGATGCCACCATAATTACTAAGATTTTTGTAGATATTAGCCATGATGGTGAAGCTATTTGGCACGGTACTGATGTTTATGAAGGTAAAGGTGATATGCCATTCCAAGAAAAAGAGTTAGCGATTACCACAACAGTTAATCGCTTGTTATCCAACTTTCCGCCTAAGAAAACACAGGAATAACACTCACTCCTTGAACATCATTCGCTTAACATAAGAACGACTAACTATTCCTAGTAATTAAAAAGTACCGATGATAAATAACTACGCCATTAACTATCTCACCACCATTAAGTAACTGTCTGTGGATAAATTGAAAAACGCTATGTTTTTACAAGTGGCATTAAATTATCACTAAAGCTTAATAATATTTTCAACTTTACTTAAGCAGATGATGATCTCACACATGCCAAAAGTGCTAGCGGAGTAACATAATACGGTTAATAAGAGAAAGTAAGGGTCTCACATGGAAAAAGTAGTACTCATCACTGGCGCGAGTTCAGGTATAGGTAGGATCACAGCAATTTTATTGGCTCAACATGGCTACATTGTTTATGCCGGCACTAGAGATCCGTCAAAATTTACTATTAAGCTTGATAACTTACATGTGATAGCACTTGATATCACTGACAATAAAAGCATCAAACACACTATTGACGCTATACAAGCTGAACAAGGCCGAGTTGACGTACTTATCAATAATGCAGGTTATGCTTTGGTATCAACGGTTGAAGAAGCCAGTGAAGAAGAGATGTTCAATCAATTTAATATTAATGTTTTTAGCATCCTTCGATTATGCAAAGCCGTTACCCCCTTAATGAGAATGAATAGTCATGGTGTCATCATCAATATTAGCTCTTTTCTGGGAAAAATAGGCTTGCCGCTTTTCACTTTTTATAACGCCAGCAAATATGCTGTTGAAGGTATTACCGACTCACTTAGATATGAACTTGAGCCTTTCAATATTCGAGTACATTCCATCATGCCTGGATTTTTTAATACCAACTTTGCTAAAGGTAATTTGGTCACTAATGATACGACACTAGATGAGAATAGTCCTTATAGCGAACTAGCTAGCAATCTATTACCTGATATATTAGCGCAAATAAATGGCGGCAATGAAGCTAAGGAAGCTGCAGAACTTATCGTTAAAACAATTGAAGATGATACTTCACCAGCACGTTCGACTGTTGGAGATAAAGCCAGTAAGTTCATCGCAATGCGCCGCGAACTTAGCGATGAAGATTTTGAACGAAGAGTTAAGGAGTACTACAACCTTAATGGATAGTTTCTTTTTTAACATTACCGATAGACGTTATAAAATAACCGAGCTTTTTAAACATCAAGAGCAACATGTTATTCGCGTTGATATATCTAACGGTTTAGTCTTTTTCGATATAGTACTCATGCTCAACGAGGACAAAACACTTAACCTTAAAAATATTGACCGAATGAACTTTATTGTTTCGGTTGGTCAAGGTAGTTGTTTGATAAAAGATAACTTAACTAAAAACCGTTTTTCATTAGCTGATCATAGTACCTATTTATTTGCTACATCAAGACAAGATATGGAAATAACTATTCAAGGGGCGAGTAAATCAGAAATATTTATCCTCTTTGTCAGCGACTTTTTTATTAAACGCTACTTGAGTGATAATGCTTACGAACCAATCAACTTTTTATATAAAAAGTTGCAAGAAGAAGTCAGTCTTGAACTCATTCATGAGACACCAACAGATGCTTTAAGCCTGTATCTGATTGATAAAATTGTTAGTGCTAAACATAGCGAAAAGATGAGCAGTATGATCAGTGAGCATAGAGCCATTGAATATATGATACACAGATTCTCACAGCTTGATTTACGTGTGCCTACAGAACATACCGTTGAAGAAATAGAAATCGCAGCTAAAGCAAAAAAAATCATCTTACAAGACTTTCGAACGCCCCCTTCTATTAAAGAGTTAGCTAGGCTTTGTGGCACCAATGATTTTAAGCTTAAAAAATACTTTAAAAAAATATATCAAACGACTATCTATGTTTATATTCAAAAAATCCGCTTAGAAAAAGCGAATTTATTGCTGCGTGAGCACCTAATGAGCGTAGCTGAAATAGCCAATGAAGTTGGCTATAAACACCAAGGCCATTTTAGTGCCATCTTTTTTAAAACATACGGGGTTTACCCAAAAGACTTAAAAAATTCCCTATAGTGATACGCAAAAATCCCGCTAGTGATAAAAGCATATAATAATCACTGATTAGGCAAGGTAAAATTCAATTAAGAAAATTACTGAATTACCAATTTACTTAATTAAATAACGACCAAGGATACTATGATGACTAAAGTTGTTTTGATCACAGGTGCAAGTTCTGGAATGGGTGAAATGACTACCCGCTTTTTACATGAAAATGGTTATACGGTTTATGCCGGTACCCGAGATAAAAATTTGGCTACGCCAGCGATCTCAGGTGTGAACAATATTTATCTTGATGTAACAGATACCAATTCAATGGAAGCTGCAGTAAGCACAATTATGGCCAAAGAAAGTAAGATTGATGTATTAGTCAATAATGCTGGGTATGGCCTTGTTTCTAGTGCTGAGGAAGCCACAGACGAAGAAATTTTCAAACAGTTTGACGTTAATGTTTTTGGCTTAATGAAAATGACAAGAACAGTACTGCCTTATATGCGTGAGGCTAAGTCTGGCGTCATTATTAATATCAGCTCTTTTCTTGGCAAAATGGGCTTGCCATTGCTTTCTCATTACAATGCCAGTAAATATGCGGTAGAAGGATTTGTCGACTCCATTCGCTTTGAAATGTCACCTTATAATGTTCGCGTTCACTCTATTCAATCAGGCTTGTTTGGTACTAACTTTGTTAAAAAAGGCTTAGTCGCCAATACCAACACAACCAGTGAAAGTTCACCTTATAAAGATCTCGTTGCCCACTTTGTCCCTATTGTTGCAAAAGCGATTAACGAAGGTCCAAGCCCGCAACCTATTGCCGATACAGTCAAAGCCATCATTGAAAATGAAGACTCACCTATTGCCGTACCTGTTGGCAGTGAGGCGACTTCATTCGTGCCACTAAGAAAAGAATTATCAGATGAAGATTTTGAAGCTAAAATTAAAGAAACATTTGGTCTTTAACTAGAAAATATAGCCAAAGTATAAAGTCACTTAATCAAAGTTGTTAAGTGGCTGCTCGCTAACAGATAATTGCACTGCAGGAAAAGTAATGGATAGTCACCCTATAAAAAATTCACTTGGTATTTTTCCAAAATCATGGAGTGAAGAACATGCCGGAAGAATTCCAGGTAATATTCCTATCTGGGTAGGGATACTTTCAGAGCTTACAGAGTTTGGTATTTTTTTTGCTGCGTACTTTATTGCTAAGTTTTATTACCCCGATACTTTTGCCCAAGGTCCTCAAAGTTTACACACTTCATTGGGGGTTACTAATACCATTGTATTATTGTCTTCTAGTTACTTTATGGCCAAAGCCATGTCCTTTATAAGGGTAAATAATAAAATTAAATGTGAGCGATATTTATGGTTGGCATTAAGTTGTGGTGTGTTGTATTTGATCATTAAAACCTGGGAGTTTCACTGGAATACGCTGCAGGGTTTTAGTGCCAATACTAATGAATTTTTTACAGTTTATTACTATATGACCTTTAACCATTTTATTCATGTTGGTTGGGCTTCATGTGCCATCTTGTGGGTAATATATCGTTTGAGAAGCGGTGCTTATTCATCAACAGAGCATTCAGGCTTAGAAGCGTTGGCCGTGTATTGGCATATGATAGATTTAATGTGGATACTTATTTTCCCATTATTATATGTACTTAGGTAGGAAATGATAATGAAAAATCCAATAAAATTAGAATACTATTTAGCTGCCTTAATTGTAATAACATTACTAAATACCTTCTTAGGTGAGAAGTTTTCCTCCACAGCGTTAGTAAGTATATTAATTGCAATAACAGTAACTTATAAAGGTTTTATCGTCATAGATCACTTTATGGAACTAAAAGGCGCCAATAAGAACTTACGATTTTTAATGCGATTGTACTTTGTTATTTTCCCCTCACTGATAATTGTAAGTGCTTTTTATTAGTCGATGAGTCCTTTGAAAAGGCGCAAAACGATTGCAGATGAATCCTTTATTTTGAGGTAACATGGGTACATAAACTTATTATTTATCATCAAGAAATCATATGAATATATCGAAATTAATCTCTACGTGTTTATTGCTACTAGGGACCACAGTAACTACCTTTGTTGTAGCTAGTGAACATGAACATAGTCATGGGCACGCATCCACTGAACAAGGTATGCAATTAGATCAAGGAAAAAAATGGCCCATAGATGCAAGCTTACATCTTGGCATGAGTAAGATAAAAGCCTCAATCGAAGAAAACATTTCAGAGATCCACCATAATCAATTTACTGATGCGCAGTATAAATCACTCGCTGAAAAGGTAGATGCACAACTCGCATATTTATTTGAACACTGTAAGTTGCCAGCAGATGCTGATGCACAATTACATATTTTACTATTTGATATGATGCAAGCTAGTAAACAAATGCAATCGTCAGATAATCCGCGTGCAGGCGCTATTACAGCAATAAAATCCTTGCAGAAATATCCTCACTATTTTGATGATAAAGAGTGGCAATCATTGCAACACTAAATGTAATATTTAATAAAGACTTACGTGTGTCGGGTAGTAAAATAATAACCTCAAAAACCTATCGCTGTGCATAAACCCAAGCTACTCAACATTAGTAAGTGAAATAATTTAACTCATCAAGTTAAATTATTTCGTTTGCTGAACTCAACATAAAAAATTAGTATGATCTTGTTTCTTGAATCTTCCCCGATTCTTTTGTAACACTTAAGTATATTGTTTAATTTGATTCACTGATAGGACATCTTTTGATGTCCTTTTTTTTATTCTTATTTTACCTACTCAATGACGGTTTTATCTAAAAAAACAAAATGGTGCATACAAACCAAAACGGTGCATTTAAAAAGATATAAATCATTAAATAATAAAAAATAACCTTTAAAGTTAACAAGTTAAAAGTAGGCATAAATTTTGCTATTAGATATTTGTCGTTATCCATATAATTTTAAATATGTCTATTCAAACACCAATACGTGGCTTACGTTCATTTTGTGTTGCCTCAAAATGCTTAAGCTTTAAACATGCAGCAGCACAATTATTTTTAACTCCATCAGCGGTTAGTCACCAAATAAAACAACTAGAAGAACAATTAGGTTTTATGCTCTTCAAACGAAACACCCGCTCAATTGAACTAACAAGTTCAGGTAAACAATTTTACCAGTCAATACAGCCAATAATTCACCAATTGGAATCTACCATATCGGAATTTACCCACAACCAACAAAATCATACCATTGTAATTAGTTTGCCCGAGTTTTTTGCCAGTGAATTATTTATTCCTCGCTTAAGCGAATGGTCTGAAAAGAACCCATCAATTAATCTTCAGTTAGAGACTGTAAAGGCAGGCAGTGAACCATCACAGATTGCCGATCTATCTATCGTATTAGCTAATGGAAAGCCAAATGCAAGTATCGTTCAGGAACTATTTCCAATTCGTTATGCTGCGGCTTGTAATAAAAAGCTCTACAAAAAACTTAAAAACTCTGGCTTTAAAGCACTAAAAAATACTCCGCTAATATTACATAGGTCCCGACCTTGGTCTTGGCATCAATGGGCTGAAAATCTAGGTGTTAACGATTTTGATCCTAAGCAAATTATACAGTTTGATAGTATGTTTGGTGTCGCTCGCGCAGCACAACAAGGTATGGGAATAGCATTAGTCCCTTTACCAATGAGTAAAACATGGTTTAGTGAGCAGCTATTAGTTAAATTATTTGACGAAGAGCTAAATACCAATGATAGATATTATTTAATTCAACATGAAAATATGGAGAGTAAAGTAGAGTTAACATTATTTGCCAATTGGGTGAAAGAAACCTTCATGACTGACTACCTGTAGGTAGTCGTTTAATAAGTGAAATAAATTCATTTGATGAGTGTTTTTTAATAGTTTGTCAGGGATATAACAATTCCTTAAATTAAAGGTGTATCAAGGTGATACACCTTTAAACTGGAGAATTAACATGACAACTAAATCTATAATTTTTAATACCCTTCTAGCAAGTATTGCATTAAGTAGCCTTGTCTCTGCTTCGGCTAGCGAGCTAGTATTAAAAGTTGCGGTAATTAAAGATACTGTCGGTAGTAAAAATATAATGACTGGCGACTTAACTACTGGAATAAAAAGACTTACTAGAATGAATATGGTTGAGCAAACTTTCGAAAGTAATATGAGCTTATGTGTTGCATATATACAGTCGAATAACAAAGCCAAATCAGAATCAAGTTGTTCTGCTGCAATTAAAAGCACAAAATCAATGCCATTGCACAATGAACAAGCCATTTACCTTAAATCTCTTAGTTATAGTAACCGAGGTATTGCACGTTATTTCAGTGATAACTTATCAGGTGCGATTGATGATTTAACAACGGCAATATCAATTAACTCGAATCCTATTACCAAAGGTAATTTAAGACTAATCAGTGGTCTTTCCGTTGAGCCTAATGAAACGAGAAAAAGTCTACTTTCTGATTAAAAATCTCACTTTGAAACGACTGACTTATTGGGTTTAAACCAATAACGTTCAAGCACTTTTAAGGCTGACATAATGTAAAAGACTGCAGAGCAAATAAGTAATACTCGTTGGATTAAAATCTCGCTAAAGTTACTATCTGCCGCCATAGCGCTATTTACAATCACGAGTAGTGCGATAAACCCTGAACTATAATACTTAGCCATTGGCGAGCCAGAAAAAATATGTCTACCAAAAAATAGTGCGGTAGCAAGCAGCAATAATAAGTAAAAATTAAACTGTGGCACAGCAACAATCAACCAATAAAAACCACAAGCAAATGCCCCGCCTAATAAGGTCGACAACAATGAGTTTTGTCCAGCCTGCTTACCTTCAGCCAAATCAGGTTTAAGAATAAAAAGCGCCGAAAAAACCATCACTAATAAATAATCACTCAAACCATAACTGATAAAAATTGCCGCAATGGGGAAAACGACCAAAGTACTTTTTAAAGCAGTTTTCGCTGCAATATTTGAATAAGCCTTACTGTATTTAGGCTTTATAGGAAATTGGGTGAAATTAGGGTCCGGAAAAACAAAGTGTGCTAGCCAAAGCATCGCAATAGTTAACCAACTGGAATAAACAAACCCTGCTGAAAAACCTATTGCTAAACCTTCGTTGCTATTGGCAATCATAGGTAAGACTAAAATAGCGATCATCGACATTAAGGTAAACCAAAATGAGCCACCACGATTTAAATAGTAATATAGATGAAATAAGACCAAGGCTAACGCGATTAGATAGACAATCGGATACTGTAAAAAAAACAATGAGAAAGCTAACCCTATAGCAAAGGCCTTTAGGGTACTCATCATATTATTAAAACTGGCTTTAACAGATGGTTTCGGTAATGGCATGGCCAAAATCATCGCGGTGAAAACAGGCATTAAAAAAGCTAAAGGCCAATTAATGCCATACGCTAGCCCGCAGGAAAGTGTGACCCCAAAGGCAAAACGTAATACACGCATGGTGCCAACATCAGTAAAAATACTCTTACGAATGTAAGTACCTATATTAGCTGAATGATTTGTCACTTTAATAGACATAAGAAAGTATGCTTAATACTCTAATCCAAAGCCAACCAAGACTGTTAACGAACCAATTATCACCAGTATAAATTTGTACATCTGCTTGACCGCCTAATCGACGCTTACCTTTAGTACTATCGTCATCAAAGGTAATCATTACCGGAAAGCGTTGCGCATCTCTAAGCCAGCCAGTTTTTGATTCAACTGTAGCTAAACCACCGACAGCACTGGTCGAAGAAGTATCAACGGCAAATCCTATACTACTTATTTTCCCTTGATATATAGTACCAGGGTTAACATCTAAAGCTATTTCAACCGAGTTTCCTATGGCTAAATTTGCTAAGTTGTTCTCACGTAAGTTCACTTGAACCCAGGCATTATTACCTTCAATAAAGGTCATTGATGCCGCGCCAGCTTTTGCATAAAAACCAGTATCGATTTGCAAGTTAGTGATGCCACCGTAAGAAGGAGCGAGAACAACAGTTCGGCTTAAATCCAATTGCGTTTTTTTAAGTTGCGCCATTGCGGCACGAATTCTAGGGTTAGCATTACCTTCTTTACCTAAAGACTGCTTAGCTTTATCTAAGTTAGCTTCTGCACTGACTACTTGAGCTTTACTCGCCTTGATTGCGGCACGTGCTTTATCGCCTTCAGAATGAGAAAGCACATTTTTGTCTTCCATTTCAAAAACACGCGAACTTTGTGCATTAACATGTTCAACGTTGGTTTCTGCAACAACAAGTTGTGCCTGCGCAGTAACAACTGATGCCATACCCGCACCAATTTCTTGACCAGCCATCTCTAAAGAAGCTTCTGCATTTTCTACGGCCAATTCATAATCACTTGGATCAATTTTAAATAATATATCGCCAGGAGCGACTATCTGATCTTGCTTGACTAATACTTCTATTACCCGACCAGAAACTTGCGGCACAATTGGAATGACATAAGTTTGCACTCGTGCTTGATCTGACCATGGCGCATGTCTGTCGGCAATGATGTACCAAACAAAAATCAAGGCTGTTATGATTAACACGTATTTAGTAATTTTTCGCACAGGATCTTGTGTTTCAATTACCGTTTTTGCTTCTTGAACTGTGGCATCTTTTTGTTGTTCTTGCTCTGACATGTTGTTTATTCTTCCGTAATAATCTGTTGCTTTAAAATAACGTCACTCTTAGCTTGCTATAAATACCCAGCGTCACTTCTAAGTCATTTTAGGGTAGATAATCGTAAATATTATCATCGTTAATCAATGTGTTATGGATGATTTTCATAAATAGTTATTCATCAAATACATCCATATATTTATCCTTAATTTCGAGTACTCTCGGTAAACACTTTATAAACTCTGGCACTAATACGGGATCAAAATGCTTCCCAGTTTCCTCTACTAATAATGCGATGGCTTTTTCTACTGACCATGCGTTTTTATAAGGACGTACTGACGTTAATGCATCGAATACATCGGCGATAGCAACAATACGAGCGCTTAAGGGAATATCGTCCCCTGATATGCCATTTGGATAACCACTACCATCATATTTTTCATGATGACAAAGGGCTATTTCGCGTGCCATTATCATCAAGTCTGACTCATGCTCCCCAAGTATTTCTACACCACATTCAACATGTGTCTGCATGATAGTCCACTCTTCTTTATCGAGTTTACCTGGCTTGAGTAACACCCTATCTGGTATCGCTATTTTACCAATATCATGCATCGGAGCAGCATTATAGAGTAACTCAACCCATTCATCATTAGCCTTAATTTGCTCAGCTAAAAACTTAGAGTACCAACTCATTCTAATAACATGCAACCCCGTTTCATTATCTTTGTATTCAGCTGCACAACCTAATCGCTGAATAATTTCTAGTCGCGTATCATCGAGCTCTTTTGTACGTTGCTTCACTAATATTTCAAGTTCACGCTGTTGATTATATAGCGCTAATTGTGCTCGTACACGCGCAAGTACGATAGGCACACTGATTGGCTTAGTAATGTAATCTACTGCGCCTAATTTAAATCCCGCTTCTTCATCTTTTGTTTCTGTTTTAGCGGTAACAAAAATCACTGGAATATTTGCTGTGCTCGGATTCAACTTTAATTGCTGACAAACTTCATAGCCATCCATACCTGGCATCATAATATCAAGCAGGATAATGTCTGGCTTATTTTTTGCTGAGGCGACTTTAAGCGCTAATTCACCATTAATCGCTGCTTTCACTTTATAAAAAGGACGTAATACACCACTTAATACATCTAGATTATCTGAGTTATCATCAACAATAAGTACTGTCGCTTTATCTCCGTCTACTACTTCATGCTTTGATAATGTCATACGCACCTCTACTATTATTGTATCGATAGTACATCGAAGGGAGTACATGCACTATTGATTACTTTATTATTAGTTTCTTGTAAGTTACTACTGATTTAGTATTCAGTTATTTAGTACATCGATGAATTCATTCAAAGCGGTTTCCGCTTCAGTAAATTCATAACTTTCTATTTGCTGATAAATTTTCTCAAATAAGGCTTCTTGTTTAGTGCCCTTTAATTGATTTAAAATATCTTCAGCTAGTTCAATTGATTCTGTTTCAAAATTTTCAATTAGCTCAAGTAACTGAGCTAATTGCACCGTAAACTCTTCATTAAAGTTAAAATCATTAATGGGTGCAGTACTTTCAACACTATTTTCTTTAGCTAAATACTCAGTTAATTCATTTAAGACCAGCGTTAACTCTTCAGTAACTTGGTCAAGTAAATTAACTAACTCATCTGTATTAGCATCATTTGCACAAACCAGTTCCAATTGATCGGCATATCCCTGTAAAGCGTTAGCACCGATATTACCGGCACTTCCTTTTAAGGTATGAGCAAAACGGGTAACTTCCTCTTTATCTTGTTTTAACATAGCGACTTTAAAACGTTCTACAAAGTCGTCTTGTCCACTAACAAATCGACCTAGTAATTTAACATATAATGATTTATTACCATTAGCCACCGCTAAACCAGCACTGGTATTAATAGTATTAAAATCAGGTATTGCTATAACCTTTTCAGGTAAAGTGGAAACACTTAATTTAGCCTTATCAATGTCATGGTCAAGCTTAATCGACGGTGAAACCCACTTTGCAATGGTGGCAAACATGGTGTTTACATTAATAGGTTTGGTGATGTGATCATTCATTCCTGAAGCTAAAACTTTTTCTTTATCACTCACCATAGCATTAGCTGTCATGGCAATAATAGGAATTGAAGAATCACTTTCTCTAATAATTTTTGTTGCAGTAAACCCATCCATTACCGGCATTTGTAAATCCATTAAAATTCCGTCAAAATGCCTGTTAGAGAATTTTTCTACCGCGATGGCACCATTTTCAGCTAACTCAACCTCAATGTTAGATTGCTTCAATAATTCAAGTGCTAGTTCTTGATTCAATTCATTATCTTCGACTAATAATATTTTCGCGCCGCTTAAATGTTGCTGATTTTGAATAAGCTCATCATCTCGTTTCATTTCCCGAGTATTGCTATATGCCTCATCACCATTAAGGCGCATCATTTCATCAAAAATACTCGAAGAAGTGACAGGTTTAACCAATACGCTATTGATACGCTTTTTGAGCTGGTCAACCGCCTCGTTATCATTGGCATTAGACGTTACTAAAATAAATTGGTTATCTTGATAATTATTTTGTGACTTAATGATGTGATAGGTTTCAATGCCATCTAAATCAGGCATATTCCAATCAAGCATAATGAAATCAAACGCCAGTGTTGCTTGCTTAACGAGTTCAATTGCTTCTTCCCCGCTATTGGCAGCAACCACATGACAATGAAAGGATTTTAAAATAGAGCTAAGTACATCCAATGCGAGCAAATTGTCATCAACAATAAGAATACGTTTATCTGCTAGAAAAGACTTTTGCTGCTCAACAAGCCTATTATCAATGACATCAGACACTTGTAGTGTGGTGGTAAAAGAAAAACAACTGCCCTCACCCGCTTTACTTTCAAGCCATATCTGGCCATTCATTAACTCTACTAATTTTTTAGAAATAGTTAACCCTAAACCTGTACCACCGTACTTTCGGGTAGTTGAGCTATCAGCCTGACTAAAGGATTGAAACAGCTTTTTCTGTTGTTCATCATCCATACCTATCCCGGAGTCTTTTACTGAAAACTCCAAGTTAATATCATCACGATGACTTGTGCTAACGTTAGTCACTACGTTGACTGAAATAACCACCTGTCCCTGCTCGGTAAACTTAACCGCATTTCCGGCTAAATTTATCAGGATTTGATTCAACCTTAAGGGATCCCCCTTAAGGTTGACCGGGACATCTGGAGAGATATCAAACAACAGCTCTAAGTTTTTCTCCCCGGCTTTTAAGCCAATAATATTAGCTAGGTCTGCAAAGGTATCATGTAAACTAAACTCAATTATTTCAATATCTAACTTACCAGCCTCAATTTTCGAGAAATCAAGAATGTCATTAATAATCCCTAATAAGGATTCTGCCGCTTTATAAACTTTGCTCACGTAATTCTTTGGCTTTCTGTCTAACTCACACCCTAATGCTAAATGAGACATACCCATAATGGCATTCATTGGCGTACGAATTTCATGACTCATGTTCGCTAAAAAGTCGGACTTTGCTTTTGAAGCATCATCAGAGATACGCTTTGCTTCTAACAGTGCAAATTCAGCTTGTCTATCTAAGGTGATATCACGCACCATTACCGCCGCATACAAACCATTGTAAAAATGAACAGGCGTATACACCGCCTGAATTTCAATAAGCTTGCCTGATTTATGCTTAACTTTAAAATCTCGTTCTAAACTTCTAGTATCAATGACAGCTTCTTCTTGAAAGAACTTTTTAAGTAAAGCTTTATGACTCTCTACTTGTTCTTGAGGAATAAATAAATCTACCGGATTACCTACAATTTCATCTCTTTCAAAACCAAGTAATTCAATGCCTGTTTGGTTAATCTGTTCTACTTCATCATTTTGATTCATGATGACCATACAAACTGGTAAATGCTCTAGCATTTTTTCGAGACGTTCAGTCTCTTGTACACGTAAGGTGATATCTTGTAGTGCAATCACACAGGCTAATTCTGACTCATCGTCTTCAACAGGTGAAATGCTATATTCAAGAGGAAGTTCTCTCGCTCCGCTCATTAATACATATTCATTGCTAATACGGATGACTTCCTTGCTTTGAATTGCCTTATAAACTTCTGTGTCTTCAAAAGTTAAATTTTCTTTATTATCTCCAGCAAACAGTGAAATAAGATCACTTGAAAGAATCTGCTCTTCGCTATATCCCGTTATTTTTGTGGCAGATTCATTGGCAAAAATAAAGTGACCAAGTTTATCTACACCTAAAATACCATCAGCGACAGAGCTATTAATCAGTTTGCTTTTTTGTTCTGATGCCGCCAATTCTTTCGTTCGAATAGTAACTTGCTCTGCTAATTCTTGCTGAGACCGTCGACTAATATCATTCGCCCTATTGGAAATAGTGATCATAAAAATAGAAATAGAGAGAATAAAGGCACTTGAAATAATGAGTCCTATCAGCAGTAGATTTCTGACATCGTAATACTCAGCCAGCATTTCGCTGAGTTCAATTTCACTGACTACGGTAATATTCGAATTTTTTAATGAGATCCATTGCCCAACAACAGTTTTTCCTCGGTAATTGGTATAGCCATTCAAGTTTTGTCCGTTGAGCTTAAACTTTGCGGCTTGCACTATCGGATTAGTTTCAGGGTTTTGCAAGCGAACATTAAGCACAGTGCTCTCGCCGGCAGGCACAATGCCTTTTTGTTGTAACTCTGAGGTAAAACGACTACTTGAAATCATATAACCTCTAGAGTCTACTGCAAAACTCTCAAAGCTTTTACCTAGTCGGCCATCAATAAATAATTGCGAAAACTCTCTGTCAGGATCGAACCGAAAACCTAATACGGCAATAATCTCCTGCTGTTCGTTGCGAACAGGTGTGGCAATAAAAACTTCAGCATCTTTATCCTCTGCATTTCTATTTCCGTCAATATTTACATTTGCCCAAACAGGAGGAATGAACTCTGTACGTCCCATGAGGACTTCATTAAATAATTCAGGACGCTGGCTAATTATCGGGGATTTTTTTCCTTCAGCACTTTGCACAAGATTTAATAGATATCGCCCTTGAACATCAGTGATGGTATAAGCTCTTCCTCCTTGTGTAGTGTAAGGTCGCTTACTAAAGTACACCCTCAATGCTTTTTTGGCTTGGGCAAGCTTAATCGTGTCATCTATTTCACTAGCGATAACCAGCTGATTAACTAACCGTTTAAAGCTTTTAGATTTAGCAATGTTATGTGCCAATAATTCACGTTCACGGTACCAACCCGCCAATGTTTTTTTAGTAACATCTCTTGTAACATTAAACGTTTCTTTTTGATCAATAAGTAACTGATCCTTAAAGTCATTCAGGAACAAGTAAATACCGCCGGTGGACAAGGAGATAATAAGGATAAGTACAGTGAAATAGGTCGTCCTAAAGGCTAACGTATCCAGTTTTATCGCAATGGTACTGGCAAATTTTCGCGCAAAAAACAACGCGAGTAAAACAAAGATTACAGCATAGATAAAGACGCTCGTTAAACTAATACTCTTATCTATATGTGCTCTACTGTTTTGACCTTCATCGAGGCTAGATTCTGCCCACTTACTTTGCATCGCAAGTATAAAATCATCACCTAATTGATCTATTCCCCAATTTAATAACCCCACTAATTGTGGTTTGTTTTTATTAACACAAAAACCAATAGGTAAACTTTCAAATTGACTGATTGCGATGGGTTTAATATTTTTAAAATCATGCTTTTTAAGCATATATTTATAAAGGTATAAATAAGTGATAAATACATCATATTTACCGCTCTCTATGCTTTGATAGCCTTGGAGGTTACTACTTAACCCTTTTGAATTGACTGATAATTGTTTTGCGAAATTAGCATCGGCATATCCTGCAATTGAGGCAATTTTTAATTCAGAGGTGATATCCATTTCACTTTTAATATCACTATTTTTATTAACCACCACGATAGGTGTCATTTGCAAAAAGGGTTTAGTAAATAAAACCTCATCTCTTCGTTGTTCAATATTGCCGCACACTGAAATTGCATCAATATTGCCACGCAACATATCATCATATTCAAGCCGAAAATCTGATACTGAGGTCTCTTGTAAATCGACCGGGAGTATTACTGATAATTGTTGACGAATGAGCTTGCCTGCACCAGCAGTAACCCCTTGTTCGTCGATATAGTCAAAGGGTGGGAAAGTGCCATCAACACCAATATGAACAACAGGATTTGCGTGAGCCCAAGTCACTAAGTCGGTAGGTAAGTTTTCTGCCATTCCATTTTGTAGGAAGAAGGACTGTAGAAAGAAAAATACGATGAATGAAGACTTGTTTAGTTTTATCATAAGAAATAAACACTTAAATTATAAATAACATTTATTATTTTTATACAGTCTAGTCTATTATGGATTAAAGATTAAGCGATTAGAACATATAGTTATGCCAAGTAATTTTAGTGATATTAATGCCTTAGTTATCGATAACAACAGCAGTATGAGACAAATCATGGTCTCAATGTTGCGCGTTATGGGCATGAAGACTGTGATAGTTGCCAATAGTGAAAGTCAATGTATGCAGCTAATTACTGCAGAAAACATCAATTTAGTGGTCTGTGGTTGGAACTTACCAAAACTGAACGCTCTTTCAGTATTGAAAAAGTTACGTGACAATGAAAACACCATGAAAACTCCCTTTGTGATTGTCTCTACCATGATCGAGCAAGACCTTATTAAACAAGCGATTGCAATGGGTGTGTCAGAGTATTTAGTTCCCCCATTTAATAAAAAAATATTTGAAAAACGTATAAATAAAGCACTCAAAATGCCAATACAGGCAAGTGCAACAAGCCTATCCCGTACTATCAATAGCAAGCGATTTAGTCAAAAAGTCCATTGTGGTGAATTAAATGTATTAGTTGTTGATGATATTGCCGATAACATTGCAATTATTAAAGAACTTATTAAAGACAAATATAGAGTCAAAGCTGCGTTAAATGCTAAGACAGCAATGAAGATTTGCTTGTCTGATTCACCACCCGATTTAATACTACTCGACATTATGATGCCAGAAGTTGACGGGTTAACTTTGTGTAAGCAACTTAAGGAAAACCCGTTAACACAAAATATTGTCGTTATCTTTTTAACCGCACTTTCTGAAACAGAGGATGTTGTTAAGGGTCTTTCTCTTGGTGCGGTCGATTATATTACTAAACCTATTGTTCCAGCAATATTGTTAGCCCGCATAGAAGTGCACAGTAAAATCATTTTGAATCAACGCACCATACAAGGTCAAATAGATGATTTGTTGCAGCAAAATGAGATATTCGTTCAGTATAATGACAACACATACAATAAGTTAACTAGGCTATTGCATGATAGTGCTGAAACATTAATTGAACTGTCTCCCACTGTTAATACAAAACCTTCCAGACGTTCTTTATCACAATTAAAATACAATATTGGCATGAGTACCTTGTTACTTGATAGCGGCCATGTTTTAGCAAAATTACAACAGAATAATTACACACTAACTCTTACTAAAGAAAAACTTGGAAATCTCTTATTCCCAATTTTGAGTATTTTTGATTTCATTATTGCTAGCAAAAATATAGAGGCCTTCGACAATATTGATGAGAGTATCAATATCAATTGCGATAAAAAACTACTGGGTATTATCTTTGCTTGTCTTTACCTCAATGCCTTAGATGTCGCACCTAGGGGCTCTAAAGTGTCAATTACTTCAGCAAGCTATCAAGACTTCATACTCATCAAAATACACAATATTACAGAAATACCCGAAGAAGCCTTGGATAATATTGCGCACTTATCGCATTCAAATAAAACGAATGAGGTTGATGATATGAGTATCAATCTAGCTTTCTTAGCCATGAACATACTACAAGGTGAACTGTATTTTCATAGCAGTAAGGAATTTGGGACCACTTTCTACCTAAAGTTACCTTGCTAAAGTTACTCATTAATAAAGAATTAACGTAATAGTTACTTGAATAACCCTTTAGAACAGCGATAATAACGCCAAGTTATAAGTACATACACTAAGTATCATAGTAAATAGGTCATTCCTCAGGAGAGAAAATGCCATTAGTAAACCTATATAAAAAACTGAGCCCTTTTCAACGGGTAATTATTGCTTTAATACTCGGTATATCTACAGGTATTTTTGTTGGTGAACCGGCGGGGGATATTAAAGTCATTGGCGATGTTTATATTCGCTTGCTTCAAATGACCGTTTTACCCTACGTACTCGTCTCTATTATTGGTGGCCTAGGTCGATTAGATAGTACGATGGCAAGCCGTATAGGCTACCGAGCAGTCAAAGTAATCGTGATCATGTGGTTGTCTGTCATGGCGACTTTATTATTGCTCCCCTTAGCTTATCCTAATTGGGAAACAGCCGGTTTCTTCAGTACCAGCATGCTGGCAGAGCCCGCCGCCTTTAACTTTGTAAAACTTTATATTCCGAGTAATATTTTTGCCTCACTCTCAGAAACTATTGTTCCAGCAGTCGTGCTGTTTTCATTATTAATGGGGATTGCCTTAATACAAGTCAAAAATAAAGAAACACTATTAACCTTAACCACCAATATTGGTGATAGCTTAATGAAAGTTGCCTCTTATGTAGCTAAATTAGCGCCATTAGGGATTTTTGCTATTTCAGCTTCTGCTGCAGGTACACTAGAAGTTGAAGAACTTGGTCGATTACAAGTATTCTTATGGGTATACATCACCGCTGCAGCCCTATTAGCTTTTGTATTTTTGCCATTACTGATTCATTGGGCCACGCCTTTTTCCTATCGTGAAATTTTATCAACCGCTGGTGAAGCCGTGATAACGGCGTTAGCTACTGGTACAGTGTTAGTCGTGCTTCCAATGATCATTGAGCGCAGTAAAGCTTTATTGGCTAAACATGGTATGGAGTGCGAAGAAACAGACTCAACCGTTGATGTGCTTGTACCTACTGCGTACAGTTTTCCCAGTACAGGTACCTTACTGGGTTTAGGCTTTATTCTATTTTCCGCTTGGTATGTCGGCTCGCCACTTGGCTTTGATGACTATATTTCTTTTGTTATTATGGGCGCCTTAACCGCTTTTGGTAGCATGGCTGTTGCCATTCCATTTTTACTCGACTTTTTTGACTTACCTGCTGATCAATTCCAATTATATCTATTAGGCAGTGTCGTTACTGCTCGTTTTGCTACAGGTTTAGCTGCACTACACGGCTTTGTCGTTACTTTATTGGTCGCTTCTGCGGTATTGAAAAAGCTTAGATGGCATCGAATGATGCAAGCCATTGGTGTGCATTTAGCCGTTACTTTGGGTGTTATGATTGCAGCTGGTTTTACTTTAAAGTCATTAATTCCTTACAAGTATGAAGGTGTACAAACATTTGAATCAATGAAGTCGATGAATGCAAGTGCTAACCTCGATCAATATAAAGAATTGACACCATTAGGCTACTTTGAGCAGCAACAACCTCGCCTTGAGGTAATCCTTGCCCGTAAAGGTATTCGTGTTGGTTATAACGACGCTAGCTTGCCTTATGCCTTTAGAAATAAAGATAATAAAATGGTTGGATTTGATGTTGAGTTATTGAACCAATTTGCTAAAGACCTTGATATCAATTTATCCATGATTCGCATTGAAGAGGGAGCGGATGAAGCCGAATTATTAGCGGATGGAAGTATTGATATCATTATTGGTGGTCATGTAATCACACCAAAGCGCGCATTAAAAATGGCCTTTTCAGATGCTTACACTTTCCATACTGCTGGTTTATTAGTGACAGATGCTAAACGTGATCAGTTTTCTGACCTTTATACCATTCAAGCAATGAAAACATTAAAGTTAGGGGTGGGAAATAGTAAGTATTACCAAGACATGGTGAAAGAATATTTACCTAATGCACAATTAACAGAAGTGAATAATGTTAGACAATTTCTTAAAGGTAACTATGAAGATGTCGACGCGCTAATTTACTCAACCGAGTCGGCTTCTGCGTGGGCTATGTTATACCCAAATTATTCGGCGATTATACCTAAAGGTTTAAAACTAAGAGCTCCGGTAGCCTTTGTATTACCTAAAGGCCAGTTAGATTATGTACAGTATATGAATACTTGGCTCAAACTCAAAAAAGAGAATGGGTTACAAAAGAAAGTATACGACTATTGGATTTTAGGTAAAAATCCTGAAGCGAAAAAACCACGTTGGTCGGTTATGAAAGACGTGTTAGGTTGGCTTTAATTAATATTCGATAGAATATAGAAAACTAAAAAGCACTTTAATTAACTTTAAAGTGCTTTTTTATTTCAGAGAACAGAGAATTGTAAATTAGCTTTTATGATAGTTATTGATATACCACTGAGTATGCTCAGCAACAGTATTATTATAAACGTGCTGCAATGAAGGTAAAACAACGGCATCAGCTTGACCTGTAAGCTCATCCATAAAGACTTTTTTAGCTTCAGTTGCCAGTACTAAAACATTGTCATATCGACTATGACAAAAACCAGCTAAGCGACCTTTACCGTAGAAAATATCATTCTCTGCCGCCGTCACTTCAATACCATCCACACTCATGTTTTGTAATGCACTAAGCCAACTATCAATAATCGGTCGCCATTGCTCGCCTTTTACTGACGTTGTGCCCACATTAAGTACGGGTAAATCTTTTCGCTCATGACGCTTAAAATTATACGAATGATTATCGTAAACAACACATTGGCCAAAATCTGCTGCTAATGCCTCAACTACAGCCGCAACAATGCGATAAAATTGTGCATGCTTGGCCTTACTTTTGGCAATCATCTCTTCACTAAGCGGGGTTTTCCATATTTCTTTACCCCAAGCTGTTTCATAGACACACTCATCAGTACCACGATTTAAATCATATTCATAACGTGAGTCATGGGCAATTAAAGTAATCGCTTGTTTGGCAATGAAACTACCCGTGTAGGGATCTTCTTCATAATAACGATCGCTCTTTTCTAGCAAGCAGTTATCTTCAAGCTCTGCTCTAAAGTTACTACCGTCATGAATAGCCGCCGACATAGCAGGCAAATATTTATCAATTTTGAGGGTAAAAGCACCGCCAACTACGGTAGCGATAAAACACTGACGTTTATTAATTTTCTTAATAATCTGTTGTTCTGTTAATTGCTCGGTTATTTCTTCGGTACGTTGCTCAGTCACAATCCAACTCCTTGGCTAAATAGTAAAGATATTTATATCATAGGTTAATCGTACATTAAAGATAGGTAACATTAAGCTATTAACTGTTATTTCAAGTAGTTAAATTAAATGATTTTGTTTGCACTGTTTATCATATAGATATTTACAGCCAACTAACGACTTACTTGTTTAAGTATATGTTTCATTCGCTAATTAAAAAACAATTCCTAGTTATATCAAACCACCACCTATTAAAGCAGCAGATGGCTAAAATTTGATGATAAGGTGCCACAACCTCCGCTATAGCATAAAGCACGTTGCACTCCTCATTACCACTGATAGTAAAACCTTAAAACTACTATTACAATTATCATTAAAAACAATAACTAACACATAATAAAAACGCCACAATAACAAGTGATTACTTTACTTAGTCTTGTGAACTAACCTTTCTCATTATTTTGAACTGTTACCACAAGTTTATTGATAATTTATAAGCAACAACACTAGTCAAGCGCCTATTGAGACTGGTAGAATCTAGCGCATTATATTTTTGAACATAAAAGAAGACATTGAGATGGGCAGAGCTTACCAAAACCGCAAATTATCTATGGCCAAAACCGCAGGGGCCAAAACTAAAGTTTACTCTAAGTACGGTAAAGCAATTTACGTTTGTGCTAAAACTGGTGGCATTGATCCCGATGGTAACCTTTCTTTACGTGGCTTAATTGACCGTGCAAAGAAAGATCAAGTTCCTACTCATGTTATAGATAATGCGATAAAAAAAGCTTCTGGTGCTGGCGGTGAAGACTTTGTTGAAGCCCGTTATGAAGGTTACGGCCCTGGTAACTGTATGGTTATTATTGATTGCTTAACAGATAACGGTAACCGTACCATTAAAGATGTTCGTCAATGTTTCAGTAAAAATCATGCAAAAATAGGTACTTCTGGCTCTGTATCTCATATGTTTGACCATCAAGCTGTATTTGCCTTTAAAGGTGAAGATGACGAGGCCGTTTTAGAAACACTGATGATGGCTGATATTGATGTGACTGATGTGGAATTAGAAGACGGTATTATTACTGTTTACGCTCCTCACACTGAGTTTTTCAAAATTAAAACTGAGTTTACTAATTCAATGCCTGAATATGAATTAGAAATTGAAGAGCTTTCTTGGGTACCACAAAACTACATTGATGTTGAAGGCGAAGAAAACTTAGAGAATTTTGAAAAATTCATCGCTATGTTAGATGACTGTGATGATGTTCAGCACGTTTACCATAATGCTGAAATCAAAGACTAACGTTAATCGTTTTAGCTTTAATAAAAAAACCAGTACTTAGTACTGGTTTTTTTGTGCTCTAAATTGTAAAAAAGTACTGTTATTGATGGTATAGCGGCAACACTTTACCACTTAAGCTACCGCGCCATTTCTTACCCTGTTCAATAAACAATACCTCACCATAATGTCCTTCTTTAATACTTGAATCAATGGCAATGACTCTTCCTTGATAACGGCTTTCAATTTGTTTTTGTGAGGTATGACCAACGATTAAATTTTCAACATCAAAATGTTTGAGCAATAAATCAATTTCTTTGGAAGTTGCGCCTTTGTCTTTTGAACTAGCGCCTTTTGCACTAGTAGCCTTTTCACGATCTGCGGCAAAATATCCGCGATACCAAATAGGACCATTAGTGGTGTGAAGAAATTTAGCCCAACCTGCTCGTGGCTGCTCAAGCTCAGACTTTACTAAGCTCTCTTTAAAGACAGTATTGATTTCAACCAAGCTACGCTGTTCAGTGGCTAAGCTAGGATGAAAACCACCATGAGCAAACAGCATATTATTAACCTTAACCAATACCTGCTTACTGCGTAACCAATTACCGATAATGCTATTTTGGCTAAATAGTTGTTCAAAAGGTTTATCTAGTTGCTTCGCCGTTTCAACATACTTAGGGTGTAAATAACGTAAATCACCATTGAGTATCATCACTTCATGGTTACCTAGCGTTAAGTGAATATCCCCCCCTGCTTTTTGGGCTTGTTGCTCTAAATCGTATAAAAACCATAATATTTCAGTGACTTTGTCACCCCGATCAAAAATATCGCCAGTGATAACAAAGTGCCCTTTTCCGAAAGCCCAGTTTTTGTTTTTATCAATGATCTTGTTATTAGTTAGTAGCTCAATCATCAAGTCATATTTACCATGAAAATCACTTAATGCCGCAACAGGATAATCACCAGAAAATTCGAGTACTTTGTTTTCAATACTTCGCAAGGCGTGTATATCGGCAGGCATGTTACAAGCCGAAATAGACAACGGAAAACTAACCGCTTCAGTAGTACGAGTTATAACATCACCTTGACACAACCAATAGGACTCAAGTTGTTGTTGTTCATTAACAAAAACATAAGGTCCATCATCAACCGGTGGTAATGTTTCAATCTTAGATTTTTCATTGGAATAAGCCAAGGTTGAAAGGCTACTGGCCAATAATAATGTTGATGTGAGAATAATTGAACGCAGGTTAATGTAAAAAGAGTGAAACATGGCAACTCCAGAAAGTAAGGAAATTAATATATTGAATAAAAAGGCCAACAAATGTGAATCATTTGTTGGCCTTTTTATTATGTAATGCAAGCAAACTACTCGTTTATGAGTACACCGTAATAGCTTTACTCGCTCGCTTTAGGCTCTTCATTTTCACTTTGCTCATCAGAGTTAGTCACAGAACCCGATTCAATTTCTACTGCTGACACGCGTTGTAAACCTCTAGGTAGTTTATTGCCACGACGACCACGCTCACCTTTATAGTGCTCGATATCTGCCGCTTTTAGCGTAAGCTTGCGTTTGCCTGCATGCAGAGTAATTGCCGCGCCTTCTGGGATGATACAAAGTAAACTAACAAATTCCTCACGTAACTTTGATCGTGCAGAAGGGATATTGATAATCTTATTACCCTTACCTTTACTGAGTACTGGTAAGTTTTTAACCGGAAAAACTAACATACGCCCTTCGCTAGTAATAGTGAGGCAGTTATCATTTTCAATATTGTTGATGCATTGCGGCATCAACACTTTAGCGGCTTCAGGTAAGCTAATTAATGCTTTACCATTTTTATTTCGACTAACCATATCGCCAAAACTACTAACAAAGCCATAACCGGCATCACTGACTAGCAGATATTGAGCATCGTCATCAGACATTATGCTATGGACGAAGGTTTTCCCTGTTGAAAGGTTAAAGCGTCCCGTTAATGGTTCACCTTGAGAGCGTGCTGTTGGTAAGGTATGCGCGTCAGTAGTAAAAGCACGACCATCAGAACCTATAAATACCACAGGGCGATTACTTCGCCCTTTTGAAGCACACAAATAACCATCACCCGCTTTATAACTTAAGCTGGTAGGATCAATATCATGACCTTTAGCACAGCGGGCCCAACCTTTATCAGAAACGACAACGGTTACCGCCTCACTTGGTACTAAATCTTTTTCGGTAAGTGCTTTTGATTCGCTACGTTCAACTAATTGAGAGCGGCGATCATCACCATACTGTTCTGCTGCAGCAAGGATCTCTTTTTTCATCAGCGTGCTCATGCGTGCTTTTGAATTAAGGATCTTCTCTAAATAATCTTGTTCTATACGAAGTTCATCTTGCTCGGCACGAATTTTTATTTCTTCGAGCTTGGCCAGTTGACGTAATTTAATCTCTAAAATTGAATGAGCTTGAGTGTCCGATAAGGCAAAGCGAGACATTAACTCTGCTTTTGGATCATCATAGCCACGGATGATTTCAATGACTTCATCAATATTTAGGTAAGCGACCAACAAACCATCAAGAATATGCAAGCGCGCCAATACTTTATCTAAACGATATTGCAGACGACGGCGTACTGTTTCACGACGGTATTCAAGCCATTCAGATAAAATGACCAGCAAGTTCTTCACTGCAGGACGGTTATCTAAACCTATCATATTGATGTTAACGCGATAACTTTTTTCTAAATCGGTACTGGCAAATAAATGTTGCATTAATTGTTCAACATCAACACGGTTTGAACGCGGAATAATGACAAGGCGTACAGGATTTTCATGATCAGATTCATCACGAAGGTCGACTACCATAGGCAGTTTTTTCGCTGTCATTTGTCCCGCAATTTGCTCTAATATTTTACCACCCGAGGCTTGATGAGGAAGTGAGGTAATGACAATATCACCCTGTTCTACATCATAAACAGCGCGCATTCTTATGCTACCACGCCCTGTTTGGTATATTTTTTCAATTTCGGCTTTCGGGGTAATAATCTCAGCATCTGTAGGATAATCAGGCCCTTTAACAAACTCAAGTAAGTCACTCACTTCTGCTTTAGGATTTTCAATTAAATGCACACAAGCATCAGCAACTTCACGCACATTGTGTGGTGGAATATCCGTTGCCATACCGACGGCAATGCCCGTAATACCGTTGAGTAAAATATGAGGTAAACGCGCAGGCAGTGTTTTTGGCTCTTGCATGGTGCCATCAAAATTTGGCTGCCAATCAACAGTGCCTTGCCCTAGTTCAGCAAGTAATACTTCACTAAAACGTGATAATCTCGACTCGGTATAACGCATTGCGGCAAACGATTTAGGATCATCGGGTGCTCCCCAGTTTCCTTGCCCGTCCACCAAAGGATATCGATAAGAAAAAGGTTGCGCCATCAATACCATAGCTTCATAACAAGCACTATCACCATGGGGATGAAATTTACCTAATACGTCACCAACAGTACGGGCTGATTTTTTATATTTAGCAGTCGCAGACAAACCAAGCTCTGACATTGCATAAACTATGCGTCTTTGCACGGGCTTTAAGCCATCACCAATATGTGGCAAAGCACGGTCCATAATTACGTACATGGAATAGTTTAAATAAGCTTCTTCAGTAAAACGTCTTAATGGGACCTGTTCTACTCCATCAAGGCTATATTCGAGCGCATCTGACATGAATTGATTTTCCTGATATTACGAGTCTAATTATTTTTATTATTAAGGTTATGACATTGGTTAAAGTAAACCAAAGTAACCTGAGGATAACGATTATAGCTTATCTGATTATGACCTTAGACAAAATAGATAAAAGTAACAAAAGCTTTAATAATACCAATAGGACTAACTTATTGATCACTTAGCGAGAATTAAAAGGCTTAGAGGCAAGGCATTGAATGAAGAGAATGGTTATTCCCTTGTCAAAATCAATAACGCTGTATGTAAGCCTTTTAATATCGCCCTGCGGGAACTCACTAGCAAACTAACAACATCACAAAATGAATCAAATATAGAATAACTATGGTTAACTCATTTTCCTTGTTTTAAGCTCGCTAATGTAGCTCTAAGCTGACCAATAAGTTAATCCGTTTGGTATAATACATAGTCTACACCTGTTACTAATCAAAGAGCAGGATTCCGTAGTAATTAATTTAATAGAATGGGTATTAGCATACCTTCATCCTGCTACAGAGATATTTTGATAACAAATAACGGTATTTCGGCCTTGATCTTTCGCTTGATACATAGCTAAGTCGGCATCATGTAATAAGTCGTCGAAGCTCATTTTATTATCAGCCATCGTTGCAACACCAATACTGAAAGTTACCCTACTTTGTAAAACTAAAGATGAAAAATCATACTGCGAAATTTTTTCATTGATACGCATGGCAATAGCTTTTGCTTTATTGCTGTCTGCAAAAGGTAATAATGCAACAAACTCATCGCCGCCAAAACGAGCAAGCAAATCACGAGAACGCATGGTTTCTTTAACTAAATCTGATACTGCCATTAAGATTTCATCGCCAATATCATGGCCAAAACTATCATTAATTTTTTTGAAGTGATCTAAATCTAACAATAATATCGATAACTCTTCTGGCTGTTCTGTAAAACTAGACACCATTTTCTCACCGTGTTTAAACAAAGTATTACGGTTTGATAAGCCAGTTAAAGCGTCTGTTCGAGTCAAGAGGATAAGTTTATTACGTATTCTTAACTGTCTGAATAAAATCAATACAAAGACGATACCTGTGCTGATAATCAGCGTGAAATTATATTGCTGCGCAGCTTTTTCGTCTTGTACTTCAGCAACTCGGCGAATTTTTAACTTATTTTGACTTTCCATCAATGCGTTATTGGCTTTTTTATCTTTAACTTCAAATGATTGCTCTAAAGAGGCAATCATAGCTATACGCTTATTTTTACGATAAATATTATATGTTGTTAAATAGGATTTTTTTTCTAGGTAAGCTAAATCATATTTTCTTTGTCTTGCGTAGTGATCGGCTAATAATAAATGCAGCTGTAAAAATTCAGGTTGTGCTAATTGCTGTTCAGAAATTTGTTCCGATAACTTTCCTGCCTGTTCCAAAAGGGCAATAATATTACTGCTATTATTACTGTTACGACTCTCAGAATTTTTATCATTTGCATTTTCTTTCAATAACGCTTGCGCGACTAAAAGTAAATATTGCTCTGCAGGGTTTAATGGTGCTGTGGATAAAGTCAGCTGTGCAAGTGCTATTTCAATTTTATTCTTTTCGATACTTTTTTGTTTTAACTGTGTAAATAAGAAGAGTAATTCAGGGTTGATGGGTAACATTTTTGTTGGTGGGATATGCAACAAGTTACTTTTTTTAGTTTCTCCCTCATCTAAAACAGGTACTTTAGCAAGCTCATTCGCCTGACACATCGATATCCAAATCGACGGGACAACCAATATTATGAATATGATGTGACTGATAAATTTCATTGGGCACACACCTTATTTTTCCCCGAGGCTTTAGCTTGATAAAGTTGTTCCTCAGCTCTTTTAACTAAACTGATTAATTCACTATCATCAGTTAAGGTAGCAACACCAATACTGACGCTAATTTTTTCAATATTGTTAAGCTGCCATGTATGTTCATTAATAGCAGCGCGAATACACTCTGCTGTTTCCATTGCCAACTTCAAGTTGGTTTTTGGTAAACACACCATAAACTCTCCACCGCTAAAACGACCAAAAACATCATTCTTTCGCACCATATTAGCGCCAATAAAAGCGACTTTAGCTAAAACTTCATCACCAATACTATGGCCTAAACTGTCATTAATACCTTTAAAATGATCGATATTAATCATCATTAAACTCAAATGATATTGTTTAACTTTTGCTAATTCAAAAGCCTGTTGAGACTTTACCATCAAGCGACGCCTGTTAGCCGTCCCGGTAAGTTTATCAACGTTCAAGGCGACTTTTAGCTTCTTCTGACTTTGAATTAATTTAACTAACACCCACGCAAAAGCTAAGGCAAGTAAAGCACTAATAATCAGATATATTCGCTGCTCTTCATTCTCTAATTTTGCTTCATTGAAGCTAGCTTCGTAACGGGATTTTTGGTTGTTTAATATTTCATTTTGCTTATCTGCCTGCTCGGCTTCAAGCTTTAGACGAACTTGCGCAATGGAGCGATTATCTTCATTTTCATAGAGTTTTTCTGTTAACGCGATCACTCTAGACTTTGTCTCATAAGCTTGTTTAAATTTTTCTTGTTTATAAAAAACCTTAGCTTTAAGGTTGATGATATTGACATAACCTTTTCTTTTTCTCTTAGGCATATCCTCATGATTAACTAGTATTTTTTCAATACGAGCTATACTTATCAATACTTCATCAAAGCGCTCTAATTTGTATAAAACACTCGCTTCATCAAAATAAAACTGTAAACGGTAATCTACTTTCTCAGTGAACTGTAAATACTGTTTGGCCAGCAATAAATATTGGTGCGCGGCATCAATATTACTGTCTTTTTTCTTTAAATGAGCCCAAGCCATACCTGAATAAACAGTAAACATACTGTCACTCGAAGTATCTTTATTTGATTCAGCTATTATCGTTTTAAAGACGGTTATTGCTTGTTCGTAACGTTTTTCGCGAATATGAGTGATGGCAATGTTATGCAAACTGTTATGTGCAGATAATAACAGGCCAGCCTTTTTAAAGTGTTTATATGACTGCTGATAATAAGCCATAGACTGATCACCTTGTCGTAACAGAGAATAGAGAATACCCAATTCAGTGTTAGCGGTACCTTTAAGCTCTTCATCATCAGTTTGTCCTGCGATGTTATAAGCATCATTAAGCAAAACTAAAGAGCGCTTATAGTTATCCGTTAAATAAGCAATAGCGCCTAAGTTAATAAGCCCAAGAGCTACTTGTATCTTATTGTGTAAAGACTCCGCTACTTCTAAGCCCTTTTTATACTCTTTAGTTGCCCGAGGAATATTCCCTAAACTTTCAAATGAAAAACCTCTTAAGTACAATAGTTCACTCATTAATATGCTTGGACTAGCAAGTCTTCTCCCTATGATGAGCCCTTCATTCGCCGTTTTTTTAGCCGCACTATATCTATTTTGTTCAATTTGTATTTCCGCAAGTAGTTTGAAGTAAACCAAATTTTGTTCAACAGTGAGCGCACTAAGCACATTTTCAAAAGCAGTTAATTGTTTGAGGGAGAGTACTAAATCAGTCTTTTTCAATTCTGTTACTTGTTCAGCAACGAGGTTAAATTGCTTAATATCGATCGTTTCTTGAGCGACAGCAACCATTGACATAAGGAAAAGGGAAATACTGATAACGATATGACTCGCCTGGGGCATTTTCTTACTAAAACACAACAAATACTAACTCCTAAATAAGCAGGTCGGCATTCACCGAGAATAGCAGTATAGAACTATTTAGCCTGAGAGTTAAACCGTATTATTTAAGCAACAAAAAACCCTCCTTAAAAGAGGGTTTTCAACTTAACTCTATTACATGATCAAAGCAGTGTTATTGATGAGTCATTCACTAACACATAGCTGTTTAATGCCCTGAAAAGACTAATACTTTAACAGGTAGTAATAAGGCTTGCATGCGAAGGATAATGGCATGAACAACCCCTACAGCATCAACCATATGTAAATAAAGTGTCTCTGAGGTACTGAGTGTTCCGCTGGCGATTAACTCATGGTGGTAACTGTATGCATTTGCTACACATTTTGTGCCAGGGATTACGCCATCAAGCCCACCTTCATACAGTGGTACTAATCTTACCGTTAGTGTGCCTGGTCGCGCACGTTCTTGCACGTCTAACAAGGTCTCATTGGTTCTAACTTGACCTGTTGCAATAACGCTTTGAACACTATCTACTTTCATAGGAATGATGGTAAAAGGTTTAGATAAACACGTTATTTCAGCAAAAGTACCTACTTTAATAACATTCGCCGCTAATTGGTTAAAACCCGCTTGAACGGCTTCTCTACCTGATGCATCACCAGAAGAAGGTACTATCATACCGGCAGAGCGAATCATTGGATTAACAAAGTCACCTGGCTGCAACGCGAACTGCTGTAACTCTCCATCAATGTGGGCATAAACAGTACGTTTAGCTTCATCAACAATCGCACTATTTAACACTTCAATTGCACTGGCTTTTTTTGCCGGTAAAATATTATCAATGACGGCTTGGGCTGAAACTTGATTAGCAGAAGATGCTGATAAACCCGCTTCATTTATTGCGACAGTATCAGCCATTTTTTGTACTTCGCTTTCACTAATAATATTATTACCTTTTAGTGATAGCTCCTTTTTACGATCATATTCATTCTTCGAACGCATATAAGCACTTCTAGCTTTTTCCACGTTACTTTTTGTTACCGTAAGTTGTGCATAGGCGGTAGAAAACTCAGCCTCCACTTGCCTGACATTTGCTTCTGCTTGTTCAATTGCCGCCATTTGAGATTCATCATACATGCTAAAAATAGCCGTACCTGCTTTAATTTTCTGATGATTTTCAACAAATACATGCTGAACCCTGCCACTTTTCTCCGGCATTATAGAAACGGTTCTAAATAGTGGTGCAGCGTTAGTGGTTGATGGGTGATAATAAAAAATTAGCGTTACTAATGATATAGATAACATCGCACAGGCTGTTATGCCCCACCGTAGCTCATACCACATGGTGAAAAAGGTAATTTCTTTCCCCCATGCCTTACCTTGGCGATATTTTCGGAATAAATAATCCGGCAAAATAGTAATAAGCGAACAAAGTAAAACTTCTAACATTTAGTTATCCTCCTTTACTGCTGCTGCTGTATCTTCAGTCTTTTTCTGTGTTTTTTGCTCTTTACTTTGAGCAATAGTCGCTAAAGACTTAGCAATAGATTGTAAAGGGGTTAAAAAGTCAGGTAGTTCAACAACGGCTAGCACCAAAGCTGCAACCCAAAAAATATTGTTATGAGTAAATAAAGCTAAAATAGTTAATATTGTGATCAGCTGTATTTGGGTATGATTTTTCCCGTGAGCAATATGCTCAGGTATTGCATGTAATTTAAAGTAGAAAACACCCGCGATTAAAACTATAACGATAAGAATAACAGCCATTACAACCATTAAAGGATCACTATTAGCGCCAGCCAAATACCCTGGAATATGCTCTGTATTCATTTCCTCTCCCTAGTTATTGAATTATCTCTTATAGCGAACTTATGGCTAATTTATATCTACGTTAACTTTAAACAATTGCCATATCACCTTTACTTTGCAGCCAAATTTTTCTGTCTGGACTACGCTTTTTAGAAAGTAGCATATCCATTAATTCCATCGTTTCACTATGTTCATCAACGGTTAACTGTACTAATCGACGGGTATTAGGATCCATAGTAGTTTCACGTAATTGCGGTGGATTCATTTCACCCAAACCTTTAAAGCGTTGCACGTTTACCTTACCACGTTTCTTCTCTGCTTCTATTCGATCTAAAATACCGTCTTTTTCAGCTTCGTCTAATGCGTAGAAGACTTCTTTACCTATATCAATACGATATAAAGGCGGCATGGCAACGTAGACATGACCCGCTTCAACCAAAGGTAAAAAGTGTTGCATGAATAAGGCACATAATAAGGTCGCAATATGTAGTCCATCAGAATCGGCATCCGCTAAAATACAAATTTTACCGTAACGTAATTCAGATAAATCGTCACTGTCAGGGTCAATGCCCAGTGCCACTGAAATATCGTGTACCTCTACCGAAGCAAGTATTTGTCCAGAATCGACTTCCCAGGTGTTTAGAATTTTACCTCTAAGTGGCATTATCGCTTGAAACTCTCGATCTCTTGCCTGTTTAGCACTACCACCAGCGGAGTCACCTTCTACTAAAAACAATTCGGTGCGCGCTAAATCTTGACTACCACAATCAGTTAACTTACCCGGTAAAGCAGGTCCTTGCGTGATTTTTTTACGGACTACTTTTTTACTAGCTCGCATACGCTTTTGGGCGTTATTAATACAAAAATCAGCTAAAAGTTCAGCTTTATCGGTATGCTCGTTTAGCCATAAACTAAAAGCATCTTTGACTACGCCACTAACAAAAGCGGCACATTGACGTGACGATAATCGTTCTTTGGTTTGCCCAGCAAATTGCGGGTCTTGCATTTTGATAGATAGGATATAACTACATTTATCCCAGATATCATCCGGCGTTAATTTGACACCACGTGGTAATAGATGACGAAATTCACAAAATTCTCGCATCGATTCAAGTAGCCCTTGGCGCATGCCATTAACATGTGTACCGCCGGCAATGGTTGGAATTAAGTTAACATAACTTTCACCTATACTTTCACCACCTTCCGGTAACCAAGTAACAGCCCAATCGGCCGCCTCAAGTTGTGAAGTAAAACTGCCAACAAAAGGGTCTTCAGGTAATGAAACATAATCTTTTACTGAATCTTTTAGGTAATCGGTAAGACCATCTTCATAACACCACTGATATTTTTTATCTTCAATTTTATCATGAAATTTAATGGTTAAGCCTGGGCATAATACCGCTTTAGCTTTAAGTAAATGCGTAAGGTGGCGCACCGAAAATTTCGAAGTATCAAAATAGCTAGCATCGGGCCAAAATTTAACACTCGTACCTGTGTTTCGTTTTCCTACTGTGCCTGTTTCTCGCAGCTCTTCAACTTTGTCACCGTTTTCAAATGCCATTTCATAGACTTTACTGTCTCGTCTAACACTGACATCAACACGCGTTGATAAGGCATTAACTACGGAAATACCAACACCATGCAAACCACCTGAAAACTGATAGCTTTTATTAGAAAACTTACCGCCTGCGTGCAGCTTACAGAAAATAAGCTCAACCCCTGACACGCCCTCTTCAGGGTGAATGTCGGTAGGCATACCACGACCATCATCAATTATTTCAAGTGACTGATCTTTTTCTAAAATAACACTAATATTTTGTGCGTGACCGGCAAGCGCTTCATCCACTGAGTTATCAATAACCTCTTGACCTAAATGATTAGGTCTAGTGGTATCGGTATACATACCTGGGCGGCGGCGAACGGGTTCTAAACCACTAAGTACTTCAATGGAGTCGGAGTTGTATTGGTCAGTCATTTGAAACTCAATTTGATCGCAGTTAAAAGATTTAGGCTATATTGCACATTGCTAATTTTATTTGTGGCTATATCAACCTGACTACTATATTAATCACTTAGCGAGAATTAATCTGTTTGGTGTTATCAAGTTGAAAAAAATCACTGATGGTAGGTAAGCAATTCTCAAAGTTGATAAAGCTATGATCACCACCCTCTTGTACTATTAATCGACAATGTTGATATTTTTCCACAGCTTGTTGGTAATTTAACACTTCATCGCCCGTTTGTACCATAACTAGGTAATTATTTTTTTCCGTACAATCAATTGTTGGTGCAGTTTTCTCAAGCGCTTTCAACTGCTGTATATGATCTTCGGTCACTTGGTAGACTTCCTCGGTATAAGGATTAACTTGCTCACCAATATAATCGTGCAACAGTTCATAAGGTGTTATTGCTGGATTCACTAATACCGCTAAACAGTCATATTTTTTTGCGAGATAATGAGCAAAATAACCACCTAATGAAGAGCCGATTAAATACCATTTTGTATTTGAATCATGTGTTTCAATAAGCTGCTCTAATTGACTAATCGCGTTCGCTGGCGTTGTTGCTAGTTGAGGGCAGTAAAATCCGACATTAGGGAAATTTTTAGCTATATATTTACGGGTTTGCTCTGCTTTTAACGATAAGGGAGAAGAGTTAAAACCATGAATATGGAGGATGTTTTTTTTCATTATTAAGCTTTTACTTTTAGTTATTAATTTTAATAGTTAATTGTAGTTATTAAATAGGCGCTCTATTTAGAAAGGAATAACCATAATGCTTTGACTTATCATCTTCTCGTTATGCTTCATTATTTATAACATAACAACCTCAGTGCTTAATTGGCCATCTGCATATAAAGAAAAAAGTCTATATCCTGGCCCTTTGCTTAACGCAGTTACACCATCAAAAGTTGGATCAAACTGAATCGATGTAGCAGGACAAGTATATAAAATAACTGGCTTATTTAATGGGCTGGTTGGAGCGTTAGTTAACGTCATATCACCATGGACATGCCCACACGCAATCGCTTTTATATTGTCATAGGAGTTAATAACTTGCCAAAAAGCATCCTTATTTTGTAAACCATGCTTATCAATAAAGTAACCAACATCAATGGGATGATGGTGCATCATAAGTAACTGATTTTTATTTTTCTGGATAGCATCTTTTAGTTTCACCAATGCTTGTTCTCCAACATACCCTGCGGGAGTAGCACTCTTGCTATCAACGAGTTGAACTTGCCAATGCGACAAGTTAATTTCTTTGTCTGCTTGAAACGGTGATGCTGAAAAATATTTGTCTAATAGTTCTGGCTCGTCATGATTGCCTGCCAAGTAATAAATAGGCACAGTAATATTACACTCAAGCACACAATCAACAAAATTCTGGTAAGACTGCTCGGTGTGGTCTTGGGTCAAGTCCCCAGTAAAAATGATATATTTTATGGCTGGGTTATCGCAAATACTCAATAAAACTATTTTAAGATTAGTGAATACATTATTCCCATGATGTAAGCCGTCAACTGATGCAAATAGATGACTATCAGTTATTTGTGCAAAAGTAATAGGCTGGTTATTTGGAGAATAAGGTTCTGTTATGGTCATAAATTAATACTTCATCAGTTAACACTTTATAAATTAGCTCTTTATAAATTAAGAGTGCAGCTCTACATTTACTTGCCCTAAGCGTAAGCATAAATGTAGCCATTCATTTAAAAACTGATTGATTTGTTGTTTTTCATCTTGTTGGTGCATTTGACTATTAGGGTAATCGTAACGAGGCTTTACCTGCTTGATGTCCTGTGTTGAAAGAACTTCCGCCATACGAGCATCATGATATAACCGAATAGTCATGCGTGGATGAAGTGCAGTGGCAACAATGTTCGGAATATTTTTAAAAGATGAGCTTAAACTATCTTGCTCAAAACAGATAACAGAGGTGTAACGAGTTACTTCTATTATCGTTACGCTATAGGAGAGGAAGTCACTGATAAAAAATTGTCGAATTTCACTAAGTGCCGTTTTACCTGCTAATACTTTTTGCAGTAACATATAATTGTTGGCACACAAGGTCATCAAACTAACTAAGTTAGGTTGGTAACTTTTTCTACCTGCGTTATTAAACGCTTTGTTAGGAAAAAAACTCATGGTTGCCTCTTAACTGCCATTTCAAACACTAATATCTTTAGAAATATTACTTCCAGTGGCATGACTATTTAGTGCTTGTCTATTGAATCGATAACGATTGATAGTTCAGTGCCAGCCATTGTAACCCGATAATAGTAGCTGCGTTAGTGATTTTGCCATCGGTCAATAGCGCCAAAGCTTGAGTGCGACTGACAATATGTAACAAAATATCTTCATTTTCTTCAGGCAAACCATGAATAGCACCATCCGTTACTAGATCACTATTAAAGTGCGCTAAATATAGGTGAATCCGCTCACTCATACCGCCAGGGCTAGAAAGATATTGCATCATAGGTACTAAATCATTAGGGCAAAGTGTTAAATTAGTTTCCTCTTTGGCCTCTCTTATAGCGACTTCTATTGGCGTTTCATTTTCGTCAAACATCCCCGCAATAAATTCTAATAACCAAGGACTGTCATCCCCTCTTAAAGCACCAGGTCTAAACTGCTCTATCAATAGCACCTTATCTTGCTTTGCATCATAAGGCATGACGACCACAGCATCACCACGTTCAAAAACTTCTCGGGTAAATAGCTGACTTTGCTCTCCCGAAAAAAGTTTATGCTGCAGTGAATATTCATTCATCTTAAAAAAGCCCTGATATTTCGTTACCACTGAGTGCACAGACACCTGTTCATTATCAAACTTCAGCATAGCATCCGGCTTATTTTTATTACTTTTCATCAAGTATCTCTTTTTAATAATAATTTGTTACACTAGTAAACAGTTATTTTATTTGGTTAATTTAAAAATCCATGTAGGATACTCTACCAGCGAATATCTATAAATATAGAACAAGAGTAATACACCCAAGGAATTCCTTACTCATGAATAAAACACTAAGCACACTAATTATAGCGATAACTACTGCTATTAGTAGTACACAAGCACAGGCTGATGATTTACTTACCGTTTATCAACAGGCTTTATTAAACGATCCTGTGGTACTTAAATCACAAGCTCAGTTTATGATAGTAAAAGAAGATATAGTACAAGCACGCTCTGCTTTATTACCACAAATTTCTGCTAATGGTGGCTACTCTATAGGTGAACAAGAGTTTGTCGGCACTGATAACACTTCAATTATCAATCAAGAGTCAGACAGCTTAACGTATGGCGCTAGCTTAAATATGCAGCTTTATCATCACGATAGCTGGTTACGTTTAAATAATGCAGAAAAAGCAGCCCATCAAAGTGATTTAACTTATCAAGTAGCAAAGCAAGATTTAATTACTCGCGTTGCTAAGGCTTATTTTGATTTACTTAGCACTAAAGATGATCTCGTTTTTGCTACCGCTGAAAAAGATGCCATTGCTCGTCAACTTGAGCAAACTAAGCAACGCTTTTCAGTTGGGTTAACCGCTATTACTGATGTATATGAAGCACAAGCACAATTTGATAGTGCTGTTACCGAAGAGATTCGTGCGGAAAATGCGATTTTCCAAGCCGAAGAAGAACTACGAGTAATAACGAATAGCTACCCTAAAAACGTTAGTGTATTAAATACTCAACGTTTCAGTACTAGTACTCCGGTGCCAAATAGCGCTGATGAGTGGCAAGTTACTGCAGAAGCGAAAAACCTTGACTTGATTACCGCTAAAGTAGGCATAGATATCGCGCAAGATAATATCGATATTGCCCGCGCTGGTCATTATCCTACGCTAGACTTTGGTGCAAACTATAATGGCAAGGATGAAGAGCAAACGATTGGAAGTGCAGCATCCGCAGACTTACCTGGCGTTAATGGCTACTCGATAGGCGTACAGTTAAATGTTCCTATTTATTCAGGTGGCGCTATTCAAAGCTCAGTGCGTAAAGCACAAAATAGCTTTGTATTTGCTAGCCAAGATTTATCTTTAACGCATCGTAGTGTCGTTCGTACAACACGTAATGCTTACAATACGGTAATTGCTGCTATTTCAGCTATCAAAGCATTTGAACAATCGGTATTAAGTGCCCAAAAAGCACTTGAAGCGACTGAAGCTGGTTTTGAAGTGGGTACTCGTACTATTGTTGATGTATTAGATAGCACGCGTAATTTATATAACGCAAAACGTAATTTATCATCAACGCGTTATGCCTATATCCAAAACGTTTTATTATTAAAACGTGCAGCAGGTACAATCACTGATCAAGATATAAATGCTATTAACTCTGGTTTGATGGTCGCTAATTAGTCGATCATAACCCATTGTTTACAATAAAAATGACAAGTAGTATTTAACGCTACTTGTCATTTTTTTTTATAATAATACTTATATAACTTTAGTTTATTTTATTTACATCAAACTTCTAAAAAACGTTACCAGCTCTTTTGCTTCACGCTCAACTGAATAATGCTCTAAAACCCGCTCACGGCCATCACGCCCCATTTGCATTAGTTTCTCTTCATCAGCTAATAACAGCGACATTTTTTCGGTAACTGCGTCTAAATCATTAATAGGCACAACGTAACCATCAACTCCTTGACGTACAACTTCAGGCCAAGCACCTGCCTCGCTGGCCAATACTGCTGCACCACTACTCATAGCTTCTAAAATAGTTAAACCGAAACCTTCATTTTCACTCAAGGCAACGACTAATGACAAGCTGCTAAATATTTTAGGAATATCAGCAAAGTTTTGCTCCCCAGCAAACACGATACGTTCAGTTAACCCAGCTTGGTCAATTTTACTTTGTAATTCATTGACAAAGCTTTCATTGCTCGAAGATATTGAGCCAACAATCACTGCGGTATAATCAGGTCTATCTTTTAATATGTCGATGCACGATTCAACAAATAGGTGCACCCCTTTCTGCTTACGGACTCGCCCTAATATCGCAATACCCTTTTTACCTTTAGCGCTATTTTCTGGAAGTAAACCAAGAGATTGCCACGCTTGACTTTTATCTGTTGCTGGCAGATAAATATCAGTTTTTACCCCATGGTAAATGATAGCATCAGGTTTTCGGTGTAAATAACTTGCTGAGGCTTTACACATGGCAAGTACCGCATCCATTCTATCCGTTAACCAGAGTGTAAAACCCGAGCGATAACGCTGGGCAGCACTACTAAAAACAATTTTTAGTTTAACGCGAAATACATACTTTAATAATAAGGCTTGGATCATCTCATCAACACGACGGGCATGAAAAACCCTAAATTTACCTGTAGAGAGTGGTTTTCGTCCTAAATTAGCAACTTGCCAAAAACTTATCGATAATGACTCATCAGGTAAATGGTGTTTACCCATCACCCGTAAATTGATCAAACTTTGTTCGTGGGACAAAACCTGTAACATGGTTGATGTTACGCCAGAAAAATTAGAATTTGAATTACCAATGATCAATTCGATCTCTTGTTCATTGACGATATTTTTTTCTCTTTGAACCATAGCAACCAACAATTAATAATATGTTAAATAATATTCACCATTCTACTTGAAAGCAGATAATAAGTTAATTGCCTATTTAAAAGTAACTTAGGTATAATCATGAACCTACATATTCCTCAGAGAGAACACTGTGAGTAGCAATAAAGTTTTACAGCCAGATTTTAAATTGTCTTTTTTATTACCCAAATATTGGCTTACATGGTTAGGTGTTTTTATTCTTTACACTATTTCATGGCTGCCTTTCAAACTTCAGCTGTTCATGGGACGTATGCTCGGCCGATTATTAATGAAAATTGGCTCCAAGCGTAAACACGTAGCCTTAACGAACCTTAGATTATGCTTTCCAGACAAAAGTGAAGATGAATTACAAATATTATTAAAGAAAAACTTTGAAAATACAGGCATTGCACTTTTTGAAACCGGCATGGGCTGGTGGTGGCCTGATTGGCGAGTAAAACGAAAGTTTAAAGTCAAAGGTTTAGAGCACCTTGAAAAAGCACGTAAAGAAGGCAATGGCGTTTTACTGCTTGCGATGCATTATTTAAGTGTCGAAATGAATGCAAGAGGCGTTGGTTATGGCCACCCTATGGTTGTTTTTTATCGTCCTCATAATAATCAATTGATGGAGTTCTTTCAGTTCAGAGGTCGAGGTCGTTCGAATAAGTACATGTTAGGTAAGCGTGATGTAAAAGGTTTGATGAAAGCGCTAAGAGATGGCGAAGCATGTATTTACTTACCCGATCAAGACTATGGCAGAAATCGTAGTGTTTTTGTGCCGTTTTTTGGTGTTAAAGAGGCAGCAACGACAACGGGTACTTTAATCTTTGCTCGTCAAAAAAATGTAGAAACCATGATGATTATCCCAGTAAGAAACGACGATGGCAGTGGCTATACGTTGGAAATTATGCCGCCATTAGAAAACTTTCCCACTCAAGATAATATTGCTGATGTCACTCGTATCAATCAAGAGTTGGAAAAAGCAATTTCACGAAAACCCGAACAATACATGTGGTTGCACAGACGTTTTAAAACGAGGCCAAATCCTGATGATGCTTCATTATATAAATAATGTTCAACGATACCTTTAGCGATAGAAAATAAAGAGAGTTTTCTTTAATATTCTAAAACTTAAAAGGTTAAAGTTTAAAGTTTACATTGATAATTTGTATAAATATTTTTCTTTACGTAAAGTAAGCTAACCTTCACTATAATTCAGGTGATAATAACAAAGGTGTTGATTAACCGATGAACTTTTGGCTGCGGAACATTATTTTAGGGCTTTTTCTTACGATATTGGCTTGGTTATTTTTTGCCAACCAGGACTTTTTACTTTCTCTCGATGGCTCTAATACGAAAGAAAATCCTATAAAAACGACTGAAACGGTTGTTGATTCGACGCCAAAAGAAGTGGAGGTTGAAAGTAAAACTAGCCTTTATCAGCAAGGGAGAAGCTCAGGCAATGCTGCGGCAGATGGTTTATCTAAGTTTTATGCAAACTTACATGGTGATATGGATGGCAAAGGTCCTAAAATTCGTAATAACATTGTTTATCTTCCTGACCCTAAAGGTGACTTAGCTAAGTTATTACAAGCAAGAGAAATGGTAGTTCGTCCATATAATAAAAATTGGCAAGGAAGTATTGAATCAAGACCCTTTAGAACAGGTGATACTTTAAACCAAAAGTTAGTAGAATATTCTGAAAAAGACGGTATTGATTTAATTTGGTGGTTAAACCGTGATTATGTCGTAAAAGATCCGTTTCGAATTGAAAAAGATATTTTAAAAACCACTTTTCAAGTAGCAAAAGCCATTGAAGGACATTTTGAATCAGGCCTCTCTATTTTCTTTTGTTATCGTCAACGCGCGGTTGTAGTCATTAAGAGTGCTCCTCAACCTTTTTTAGATGAGGAGTGTATTTTACTTGCTAGTGAGAATCCTTATTAGCCTGGCTTATTAATCGTCCTTGATATACCGCCTGATTTAATCAACTAGGCGGTTTTGCCAAATGTCTCCAATCGCTTTTTCACCAACGATGCTTTCCCTATTAATTAGTTGCCCCGCATTTTGCATAGTCGCTTGATGCCCTAAAGCCCTTAATTTTTGATACATATTACTTAGCTGTTGTTGTTCTGACTTTTCTAATAAGTCCAACTTCAGTAGGGTTTTAAAAATACCTAAATTATCACATACAAGCATCAACTCCCTATGCTGCGTAGCGTAGGCAAGTACTAAAAACTGAGCAAGAAATTCAATATCAACCAAGCCACCTTTACCCTGCTTAATATCAAAGAGCGATTCACTTGATTTATCTAAATGGCTACGCATTTTTTCACGCATAGTAATAATATCGTTTTTAAGCTCGAGAAATACTCTTGGTTTTGATAAAACATCTTGCCTAATATTGATGTATTGTTGCTGAAGCTTCTCATTACCAAAAATCATTCGGGCTCTGACTAACGCTTGATGCTCCCATGTCCAAGCTTCTTCATGTTGATACTGAGCAAAAGTATTTAAATGTACAACCAATAAGCCGGAATTACCTGACGGCCTTAAACGCATATCTAGTTCATATAATATGCCGCTATTCATACGGGTGTTAAAAATATGCATAATACGCTGGGCTAACTTCACGTAAAACTGGCTGGCTGGTATGACTTTACTGCCATCAGCCCTACCCGTTGTGTCTTCACTTGCCTCACTATGATGGACGAAGACTAAATCTAAGTCTGAGCTGTAACCTAACTCTACCCCGCCGGTTTTCCCGTAAGCAATAACACCAAAACCTTTCTCCTTGGCGCCATCTAAGCAAGAGGTTGGTATACCAAAGCGCTCACTAACTTGTTGCCATGCAAGGTTTATCACTTCTGATACAATGGCTTCAGCCAAGGACGTTAAGTGGTCACTGATTGTTGCTACCGGTAATACATCGGCAATTTCAGCGGCGGCAATGCGTAATTGTTGAGATTGTTTAAACTGACGCAAAGCTTCCATTTGTGCTTCAAGGTCTTCTTCTGGAATTCTTAACATGCGCTCACGCAACTCGATGCCATAAGATGACAATTGTGGTGGGTTGTGTAATAACTTGGGATCAATAAGTTCATCAAGTAAAATAGGATATTTAGCAATATAATCTGTCACCCAACTACTTGCTTGGCATAAATGAATAAGTTGCTTTAACGCACCTTCATTTTCAAAAAGTAGTTCTAAATAAGCAGTACGTGTCACTATTTTGCTGAAGACTTGCAATACTCTTGCGATAACTTGCTCAGCCATTTCATTTTTTTGTAATCTACATAACAGTAATGGTATTAATTTATCTAACACCTGACGACCTCTGTTACCTAAACTGCGTTTGCTCGTATCCTCTCGAAAATCATGCAGTATTTGCCAAACTTTATCGCTTTCCCATGAATGTGCTTCTTGTTCTAACCAAGCAATAGACTCTTCATCACTCCAGCGGCTATGCCAAAGGGTTACCCAGTGTTCATCTGCAGCTTGATGGTTCGGACTATCAAGTCCGATAAGTTGGTCAAACTCTTGGTGAACACCATCCATATGTTTGGCTAATATAACTAAAAATTCAGGCCAGGTTTTAATAGCAAGTACGGTTAATAATCGCTGCTGTTCAAGTTCATTATCGGGCAATGTTTGCGTTTGTTTATCAGCTAAAGCTTGAATGATATTTTCAACACGTCGTAAAAAACGGTAAGCATTTTCTAATACTTCTTTATTTGCAGCGTTAATTTCGCCTGAGTCGACAAGTTTTGGCAACACAATTAATAAACTGCGTTGTTGCAACTCTTTTACCCGCCCGCCTCTAATTAACTGAAAAACTTGCACGATAAATTCAATTTCGCGAATACCACCAGCACCAAGTTTAATATTATTAATTAATTGTTTACGACGAACCTCCTGCGCAATCATCATTTTCATGCGACGTAAACTATCGATGACGCTAAAATCGATGTAACGACGGTAAACAAAGGGTCTGAGCATGCTTGATAACTGCTCATGGTATTTAGACTCACCAATAACCCGTGCTTTCAACATGGCATAACGTTCCCAATCGCGTCCCTGTTCTTGGTAGTAATCTTCCATTGCATTGAATGTCAGCACCAGTGGCCCACTATCACCAAAAGGACGTAATCGCATATCTACACGATAAACAAAACCATCACAGGTAACTTGATGTAATGAGGCAATAAGCTTTTGGGCTAAGCGGGTAAAAAATTGCTGGTTATCTATACTGCGGCGACAGCCCTGGGTTTCTCCACTTTCGGGATAAGTGAAAATTAAATCTATATCGGAGGAAAAGTTTAATTCCTTGCCACCAAGTTTCCCCATGCCATAGACCAATAAAGTCTGGTTTTCACCTTGTTCATTTGTCGGTGTACCCCACTTTTTCTGACAAAAATCAGTGAGCCACTGCAAGCTAGCTAAAATAAGTTCGTCCGCTAATGAAGATAATCTTGCCAATGAAATATCTAGACTAATGCTAAAAATCAAGTCATCAAGCGCTATCTTAACCATGTGTTGTAAGCGAAATCGCCTAAGGATTCGATGCAACTGGACTTCATCAGTACAAGGGGATAATTGTCCAGCCAAAAGACTTTTATAATCAGGTAATGCTTCTTCGTTAGGTTCTTGAAAAAGATCAAGAACGAGTTCAGGTGCTTGTAAGGCACTGTTTAAGATGAAATCACTCAAGGTTATCGCTTGTTTAAACGCACTAAGCTGATCTTGTGTTAACTCATTACAGGCATCTGCATGTTGATCACTAAATTGCTGCCAGCTGATTTTTTGTTGGTCGTGTAAAAGAGGAGAAAAAGATAACGTCACAAGAATTCCTTATATAAGCAAGCGTTGCTATAGACATAATATGTCGTTAATGGTATTAATTGACACTTGTCTATGATTTGTCGCTAATATTAATTAACTATTACGATAACATAGCATTTTTAAGGAGATGATGGCAGAAATGCACTTACTAAAAACACCTTTTTTATTGCTCTTGATCATAATTACCACGCTTAGTTTAGTTGGCTGTGGTGATCCTGTAAAAGAGCAAATCGAACAGCAATTACCCATGACCGAGCAAAGAGTTGCTCAGTTAGGTGATGCTTTAAATAATGGTCAAGTTCGCAATGCCAGCTTAATTAAAAAATATGCTGATACAGTAATGATTCATAAGGCGAACTTAGCCCCCTTGATCAATGAGTTTCGTATAGATGCTTCTACTGATGGCCCTATGTACAAATCGCTATTAGATAGGATTAATACAGCAAAAAATCAACCTCAAATGTTTGAGTCTTCTCAGGCGCTTTATAATGAATTACTAAATATTTACCAAGCAGCAGATCCCGTACTTTATTCTGATGCATTGAGCGACCCGCTTAATGTATTGGCTGATATGTCTGATGGTCAACTGCCTCGTATTAATTCATTATCAAAATCGCAGAGCCAGCAAGCCAACAATGCTCAAGATTTCGGTACCGGTGAGCAATTAATTGGTAACCCCAGTTATGGTAACTGGCAAACAGGCAGCAATGGCATGTCTTTTTGGGCTTGGTATGGCATGTACTCAATGATGGGTGACATGTTTGGCCGACGTACCTCTTATAATGATTGGGGTAGACAGCGTAATTATAGCTACTACAACGACTACGGCAGAACACGTTACAGTTCACCAAGCCAATTAAAGAAACAAACGTCGCTTGATACTCGCACTAAGAAGTCGTTCAGTAGTCGCGGGCAAAAATTTACCAGCCCGTATAGTAAAAATAGAGCGGGATCGTCAAGCTTATCAAGCCAAAGTAAAACAGCCCAAACGAGTGCTAATCGCTTTCGCACCAATAGTGTGAAGAAAAGCAATTATGCCAGTAAATCTAAAAGCAAAAATTCTAGTTTTAGAAACTCAAACACCAATACATCACGCGGTTTTAGACGCGGGAAGTAATGAATAAATAAAGAATAGGAACAGTCAAATTATGAACTCATTCATCGAACTCACTGGTGTTAATCAAGACTTGCTCGTTTATTTGGCCATCGATGTTTCGATAGCCATATTATTATTAGGGGCTATGCGTTTCCTTTCAGGACTTAGTGCAAAGGTAAACAGTACTGATGAATTAGCCAAAGAAGATAACTTCGCTTTTGGCATCAGTGTTGCTGGTAGTGTATTAGCGCTAGGCATTGTTCTTACTGGTGCTATTACTGGCGAATCAGCAAGTAGCTATGCTATGGAAGCTATTGGTATGCTGGCATACGGCGGTTATGGTTTAATACTGATTAAAGTAGGTCGTATTATCCATGATAAAATTGCACTGCAGCACTTAGATAAAAATGCACTGATAATAGAGAAAAACTTAACTATAGGTATTATCGACGCCGCTGGTGCTATTGCAACAGCGATAATCATTCGTGCTGTATTACTGTGGGTAGACGGGCTCGATTTAAGTACATTCATTGCTATCACAAGTGGATTTATTGTTGCTCAAACCATGTTAGTCATAATTACTCGACTACGCGAACGACAGTATGCTAAAAACAACCAAGAAGATTGCTTACAAGAAGCGTTAAGTAATGGTCAACTTGCTTTAGCCATTCGTTATAGTGGCCAAGTCATTAGTACCGCTTTAGCGGTAACTGCTGCCAGTCACTTCCTAATTTATAGCCCAGAAACATTAGTCGTCAATTTACTCGGCTGGTTAGTTTTTGGTATCGGGATGACTTTACTTGTTGCTCTACTTTCTGCAATAGCTAAGCGCATCGTGCTTTGGGGAATAAACCTAGTTGAAGAAGTTGATCAACAACATAACATCGGTGTTGCCAGTATTGAAATGGCAACCAGTATCGCTATAGCCTTAATATTAACGGCACTAATGGCCTAATAAAAGTGTTATACCTGTTATCATTCAAGGTGCGTGATTTCAGTGGGAGTTAAAAGTGTTTTAAGCAAGGCATTAATTTTAAACAATGGTTACTCTCTTGTTCAAATTAATAACGCCGCCCAAATCGCTTTTAGCCCCATCGAAGCAGCGTTTGAGCATCATCACTACGTCGTTGCACCTTTTTGTAAGGGAATAAGCATTACTACAAAGGTGCGCCTTGTATTGAAATTGCTCAAGCACTCTGAAACAGGCATCTTGATTGGTAACGGGTATAAACTCACCACCATAGTGCGCTCAGGTGCTGGTGGTGAGCATCATTAAACACTGCATAAACTTCATCTATCACTCTCCTTTTACCTTAATTACTAGTCACTAATACCTATGGCACAAAACACTTTACCTCAAAAGAAGTCTCACCTACTCGACGATATCTTACTTATTCTGACGATGGCTGTTCTAGCAGGCTGTGGGCTAATTTATGAGTATTTACTCTCTCATTACGCCGGTCGAGTGTTAGGCGTGATGGAAAGCACTATCTACACCATGATTGGCTTAATGATAGTGTCGATGGGACTTGGTGCTTTTGCTGCTCGAAAAGTACGTTGTGCTTTTAATGGTTTCGTATGGCTAGAACTTATTATTGCCTTACTGGGTAGCTCTGCCATTTTGATCATTGGTGGTTTAATCGCTATTACGCAAATATTCCCGCAACTGATTGCAGATATGTTATCACTTCCGCCTGATATGAAACCTCAAGGTGGGCTTTTCAAGGATTTAAGTTGGCTAGCGTTTAATAGCCCTTATTTCTTTGGGGTATTACTCGGCTTTTTTATTGGTATGGAGATCCCATTAATTGCTCGCATTCGTGAGAGCATTCACCAGCAACACCTTGCCAATAATTTAGGCACTATTTATGGCGCAGATTATGTTGGTGCTGGTATTGGTGCGGCGATTTGGGTTGTTTTTTTACTGAGTTTAGACATTAGTAAAGCAGCAGCACTCACCGCAAGTTTAAACCTAATTGCCGGTGCTTTTTTTATTCTCCGTTATTGGCAACACCTTAATTGGCGTAAAACCTTTGTTGCTTTACATTGTGCCTTAGCTTTAATTATAGTTTTAATGTTTAGTTATGGTAATCAATGGCTTAATCAAATGAATAGTCTGCTCTATCTTGATAAAGTGGTTCACACCGATAAAACTCGTTATCAACAGTTAACCTTTACCGAACGGCATATGGGTCTTGAGCAAGACAATATAATCAATTTCTATCTAAATGGTCGTTTACAGTTTTCATCTATTGATGAACATATTTATCATGATTACCTTGTTGCCCCCGTAATGGCAGGCTCTGCGCGACATGATAAGATATTAATTATTGGCGGCGGTGACGGTTTAGCGTTAAGAGATGTTTTAAAATACAATCCAAAACACGTGACGCTAATTGATTTAGATAGTGAATTAATTGATATTTTCAAACAACCAAAGAAGCAAGTAAACCCTCGCTTAGCGAGTCAAATTTTACAGTTAAATAAAAATAGTTTACAAGATGAACGAGTCACAATTTATCGTGCTGATGCGTTTATTGCCATTAATCAATTGTTAGAGGATCGACAAACATTCGACGCAATTATTGTAGATTTACCAGACCCAAGTCATCCCGATCTTAACAAACTCTATTCGGTAAACTTTTATGCACGACTTAAGTTGTTGTTATCAGGTGATGGTTTGATTGCAATTCAATCAACTAGCCCTTATCACGCTAAAGACTCTTTTATTGCTATTGGTAATACTTTAGCAGCAGCTAAGTTTTCCCATGTAGAGCAATATCACGATAATGTGCCCAGTTTTGGTGAATGGGGATGGACCATTGCCTCTAAGAGTGGCGCTAGCCCGTTAACAAGATTAAACAAACTAACTAAGCTTCCAGTAGCGCATCAATGGTTAAACTTGGCTATATTAAAGGCTGCTTTCATTTTCCCTAATGATTTTTATCAGAACAAAGATAATATTGGTATTAACATTTTAGGCAGTCATACGATTTATCAATTACACCAAAGCGCTTGGCAAGATCAACAAGGCTTAAATTAATCGATAATACCAAAATGTTTCGCAAAGACAATTGATACAAAGTAACTACAAAGAGTAACAATTAGTTTATAAAAACACCTTGACATAATATGTCAAGATGTTAAATTTAACTCAGACGACATATTATGTCATCTACTTTTTCACTAAAGAAAGGAAGGATAGGAAATACATGAATATTCATACTATAGCCGATCACTTAAACAGCTTGGCAGATAATTCAGACACAGGAATGAGCTTTGATTGCCAACCAATATCTGGCGAAGTCGACGTCCTGCAAATTAGCATTTCAGACCGTGAAGAGTTACCAATTTTTGTTTCGGTAACCGAAGACCAAATTATTTGCATCAGCTACTTATGGGGAGCAGAAGAAGTTAAACCTGAATGTATTCATGCCATGCATGAGAGCATGTTAGAAATGAATATCCCTATGCCCTTATCATCATTTTCAAAAATTGGTGATAAATATGTAGTCTTTGGCGCTTTATCTATCAGTTCAAGCTTTTCAGATGTTGAGCATGAATTAGCAGTGTTAAGCAACAATGCCATAGAAGTGATTGATGATATGAGTGATTACTTACTTTAGTTAAATAACTAATTAAGCGTCACTTTGATTACCCCTAGTTAGGAGTTACTAATGAGTATATTTAAAAAAATAATGACCGCAATACGTGGCGGTGCATCAGAAGCTGGTGAAGCTATCATTGATGCAAATGCAACCCGTATCTTTGAACAAGAAATACGTGATGCTGAAAATCACCTTACCAAAGCAAAACGTGATTTAACAGGTGTTATGGCTGAGCAAATGTCAGCAAAACGTGAAGTTGATCGTTTAACCCGTGAAGTTTCAGAACACGAAGGTTATGCAACACAAGCACTCGAAAAAGGTGATGAAACACTAGCACTTGCTGTAGCAGAAAAAATTGCTACCTTAGAAGGTACCTTAGCCGATCAGCAACAAGCTCACGATAGTTTTAGTGGCAATGCTGAACGTTTGAAAGAGTTAGTTAAGAGAAGTGAGCGTCAAGTTGCCGAGCATAAACGTCAACTTTCTATGGTTAAAACCACTGAAAGTGTACAAAAAGCGACGTCAGCTATTACCGATAACTTTTCATCAAGCAATTCTAAGCTATTAAGTGCGAAAGATTCTTTAGAACGTATTAAAGCTAAGCAACAAAAGTTTGATGACAAAATGAAAGCGGGTGAGTTACTTGAATCTGAAAATTCGGATTCATCATTACAAGCGCAGTTAAAAGCCGCAGGTATTGGCTCACAAGACAATAGCGCTAACTCAGTATTAGAGCGTTTAAAAGCTAAACAAAAGTAACCTTACCTAAGCCAGTTAATTTATTTAACTGGCTTATTTTGTAATGATTACTAAATAAATATGTTGTCTGAGCGGGACTTTATTCATTCATTAGTTTTGTGTTAAACCAATATCCATCCTACTTCAGGTAACCTTATGAGTTTTTTTAAAAAGATATTTAATAAATCATCTAACGAACCAAGAAAATTAACAAATGTTAATCAATTACTGGTTGGTGATATTATTGTTTTGACAGATAGCTTTGCCTTACCTGAGTCGTTGCGTGGACAAGAGTTTCAAGTAAAAGCCGTTAATAGCTATGAATTTGAAGAAAAAGTGCAAACCGAATGGGCCTTAATAGGGACTAACGCACTAGAAATATTTTTATCACTCGAAGTGGATGATATTACCGAGCTCAAATTATCATTAAAAATTCAGCATGAAGATGTCGAAACCTTATTTGACTTAGACAGTTTTTCCGAAGTATTCGATGAACCAGGAGAGGCTTTTTTAGAAAAAAAGGCTGACTCCAATATCACTGCCCTGTGGAGTAGCGAGCAATATCAACAAAGCGTGTTTGCTAAGGTTGGATTTTTTCACCGTAAAGATCACCGTAGTGAGAACCTCTCGGCTTATGAAGGAAAAGATAGCGGGGAGCAATTTGAATTATATAGCTTGTATAATGAAGATCAGAGTAAAGGCATTGATATTGAAGTATGGCAAGATGGCGATACTGAAGTGTGCTTAACTTTATTTAGGCCGCTTAGTGATATAATTGATATGTATCCAGCAAGTTAACCGGAAAGTATTATGGCGAGAAAAATCCCCGATAAATGGCAATCCTCCGTGAAAGCGATAAAAGCGGTGCAGGTCGCTTTTGATATGGATGAAAAGATCCAACTGTCTATTCGTAAACAGGCACTTGATGCTGGTTTAAGTCCTTCGGATCAAATTCGTGATATTTTAGGCTTACCAATCAATAAAAGACCCAAGCGACCACGCTTAACTGTGAGTTTAGCTCCTAGTGACTATCAACTTCTCGCTGATAAATATCAACTACAAGCCGAAGATCAACTAGAAATTAAGAAGAAACTTATGGATGATTTAATCGCTCATATTAATTCGTGCAACCGCGACGAAAAGGAATAGTGATATCAATGTCTAATATCACTAGTTAAAATTCAAATATAACGGCTTTGTGAAAGTTTTTTTTTGTGCCATACTGCAATGAACATGAATAAACAATAACTTCACTTAGGATATCATTATGTTAAAAAAAATTATAGCAGTATCTCTGGCGTTAGCCCTAACAGCTTGTGCCAACACTGATGCACTTGATGCAAATATCACTTCACTAACGAGTAAAGTTGATGCTTTATCAAGCCAAGTTGCAGATTTAGAGTCACAGCAACAATCTGTATCGGCTGATGTTAAAGCAGCAAAAGCAGCAGCTGAGCAAGCAGCAACTGATGCTAAAGCAGCAAATGAACGTATTGATAATGTTGTAGCTTCATATAAAAAATAGTTATTTTTGCTAGCTTATTTAGCAATAGACAATAAAAAAGCACCATATGGTGCTTTTTTATTGTCTATTGCTAGAGTAGTTTATTAATAAAACAGGTTAACCTTTAAGGTTATTTAGCTAGTTCAACAACTAATCCGTGTGGTTTTTCAATAACAGGTAGTAGTTGCTGCCAATATTCACGATTAGTACCAACAAATCGTTGCATCGCTTTAGTTAAAATAACATTGCCTTTAGTTGTCTCAAGATCTGACAACTGTTGATGTATCTCTATTAATTGCTTATCACCATTTTCAAAAGACATTTTTACTGGTTGATTAACGACTCTCACTTTAGTATTTACCGGAACATTATCAAAAAGCCATTTAATATCATCATCATACATTCGAATACAACCTGAGCTAGCGCGCATACCAATACCAAAACGCTTATTAGAACCATGAATTAGGTATTCACTAGTGCCTAGTCGTAAGGCATATTTACCAAAAGGGTTGTTTGGTCCTGCGGGAACTACGTCAGGAAGATACTTTCCATGCTCAGCAAAGTGACGCTCCTGCATTTCTTTGGTTGGACGCCAGTCAGGATCTTTTCTCTTTTCACCAATTACAGTGCTAGTTAACGGTGTAGACAAGCCCTGTCGACCGATACCTACAGGAAAAACATGGACTTTATTTTCTTCTGGTGAATAGTAATATAAGCGTAATTCAGGCAGATTGATGACTATTCCTTTTCGTGAAATAAAGGGTAATAACATTTGATTTGGTATTACCACCTCGGTATCAACTTTAAGTAAAAAGGGGTCATGCTCGGGATTAGCCGCCAATAATGCTAAAAAACCAACATCATATTGCTCAGCTAATTGCTGAAAGTAGTCTCCTTTAACTACAGTATGAATGATAGGTTCACCTATTAGACGCTTGTTCTTACTTTCTATTTCATACACAGTTGCCGTCAAAGGCTTAATAAATATCAGTGCGATAAAGAAGCTTAACGAAGTAACAAGGGATCTTTTATTTTTTATCATGATATTTATGGCCAGTAAGGTTTCATTGTTAAGGCTTTTGCTCTGGACTGATCTAATGCCGTGATTAAATTTTCACTTTTATTGGTTAACCATTGCGTTAATTTATTTTCTTTTTTTGGTAGGTGCTCTAACTGTTGCAGTAATAAGCTCAACGATTGTAACTCAATAATACCCTGTTTAATATCTAACAAAGGCATGTTGAATCTCTTAACAATGTCACTCTCTGGCTCAGCGAACAAGCAACTAAACCAACTTGTAGTTAACAGTGCTCTAATCAATAGACTATGTGCAGTTAAATATAACCCAATAGAGGTAGAGTCTTGTGGTTTTTGCAATTTAACTAATTCATCACTTAATGCTTTAGTGTTATTGGTTAGGTGCTTAGCTGCAAATTCAGCTAATGAGGATGAGTTATCAATTTTAAGCGTCTCATCACTATTTCTTTTAAGTAATAAAGAAAGTAAGTCAACTTGCAGATTATTAAAGCGTTCACTATGCAATAGTTCTAAAACTTGCAGCTCCCTTGGGTAGCGGCTCTGACGCAATTGTAATTTTGTTATCAACTCTTGATTAATTAAGTTCTCTTTTTGATATGAGCTTTGTTTGTTGATTAGTAATTGAATATAACGTGCATTTTCAACCCAATGAATCGTTCGGATAAAATAACTAAGCTCAGTGCGAAGTGCTTTTTCATCTGGAGATAATAGCTCATCAAACAACCAAAACCCTTGTCTAAGTAATATAAGCTGTTCACTTACTTTGCTGAGCATATTAAATGAAGGAACTTCCACATAACTATCAACACAGAGTTGAAGCTGGTTTAACGAAAACTCGATGCCATGAGTGAGAGCGTTATGGAGTGGTATTGTTTTAGGTAAATTAATCATTGAAAGCTCTATTTGCTCAACAATAGCGCTGTTATTAGGCGACTTATTTTCAACATGGGAAGCTAATGTAAGGCTCTCATGATATAAAGCATAACCACGGGCTGCTTTTGTTAACTGTCCAGGTCGTAAAGCTAATTGACTAAATAACAGCTTAGTTAATCCTAATAACGCTCGAGAATCACCGCTGACTAACTCTAATTCTATTTCATATATACGCGGCCTTTTAACATAGTTTTGGCAAGCAACTTCACCACAATCAAATGCAATCTCAATTTGAGCACCTGCAGAGCTAACAAGCCAAATATGACGGGTAAAGTGGGTGGAGAATAGTTCGACAATCTGTTGCTGCAATAGACTAATATCGATATTGGGCTGAAAAATAATATCGGGAAATAGTGAAACAATCGGTTTAGCATCACCAATGTCGACATTATATTCGGGTCGTTGATGCAAACCTGCAATGATGGTGCCTGAGGTTTTTATCGTTTGTTCAAAACGTTTAGTTTCATCAATGCATTTTGTACCACGTGTACGTAAGGCAATTCTATTTTTACGCAGTGTTAGGTCAGCAGTATCAAAGTAATGGTTACTCAACTGCTTCTCCTGATGAACGAAGGTGACGTCGTGTTCAGAGAGTAGTTGGCTTATAGTGGTTTTTATTTTCTCTGGTTTGGTCTGTTCATTGCTATCAAGCAATGAATATTTTAGTTCTATTTCTGTAACCATTATGCCCTAATTTAAGTGTTTACTTATCACTTAACAAGCATACCGTTAGTACATCAATATGCCAATAGCGAGTTCCCCATTATTTGTTGCAAACTTATATAGAATGCGACCTAACCTAAGTAAAACTTAATAGAATGTAACGAAACTTATTGATTAACTTAGTTATCAATCATCGAAAAAGTAAACTTACTCATGGCTTGAGTTAACTTTTGTAGGTAATGAAGTCATTCTTAGCTTGCCATCAAAGCAGCAAACACATAATATCTTGTCTTCTTTGACTTATTTACTACATTGGTTTTTCTATGAATAACGTTATTAACGTCATAGCATTTCTTGCTATAACTTTAGCTAGCTCGCTTTTTATCTCTGCTCAGGCTGCAGAAAACAATTACAAGCAGGGCTATATCTCTGATGAATTATTCATATATATGCATACAGGACCAGGTAAGCAGTTTAGAATTTTGGGTACTATCATTGCGGGTTCAAAAGTTAAAATTACCGGCGCGGTAGACGGTGGTTATAGTGAGATCATAGATAATAAAGATCGAACTGCATGGGTTGAAAATAAATATGTAACCACTCAACCAGGTCTACGTTTTGTTGTTGCCGAACTTAATGGAAAAATAGCTAATAGTAGTGATTATAGTAGCCAGCTTGACGGTGAAGTAAACGAGCTCAAGAGTAAAGTTAACTTATTAACTAATGACAAGAAAAAGCTTTCTGCAGAACTTAAAAAATTGACTACTACATTGGAAAAAACTCAAGCTAAAATTAAAGATCAAGATACCAATATTAAGAAACAATGGTTTTTCAATGGCGCTCTAGTGTTAGGCGTAGGTTTGATTTTAGGCTTGATTTTACCGCGTTTCTTCGCTCGCCGCCGTGGTGCGATGGATAGTTGGTCATAAATTTATAGGTAACACTTAGTACCTCAGATCTCAGTTTGAGGTACTAATAGAAAATCAACTAATCCGTTAACACTTTCTATTTTGCTAAATTAAAATATTGAAAAGCGACATCACTTGCTGCGACCTTACTGAAATTCTGCTTAAATCAGTTTATTATTAATACCCGAATATTCACCTACGCTAGTGCTTTAAGTTCCCTTCTAGGCACTAAAAGTGACTTAATAGACCTGTTAATCTTTCGTAGATCTTCTTTGGACTTAGGTACTAAATACTTGTTATCGACAGTAATGCATCAAGTAGAGTTATTCAAAGCTCAAAAAGTCTAGACTTACAGTGGAATTTAGCAGCCTTAATAAACTGTAAATGATTGCTTAAACCCCAGCTAAGATGAACTCTATTAACATCTCACAACTTTAATAACCCAAGATATCGGCGAATAAAGATCACATATTAAATTGACGTTTCAACTTTTATCCACTCACTAGGTACTATGCCCATTGAGTCAATATAATGAATCCATTTATTAGGACTAATCACTATTTTATTAGGGTTAGCATTTAACCATGCTCCCCACCAACTAAAACTGCTGTTAGCAATAATATTATGTGTACACAAACTCATTAGGTGCATGTCTTGAAAAGACTGTTCGCCGGAATTCCAATCAACAAACCGTACTTTCTCAACATTTATATTTGCTCGACACCAGGTAATATCATCCGAAAAAATAACAAATAGTGGCTTCTCTACTAAGCCTTCAATTTCTTTAATCGCATTCTGATAATAAGGTAAATCACATATGCCACCCAAAGCTTTATGTTTTAAATAATCGCCTCGTCGTATATGTACCGCAACTGTTTCATTCTCAGAGATTTCCTGATGCAGCGCTAAACTCTTAGGCTCAGTAAACTCTGGAAAGGTAAGTTTGTCTCTAATCTCGCTGGCAATCGAATTAAAGTATTGTGGGTTTTGCCATGAGCCACGGTAATAAATAGAAGTGTCTTTAGTACCTAAATCAACTTCTTGATAAGAGAAATGTAAATGTTTTTTCTCTTTAATATATGTACGTGGGATAAATGGAGTATATTTTTTTATTTCTTTGAGTAACTTAGTGAAAATATTTTTAGTGCTTTGCACCGCAAGCTTTTCTTCTGCAGAACAATAGTTTTCATTTAAATTAAAAATACGCTCTAGTTCATAACCATTATGCAGTTCATAACTCGCCATATCATGAATATCTAACTTAGTCGTTTCATTAAATTTATGTTTAACTGCCAAATAAAATGCATATTGAAACAACTGGTTACCAAAACCACCACACACTCTTACTACTTTCATACGCTAAACTGCCTAGTTATGATTTACATATAGCCGTATATTAACAGCCATTACTTTTACTACAAAGTGAAGACCTATTTTATTGACACTTATTGCACAATAAAACCAAGATTTACCCTGTAATTATCGTTATAATCAGTAAAAATCACTTGATATAAATTCCCCCCTTTTCAAGGAACGTTAACATGACAACAAAGAAAGTGGCTCTAATTACCGGTATTACTGGGCAAGATGGTTCATATTTAGCGGAGCTTTTATTAGAAAAAGGTTATGAGGTACATGGTATTAAACGTCGTTCATCTTCATTAAATACCGAGCGAATTGATCATATATATCAAGATAATCATGAAAAGAATCAAAAATTTTTCCTTCATTATGGTGATTTAACCGACTCATCAAACTTAACCCGTATATTAAAAGATGTTCAACCTGATGAAGTCTATAATTTAGGTGCTCAATCTCACGTCGCTGTATCATTCGAATGCCCCGAATATACTGCCGATGTTGATGCCATTGGTACCTTGCGACTACTTGAATCTATTAGATTTTTAGGCCTAGAAAAGAAGACTAAATTTTATCAAGCCTCTACTTCCGAGTTATATGGTGAAGTGCAAGAAATACCACAATCAGAAACGACGCCCTTTCATCCTCGCTCCCCTTATGCTGTTGCCAAAATGTATGCTTACTGGATAGTGGTAAATTATCGTGAGTCTTATGGTATGTACGCCTGTAACGGTATTTTGTTTAACCATGAATCTCCTCGTCGTGGTGAAACGTTTGTGACCAGAAAGATTACTCGCGCGATTGCAAATATTGCTCAAGGTTTAGAGTCATGTTTATACTTAGGTAATATGGATGCATTGCGTGATTGGGGACATGCAAAAGATTATGTGCGAATGCAATGGATGATGTTACAACAAGAACATCCTGATGATTTTGTTATTGCCACAGGTAAGCAAATTAGTGTTCGTGAATTTGTAACTTTGTCAGCACTTGAAGCAGGTATAGAGCTAACGTTTAGTGGTGAAGGTTTAGATGAAGTAGCACGAGTAACTAAAATTATCGGAGATAACGCCCCAGCATTAAGCGTTGGAGATATCATGGTTAAAGTTGATCCACGATATTTCCGCCCTGCTGAAGTTGAAACTCTGTTAGGTGATCCATCTAAAGCGAAAGAAAAACTAGGCTGGGTACCACAAATTACAGTGGAAAAAATGTGTAGTGAAATGGTCGCTAACGATCTCAGTAAAGCAAAACAACACGCCATTTTAAAAGCACATGGCTACCAAAATTCGACTAGCGTAGAATAACGCAAGGACATCAATGAAAATTTTATTAACTGGTGCTAATGGCATGGTCGGCAAGAATATCCTTGAACTTGCCAGTAAGCATCAACATACTTTTCTTACTCCAAGTAGCAAAGTACTAAATTTACTCGATGCAGCTTCAACACAAGCATATTTAGTTGAACATAAACCCGACATGATTATTCATGCTGCAGGTGTTGTTGGTGGTATTCAGGCCAATATGGCGCATCCCGTCAAATTTTTAGTTGATAACATGCAGATGGGACTAAACATCCTTAACTCGGCTAAAAATTGTGGCATAAAGCAATTTTTAAATTTAAGCAGCTCATGCATGTATCCTCGAGATGCTTTAAATCCGTTATCCGAAGAATTAATTCTTAAAGGCGAATTAGAACCTACCAACGAAGGTTATGCATTAGCAAAAATTGCCTCAACCCGTTTATGTGAATACATCAGCCACGAAGAACCAGAATTATTATATAAGACCATTATTCCTTGTAATTTATATGGCCGTCATGACAAGTTTTCTCCTCATAACTCCCATATGATCCCTGCCGTTATTCGAAAGGTTATTGATGCAAAGCAAAAAGATTTAACTGAAATAGATATTTGGGGCGATGGTAAAGCAAGGCGTGAATTTATGTATGCCGGCGATTTGGCTGATTTTATTTTTTACGCTATAGCAAACTTTTCCCGTATGCCACAAAACCTTAACGTAGGGTTAGGCGAAGATTTCACAATTAATGATTATTATCAACGTATTGCAGAGATTATTGGCTTTTCAGGTACCTTTAAACATGATTTAACTAAACCTGTCGGTATGAAGCAAAAATTAATAGATGATAACAAACTTAATGCCTTTGGCTGGTCTTACAAAACGGACTTAACAGAAGGCCTAAAGAATACAGTGCAGTTTTTTTTAAGTGAACAAAATTTAAGTGAGCAAGCTAATGACTAATTATTCTCTGGCCAGCAGTACATGGGATGAGCGTGAATTTGGCGCAATTCAAAAAGTAATAGATTCAGACATGTTTACTATGGGTAAGCACGTTGCACAATACGAAAAAAACTTTGCTGATTTTTTCGGTTCAAAATATTCAGTTATGGTGAGTTCTGGCTCTACCGCTAACTTATTAATGATAGCCTCACTATTTTTTACTAAGAATCCTGCGCTTAAATTACAACGTGGTGACGAAATTATTGTCCCCGTAGTTTCATGGTCAACTACTTATTTCCCACTGCAACAATATGGGCTAAAAGTTAAGTTTGTCGATATTGACCGCAAAACACTCAATATCGACTTAGAAAAACTAACAGCAGCAATTACTGACAAAACTAAAGCGATACTGTCGGTAAACTTACTCGGTAATCCAAATGACTACGCCAAAATGAATGATATTATTGGCGACCGCGACATTTTTATTCTCGAAGATAACTGTGAGTCTATGGGCGCCACGATAGAGGGTAAACAAGCAGGGACTTTTGGAGTTATGGGCACATTTAGCTCATTTTTTTCGCATCATATCGCCACGATGGAAGGTGGTTGTATTGTTACTGATGACGAAGAGCTTTATCATATATTACTCTGTATTCGTGCTCATGGATGGACCAGAAACTTACCTAAATTTAATAAAGTGAGTGGTGAAAAAAGTGATGATCCCTTTGAAGAGTCATTCAAATTTATGTTACCCGGTTACAATGCTAGGCCTTTAGAAATGAGTGGTGCATTAGGTATTGAACAGCTTAAAAAACTACCTAGCTTTATTGATATCCGACAAAAAAATGCACGTTTATTTCAAGACTTGTTTGCTAATCATGCCTACATAGAAATTCAACAAGAAACCGGCAAAAGTAGTTGGTTTGGTTTTTCTTTAGTGCTGAAAGAAAATGCACCGTACAGCCGAGCAGAATTAGTAAAATTATTAACTGAAAATGGTATTGAATGCCGTCCCATTGTAACGGGAAATTTTCTAAAGAATACTCAGGTTCTAGAGTATTTTGATTATGAAGTGTCAGGCACCGTAGAAGTAGCAGAATATATCGACCAACATGGTTTATTTGTTGGTAATCATCAAAATGATATTGAAAAAGAAATTAAACTGCTCGCTAAGGTATTGTTATAAAATTATGACTAACTTTAAATATCATCAGACAATAGCGTGGTAATACACATACGCTTCAATCAATCCTATACAGATGATTTGTCGAATAGCTGAAGCTTTTATCGGCTTAAATTTAAGGTTAACAAGGAAATAAATGAAAATTTTAATCATTCCAAATCGTGGTCGCTCATATAACGCAGTTCGTCCAGAAGCTGAGTGTTACATAGCCTTAGCAGAAGCTGGTCATGACATTACTGTAATATCTAGTGATACTAATGCTTATATTGATAGATACAAAAAGTCTAAAGTTAAGTTTATTGAGTTGAAAACACTTAAAAAGCATAGCTGGGCTGTAATCAAACAAATTCGTCAATATATCAAAGCCAATAACATAGATATTGTTTACGCTACTGAATCAAAGGGCATTCCCAATGCCGCTTTTGCTTGTATAGGAACCAAGGCCAAATTGGTCGTTTATCGTGGTACCTCTGGCGGGATGTATAAAACGGATCCTAGTAATTACTTATGCATGTTACATCCACGTATTAACGGAGTTATTGGTGTTTCAAGCGCAGTTTCAGCTAATGTTAGAGAAAAAGTAAGAGGCACAATTAAAGCTAACGTTGAAACTATATATAAAGGCCACGATCTAAGTTGGTATAAAGAAGATGCTGCTGATTTAGTCAGCTTGGGCAGTAATAAAAAGTATTTCAACATACTGTGTGTCGGAAGCCCTAGACATCATAAGGGCACTCACATATTGCTTGATGCAGCCAAAGAGCTCAATGATATAGAAGATTTACGCATTATTTTAGTGGGTGATAATTTAGATAAGCAGGCTTTTATTGATCAAATCAATAATTCAGGTATGAGCGAACATATTTTACAACCAGGCTTTAGAAGTGATGTGCCCGCTATAGCTAAAGCATGTGACTTGCTGATACTACCTTCACTAAGTAAAGAAGGTTTAACACGGACAGTATTAGAGTCTCTATCAAATGGAACACCTGTTGTTTCATCAGCCAATGATGGTGTAGTAGAAACTATAGAAAATGGCTTTAATGGTTACCTCGTGCCTATTGGTGATGTACAAGCTATGGCGGATAAAATTAGAATGCTTTATAACGATAGAGTGTTGTTGGAAAAATTATCTAATCGTGCTCAAGATATTATTAAAGACAAAATGTCACACCACAAAACGGTGACACATATGGAAGCTTATTTTGAGAAAATAATAGCTCAAAACTAAGTCATTTAGCCTTAAAGATTAAAGCTGTTATAAAAAAAGGGGATGATAAACATCCCCTTTAACTTTCTTTTAAATATGATAACCAGATTAAACTAAGTCAAACATAATCTATACTTGATAAAAATCGCGATACCAATTGACAAAATTATCAACACCTTGGCTAACACTCATAGCAGGTTTGTAGCCTGTAGTATTAAAAAGGTCATCCACATCAGCATACGTTTGATAGACATCACCCGGTTGCATCGGCATTAAGTTTTGTTTAGCTTTAATACCAATAGAGTCTTCCAATGATTCAATAAACTCAGTCAATTTGACTGGATTACCATTACCAATATTATAAAGCTGATAAGGTGCAGTACTTTGCGCAGCACTGCCAGTTTCTACCTGCCAGTCTTTATTTCCCTGTGGAATAATATTTTGAACACGTAAAATACCTTCAACAATGTCATCGATATAGGTAAAGTCTCGACGCATATCACCATTATTGTAAACATCAATACTGTCACCGTTAATTATGGCTTTAGTAAACTTGAACAAAGCCATATCAGGACGTCCCCATGGCCCATAAACAGTAAAAAATCGTAATCCCGTAGTCGGTACGCCATATAAATGAGAATAAGTATGCGACATTAATTCATTCGACTTTTTAGTAGCCGCGTACAAAGAAATAGGATGTTCAACACTATCAGAGGTAGCGAAAGGTACTTTGTTATTTAAACCGTATACAGAACTCGATGATGCATAAACAAGATGTTCGACCTTATTATTTCGACACCCTTCTAAAATAGTGAGATGGCCCACTAAATTACTATCAGCATAGGCCATAGGGTTATCAATAGAGTAACGAACTCCAGCTTGTGCAGCTAAATGAATCACACGTTCAAATTTTTGTTGTGAAAAAAGCTCAGCAACACCTTCTCTGTCTGCAAGGTCTAACTTTACAAAACTAAATAAACTTTCAGCTTCTAATACTTTTAATCGAGCCAGCTTCAAATTTACATCGTAATAGTCATTCAAATTATCTAGGCCTACAACTTGATGGCCCGCTTCGCATAAACGTTGAACAACATGAAAGCCAATAAAACCAGCTGCGCCTGTAACTAAATATTTCAATATCTTATCCTTTTCCATAATACGTTTACGTTAATCTGAGCCAAACAAATCACGTGTATAGATTTTACTTGCTACATCCATTAATTCATCGGCCATCCGGTTTGAAACGATCACATCTGATTTTTCTTTAAATTCTGATAAATTATTAAAAACGGGTGAATGAAAGAATTCAGCTTCATCTAACTCAGGCTCATAAATAATAACCTCAATGCCTTTAGCTTTAATACGCTTTAAAATTCCCTGAATTGATGAAGCTCTAAAATTATCTGAGCCTGTTTTCATAATCAGGCGATATACACCTACAACTTTAGGGTTGCGCTTAATAATACTATCAGCAATAAAGTCTTTGCGAGTTGTGTTCGCATCTACAATGGCTCTAATTAAATTATTTGGTACGTCTCGATAGTTTGCTAATAACTGTTTTGTATCTTTTGGTAAGCAATAACCACCATAACCAAATGAAGGATTATTATAATGAGAGCCGATACGAGGATCTAAACCAACCCCTTCAATAATCTGTCTAGAATTAAGTTCATGTGCTTCAGCATAACTATCAAGTTCATTGAAAAACGAGACGCGCATCGCTAAATAGGTATTAGAAAATAATTTAACCGCTTCAGCCTCTGTTGCATCAGTGAAGAGCACCTCAATATCTTCTTTTATTGCCCCCTGTTTTAACAAGTTAGCAAACGTTTTTGCTCGTGCTGATTTTTCACCTACAATGATACGTGATGGGTGCAGATTATCATAAAGCGCTTTACCTTCACGTAAAAATTCAGGTGAAAATAGTATGTTTTCACAAGACAACTCGCTTTTAATACTTTGAGTAAAACCAACGGGCACGGTCGATTTAATCACAATAGTTGCTTCAGAATTAATGGCAATCACAGATTTAATAACCGCTTCAACAGAAGAGGTATCGAAGTAGTTATTCTCAACATCATAATCAGTGGGCGTGGCCACAATAACAAAATCAGCACCTTCAAATGCCAAGTTTGGATCTAAAGTAGCGCAAAAGTTTAACGACTCTTTAGTTAAGAAATATTCTATTTCTTTATCAACTATCGGTGATTTTTTGTTATTTAATAAAGCTATCTTATTTTCATCAATATCAAGCGCAATCACTTCATTATGCTGCGCTAGCAACATTGCATTAGATAAGCCAACGTAACCCGTTCCGACAATTGCTATTTTCAATTTTTTCTCCATTGCGGCATTGTTAACATTTTAATAATGAGAAGGTTACCAACGCCAATAAGTTATTTTATGCAATTTTAATTATTTTTATTATATCACTGGTTTTTTTGTAGGGATAATTTTCTATATAACATGTCATCCAATATAGCTAAAACAACTCTATTTATTGAAAAAGAACACAGAGCTGATATGAATCATTCTATGAAATATAAAACTAACGTTTACTCTTGATAGGTATTATTAAAGTGACGCCATAATTAGATAAGTCGAGCTAGCAATTACACTTTTTGATAGGTAAAATGTTTTCTTTCGTCTAACTGTGAATATTAGCTTGTTAAATTTACTTAAAATTTTATTTTTTCTTGTCATAACCTTTTCTACCGTAATATTATCTAGTATTAACAGTTATGCTAAAGGACCATCTCCATACTTACCATTGCAAATGGAGCCGTTAATTGAGCTTGAATTACAACGTTTAGCAACGGTAGCCAAGTTACCACTCTTAACAAAACCTTATCATGCCGCAACCGTAAATCGTTACTTAAAAACGGTAGTAGACAGCCACCCTATCTTATATCGTCGCATTAATAATTACTTAAAACGTTATAAAAAAACTGCTGCACTAACCCATGCTTCAGTACAATTAAATTATGCCAATCAAGAGAATATTGTTTTACCCAATCAGCGAGGTCAAATGGCTGATGCCAATTATCAAGCCAGTTTTAGTAGTTTTTGGCAAGCGAACCAATATGTGATCATCAATGCTGGCGGCATATATTACGAAAACGGTGATTACCTTAGAAACAATAGTTTTATTTCTTTTGGTGCTGATGTTTTTCAAGTTGATATCGGTTATCGAGAGCATTGGATTTCTCCATTTCAAGAGAGTTCGGTGCTTTTATCAACGCAAGCAAAACCACCGCTTAGTGTAACAATTAGCAATCCAAAACTAATGACTGATTTTAATATAAAGTATGAAATGTCCATTGGTTTATTAGATGAGCAAAGTGATATCAAATTTGATAAAGACAAACCGCCAGTTTCTGGTGAACCTGCGCTACTTACCATGCATTTTAGCGCTCAACCTTTTGATTGGTGGACAATTGGCTTTAACCGTACTTTTGTTTTTGCAGGTGGCGAAGATAGTGTTTCCTTAGGCGACATTTGGAATGCCATAATAGACCCCGTTAATAGTGATAACTGTGGTGGTGATGGTACGGATTTACAAGACTGCAGCGAAGAGTTTGGTAACCAGCAAGCCTCTATTAGCAATAAATTTGATCTTAATTGGTTTGATGTCCCCTTTAGCTTATATTACGAATATGCAGGCGAAGATACCAACAATTACAGTAATTATAAATTGGCTAATTTAGCCAACAGTTTTGGTTTGTTTTTACCTTATCTTGGCGACTCATTATCATTAAATATGGAATTCACTACTTTTCAAAGCGCATGGTACACCCACCATATCTATGGTGAAGGTTATAGTAATGATGGCGTGAAAATGGGGCATTGGTGGGGTAGCATGAAAGACCCTAAAGATAGTGTTGGTGGTGAAGCTGGCAGTATTCGACTTGATTGGCAAAACAGTGGTGACTCTCAAGTATCATTTTTATATCGAACTGCTAACTTTAATCAATCAAACTATGCTGATTACCAGCAATCACATGAATTAGAAATGAAGTATCACAAAGTAATTGACACAAATTTCTTAACTCTAAAGTTATATTTAGGTAGAAGTAATTTAGGTGATAATTTTGTACAAACTGGCATATCATATACTTGGTAGGTTAAAGTTAACACGTTAGGAGCAAGCAATAATGAGGGTTATAACCTTTGGCACTTATGATATTTTTCATGTTGGCCATGTGAATATTATTGAACGAGCAAGACTGCACGGTGATCATCTTATCGTTGGTGTTTCTTCTGATAAATTAAATATTGCCAAAAAAGGACGGCCACCTATTTACTGTGAAGACGACCGTCAACACATAATTCGTTCTATGCGCTGCGTTGATGAGGTTTTTTTAGAAGAGTCATTAGAGCTCAAAGCTGATTACATCAAATATTATAATGCCGACATATTAGTCATGGGTGATGATTGGCAAGGTAAGTTTGATCATTTAAAAGATATCTGTCAGGTAATTTATTTACCTCGTACCCCTTCAGTCTCGACTACAGAAATTATTGAAGTAGTAAAAACAAAACGACTTTAACTTAATCAGAGCCCACTTATGACAGCTAGACGTTATTTATTTTATATCGCTCATAACTATTCTTTTGAAATATTAAGACCATTACAACAAAAAATTTGGGCAAATGGTGATGAGGTAAAATGGTTAGCTATTGGCCAAGAAGTCAATCTCAGCTACTTTCAAAGTAATGAATCTGTATTGAGCTCTATTGATGACGCTAGAGCTTACAACCCCAATGCTAGCTTCGCGCCGGGGAATGAAATCCCAAGTTTCATTCCTGGTTTAAAAATTCAAGTTTTTCATGGCCTTGAATGGAAGAAAAAAGGTCACTTTGTTATTCGTGATTTTTTTGACCTATATTGTACTCATGGTCCAGCAACCACAAGCCGCTTCAATACATTAGCTCAAAAACATGGCTTTTTCGATGTAGTTGAAACAGCTTGGCCAAAACTTGATTACTTATTCACATCACCTGCGATGCCAATTAAAGATAATTTACACGCTCAAGAAAAAAAAATTATTCTCTATGCGCCAACTTTTTCCCCTACATTAACTTCAGCCCCTGCATTATTTGATGAAATAAAACGTTTAAGTGAGCAAAAAAATTATCATTGGTTAATTAAGTTTCATCCTAAAATGGCAACACAATGGATCGAGCAATATAAAACGTTAATAAAAGATAACGTTCAAATTATCGAAACATCAAGCATAAATGAATTATTACAAACTGCTGATATTATGGTCTCCGACACCTCATCAGTTATTGGCGAGTTCTCGTTACTCAATAAAGTGACCGTAAGTTTAAATAATAAAGAGCCCGGTGATTACCTAGTCAATATTCAGACAGCAGATCAACTTGAACCAGCAATTGAGCGAGCACTCAACCCAAGTAAGGAATTGAAAACAGCAATTAAGGCATATGCTGACGATCTTCACCCATATCAAGATGGTCAGGCTGCTCAGCGTATTTTATCAGCGACAGAGAATATTTTAATACATGGTAAAAAAGCGAAGAAGAGCAAACCATTAAATCTTTTTCGAAATTTAAAACAAAGAAAAAAACTCAAATACTGGGCTATTTAAATAAGTTATGACAGTACATATAACTAATCCGTCTAGCGATAAAATATTTTTCATTTGACATAGTTAGAGTATCTGCGCTATTAATAGTACATTGAATAGTTTTCGCTTAAAAAGAATATTTATTAGCTTTTTTCGTATTTTTACACAAAGGCTAGAAATAGATTAAAATGACTCACATGACCAAATTGATTAAGCACATTAAAAACAACCTCCTCCTCGCACTCATCGTGCGCGGCTAGGTTTTGTTGCTTCTTCAAAAGTTTAAATATTGAGAACTAAGTAGAAATAAAATAAAACCCGCGCTAACAATCGCGGGTTTTTTTATGTCCGCAGTTAGGTTAGTCGTGAATAAGTATGAATGCAGACATCAGCAAAGATTTTAAAGGATAAAAAATGAGCAACCCACAAATTAATAATGACCAAGTTATAATTTTTGACACTACTTTACGTGATGGTGAGCAAGCATTAAATGCCAGCTTATCGGTACATGAAAAGCTTCAAATTGCCTTAGCAATTGAACGCTTAGGGGTAGACGTAATGGAAGTCGGTTTTCCGGTTTCTTCTCCTGGCGATTTTGAATCAGTACAGCAAATTGCCCGCACAATAAAAAATGCTCGTGTTTGTGGTTTAGCGCGCGCAGTAGAAGCAGATATTGATGCCTGTGCAGAAGCGTTAAAAGTTGCGGACCAATTTCGTATCCATACCTTTATTTCAACCTCTGATGTGCACGTACAGCAAAAACTAAAAAAAGAATTTAGTGATGTAGAAGCGATGGCAATTCACGCGGTTAAGCATGCAAGAAAGTACACTGATGACGTCGAGTTCTCATGTGAAGATGCAGGTCGTACACCGATTGATAATTTATGTCGTATGGTAGAAGGGGCTATTAAAGCCGGCGCCACCACAGTCAATATTCCCGATACCGTTGGTTACACCCTGCCCTTCGAATTTCAAGGCATCATAACTGACTTGTTTAATCGTGTACCTAATATTGACCAAGCGATAATCTCTGTCCATTGTCATAATGACTTAGGTTTAGCTGTCGCTAACTCTATGGCTGCAGTTCAAGCTGGAGCACGTCAAATTGAATGTACTATCAATGGTATTGGTGAACGTGCGGGTAACTGTTCGTTAGAAGAAGTCGCCATGATCATGCAAACACGTCAAGCATTGTTAGGTGTAAAAACCAATATCAATCACCAAGAAATAGCACGTGTGTCTAAGTTAGTCAGCACAGTATGTAATATGCCTGTACAATTAAATAAAGCCATTGTTGGCGGTAATGCGTTTAGCCATTCATCAGGTATTCATCAAGATGGCATGTTAAAAGCTAGTAATACGTACGAGATCATGACACCTGAAAGTGTCGGTATCGCCAAAACTAAATTAAACCTAACCTCTCGCAGTGGCCGTCATGTCATAAAACACCGCATGGAAAGTTTAGGTTACCAAGAAAGTGATTATGAAATTGAAGAATTATATGCTGACTTTTTAACATTGGCAGATAAAAAAGGTCAAGTATTTGATGATGACTTAGAGGCGTTAGTGTTTAAGTTACAGCAAAAAGATTTACAAGATTTTTTCCAGTTAGACACGATTAATGTGCAATGTGGTGATGGCGAGTTTTCTACTGCTAGCATCAAGCTCATCTCTGGTGAAGTAACAGGTAATAAAGAGAATAGCAAGACACATGCTGCTACAGGTAACGGTCCTGTTGATGCGCTGTATCAAGCAATTAAGCAAAGTGTTGATATAGAATTTGAAGTCAGTGATTACAAAATATCTAATAAAGGCTCAGGTGAAGATGGTTTAGGCCAAGCCGATTTAATAATCATTTGGCAAGGTAGAAATTTCCACGGCTATGGTTTAGAAACTGATGTAATTGAAGCATCAGGACAAGCATTAATTAATGCACTAAACAGCATCCATAGAGCGATGACTATTGCTGATTTGAAATCTGCAAAACAAGCTTAATCGCCGAAAAAAAATAAAATTAGCAGTAGCGAATCAATCGCTGAAAAGTTTCTAAAATATAAAAGGTTATAAAAATGTCCAACATAGCAATTCTAGCCGGTGATGGTATCGGCCCAGAAGTCATGGTTGAAGCTAAAAAAGTGTTAAACACGGTAGCGAGCAAGTTTGATTTTGAAATAACAACTCAAGACTATGATATTGGTGGTGCTGCCATTGATAATCACGGTAATGCTTTGCCTGATTCAACCATGGCTGGTTGTATAGAGAGCGATGCTATTTTATTTGGTAGCGTTGGTGGTCCTAAATGGGCAAATTTACCACCAACAGAGCAACCAGAACGCTGTGCCTTATTAGGTTTACGTAGCCACTTCGATTTATTTTGCAACATGCGCCCAGCAACATTACAACCTGCGTTATCCTCGTTATCTACTTTGCGTAGCGATATTTCCAAGCAAGGTTTTGATGTATTAGTGATCCGTGAATTAACCGGTGATATCTATTTTGGCGAACCAAAAGGCCGTAGAGGTGAAGGCGAAGAAGAAACAGGTTTTGATTCTATGTTTTATTCACGCCGTGAAGTTAAACGTATCAGCCACCTTGCTTTTCAAGCAGCGCAAAAACGTAATAACAAAGTAACTTCTGTTGATAAAGCCAATGTATTAGCAACCAGTCAATTATGGCGTCAAGTGGTTGAAGAAGTCGCGCTAGACTATCCTGACGTTGAATTAGAGCACCTTTATGTTGATAACGCTGCTATGCAGTTAGTTCGCGATCCTAACCAGTTTGATGTGATGCTTTGCCCTAACTTGTTCGGTGATATTTTATCTGATATTTGCGCCATGATTACCGGCTCTATGGGCCTGTTACCTTCAGCGAGCTTAAACAGCGACGGTTTTGGTATGTATGAGCCTGCTGGTGGCAGCGCACCAGACATTGCAGGCCTTGGCGTAGCTAACCCTATTGCTCAAATTCTATCAGCGGCTTTAATGCTTCGTTATAGCTTAAATCAAGGTGCAGCAGCCAAAGCGATTGAAGATGCAGTATCAAACGCACTTGATAATGGTGTGTTAACTGCTGATTTATTACCAGCCAACGAACGAAAAAATGCTAAATCAACCAGTGAAGTGGGTGATTATATTTGTAAACAGATTGAGAGCGCATAAGATGACAACTTCTAACCCGCAAACCATGTATGAAAAATTATGGCAAACCCACTTAGTTGAAGCAACGAAGGGGGAAACACCATTACTGTATGTTGACCGTCATCTAATTCATGAAGTGACCTCACCACAAGCTTTTGCAAATTTACGTTTTCATAACCGCCCAGTTCGTCATCCTGAACGTACTATTGCCACCATGGATCATAATATTTCAACGCGTTCGATTAAAATTGATGCCGCTGGTGAAGGCGCTGCCAATCAATTACGCGCATTAGCAATAAACTGTAAAGACTTTGGTATCGAACTTTTTGACATGGGTCATAAAAACCAGGGTATAGCACATGTTATTGGGCCTGAACTAGGGTTGACATTGCCAGGTACTATTATTGTTTGTGGTGACTCACATACCGCTACTCATGGCGCTTTTGGTGCTCTTGCTTTTGGTATTGGTACCTCTGAAGTAGAACATGTTTTTGCAACGCAGACTTTACGTCAAAACAAAGCAAAAACAATGAAGATTGAAGTTAAAGGCCATGTCGGTGCCGGTATTAGTGCAAAAGATATTATCTTAGCTATTATCGGGAAAACCGGTAGTGCTGGTGCGACAGGTTATGTGGTTGAGTACTGTGGCGAAGCTATCGAAGCGCTAAGTATGGAAGAGCGCATGACGGTTTGTAACATGAGTATCGAATTTGGCGCAAAAGCAGGTTTAATAGCACCGGATCAAACTACCTTTGATTATGTTGAAGGTAAAGAGTACGCACCAAAAGGTGAAGTATTTGAACAAGCAGTTGTTGATTGGAAAAACCTAAAATCTGATGCTGATGCACAATTTGATGCGGTATTAACGTTAGATGCCAAAGACATTAAGGCGCAAGTTACTTGGGGTACAAATCCAGGGCAAGTTATCAGTGTCGACGGTACTGTCCCTTCTCCAGAAGACTTTAGTGACCCGGTTGAAAAAGAGTCTTGTGTTAGTGCGCTTAACTATATGGGCTTAACTGCAGGCACCAAGATGACTGACATTCATGTGAATAAGGTGTTTATTGGTTCTTGTACTAACTCACGTATTGAAGATTTACGTGCCGCTGCCGGTGTTGTTCAAAAATATGAAGGTCAGCAAGTAGTCAAAACTATTGATGCCATCATAGTTCCTGGTTCATATCGCGTTAAAGAGCAGGCTGAAAGTGAAGGTTTAGACAAAATATTCACCGATGCAGGTTTTGAATGGCGTTTACCTGGTTGCTCAATGTGTTTGGGCATGAATGATGATGTCCTTGAAGAAGGTGACCGTTGTGCATCAACCAGTAACCGTAACTTTGAAGGTCGACAAGGCCGTGGTAGTCGTACTCACTTAGTTAGCCCTGAAATGGCAGCCGCCGCCGCTATTACTGGTCACTTCGTTGATTTAAACGCCTAATAGCCTATAACCTTACTGAGAAATATAAAATGGAAAAATTTAACACACATACAGGTTTGGTTGTGCCATTAGATGTTGCAAACGTCGATACGGATCAAATCATCCCTAAGCAGTTTTTACAAAAAACTGAACGCGTAGGTTTTGGCGTGCATTTATTTCACGATAGTCGCTACTTAGATCATGATGGCACGCAGGAAAATCCTGATTTTGTCATCAACAAGCCAGAATATAAAGGCGCTAGTATTTTATTAGCCGGTGAAAACTTTGGCTGTGGTTCAAGTCGTGAACATGCACCTTGGGCACTACAAGAATATGGCTTTAAAGTCATCATAGCATCAAGTTTTGCTGATATTTTTTATGGTAACTGTATCAACGTTGGCCTGTTACCGATTAAGTTGACTGAAGCTGAAATTGAGCAGTTATTCAAATTATCTCCTAACGCCCAACTAACGCTGACTGTTGATTTACCAAATAATGTTGTAACTTGTGGCGAATTATCTTTTAAGTTTAGCTTGAATGAATTTCAACAATATAGTTTAGAAAATGGTGTTGATAGTGTCGGTTGGACGTTAAATAAACTTGATACCATCAAAGCCTTTGAAGAGAAAATGCCTGCGTGGCAATAAACTCTGTTTGTATAATGACAAAATAGAATAATTAAAAAAGCCCCGATCAGTGACAACTTATCGGGGCTTTTTTTTCTTTTCAATAACGTTACCAATTTGTCAACGCCGGCAAACTGAATTTTTCACCTTGAAAAGAGAGAATGACTTGTTGAGGTAATATTTTCTCAACTATCAAATTATCACCTATGTAGTCACCTTCATAACGATCTCGACCATTAACCTTTATCCAACCCTGACCGTCAGAAGCATAAATGTGCTGTTCAAACTTTAAACTTGGTAAAGCATTTTGTAGCTGTTGTGGCATTTGAGTGAGTGGCCTAACAGAAATCTCTTCATTAGGGTTGATAAACGACTCATAAGCATTACTGCTGTTTTCTAAACGATTATCACCTGACTGTTCTCTAGGTGAGTCTCCTACGTTAGTTTCATCTATTGCGGCTTGAAATCGGGCTAATAAATCACTAGAAACACCTTCAACTTCAGTAACTTTATAATTAGTATCCTGCTTATTTTCATGAGGCAAGTCATTCTTTTCACCGCTAACTAGCAAAGTTTCTTCCCTAATAGGCTCATAAATTTTATTTTCAATTACCTGTGAATTATTCGATTTGCGCTCGGCTTCGATCTTGCTCAATTTTTTAACGCTAACAAGTGCGGTATTTGGCGATGAATTGTCTATGCTAGTTTTAGGTGTTTTGTTATTGATATCGGCTCTAGCTTGCTCTGATTGAACCTTACCCTCATCTGACAGCAGTTTTTGTTCACTATTTTCGACAACCTTTGCCAATTCAGTACCGTTTAGATGTTCTTCGGTGCTGATTACATTTTCTTGATTACTCATTTCCACGACATCTTTAACGGGTGTTTGTCCCCACCAAAAGCCAGCTAAAGTAAAAAAAGCAGCGATGCTTAAGACAGTAGAAAACAGCATGACACCATTATAATTAACTCGCCCCTGCTTGCGGGTTACGTCTTCTCCTAATGCACGGTCTGCTGCTGCAACAACCGTTTTTTTATTAACTACACTATCATTTTGGTTATACGCCAGCATCAACGCACTATGACAAAGTAAGTTAGTCAGCCTTGGCACGCCTTGAGATAATTGATGTATTTTATTTAACGCACCTTTATCAAAGAGTGGTCTTGCGCAATCTGCGACCGTTAAACGATGCTGAATATATTGGCTTAGCTCTTGTTTTGTTAACGGCATTAAATGATATCTAGCCGTTATACGTTGTGCTAATTGGCGTAAATCACGCCGTTGTAATAATTGCTGCAATTCAGGCTGACCTATTAGAATTACCTGTAACAATTTTTTAGTATTGGTTTCTAAGTTGGTAAGTAAACGCAATTGCTCTAACACTTCGGGCTGTAAATGCTGAGCTTCATCAATAATCAATAATGTATTGATATCATTTTCATGGTTTTTCAGCAGTTTTTCAGAAATTTTATCGGTTAAAGTTTTTAAACTAGCACCTGTTTTTCGGTAACGGATTTTTAATTGATCACATAAAGTGGCGAGTAACTCTTGGCAAGACAAGGTCGGGTTAAGAATAAAAGCAGCTTGTGTGTTTTGTGGTAACTGCTCCATTAAACAACGGCTAATTGTGGTTTTCCCCGTTCCTACTTCTCCGGTTAATAATGCGAAACCACCCACCTCACCTAATCCATAAGTTAAATGTGTCAATGCTTCCCTGTGCCTTTCACTCATAAATAAATATTTAGGATCTGGGGAAATTGAAAAAGGTAGTTCACTTAATGAGAAAAAATTGCGGTACATGCTGTGTCTGGGCAAGAAAAATAAGGTACAAAATTAACCGCTTGCTTGAAGGATGTCAAAGAGTAACTAAATTTAGAGCAATTGCGTAACATTTAATTGCAAATAATAACAATTATCATTAAGATGTAGTTAGTTAATTACTATCAATAATACTTAGAAGGAATACATGGTGTTAAAAACATCCTTTACTCTATTGGCATTTATTATCAGCGGCCAAGCACTCAGCCAAGAAAATAAATCAGAACCAAATCAGACCCAACAAAAGTCTAAAGAACAAGACATTGAGCGAATTATCGTTACCGGTAGTCGTATTGCAGAAAATATAGATGAAGTACCTGCTTCAATAACCATAATCACCCAAAAGCAAATTGCCGCACAGCTAAAAGTTTCCTCAGAAATTCAAAGCTTATTAGCGAACCTTGTCCCTGGCATGGCACCAAGTACAGGTTCATCGAGTAATTCAGGGCAAACGCTTCGAGGGCGTTCTCCATTAGTGATGATTGACGGTGTACCGCAATCTACACCATTACGTAATGGCTCATTAGGTATCAGAACACTCGACGCCAGCGTCATTGAACGTATTGAAGTAATTAAAGGTGCCACTTCCATTTATGGTAATGGTGCTGCAGGCGGTATCATTAATTACATCACTAAAAAAGCGAATAGTGATAAAGCACTAAGCGGCCATGCCAGTATCTCTAGTCGCTTTAGTGCCGTGGAAACAGAAGATTCAATAGGTCAGCGTTATGAAGCTGGTATCAATGGAGAGATAAATAACTTCGATTATGTTCTCAATGCCAGCTACGAAGAAAATGGCTTACAACGCGATGCTGACGGCGATATTTTAGGTTTGAAATACGGTCTATCTGATGCGGTGATGCAAGATTACTTTGCTAAAGTGGGCTATCATTTTGACGATGAAAAATCATTACAGTTCACTTATAACTATTATGAATCGAAGCAAGATGTCGATTTAATCGATCAAGTTGGCAATATTAATACCGGCGAAAAAACGCAAGCTATACCTGTACCCGAAGGCCAAACTGTCTTAGGTGAACCGCAGGGCCCAAGCAACCATAATATGATGCTTAAATATGTTGATGATGAAGTATTCAAACAAACACAGTTGATGGTCGACCTTTACAGCCAAGAAGTAGACAATACTTTCTTTTACTCGCCAGTACTCGCTAATCCTGATGCTGGTTATGCCGGCGGACAATCATTAATAAATTCAGATAAAAAGGGTCTACGGGTAACATTTAATACACTGGTTGATTTCAGTTTTGATAATGGTGACTCACTTGAAGCCACCTTCATTTACGGCATAGATGCCCTTAATGATGTCACTTCTCAATCTATGGTGGATGGCAGAGTTTGGGTGCCAGAAATGGATATGGAAAACCTCGCCGGTTTCTTGCAAACCAAGTTAATTTATAATAATGACCTTGTTATTAAGTTAGGTATCAGACAAGAAGATATTGATTTAACGGTAAATGATTACAGTACGCTTAAGTTATGTAAGAGTGCTGAACAATGCTCTGTTCCCGTCGACGTCACTGGAGATACCTTAAATTATAAAGCGACCACCTACAATATTGGAATCAAATATAATGCGCTGCCATTATTTAGTCCTTTTGTTAGTTACTCACAAGGCGCTGATATTTCTGATACCGGTCGATTATTACGAACAGCAACAGTAACCGATATTTCACTTATTCGTACTGAAGCTTCAATCATCGATAATTATGAATTAGGTTTCAGTTCTGATTTTGAACAAGTGCATTTTGAATTTGCGACTTATTTTAGTACCTCTGAGCTAGGAACAACCAATAAATTTAATGCAACTACGGGTGTCTATATGCCAGTACGCGCACCACAAGAAATCTATGGCTACGAAGCGTTGATTAATTATAACATTGACGATGCTTGGGCCGTAAATGCTACCTATAGTTGGGTAGAAGGCAAAAATACTGAAGCTGACGTTTATTTAGGAGCAAAGCAGATCAGTCCACCTAAAGCGACAGTAAATGTAAACTGGAATCCTAATAGCGATATCAGCGTAGCGATCAATTATTTATATGTTGGCGATCGTAAACGCTTTGAACAGGTTGATGGCAAATATGTGGGAGATCAAGGCCCTATTGATAGCTATCAGGTTGTTAATCTAAGCGGTAATTATAATTTCGCAAGCGATTGGTCAGCATTTATTGGCGTTGAAAATTTATTTAACCAAGATTACTACCCGACAAAATCACAAGGTTACACTTACGGTGGTTACAACATCAAAGGCTTAGGAACCACAGTGAATATGGGCGTTAATTATCAATTCTAAACACCTATGATTTTTGGCAAAGCAGCAATTTCTGCTGCTTTGCCAAACGGACAATCTCTGAACTTATGCTTATCTTATGATACACTTTATTTAACATTCTCTTCATTTTGGTCGTACTTTGTTAACCAGCAAACCTGAAATTAAAAATAGCGAACTTAACAGTTACTTAGTCGGTGGTGCGGTACGCGACAAGTTACTCAATCGCCCAATAAAAGATGAAGATTATTTAGTCGTTGGTGCCAGTGTTGAGCAAATGATAAAGCTTGGTTATCATCAAGTAGGCAAAGATTTCCCTGTTTTTTTACACCCCAAAACAAAAGCGGAGTATGCCTTAGCCCGTACCGAACGTAAACAAGGTCAAGGTTATACTGGTTTTAGCTGCTACTTCGCCCCAGATGTTACTATTGAACAAGACTTACTTAGACGCGATCTCACCGTTAATGCCATGGCAATGGACCACAACGGTAAAATAATTGATCCCTACAACGGCCAAAACGATCTTAACGATCGTATATTACGCCATGTCAGTGATGCATTTATTGAAGATCCTTTACGTGTTCTTCGCGTCGCACGTTTTGCCGCACGTTATCATAAGTATGGTTTTACCATTGCCGATGAAACGCTTACTTTAATGCAAGAAATAAGTGCTAGTGGCGAGCTAAAATGTTTAACGCCTGAGCGAGTATGGCAAGAAATGCAATTAAGCTTGGCTGACGGTGGTGCTAATTCTGACACTAATTCAGGTAACCCTGAAGTCTTCTTTGAAGTACTACAGCAATGTAATGCCTTAGAAGAATTATGGCCTGAACTGGCCGTTTTGTGGGGCATTCCAAACCCCGCGCTTTGGCATCCTGAAATATGCAGTGGCATACATACCATGATGGTATTACAACAAGCGGTGTTGTTAACACAAGCCATACCTGATGAGCACAGTGACCATAGAACTGCAGTACGTTTTGCTGCCTTATGCCACGATTTAGGTAAGGGTGTTACCTCTGATAAATTATGGCCTAGCCACAAAGGACATGAAACGTCGGGTTTACCCTTAGTTGAGCGAATCTGTGGACAGCTGAAAGTACCTTCACATTACAAACAACTTGCTTTGAAAGTGTGCGAATTTCATTTACATTGTCATAAAGCTTTTGAACTTAAAGCCAGCACCTTATTGAAAATGTTTAACCAGCTCGATATTTGGCGCAAACCAGAAGAATTTGATTTATTTTTAATGGCGTGTAAATCTGACTTTTTAGGTCGTTTAGGTTTTGAAAACCGTGCCTACCCACAAGAGCAATATCTACAAGCAGCAGTCAAAGCAGCTAGAAAAGTAACAGCCCAACCCTTTTTAGAAAAAGGCTTACAGGGTCTTGCTATAAAAGAAGCAATGGCAAAAGAAAGGCTCAGCGTTATTGCAAATATTAAAGCCGATTTCGCGCATTTAAACCCTACACCGCAATAAAGAAAATACGCCTTTCAATCTAAAGTTCTGTGTTGTTTAGTGAGAATATTCGCTGAACAGCCTTATAAAGATGGTGAAAATACAGCTATAACAAACAGTCTGTATAAAATACAAACAACAATTTATTGCAAGACATTTACAAACGACAACAACTTATTAGCACCACTTTAACTATCATATTCATATCAAATCAGGGTCTGGTTTGGGTAATATCAAGTTAATTCAGCAAGGTGATTAATATGACAATGCAAATAGCGTCTTCAAATAACTCAACAGCAACGTTCACCATTCAAGCTATTAAGCCTAGTTGGCCTCAACCAGAGCCAAGACCAGACTTTACTGGTGTTTTAACACCTGAACAAAAGAACACGATACAGCAAGGTGCTGATGACAAAATAGCTGAGCAAGTTGAAAATGTGAAATCAAATTACCAAACAGCCAAAGACATTGATTTGATGCAGTCATACTATCAACAACAGCAGAAACTTTTTGATGTCTACTTACAAACAAGTACCGATGGCGATGCTACAGCAACTACGACTCAATTGGGTGAAAATAGCAGTGCGGTATCAGCATTAACAACTACTTATGCTGAATTATATCAATTACACCAAACAGTAAGAGAAGGTGTAGGTCAATTACCGAGAGTTAGCGCAGCTTATGAAGGGATTGACTCATTACCAGCAAGTTCAGTTACCCGCACCAATGAAGCTATCAACAGTGCAGCTAGTCAACCATTGGTCAATAAACAACTTGATGCTTACAACAGTCTTATGATGCCAAGTACGTCTTCTTATGTGCACCTTAGTGCTTAGCTATCTGCTACATGAAATTTAGCACTTAAAGAACAAAGATTTACTTAAGTTCCGGTTTATCTATGGTTCTAAAGGTGAGGTTTATCCTGGGTTCAGAGACTTTTTTTGTCGGAGGCAAGCGATGTAACCAATGCTGCTGCGTAGTGCCTTTCATCACTAACAAACTGCCTGGTTTAAGCTGTAAGGCAACAACTTCTTTTGAACATTTATGCTTAAAAGCAAACTTTCGCTCCACGCCAAAGCTTAATGAAGCAATAGCACCTTGTTCTTTTAAATCTGCTTCACCATCACTGTGCCATGCCATACCCTCTTCACCTGAATGATAAAGGTTTAACAAACACGAGTTATAGGTTTCATGACTATGCTGTTCAACTAGTTTTTTGAGTGTAAGTAACTCTTCAGTAAACGGGATCGAATATCTGGTCACGCCAGAATAACTATAGGCAAAAGGTTTACCGTCAATCGTATCTGCGCACCAAGCGACTTTTCTTTTCGTTTCGATGATCTTACCAAACACTAAGGCTTGATCGTTACGCCATGCAATAGTGTTAAATAATCGCTCAAAGTAATAACTGCTCTCACTAAGAGGCATGATTTCGCCATAGTAATTAACCACACCATCATTTGGCAAAATGTTAATCGGCTCATCGAGCAAAGAAGAAAATAAGTCCATGATTAAATAAAATAGCCTTAACGCGGGTTAACGATTATCTACTGCCCCAAGGATTAGAAGAAGTTGCAGCTGCAGCACGCTCACGCGTTTTCTTAGCTTGTTTAATTCTTAACTCTTCAGCATCGTCAAGACTTAGTTCTTTCGGTGGTCTTTGCTCTAACCCTGATGGCACAATACGGTCACGTGGTGGCAATTCAAAGTTTGCATCGTCCGCCTTAGGTAAGCTGTTATATTGATACATATAAAAAGCTTCAACCTTTTCTTGCGCCCACTGGGTTTTCTTCAAAAACTTTAAACTCGATTCAATACTGGCATTTTGCTTAAAACAATTTAAGTTCATGTAAGCGGCTAAAATTTCAAAACCGTAATGGTCAACTAAGGTTGTTAATACAGTTTCAAGGCTAGTGCCATGTAGTGGGTTATTCTTATAAATGTCTTTATTGGTCATTATTATTCCTAAACGGCCTAAAGTGGCAACTGTACTATGAGTTGACAGCAGCGAATGAACCAATTATACCACTTGCTAGAGTGATGTCATGGTTAATCCCTTTTAATATATACCCAAGTGAATTCAAAATGCAGGTTTCAGTTGGAATTAGAAACGTCTTTAGGCAAGGCATTGATTGAAGAGAATGGTTATTCCCTTATCAAAACCAATAACGAAGCATAAAACATTTCTAAACCAACCCTACGGGGACAACGAAGAAAACCATCTACTTCGTTGCATCCTTTTTTAAGGAAACAACCATTAACAAAAAGATGCGTCTTGTATATGGCTCACTCTGTTGTCCTGAAATCCACTTTTTGAGTTCATTTGGGTATAAACAAAAAAGCCCCTTGTTTACTTTCTCAAGTAAGACAAGGGGCTTGTATTTAACTACTTTAGTTACCAAAGTAATTAAGTCATCATTAAATTGATTTACTGCTTAGTAGCATTAAGTTCTGCATCAGTATTATCAAGTGCTAGTTTATAACCAAATGAAACATGGTGATAACGAGCGCTTGAGTAATCGTCATGTATTGCAAAGCCAAAGTTATATACTTTACCTGCTTCAATACTCACATCACCCGCTTTGTCAGATTTAAGCTTACGCTTAACAACTACCGACCAAGTACCATTTTTAAGTGAAGCTTCAACAGCTGCGCCAACGCCTTTATGCATGTCGCGTTCTGCTAAAATCTGACCATCTTCTACTTCTTTGGTGCCTGATTTATAGCGAATAACATCCATAAATTGATTAGACTTTTGTGCCGCATCAATGTCGCTTTGATCTTTCAGTTTATCCCAACCACCTAGCGCTTTACCGCCACGTCCTTTAAGCTCTAACTTAGTACGCGATTCTTTAAGATACTTAGTAACACCTGTACCTGAACCCGTATCGAACTTAAGACGCTTAGCTAAATCACTACCTTTCAATGTATCAGCATCTGGTGCAAACGGCATAGAGTTAGCATCGGCATGACACGTACCCCAACAGCCTGCTCTATCTGCGTATTCAACATCATCAGTTGCTAGCATAAAGGCTAATTTCATTGGGTTTTCTGGGTCCATTTTACCGCCATCAACAAATGGAACAGCTGCATGTTCACCATCAGCCCAACTAAATCTCAAATATAGATTTTCAGCATCGTACGTTGAATCAATCGTTACATCGATATGGCCACGTTTTCCAGGGATAACATTAGGTTCTAGTTTCTTCTCACTTTCACCAGTAACGATATTGTTACCAATATCCGCTATCTCTTCACCATGACATTCAATACAACGGTCGCCTTTAGTAAAGGCACGTTTACCACCATGCTTACGACCTAGGATCCATTCAATAGACGCTGTACCAGGATAGAAAACACCAATATCTTTCGAGCTTGCTTTACCCCAATCAACATTAATATTACTTGCACTAGGTGCAGCACTTACAGACCCTTTCGATGATTTACTTGTAGTCGCTTTGCTAGAACCAGCATTAGCTAATGCTTCTTCAACAGCAGAGGCTATTTTCTGTTCAGTTTTTGCTTTTTCAGCCATTTTTTCTTCTTTGACTTTCGCAGCAGCTGCAGCTTCTTTCGCTTCTACACGTGCTAAACCTTCGCGATAAGCTTGTGGTACTTCACGAATATAGTCTGGATTTGGCGCTTCTAGCTTTTCTAATTCTTCATCAGAAAGCTTGTCACGTACGTTATGATGCGCAATACCTTTATGACAATCGATACAGGTTTGTCCTGTTTCAAAAGCATTTAAATGTTGTTTACGTGCACGTGGCTTTTGGAATTCAGGATTCATAGATTCAAAATTGTGACAGTTACGACACTCTCTCGAGTCAGTTGACTTCATGGCATGCCAAACACTTTGCGCTAATTCAAATCTGTGCTCATTAAATTTTTCTTTGGTATCAAGCTTGCCTGTTAACCAAGAAAAAACTTCTTTTGACGCTTGAATTTTACGAACGACTTTATGTATCCAAGGTTTAGGAACGTGACAGTCAGGACAGCCAGCTCTTACGCCGGTACGGTTAGAAAAATGTATTGATGGTTTATATTCTTGGTAAACGTTGGCTTCCATTTCGTGACAACCGATACAAAACTCGGTGGTATTCGTTGCTTCCATGGCAGTATTGAAACCACCCCAGAAGACAATACCTACGATAAAGAAGATAACAGCGCCTGAGACAGTAGTGCCGAGGATTAATCGGCGTGACCAAAAACTTGGTTTTAAGAAAGTGTTATTTGCCATAATTGACTCTTGAATTGACTCTTAATAAGTTCAGCTCTCTTCCCATTAACAATAAAGTTGAGGGAAATTATTATCCATTGCCTTCCTATTCATTTAAACAAGGAAGTCACAATGCTTATAAGGCGTAGTAATAATTTTAAGGTAATTATTACAACCCTTTTTATTTTCACTTATTTACTTACTTATCAACCATGATCTGAATAACAAGTTAAATGAAAATAAAAAGGGCATGGCATCAGCCATGCCCTATTCATATTTAGTAACGCTTACCTATAAAGGTAAGATAATTACCTAAGTCTTATGGTTCATACGGTTATGAACGTTAAACTTACCAGTAGGCGTTGTTAAGCCTTTAATGCGGTATAACTCTTTAAGAGTTTTTGCATCATAAACAACAATTTCACCTGTTGGGTTTTTAGCATCTTTACGGTTCCAAACTGAAACCCAAACTTCAGAGCCATCGTTGTTAAATTCCATGTGTAAAGCCGCTTTACCTGGCTCAGTTGTTACACGGATAGTTTTAACAATTTCATGAGTATCTTTATCAAATACTTGCACTGACTGTTGAACTTCTGGTTCAGGGTGCTTAAGTTGATCAGCCCAAACGTATTGTGAAGTTTCGTGAGTACGGATAAATGCACCAGCACCATCTGTTTCAACTTCATAACAAAGTTTCCACGCTTCTGCAGGGTGACCGATTGGATCGTTACCCCATACAGATACAAGTCCCATACCTAAATGAGTTGTACCGCCAACAGGGCCACATTTTTTATCAATCCAGTTAGCGCCTGGACCAGGATGTGGAAGGCTTTCAACATCGATAATCGCTTCTAACTTACGTTCTACAGTATCAACAACAACCATTTGGTTTGAAGCATTTGCTGCTATTTGGAAGTAACGACCTGATGGGTCAAAGAAACCATCATGTAAAAATTCAGAAGAAGCAATCGAAGTAATGGTTAAGTTCTCTAAGTCGGTATAATCAACTTGTAACATTTGACCAGTTTCTTTAACAGCAACGATGAATGAAGACGTTAGAGGCGAAGTGTAAATTGCAGCTACACGTGCTTCATTGATGAATTCACCTTTAGTATTGTAACCACGAGTAGAGACAACTTTAAGTGGGTTTAACGTTACAGCATCCATAATAACGAAATGCGCAGGCCAGTAACCACCAGCAATTACGTATTTTCCGTCACCAGAAACAGCGATATCACGAGCGTCATAAGCCATTTTAGTTTCAGCAACTAACATTTTGTCAGGTGTTTGCCATAAATCGATTTTGTTAACTTTACCGTCACGACCAATGGTGTACCAAAAACGACCAACATCTTTTGCATGGTCAACTTTATGATGCTCAGTACCTTTGATTACATGTACTGCGTAACCTGTATCGATATGAGTGATGATTTTTTTAGTATCGCCATCGATAATTGCCGCAGTACCTGCGTCACGTTCGATAACAACAAAGAAGTTTTTCCAGTTTAAACCGTGCATTGGTTTAGTTGGGTAATCTTTCGGAGCAACATATTCTTTAGTATGTGAACGCATTTGCTCTAAAGACATTTCTGGTGGAACAGGTGGTTCCATTTGAATGAACGTTGCCATGTTGGCAATTTCTTTCTTAGTGAACAAATCATCGAAGTTGTTCATGCCGCCTTCAGTACCTAAAGCGATAATTTTCTCTAGACGCTTTTGGCCTTTTTTCATTGTGCTTTTTGGCTCTAAGTTTTTGCCTGTAGCGCCTTTACGCAAAGTACCATGACAACCAGCACAGCGTTGGAAGTATTGTAGTTTTGCTTTTTCATAATCAGCTTCAGCTAAAGTTGGTTCTGCCGCTGATACTGACATACTAACACCAGTAGCAGCCATACCTATTGCAAGTCCAAGTGCTGAAAGACCATATTTTACTGTTTTCATTGGGTACTCTCCAGATATTAAAAATTATATTTTTGTTTAACTTGTTAGTCGTTTTTATTTAGTAGATCGGAACTATTAAGAACCAATCGACTGAAATCCTGATAAAAAAGGCATCTTCAGGAAATTTTGTTTACTCATAATCTGTAAATAATGTGTAAAACGTTGATGCGTCATTTATGTAACGAAATATTACTATCAGCACTATCAGCTATATCCACTTTTGAAAATGTGATTCAGATCAAGTTTAAAAAAAAATAACTTTTAATGAATACACAAGTTGATCAAGGTCAATAAATTGCGCATTGAATTATAAAAAAACTACTTGTTCATCAGTATTAAGCGCTACTATTCAGTCAACGTTACTAATCATTTAACCATATTTTTTTTAGGGGTATTTTCATGGAGAATCGCACTAAGTCATTTATTTATGCGGCTATCATCGGCTTAATTATTGTTGCCATCTTTTTAGGTTTCTTATCAAGTATGGCGAACCCCATTTCTTGGATTCTCATTGCAGTATTATTACTCATTCCTGTTCTTTACAAGAAAAAGTCTAATCCAAAGCAAGTACAATGGCGCGAAGAGTACAGCGTTGGTATTGCACATATAGATGATGATCATAAAAAACTAATTAGTTTATTAAATAATTTCAGTATCGCTTATGACTACGCCATGAGTGAGTCGTTTGAAAAAGAAGCATTAAACGAATTAATTAGCTATACCAAGTATCATTTTGAGCGTGAAGAAAAGATGATGGAAGACAACGATTATCCTGATTTAATCGCTCATAAAGCGCAGCATAAAGTGATGATTGAGCAAGTTGAAAAATTTGTACAGCTATACAATGACAAAGGCCATGATGCGCTTGAAGAAATTGCTAGCTTCTTAACTGATTGGTTAATAAATCACATAAATGGTACTGATAAACAGTATTCTGCACACTTACATAGTAAAGGTATCCATTAACACTTAATCACACGCCTTTCACAGACGAACACAAAAAAGAGCTTCCTAGAAGCTCTTTTTTTTGATAAATACCAAATCGACTGAATGAGTTCAAATTCAGTGAAAATTAGTAAACATCCACTTTACCCCTCTATTAAAGGGAGCAACCCTTAATAAAAATATGAACCTCAATCATGAATTGCACAGGTATCCTGAAAATCGAATTTTGAAGTATCATGGGTATAATTCCGCATAAAGTGATTTAAATCAAAAAAGCCTCGCACTTCATCAGTAAAGTATGATCTTTGACAAAAAACTAATTTCCTAAGCGTTATAAGGTTAAGACAACTTAAAAAGCACAGTGGAAATAAAATGAGTTCTATCAAAATCACCTTAAGCGGCTTAGCTCTCGCTACTCATTTATTAAGCCTTACCTGTGTTACAGCTGCTGTTGCAGCTGCTGTTGCAGCTAACGATATCACCAGTGAAAAAGAGTTATCTCAAGCACGCAAAGATCAACTTACTCATATCGTTAAACAAGATTGTGGCTCTTGCCATGGTATGACCTTAAAAGGGGGGTTAGGCCCCGCGTTATTACCCGAAAATCTTGAAGGAAAATCAGTACCGTTTTTACAGCATACTATTTTATATGGCCGAACTGGCACGGCAATGCCGCCATGGAAGCCGCTATTAACCGAACAAGAGGCATTGTGGATTTCTCAACAATTAAAAGCGGGAAAAGTAGCTAAACAATAAATCAACTATGTAATAGCTAATGCAATGTATTAAAAACTAATACTCAAAACCAAAAACACTTTTACCAAATATAACAGCAAAGACTTTTAGCACTAATAAAAGCACCATGAAAGGATAACTGATGAACACATCTTTATTAAAACTAGCGAGCATTGCAATACTGTCTAGCGTGATTGTCGCTTGCGCTAGTCAAACGTCTAATGAAACAGCTCAAGCACCAATTCGCGCAACAGGGGATATGGGGGTTGTTATTGAACGCGCCACTGGCCAAGTGCAAATTGTTAACCATACCCATCAAGAAGTGTTAGCAGAAATCGATGGTCTAGGTGATTTATCTCACGCCTCTATTGTTTATTCACGTGACCAACGCTACGCCTATGTTTTTGGCCGTGATGGTGGGTTAACAAAAATAGATATTCTTAAAGACAAAATTGCTAAACGCGTAATGCAGTCAGGTAATAGCATTGGCGGCGCAATCAGCCAAGATGGTAAATTAGTTGCCGTTTCAAACTACACACCTGGCGGCGTAAAAGTATTTAATAGTGAAACCCTTGAATTGGTTGCCACAATCGACAGCTCTATTTTAACCACTAAACCAAAAAATAAAGATGGTAGTCCTGTACGTTCTAAAGTAGTTGGCTTAGTGGATGCGCCAAACAACAAATTTGTTTTTAGCTTATTTGATAGTCATGAAATTTGGATTGCCGACTTCTCAACGATTGAGCAAGATAAAACGCCTAAATTAACCAAGTTTACGGATATTGGCCTATTTCCTTATGACGCCTTAATTAGCCCTGATGGTCGCTATTATATAGCAGGTTTATTTGGTGAAGACGGCATGGCGCTCGTTGACTTATGGCATATAGAAAAAGGTGTTAAACGCATTTTACCAAATTACGGTAAAGGCCAACAGAAATTACCCGTGTACAAGATGCCGCATTTAGAAGGTTGGGCAATCGCTGGCGACTACGCTTTTATGCCTGCAGTGGGTCGACATGAAGTCTTAGTAGTAAACACTAAAACATGGGAACAAGTAACTGCAATACCTGCGCATAGCCAACCAATATTTGTTATGGCGCAGCCTGATAACCGACAAATATGGGTTAACTTTGCTCACCCTGACAACAACACCATTCAGATATTTAATACCGAAACTTTTGAGCTAGTAAAAACCTTAACGCCTGGTCCTGCTGTTTTGCATATGGAATTTACGCCACGTGGTGAACACGTATGGATGTCAGTACGCGATAGCAATGAAATTCAGATATACGACACCAAAACTCAAACGTTACAAAAAACACTAAAATCATCAAGCCCGAGCGGTATTTTCTTTACCAGTCGCGCACACCAAATAGGCTTATAATCATGACTAAAGAAACCGCAACCATTAGTCAATTACAGCAAGACATTATTAATAATAGCCAAAAGGGTTTTCCACTTACCAGCCAGCCTTATAAAACGATTGCTGAGCAGCTGGCTGACGTTAATATCGTTACGAATGAGTTGGAAGTATTTCAAGCCATTGATGATCTAAACAGCCAAGAAGTGTTATCACGTGTTGGACCTGTATTTGATCATAAAAAAGCAGGCGCTAGCACATTAGCTGCCCTTGCGGTGCCAGCAAAAGATCTTGATAAAATTGCCGGCATTGTTAACCAATTTGACCAAGTGAATCATAACTACGGCAGGGAGCATGTTTACAATTTATGGTTTGTAGTAACGGCCAGCGACATGGTGGCACTCAATAGCACCATAGTAAACATTGAATTACTCACAGGTTTACCTGTTTTAGTCTTACCCATGGAAGCCTCCTATCATATTGACCTAGCGTTCAGTATTAATGTTACGGGTGTGGAAAGCCGCACTTCCAATCAAGAAAATAGACCTGTTACTTTTGATAGTAATGACACAACCAGCTTAACTGACATTGAAAAAACAGCCTTACGTCGAGCCATTGAGAAAGGCTTACCAACGCATTTATTCCCTTACCAAGCAATTGCCCAGCAACTCGCGTTAACAGAACAACAAGTGCTGATGCAAATCTCGCTTTGGCAAGAAGAAGGTTTGATCCGTCGCTTTGGCTTAGTCATTAAGCACAGAAAGTTAGGCTATGACGCCAATGCCATGGTTGTTTGGAATATTCCGAATGAAAACATGGATGCCATTGCCCTGAAATTAGCAGAATGTGCTCCGGTATCACTATGTTACCAGCGCCCTCGACGCCTACCTGATTGGCCTTATAACTTGTTCTGCATGATTCATGGCACGGATAGAAGCTTAGTTTTACAGCAAATAAGCCAAATCACCGAGCAGCTTGGCCTTGAGTCTATTGAAAAAGATGTGCTGTTTAGCTTCAAAGCTTATAAACAACATGGTGCTCGTTATTTTAAAACAAACAGCAGTAAGGCGAAAACCAACAATATAAGTGCGGGTAAAACAGAAAATAACAACGACATGAAAAAACAAGGACAAGCCCATGGATAATAGCAGCAGTCCACTTAAGACCGAAAGTATAAGCAAAAGCCGAAAATGCCAAACTGTTGAACTTTCTGCGCTAGAGAAACAATTAATCAACCTACTACAGCATGGCTTACCTGTTTGTGAGCGCCCTTTTGCACAAATTGCCGAAGAAATATCAAGTACAGAACAAGCCGTAATTGCATGCTTAACAAAATTGCGCAGTGAAAAAGTACTAACCCGTTTTGGCCCCATGTTTGATGCAGCTAGTCTAGGTGGCGCTTTTACCCTAGCAGCTTTAGCAGTACCTGAAGCTGATTTTGACTTTGTTACCGAGCAAGTGAATAGTTTTGAGCAAATAGCCCATAATTACCGCCGAGATCATGATTTTAATATGTGGTTTGTTATCGCCACTGAGTCGGCTGAAGAAATTGAGCAAGTAGTACAAGCCATTGAAATAAAAACCGGTTTAAAGGTGCTCAACGTACCGAAACTAAAAGAGTTCTATGTGAGTTTATACCTACCAGTATAACTACCCGTTTAATCGATTACTCGTTAAAAAATAGCAGCGAAGCTTGTTAATTACTGAGTCCAAACGCCACATACAAAAGAGTTTACATTATGTCTACAGTCACTCAAGAAAAAATAACGCAAGAAAAACTTAGCGATCAAGAAAGACAATACATTTTATTAACCCAAAATGGTTTGCCTATTATTCAGGAGCCTTATCACGCGATTGCAGAGCAAATGAACCTTAGTGTTGAGCAAGTACTTAGCCTGACCAAAAGCATGCAGGAACGTGGCATTATCAGACGCATTGCCGCTGTACCTAATCACTATAAATTAGGTTATCAATTTAACGGAATGACCGTATGGGATATTGATGATGAGCAAGCTGAAAAATTTGGCGATGCTGTTGGCCGATTACCTTTTGTTAGTCATTGTTATTTAAGACCTCGCTTTTTACCTGACTGGAATTACAACTTATTCGCCATGGTGCATGGAAAAACAGAAGAATCAATAGCCAAGTATCGGGGCCAGATCAAAGAATTGTTAAAAGAGGTCTTGGTCACCCGCAACCATGATTCAAGTCAAGACATTATTACCAAAAGTAATGATATGTTAACCAGCACAGCAATACTGAAAAAAACAGGTTTGCGATTAAAAAAGTAATAGTAGCGTAATACCAAAGGTATAACTGACTTATATCCAGATTACATTAATCGTATAAAGAGCAACGCCGAAAAACAAGGTATGTAATACCAAGCCTATTAAGTTATTTCCCGCTCAGCGAGAATTAAAAGGTTTAGAGGCAAGGCTTTAATTAAAGATAATGGTTATTCCCTTATCAAAATAAATAACGCTGTATATAAGTCTTTGCCTTTTATTAGGTACTCGCCCTTCGGGAGCTTATTAGCAAACTGATAACATCGCAAAATTGGTGAAATATAGAATAACTATATTTAATCAATTTCACTTATTCTAAGCTCGCTAATAGTAGCTCAGAGCTGGGAATAAATTTAATAGAATTGGTATAATATTATGTTTAGAATTTCACAATTATTAAAAACACTTCATGACGACATGGCTGAACTTAAGCCCGTTAAAGCATCACGTAAAATGAAGGGTCCTGTGGTTATATGGAACCTGATCCGTCGTTGCAACTTGCAATGTAAGCACTGTTATTCAACCTCTCTTGATATCGACTTTAAAGACGAACTATCAACTGAACAAGTTAAAACCACGATAGATGATTTAAAAGTTGCTCATGTACCCGTATTAATTTTGTCAGGTGGCGAGCCTTTATTACGCCCTGATATCTATGAAATTACTGAATACGCTAAGCAAAAAGGTTTTTACCTTGCACTGTCTACCAATGGCACTTTAATTAATGAAGACAACATTGAAGCCATTAAAGCCGCAGAATATCAATATGTTGGTATCAGCATTGATGGCTTAGAAGAGTTCCACGATGAATTCCGTCGACAAAAAGGCAGTTTTAAAACCTCAATGCATGCCATTAAGTTATGTAAAGATGCCGGTATTAAAGTAGGTATGCGTTTATGTTTAACGCGCGAAAACTTCAAAGACTTACCTGCCATGTTGAATTTAATGGAAGAAAATAGCGTTGATAAATTCTATTTATCTCACCTTAACTATTCAGGCCGTGGCAAACGCACCGCTGAAAATGACGCCATGTTCAAAATGACTAAAGACGCTATGGAGCTTCTTTATGAACGCGCTTGGACACATATTAACCAAGGCATAGAAACTGATTTTGTTACCGGCAACAATGATGCAGATGGTCCATTTTTATTACAATGGGCAAGCAAACAATTTGCTGAAGAGTATCCAGAAGCTATTGCTAATTTAAAGCAACGTTTAATCAATTGGGGCGGTAATTCTAGTGGTATTAACGTAGCTAACATTGATAACACCGGCACAATTCACCCTGATACTTACTGGTGGAATCACCCTATCGGCAATGTAACCACTGAAAAATTCTCTGATGTTTGGCGTGATACTCAAGACCCGTTAATGTTAGGTTTTAGACAAACACCACGCCCAGTAAAAGGACGTTGTGCAAGTTGTGAACACTTAGCTATTTGTGGTGGTAATACGCGAACGCGTGCTTTCGCTCAATCGGGTGATGCTTGGGCTGAAGATCCTGGCTGTTATCTAGATGACGATGAAATTGGTTTTATCCCGTCGCCATCAAAGTTTGCCGACGAGTTAACTAACACAGAAAATCCGATTCAATTTGTTGAAGTCTAACCGTAGTAAGTACACTAATTATTAAAGAAAACTTAGCAACACGTAGCTAACTAATTCTTAATGATACAAAACTAAAGAAACTAATTAAGCAACCGAGCCTGTCCTGAAAATAGGCTCAAGTGCAATAAGGCGAGAGCATGAATACACCATCAGCAAATCAACCAAACAGCCTAATCTCAGCAGATAACGATAAAATATCAGCGAGAGGGAAATCAGTATTAAATCAAGGCGAAGTTGCCCTAGTTGGCTCTGGCCCTGGTGATGCTGAATTACTAACTATTCGTGCAATGCGCTTTATTGAGCAAGCTGAAATCGCAATTTATGACCGATTAGTAAGTGATGAAATATTAGCGCTATTGCCTGATAATTGTGAACGATTTTACGTGGGTAAAGAGCAAGCTAAACATTGTGTACCACAAGATAAAATTAACGAAATTTTAGTACACGAAGCGCGCTTAGGTAAAAGAGTATTACGCCTGAAAGGTGGCGACCCGTTCATTTTTGGTCGTGGTGGTGAAGAAGCAGAATACATGTTGCAACATGGTGTAAGTTGTCATATTTGCCCAGGTATTACCGCCGCTTCTGGCTGTACAACGTATGCAGGTATTCCGTTAACACATCGCGGTGTTGCGCAAGGTTGTACATTTATTACTGGTCATATTCAAAACAATGGTCAGCTTAATTTGCCATGGCAGAGTTTATGTTGTCCAACCCAAACGGTTGTGTTTTACATGGGCATTAATACCTTATCTAAAATTGCAGAAAAACTTGTTGAGCATGGCCGAGATATTAATACGCCAGCGGCATTAATTCGCAAAGGCACACAGCCTGAACAAAAAACCTATCGCGGTACTATCGGTAACTTGGCGGAGCTTGTTGAAAAACACAACATTACCCCACCAACACTTATTGTTATTGGTGATGTAGTAAATCAGCTAACTGAACAACAATTAAAAACCCCTGGTTTTTTAGATGCTAATGACTATGTTCAACCACAAGCAATTAAAATAGCTTAAGTAAGACTAAATAACTGCCAGCTAACAGTCGTCATTTCCGAGGTTACTAATCGGACGTGGCATGGATGCTACTTAGTAGACACAGACGGTACAGGAAGTACCTTATTAGGTAATGCGGGAGTAATTATCCTGCGTCCATAGCTTGAAAAACTGGATCCTCGATTAAGATACTACGAGCATGACAATTGGAAAGTTTGGAAGATAGCTTAACTCGACCAGTCTTCCCGCCGTCATCTCCGAAGTGCCTGATCTGAGATCCATTGGCTAAATATCAAGAAAACAAGGTTACCCCATGACTAAACATCCTTTTCTAATGTCGCTTTCTATCGCCCTTTTATGTAGTTTTTTTGCCGTCAATACTGCCAACTCAGCGCCAGCCAAAAAGACCACAATGTCAGCAGCAGAGAAAGTTGCAGCCAAAAAACTTTATCAAGACAATTGTCAAAGCTGTCATGGCGTTGATCGATTAGGCGCTATGGGGCCTGCATTATTACCAGAAAATCTTGCCCGTTTTCGAAAAAACAAAGCAATTAAGGTTATCAATACCGGTCGTGCTGCGACGCAAATGCCCGCTTTCAATAAAACGTTGACTAAGGCTGAAATAGCCAGCTTAGCAAACTATATTTATACGCCATCAAAAGCCTCACTTAGCTGGACCGTTGCTGATATTAACGCGTCAAAAGTACAACATTTTGACCAAAGTAAATTACCCAATGAAGCACAATTTGACGCTGATTTAATGAATTTATTTATTGTTGTTGAGTTAGGTGACCACAGTGCCACCTTATTGAACGGCGATACCTTTGAACGCTTAGATCGCTTTAAAACTCGCTTTGCTTTACATGGTGGGCCAAAATATTCACCTGACGGTCGCTTTGTATTTTTTGCCTCGCGCGATGGTTGGATCAGTAAATACGATATTTACAATCGCAAAACCGTCAGTGAAGTTCGCGCTGCGATTAATACCCGCAACATCGCTATCTCAAATGACGGTCAGTATCTAATTGTTGGTAATTACTTGCCCAACAATGTTGTGATACTCAATACCGCTGACCTATCCCCCCTTAAAGTGATTAACGCCAAAGACAGTAACGGCAATAGCTCACGCGTCAGCGCCGTTTATAATGCACCACCACGTCACAGCTTTATCGTCGCCTTAAAAGACGTAAAAGAAGTCTGGGAAATCCCTTACAGTGATGAGGGTGGCGTTGAAGTATATAAAGGTTGGGCACATGACTATAGAGTAGAAGCCAAAGCGGAAGGTTGGAAGGCCGACTTATCTAAAAAAAGTGAGCAATTCCCAGTTCGCCGTATAAAAACTGACGATTACTTGAATGACTTTTTCTTCGACCCTGATTACATTAATTTAATTGGTACTGCGCGTAACAGCCACAATGGTCAAGTAATTAACCTAGACACTAAAAAGAAAATTGCCTCTATCGGTTTAACTGGTATGCCACATTTAGGCTCAGGTATAACCTGGAATTATCAAGGTAAAGAAGTATTTGCTTCCCCCAATATCAAAGAAGGTAAAATTACCGTTATCGATATGGAGAACTGGAACATCATTAAAGAGATTAAAACTGAAGGCCCAGGTTTCTTTATGCGCAGCCACAGCAAGTCACGTTATGCATGGACCGACGTCTTTTTTGGTCCGAACAATGACAAAGTACATGTTATTGACAAGAGTACATTGAAAATAGTGAAGACCTTATCACCATCACCTGGTAAAAATGCCGCTCATGTTGAGTTTACTAAAGATGGTAAATTCGTACTGTTAAGCGTGTGGGATATGGAGGGTGAACTCATTGTGTACGATGCCCAAACATTGGAAATAGTAAAACGTATGCCAATGAAAAAACCGTCAGGTAAATACAATGTTTACAACAAAATTAATTATGAACGAGGCACAAGTCATTAATATTGCCTAGCCCAGCAAATAACTCTCTATTTAACAGCCTGTGACATCAAATGTTACGGGCTTTTTTATGCCGACTAATAATCCCCCAATCGGTAGGCCTTGTGTAATGTTATTGGAGATATTGTTACTATATTGAAATTAATTTGCTATTAGCTGGTTCTTAATTAGCTAAGCTTTATAATATTAAAGCTTAGTCATCATGAGCTGATAAACGATCACTAAATAATCTATTAACCATCACTAAATCATAAATAAAGGCTATCCATTCATGTTATCAACTTTTTTTAAAGCAAAACCTGTCATTGATGAAGAAAGTAAAGAATGGATTTTTGATACCTTTGCTTGGTGTATGGATCAACTTGATGGCGACTTTTTCAAAAATAACAGTGAATTGATATTACCTAACAATAACTTTTATCCGGGTAGTGCAAGCAGTATAGAAGCAATGGCAGATAAGATATTCTCTAATACACTTAATTATACTGGCATGACGTCTTGGCCGCTAAAACTGATCTCAGCTGATAATTTCACCCAAAAGCCTATGCCTCAATTATCTTTTGAATCAAGGCTACGTGGTGAGAACGCTAAGGTAAGTACTAAAGTCGCTTCGAATGTAAGCTCTACTATCAGTTATAAAGTAGAAGGTGAAGCAGTAGTATCTTCAATACCACCAACAATACCTACGATAGACATTGCTTTTCACTCAAGTCAGCTTAATCAACCGCAAGATTTAATCGCCTATCTAGTACAAGTACAGGCCGGTATTTTAGTTAACCAGCACGGAATACTTCCCCCAGGAGGTAAAGACGTATTGCCTCAAACAATAGATTTAGTCGCTTGTTTTATGGGTTTTGGTGTTATCTTTGCTAATACAGCTTACCAATTTAAAGGCGGATGTGGCTCTTGTAACAATCAAAGCCTTAACCGACAAGCTGCGCTACCTGAGTTAGAAACGGTTTACGCTTTGGCATTATTTTGCGTGATAAAAGGGATTGATATTAAGCCGGTAAAGAAAGCGCTAAAATCTCATCTTACTAAGCCATTTCGCCAAGCTCACAAAGAAATTTCATTGTATTTACAACAGTCCAGTAATCCTGTTCATGCTCAACTAATCGCTACTAACGGTTAATGCTAGCAAGCTTGCTTTATTAATCTATGCTTTGCTTATTCTATATTTTTACATTGGTGTATATTGTTTAATAAATCACCTTGATATTCGCTAGATTCATTTATAAGGGCTAAAGAAGTAATCCCCATTGGCTCGGCAAGTGTTTCAACCAACTGGTTATATAAGCTAACGCTAATCGGTTTAATTTGGTCGAGTTTACTTAGCAACTCATCTTGCTCTTGTGCAGACAATTTATTACCCTTAGATGCCTTATGTGCTTTTTCTAACCAAAAAAGATAAGCATGTCTCACTTCACTTTCACTGACTAAGGTGAGTCTACTGATACGGTAATGTAACCTGTCGTATAGCATAGGCTCATTGTTTAGTATCGATAACCTAAGCAACTGTAAACCCGCTACAATTTGACCCGAACGCCTTGAAATTTTTTGTGATAGTTGTAAAGCATTTATCAAGTACTCTTTGGCCAACGTATAATTACCTTGTTTAAGAGCCATTATTCCTAAAGTATTATAAATAGCGCTTATTAATACTTCAGCATTTTGCTGTTTAGCTAATTGCAAAGCTTGAGCATACATTGTTTTCGCCTGACTATATTTATTAAGGGAACTTAAACTACTTCCTTTGCTAATCAACAAACTTATTTTTTGTTTGCCGTTTTTAATCGGTTGTTCAAGTCCACAATTAAATAGCAAAATAGATTCATGGGGATGCCCAGTTCGGCGCAAAAATATACCTAAGCTACTTAACAAAGAAACAAATTTATCTGTTTTTTTCTCTAGCTCAGGATAAGAGAGCATTACTTTTACCGTTTTTTCAACCTGGTTTAAATCATTTAGCGCAATAGAAGCTCTTAATAGATTTTGATGCCAGGATAATTGATCATTGATAGTCAGCTGGCCAATATTAGCAAGGTGTTTTTTAAGTATTCTTGATGAAACGGAAGGTTGTATTCTTAAGTAATCTTTTGCTTCAGATAACTTACTCAATAAACTTTCTGATGCAGTCTCTGCTCTTGCAGAGTCAATCATAAAAGTAATCGTTATAAAAATCAGTAGTCTAAGCATAACATCCAATATTGATTGAGTATCTTCAATGATATAAATTGGCTTGTAGTCTAAGTAAACCGCTTAGACATTTTTATAAAATCCTAAAATGCCTAAAATACAGTAAAAATTATAGCACCTCTTCCTCCTTTATCTAGAAAGTCGGTTAAATTCCCTCCTAACATCCTCCTTCCGCACAATAAACTAAGGTATCCAACCTAAAGTGATACCATTAAAATACTCGATAACAAAAAGTTATTTCATCTAATTCATTACAGCTTGTCTTGCAAATTTTTATCTAATAAGAAACACATTTAACAGTTTGAATTCAGTGATGTTTGATGTAAATTAGCAGTTAAAACAGTCGTTGTGATAACTATGGCAACGACACAACAATTAGCAATTCACTTAAACTGAGTTAATGTGAAACAATAAACTGGCGTTGTATTTTTAGTGCTAGCAGCCCTAGTTGCGATAGGAACAGCTGCTGCACATTTATCTTGCATCTATTTAGGCCCAAAGTGCTATGTAGCTCAAATGGTTCCCCCGAAAATTGTAGAGTCAGCGATTAATGGCACCTATTTAGCACCAATAGGCACAGTATTTGCCTCGGGGATTTTTGTTATTTTAGGACTCTATGCCTTATCTGGTGCTGGCTTTACGGGGAAATTGATAAATAAACTGCCACTCGTAAACTATGCAATATATGCCATAGCAACGCTTTGCATCATTCGTGGTCTATTACCATTACAACTCTGGCTTCGCCACCCCGAAAAAGTAAATGATACTGTTTTTTATGTCGGTATTGTTTGACTAATGACTGGGTTACTGTATTTAGTTGGTTATCGAATATGCTCCACTAAGCCAACCTCAATTTGATAAAGTAGAAAATCATGATAAAGACTGTAGTACAAACAATGCGCCCATCTTTCCTAGTGTTAACACTAGCCTGTGTATTTTTAGGACTTTCCACATCATTAGCTACAGGTGTATCGATAGATAAAGTAGTCTTTATCCTTATCTTCATTGGTGCAATGTCTGCTCATATCAGTGTAAACATGCTGAATGAGTATCATGACTTCAAAAGTGGTTTAGATTTTAAAACGATTAAAACCCCTTTTAGTGGTGGTAGTGGTGCGCTACCTGATAACCCTAAAGTTGCAAATTTAGTATTGTTGTTTGGGCTATTAACATTGTTTATCACCATCGCAATTGGCATATATTTTATTAGCACTATTGGCGCGACAATTTTGCCGATTGGGCTCGTGGGACTGGTGATTATTGTCACCTATACCCAATGGCTAAATCGTATGCCACGATTGTGTTTAATTGCCCCCGGTATGGGATTTGGACTGTTAATGGTTGTTGGTACGCATATCGTTTTAACATTGGACTATTCATTACTGGTTTGGCTAGTATCGTTGATACCATTTCTTCTGATCAATAACCTACTTTTGTTAAATCAATATCCTGATATGAAAGCTGATGCCAGCGTCGGTCGTAAAACCTTTCCGTTAGCTTTTGGTATTAAGCGCAGTAATCAAGTTTATGGGGTATTTATGTTATTAACTTATTCATTGATTTTACTTTATGTATTGGTGGGTATACTGCCAAGCATGGGATTGATTGCGTTAGTTCCCATACCGCTATCCGTTTTTGCATGGATTGGAGCGATTAAACACAAAGAGAACATCGGGGACTTTCAGCAGCACTTAGGCGCGAATGTAGCAGCAACCATAATAACGCCATTTTTATTAGGACTATCAATACTGATTGGTTGATGGTTGATGGTTGATGGTTGATTAAAGTAGAGCAAAATATTTCAGTGTATTTTGCTCTACTTAACAACAAAGTGATACTCCGCTTTGTTCGTACTAATTTTTAATTAGCTGATTTATCAGCAATATATTGATCAACTAAACGGGTTAGAATATCTAAAGGGACAGCACCGTTTTTCAAAACTACATCATGAAAATCTCGTAAATCAAACTTATCACCTAAACTGGCTTTAGCTTTCTCACGTAACTCTAGGATTTTCATCATACCTATTTTATAAGATGTGGCTTGTCCAGGCATAACGATGTAGCGCTCAATTTCTGAAATTACATCACTATGTGCCATACCTGTATTAGCGACCATGTAATCAATCGCTTCTTGTCTAGTCCAACGTTTATGATGAATACCGGTATCAACCACTAAACGTACCGCACGAAATAATTCAGCTTGTAAGCGACCTATATTGTCAAAAGGATCATCTTGAAAGCCTAAATCCCATGCTAAACGCTCAGTATATAACGCCCAACCTTCTGTATAAGCGGTAAAGGGTGATATCCGACGGAATAAAGGCATACCTTCTAACTCCATCGCAATAGCTATTTGAAAGTGATGACCTGGAATACCTTCGTGATACGCAAGGGTTCTCATGCTGTATTTCGGTGTTGCTTTAATATCGTATAAATTAGCAAAGAACATACCCGGTCGACTGCCATCAATCGATGGTTGCTGATAATAGGCTCCTGGAGCCGTTTTTTCTTTGAACTCAGGGATTCTACGCACCTTCATGCTCGCCTTTGGACGAATTCGAAAAGCCGACTCTAAACCTGCATTAATTTCATCAAGAATGGTTTGATAATCCGTTAATATTTGTTCTCTACCCGCTTTGGTATCAGGGTAATAGAATTCATCTTGAGCAGCTAAGGTTTCAATTGCTGCTGTGAATCCTTGGCTAACGTCATAGTTTTCTTTTTCTAAAATGGTCAAAATTTCTAACTGAATTCGATCAACTTCATGTAGACCGATATTATGAATTTCATCTGCGCTGTAATCAGTAGTAGTGAAAAACTTAAGCGCTTGAGCATAAACTTCATCACCATCAGGTAGCTTCCAAATACCATCATCGGTAGTAGCTTTATCAGCGACTTGATTAAAATAATCTATAAGCAATTGATAAGCAGGATGTACCGAAGCAATAATTTCCTCTTTAGCCAAGTTTAATAATCTAGTTTTCTCTGCAGAAGAAATATCTTCAGCATCGGATAACTTCGCTTTTAATGATGAATAGAGAATGTTTTCTTCAGCAGGCTTAGCTACAAACGCTGTCATTTCTTCAAGAACACGGTCAATAACAAAACGAGGAGGTAAAATGCCTTTTTCTTCCCGTAATTTTAAACCTTCAAGATTTTGGGAGAACTTAACTTTTACTTTATTAAGTCGAGCAATATAGTTCTCGGCATCACCAACTGAATTGACCTGATGTTGAGCATCCATAAAACTAGGGTAACCATTTTGAATACCAAACAACTGGTTCACTGGATAATTGTGATATCGGTATGGTTCAGAGACTAATAAGATATCCAATAAATACATGGCTATTTCTTTAGATAAAAGCTGCGATTCATCTAAGTCACTATCATCATAGGTAAGCAGTGTTTCTTTTACTTTTTTCATTTCAGCAAAAAGAGCATCGGTCTTTTCTGGGCGATCATCATCAAGCTCAGCGTTATGTCCGGTAATGCCGATAGACTCCAAGAAACCCAATGAAGTCAGCGTTTCCGGACTTTCAAATGCTTGTTGTAAAACAGTTCTATCAAGAAATGAGCGTAACATAAAAGGTTTTTCGGCGTACCATTCGTGTGATGCAAATGCACCTCCTAGTACTATGACAGACAATAGGGAGAGTCCTATCCATTTAAAAATTGATTTAACCATGTGATTTCCTTATCTATTATTTTACAGCTGGCTTATCCTAAACCTCAATAGTAGGGTACTTCAAGAGCTAATCAGGGAAACTTACAATTGGTAACAAATGAACTCTGTGGATATTTTGGGACGAATCTATGGGTTAGAGTACAAATTAGTACTCGTTAGCGTTTCCAAAGTACGTTGATTAACGCACCTACCATGATAAACCCACCGCCCATAATGGTAGTGGCCATAGGAACTTCACTAAAGTATGCCCAGCCAATAAAAACTGAAAACAGCACTTGCACATAGGCGTACGCGGTTGCTTTGTTAGCATCGGCACTATGGAGTGCCTTGGTTAAGCCCACCTGCCCTACTTGAGTGAATATGCCCACTAAAACCAGTAACCCGGTCGCCGCTAGACTTGGCACAACAAAATCACTGCCTAACATGACTACTGAAATAGGAAGGGCAACCAGAGGGAAGTAAAAAATAATGACCGAGCTGTCGTCAGTTTTTGTCAGTTTTTTGATAATGACATAAGCAACAGCGCTACCAAATGCTCCCATTACAGCCGCGCCAATACTAATCCATGGATAATGTATGGCATTGTCTAATTGCAAATTCGGTTGAATAATTATGAATAAGCCAAGTAAGCTGATGGCGATACAAGCGATGGTTGAGCGCTGTATGGTTTCTTTCAAAAAAAACACCGCCAACACTGCGGTAAATACAGGATGCAAATATTGTAATACGGTCGCTTCTGCTAAGGGTAAAGTTGTTACGGCATAGTAAACAAACATCAGAGCAAATGAACCGACAGTACCGCGTGCAATCAATAGCGCTTTATTATGGCCCCATAGGGATATCTTTTTACGTTTTATATCAGCGTAACTAATAATGCCCGAGACAATGGCTCTTGCTGCAACAATTTCCAGGACTGGAATACCTAAGCCGCTAACTTCTTTTACACAAGCCGCCATTAGGGCAAAGCCTAACGCCGAGATCAACATATACCAAACGCTCATTGGCACTGAATTTTTTATGGTTGTGAACATTTACAGTTGTACTCGAATAAAGAAGAAAGAAAGTTATATCAAACGGATTAGTTCGGTGATTGGGCGCTATTCTATCTCATTTAGTATCGATGCGAACTAGCTTGGTCAGATTATTACTCAGGGTTTTGTTATCTGTGTTTGGTATTTTCGTCCCTACGTTAAGCCGAAAAAAGTCTGCCTGGAAAATTGATAGTGCATTGATAGAAGAAGACATATCGAAAAGGTGTTCTAAATGAGCTTTAGAACTAGCTTTAAAATAGCTATAAAACAATGAGATAGATCAACAAAAATAACAAAATAAAGTTAATGCATCGTAAATTTGACTCATATCAACAAAAGTGTCGGTTAAATGCAAAAAGTCCTTATTAAAGAGTAGAGTAGCAGCTCTATTCAATTCCCTATTATCTTTAAGGTTACTATCGTGATTGTTAATAATCGTGTTAAGTCTGTTAGCTTTATCATTATTTCTATTCTCATATTGTTGTCGGTTATTCTCAGTTTTTTGACTAACCCTGTTAGTCCAACACCTTGGGTGTTAATCGCAGCATTGTGCATGATGCCGCTGATAAAACAGAAACACATCAAGCAAATTAAATGGAGTAAAGAGTACAGCATAGGTATTGAGTATATTGATCAAGACCATAAGAAGCTGTTGCACTTATTAAACCAATTTAGTATCGCTTTCGATTATGCCCAGTGTGAAGAGTTTGAACGTGAAGCCTTAGAAGAGTTAGTAAGCTATACCAAGTATCACTTTAAGCGCGAAGAAAAGTTAATGGAAGATTATGGCTACCCTGGATTGGCTGAACATCAAGAAGAACATCAAGCCATGATTGATAAAGTTGAAGAGTATGTCGCCATTTATAACATTGAAGGTCATGATTCACTGAAACAAGTAACTAATTTACTTACCTACTGGCTAATTAACCACATCCAAGAGTCTGATACCCAATATCGTGATTATCTAGTTGAGCTAGGTGCTGACGAGTTTGATGTTTAGTATTTTTTCTGATTTATATTTTCTGTACTCTACTTTCTTTGTCCCTCTCAACTTAGTTGAAGATAAGCACTAAAAAACTACGTCCAAATCTTTGAGGATTTAGGCGTAGCTTGTTTTTATTAGCACATATTTACTTGCTTAAACTGGCCAGTTTTTCACGTATAGCTTGGTATCGTTGCTGTTCGCACACGCCAAAGCCAGATAATTGTCTTACTTTATTGCGACCAAACAATGGCACTGACATACCAGCAAAAAATCGACAAAAACTTTCAATCGATAATGGCTGATTTATTTTTCCGCTAAGTCGTTCAGCCAATTCCGTCATGCCCTGCTTTAAGGCTTCATCACTCGGCCATGGGATCTGAGCTTGAGAATGCTCAAGTACTGCCACTTGACCACGACAAACACTACAGTGACCACATTGTGGGACTGTTCCTGAATTGCGAGCTGAATCGAGACTATTATTATCGGAGCTATTACCGTCAAACCTTTTATCATCGAAACTAGTATCATCAAAGTAGCGCGCCAAATTTACCGTTAAACAAGTATCGAGCTGGAAAAAACGTACTAAAGTGGCGATACGTTTAATTTCTTTTTCTTCATTATCTTTAAAATAATTACTGAGTGTTTGGCACAAACTAGGATCTGCCAATTCATTCAGCTTTATATTAAATACCTCAGTCATACCTTTAGTTTCAAGCACTATCAATTGTTGTTCTTGTAGGTATTCAAGAGCGGCTATAACACGATTACGTTCAATACTTTGATCTTGCAGTAAAGTATCAAAATTCAAACTACCCCAGACTTTTTTAAAGTCTGTAGCATTAAAGATACGTTGTAAAAAGTCTTTACGTTGATCATTAAAACTATTGATAATTTCAGCTTTAGGTTTTAATAGTTTAATTTTAAAGTCAGCAAAGTAAGCATAAAGTGGTTCAATCACGCCCGCTAACTCTAACTGTACTAATAGGGTTTTTAGCGGAAGTTGTTTAATATTAACAGCATTAGACAACTGCAATATTTGTAACTCCCACTTTCCTTCAGACCGATTGTCACTTATGCCTACGTGAGTGCTTGTTATTACCTCTGATTTTATTGTATTTAATAACATTTCAATGCCGGTAAACTCAGGTGTATCTCCGTAAACAAAGTTTTCAACGGTATTTAAGCCATCAAGATTAGCTAAGGTAAAACACTGCGAAGGCAGCCCATCTCGCCCTGCTCGTCCTATTTCTTGGCTGTAGTTTTCTATAGACTTTGGCAAGTCATAATGAATAACAAAACGTATATTACTTTTATCAATGCCCATACCAAAGGCAATAGTCGCGACAATAACCTGTATTTTACCTGCCATAAAGTCTTGTTGAATTTGACTGCGCGTATCACTGTCAAAACCAGCATGGTAAGCACAAGCATTGATGCCTTGCTGTTTTAAATATTGCGCGACTGTTTCAGCTGAATGTTGCAAGGTAACATAAACAATACCAGCACCTTGTTGAGCAGAAATGATTTGCTCAAGTTGCTTGTTTTTATGCGCTTGCGTAACAGGTAGCACACTTAAATCAAGGTTAGATCGATAAAAGCCTGTTTGCACAATATGTTCATCTCGAATAGCAAACTTAGCTGCCATATCTTGTTTTACTTTACGCGTTGCCGTCGCGGTAAGTAACAACACCAATGAAATATTCAACGCTTGGCAATAACTCGGTAGCTTTAAATAATCGGGTCTAAAATTATGCCCCCACTCAGAAATACAATGCGCTTCATCAACCACCAGCATAGAAACAGGTACAGATTCAATAAACTGTCTAAAGCGTTCATTCTTAAAACGCTCAACTGACACCATTAATACTTTAATATCGCCATCGCGCACACCTGCCATGACGGTTTGTGCTTCGTTGCCTTTTAAGGTCGAATCAATACTTGCCGCCTTAATACCTTTGCTTGCAAGAAACGACAATTGATCTTTCATCAAAGCTAATAAAGGCGATACCACTAAGGTTAAATGCGGTAAATGCAGTGCAGTTAACTGATAACATAACGACTTACCCGAGCCTGTCGGGAATATAGACAAACTTGATTGGCCTTTAAGCAATTGCGTAATGGTCTGCTCTTGCCCGGGGCGAAAGCCATCGAAGCCAAAGGTCTCGAGAAGTGATGCTTTAAGACATTCTTTATGAGAGTAATCTTGTGGGTTATTCATAATTTAAGTACCGCAAAAGGTATGATAATCTTTATCACCATCGACAGGGGCATCTTGATAGTTTTTAGTCTCAGCTATTTCGGTATAAGGCTGTCGCAATACCGCCAAGAATTTATTTAGCGCAGTTAAGTCACCTGTTTCTTGGCAACTATCTAAGAAGGCTTCAACATGATGGTTTCTTGGAATAACAATCGGGTTATTGCTCACCATTAGCGTATGAGCAGACGATTTAAATGACTCAATTCGACTATTCCAATGAGGTAACCATTCATTAAGCACATCAGTTAACGGCTCTTCAGTAGTATTATCGTTAAGTGAATCAGTTAATGCCGTGAACGTTTGCGTGTAATCTAATTTTTGTTCTTTCATAAGTGTAATCAAATCATTGATCAGCTTACCATCACCTTCCGCCGGTTCATCGATACCTATTTTAGCGGCCATCATTGTCAAATAACCTTGCTGAAGGTCTTGATGAAATTGAGTTAATAATGGTTCAATTTTTTCTACTGCATCATCTTCATCGCTATCAACTAACGGTAATAATGTTTCAGCTAACCGAGTCATATTCCACTGCATAATGCTTATCTGTTTACCAAAAGCATAACGACTATTACGATCAATTGAGCTAAAGACAGTCTCTGGATGATAAGCATTCATCATAGCACAAGGGCCGTAATCTATGGTTTCACCTGAAATAGTCGTATTGTCTGTATTCATTACACCATGAATAAAACCAACTCTTAACCATGAAAGCACTAAAGGAATTTGCTTTGATAAAACAGCAGAGAAAAATTCAAGCACTTGTTGGCTGCTAATTACATTGTCAGCTTTAAGGGCATCACTATTGTCACTCGAATTTTCTGATGAGTTAGCTATTAACTCGGGAAAGTGACGATTGATGGCATAATTTGTTAACTTTTTAAGCGAGTCTGTATCACCACGCGCAGCAAAATATTGGAAAGTTCCAACTCTTATATGACTTGCTGCTATACGCGTAACAACGGCACCATCATAAGGCCGCTCGCGATAAACATTTTCACCGGTAGTGACCACGGCTAAACAACGGGTAGTAGGTACACCAAGAGCAAACATAGCTTCACTCATGATATATTCACGCAATGCTGGGCCAAGCGCACAACGACCATCACCTTGACGTGAAAAATCACTGACGCCTGAGCCTTTAAGCTGAATATCCCAACGTTGTCCCTGAGTATCTGCAATATCCCCTAATAAATGCGCACGACCATCGCCAAGCTGCGGATTAAAGTGGCCAAACTGATGTCCAGAATAAGCTTGTGCAACTGGCTTACTTCCTTCAATCAATTGATTGCCTGAGAAGTATTGTGAGAGTAGTTCGGCATCATTATCTTTAGTGAACGGTATAGTTAAAGCTTTGGCTAATGGTTCGTTCCACAATAATAAGGATGGCTGGCCCACAGGCGCAGGCAATGTTTGCTGTGAAAAGCTTTCGCCAAGTGCTTGGTAGTTATTAGAAAGAATTAGGGACATTTATTTCTCGGGATAAAATTTGTCTTCAATACGTTGACAAAATTGTACTAGATTTTGGTATCTTTTGGCATTTTTAGTAAATTTACTTTCAAAACCATTATCAAAACGCACTGAAATAAACTCACATAAATGCGAATAAACGACGGCATCAAATGAGGTATGAGTGTCGCCAAAGAAAAAATTTTTATCTGCCAAAAGCGTGGACAATGACGCTAAGCTCTTATCTGAAATAGCGAGAACTTCCTCTAATGAGTGACGACCAACGCCTTGGCCATGAAGGTTTTTCTTTACCGATTTACGAATAATATTAGGTAAAAACCAGCGCAGTGGTATCGGTAAAGTAGCAAAGAAAGCTTCATTGGTTAACGGCCAACATTCATCCGTCGCCCAACGAGAATAAACCAAACACCAATAAAGACCTTCATCTAATGACTTAGTTATTAAATGAGCTTGTGCTTTCTGCTCTGGTGCTAATTCGATATCTAAAGTTACCTGATACTGTTTTGTTAAGTAGGACATTATGGCATCAGAATCAGCCACCACTGTACCGTTATCATTGATGAAAGGTAACTTACCTTTTGGTGATTTTTTTAAATACTTGGCGCCATATTTAACCTGGCATGGAATATTCGCCATACGCATAAAAAGATCAACCTTAACCACAAATGGACTAGCATCCATCACATTAAAGCACTTGCCAAACCCATAAAGTGTAATCATTACTCATCCTTGTTTGCATATAGAAAATGAAAGTTAACACGAAAAAAAAAAGGCCAACAAACCTGTATTATTATACAGTATCTATATTGACCTTTTTTTACAAGTAAGAAGCACTGAATATAATTGAGCGCCAACATTATCAATGCTGCAATTTAATCCAGTTTCCGCTAGATTACTCTCTAAATATCACTTTTATACAGAATTATATTTCTGCTGCAACCACTGAAATTTCAACAAGCAATGCTTCTCTCGCCATTTTAGCAGCAACGCAAGCGCGTGCTGGTGCATGCCCTTCTGGCACCCATGCATCCCATACGGCATTCATATCAGCAAAGTAGCTCATGTCTTTAACATAAATAGTCGCAGATAAGATGTGCTCTTTGTCACTGCCCGCTTGCGCTAATAATGTATCAACTTTATCAAGCATGGTTTGCGTTTGCTCGGTGATATCTTTAGTGGCATCTGCCGCAACTTGACCACATAAGTAAATAGTCCCGTGATGCTTAACAATTCGGCTCATTCTTGGCTTAGTTTCTAATCTTTCAATCATTGTGTGCTGGCTCTTCCTATTTGTAATTTTAGCTGCATTGTTATCGATTTATATTTCATCACTTATAGTCATAAGCTCAAAAATATAAAACTCAAACGCTTTGCTAAAACACTCAACTAGTCTGAGCTCCTTGTTTTTTATTGTTAAAAGAAAACCCCAGTGTTTTTCAACAATGGGGATTTAGTTGTTTTTTATAAAGTATAAATTACTCGCAGGTAAAATAGTGCTATTTACAGATAGTTCATCTTAATTCAAGGCGACTGCACGGAGCTGACGTTATTCAGTGAGTACAGTCAACGCTGAAGTTAGATGAAATAGCAAAAAAGACCGCTAATTTTTACTCCCACTCTATGGTGGCAGGCGGCTTACCTGATATATCGTAAACTACGCGAGAAATACCATCAATTTCATTAATAATACGGTTAGAAACCAAGCCTAAGAAATCATACGGTAAGTGTGACCAACGTGCCGTCATAAAGTCGATTGTTTCAACACAACGTAAAGATACAACCCAATCATATTTACGCGCATCGCCCATAACGCCCACTGATTTTACTGGTAAGAATACGGTAAAGGCTTGGCTTACTTTTGTATATAAATCATGCTTGTGCAATTCTTCAATGAAGATAGCATCGGCACGACGCAATAAGTCAGCGTATTCTTTTTTCACTTCACCTAATATACGTACACCTAAACCAGGTCCAGGAAATGGATGACGATAAAGCATGTCGTATGGTAGACCTAGCTCTAAGCCAATTTTACGTACTTCATCTTTAAATAATTCACGTAATGGTTCAACTAAACCTAATTTCATGTAATCAGGTAAACCACCAACATTATGGTGTGATTTAATCACATGTGCTTTACCCGTAGCTGACGCTGCTGATTCAATTACGTCTGGATAAATAGTGCCTTGTGCTAACCATTTTGCATTATCAAGCTTGTTCGATTCTTCTTCGAACACGTCAATAAATACGTTACCGATAATTTTACGTTTTGCTTCTGGCTCACTTTCGCCCGCTAAACGATTTAAAAATCTATCTTCAGCTTCAATCTTAATGATGTTTAAACCGAAGTGATCACCAAACATATCCATTACTTGCTGGCCTTCGTCTAAACGAAGTAAGCCGTTATCAACAAATACACAGGTAAGTTTATCTCCAATAGCACGATGTAATAACATAGCAACTACTGATGAATCTACACCACCTGAAAGGCCTAGAATAACTTCGTCGTCACCGACTTGTGCTTTCATTTTAGCAATTGCATCATCAATGATTGATGCTGAAGTCCATAATTTTTCACATTTACAGATATCGACAACAAAGTTTTCTAAAATACGAGAACCTTGTTTAGTATGTGTTACTTCTGGGTGAAATTGTACGCCGTAGAATTGTTTTTCTTCATTAGCCATTGCGCCATAAGCACAACTTGCTGTTTGTGCAACGGTAACAAAACCTTCAGGAATAGCTGACACTTTATCGCCGTGACTCATCCAAACGTCAAGTAAAGCATTACCGTTATCGCCAATACTGTCTTCAACTTTGTTAAATAACGCAGATTGAGCAATCAATTCAACAGCAGCATAACCAAACTCTTTATGGCTTGAACTTTCAACGCCACCGCCAAGCTGCTCAGCCATTGTTTGCATACCGTAACAAATACCTAATACAGGTACGCCAGCAGTATATACATATTCAGGTGCACGAGGAGAGTTAGCTTCAGTTACTGACTCTGGGCCACCTGCAAGAATAATACCTGTTGGATTAAAACCTTTAATTTGCTCTTCGGTAACATCCCAAGACCAAAGTTCACAGTAAACGCCAATTTCACGTACGCGACGAGCAATTAACTGTGTGTATTGTGAACCAAAATCTAGAATTAGTATGCGGTGATCATGAATGTCTTTGCTCATGCTGTTTCTCATGTTGACGGCTCGTCATGAACAAACTTTATGCTGCATTGTTTTCATAATTTAGCAAAATCATTTATGGAACATAAACTCATTTGCTAAATCACTCAACAGCTTTGCCTAAAGCTCGTTCATTTAGAGCGATATATATTAAGTAAAAAACTGAGCATCTCTATTGAAAGTTTACTCAGTCTATTTAAATTTTTTTTGTTTTCCATTTACCGAAAACAATTAAGAATAGTTTAGTTCAAAGCTTGTTAGCACTAGAGCAAAGAAGAAACACGGAGCTGACGCTAGTCAGTGAGTACTTCTGATGCCGCTATTGTATTAACAAGCAAAGAAATAAGCTGTTCGACTAACCCATACGATAATTTGGTGCTTCTTTGGTGATAGTTACATCATGAACATGCGACTCGCCCATGCCCGCAGAGGTAATTTTCATAAACTCTGGCTTAGTACGCATCTCTTCAATAGTGGCACATCCAGTCAAGCCCATTGATGAACGTATGCCACCCATTTGCTGATGAATAATAGCTGATACTGGACCTTTATAAGCAACACGACCTTCAATACCTTCTGGTACTAATTTGTCTGCTTCGCCTTCAGATTTTTGGAAGTATCGATCACTTGAGCCATCTTTTTGCGCCATAGCGCCTAAAGACCCCATACCACGGTAAGACTTGTAATAACGACCTTGATAAAGTTCAACTTCACCTGGTGACTCTTCAGTGCCAGCCAACATACTGCCAACCATTACGCAGTGTGCGCCAGCAACTAGTGCTTTAGCGATATCACCTGAGAAACGGATGCCACCATCAGCGATAACAGGAATACCTGTACCTTTTAATGCTTCTACCGCATTTGAAATAGCTGTTAATTGTGGAACACCAACACCGGTAACAATACGCGTAGTACAGATTGAACCTGGGCCTATGCCTACTTTAACCGCATCAACACCAACATCGGCTAGTGCTCTTGCGCCAGAGCCTGTTGCAACGTTACCTGCAATGATTTGTAAATCAGGATATTTTTGGCGGGTTTCACTTACACGGTCAATAACACCTTGAGAATGGCCGTGTGAAGTATCAATTAATAAAACATCAACACCAGCAGTAACTAACGCGTCAATACGCTCATCAGTTCCTGCACCAACACCAACCGCAGCGCCAACACGTAAACGACCTAATTCGTCTTTACACGCGTCAGGCTTATTTTCAGCTTTTTGGTAATCTTTTGCAGTAATAAGACCGACTAATTTGAAAGCATCATCAACTACTAATATTTTTTCAATACGGTTAGTGTGCATTAAACCTAAAATTTCTTCGCGTGCAGCACCTTCTTTAACCGTGATTAACTTTTCTTTCACTGTCATTAGTGAAGAGACCGATTTAGTTAAATCAGTTTCAAAACGTAAATCACGGCCTGTAATGATACCAACTAAGTTGTTTTTATCATCTACTACAGGGAAACCTGAAAAACCTAAGTCGTCAGCTTTATGCATGACTTGTTCAATAGTAAAGTCAGTACTTACTGTTACAGGATCTGAAACAATACCGCTTTCATATTTCTTCACTTTACAAACATGTTTCGCTTGTTCAGCAATAGTCATATTTTTATGAATAAAACCTAAACCACCTTCTTGCGCTAACTTAATTGCTAGGCGTGACTCAGTTACTGTGTCCATAGACGCAGATACCAAAGGTACGTTCAAATTAATTTTACGGGTTAATTTAGTTTTTAAATCAGCCGTGTGTGGGAGTACTGTCGAATGAGCAGGTACAAGTAATACATCATCAAAAGTTAAAGCTTCTTGGGCAATTCTTAGCATCGCAACATCTCTCTAAAAGGGTTGGTTAGGGAGTGAATATTGCGGCAGAATTTTAACCGTTTTCTTGTTTTAGGTAAACCTATTTTTATTAACTTTTTATTAAAAGTTTGTAAAAATAAACTAGAAACATATTTAAATGATGAAAATAAATTGAAAGACAGCTCTATTCATTAAATAATAGTAAATCTTATCAATTATTAAGCCTTGATTTCTCTCCCTTATGAGCCAACAGCATATTTTACAAATCAGTGAGTTAACTAAAAAAGTACGTTTTATTCTAGAAAGCGAATTAAACACTGTTTGGTTAACTGGCGAAGTATCAAATTTTATTGCCGCCAGTTCAGGTCATTGGTACTTATCATTGAAAGATGCAAAGTCACAAGTTAAGTGCGCCATGTTTAAGGGAAGCAATAGACGTGTCCGCTTAAGTACGGGTTCAGCTCCGAGTAATGGCCAACAAGTATTAGTTAGAGCAAAAGTATCTTTATATGAGCCACGTGGAGACTTTCAATTAATAATCGAGCATATGGAAGATGCTGGCACGGGATTATTACGTCAACAATACGAACAATTAAAGAATAAACTTAATAACCAAGGTATTTTTGATTTATCTCGTAAACAGCAGCTACCAAAAAATATCAGCTGTGTAGGTATTGTCACTTCACCGACAGGCGCTGCCGTTAAAGATATTTTAACCGTACTGAAACGTCGTAATCCAAATATTAAAGCAATAATCTATCCTTCATTAGTGCAAGGCGAATATGCCCAAGGCGATATTTGTCATGCCATTGAGAGTGCTAACAGTCGCAATGAATGTGATGCACTTATTGTTGGTCGGGGTGGTGGTTCTTTAGAAGATCTATGGCCATTTAATGAGGAAAGTGTTGTTCATGCAATTTATAAAAGTGCATTACCTATAATTAGTGCCGTTGGTCATGAAATTGATACTACCCTGAGTGATTATGTGGCCGATTTACGTGCCCCAACACCCTCTGCAGCGGCAGAGTTAGTATCAAGTGATAGTAGTGAATTGCTAAATCAATTACTCATGTTTAAACAACGCTTGATCAAAGCTCAACAAAACAAGTTAGCGTATTTAGGCAATGAACAAAGTTATTTACAACATCGTTTATCGCAAGTACACCCCGAACAACAGTTACAGTTACAACAGCAGAAAGCTGATGAATTGAGCTTACGTTTAAAGCAAGCAATGAAACGTAATATAGAACAAGTACAGACTAAGCCTATTCAGCTTAGCCAACGACTGTTGCAGCAATCCCCTATAAAGACCATTCAATTACAGCAACAAAAAATTGACCAAAATGCACATAGGATCACGCAAGCAATGCACAATTCATTGCAACATAACAGTGAAAAATTTGTGCATTTGATTGAGCAATTACAATTAGTTAGTCCACTTGCTACGATAGCAAGGGGTTACAGTGTGACTCGTAATAGTAAAAACGAAGTAATTAGCAAAACCGCACAAGTAAAAATAGATGAAGAAATCAGTGTGCAGCTTAGCGATGGGCACATTAATGCTAGAGTGATATAACGCTTACACTATTATTCATCATTACTAACCACTAGTAAGCTTACTTAGTAAACTTACTAAAATGTATAAATAACTGATATGATTTCGATATATTTACTAAGACAACTTATGCTATGCGCTTTAATTACCGAATTGTTTTTATTATCACTGCCTTAGTTTTTACTTTGTCTGCCACCTTAACGGTAATTAACTATTTAACTTCGATGGAGACAACTCGAGAGCAACTAAAAAATAGTGCCCTGCCGTTAACAATAGATAATATATATACTGAAATTCAGAAAAATATCATTGAACCTAACCTCATTGCCTCAATGATGGCACACGATACTTTTTTAATCGACTGGCTATCACATGAAGAAGATGATCAGCAGCAAATCGTACATTACTTAGAAACCATTCAAAATAAATACCAGATGTTTACCGCCTTTCTAGTATCAGATAAAAGCCGGAACTACTACTCAGCCAAAGGAATGTTGGATAAAGTTGATAAAAAAAGTCCTAATAGTCAGTGGTATTTAGATTTTCAAAAGACCTCTGAACTAAGCGAAATAAATATAGATTACAATACCCATATGGGCAGTGAACTTATCATGTTTATCAACCATAAAATCCTTGATAGTGATTATCATATGATAGGCGCCACAGGTGTAGGGCTAAAAACATCTTACATCAATGATATGTTGAAAGTTTTCAGACAACGTTATCAGTTTTCAGTTTACTTTGTAGATGTTAATGGCAAGGTTGTGATTGCTGAACAAAACGTGAAAAAATTGAATAACCTGAGCGATATACCTGATCTAGCGAGGCAACTTTCAGACATTATTGGCAAAGGAAGTCAGGTGTTCGAATACACAGAGGCGGGAGAAGCTTTTCTACTTAATAGAAAATATATTAGTGAATTAGACTTATATCTTATCGTTGAGGCCAAGGTTAACAACTTTACCCAAGCGGCTGAAGAAACCTTTTATCTCAACGTACTTCTCTCAACAGTTATCACCCTACTTATCAGCTTTATCATTGTGCTTTATGTTAGAAAAATTCATTTAAAATTAGATAAACTGGCCAGTAATGACGACCTTACTAACTTACCTAACAGACGTAGTTTTCATGATGAACTCGCAAAGCAATTATTACTCAAAGAACGTTATAATAGCGAGCTGTCTCTTTTATTTATTGATATTGATAACTTCAAAGAGGTTAACGACACCAAGGGACATGACGTTGGTGATAAAGTACTAAAGTCTTTAGCAAATGTTTTAAATGGTAATGTGAGAAAAAGTGATTTTGTCGCACGTTGGGGAGGTGAGGAATTCATTATCCTTTTAATCGGCTCTGATATTAATCAAGCCCAAGTTATTGCTGAGCAACTTCGTTCACAAATTGCCAATAGTAAACATTTATCCCAATATGCCCAACAACAAGTTACCATTAGTTTAGGGGCAACGTCTGTGACTAATGAAGATAATATCGATACGATTTTAAAACGTGCTGATTTGGCTTTATACAAAGCTAAATCTAAGGGAAAAAACTGCGTTGTGTCAGACTAGTGCTTGATAGAGTAACTCTATTACCTGTTGTTTATTCACTTGATTGAATTTAACACCAAAAGATACACCATCAACTTGCTTCTTAAAATTACAGACGGTCGCATCAAGTTTAATGTTGTCTTCTCCTTCACTCGTTTCCACCAAGACCTCAATAACTTTATCTTCAGCCAGTACCAACTTTTCACCATTGATAATATCTAACTGACCACCATTAACAGATAAATTTGTCATAGTAGTTTGCCAGTAAACATCATCAATTTTAACTTTAGCTACTATCTGAGTGTCAATGCGCACAGAAGAACGTAATTGCTGTAATGTTACGGTATTTGGGATGTCTAACACCATGATACGGGAGGGAATTTGTAAGGTTTGCCTGATGGTACTAATAAAAGCAACTGCGGCACCATCTCGACCTTCAATAAGGCCACGAACCGTAATTACAGTACCTTGACCAATATATTGAGAAAACGCACCTAATTTGGAGGAATCCGGGTATTCAATGAGGACATATTTCTTAGGCAAATAGCCAATGAAATAGGTATTAAACTTTCTTTTTTGACCCGCAGGCGTAGAGATATCAATAATGATTGGCGCACCCGCTTTCAAATAAGATAAATTACGTGCAGAAGGTTTAGTTGGATCAATTAAGATTTCTGGTTCGGCCATATTCTTCGATGAGATACTATGTGGAGCATATTTGTTACCTTAGTAAAACCAAGGCTAGATTGCAACTTGCTATTTTCATAGCAAGTTGCGGTGAATCCTAGTCTTTTTTATAACCTTGCGTGGCACGAGCAATTTTCTTTTGCTCGGTATAGTTCAGTTTCTTCTTACCAGCAAACGGGTTCAAGGTATCTTTAAATTGAATACGGATAGGTGTTCCCATCATTTTTAATGACTTACGATAATAGTTCATTAAATAGCGTTTATAAGACATAGGTAATTTCTTCGCTGAGTTACCATGAATAATAATTATAGGCGGATTATAACCACCAGCATGCGCATATTTAAGCTTAATACGTCGCCCTTGATGTAAAGGAGGTTGATGATCAAAAACCGCCATATCAAGTATTTTGGTTACCATTGCGGTTGAAATACGTTTAGTTGCAGAAACAAACGCTTCTTCAACTGACTCATATAAATGACCAACACCTGTACCATGTAAGGCAGAAATGAAATGTACACGAGCGAAATCAATAAAACCTAAGCGTCGATCAAGTTCCGTCTTAATACGATCCTTCTCATGATCTTCTAATCCATCCCACTTATTGACGGCTAAAACCAGTGAACGACCTGCTTCGAGGATAAAGCCTAATAAGCTCAAATCTTGATCGCTAATGCCTTCTTGAGCATCGATGATAAGAAGACAAACGTTGGCATCTTCAATGGCGCGCAACGTTTTAATCACTGAGTATTTTTCTACAACATCAGTAACATTTTTACGACGACGAATACCAGCAGTATCAATTAAGGTGTACTCACGACCATTGCGTTCCATTGGAATATAAACGCTATCACGCGTTGTACCAGGCATATCATAAACGACTACACGTTCTTCACCCAAAATTCGATTGGTTAACGTTGATTTTCCGACATTAGGGCGACCAATTATCGCTAATTTTATCTTGTCATTTTCTTGAGGTTCATCTTCAAGTTTCTTAGCAAGTTCTTCTTCTGTTAGCTCAACGTCCTTATCACTAAAGAAAGCATCATCAAACTCACCTTCACTTGCTTCACCCTCTTCTACTTTGGGCTTGCCAAGTTCTTCGATATGAGGCGTTAGTGCAATAGTTAAAAGTTGCGTAACACCACGACCATGAGCAGCCGCAATTTGGTGAACATGCTCGCCTAATCCTAACGAGTAAAATTCAGCCACGGCCGAATCACCATGAATTCCATCAATCTTGTTGGCAACGACAAATATTTTTTTATTTTGCTTACGCAAATGATCAGCAATACCATGATCAGCTGCAGTCAAACCATCACGAGCATCAACTAAAAACAGTACCGCATCGGCTTCTTCTATCGCCATTAATGACTGTTCAGCCATTTTCACATCGATACCTTGTTCATCGCCATTAATACCACCAGTATCAATTACAATAAAAGGATGTTCTTCTACTTCAGCTTGACCATATTGACGATCGCGAGTTAGACCAGGGTAATCGGCTACAAGAGCATCACGACTACGGGTTAAACGGTTAAATAACGTTGATTTTCCGACATTAGGACGGCCAACTAGAGCAACTACAGGAAGCATGAGCACCTCAAAGGAATCACCATGCAAGCGAGTAATGCACGGTTTTTCAAACAAATATAAAAACTAAATATCAAAGATTAAAAACAAAGCTACTCAGTCAGCTCAGTTAAAAATGATATTGCTAAAAACAAGCAACGGCTCCTAATGCACTTTGCATAGGAGCCGTTATTAACTTTAGTTGCTTTATTTAAAAAAAAGCAACTTATACCCAAGCCACTTGAAGGTACGTATTTCAGGACGATTGAGCGACTCATGATCAAGGCGTCTCACTTTATTAAGGGTTATTCCCTTAAAAAAGGAGGTAACGAAGAACATGGTTTGCTCAGACGTCCCCGAAGGGCTGGTTTAGAAACGCTTTACGCTGCGTTATTGATTGAGACAATAGAATAACTATTCTCTTCAATCAATGCCTTTCCTAAAGGCATTTCTAATTCCCGCTGAAATCTGAACCTTCAGGTAGCTTGGGTATATAAACAGTACAACTTATTGAGCAGCACTGACAATTTTTGGTGTAATAATAACTTGTAAGTCACCATCACGTGATTGGCTATACATTACATCATCAACAACGGTTGGCGTTGAATATATACCACTACTATCAATTTGATGACGAGACACAATTTCACCTGTCTCTTGATTTAACCAATGCAAGTAACCTTCAAAATCGCCAACCACAACATAGTCATCAACAACTGCTGGCCCGGTTACACTGCGATTAGTTAACTCAACATTACTCCAACGTTCAATACCATCAATTCGATTAAGAGCATAAATATGACCGCGAGTATTGGTAATATAAATATCATTACGATAAACAGCAATTTGTCTGTATGAAGAGTATTGACGTTTCCATAAAATTCGCCCTGACTTTAATTCGATTGCAACCAAGTTACCGCGAGCAGAGATGGCATAAACTTTATCACCAAATACTACTGGCGCTGAATCAACATCGATAACGCGTTGTAATTCTGTTGAACCTGTCGCTTCACCTACTTCTGTTGTCCAACCTGCTTGACCCTTTTCAAGAATGTATACACCTAACTCACCCTTGCCAGAGCCTACTAATACACCACCTGATGCAATAACCGGTGTACTAATACCACGTAATGTTAAAGCAGGAACATCTTGTTCGGCTTTCCATAACTCTTCACCAGTACTAGCATCAAAACCTTTAAGTACACCTGATGCAGAATTCACCACTAAAATACCAGCATCAATGGCAGGAGGAGTAATAACTTCACCTTTGATTTTGGCTTGCCATACTAGCTCACCTGTTTCAGCATCTAAGGCAAAAACGTCACCGTTTTCAGTACCAAGAAATATTTTATTCATACCTGCAATAGGACCGCCAGCGACTAAGGCAGAAACTCGACTATCCCAGAAGCTACGTTCATCATTAATGTCACTTAAATCAGCTTGCCAAACTTTATCGCCACTCTCTTTTTCATAAGCAACAACATCACCAGTACGACTGGCGCTATAGACTTTGTTGTATGCAACAATAGGCTTTATACGCGAAAAGTAGTCATCTACACCATCGCCTACACTTTGGTCCCACAATATTTCCACATCAAAAGCATTATCTAAATCAGAGAGCTCTGCAACTTTAGTGCTAAGGTCTTCTTCATCACTTGATGAACAAGCGAATAAGCTTGAAGTCAGCAAAATAATGGCGAGTACTTTTTTAGTATTCACACCTTTAAAAAAATCTTTATCAAAACAACGCATAGTTTGCCTTATTAACAACAGTAAATGATCTTGCTAAAAAACCTAAATAGGTTACTTAGCTGCAGGTTCAGCAGCGACCACTTCAGCCACAGGCAAAGTAGTAACTTGTGCTAAATCATCTAATTTAATCTGTAAACTTGGGCTTGTAGCAATACCGTCAGCAGCAATAGCGGCTTGATAAGCATTACGAGCAAGATCATTTTTACCTTGTTGCAAATACGCATCACCTTTGACTTCTTCAATAGCAGCAGTAAATGATTCAGGTAAATTACTATTTAATGTGGCAAGGGCTTCTGAATATTGCTCAAGTTGAACTTGAACACGAGCCAAACGTAAACTTGCAATTGCTTTAATACCATCAGTTGGCGCAGACTCAATTGCAGTCGTTAACTGTTTTTGAACTTGTGGCCAGTCTTTATGGCTCGCCGATTCTTTAGCAAGGGCCAATGCAGTTAACGCAACATAGCTATTGTCACCATTTTCACTGATAAATTTTTCAGCATTCGCGGTAAAAGCTTTAGCATCTTTACCACTTTGTTCGATAAGTGTTTGGTAGCTATCTGATACGGCTATTTCTTCATCAAACTTATTATCCTGATAAAGGTTAAAACCGATAAATCCAGCAAAACCTAGGGTGACACCCGCGATAATAGTATAACCATTTTGTTGCCAGTAACTTTTAATTGCTTCTACTTGTTGTTCTTCAGTTTGATAAATTTCCACTACTTCACCTTGGCCTAAAGCCTTTAAATTAATTCAGATAACAAGCTCGAAACTTGAGTAAATTCGATGCTTTCCTGTTCTTTTTGTCCGCGTAAGTATTTCACCATAACTTTCTCTTGGGTAATTTCATCATCACCTAAGATTAACGCGATTTGTGCACCGGATTTATCGGCACGTTTCAATTGTTTTTTCATATTGCCGCCACCACAGTGACATTGCAATCTTATTTCTGGTACTTGATCACGCCATTGTTCAGCTAACTTATTCGCTGCAACTTGTGCATCATCACCCAATATAACGACATAGGCATCTACCTGTGGACGAATATTAGTTACTTTTTCTAATTCTGTTAGCATTAAAACTAAACGCTCAATACCTAAGGCAAAACCAAAGGCTGGTGTTGCTTTACCACCCAATTGCTCAACTAAACCATCATAGCGACCACCAGCACAGATAGTACCTTGTGCGCCAAGTGTTGTAGTTACCCATTCAAAAACGGTACGATTATAGTAATCTAAGCCACGTACTAAGCGCTCGTTCAAGACATAATTGATACCTGCCGCATCCAAGCGAGCACATAGCGTATCAAAGTGTGTTTGCGTTTCTTCACCAAAATGATCTGATAACTTAGGCGCGTTCGTTAAAGCTTCTTGCACTTGTGGATTTTTACTATCCAATACTCTTAACGGGTTAGTGTGCATTCGGCGTTTAGAATCTTCATCTAGTAACTCTTCATGCTCAAGTAAATAAGCAATCAAAGCTTCACGGTAATTAGCACGTTCTTCGTTTGATCCTAATGAATTCAACTCTAGTGTGACAAATTCATTGATACCAAGTTCCCGCCATAAGCGCGAAGTTAGTAAAATAATTTCTGCATCTATGTCTGGAGTCGCAATTCCAAAGGCTTCCAAGCCAAATTGATGAAACTGGCGATAACGACCTTTTTGTGGTCTTTCATGCCGAAACATAGGTCCCATATACCAAAGACGTTGCTCTTGGTTATATAATAAACCATGTTGATTACCTGCTCGGACACAACTTGCAGTACCTTCTGGACGGAGCGTTAAACTATCGCCATTTAAATCATCAAAGGTGTACATTTCTTTTTCAACAATATCGGTTACTTCACCAATACCGCGTTTAAATAGAGCGGTTGACTCGACAATCGGCATGCGAATTTCAGCAAAACCGTAATTACTGGCAACACGGCGCAGTACCGTTTCAACCATTTGCCAAATATTAGTTTCACTTGGAAGACAATCATTCATGCCACGTATTGCTTGTAGAGCCTTTTGTTTAGCCACTGAGCTGTTCTCTCTTTTTATTTTTCTATAAGGCCGAGCAGCATGCCCCTTTTGGGCTCACTTTCTGGCACTTAATACTGTGTTAAAATTGCGCAGCGCGCAGTATACCTAATAATACCAATCGAATAAACCATAGTGCTTATAGTGTTTTAATTGCCTGACACGATAAGTTAACGCTGGCTTTAATCTTTTGTTAGGATATCAATTTTGTTTTTTTCATCAAGACGCTCACTCATTGAGCGTGCTTTCGCGCGGATACGTTGCTCTAGTTGGTCAACAAGATCAGTGTTATCAAAGCGTTCTTTTTGGCGTATGCCATCTAAATAATAACCACTTTTTTTACTGCTCCCCGTTAAGCCAAGGTCTGAGACCATCGCTTCACCTGGACCATTAACAATACAGCCAATAATGGAGACATCCATTGGCGTCATAATATCTTCAATACGTTGCTCTAAAGCATTAACTGTTGATACCACATCAAACTCTTGTCGAGAACAACTTGGGCAAGCTATCAAATTAATACCGCGACTACGTAATTTAAGTGATTTTAAAATATCAAAACCCACTTTAATTTCTTCAATGGGATCAGCTGCGAGTGATATGCGTATAGTATCGCCAATTCCTTGAGCTAATAATAAGCCCAAACCAACGGAGGACTTTACCGAACCAGAGCGCAAACCGCCGGCCTCGGTAATGCCTAAATGTAATGGGTTATCAATTTGTTTTGCTAATAATTTATAAGATTCGACCGCTAAAAAAACGTCAGACGCTTTAACACTGACTTTAAACTCATTGAAATTGAGTCTATCTAAAATATCAACATGGCGCATAGCCGACTCTAACAAAGCCTCTGGCGTTGGCTCAGTATACTTTTCTTGAATATCTTTTTCTAAGGAACCACCATTTACACCAATTCGAATAGGAATATTATTGTCGCGAGCACACTCAACCACACTACGGATTCTATTTTCATTACCAATGTTACCGGGATTAATACGCAAGCAATCAACGCCGTATTCCGCAACTTTTAAGGCAATACGATAATCAAAATGAATATCAGCAACTAAAGGAACGTTCACTTGTTTTTTGATTTCACGAAAAGCTTCTGCAGCATCCATTGTCGGTACACTAACGCGAACAATATCAGCGCCAACGGCTTCCAACGCTTTTATTTGCGCTACAGTTGCCGCTACATCAGTGGTCAATGTATTTGTCATTGACTGCACAGTAATAGGCGCATCGCCCCCAACAGGTACATTACCGACCATAATTTGACGAGAGACACGGCGTATAATTGGTGATTCTTTAAACATAATTTTTCTTTATATTTTTTCTGTATGCAAAGTAGTAACTAAATTAAGGATTCCCCTAAAACAGTGACTACTCAACAATAGGTAAGTTAAATTTAGCAATATTGCCAACATTAAAAGCCGACATATCTACTGGCTGATCATTAAAAACAATACTGGCTAACTCTGGTTTTCCAACAGTAATACTCAGCGGTGCTTTACCTTGTACAGTCATTACATAACCTGACTTTTTCACACCCCAAGCAATTCGCTCACCCGTTGCATCATAAATATTTACCCAGCAATCACCTTTAAAGGTAAACACTGCAGTACTTATCGCTGCTACTTCTGGTTCTGCAGGTTGAGAAACGTCATTTACTACAATATTAGCTGAAGCTTTAAGATCATTATTAGCATCATTTATTAGCGCTTTAGTGCTCGTGTCTAATGCTAATTCTATCTCATCTTTTTTTTCACTTAGCTGAGCATTATCATTAACGGGCGCCGTTTCAATAACCAAAGAAGAAGGTTCGATATTCGTCGTTACAACATCACCACTAACGTTTTCAGCAGGAGCTGTATTTGGAATCATATTTGATGAGTCATCCGCCTGCTGCCTGCTTTCTTGTAGCCACCATAATACAGTCAATCCCACCAAAACAGCCACGATCAAATAGCTTAACCACATAACACGGCTATGCTCTGCTTGTTTAGATGTTTCTTTAGAGAAGCTCAACATTTCGCTGCGTTGAATAGTAGCAGCATCAAGCGCATCATAACTTGCCAGTACCTCTTTTACTTCAACGCCAACCAATTTAGCATAATTGGCTAAATAGCCACGATTGAAAGTAACGGGCATTGAGGGGTCAAAGATATCGTCTTCAATATTTTGAACCAGTGCTACTTTTAAGTTCAGTTTACTGGAAATAAACTCTTGTGAAAGTGATAACGCTTTGCGAGCTTCACTCAGCATAGCGCCAGGACTCAAAACTTCTATGTAATCATTTAGTTCAGTGACTTGTTCGGTAACATCACTTTGTTGTTCTTTATCTACTTCTACAGCAGGGGATACATCATTAGTCATTAATATTTTTCACTGTTTGAGGATCAACCACATAGAGCTTATCGCCTATGCGGATTTTATTTTTTTCGGAGATATCATTCCATTTACGTAATGTATTGAGTTTGACATTATATTCCACAGAAATACTATACAAATTCTCACCTGGTACTACTGTATGTACTATTTCTTGCGTATCAACCAGTTCAAACTCATTACTTACTGCTGCAACCGCTATGACTTCAGCTACCACGACTTCAGTTTCTACTTCTTCTGGTAAAGGTACATCACGTGTCGCAGCTATAGGCATAGTTGAAGTCGGTTCAATCGAATTTGAAACCACTTGATTAACTACAACAGCTTCTGTTGCCAAAGGAATTACTTTATCTACTGCTTCATTAAGCGGCACCACGTCTTCTACTTTTGTTACTGCCATATCACTTGCTGGCTTATCTGTTACTGCGATGTCACTTGTTGGCTTATTTGTCACTGCAACTGTACTTGCTACTTTAGTTGAAAGTAAAGCAGCCCCTGAAACAACGGCGGTTGGCGTGGTACTTGTTATCAATGGCGTAGACACTGCTTTCGTTTTAACCGCAGTAGTTGCCGCATTATTTGTCGCATTAGCAGTACTCATTGTCGGGGTAACTGTTTTAATACTACTGGTATAAGGTGTGTTCGCTGATTTTCTCGGCGAAAGTTTTACCACACGCTTATTATTAGAGGGTGATAATGTGCGATTCTTTTCTTTTTGCGTTAGTTGGTACTTCTTTGCCAAATTATCAGCGTCGATCAGCTCCAACTCATTAAGTAGGTATTGTTTACCCTCCCATGATTGTGGATACATTTTCACTAACATATTCGCGTAATTTCTTGCAGTTCTGCGTTGGCCTAGTTTCCAATACAATTTATACGCAAGTGATAATGAATTGGCAGTAAAACGTTGTGTACTACGCTCAAATTTTTGTAAGTAACGCTTAGCCTCTTTGTAATTGCCCATGGCATATTGCAGACGAACCATTTGAAATAACGTACTTGTTCTGTTTGGACTATGGTAAATAGACTTATTTAAGTACATTTCTGCTTTTTCAAAATTGTCATTTTGTAAATAACAAGAGGCAAGGTTTTCATAACTTTCCGATACTAATAAATAACTAGGTACCGCAATCGCTTTGAGAAATTGTACTTCTGCTGCAGCAACGTTACCTTGTCGACACAAGAATACCCCATAGTTATTCAAGGTATCGGCACTGTCAGCTTTAATGGATAGGGCTTGTTCAAATGACTCAATAGCGAGCGTTCCTTCACCTACTGTTTCATAATAATGGGCAAATGCTGTATGTACTTGGACTAAATTTGGTGAGAATTTTTTTGCTTTCTCAAGATTAAGTTTTGCTTGAGACATATCACCCATTTTTAAATAACCTAATCCTAAGGAAATACGCGTCGCCGCCATTTCATCACGATTTGCTTGGTTTTTTACGATAGGCTCATTATTTTCAAAGCTTTGGGTAACACAACCACTTAACAACGTCATAGAGATTGCTGTCAAAAGGGTTGAAATTAAATATTTAGCCATAGCTTTATCCATAATATGCAATGCGTTAACCGCCTCTTATTGTTATTTTTTCACCAAAAATCAGTAGACTAATGATTAGACTACTTTTATAGAGATAGTGTCAGCTTTAGGTTGATTTTTCAATGAACTTATTTCAGCGTTTTTGGCTGCATTTATAACACTTCGCTTAGTTCTATCAAAAACATCACCTGCAAGCTGACCACAAGCTGCATCAATATCTTCTCCACGTGTGCGCCTAGTGATAACAGTTAGGCCATAACTTTGTAATACTTTATCAAAGCGATCGATGCGAGAGTTACTTGAACGTGAATAAGGTGAACCAGGATAAGGATTAAAAGGTATTAAATTAATCTTACTTGGCAACCCTTTCAATGCATGCGCTAATTCATGGGCTTGGTCGGTACTGTCATTAACGTGGTCAAGCATAACGTATTCAATTGTTGCTTGTTTGTTCGCTTTTGAGCCTTCGATATAACGACCTGCTGCGGCAATGAAGTCTTCTAATGGGTATTTTTTATTAATTGGTACTAACTCATCACGCAACTTATTATTAGGTGCATGAATTGAAATAGCTAAGGCACAATCGATTTTTGCTTTAAGCATATCTAATGCAGGAACAACACCTGAGGTACTCACAGTTACGCGACGCTTAGATAAACCATAACCTAAGTCGTTCAACATAGTATCAAGTGCTGGTATTAAATTTTTCATATTTAATAATGGTTCACCCATACCCATCATAACAATGTTGGTAATCGGGCGAGTACCGGCGATACGAGTGGCACCAATATCATTGGCGACACGCCATACTTGGCCAATAATTTCGGCCATAGATAAATTGCGATTGAAGCCTTGCTGAGCGGTAGCACAGAAGGTACATTCTAATGCACAGCCAACCTGAGATGATACACATAGCGTTGCGCGATCATTTTCAGGGATCCAAACGGTTTCTACTTCTTGTCCGCCTTCAAGCTTCAAAGCGTATTTAATAGTACCGTCTTCTGACACTTGTTTTTCAGAAATATCTGGTGCAGATATAATACAGTTACGCTGTAGTTTCTCACGTAACTTCTTATTGATATTGGTCATTTGCTCAAAGTCACTGTAACCAAAGTGATAAATCCACTTCATGATTTGATCGGCTCTAAAAGGCTTTTCACCAATAGATTCTAAGTATTCACGCATACTTTTATGATCAAAATTAAGTAGGTTTACTTTTCCGCTTACATCACTCATAGAACAGACTCTCAATAACTAAGATTAAACTACTAAGGTAAGTAGCCTAAAAAACAAGGCGCGTATTGTACGCTTTTTAAGCGACAATCGCAATTTTACTTATACCAATTTTATTAAGTTTCTTCCCACTCAGCGAGAATTAAAAGGCACTTAGGCAAGGCATTGATTGCAGAGAATAGTTATTCTATTGTCCAAATCAATAACGCGGCATAGAGGCCTTTTAAACTCGCCCTTGGGAGCTTATTTATAAAATGATAACGGCACAAATTTATTTGATTTAGCCTGCTAGACCATCACAAATTTTATTTGTTCTAATTTCATAAATACAGCTCTGAGCTGTGAATAAGCTTAATGCAATTGGTATTACTTATTTTCAGCGGAATTATTATCCGCTTAAAATAACAAAAGGATTTTACTAATTGCTCAGTAAAATCCTTTTCAATGCTTAATAAATTATTAAGCAATTAAACATCAACCTTTCAATTGCCTACCAAGGTAAGCGAATAAAAAGTGCCAATATTTAAAATCTAATTAACGAGTGCGTGCACAAATTTCGTCATCAGAGAAGAAATAAGCAATTTCACGAGCTGCTGATTCTAAAGCATCAGAACCGTGAGCAGCATTTTCGTCAATTGAATCAGCAAGATCAGCACGGATAGTTCCAGCTAATGCTTCAGCAGGGTTAGTAGCACCCATGATTTCACGATTTTTAAGAACAGCGTTTTCGCCTTCTAAAACTTGAACCATTACTGGGCCAGAAGTCATAAATTCAACTAAAGCGCCGAAAAAAGGACGTTCGCTATGTTCAGCGTAGAAACCTTCAGCTTTTTCTTGGCTTAAGTGGATCATTTTAGAAGCAACAATTTTTAAACCAGCAGTTTCAAAACGGTTGTAGATTTGACCAATGAAGTTTTTAGCAACTGCGTCTGGTTTTACGATAGAAAAAGTACGTTCGATAGCCATGATAAGCCCTTATAATAAATTTAAATTTTAGTGTAATTAAGTAGAGATCAAATTAACAAACTGACATCTACAAATTTTGGCGCGATTATAAACGAAATAATAGTAAACTGCTAACATTAACCGTTGAATAATTATCATAGGGTTTGTTGACCTTTCGAGGTTATTTTTGCAGCTGTTTATTGGGTATTTATACAAGGCAGAGCCTTTGTCATGTGTTTGTTCCACATCAAAAGTCGATAACGCCGTATAAATGACCAACAAACGCTGTCCAAAAGATTCGGCTAAAAGCGCTTTATTTTTGTTGAGTAGTGTTTGCTTAGAGTGACTAGACTACACACTACTCGCCGAGAATAAACCGCTTTACTTTCTTTAAAAAGGGCAAACAACATTTAACTGCGAAAGATCAACAGCCCCTGATATTTTGTTAATTTTTTACTGGTCCTTTAGTCGTAGTCACCAACTAGATAGTCAAAGCATTCTTCAAGTTTATAATGAAAAGTTCCGTTTATTGGCCATTAGCTGAATTTCGCTGTAACTCAAGCGGGTTGTGATTTCTTTCATTTCATTGGTAAAAATAATAATAAATATTTCATCCTTTCATCTTAAATTGTCATTTTTGGTTGTTACATTTGGTCACATTGTCGAAAAAATTCTGAAATGCTTTCATAGTTCACTGCGAGTTAAAATTAAACAACTGCAGGATTATCAATGCAATTTATAAAACGTGCGCATGGGGAAGAACAACCATACTGGCCAGCAGGGCCATTTAAAATTAGATTACCTTTTGTTCATTACCGCTGGGAATTACCAGAAATGATACAAGGTTTTTTCATGTTCGTGGTTGGCTTAGCCATGATCCCTTTGCTTGAAAGTTACTTAGGTATGCCATATGAAGCAGCATTAGCTTTTACCTTTGTTGCTGGTGTAGGTTATATTTTACCCGCCTTACTCGGGGTTCCTTTAGTGCCCGGTTGGATAACACCAGCAATTCCTGTGGTATTACTTTACTTGAAAGGCTTTGAGCCAGGTCCTGAAGCAATCAGAGCATTATTTGCCTTACAAATTGAAGTCGCTATTATTTTTCTTATTTTGGGCGCAACTCGTCTAGGCTCTAAATTAGTTGATGTCATTCCAAACTCACTAAAATGTGGAATAATTATTGGCGCCGGCATGGCAGCCATGATGGGTGAACTAAAAATTGGTGGTCGTATTGATGCAACACCTATTTCATTAATTGTTGGCTCTATTATTTCAGCCTATATCTTATTTTCTCTTTCTTTTAAAAATGTTATCAACGAAAACTCTTTTGCCCGCAAAATTGCAAACTTCGGTATGGTACCTGGAATGATCATTGCTATGCTCGTAGGTTGGACTGTCGGTGAATACCCATTACCTGACATAAAATGGGGCATTACTAACCCAGATTTCTCGTTAATGTGGCAGTATTTACCCTTTACTGTTGGCTATCCTGATTGGGAAATATTCTTACTGGCCATCCCAACAGCCTTAATAGCTTATGTGATTGCTTTTGGCGATATCCTTGTTGGTTTTACCTTAGTTAATCGTGTTGATCATATTCGTAAAGATGAAAAAATTGAAGAGAATGTTGACCGTGTTCATCTTGTTACCGCTATTCGTAATGGTTTTCACGCATTTTTAGCACCATGGCCTGGATTAGCAGGACCACTATGGACAGCTGCCCACGCTACCGTTGCAGAGCGTTATGCTATGGGTCGTAAATCGATGGAATCTATTTATAGTGGTGGTGGTACTTTTTGGATGAGTGGTTTACTTGCGCTATTCGCATTGCCGTTAGTGACCTTATTTAAGCCGGTATTACCAATCGCACTTTCTCTGACCTTAGTGCTTACAGCCTATATATGTATCATGGTTGGTATGGAACAGCTAAAAAATTCAACGGAACGCGGCGTTGCCGGAATTGTTGCAGTTACATTAGCTATGCCTGATCCTAAATCAACCATGTATGCAGTATGTATTGGTGTAATACTTTACTTCCTCATTGAGCGCCCTAGATTAATGGGTAAGCATAACAGCGAAGATAACATTATTTTTGCTGATGAAACGCAGGAAGAAGTCGCTGTAACTAACAGTAATAATACTTAGTAATAGGGGATATATAAATGACTACTATAAACATCTTTGAGCAATATTTAGAGCCAAATGAAGCTAACTATATGGCTCTTACTCCCATTTCGTTTTTAGAGCGAGCGGCCTTTGTTTATCCAGACAAAACAGCAACCGTAAATGGTGATATTCGTCATACTTGGTTAGAAGTTTTTCAACGTTGTTCACGCTTTGCTAGTGCTTTAGCAAAACGAGGCATTGGCAGAGGCGATACGGTTTCAGTTATAGCACCCAATATTAGCGAACACTTTGAAGTTCACTTCGGTGTACCTATGAGCGGTGCAGTACTCAATTCAATCAATACTCGTCTTGATGCCGAAGCTATTGCTTTTATACTGGTGCATGCAGAAACTAAAGTATTAATCACCGATAAAGAATTTAGCCCAATAGTTAAAAAAGCATTGCGCATGATCCCACACAAACCTTTAGTCATTGATATTGATGATCCTAATTTTAACGACGGTCAATTAATCGGCTCGTTAACCTATGATCAGTTGCTAGAAGAAGGTGATAGTGACTTTGAATCAATACGTCCTAAGAATGAATGGGATGCTATCTCTTTAAATTATACTTCTGGTACAACCGGCGATCCTAAAGGCGTGGTTTACCACTATCGTGGTGCCTACCTTAACGCCGTAAGTAATGTTATGTCATGGAGCATGGGCGAACACCCAGTCTATTTATGGACGTTACCTATGTTTCATTGTAACGGCTGGTGTTTTCCTTGGTCGATTGCAGCAACTGCAGGTACCAGTGTAAGTTTACGTCATGTGCGTGCAGAGCCTATATTCAATTTAATTAGATCTGAAAAAGTGGGCTACTTTTGCGGTGCTCCTATTGTATTGAATATGCTTAACGGCGCAGAGCCTTCATTAAAAGCCGACATTAATCACCCAGTGAAAGTAATGACTGCTGGTGCTCCACCTCCAGCTTCAGTGATAGAAGGCATGGAAGCATCTGGTTTCAAAGTAACTCATACCTATGGCTTAACCGAAACTTATGGTCCTTCTGTTGTTTGTGCCTGGCATGACGAATGGAATGAAGAAAGCCCTGAGAAGCAGGCTAAATTAAAATCTCGCCAAGGGGTTCGCTCTCCGATGCTTGATCAATTGATGGTAGCCGATCCTGAAACTTTAGAACCTATGCCAAAAGATGGTGAATCAGTCGGTGAAATCTTTATGCGAGGTAACCTAGTGATGAAGGGCTATCTAAAAAACCCTTCAACCACGCAAGCTGCTTTTGATGGCGGTTGGCTTCATTCAGGTGACATCGCGGTTTGGCACAGTGATGGTTATATTGAAATAAAAGATCGCTCTAAAGATGTCATTATTTCAGGCGGTGAAAACATTTCTAGCGTTGAAGTGGAAGATATTTTGTATCGCCATCCCAAAGTTCAAGAAGTGGCAGTGGTCGCGAAAAAAGATGATAAATGGGGAGAAACACCTTGTGCGTTTATTACACCAATGCCAAATGTGGAAATAACCGAACAGGAAATTATCAGTTTTTGCCGTGATAATATGGCGCACTTTAAAGCACCAAAAACCATAATATTTGGTGAGTTACCAAAAACATCAACGGGTAAAATACAAAAATTTGTTTTGCGTCAACAAGCAAATGAATAAATAGGCAAGTAATATACCCAGTCCACTTGAAGATGTTCGTTTCAGGAAGTCTGAGCGATTCATAATCAAGGCACATTTTTTTATTAAGGGTCATTCCCTTAAAAAGAAATGTAACACAGAGTATGATTTGCTCAGCCTTCCCCAAGGGGCTGGTTTAAAAGCGCTTTATGCTGCGTTATTGATGTCGACAATAGAATAACTATTCTCTTCAATCAATGCCTTGCCTAAAGGCGTTTCTAATTCCAGCTGAATCATGCATCTTCAAGTGGAACGGGTATAAATATGAACACTGTTTTTTAAATAGTAGTTATATACTCAAACGGCTGCGAACTACATGACCCTGTATTTTGACGTTGTTTTAGTATAGTCCCTTCCAACCTCCTACTATTTTTTTGGGCTGGCTTATCGCCAGCCCTTTTTTTATAATAATTTTATCGTTTATTTGAACTAGGTGACTAATGTTTTTACAGCAAAAATTGTCCCGTACTTTCTTTTCTGCCATCACCTCTATTTTACTCGTATTACTTATTGGTATTTATTGGTATTCAGTGCCTTTAATTAATAAAGAAGTATACAAAATTGAAAAAAATGCCAGTCGTTTAGTCTTGAATAATGTCTTTGAGTTAGCCAGTACCATGCAACTCAACCTAAAACCTCAAAAAGAAGAAGTTGTTCATAGACTACGTCAAATAATAAAAAATAGTGTCATTGCCAAGACGGGTTACCTTTTCATTTTTGATGAACAAGGAAATATGCTGCATCACCCTAACCCCAATATTAACGGCACCAACGCTTTACAGCTTAAAGATCCAAAAACAGGAAAGCCCATTTTACAAGAACTCATTGCTGTTGCTGATACAGGAAAAGAGCTTGAATATCTTTGGGATAAACCTAGCGATGCCAATAACTATAGCTATAGTAAATTATCCTTGGTACGACACCTACCTGAACTGGGTTGGTATATTTGTTCTTCTGTCTATATCGACGAATTGCAAAGCAGCGGAAAACTGCTTAGCCAGCGCATTTTAACCATGGGTTTTATTACCTTCATGTGTGCAATTTTTTTAGCGTTAATTTTTTCCTATTGGGTAACCAAACCAATCAATACACTGGCTTTAATAGCCAGAAAAGTGAGTCAAGGCGACTTAACCGTAACCAGTGGAATATCACGTACCGATGAATTAGGTATTTTAGGCAAAGCCTTTGACGACATGGTAGAGCAAATGCGTGAGAATATTGAAATGCTTGATTTAAAAGTTGCCTCACGTACACAAACGTTAGCCACAACCAATGCACAACTACAACAAGCACTGAGCGAGAGTCAACAAGCACAACAGCAATTAGCACAAGTACAGCACATCAATGCTGTTGGGCAACTTGCTGGCGGATTAGCCCACGACTTTAATAATATACTCACTATTATTTTAGGTAACCTACTCGCAGCACAACAAGATAATGAGAATAATAGGCCATTATTATTACGCTTGTTGCCTGCAATAAAAGCCTCACGTAAAGGCAGTGACATTACTAACCGTTTATTAGCCTTTTCCCGAAGACAATATTTAGTGCCTTGTAGAGTGAATATAAAGGCATTAATTGACGAAACAATCGAATTATTAAAAGGTTCTTTACCCAGTAAAATTACAATTAACATAGATTATTCATGTGACAATTTGCAGGTTTATGTCGATGCTAATCAGCTAGAGAATTGTTTAATTAATTTGGTGTTAAATGCCAAAGATGCCATGCCAAATGGCGGGATTATCACTATCATTGTCAATAAAAGAGTAGTGAATGAATTTTTACAGTTTGATGAAGAAGTTACCTTCGGGGACTACCTTGATGTCACTATCACTGATGATGGTAATGGTTTCTCAGAACAAGCAATAAACAAAGCATTCGAACCCTTTTTTACTACCAAAGATACTCACCAAGGCTCGGGTCTTGGCTTGAGTATGGTGTTTGGCTTTATCAAACAATCCCAAGGTTATATTCGCATTGCTAACCAACAAAATGGCGGCGCTAAAATATCGTTATTATTGCCCTTACTTACTTATGAAGAAGAAAACAACTCAAAAGCAATACTTCATGACGATACAAGAATAACGAAAGAAACTGGCTTCTCGAATAAACTGATTTTATTAGTTGAAGATGATCATGATGTTCGCGCGATTATTAGAGAGCAGTTAATTTCATTTGGCCTAAATGTTATAGAGGCAAATGATAGTGATGAAGCCGAGCAACTTATTGATACTATTAATGACTTATATGGTATGGTTTCAGATATTAGTATGCCGGGTAATAAGGATGGTTTTGAACTGGCTACCTTGCTAAAAAGTCGCTCCCCTAACTGTAAGATTGTACTCATGAGTGGCTATTTTCAACAGCAGCAAAAACCCAATAAAGACACGCCTATTTTGTTAAAAAAACCTTTTGTGGCAAGTAAGTTATTTCAAGCATTACAATAAAAAAGAATCGAGGTGATAACACTTGTGAATACTAAACCCTTAATTTACGTTATCGATGATGAAGCCGAAATATGTGACTTAGTTTGCCAAGAACTGGAGCGTTATAACTTCAGTACGCAAGCATTCACTACAGGCGAACAAGCCCTATTGGCAATTAAAAAACAGTTACCATCACTTTGTATTATTGATCTTGGTTTGCCTGATATGGATGGTTTGTCATTAGTGAAGAAGCTTTTTGATGATAAAAAAATTGGCGTTATTATTTTATCAGGTCGTAACAGCTTGCCCGATAAAGTCTTAGGCTTGGAGCTTGGTGCTGATGATTATATTAGTAAACCTTTCGATCCGCGAGAACTCGTTGCTCGAGTAAAAAGCATCATTCGTCGGATTGTAGTCAATGAATCACCTATCACATCACTTCATACCGCAAGCTTTGGCGATTGGACATTTGAACAATCAACACTGACTTTAGCCAACAACAAGGGCGATAGCTTTATGCTAAGCGCTGCTGAAACTGAAATACTGATGGTATTACTGAATGCCCCCAGACAAATATTATCACGAGAGCGTTTACTGAGCGAAGATGCAACATCTTTCGACCGGAGTATTGACGTTAGAATGTCGAGATTAAGAAAAAAAATAGAACACGATCATAAAAACCCCAAAATCATTAAAACGGTGTACGGTGCAGGGTATATTTTTACTTTGGAAGTCACTTGGCAGTAAGTTATGTTGATAGCAAAGTAAACTAACGTATTCTAAACATTAGTGAGTTCGCTACTTTGCTTTTGAACATGACTCAATAACCTCAATTCTGCTTAAGCAGAGTTGAGGTTAATTAAGCAATCACCGAATATTACAAGCTTGTTCTACGGTATTGACGATATTCAGGTTTCCAAAAATTATGCTCTATTTTTGCTAACAATTCATCATCAGTTAGCTCCAATGCTAATCCTTGTTTATAAGCTACTTTAGCAATAGCAAAAGCAATATCCCTACTTAATTGTGCAATAGACGTTAACGGTGGCAATAACTCATCAGACTCGCCATTTGCAAGCGGTGATGCCGCAGCTAAGGTTTCACTCGCCACTTGTAACATCCCATCGGTAATTCGACTGATATTTGCCGCAACAACAGCTAAGCCAACACCAGGGAAGATGTAACTATTATTACATTGAGCAATTGGGAACGTTTTTCCTTGATACTCAATAGGATCAAACGGGCTTCCTGTTGCAATAATTACTTGCCCTTGTGTCCAATTAATAACTTGGCTAGGTGTTGCTTCAACTTGACGAGATGGATTACTTAACGGGAAGATTATCGGCATCTCACAATGAGACTTCATCGCGGTAATAACTTTTTCAGTAAATAATCCCGCTTGGCCAGAGACACCAATAAGAATATCAGGTTTAGCGCCGTGCATTACTTCAACAAGTGAGGCAAACTCTCCAGCAATATCCCACTCAGCGATGGCTTCATTGCTTTGTACTAGTTTTTGCTGAAAATCACGAAGTTCGCCCATACCCTGCGTTAACAAACCAAACCTATCAACCATAAACACTTGGCTACGGGCTTGCTCGGCACCAAGGCCTTCATTCATCATCTGGCTGATAATTTGTTCGGCAATACCACAACCTGCAGAGCCTGCACCAACAAAAGCAACATTCAACTCTGAGAGTTTAGAGCCTTTACTACGGCAAGCAGCCAGTAAAGTCCCAACAGTTACCGAAGCAGTTCCCTGAATATCATCATTAAAACAACAGATTCTATCTTTATAACGTTGCAATAAAGGCATCGCATTTGGCTGTGCGAAATCTTCAAATTGCAACAAAACATTTGGCCAGCGACGTTTAACTGCGCTGATAAATAACTCTAAAAATTCATCATAGGAATCTTGATCGATACGCTTATGTCGAGCACCCATGTACATAGGGTCATCTAATAGTTTCTGGTTATTAGTACCTACATCAAGCATTACCGGCAAGGTATGCGCTGGGCTAATACCACCACAAGCGGTATAAAGAGAGAGCTTACCGATTGGAATACCCATACCGCCAATGCCTTGATCGCCAAGACCCAAAATACGTTCACCATCGGTAACTACAATCACTTTTACTTTATTTTTAGTCGCATTACGCAGCATGTCATCAATATTAAATCTATCTTCATAAGAGATAAACAAACCGCGTGAGCTGCGGTAAATATCAGAAAACTGCTCACAAGCATCGCCAACCGTTGGGGTATAAATAATAGGCAACATTTCGGCCAGATTATTTTGTACCAATTTAAAAAACAACGTTTCATTATTATCATGGATAGCACGTAAATAAATATGCTTATTGATGTTAGTTTGAAAACAACTGTACTGACGAAATGCACGCTCTGCTTGTTCATCAATACTTTCAAAGCGTGGTGGCAAAAGCCCAGTTAGGTTAAAACTACCGCGTTCTTCTTTGCTAAAAGCACTGCCCTTGTTCAGTAAAGGGGTTTCTAATAATGATGGACCGGCATAAGGGATGTAAAGTGGGCGTTGAGATTGAGGCATTTGGATGACTACTTATTTGTTTTGTGAATAATCGAAATAGGTGAAATTGATAATACCATTAGTATAAATGATATTGAACCTGCTGCAAAGCAGGAGAATGGTTGAATATGTTAAAAATGAGAATAATTAGTTGAATCTATTTGATAAAAAATTAGATTCTACTATGTGAAATCAGCATATATTATAAGCAAGAACAGCAGGACTCTACTAGCTGATGATTTGAAGCCAGTGCAGTCAAAGTAATATCGACAAAGCAACAGAACTAATCTACTTCTGCCATCCAAGCTAATTGAATCGCTTCTAATACTCGCTCGCCGCAATGCTTAGGATCATCATCAAAACGTTCCAAATCAAGCACCCACTGTCTTAAATCAGTGAAATGCAGTTTAAAGGGGTCAACGTTAGGATGCTCTTCAATTAAGTCCAACGCTATCTCTTGTGAATCACTCCAAAGTAGTCCTGTAGCCATGATGTTTTCCTATAATGAAGCCGTTACTTTAGCAAGTTTATACTTATGTATTTAACAATACGTTTAACACTAAAATAACAAATGAAAGAAAAAGAAATCTACAATTAACATTAGTATAAGCCAAATGAATAGCAACCTTGCTTTTCGACAAAAAGGGCAATCGGTATGCCACCAATTTTTAAGTTTACTCTTCATTCACACTCCACAAAATACACCTAGTCACAATATTAACGTATTTAGTGATTAAAACCATAAAACAAAATTAGCCAAATAATCACAAAATAAGCAACACAATGCTAACATACAGTGAATAATTGGTTTTAAACTCCATCAATAATCAATAAACATAAAAAACAGGCTGAAGCATGGACTCTTTTGATAAACACATTTTAAGTATTTTACAAAAAGATTGTACTTTATCAACCAGCGAGATTGCTGAGCGAGTGGGACTTTCGACGACCCCTTGTTGGCGAAGAATCCAAGCAATGGAAAAATCAGGTGTCATTAAAGGGCGTGTTGCCCTGGCGGATCCAGAAAAGTTAAACGTGGGTTTATCTATTTTTGTTATGGTAAAGACTAATCAACATAATCCCGATTGGTTAACGACCTTTGCTAAAATTTCAGAAGACTTCCCTGAAATTGTCGAGTTCTATCGCATGAGTGGCGATGTAGATTACTTGCTTAGAGTTGTGGTGCCCGATATGAAAGCCTACGACCGATTCTATAAAGAGCTTATCACTCGGGTAGATTTTTCTGACATAAGTTCAAGTTTCGCTATGGAAGAAATAAAGTACACCACTGCTCTGCCTATTGATTATATATAGCTTTTTAATATGGGGAAAACCTAACAGCTGCTCAATAAGTCTTTATAAAACCACCTAAGTAGTGACCCTATTAAATATGTAGCAGTAATTCAATAGGGTAGCGCGGCTTAATTAGTGACCCTATTAAATATGTAGCAGTAATTCAATAGGGTAGCGCGGCTTAATTAGTGAGAGTTTTACTTTTATTCATTACTAAAATTGTGCTGTAACGTTAAAATAATATCCTTCGTATTCATTTCTATTTTTCTCGTTCACAACTGAATTATAACCCGTTTGCACTGAGTAATTCTGATTAATGAAATAATTAGCACTCACACCATAAGCATCATCTTCGCTAAAATAAGCGGTAATAGATGTTCTTGTATCATAATAATAACTGCCATTTACACTCCAGTAATTCTCAGCAAAAAAATAGTCCCTATTATCATGTAGATATTCACCACCAATCATGAGATAACTTTGCTCTCCTACGCTAAAAAAGTATTGAGATGAAAGTTCGTTGATATCAAAATTATCACTCGCATTATAGCTAAAGCCAATATAATCAGTCCCCTCTAGCTGCCAATTATAACTCATAGTATAACCACAAATATTATCGAAATTTTCTTCACAACCAGCACTAATAAGAAAATTATCAGAAAATAAATACCCTATTAATAATGAGACGTCACTATCATCGTTATCAAAGCTATAATCATTCCACTTACCTTTTGACTCGTTATAGTCGTAACTAGCGCCAATGATGAAGCTATTTACTATCCATTGACCACCGATACCGTAGGTAGTAGCGCTTGAATCAAAATTAGTGTCCTGACCATGCATTAAAGAAGAGCCATCCCTATTTCGGTTGACCGCCGAAGCAAAGACATTACTACTAGTATTAATGTAAGCAAACTCATTTAAAGGGCCGAGTGCCAACCTTTCATCAAAATAATATTTACTGGATAACGAAAAATTATCCGAATCACCTTTATTGTAAAATCCATATTCTGGTGCATCAGCAAAGTAACTTTCATGAGCGTAAGATAGTGACGTAAACGACTGGTAGCTTTCGGCAAGTACGGTATTGCTTAGGAGAATAACTGCTAAGGCTGATAGTTTTGATAGTTTCAATGTGTAAGTTCCCTTTAATTGTAATATCCATATAAAACAAAGTAAATATGACAGTTCCCACTTCCCTCGTCTACCAATACACTAAGAATCTTACACTTTTCATACAATTAGCAGGAAACATGCTTCTTGATTGGTAACCGGTATAATAATAAAATATTATTTATCACTTTTTCATACCCTTTTGCAGATTTAATATGAGTACAATAAAATTCTCAAGTACAGAAACAGAGCAGTTAGTTATTAAGATTCAAGACTATTTTGCCAAAGAGCTCGATCAAGACCTTGGTCAGTTTGATGCTGAATTTTTACTCGACTTTTTTTCTAAAGAAGTCGGCGCTCACTTTTATAATCGTGGTTTGTCTGATGCGCAATTGGTTATTGCCGCTAAACTGGACAATGTTAGTGAAATGATACAAGAAGGCATTAGTGAAATAGAAAAGCCTATAAGTTAAGTTCTTATCGTACAAGTAATATTGACACTTTAAAGTTTCACAGAAATTCGCAGCTATAATAATGGCTTTAGTCGGCTAATTTAAACCAATAAAAAACTCACCGAAGCGAGTTTTAATTACTGTAATACTTACTGCTATTTACAGCGTATCTTTAATCTTTAGTTTTTACCGGAAAACCGCGATCGCGCATTAATGCTTCTACTTTTGCATCTCGACCTCTAAAGGCACGATAAGCTTCACTTGGATCAACCGCATTGCGGACACTAAATAAATGCTCTACCAGTTTATCGGCAACACCTTTATCGTAAAAACCACCAGGAGCTTCTGCAAAAGCTTCTGCCGCATCAGACGTTAAGACTTCAGCCCACATATAACCATAATAACTTGACGCATACCCTTCACTACTAAAGATATGACCAAATTGCGGACTACGATGACGCATAACAATTTGCTTAGGCATTTTTAATTCAGCTAGTGTTTCACGCTCAAATTTATCTGGGTCAATACCTGTAGGGTCTACAGTATGAAACTTCATATCAACCAAAGCAGACGCTAAATATTCAGTAGTGCTAAAGCCTTGATTAAAGGTTGCTGCTTGTTTAATTTTAGCTATAAGCGCTTTAGGCATGGCTTTGCCCGTTTTGTAATGTACAAGGTAGTTGTCAATCACTTCATCAGTCGATAACCAACGCTCTAATAGTTGTGATTGAAATTCAGTGTAATCACGCACGCCAGAGTTAAGTGTTGGGTACTCAACTTTTGAGGCTAAAAAGTGTAAAGCATGACCAAATTCATGGAAGTAGGTTTCTGCATCTGACCAAGAAATCAAAGTAGGTTGTCCAGCAACACCTTTAGAAAAGTTAGAGTTGTTAGAAGACAGTACATTTGTCTTACCGCCAAAGGTTGTGTGAGAGCGATAGGTAGTCGCCCATGCCCCTGAACGTTTACCTTTACGTGCGAATGGATCTAAATACCATAGGCCAATATGCTCACCTGAAGTTTTATCTTTTACTTCCCAAACACGAACATCTTCATGAAATACCGGTACTGAACCATCAGTCACTTCCACGAAATTAAAATTAAATAAGCGCCCTGCTACATAAAACATAGCTTCACGTAAATTATTTAACTGTAAATACTGTTTAACTTCATCAGAGTCTAGGTCGTATTTATCTTTACGTACTTTCTCGGCATAAAAGCGGTAATCCCAAGCTTGTACTTCTTCTATCCCATCTTGTTTTTTCCCAATAGCTAACATATCAGCAACTTCTTCATCAACACGTGCAATGGCTGCTGGCCAAACAGATTCCATTAAAGCGATCGCATTTTCTGGTGATTTAGCCATGCGATCTTCTAATCGCCACGAGGCATAGTTTTTGTAGCCTAATAAGCCGACACGTTCATGACGCAGCTGTAATATTTCTGCAATGATGGCATTGTTATCAAACTCATCGCCATTATCACCACGGCTGTAGTAGTTTTGCCAAACCTGTTTTCTTAAAGCACGCTCTGTTGAATACGTTAAAAAGGGGTCCATAGAAGAGCGAGTATTGGTAATTGCAAACTCACCTTGATGATCTCGCTCAGTCGCAGCAGCAGCGGCAACATTTACTATAGACTCTGGTAAGCCGCCCAACTGTGCTTTAGTTAAGTAAACAACATAACTTTCTTCATCCGCTAAAACGTTATTACCAAACTTCGTTTGTAACTGCGCTAACCGTTGATTAATTTCGGCATAACGCTCTTTATCGCTATCATTTAATGTCGCACCATCACGTGAAAAACTATTATAAGTTAATAAAACTAAACGCTGTTTTGCCGGACTCAATGATTTAACTTCATCAGAATTATAAACAGCTGAAATACGATTAAATAATTTTTTGTTTTGTTTGATCCTTGATGAAAAGGTAGATAATTTCGGTGCTAGTTCTGTACCAATTTTTCTAAATTCACTGCTTGATTTATTTGCACTCCAAATACCGTAATACGTGAAAATTCTATCTAGGTCACTGCCCGTTTTTTCCATAGCAACAATTGTATTTTCAAATGTAGGCGCTTGGGGGTTATTAGCAATTAAATCGATTTCAGCTAAATTAGTCGCCATCGCTGTTTCCATTGCTGGCACTAGGCCTGCTAATGTTACTTGATCAAATGCAGGAACGCCCTGAAAAGGCCCTTGCCATTTAGCTAAGAGAAGTGCTTCGGATTCTTTTACCGCTTGAACACTGACAGTAGCTTTAGTTACTGTGTTAGCTGCTGGCTTTACATCGGTAACTTCTGTTGCTGTTGAGCAACCCATTAAAATACTAGAAACTAAAAATGCTTTGATAAACAGTGGTTTCATTGAATATTCTCTTTTTATAGTAATTGCCATTACTATACCAAGCATCAACTAGAGGCGATATATCAGTAATTACCATCTACCGCAGTATCAAAGCGGTTAATCTCATTTATACCCATTACCAATCAAAGTGAGGATTTCAGTGGGAATTAAAACCACTTTAGGCAAGGCAAATAATCAAAGCATAGTCATTCTATGCTTTGATTATTTAACGCCGTATAAAGTGATTTTAACCCCATCAAAGAAGCGCTTGAGCAACATTACTCCATCGTTGATGTGATTTATAATGACGCTACATGGATGGTGTTATTAGAGAATGCAGGAGCAATTCTCCTGAATAACCATTATTTCATCACAGCGTCTTGAATTGAAATAGCTCAAGTACTCTGAAACCTGCATTTTGAATGGTAACGGGTATATTATATGTTACAACACATAAAAAAGGCCGACTACCTAAGTAGCCGACCCAAGGGGAGAGAAAGGGTATATACCAAATCGATGCAGAAACTTTCTCAGTCCTTAAGAAAGATGACTAACTGATTTGATATGGGGTTGGGGGCTCCCCTAAAACTGTCACGAGCAAGTACTACTCGCTGTTTACTTGTTATTTACTTACTATTTAGTAAGCGCCGCCTTTTTAGCGACAAAATCAACTAACTCTTGTTCTGTCACTGAGTTGTCAGCATTACTATCTATATTTGTGAAGGACTTCACTAACCATCTATTTTCTCCATCAACAACTTCTTGTCGGCTTAACATGCCATTTTTGTCGATGTCTAATGAAGTAAAAGTAAATTTATCGCTTGGCTCTTTTACTTCTTCGATAGCTGCTGTAATTGCTTCTGCGTTAGCCGAGTTTTCAGCATTCACGACGGTATTATCTTCATTGCTATACGCGAGTTCATCATCAGCATTGACGAAAAAAGATGCCATACTTACGGCTACTACAAATGCGGTTACTTGAGTTAAACTGATACTATCCATGGTGAATCCTCTTTTTTAATATTAAAGCGTTTTATAAGCGCTAGTTAAATCCATTATCAACCAAGGTTTAGCACAGAGCATGCCAAACAACATAACCATTTGATTTAAAAGGATTTAATTAACAAATAATGCATTAATAACGTACTAAAGTGTCACCAAATAACAACACAATAAAATATTGCCAGTTATTGTTAAATAAAAAAACAAAAGAAAACATTATTTTACAAAGACTTAAGAAAGTTAAAATTATTATTTATCCTTGTCTCAAAATAAAGACACCCTTGTTTTTACTTTATTTTTGTCATACAAAGGGTACTCAGATGTAACCATGTAAAGCGTTTAGGCTAGATTTTATGACTTCACTTAACAACCCAAAAAAAAGTAAGCGATTACCAAGGCAGTTAACACTTTCTTTTTTTGGTTTTAGCCTATCATTCCTTAATAAAATTTCTATTAAGAAACTAACGTTAATTGGTTTTACCTTCGTTGCAATGCCATTAGTAATGGCGTTGATTTTTGGCGCTAATAAAGCCAGTGAATTAGCCCAAAAAAGTACTAGCGCTATTTATAATGTTGCGCAATTGACACAACTTAACAGTAAGCTGGATGAAACTATTGCCAAACTAGAGCGCTCTGCAAGTCAATTTGTAGTACTCAAAGACGATGAGTTGCTTGCCATATTTAGTGGTCACCACAAAGCGTTAATAGATATAATTCAAGAAACATCGGCTAAACAGCAAGATAAAGTACTAAAAGAGCAGTTAACGTCGTTGAAAGCTGAAAGTGATAGAATAAAAGAACTGATGCTAAACGAGAATATCGATACGTTTTCATTAGAACAAATCCAACAAGAATTTAAACTATTACAGCTTATCAATGAGCAGCTAGAGAAACGCAGTACTTTTGTTGTTAATCAACAGGTTTTAGATATACAACAGACCACCGAAGAAATTAGCGATAACATTCTTGAGCGTTTATATATTATCCCTATCACTTTGCTAATTGCCGGTGTATTTATCATTTTGATCACCAAACCATTAAAACGACTCACTGATGAAATTCAATTGCTTGAGCAAGGTAGTTTTGAACAAGAAATTAACTTACACGGCCCTGCTGAAGTCAGGGAAATAGCAGATGCGCTAGAAAATATGCGCCAACGGCTACATGCACTTGAGTTACAAAAGTCGAGTTTTATCCGTCATATATCCCATGAATTAAAAACACCACTTGCCGCAATTAGGGAAGGCACCGAGCTTATTTATGATAATAGTGTTGGCCCGCTCAATGAGGACCAGCAAGAAATTTGCGATATTATTCGCGTGAGTGTTAATCGTCTCCAGCGTTTAATTGAAGACTTACTCGATTTCAATATTGTTCTTGATTCAACAAGCCTTCATGGCTTAGAGAAAATTAGTTTGTCTGAGTTAATAAACGATGCCTGTAATGTTCGAAAACTCGATATAAAGTCGAAGAATTTGACCATGAAGTGTAATAACAGTCCGTATTTTGTTTACAGCAACAGCAAACAACTCAGTGTCATTCTAGATAATATTCTCTCTAATGCGATAAAATATTCTCCAGTGAATGGAGATATCACCATAACTTATAGCAGCAGCAAGGAATGCATAACTATTAACATAATTGACCAAGGACCGGGGATAGACCCATCACTTAGCGAAAAAGTATTTGATGCTTTTTATCAAGGTAAAGCACCGATCAATAGCCAGATAAAAGGTAGTGGCTTAGGGCTTACCATAGTCAAAGAGCTATTACTTCGCCTTAATGGTAAAATCGAAGTTATACCAGCAAGGAAAATTAGCGCGGCTAATGAGAGCGGCGCCTGTATCACCATCACTTTACCTAATACACAAACAGATAATGAATTATGAAAAGACCTAACCTGAGCGTAAAAAATTCAGCAATTAGACCAGCTAAACAGTGTTTTTCGATTGCACTTATTTTGCTATTAACTAGTTTATCAACCGCTTGCCAAGTGACTGAGCCAACGGTTATTACACATAATGAAAAGACTATTACTAATAATTCGGTCGAATATAGTCAGTATTATTTAACCTTAAAAACCCTAAATAATAAGCAGCTTATGTCAGAAGAGAAAAAGCTGCAGTCCTTAATGACTAATCAACTCAATGACAAAACGCTTAGTCAAAGCAAACTCATTCTACTCTATAGTTTGCCAAATCCGGGGCTGTATCAGCCTTACAAAGCAAAAAGCCTGCTAAATGAGCATCTATTAGCAAGCAATGAAATGAGTCAAAGCAACTTAGCTTTTATCATGTTATTAAGAGATCAATTAAATATTCAACTTCGTTTACTTGAAAAACAGTCACTCTCAGATAAAGAATATAATGAGCAGAACGATAAACATAACGTAACCATTGAACAACTGAACCAACAATTAGAACATGTAAATAAACAACTTATATTACTCAAAAAAATTGATAAAAACATTAACGAACGTGGCTAAGAGAGATAACATTTTATGAGCCTAAGCAACCAAACAGTTACCAGTAATTCAGCCAAAATACTGATAGTGGATGATGACCCAAGTTTATTACGTTTACTTGGTATTCGTTTATCTGCGGCAGGATATGATGTTGAGTCTGCCGCCAATGCAAAAATTGCTTTAGGAAGATTACAAAATTTTATTCCTCAAGTAGTTATTAGTGATTTGCGTATGGAAGGCATGGATGGCATGGCTTTATTCGAACAAATTAGAATACAGCATCCTAATATTCCTGTCGTCATTATGACTGCTCATGGCACCATTCCAGATGCAATTAACGCCACTAAACAAGGTGTGTTTAGTTTTTTAACTAAACCTTTTGAAAGCCAAGAGCTACTTGATACCGTTGAACAAGCCATACGATTACAGCCTTCACAGAATGAGAAAACCGGAGAAACAGAGCTATGGCGAAATAATATAATTAGCCGAAGTACTGTGATGACTTCACTATTACAACAAGCTAAACAAGTAGCTAACAGTGATTTTAGTGTACTTATTCATAGCCAAAGCGGTACCGGTAAAGAGCTATTGGCAAAAGCAATTCACCAAGCGAGTAACAGGAAAAATAAGGTATTCACGGCAATCAATTGTGCCGCTATACCTGAACAACTCCTTGAGTCTGAATTGTTTGGTCACATTAAAGGGGCGTTTACTGGTGCAGAGCGAAATCACCAAGGTTTATTTCAAGCCACCAATGGCGGTACTTTATTTTTAGATGAAATTGGTGATATGCCACTTAGCTTTCAGGTAAAACTTCTACGGGTTTTACAGGAACGAGAAGTCAGGCCGGTAGGTAGTACACAAGCGGTAAAGGTCGATGTTCGCATCATTTCAGCAACCCATGTTAATTTAACCAATGCCATTAAAGCCAATACCTTTAGAGAAGATTTGTACTACCGACTTAATGTAGTTGAGTTGGAATTACCTACTTTGGCGCAACGACGAGAAGATATTCCATTGTTGGTACAATATTTCTTAAATCAAGCAGTTGCTCGATCGAATGTCCCTATCAAAAGCATCAATCAAGAAGCCATGGAATTACTTATTAGTGCCCCTTGGCCGGGTAATATTAGACAGCTGCAAAATGTTATAGAGCAAAGTATTGCGCTGTCTAGTGAAAGCATTATCAGTGCAAATTTAGTAAAAAATGCGCTGCGTGATGATTCAACTCAGTTTCCCTCTTTTCAGCAAGCACGTGATCATTTTGAGCGAGATTACTTATCAAAATTATTAAAAATTACCGCAGGAAATGTATCACAGGCAGCTCGAATTGCTCAACGTAACCGTACTGAGTTTTATAAGTTGTTAAATCGTCATCATCTAGTCGCTGAATCATACCGAGAAGAGTAACTTATACCCAAGCGACTTGAATATGCGTGTTTCAGGACACCTGAGCGATTCATGATCAAGGCGCCTCATTTTATTAAGGGCTATTCCCTTGAAAAAGGAGGCAACGAAGAGCATGGTTTGCTTAGATATCTCCGTAGGGCTGGTTTAGAAACGCCTTATACTGCGTTATTAATTTCGACAATAGAATAACTATTCTCTTCAATCAATGCCTTGCCTAAAAACGTTTCTAATTCCAGTTGAAACCTGCACCTTCATGTCGTTTAGGTATATACCCGTTACCAATCAAGATGCAGGTTTCAGAGTGCTTGAATGGTAATACTTCATCAAGCGAGAGCTTAGGGTCTAGCTCTCGAACCGTATAATAATCCATTGATTGAAACGATTAAGTATCGACCTTAGTGGCTAAACTCTTTTTTACACCATCAAGATAAGCATCGTATTTTTTCCAGTTATCTACTGAACGATTATTAATAGGACTACGTACTTGTAGCGCGCTAGCAGTCGCAACGGGTGCTGAGTTCTGATGAATATCAACACATTGTTCTTGCCAAGAAAGATCACAAAACTCAATAAGCTGCTTAGCTTCATTGATAGGATCGTTAACCAATTTCTCATAATTAATTAAATAAAAATTGTCAGGAAAAAGTGCTAACCACAATTCCGCGAGTTGTTTGAATAACAAATAGAATTCTGTCGTAGTTTGCAGATCATACGCATAACTGTAGTACGATTGATTAACAGAAAAAAGCTGTCTGAAATTACTCACAATAGTGTCCAATGGGTTTCTATCCAAGCAGATGATTTTTGCCTTGGGTAATGCTTGTAGGATAAAACCAACATAAAGTACATTTAATGGCATCTTATCGACAAACCTTGCTGTTTTACCCGTTATCGCTCTCGTACTTTCAATATACGCTTTACCTAACGCTTTAAAATTTATATCTTTTGTTGCTGTTACCGTCTCTGCATCGATCACACGATTACTAGTGGTTTTAGTCATCTTTTTAACTAATAAACCAAAGTGTTGCAACTCCCCTGCACTAGTTACGTCAGTATGTTGTGAAATGATTCGTTCAACCAAGGTGGTACCTGATCTTGGCATGCCCACGACAAATATTGCTTCATCTGTTTCGAAGCCTTGAGATAGGGAATACTTGCTGTCTTTAAAGTGGCTTGCAAGACTCTTGAACAGCGTTTTGTCTTCATCAATGTTGTACTTCAATTGTTCAAGTTTGAATTTTTTAGCTGTTTCCAAGTAGTAAAATGCTTTGTCAAAATCTTCTAAGGCTTCATATTCACGTGCTAGAGCGTGGCCTATATGTAACCTGTCGTCCGCATGTTGCGTTTGCTTAAATAATCGCTCAAGTAGAGGAATATGATTGTAGTCTTCTGATATTCCGCCTAAACCCGTCAATGCTGAATGTGCTTTGTAATAATTGGGCGCCATTGAAATAGTTTTTTTATAGGCTTTTCTAGCCCCCTCAAAGTCACCAATGAATTTTAATGAAGCACCTAAATTAAAAAAGTAATTTGGATTTCTGTCATTAATACCGACTGATTTTTTAAAAAATTTAACGGCTTTTTCATGCAATCCCATTTGACTATACGCTACGCCAAGCGTATCTAAGGTTAGTGAGGATTGAACCGTTAATTGAGCAATTAACTTAGCGGCAAGTTCTGCAAAGTACAGTGCTTCAACATGATTATTTTCGAGCGCATAATGTTTGGCAAGTTGTGATAAATACTCAGGGTTATTAGGAGCAAGACTATTAGCTTGTTTAATTAATTCAATTGCTTTTGCCAAATTATGATGGGCACTGGCAATCATAGCTAATAAAAAATAGGCGTCAGCAAAATACTTATCTTGCTGTAAAATTGAAATTAAATGTTGGTGTGCCTGTTGATACAAACCTTGATTTAAGGCTTTTTGTGCTTGCTGGTGTAATACTTTTATTGTGCTAGACATGCATCGGATACTTAAATTGGTTACTGATAATCATGGAAAGGCTTAGATTAATATCGTTCAGATTAATTAATGGTTCAACTTCAGTGCCACATCAGCAATGAAAATAATTTTTCAATAACAAGGCGCTTGATTGAGTAATAGCTGACTATTGGGATTGAAAGCAACGATGTTATTGGATAATTAGGCCATTTAAAAATATTACTTAGTTCGTCTGATTGGTATAAGTATATCGATTGATAAATCACTAAGTAAAGCATAAAAAAACACAGTATCATTTAGCTAAGCTTAATAATACTGTGTTTTTGTGTTCATACTTTCAATCGCTAGTTTTTGCTAAATAAAACATCTCTTATTGAAAGTCTATGTGTATTAAACCTCATAACTCTCATTAAGTTAATGGATATTATAGGTCAAATAAGTAATCAAAACGCACGCCAACTTTACGTGGCGTAATTAGGTAGTGGCCATAATTACGCTGAATTACGGGGTCGTTTGCAGTAGTTATATCACCAACATCGCGGCGTACAGAGCTGTAGGCATACTTATCAAACATGTTATCTACGTATAAGGTCACCGACCAAGCATCTTCAGAGAATCGTGCCGACATATTACTTAACGCATAACCAGGTAATGCTTCGCCATTATTTCGTAGTCCAACTTTAGAATAAACATCACTTTGATAGGTTAAACCATAGTTAACATCTAAACCTGTACCACCAAAAACTTCAGTTGAATAGGTTGCACCTAATGAAAATTGTTGCTCTGGTGAACCGGGTAAGCGATCTCCTGAAAAACCAATATCAGGAACATCATCACTGGTCAATTCTGCCTTAGTATAAGCATAAGTTGCATAAGCAATAAGACTATCCGTCAACATCGCTCTACTTGATATTTCAACCCCTGACGCTTCAGCTTCACCCGCATTAGAGGTATAAGGTTGTTGACCAACTTCCGTTGCTCCCTCAATTTGAGCATTGTCCCACTCCACCATAAAGAGTGCGGCATTAAAGTGTAATTGGTTACTGAACCAAGTGCTCTTAAAGCCTAACTCGTAGTTTGTGGTGGTATCTGGCTCATACAATAATTCATCAGGTTGAGCACAAACGCTTTGCTGCTGTCCAATATCTTCATCACAAGCGGCGATTCCATTTGAGCCACCAATTCGAAAGCCTTCACTTATCGTGGCGTACCCCATGACATCATCACTGAATTGATAACTGGCATTAACTTTAAATAGGCTGCCATCATCATCAGCTTTCGACTCCATTAGTTCTATATCAATGAAGGTTGGATCATAACTCGCATCATAAATCGTGTTTAACAAAGGTAAATCCGCATCAGATTGAGCGACGACATCATATTGATAGAAGCGTGCTCCCAACATCAGAGTTAACTTATCCGTTACGCTATAGGTAATTTCACCAAAAAGTGCCGACTCAGTAATTTCTGCTTTATCCACAGAGACATATTCCAGAGAGTCAGGACGTAACTGCTCTGCTCCAAAGTTATCAACCGCGTATTGATCAAAACCCGGTGTGAACTCACGACTATCGTTAAAGCTTTCAAATTTATTATAATAAGCACCAACTATCCAAGAGAATGCTGAATCTCCCGTAGAGACTAAACGAATTTCTTGGGTGAAATTTTCAGCTTCATCAACTTCTCGCGTAAACGCAGAGAAGCCTGGGAATTCTTCATAGCTATAATCTAAACGAATCAATAAATCGGTTTGATCGCGCTGGCCAAGGGCTTCAAATTCTGAATAACCGGTTGCAGAAGTCAGCTCCGCAAAACCTAAATCAACAGTCATTTCTAAACTAAGTAAAGTATCTTCTTTTTCTCTTGGCTCTTGGTAACGATAACCTGATTCATATTCACCTATCACAGTAGATAAAGGATTCGTTTCACTTAAACTATTGTGATGAACGATCGAACGGCCACCAATTTCTTGTTTTTGATAAAAGTAAGACAAGGTTGCATCGAAAATATCATTGGGTTGCCAGCGAATCATCGCTTTTGCCGTCGTTGTTTGCTCAAAATTAGCGTCTGCCACTTGTCTCAAGTTACTGTCAACGGCATCAGTATCTGACCAATCAGGGTCAGGTAATGACACGCCACCTTCTCGAACCACATAATTGTAATCAATATAGCCAGGTTCATCCAAATAATTAACGGCAAAACGTACTGCTAATTCATCGTCAATAAGTGGCGTATTAAACACAAAACCCGCTTCCCCACCGGTATCATCACTTTCAGATAAGGTAAAAAAATCACCATAAAGTGAGCCTGATGTTTCGTCTAGTATCGGCTTATTGGGTAAATAACGGATAGCGCCGCCAAGCGTGCCCGCGCCATATAAAGTGCCTTGTGGACCAATTAAAACCTCGACACGTTCAACATCAATAAGTTTCATATCGACAACAAGGGGAATTTCGCCAATGTATGTGGCAACAGTACCTGCATCAGAATCAGGACCGGAAGAATTGGTATTTAAACCACGAACAATAATTGGAGAACCTGTACGACCACCTTGATCAGCAACACTTAAGCCTGGCACCCAACGAGCAACATCAGATAACTGAGTTATATTTTGATCTTTCATCACATCACCATCCAGTGCCGTGATATTTAAAGGCGCCTCTTGCACGGTGGATGCTCGACGAGAGGCCGTCACTTGGATACGCTCTATACCATCCGCTGCAGACTCTTCTGCATAACTATTTACCGGTAAAGCCAGTGCAGAGCTCAATGCTAAGCATAGTGTAGACTTTTTAAATACCTGCGATTTTTTTACTTTCATGTGGTCTGTTCCGAAATTATATATATGGCTTATAGCCACTTCTTATAGTTAATTATTTCACTATTTGAAAGTTTTTCTGATTCAAATATCAATTTTATTATGAAGAAATAGCAGGTCTTAACACTAAATCATTGTATTTATGACAGCTATTCTATCTTAAACGGCATTATATATGGTTATGCAGTTTTATTGAATAACTACCTACCTATAATAATTAAATAAAAACTTAGGAGCATAAAGAAAAACTCATCTTATGTGGCTAACAACTGCTTTAAATAATTTAACTCTAAATATTTCAATTAGTTTGTTGGATTATTTTTCGCATAACTATTTTTACTAAGAGGTAAATACATGAAAGGAAAATAGAGAGGGAACTGAGTCAGGTAAATTAACCTTCCTGACAAAGCTAACAAAATTGTAGACCGATTTAATAATAAACAAATACCATAATGGCTTGAAGTAATGTGCTTATTTTTATGAACGAGGTAAGCCTCAGCTTTTATAGCCAGTAACTTCTCGATAGAATTACGTAGACTAAAGGAGATTAGTCTACGTAGATTGTACAAATTTAACCTATTTCATTGGCTGATAAGGTAAAGTCGATTTCTCTCACTTTTATATTTACGCCAGCATCTAATAACTCTTGGTAAAAGTCACCCTCTTGGCAATAACTAACCTGCCGACAAACAATAACGTACTTAAGCACGCCTGCTTTATCACTTTGAAGTGCTGCTTGTTTAAACCAATACAGCGCTTGAGTGAGATCCTTATCAATATAATTACCATTCAAGTACATTTGCCCTAGATTTACTTGCCCTGGTGCAAAACCTAACTGGCCTGAACTACTAAAACGCTCAAAAGCTTGTTCTACATTATCTTCAAGGTAGTCAGATTTTAGCAAACTTAGACCTGCGAGGTTTTCACGCTTACCTGGAATATACAAATTAGTACTTAGTTCCGTTTTAGGATCATTAACATAATTCCCGAACAGCATATTTTTATCTGGACGTTTGACCATATAAATAGCGCCAGAGTCATGCATTGTCTTTATCTGCATTAACGATAAGTCATAACGCTTAGATTCAAAATAATCTTTATACCTTAACTGACCATAACGAATGCTATCTTTTAGCGATTGTTGGCGCAGGTAAAAGATGTTGCCATAAAGTAGTGTTACCACATCACCGGTAATATCGACTACTTTGGCAATTCTATATTTTTCATTTGGTCTAAGGTTATCACTGAGAATTCTGAAATCTAAAAAGTAAATGTCATCTACTTTAGGGCTGGCGAGGTAGAGTAAACTATCATCCTTTTCTTGTTGAGACTGGGTAGATTTTTGATAGATAAAAAAACATAGTGTTAAGAAAACTACGATTTTTAGCACGTTAGCAACAGTAAAATATTGGCTGTTAAACCAGCCATTATCTGGCCTCAGCCTTATTGCTGCCTTCACGGTATTATCCACACCGTTTCTTTTTTTTACCCTGTCCATCCACCATCCTCAATATTTATGTGTCAATTACAAACAAAGCCACAATGCAAAGAAATTAACCCTATTTATATCACTAAATAGGGATTTGATGACCTAGCAACCTCGCTTGTAACCAAGCAGAAATATCCCTTAGCTGATCTGGTAACACCGAATGATCCATTGCATAACTTTTCCAAGTCACATCATAATCAGCCGCTGTTAATAAAGTATTTGCCATTTTACCTGCACTCATTGGCACAACATCATCTCGCTCACCATGATTTTGTAAAATAGGCGTCGCTGCATTAGCACTATGACATAGCTCTGGTAAAGTATCTGATGTTGGTAAATAACAAGATAATGCCAAGATACCCGCTAAGCTTTGCCCAAAACGTAAACCCGTAAATAAACTCAAAACACCACCTTGGCTAAAACCAGCTAATACGATATTTTTAGCAGCTATACCCGAATCAATTTGTTCTTGGATTAACGCCTGCACCTTTTTTTCAGAGGCTAAAACACCGTCCATATCAGCACGGTTATGTAAATCTAGGCTTTTGATATCATACCAAGATCGCATAACATAACCTTGGTTAATGGTTACGGCTTGCTCAGGTGCATGAGGGAAAATAAAGCGTATACCGTGATTTTCTGGTAAAGAAAATATAGGGACAATAGGTGCAAAGCCGGCACCTGAGTCTCCCAAACCATGTAACCAGATGACACAGGAAGTTGCTGGAGTTTCAGGTTCTATGGTAATTCGTTCAAGTGATGTTGCTGACATAAAATTCAATGATTTATTCGTTAATAAGAAGATGCCACATCATAACAATCGTTTGTGTCTGTGGCAAAACTGCATCTCAACTACTCGGATAAGGTTCACAATAATTGCCCTACATGACTTTGAAAGTAGTCTAAAAATGTTCTGGTTTTACTGGCAACATGGCGACTTTGATAAAGCACACTCAAACGCTGTGCAACACTCTCATGGCTTAGCGATAGTCGTTGAAGTGATTGCGCTTGTGAATTATCCTTTAATACTCTGTTTTTTATTAATCTGCTTTTTAGTACACTATTTTTTAAAACATAGTCCGGTAATTTACACAGACCTAAGCCCTGCTCCGCCGCACGAAGACGCATTTCTGGACTAGACAGTACCACTCTGCCGTTAACATTAACTTGCTCAATTTTATCACCATTACGAAAGTGCCACGGCTGACCTTCCTCTTCTAATATGCAGTCATGCTGGCTAAGTTTTTCTGGTTTAGTTGCTTTTTCTTGAAGCAACTTACTTGCTAGCTTCGACGACATTGTCGGTGAATAATAAATAGATTGTGGAAAACTCAACAACTCTTTAGCAATCCAGTTTGTTGTTGGCAACGCTTGTTCATGCAAGACAAAACAAAGATCAAACTTGGGATCAAATTCAGGCACTGATCCTGAGTAATGTTGACAATGTAAGTGAATTTTAGGATAGCGACTTAAAAAATCACCAATTAACGTACTTATAATTTGATTAAAAAACTCTAAGGGTAATAAAATATTCAGCTTACCTTGGGGCTGATGTAGTGATGAAGAAAGCTCCTCCTCTACCTTGGTTAAGGCATCTATATGCTCTTTGCTGGCACAAAAAAGTAATCGACCACTATCGGTAAGCTCTTGCTTTCGCGTAGTACGTAGAAGAAGCTCACAGCCTAGTTTTTTCTCTAGCAACACTAAACGCCGACTTAACTTAGACTTTGCTATACCTAGATCTTTTGCTGCTGCGGTAAAAGATCCCGCTTCGACTAAACTAACAAATAAATGCAAATCATCTAAATTGCTCAATTTTATATTCCCTTTCTATTGTTTCATTTTTAGAACAATGAATCCCATTAAACACATCTAATAAAGTAATTGCAACTTCAGTACACTGCACCTTCTAACTAATCACCCACTAATTATCTAGAACGTACGAATTAGTTAGAAAGCAATTAGCGAGTCTTTACTAAATAATTGGTAAATATTTGCTAAACCTTTACCAAAAAGAGAACATAATGGAGTACATCATGAGCACAGAAACATTGATTAAAGTTGAAGAGATTTTAGCCGAACAATTTTATCAAGAAGTAGAACAAGCCTCAGGCAAGGTATTAATCGATTTTTATGCTCCGTGGTGTGCACCATGTAAAATGCTAGCACCTGTTGTTGAGCAAATAGCACAAGAACATGAAGACATTAAAGTTATAAAAATCAACGCTGATAACAGTCAAGAATTGATGGCTAAGTTTGGTATTCGAGGTATTCCTACATTACTTTTAATGAACAAAGGAGAGTTAGTCGCTACACAAGTTGGAGCCGCTTCTGTCAGCCAAGTGACAAAGTTCGTTCAACAGTAATAAACTTTCCCGTTATCTAGTTAGGCTATCAACACCTGATAACCTAACTATTTTCGTTACCTGCACAATATTATTGACCATACCTTGATCTATTTCGGGCATCACTACTGACTATTCATTACAATCATTCTTAACAATCATTCCTCAAAATATCGTCGTAATATCTTAGATGTATACAAGGCACGCAAATGATGCAAATCACCGACTTAAAAACAGAACAAAAAATTCCACCGCTTTTACGCTTAGGTTTTAGACCTTTTTTTCTAAGCGGGGCGTTATTTAGCATTTTCGCCATTACGCTTTGGCTATTAATGTATAAGGGAACAATTAGCTTATCACCTTTGGGCGGTGGTTATTGGTGGCACATTCATGAGATGATTTTTGGTTTTGGCGGCGCTATTATTGCAGGTTTTTTATTAACTGCTGTACAAAACTGGACTGGCGTTAGAGGCGCTCAAGGCAATACATTACTCGCTTTGTTCTTGCTTTGGTTAGCGGGTCGCACTTTGCTAGCCGTGCCTGATTTACTTGGTTCATCACTAAGCAGTTTAATTGACCTACTTTTTCTACCAACTGTTGCGTATGTCTTAGCTAAACCAATTATTGCTATGAAGCAATACCGTAATTTGTTCTTCGTACCGCTACTCGCTTTATTCACCATCGCTAATTTAGAGATGCACTTAGCAATACATTACCCTACAACATTCAATAGCGTATATTCTGGTTATGCGGGCGTTATGTTAGTGACCTTTTTAATGTCAGTAATGGCTGGTCGTGTTGCGCCTATGTTTACAGCCAATGGCACAAAAACCGAGAAAGCAGCGCCACTACCTTGGTTAGATAAAGCCGCCAATGGAAGTTTAGCTATTGCTATGTTCAGTCTCCTACTAGAACCGATAGTGGGTTTTTCGGCAACATTCTTCGGCGTATTACTTATCATTGCTAGCGTATTTCAAACGATGCGCTGGGTAAGATGGCGTCCTTGGATAACGTTACATGTTCCTCTTTTATGGTCTATTCACGGCGCTATGAAATTTATCTGCTTCGGTTTATTCGTACTTGGTGCAAGTTATTTAATACCTGAAGTACCAAGTAATCATGTTTGGCACTTACTGACTATTGGCGGTATTGGCGGTATGATTTTAGCCATGATTTCGCGTGTTTCTTTAGGTCATACAGGGCGTCCATTAACACCACCAAAATCAATGACCCTTGCCTATATATTAATTAACTTAGCTGCACTGGTACGTTCTTTTGGCCCTTGGGCTGTTCCTGAAAAAACGTTATTATTTATTGATATCAGTGGTGGGTTTTGGATTATTGCTTTTGTTATCTTTATTGCGGGTTACGGTCCTATGTTAATAAACGCAAGAAAAGATGGTCGACCTGGATAGAGTGATTTACACTAACTATCTACCATGACAGCAATGTTTTGTTGTCCCTAAATAAGTAAATAAGCTAGCTAGTTCTATTCGAATTACCTAGCTTATTTTTATTGGGCAACTATAAACAAATTAATAAAAATAGAGTAAACAACATGCGTGCAGTATTTTTAGATGAACAAACCTTCAGTTCTACCATTGACTTTTCTGTCATTGAACAACAGGTAAGCCAGTTAGTTTGTTATGCCAATACATCACCTAATGAGGTTATAAAGCGCTGCCTAGATGCAGATATTATTATTACCAATAAGGTACAGTTAACGGCAGAAATGCTATCTGCCTTACCAAACGTAAAGCTCATCTGTATCAGCGCAACGGGTTATAACAATGTAGATATTGAAGCTGCTCGTCACTTAGATATTGCCGTAACGAATGTTAGCGGTTACGCAGGGCAATCTGTTGCACAATATGTTTTTGCCCAATTACTCGAGTATTATCAACAAACGAGTCACCATAATAGCAATACGGAACAAGGTTTATGGTCAAGCAATGATACTTTTTGCTATCACGGTAATAGCATCAGCGAATTAGCAGGAAAAACACTCGGTATTATTGGTTACGGAAGTTTAGGTAAAGCTGTTGTTGATATAGCACAGGCTTTCAATATGAAAGTGCTCATTAGTGAACGCCCTCAGGCCAGCACTATTCGCGCAGAGCGAGTTTCTTTTGAACAGGTTATTGAAGAGGCTGATATTATCAGTTTACATTGCCCACAAACCCCTGAAACTGAAAACTTCATTAATGAAAGTGTACTAGCTCGCATGAAAAATACTGCCGTATTAGTTAATACTGCTCGAGGTGCATTAATTGATGAACCTGCGTTATTGGATGCTTTAAAAACAAAAGAAATTGCCTATGCTATTTTAGATGTATTATCACAAGAGCCGCCTCCAGCTGATCACATACTACTTAATAACAAGCTTTCTAATTTAAAAATAACCGCACATATCGCTTGGGCTAGCAGTGAAGCTCAACAGCGTTTGATTGATTTATTAAGCCAAAATATTATTGCCTTTACCCAAGGCGAACAATTAAATCGTTTAACTTGAATTAACTCAGTTAATCCAACTAAGTGATAAGTAAATTTCACTGCAAGTTAGTTAAAGCTTTGCTATCTTAGCCTTGAGATAATCAATTATGCGTTAAGAAAATCATGACACTTAAAAAAGACACCATTAAATATTTGCCGCTAACAGCAAAATATTTTTCACAAGTTATTACACTCGCTAATTCGGTTCATGGCGATGGTTATTTAGATGATGAGAAAATTGTTGAGTGGACCAATAAAGGCATAGTGAATAACATTAACTGTAGTTTTGTTGCTCTGCTTGATGACCAAGTTATCGGCTTTCGAAGTACTTATTCAGCCAATCAATGGCAAATAGATCAATGGTGCAGTCCAGACTTATGGCAAGAAGATAGCCAGCATTGCTGTTATTTCAAATGTAATACCGTTGATGAAAAATACCGTGGATTAGGCATTGGTAAACAACTATTACAACTCGCTATAAAAGCTGCACAGCATCAAGGCGCTCAAGCGGGTATAAGTCATTTATGGAAACAGAGTCCTAATAATAGCGCCGTGTCATATTTCAGTAAATGTGGTGGAAAATTAATAAAATCACACCCTGACAAGTGGAATGAAGAGAGTAAGCAAGGCTATAACTGCATTTTATGTGGGCATGATTGTCATTGTGAAGCTGCCGAAATGATTATTCATTTTGATCATTAATATACTGTAGATATCTAAATAGAGCTGCAGCTCAAGATGGGACTAAATAAAATTCGCGTCACTATTGAGCTGGTCTTTTAAACGCTTAATGATGTCTTCATTAAATAGCGCTAATCCTTTTCGAGTAAGAATAAAAGACGATGCGCTACCCACGTCATGAGCGATAAGATCTTCATGACGTAAAAACGCTATCGTGCCAATATGAGCAGCACGTTTGTCAATGTCCGTCTCAGAGTCGACAAAAACATCGTTAAAGCCAATCTCTGTTGGCGTAGGAAAGTGCTGTGCTAATAGTTTTAGCATTATCACTGACGATTCATCGAATTGTGAAAAATTTATGCTCATTAGGTTTTCCCCTCTCTGTAGAACTCCATGCTATTTAAAATATAGCAGAATAAAATGCATTATAAAGTTGTTAAGGCACGGAGGTAACCGCCACTGAAATAACGCACTTTCAATGGTAACAGAATTACCATTAATTTATTTTCGCCTAAGCCTCCACAGGTAAATGCCAATCAACTTGATTAACCTCGTGTTTAGCTAACCAAGCATTAGCTTGAGAGAAATGTTTACAGCCAAAAAAACCTCTGTAAGCAGACAATGGCGACGGATGTGGACCCGCTAAAACTAAATGTTTTTCTTGGTTAATATTTTTACCTTTCTTATGTGCATGTGCTCCCCATAAAATAAAAACACAACCATCATTGTGCTCATTTAACGCGTTAATAGCTTGCTCGGTAAAAGTCTCCCAACCCAGCTTAGCATGAGAATGCGCATTGGCTTGCTGCACTGTTAATACCGTATTTAACAACAGTACTCCTTGCTCTGCCCAATGTGTTAAACAGCCATGCTTTGGTATTTCAAAGCCTTCAACATCGGTCGCCAGTTCTTTATAAATATTAACAAGTGATGGCGGTACCTTGATGCCCTCCTGCACTGAAAAAGCTAAACCATGTGCTTGATCTTTTCCGTGATAAGGATCTTGCCCAAGAATGACAACTTTTATCTCTGCTAAATCAACGTGGTTAAAAGCATTAAACACATCACCTTCTGCTGGATAAATTGAAATCTCCGATGCTCTTTGCGTTGCGACTTCTTTGACTAAGTTTTTAAAGTAGCTTTGCTTCGCTTCACCAGCAATTAACTGCTGCCATTGGGGTTTTATCATCATGCTGCCTTTACGTTATACCGGTAAATTATCTCTGTACCTATTAGCAGTATTTATCGAGTAGCCTAACTTAAAAGATAACTACGTAAATCACTGAAGTTTGCAGCAAGATCTTGCGACAAGATAGGCTCACCAGCACAATCCGCAAGCTCTTTTGGTAAACCTAACGGTTGACCAAGAATGCTTTCAACAACTTCTTTAAATTTCGCAGGATGAGCTGTTCCTAAAAAGACACCAAACTCCCCTTCTACAGCACTATATTGTAGCGCTTTATAAGCAACAGCAGCATGTGGTTCACTGATGTAACCTAACTTACGAAGTTGAATAACGGTTGATTGGGTTTGTTCTTCGTCGATAGATACCGAGCTGACACAACCTTGCTCAACAATACCACTCTTGAGCATATGCTCAACGCGCGGCCAGTTATTCGGGTTACTCACATCCATTGCATTTGAAATAGTAGCGACGGTTACATTGGGTGTCCACTCACCTGTCTCTAAGTAACGAGGTACCGTATCATTAGCGTTAGTTGCGGCAATAAAGCGTTTAATTGGCAAGCCCATTGCTTTGGCAAATAAGCCAGCGGTTAGGTTACCAAAATTACCACTAGGGATAGAGAATACAATGCTACTTAAATCACTCTTTGCGCGTGATAATTGTGCTACGGCTTCAAAGTAATAACATACTTGTGCCAATAATCGACTTATATTTATTGAGTTTGCTGAGTTTAAACCGATAGTATTTGCTAACTCTTTATCATCAAAAGACTGCTTTACTAATGTTTGGCAATCGTCAAAATCACCATCAACTGCTAATGTTTCAATATTTCCACCTAGCGTGGTAAACATTTTTTCTTGTAGTAAGCTGATTTTTCCTTTCGGATACATTATGACAACACGAATGTTATCAATACCGTGAAATGCATGAGCAACAGCCGCACCGGTATCACCAGACGTAGCGGTTAAAATGGTCAAAGGTTTTGTCTCACCACTTGCTTTAGCATCTTTAGCAACAAATACTTGTAAACACTTGGCCATAAAGCGGGCACCAAAATCTTTAAAAGCTAACGTTGGCCCGTGGAATAATTCTAAAATGGCACGGTCTGGGCTAATCGGCTGTAATAAAGCAGGGAAATTAAAAGCATCGGTAACAATGTCAGTTAATTCACTTTTTGTTAAGTCACCTTCAACAAATGGTGCTAATATTTTAACACTACGCTCTACCAAGGGCAGTGCTAGCAGCTCTTCGATATTATCAAGTTTTGGCATATCGGTAGGGAAAAATAAGCCCTGATTTTTACCTAAACCTTGTTTAACTGCTTGAGCGAAAGTTACCTGCTCATCATTTTCTTTTAAATTATAATATTTCACTGTTTTTCCTAATAATCCGTTCACTAATATTGGTTAGCTATCATGCTTATATACCTTCAAAGCACATTGCTATTAAATTTCTGTTGCGCCAACATCATCGACTTTACACACATGGACAAAGCCTAATGCTGTTTGTAAATAGTTCTCTTGTAACCATAAGGCAAATTGCTCTGCTTGCTTTTCGCTATCACAAACACAAAATAGTGTCGGCCCTGAGCCTGAAATTCCAACGGCTAACGCGCCTTGCGAGCTTAAATAATCTCGAGAGGCTTTATATTTTGGTAACAAATCTGTGCGATATGGTTCTGCAATCACATCGGTTAGTACTGAGAATGCTTGGCTTTTATCTTGGCGATGACATGCATCAACAAATGTCGCTAAGTTTTGACCATAGCTGATAACGTCGCTACGACTATAAGTTGTAGGTAGAACCTCTCTGGCTGCTTTAGTTGATACCTCGATACCAGGATACGCCATTACATAATAGCAATCATCGAAACTAGGTAAAATGCGCGAGATCACATTTTCATCCGGAACCATTAATTGCAAACCACCTAAATAACATGGCGCAACATTATCATAATGTAAGCTGCCACTAATTTGTGCTTCCATTTGGCCTGTCATTTTTAATACGACATTTTCAGAAAAGCTAAAATTATGGTATTTAGCATAAAACGCATTCAAGGAGGCTAGTGCTGCGACAACAGAACAGGCACTTGATCCTAAACCGCTGCCAACAGGCATTTTTTTATCTAAAGTAATGGCAACAAAAACAGGTGTTTGTTTCACACTGATTAATTGCTCATTAAACAATAATAGGCAAGACCAAACAATATTGTCTTCCTTATTACTTGGTAACTTATCAGCAAAGTTACCGATAACCGTTAGGCTATTGTCATTGCTGGTTGTTGCATTTACAGTGACCACATCGCCTAATAATGTACCATCTACCGGCTTTACTGCCAGCCCTAAAACATCAAAGCCTACACTAACATTACCTATAGAGGCCGGTGCAAATACCGAAACACTTTTATTAACATTGGGATTACTAACTGACATTAGTGCTGTTGCTCCCATGCTAAGGTTCTTAATAAATCACCAAAAACACCTGCAGCTGTAACCGCTGCGCCCGCACCGTAACCGCGTAAAACAAACGGTAAAGGTTGGTAATAACGACTATGAATAGCCAAGGCGTTTTCGCCATCTTTAATGCTATATAACGGGTGGTTAATTCCTACAGACTCTATAGAAACTTGGCAATTACCATCAACAATATTACCAATATAACGAAGTACTTTACCTTCTAATTTTGCACTCGCTACGCGCTCTGCAAAGTCACCATCAAGCTTAGTTAAGTTACTCATAAACTGACTAACATCACCGCTGGCATCAAAATCGTCGGGTAATACTGACTCAATATTGATATCTGATAACTCTAACTGCATGCCAGCTTCACGAGCCATAATTAATAATTTACGCGCAACGTCCATACCACTTAAGTCATCACGAGGGTCTGGTTCAGTGAAACCATTTTCTTTAGCAATTGCAGTCGCCTCTGATAACGACATACCCTCTTCTAATTTACCAAACATATAAGATAACGAACCCGACAAGACACCTTCGAAACGCTGTAACTCATCGCCCGCTTTAATTAAGCTTTGTAGGGTATCAATAACAGGTAAACCAGCACCGACCGTTGTTTCATATAAGAAACGACGATTGGTTTTTTGTGCAGTACTACGTAACTCTTGATAATATTCCCAAGAGTCAGTATTTGCTTTTTTATTTGGCGTAACAATATGAAAACCTTCAGCAAGGTAATCTACATAACTCATTGCTAATGTTTCATTTGATGTTGAGTCAACAAAAACAGGGTTGATTAGATGGTTATCACGAACAAAACCTTTAAGATTATCTACATTAACTGCTAGCGCTTCACTTGCATTCGCCATAGCATCTTGCCAGTTATTTAAGTCGATACCTTCTTTATCAAATACCATGCCTTTCGAGTTAGCAATACCGTAAACTTTCAAGACAATGTTTTGCTTTTTCAAACTCGCTTGTTGACGAGATATTTGCGCTATTAGCTCACTGCCAACAACACCACAGCCGACTAAGAAAACATCAATCGTTGGTTTATGAGAAAAGAAGTTCTGGTGACTTACTTTCATCGCATCCATACATTTTCGTTGTTCCACAACAACTGAGATACTGCGCTCCGATGAATCTTGAGCAATAGCAACCACATTAACTCGTGCTTGTGCTAATGAACTAAAGAATTTAGCTGCCACGCCTCGTTGATGGTGCATACCATCACCAACAAGTGACACAATGGATAGTTCGCCTTTTAGCGCTAACGGTTCAAGTAGGCCATTTAACAGCTCTAATTCAAACTCTTCGTGTAAACTTTGTTTAGCACGCGCGGAGTCACTTGAATAAATACAAAAGCTAATGCAATACTCACTAGATGATTGACTAATAAGTACCAAAGAAATATTTTCTCTACTCATAGTTGCGAATACACGGCTCGCCATGCCTACCATGCCTTTCATGCCAGGTCCTGACACGTTTACCATGGTTAGGTCATCAAGGTTAGAAATTGCTTTAACGCGTTTTTGTTGGTCATTCTCATTGGAAATTAAGGTACCTGGTGCACTTGGGTTACTGGTATTCTTAATTAAACAAGGGATATGGTACTGAGCAATTGGTCCGATTGTTTTTGGATGTAATACACTGGCACCAAAATAAGAGAGTTCCATTGCTTCTTGATACGATAAATAATCAAGTAATTTAGCTTCTTTAATGTAGCGTGGATCTGCGTTATAGACTCCATCTACATCCGTCCAAATCTCACAACACTCAGCGACAGCACAAACAGCTAATACCGCTGCCGAATAATCAGAGCCATTACGCCCTAATGTAGTTACTTCTGGCGTACCATCATTGTTGTCCGCATTTACCCCAATAAAGCCTGGCATTAACGATACTTGATTTAATTCAGTGTATTCATGCTCAAATTTTTCTTTCGACAACACTAAATCTGCTACTGCATTTAAAGATGACTTGTTGGTATACAAAAACTTTTCTGGTGCTAACAGTGATACTTGTACGCTATAAGCTTGTAACACGGCATCAAGTATTGCCACACTTAAACGTTCACCAGTACTGATAATACGGGCACGGATATGATCTGGGCAATAGGTTAGTAACATTGCACCTTGCATATAGCGTGAAATTTGATGTTCATAATTCGCTAACGCTTGCTCACAATGTTGATTGTTAAAGTTGCTTATACTTGCCGATAAATCATCAATAATAGTAGTAATTGCACGTTTGAAGTGACCTAAATCTGCCACTACTTTTTCTTCATCGCTAATATTTTCAGTCATAGCAACTAAGTGGTTGGTAACCCCTTGTGGGGCCGATACAACAACGGCAAGTTTTGATGATTTGCTTTTATCATGGATAATATCGGCAACTTGACGAAAACGCTCTGCTGAAGCTAGTGAAGAGCCACCAAATTTAAGTACACGCATGTTTTCTTCCTTTATAAAGAAATAGTGAATAAAGATACTCTTTGCTTATTGAGCTGTTTAAGCTATTAGAGTTAATACTCTTCATTGTAAACGTAAAAAAGCCCGTAACCTTTTCAGGTCACGGGCTTCGATAAAATTTTCATTTATACACGTTAGCCAGCGACCGCCATCCTAATTAGGGTGGTAGTGGTTGTAATAATAGTAATGTGGCTGGTGTTTATTTTCATAACCCTAAAGTGCCTTAAGTTGCAGTAACTGTCAATCTATAATGATAAAAAATATTAAATAAAAAGTTATAATTTATGCATATAATTTAATAATAGGCATTAACGTATTAGCACAGACACATAGTCATTCTACTTCTACTTCTAATTCAAGAAACAAGTTCCGCAGCATTACATACTTGATTCCGTCCCTGAGATTTTGCTTGATATAAAGCACTGTCTGCTTGGGTAATCAGTTCTTCATAATTAGACTCTTTGCTACTAAGTTGTGCAACGCCTAAACTGACTGTTACCTTTATCACCTGATCATTATAAGTGAAAGGTGTTGTGGCTATTATTCGACAAATACGCTGTGCAAGTTCTATTGCTCCTGCAGAATCTGTCTCAGGTAAAATAATAGCGAACTCTTCTCCACCATAACGCCCAAAGGTATCTTCAACTCTTAATAAGGTACTTATTAAAGCACTGACCTCAATTAACACCATATCGCCACCTTGATGGCCATAATTATCGTTGAGCAATTTAAAATGGTCTAAATCAAGCATTATCAAGGATAACTTTTTATCATGTCGTCGTGCTTTTGCGTATTCTTGTTCTAGGGAGTCTTGCCAATGCCTTCGATTATAAACTTGAGTTAAACCATCTATACGACTTATTTGCGCTATTTCAGCTAAGGTCTTTTGTAATTGCATTTGATAATGACAAGCATCGGTAACATCTTCAATTAAGATACAAATATGTTTGCCGTTAACATCAGTTTCTATAGGTAGAAAGGTGCAGTTTTGCGCCATAAACTCACTATCTGTCGTGATCGGCCTAGTGTGAGGTAATTCGAATAGGTGATGTCTTTGTTGCCAGGAACAAAAGCTCGGCGTATTTAATTGTAAAACAGAACTAAGCTTGCGAGATAACCAACGTTGTGGCAGCTCTGGAAATGCACTAAAAATAGATTGCCCAATAATACTACCTGGTACTTTATCGGTATGGACCTGTAAAAAACGATTCCAAATAACAATATTAAAATCAGCATCGATTACCAAAACACCGGTATTTAATTGGTTAGCAATTTGGCTATTAATTTGTTTAAGAGCCAGCTCATTTACAACCGGTACATCCGAAGCTGTTGGCGTAGTGTGTGATTTAATATCAGACATTAAAATTCTTCCAAAATACGGTCAAGCACATGTTTTATATTCGTTATCGCTGTTTCAGGGATCAATAAGATCATATTGCAATTAAAAGAATAATCTGTCACTTGATAATTAATATTTACTTTTAATGCTAAATCCCAAGTAAATGGCATTTGTTGTAAATGCTCAGATAAAATTTCCTGTACATTCGGCAGTAATTTGGGCGCGTTATAAGACAATTGATTATTAATTTGCTGAGCAAATACATTTAAAAAAGTTGTCGTTAAGATGGAACTAATATCAATTAATTGCTCATCTTGTGATAATTCATCTGGTTCATATCCCAATAAATCAGCAATTCGACCAGAGTTCTCTTCTTTGTAAACCAATAAAGCCTCACCTCGAATACCTTCATAACCAAAAAAACCTTGGCTTACAACGGCCACGGTATTTTTCTGTTGACTCAAGGTTTTCATCAAATCTTTAGCTTCTACACTCTCAATACTCGGGACCTTCAAATAAACAAAAGTATCTAGATAACGGGCAAGTTGATCACTTGCTTGTCCCATAGCAATATTAATAAGCTCTCGTAAGCAATCTTGTTGGTCTTCAGTTAGGTGAAATTGATTCATAAAAGGCCATGTTGGCGCAAATTATTAAGTAATAGATCTGCTTTTACAGGCTTACGCATAAACTCTTTTGCTCCTAGTGCTTTTACCTTATTTTGCATTTCAGGCTGAATATCTGCTGAAATAACAAAAACACTGCAATTAAGGTTTAATTTTTTTATGCCCTGTAAAACACCAATACCATCAATACCCGGCATAGTAAGATCAAGAAAGAGAATTTCGATGCTATTATCACGTAAAATTGTTAGCGCTTCTGCACCATTACAGGCAATCTGAACGGAATCTTTCCATTCTTCAGGAAGACTTCTAAGCACTTGCTTTCTGGCCATGTTTGAATCATCACAAATAAGCACCGATGGGCTCATAGAAGGAGGGACCTTATTTTATTTTATTGGTGATAATTTACCCTAAATAAAAGCAATTGTTAATCTACAATTCATTTTTTTAACAATATTATGTAGATAGTTCATTTATAAGTGACAAACTCGTACTTTTAACACGAAATCACTCCACTTTGTATCTAACTAAATAGATAAAAATAGAGCATAAGTGCGACGTAACTGACTTCAGATCTACATAAGAGGGGACTAGTGTTTTGAAATATAAATACTACAAAATATAATAAGTATCTATTTAGTTAGATAGTGAGGTTGAAGGGTAAATACAAAGTAGGTGTAGCTAATGGTTAATCAACAACGGCGCACATATGCCATTACAATTAGCCACCAATAATAAAAGAAGCACAAGCAATAGAGAATACCGCTGAGCTGATATAAACCGTGATAATTTTAATGCTATCGAAATTAATTTTCATCACAATGCCTTTTAAAATTTAAATAATAAATAACAAAAAGTTATGAATTAATTATAATTTATTGCAACAGCAAAAAGTGTAGTTAAGGGTAGGTATATTGTCTAAGTTTGTGACAAAGATCATTGTTCTTCAAATTTTTGTTGGCTTTAGTGAGGGTTTTGCCACTGTAATTGCGATTGATAAGTATTAAGCCATTTTTTGGCAATATCATAGTTTGGGCAGAATTTTTCAACGAGGTGCCAAAACTCTTTAGAGTGATTTAAATGCTCTAAGTGGCATAACTCATGAACGATCACATAATCAATAACAGTTAAAGGCGTCATCATTAAGAGGTAATTAAAATTTACTTCACCTCGATTATTACAACTTCCCCAACGAGCACGGTACTGACGAATATTTATCGCTGTTGGGCACAAGGATATTTGTTTACTAATCCTTTCAAGGCGCTCACTGAATAACTGTTCAGCTTGCTGTTTAAAGTAGACTTCGAGTTGTTTTTTTATCTGTTTAGATATTGCTAAAGGATTTATTAACCTAGAATGAATTTTCTCACTTATAGCAACATTAAGTTGCTTAGTCGTAATTTCTTGATAATTCTTTGGTTCTATTTCAGCAATCACAAGATGGCTAAAATACACCTCAGATTTTTTTGCTATACAGATATTGAGAATGACTTTCTCGCCTAAGTAAAGCAAGTTTGAACCTTGACTGAAGTCACAATAATCGGGTGTTTTTTGTTGCTCAGCTAATTTGCTACGCAGCCAAGCTGACTTTTCTTGAATAAAAGTATCAATAAAAGCTGATGTAACATAATGAGGGGCTCTCACAGTCACTTGACCATGTTTAACCTGCAGTGCCAGTGTTTTCCTACGCTTACTGCGAATAAGTTTATATTCAAGCATAGAATGTTAACCGCAACACATCATATTCACTTAACTAGCTTCGCTCAGTTTGGTGGTCGTTACTTTTGCTTTACTCTTTTTCGCTTTAGCCGCCGGCTTTTTTATTTCAATTTCAGCAATAGGTAAATCAGTTACTTTTTCAACTGACTTTTTAATGATTGCTTTTGTCGGTTTTTTTGCTAATAAGGCGACAAGTACTTCTTCTCGATGTTGTGCTAAGAAAATACTCAACTCTTCATTGGCATTATCGCTTAATTCTACCGAAGATTGAGAGAACATTTGGCTCAAGTTATCAGCCATATCCAACATTTTGTCATATTCATCAGCTGATTTCTTATCCATAAATGTTTTCGCCTCTACCCCGTTTCTAATTACTACAAACCGACTTTCAACTGCCATTAGATTTCCCCATTCTTACATTTTGAGCTAATTAAAGGCTCATAACGCTGTTAAAAAATTAACGTTTACATAAATAATATTCATCACAATAGCATAATTAGCACTAAAACTGTATATAAAAACAGTTAAATATAACTACTTTCAATAAGCCAGATCATTGAAGCTTTAAAAACGTGTTAATCATCGCAAGTTTAATAGCCTCTACTGCAACTTTCAGATGTCAATGTATCACCAAATGTAAATATTAATGTCAGTATTAAACAACATTTTCTGCTGAATAAAAAGGCAATCAATCACTTAGCGAATATACACGTTTTAACGCTTGATTTTTACTTACATCCTCTGGGTAAATGGTTACAACTTTTAACTAAAAAGAGTCCACTATTATGGTGTGCCTTGCATAACAGGGCCAAATAAAAACTAACGATATAAAATAAACCTATGGAGAACTACCATGACTACTTTCAAAAAAACCTTACTTGCTCTTGCCGCTACTTTACCTTTATTAGCTATTAGTTTACCCAGCCAAGCAGCAATGACTCCCTATATGGAAAAAGCCTTGATAGATGTTTGTAAAGCCGCTAAGAGCAATAGTGTTATAAAGTTCAAAGGCACAACTAAATATTATCGCTTAAAAACTAAAACAGTTGCTTTGAAATTAATGTGTAACGGTGAGGATGTTATCACCTTTGCAGAAAGCTATGGTGCTGATAAAACGGCAGCTAGATTACAAAAAAGTTTAGGTAATGTACGCATTACAGATGTTGCAGCATTAACAAAAGTACAAGTAACTTTTTAATATGATGACTAAATAAGAGCGCTCAACATGATAATATTGAGCGCTCATATTTACGGTCAGTAAACTTAAAAACTCACTACTCGCCAAAAACCCTTTCAAACCAAGACCTATTATCCTCTTTTTCTTGTAAACAGTCCTTTGAAGTTACAATGCCGTCTCGCACCGCAGGATAGATCACCGTATTGGCGCATTTATCTGTGACTGCATTACCCGTTTGCTGCTCAAAAAGAGTGACCACAATACTTTCTGGTTTAGCTTCAACTTTATTTACTACGCCCTGTTTATTTATGAAGTCAGCGAACAAAGGTAACGCCCCACTACTCCCCGTCAAACCCGTTGGTTTATTATTATCTTTACCCAACCAGGTTGTTATTAAATGCTTGCTGTCATAACCGATGAACCAACTATCTCGTAAGGCGTTACTTGTACCTGTTTTACCCGCGACTTTCTTGTTATTTAAACGCCAAGTAAGTGATCTAGCTGTGCCCACTTGGGTGACTCTTTCTAAAGCGTAATCAAGTAAATAGGCCGCATTACTTGATAAACGTTGCTCGCTTGATTGCTGCTTTTGCCAGAGCGTCTCGTTATTTGATGAGAGTATTTTGGTGATGGTATGGGTCTTTTGGTAATAACCATTATTAGCAATCGCTAAATATAATTGGTTGATTTCCAATGGCGACATATTCACTGCACCCAATAAAACAGAAGGACGCATTTTAAGTTTCTGCTGATAGCCCAACGCTTTAATAGCATCGGCTACGCTATCCAAACCTAAACTCATACCCAAATTAATAGTGGGTACATTGAGTGAAAAGACTAACCCTTCAATTAACGAAACCTGCCCTCGATATTTCCCATCATAGTTTTTTGGTTGCCACTTTTTACCGGTACCATTTCTTAAGGTAATCGCCTTATCATCTAAAATAGTAGCAAAATTATATTGCTGATAACGCTCAAGTGCCGCAACATAAATGGCTGGTTTAATTAATGAACCAATATGACGCTTAGCATTAAGTGCTCGATTAAAGCCGGCATATCCACTTTCCCGACCACCAACGAGCGCTCTAATTTCACCACTAGCAATATCAGTAACCACCATCGCCGCTTCTAGATTCTTTTGGTGGTATTTCCGTTCTAGTAAAGGTAATTGCTTGGCAACACTTTGCTCTAATAATTGCTGGCTTCTGTGTGAAAATCCGGTAAATACTTTAATACCTGACTTTTGAGTAAAACTCGACAGGTGTTGATTTAATTCTGCATTAACTAGTTGTAAATAAGCCGGGTAATTTTTTTTGGCTAATCGTCGATTAGACCTAATAGATAGTGTTGATTCTGCTGCCTGTTCAAAATCAACAAGTGATAATAAGTGTTGTTCAAACATAAGCCTAAGAATAAGGTCTCGGCGCTCTGTCGCACGTTCTGGATGACGCCATGGGTCGTAGTAACTTGGTCCTTTAACTTGAGCTATCAGTAAAGCCATTTGGGCATGACTTAATTCATTAATTTTTTTACCAAAATAAAACTGTGCGGCTAAGCCAAAACCATAAACGCCATTAGCATAATTCTGCCCTAAATAGACTTCATTAATGTAAGCTTCTAGCAGTTGATCTTTACTGTATCTAAGCTCTAGGATCACCGCCATTAGTGCTTCTTTAATCTTTCGAGACAGCGTGCGTTCGCGACTTAGAAACATATTCTTTGCGAGTTGTTGAGTTAAGGTACTACCGCCTTGCACCGTACGTCCAGCGCGAATATTATTAAGTAGTGCTCTAAAGATACCAACGGGAGAAACGCCATGATGATGATAAAAATCACGATCTTCAATTAACAATAATGTATCAATCAATTGACTAGGTAGTTCTTCTAACGACACCAGTACACGATCTTCCTTATTATCAGGAACTAAACGCGCAAGTAATTGTGGTTCAAGCATTAAAGTAGAAACAGCTTGCTCATCAACACTCAGAGAGACAACAATTTCGCTAACGACTTCTATGCTGAGTTGTTGTGCGTAATTGGCACCATTAGCAAAGTCAAAAGCACGTTGAAAAATATTCAAACGTTCTGCCGACTGAGAAAATTGGCCTGCTCGGGTGGCAAATTTAACTTTCTGATAACCATTAATTTTTAGTGACTGTGCTATTTCTTCTAGGTTTTCCTGCTCACCTAGCTGCAATTTTTTTATTTGACCATAAACTTGTACAGGCACTTGCCAACGCTGACCTTCAAACTTTTTCCTTACCTTAGCATCAAGATAAATAGAAAAAATTCCTACCGTAAACACAGTGGCAATCATCAACTTGCCTAAAGTTATACCTATTCGGCGCATTACTGATTTTTCTTTGACCACAGGGCTGCTGCGTTTTGTTGCTTTATTTATTGACATTATTTTTCGATATGCTTGAGGCTGTTGTTTTGTAAAGATTATTTTTGCAACTGAAAAGTTAAATACTCTCCAACTCCAAAGCTAGTTATTCTTTTATATGACGCTTCATTTTATTAGTTGCCTTAGCGTTAACAGGATCATCTGGCCAATAATTTTGGTTAATGTGCAAGTGTTTTTTCATTGACTCATTCAGAAACCTTTATTTATATAATATTTAACGTTAAAACCCTGAATGATGATTGACACATATTAATTTTAAATTTAATTGACAATAATTGACATTTAAATTATCAGATTGACACATTTATGGCATAAAGTTTATTTAACTTTTACTTTAATTGATTTACCTGGTTTTTCTTCAAATGGTTTGTCTGGCCTTCTATGCTTAGTCTTAATTACCTGTACATTGTTGACACTCAATAATATCAATCAATTTTACATCTTCTCTATTTCACATAAAAGGTGATATTATTGTTGCTTAAGTATTTCGACTTTTTCTAGAGCTACCTGCTTTTTCAGAAAATGGGTCGATGGGCCATCTATGACGGGGATATTTAGCTCGCATGTCTTTTGCAACTTCAACATATGATCCCCCCCAAAAATTAGCTAAATCACTAGTTATTTGTATCGGTCTTCTGGCTGGTGATAACAACTCAAAGCGTAGTGCAATACTATTACCTGCTAACATCGGAGATTTAAACTCACCAAATAATTCTTGTAATACGACAGCCACTGTTGGCTCTGAATTTTTGTCGTAAATGATTGAAACCTTTTTTTTACTTGGTGTTATATAAATTACTGGAGCTTCTTTCTCAAGTACTTTTGATTCTTCATATGTTAATAATGATGATAATAGCGGTAATATTTTCACCCTTTTTAATTCAGATATTTTTTTAATATTTGAAACATACGGCAATAACCAGTTTTCAGAAGTACTCATGATTAAAGCCTCTGATAACACAGGAAATCCCTCCACTTTACCACCAAGCCATACGACCCTTTCCAACCAGTCATCACACTCTTGAGTCCAGCTTAATATGTTTCTAGCATCTGTCTTTACCAGAGATTTAATACTGTCTAATATGAATTCAGTCGGAACATCATTACTTCTTGTTTCTTCGATGATTAAACTGCCATATTTTTTCAATATCCTTGCGTATACACGGCTATTGTTTGGTGCTAACTCATATTCTATTTGTTCTGAAATTTCCTGAAAAAACTTTTCAGATAAAATATGTTTATTAAAGGTAATAGCACTAAAAACTCGACCTTCTTTTTTTTGAGCATCGCAATCATTAACAACTAAATACTCATTATTAATAAGAGGATCATCTTCTGCAAGAAAGACCCCCTTACCATTTGCTAGTTGATATTTATTGCTATTAGCTGAACGCCTTTTAGCCAACCTTTCCGGAAATGCTAGAAGCAACAAATATGCTGCTATATCTGAAATACCTGAAGTATCTACTTTGCTTTTTTTATGTCTTATAGATGACTGTAGTGTCTGGACATCTTTAACTATCGTTTTTAACGTATTTCTATTTACATATGCTTTATTAACATTACCAGTAGCGTTCTCAATAAGAACGTGTAATCTCATCAATAAATCAGCACTATCACTACCTTGCAATATATCTCGTTCTGACAAGAGAGCAGCAATATTACAAGCAATTTCACGTTCTTGGTTACCATTCGCTGCCAACATCATCTTAGCTAACCTTGGGTGGATAGGCAGAGCACTTGCTTGCTTTCCAAGCGTTGTGATTTTTCCTGATTTCTCAAGCATACCTAATTTTACGAGCAAATCTTGAGTAGAGTCATAATGAGCTTTTGGGGGAGGTGTTAACCAATTTATTTCCTCATAATTTGAATGCCCAGCGCTTGCTAGCTCTATCACTGCATCAGCTAAATCTGCATTCAAAATTTCTTCTTCTTGATATTCTTTTAGCGATATATGTTCGGATTCACTCCATAACCTTAAACATTTCCCATCAGATAACCTACCTGCTCGCCCTTTGCGTTGCTCGGCTGAGGCTTTTGATATATTAGTTGTAGTTAGCTTTGACATGCCACTTGATGGGTTGAAAATAAGTTTCTTTTCCAGACCTGAGTCAATGACACACGTAATACCTTCGATAGTCAAACTAGTTTCTGCGATATTGGTTGTAAAAATTATTTTCTTAACGCCTGGTGGTGCTAATGCAATAGCCTTTTCCTGCTCTTCCAATGGCAATGAACCATGTAATGACACCAGTTTAAGTTTATTGTTTTCTGAAAATACTGTTGCAGCATGTGAAATACACCTTTTTATGTCTGCAACTCCAGGTAGGAATACAAGAATATCCCCTTTGTTTTCAATCACATTAAATATTGCTTTACAGACATTTGATGCCAACTGTTTTTTATCTGTTTTTTGATGAAAGACGCTAACTGGATAAGCCCTTCCTTTACACAACATCACAGGTGCGTCATCAAGATATTTTGATACTAAATTAGTATCTAATGTCGCGGACATAACTAGAAGGCGAAGATCTTCACGAATCACCTGTTGAATTTCAAGAGATAACATAAGTGACAAATCAGTATTGATAGACCTCTCATGAAACTCGTCAAATATTATAAGACCAACACCTTCTAATTCAGGGTTTGATTGAAGTCGCCTTGTCAATACTCCTTCTGTTAGGATTTCAAGTCTTGTGGAAGCTGATATTTTTTTGTCATTTTTGACTTGATAACCAACAGTTTGACCAACCTTTTCACCGAGGCACTTAGCTAAGTAATTAGCAATAGACCTAGCAGCCATTCGCCTAGGTTCAAGCATAATAATTCGTTGACCATTCAGAAAATCAGCTTTTAATAACTCAAGCGGTACGGCAGTAGATTTACCTGCCCCTGGTTCTGCTTGTAACACTACACTCTGGTTATCTTTTAACTCTTGCAAAAGATCAGCTAATATTTTATTAATTGGAAGATTAATTTTATGGACTCTACTTTTTATTTATAAGACCAACATTAAAATTATTTAAGTAACTGAAAATTAATAAGTTGAACTCTTTCTATTTAAATCGTTTAACAAGTATAGTTAATCGCTTGTATGGCTTATTAAATCCTTTTCTAAACAATTTAAAATCTCTAGGGGGCGTCCACATGTATAGTAAAGATATGGCTCAAGTATACAAAGCTGCTCAAGCATATTTCTTAGTGGCGATATTGCTTTAGCCTCAAGTGGCAAGTAAGCTAATTCAGTCATCCATTGCCCGATATATTCAGCCCATTCATCTTTATCGTCAAACGCTGCCGCTGCTACAAGCCCTAACCCCATAATATGTTCAGGTTCTTTATTAACGTTGAGGTAAACTCTATATATCCGACTTAAGATAACTACTGAAGCTGCAAGTTTTTTACTTCTAACTAAAGCCGCAACTTTCGCTAATCCGTTTAGTGTTTGAAAAATAGATTCTTTGTCGCCAGTCTCTCTTAGCTCATGTTGTGCATTTTCGAGCAATGTTACAGCAAGTTCAACATACTTTTCATCTACTTTCCAAAATTGTGCAGAGTTTATTAAAGACCTAAACGCCACTAATGAAGCTTGGTTATTCATTCCTTCTTCTAGACTTTTTGACATGTAATCTGGTAGTTTTGCAGGCTCAGTGTTTCCTTCTAATGGTCCTGGTAAAAATGCATTTAACTTTATTAGAGAACTATTAGTAAGGTCCTGTAAAAGCCGCGTACAAAAAGCTGAATCCTGAGCTTTATGACATACATTATGAACTCTTCCTAATAACTCATCTCGAAGTTGTTCAGGGCTTAGGTAGCCTGGTAACCACCTAGGCTCATCTCTTAAGTCAATAAATGTCTGGCAATAGAAGAGCACCCCCCTTTCCTCCATTGCCCACTTTTCAATATCTAAGAATTCATTTCCTTGTTCTAATGCTACTTTAGTAATTAGGGATGCCTGTGAAATAGATGCTAATCTTCTATAAAATGGGGGTTTGTTTTTGAATGTTTTTAACCTCGCTAGTTCCCCATCTACAAAGACTGTCATTGAACAGAGTAGCGTTAGGGATTTCAACATTTCAGCTTCGCATAGGCAATCAAAAAGCTCTTGAAGCTTCGACTCACTTGATTCTAAGTATTTTAATACACCAACCTCGAAACAACCGATCATTGAAATTGGATCTTTTATCTTAATAGCTGCATTTGCTAAAGATATAAACTCTTCCTTGTTCAATATTTTTTCAGCTAAAGACACAGATACTGATTCTTGAGAGCACAAAAGAACATCTAAATAGCTGACCCCGTTATTAACGCGACTGTCAAAGTGTTGGCTAAGTTCATTAGTAGAATACTCATATATATTACAACTATCAGAATACACACCTACAAGCCTTTCGTAATAACGAAAATCATCAGGAACAAGAGTCTTTATCTTATTACTTCCATTCCTCAACTCTAAACTTAGTTGCTCCTCAATATATGAAGGCGTTAACTCTAAGTCAGAAGTTATTTCCGTAACCTCATCATCATTCAGTTTCGTATTAGACAAAACTTGTGCCCATTGCTCAATATCAATTTTCCCTAAATTTCTACGCTTAGCTTCATTTATAAATATTGAAGTGAGTAATTCAATATCATTCATAAGAGCCCAAAAAACATTACTTTTAAACTTAGTTCCTTGTCTTTCGATGCAGATAACTGATTTATCATTAGGTAGTATTGATATAGACCACTCAATATTATTTGAATCTAATATGCTTGAACTAAAAGAGGTAGAAAAGACCTCTCTAATTACTTTAAACAGTATTGAACGAGAAAATGATGCCGTATTCCCTAATGTAACTTCAGCATCTGTAGTTACTCCATTCTTTTTGCAGAAATTTGAATCAGAAAGAACAACTCCTCTTAGGTGCGGTGGAATAACATTTAGAGCTCCTGATATGAAGTACGAATGCTCTATATTAAATTTATTCATTCGAACCTCCTTCTAAAGCATCTTTATTAGCAATAGCTTCCACATGTACTTTCATTGACTCAACTAAAGCTTCATAACTTGCTACGTCAGAATTTTTTAAAGGTAAGAGAATATTACTTTCTAACCATTCATTATATTCAGCTTTTTTATCACTAGTTAAATCTACAGGTGAAATGATTAATGTACTGGCTCTAATCATTTCACCAATATAAGCCATCCCATCCTCTTCATAACGTATATCCATACAATGTGACCAGCCTCTAAAATCTAGCAATCCATACAGCCAAGTTGATCTAGCAAAACTAATCTGTTTGGATAATTCATTATCCCACTGCTGTTTCACCACACTTGATAAGCTTTTCAATAAATTATGAAGCCATTGAACATCTCTCGGAAGCTTTATTAGACGATTGATTTTTAATAGCGACAAGTTTTCTTTAATTAGTTTTAGCTGCTTACAGGGACGTAAAATACCATCAACAACTTTTGATTTTGCTAAGTGATGATTTAATTCCTCAATGGTAATAGAAACTAGTCCAAATCCTGACTCTCGTAGCTTAGTTCGACATGTAAATTTTTTATCATTTGTGATTACTTGTTTGAAAAATAGTGTTTCTATGAAATCTAGACTCGTATAGATTGGAGTGTTTTTGTCATCAATAACAATATTTGAATGTTTATTCATAAATCGATCATCGATTAATGCAATATCACTGATAGTTAATGCTTGAAACAGCTCTTCCGTTGGCTGAACTACTTTATCTAAATCACTTTCCCTATCTAATGCAGATAACTGCATTGATGAAAAAACAACCTTTCCTGATTGAATTCCTTCGCAAAGCTCTTTACGAATTTGTTCAAGTTTTATATCCGCCTCAGTAATTGTTGAATCAAAGGATCTTAATTTTTTGAATTTATCAAATTCGCTTTTATGTACTAGCACGTTCAATTCTGTGCCTTGAAATTTATCTAGCATGCCAACAGTCATCAAATATGTTAAAGATAATGAATCAAGGTATATGGTGGCTCTATCGTCAATAATTAGATCTGACGGCCACTCTTGCTCATGCTGTATCAAATATGAGGTCGCTTTATCATATTCTTCTTCGGTAATTACCTCGATATTTTTTAACTTTTTAACTAGTGTAATACACGAAGACAAGTTTTCGTTATATTCAGAAAGATCAACTACTTGCTCCCTAAATCCTCCAATCTTGTAAATAGGGAAGGAGCAAATAACTAGAATTTGATTATCTATGTCGCTGTTATCCCTTGCCCTCTCCAGTAAAAAAGCAAGATTATCTCCGACATTTAGTGCTAACTCTGCTTTATTAATACCAACCGGCTCAATGATTTTAATGTAACCATCAGCTACGAGTGCTTCGAATTCCTTAGCTTTTTGAATTTGACTGGGTTGATGAAATGCTATTTTTTGTTTTTCATCATAAAGCCAGCGCATCAGAGAGTGAGGTACTATTATCTGAGCAAAAGCATCAAACAAAAGCCCTAATAGGTTAATATGACCCAAGATCAATATACTGGATGTATCAACAGACACTACATTCCCAGTTATAATTTGCTCTTGTCTTGTACTATGAAAAGCACCGATAAAGCTTTTCTTTCTAATATCAGTAGACTTCAAGGTCTCTATTGGTTGAATCAAATAAAAATCAGATAATGTACGGTTTAACATCTGTGCGATTGTAAATATTGGAGCAGTTCCATCTTCATAAGCTTGATAAACTTTATCATTTACTTCTTTTTGAGATGACATCATTTCTTTTAAGTCATCGAATGAAGCTCTGTGCAACGGCCCTTCATCGTTTGACAACATAGCCGCCTTATTTAACCAGTCACCTGTATTGCTATTGTCTTCCCACCCCAGTGTTGTAGCAGTAAAATAAGCAGCTGCTAATACTTTAGGGTCTTCAGGGTGCTTAGTCGTTGCATATTCTAATATTTCTTTAGCTCTACGTGGATTTTGAGCTTTAGCGAGCTGTGCTACTTGCATTAGCTCTTCTGAGTCAAGTTCTCCTCGATTATCCCATTCTCTTTCAATAATGACGGATAATGCGTCCCAATCACCAGTATAAATAGCTAAATGTATTTCTAGGGGTTGGAGTACTAAATTCTGATCGTTATGCTTTTGCAAGATAGATAGGCGATTCTTAGATTCTGTAAAATCACCTTTTCTAAAAAGAGACCAGGCCCAGTGAAGCATCAGAGGAGAGCTTCTTTCAACTAAATCAAAGTTATCAACTAAAAATGAGTGTAACTCGGAAAAATCTCCACATATTGAAGTGGCATTAGCTGCTCTTAAAGCATCGTACTCTGTTCCGGTTATGGTGAATAATTCTACAGAAGTAGAGCGATATTTTTCTTTTAACCCTGAGCGTTCTAGTGAATTGACCAAGTGAGCCAAGTCACTAACATTCTTTGATTCATTATAATGGCTTATAGCCAACGCTAAAGGATCATCTCCTTTCACAGATGCGATTATATTTCTTAGATTTTTAATCTCATTTGAAACTCCCTTACTCCCATCTAATTTAGAAAGAATAGCTTCCGCATCTTCTGTTAACCCTGCTTTTGCTAAAACTTCAACTTCTAGCATGCTTATCGTTGCAGGAAGAACGTGCTTTAATAATTGTTTTCTATGATCATTTATATATTCAATGACTTTGGGGTAACCTTTCTGACTGAGTGTTAAGACGAATCTAGCCATACCTAAATCAGGGTTCGTGTCATTACATAAAGCTGTTTGTCGATTCACCTCACTTTCAATTTTTTGATAATCCAAATCTACTTTAAAAGAAAATGCAAGAGGCAAGTACCCAAGTGCTTTGACAGTGGAGCCAGATACATAATTTTTAATTTTATTTTTGGCTGTTTCAAAAGTCTCTGGATTCCTTAGTTCTAACCAAAGAGAGTATCTTTCTGACATATCTACCACTTCATGTGCGCCGAAACCTTTAGCTAGATCAGCACACAACTTAAACATCTCAACTGCTTTTTTTCTCAGTTTAATTGATTGAATATCATCAGCAAGTGGGAAGGATTCTGCGGAAAATGGGATTTGTTTCATCACTATCCCACGTAACTCAACTACTTTTATAGCATTAGCAAGAAAAGTAAATGCGCATGATTGTGCCAACGCAGGAGAGTCTATTTTTACTATGCTTTGTAGCTTACATACATCCTGTAATGCTCGCTCCCATTGCTCCGTTTCAAGTAATGCACTTATTAATGAAAGCTGCCCGTCAACATCTAAATGTTCTATTCCAAGCTCAGTACTATTCAACCAACTAATCGCCTCATTAGCACTTTCCTTATTTCGTCTTAGCATAAAAATAGCCGAATAATTCAAAGAACATTGTTCCTTTGCAAGATCAGAAACTGAATCAACATTATTCTGTTCATTAGCCTGAATAAACGCCTCTGCAACAGCTGCTTCTTTTGTCTGAGTTAGTTTTTTTGATGCATTTAAATATAATTTGGCAATCTCTAAATTATCACTAAAACACAAGTATCTAGCTAATAAAGCCAAAGTTCTTGCTTTTACAGGAGGTGTTCCACCTCTTAACTCTCCATCTAGAATGCTGCTAGCTAATTGATTTACTTTATCTACTTTACTGTAGAAGCCAAAGAATCTTAAGTGGCTTATTTCATTAGTTAATTTTACTATTTTTTCATCTTGTAAATGAGAGGCGTACATACCTGTTTCATTCAGTTTCTCAACAACTTTAATTGCTGCTTCTTCGGGAATTTTCTTTAAGTTATTACTTAGTTCACCTGTATTTTCATTTTTACTTTTAATGATTTGAGCAACAGTTTCAACACAATAAATAAATACGCTCAATAATATTAGTGACCAGCCCCATACCCCATTAGGTGGTGAAAGTGGTATCTGTTTTTGGGGGAGAAAATTTTGGTTCATCAGAATCCAATTTACAATTTCGATCCAGAAAGGTGGGTTAAGAAACCCTAATCCGGTTGCTAATACCGGCCAAATAATGATCTTTGCAAGTGATGGTCTAAAGTAAGCCAATATAAAAGGAAGCATCTGCTTTGCTACTTTATTGTAATTAATTTTTATCATTAAACTCTCCCTGAGGGTGGAATATCCTTGTCGAACGGTCTCAATATATTCGAAGCTTCTCGTTCTGTTGGTGCGTCAGGACTAATACCACACTCGATCAAACTTTCCTTATATATCACACTAAAACGGAGGCCTAGGCATGCTAGAAGTGTGAGTAATATCATGTAAAACCTATGTTTTTGAATACTTGATCAAACATGTTGGTAAAGTCCTTGTTAGCTATTGAGCTAATGCGATGGAAAGAGAAGGCTTTGATATTTTAATATCTGAAGGCGACTCAATAGCTTGTTGTCTTTATCATTGATTAAATTGTGTTTCTACTTCTTCCGGCACCGGAAAAATTTCACTAATATCGCAATTAAGAAGGTGAATAATTTCATAAATCCTTTCACATGAAACAGGCACTGTACCTCTTTCAATTCGGCTTAGATAACTTGCTTCTATTCCTATCTTATTAGCTACTTCGGCTTGAGTTATGGAACGTTTCGTTCGAGCAAGTTTGATATTCATGCCAATTAACGTTTGTACGGGCTGCATTCAAAACTTCCGCAAATAAAAGAATAAATTTTCCCATATTGCAGTGATCCAACCCATGACATATAATGAAACTAATTGACACATATATCAATTTATTTACTTTCTTATCAACTAATTAACTTTTGTAGCAATAATAAAAATGAAAATAGACACTTTGGTAGCTCAAATTATTGTCGCGAAAAACTTTGATCACTTCACTACGAGCGATGTCAGGTCAGCTTATTTTGCCTTGAAAAACGACCCTTCATTAGAGCCGACAAGCGTTAGACGTTTCATTTATGCTGAGCTTTTAAAGCTAGTAAAGAAAGACTGGCTGAAGAAATTGGTGTCGAATAAAAAAGGCTTTACTCGATTTCATAAAACAGACCTTTTTGATAGTAACGAAATAGCTTTATTGGCTTTGAATACAGTTAAAGATTCATTTAAGACAACTGTTAATAAGCAAGATAAGTTACTCACAAAACTGAATCACTATAAAGCTGACTTGTTATTGAATATTGGTGAATCTGAAGCTTACAAAGAGCTGTATTCGGAATTCCCCGAACTGGTTGAAGAGATACAACCTCAGTTCAATAAAGCTAGAGATAATAATACGAGAATATTAGGAAAGATCAGAGCTATTGAAGGCTTACTTGAGCAAGGTAAATCTGTAGAGAAAATATGAAATTAAGACAATGGCAAGCTGAGTGTATTGATTTAGCCTTGAAACAATACAGGGATGGTAATAGCCATTTTTTAGCCTTAGCAACACCTGGGGCAGGTAAAACGATGATGGCCTCGGAGTTGGCAGATAAGTTATTAAAAAGTAACTTAGCTGACTTAGTGGTTTGTTTTTCACCTTCTTCAATTGTTGCGAAAGACTTTAGTGAAAGCCTCCATTTAAGAACGCAAGAGCGCTTTGATGGGTTGATTGGTGCTAAAGGTAGATCTCTTACTTATCAAAATTTGCTGTATCTTGATTCAAATTTTTGGCAGTTATTTGAGCGCTATCGAGTTTTTGTGATATTTGATGAAATTCACCATTGTGCAGGGTCGAACATTAATAATGCCAATGCGTGGGGAGAGCAGGTAATTCTTAACATTCAAGATAAGGCGAAATACACCTTAGCGTTAACGGGTACTCCTTGGCGCTCAGACGCGGCTCCTATTGTTCTTTCTAACTATATGCACCCAAGTAATAAAATATCGTGTGATTATGTTTATGGGCTTTCTGAGGCTATTGGTGATGAAGTTTGTCGTGTTCCTCAGATAGTAGCTATAGATAACAACAATATTTCAGTAGTTGATATTGAGGAAACGAAAACGTTCGATAGTTTTAAAGCGTTATTGTCGCAATCAATAATTCCTTATCAGGAGATTATTGAGAATGAAGCTGTTATAAAGTTTGTTGTTTCTTCTGCACATAAGAAGTTATCGAAGATTAGACTGCATAACCCTGATGCTGCGGGGTTGGTTGTTGCTTCATCGGTAGAGCATGCAAACAAAATATCAACGTTGATGAAGTCGTGTTTTAACGAAGACTCAATAGTTGTGACCTATAGAGAGAATGATCCAACGAGTATTATTCAAAACTTCAGGCATGCTAAGAGTAAATGGATAGTTTCTGTGGGAATGATCAGCGAAGGAACGAACATTCCTCGTTTGCAGATTTGCTGTCACCTCACCAATATAAAAACTGAAATGCACTTTAGACAGATTTTAGGTCGAATATTGAGAATGACAGATTCGACGAATCAAGAGGCTATTTTGTATATGCCTGCTGAACCTAAACTGTTGGAATATGCATATCGTGTTAAGCAAGATGTGCCATTTGAGGCTGATGTTGTTAAGTTTAAAAAAATGAAAACTGAGGTTGTGGACGGTTTAGATATTAATGAAAAAGATGATGTTCTTTTCAACAAGGTAGCACCTTTAAAACCTAACGTTGAGCTTAAAGTTGATGGTTTTGAAGTTAATATTGGTGATATGACTTTTGATGGAATGAGTACCGCTTTAGATGATGATTATTTAACGACTTCTTATGAAAAAGTGGTCAATATCTTTGGTCGATTTAAGCAAGAGACCATAGCGTTGGGGCTAAGTGAGTTGAGGTAATGATGCTGTGCTATTAACTACCTTCTCACAGTTAAAATTACAAATATAATTAGTTGGTGAAGGTCACAATTTTAAAGGAGCCTAATTTTCTGCAGGATAAATTGAATTTGAAATAATGCTATGGAATTTGATAGCGATTATCGAATTTAAAATTTTATAACTACCCCTGATATGGAGAAATACTTTGAAAATTATTCCTTTGCCTTACGTTAAAATATTTACAAATAAAGAGGGTGTTATTGAAACACTATGCAAAGGTTCTTTGGAGAATAATTATGTCGAACAAAAACCGTAAAGCTAACATATTTGTTAATAGTGATTTAGCGGGAACTTTGGAAGAGTTCAAAAGTGAAAAAAACAGTGCTTTTGTATTTCAATACACAGACGATTACCTTAAGAAGGGTTCGCCAATTGGTTTCCGTTTTCCATTAACAGTCACACCTTATGAATTTGATGAATTACCTCCTTTTTTTTTGAATCTAGCGAGTGAGGGATGGTTAAAAAAAATTCAATGTGAACAAGGAGGAATAGATCCAGATGATACTTTTGGTTTATTACTAGCAAATGGTAAAGAACTTATTGGAGCCTTGTCTATAGAGGCCTATTATTGAACATCACTTATCTCAGTCGGAACTTGGTCGAATTCTATTTTTAGTTTATAAAAACAGATAAGCTAATTTGTAGTTGCTCAAATCTGAACTGATGCTTTTCAATATTGCTTTCGACGTACTTCTGAAGTGATTAGATAAGCCAATACTACAAGCTAGCTACAAAACAGTAGTAAATAATAGAATTTTAGAGCTTCTTTTCATGAGCACCATTTACAAGTGTAGCTGACAATAGGAGTAACTAAACTTAAATCCCACTTTTTGTTTAGACGCACTTGTCATGTCGCAAACAACGTAATTAAATCACAAGATTAATCAAATAGGTATTAATACTACTTTAAAAGGAAATCAAAGAATTGTTAAGCTAAAAAGTAAAATTATTGTTTTATTTTTTACTGATATCCTTACACAGTGTGTTGTCGAACTGGAGGTTAATCTATGGGGAAATATCCCCTATTCCACCATAGATATATTATTGTAGTATTAGCTAAAGGGTGAAGCTTTCAATTAAAAAGAGGAACGTTAATAACAGCATTAAATTGTGATGTATGATGATAAACATTGGGTTCATCTCCCTTAATTGATCAAAAACCTGAGTTTTTGCCAAAGTTTGAACTACACAGATATTAATGTTAAATAAGATCCTGCGACTTTACAGCATATGGTATAGCTTTTAACCAGCATACTATTCGTCTCAATAAAGTAGATATATCTTTTTCCATTACATAAAAGCAGGGCACTAAAACCAAAGTAACAATAGCGGCAAATAATACAGAGAAGCCAAGAGATACAGCCATTGGAATAACAAACTTTGCCTGTAAACTCGTTTCAAACATTATAGGTAACACCCCAAAAAAAGTTGTGATGGATGTTAAAAATATGGCTCTAAAACGTGCACACCCTCCATCTACTACTGCATTTAAAATACTTTCGCCTTGTTTTATTTTTTGGTTGATAAAGTCGGCCATGACTAAGCTATCATTGATTACAACACCTGCAGCTGCAATTATACCAAAAAATGACATAATACTTAAATCTAGTCCAAAGAAAAAATGCCCCCAGACTGCACCTGTTAAACTAAAGGGTATAATAGACATTATAATTATAGGCTGTGTATAACTTTTTAAAGGGACAGCCAATAACATATATACAATTAACATACCTAAAATAAAAAATAAAACTTGCTCACTGTTCTGTGCTTGCCGCTCTTCAATAGAGCCCCCTAACTCCGTTTTCACATTAGGAAAATCTTCTTTTAAAGCAACGAGTATTTTGTCTTCAATTATTGTAATAATTTTATTTGGTTCTACAATACCTTCATCAATCGCACCATAAATATAAACAGTTCTTGAGCCACCTTCACGGCGAATATAGCTTATACCAGGCACTTCTTTCAACGTCGCAACATCACCTAACATAACTTTTTTGCCATCAGATAAAGTTATAATTGCATGCTTTAGTGATGAAAATGCTTTTCGAATGGACTTAGGATAACGGACCATAACTCGAACTTCTTCACCGTCTCTTATGATTCGCTGCACCTCTCCACCATAGAAACTAGATCCCATCTGATGTGCAATTGCAGCTAAATCTATACCAAGATCATAAGCGACAGGTAACAGGAGTATTTGTATCTCTTTACTCGCAGGATCTATCGATGAGCCAATGTCATATAATCCCTTTTCTTGTTGTAGATTAGAGATTAATTGACGACCAGCTGTATTTAATGTGTGAATATCTGAGCCGTATAATAAATAGCCAAACTCGCCTTCTTTCTTAGGGCCATTAACATCATCCTGAATCGAAATAGACTTCACTCCTGCTATTTCTGGCATAATTTCACGCCAACGACGAGATAATTCAAAAGTATCAAAAGGTCTTTGCACTTCATCAATTAAAGAGATCACAAGTTGCGCTTCTGTGCGACCTTGTTTCATAAGTAAAAGGTCTTTTATCATAGACTGACCAAATTCATTATTTATTCTCTGATCGGACTGCAAAACAACAGATTCAATTGCTTTTAATGCATCGATTGTCTGTTGATCAGACACATTATCATTCATTTCCAAAGTAATCACTGGAAAATCATGTGGAACTTTAGGGGTAGGGACCGTTCGAATATAACTAGCCGAAATGAGTGATAGACTAATAATTAATAAAGCAATAAAACAGGAAAAGACTAACCAACGCCATTCCAGACAAAGCTTAAGAAACTGTCTATACGGTCCATTAATGAAGGCATTAAAAGTATTATTAAAATTAACTCGCCAGCCACTTTCAGAAGTCTTTGAAAAGTCAGTTTGGGCAATGTGAGCAGGTAAGATTAGCTTTGATTCTATTAAGCTAAAAATCAAACACAGAATAACAACAACGGAAATTCCATAAAAAAAGCTACTATCAGGCCCATTTGATAAAGTAAAAGGAGCAAAAACTGCAATAGTGGTTAAAACACCAAAAGTTGCAGGAGTTACGACTTTATTAACACCGATAATAACACTGTCAACACCACTACTCTCTTTATTTTGTATTTCAGTATAGATGCTTTCACCAATAACCGTTGCATCATCAACGACAATTCCTAACACCATAATAAATGCAAACAGAGATACTATATTTAGGCTTACCCCAAGAAATGGCATCACCATGATTGCTCCAAAAAAACAAACAGGTAAACCTACCATAACCCACATTGCTAATTTAAAGCGTAAAAAGAGACTTAGTATTAAGGCAACCAAAATAGCTCCTTGAACTAAATTCATCAACATCATGTCTAAACGAGCATTAAGATAATAAGTCATATCTACTATAGTTTTTAACTCTATCCCCTTAGGTAGATTTTTATTTCGTAATGCTATGAAATCATGAACAGACTGTGCTACTAATGTCATATCTTGATCAGCAGTCGCTTTAATACTTATGTAAACAGCATTATGCCCCGAATGTTTAAAGTAACGTTCGCCTTCAACAAAACCATCATTAATCACTGCAATGTCTTGTAGTAATACTTTTGAGCCGTTATCACCTATTTTTACTGGAATATGTCGAAACTCTTTACCTTCATAAAACTGGTTTTGTACCCGCACTGAAATGATTCCAACATCAGTACGTAGTTGACCTGCTGAAGTATTTGCAGAATATTTATTGATAGCCTTTTTAACATCATCAAAAGACAATCCATATTTTCTTAAAGTATTTGGTTTAATTTCTATTGAAATTTCATCTTCCGGAATATTAAGATCTACTAAAGAAACATTTTTAAGTTGTAATAACTCATCTTCAATTTTCTTGGCTAGAGGTTTTAATTCATTTAAAGGTTGATCTCCAACTAATGACATTTGTATAACGTCTTGTTGAAATTCAGCTTGATAAATTGTTATAGGTTCCATATCTGCGGGAAAAACTGAAATACTATCAACTTTATATTTTATTTTATCTAATATCTCAGAAAGCTCCTTTTGAGGATCGATTTCTAAAACAATACTTCCACTACCCCTGTATGATTTTGATACTCCTCTCTTAATTTCAGTTATACCTTTGATTGATTCTTCTATTTTGATGAGTATGCTTTCTTCAATCTCTTGAGGGGAGGCTCCTGGATAAGATACTTCAATATGAACCTTATTTATTTCAATATTTGGAAACATCTGCTTCTGGATATTGAAGTAACTTAGAAGGCCTATAACAATAATAAAGACCATCATTAGATTAGAAAGTATAGGATTATTAATAAAGTAAGCAATAATCCCCTTATGGTTAGACTCTACATTGCTTTTTATTATTTCATTCATTATAGGTTAACCAAAGACTTAACTTGACCTTTATAAAGTACGTTTACCTGCATATTTTTTTGTGGATACTCAGGTAATGTCACAACAAGCTTATCCTGTATGTTAAGTCCCTCATTAATCAAAAAAAACTCACCATCTTCTTTAATAATTTCAACATGCTTAGGAATTAGTTCATCTTTATTGTTAACCACCCAAACTGTTTGGTTATTTACTAACTCTTGAGGTAATCGATAAACTTGCTTGAGTGTTTTCCCTAAAAAGCTCACTTTAACGTATGCTCCAAACTTGAGAGGTCTAACGTCAGAATTAACGCCATAAGGATCAGGTATGTTCACAACGATATTACTCATTCGAGTAGCATTATCAACAACCCCTATGTCTCGAGAAATAAAGCCTTCACGTTTAAATGACTTAATATCATTTTGAATTATTTTCGCTTCGATACCGCCTAAAATTGACGGTAAAAACACCTCTTCAAATCCCGCTATTGGAATGATAACCTCTGCGGATTCAATATTATTTAAAACAGCAACTTCTGTACCAACACTAATGTATTGACCAAGACCAATACCTTTTGACACGACTAAGGAGTCATAAGGAGCAACGATATCGCATTTCTCTAAATTACGGTGTGCTTGATTTAATTTAGCTTGAGCTGATTTGACTTCGGCGCGAGCACTTAATACTTGAGGGCGTCTTAAATATAGATCACTATGCTTTATATTAGGTGAATCCTTAACTGTTTCTGCTGCAACATTAGCCGAAGCGAGTTCTTCAATTAGCGTAGCTTTAACTCGAAGCAATGTGGCTTCACTTTCCAATACCTCTGCTGCATAGTTTTCTTTTTCTATGCTGAGCAAAACTTCTCCCTGCTTAATAAATCCCCCAACTATAAAATTAGGATTCCTATAAGTGACTTCACCTGAAACCTGGCTTCCTAGCCTAGTACTTTCTAACGGGGTAACTTCTCCATAACTAGTAATAACAACCTTATGATCTATAGCAAAAATGTCTTCAACTGCCACAGTAACTAATTTGTTTTTATTAACTTTATTAACTGGTAATTGCTCGGTAGCAGTTATCGATACAAACCAGCCAATCGAAGTTAAACTCACTATACAAGGCAATATAATCTTCTTCCAATTACTCTTCATTACGCATTCCTTACGTTTTAGATAAAATTACATTTTCATTATTTGTTTACGATACCATAAAGCAAATCTAGCGCTCTCTTCTTCAAGACTCGTATAGTTTCCTGGTGAATAATATCGAGATGACGTTCCTTTACCTGCCCTATCAATAGCTACTTTATCTTGCTGTACAGTAGAATTCCAATACCATGTTAGCTGATCAATATTGTAATCTTTGTTTTCTACCGCATTATTATCAACAAGCCAAAATAACTCAACTTCTGTTATTTTTACAGTTAACGGGTTTATTCTCAGTATGTATGCATAGTCGTTGGGCATACTATACACGGTAAGAGGGCCGATATAGCCAAATGTCTCACCATTGTCGCACTGGCTTATACTACCCATTAGTGGCGCTAATAGATTACCATCTTTAGAGTGTGACTTTTGATTTACATTAATAGGAGCTCTATAAATCACACTAAACTGCTCGGCATCAACATCTACGTTTTGTCGTTCGCCTACAGGGTGATTCATGGATTTAGTTGTTATAGACCAGTTCTTAAACACTTCAATCCCCTCTATCATTTTATCAAGTGAAGCAGTAGAGGTAAACGTTGGGTGGTTCGCTATAGAACACATTTCAGGGTGATTAGCATAACAATGATAACATTCAAGTAAATTTTCACTTACTGCTTTCCAATTTGCATTGATAGTGTACTTCTCTTTATGAGCAATTTTAGCCTGTTTCAATCCATGCCAAGAGTAGAGTGGTTCAATATTACTTCTAATTCGAGAAAAATTAGCCATCTTATTGTGGCTCAGTCCCACTAAAAGTATGCCTTCTAATTCCTTGATCATTACATGCTTGAATCTGTTCTCATGATTAAGAATACTTTCCACGATAGAGCCAACAAGAAATTCACCTTTTTCTTCACTAGAATAATTACGACCTCCTTCAAACCCTTCATCAGTTTTCACTATAACTATTAACTTGCCTAATAACTCATAAACCTTATAATCTCCTGTTTTTTTGAAGCTAGATATATGGTCGACAAAATTCCACTGTCTCGATAATAATTCAAGGTCTTTCTCGTATATTTTTTTATCCTGTAATTCTTCTCGGTAAAAAGACGGTACTGACAAAAATCTTTCTTCTTCGCAATATTCCATAAAACGCCTTATAACTTGATGTCACGATACTTTCTGTAATGCTAAACATTTACAAATGTATAAAGTAAGTGCAGCATACTCATCTATATAATTCTAATATCTGAAATCTGAGCCATCTTTCTCCTGTACCATAGTGCAAAACGTGCGCTATCTTTTTCCAATTTAGTATAATTGCCAGGTTTATAATATTTAGACTTACTTCCCTTGGCTGCTCTCTCAATTGCGACAATATCTTGCTGCACAGTGGTATCCCAGAAGCATGTCAATTCATCTATATTATAATCAATTCCCTCCTCTGCACTTTTGTCAACGAACCAAAAAAGCTCTATTTCGGTTTCATTTACTGAAATGGGGTTAAGTTTTGCCATATAAGCATGGTCATTTGGCATACTAAATTGCAATAATGCACCGCTATAACCAAAAGTCTCTCCATTATCAAATGTTTTATACTTGCCCATTAAGGGAGCTAGTGCGGCGCCATTTTTACCATATGACTTGGCGTCAACATTTAATGGGGTTCGATATATAACATTAAATTGATCTACTTCAGGATCTATGCCTTCAATACCACCTGTGGGATGTCCTAAAAGCTGGGTAGCCTTTGTCCAAGTTTGCCAAACATCTAAGAACTTCATATTTTTATGAGCTACATCTGTTGCTGTTATGTTTGGGTGAATAAAGAGTTCACACATTTCGGGGTGATTTGCATAGCAATGGTAGCATTCAAAAAAATTGTCAACTGCCATCTTCCAATTAGCTTTGATGCGATAAGAGCGTTTATGGGCAATCTTTGACTCTTTTAATCCTTGCCATGCAAATAATGGTGCAAGTGCGTCTTTAACATCATCAAACCTAACCATATGATCATTTTCTAGCCCTACAAAGAGTAAACCTTCAATTTCATTGATTTGTATAGACTTCAATTTATGCTTTTCAGGACTATCAGTCGCAGTAGGGAAGGCTGGGGCATGCTTTAAATTGCCTTCAAGATCAAAGGTCCAATTATGATAAGGACAAACGAATGATTTTTTATTTCCTTGTGCACTTGTACAAAGTACAGAGCCTCTATGTGAACAGAAATTTATAAATGAACGAAATCCATTTTTAGTTTTTACAATAATAATAGATTCATCGAGAAACTCATGCACTTTGTAGTCACCTACATTTTTATAACTAGAGACATGATCTATAAAATTCCACTGTGAGCCTAATAAGCTCAGTTCTTTTTCAAAAGTACCTACGCTCTGTAACTCAAAATTATTATAAGAAGGGACTACGGGTAACTCTTTAGGTTGATAACTATTCATAATACTGCTCTCTTTCTGTATTTTCATTTACACGTGATTTAATTCATTAACCTGTATCGGTATTCTTAGATTAAACGTAACGGTAAACGTAATTAATCGTTTGCATTCCAAATGAAGATTTTCTGCGCAATAAAAAATGGAATTCCCCCCCACAAAAACATTATCAATAAGGTATTTGAAAAGTTTGAAAAACTACCACTATTAAAGATTATTTCTCGAAACATGATTGCATAATCTTTTAATGGAAGTGCTGATGCAACAGAACTTAGCCATTCGATATTCGATTCAATAGGGAAAAAGAGGCCACTGAGAAATATAAGAGGAAAAAATATTATGTTTATAATTCCATTTGCCGCAGTAGGTGAGGTTACTCTTGAAGCGACCAATATTCCGATACAAATAAAAGTTAAAGACCCAATCGCTACTAAAAGTATAAAACTTAGTAATGTAGTTAATGAGTATTCAAATCCTAACGAATAAGTAATATCTGCTATTACAATGAAAATAATCGAAAAAATGATCATAATCAACATGCGACTAATAATAAATGCACTCGAATAAAGTGCAGTTCCCATTGGCATTATTTGATACATTTTCAAAGAGTTCGTCGCGCGTAATTGAACCAAAACAACAGAAAAACCGAAAAGGCTCGTGGATAGTATTGTCATACAAATCAAGCCAATAGTCATGTGTTGCGCTGTTCCAGTTCCAGCATCAGCTGTTTGGCTAGTGTCGTTTTTTTGTTTAATTAACTTACTCGGAGTTAATGTCCAACGCGGTTCATTGAGCATAAGGTTGTTGTTTAAAAGCTCGATAACATTTATCACACCCAATACATTTTCAGTTGGCTGTGCATTAGAGTAAAAAAAAACATCCCCCTTTATCTTATTTTTTTCCTGAGTTTCATGCACATTTGATAATTTAATTTGTACTTGATTCGCGGCCAAATCAACAGCTGAAGACTCACTGGTTAGTGTGTTAAAGCTAATGGGTAATGAAGTAGACAATAATTTAGTTTCTAATTCTCGAAAATACTGCTTTTGTATATCGTTTTCCATTTGTTCAATAAAAAACAACTCTGTATTAATTACCTCTTCTTTTGAAGACATAGACATAAATACGACCAATATGAAAAATGGGAATAAGAAAGTCCAAAATAGTGCTACATAGTCCCTCACAAAAACGAGTAACTCAATTTTTACTAATTCTATAAATTTATTCAATTTATCACCTTTGTTAATCGACTTTCCGTAATCAAGTCATTCAGATTACAACCTGAGATACTAATATTAGAGTAATGCTCTGCGCTATAGGCATCGAGTAACATCAATAAAATATTATCCTGTAAATATACGGTTGCTTCCAAACTAATATCATTAGTATAAATAGCCCTAACACTGTTCTCTCCCTTGATAAAATCAATAACCTTTGCAAAGATCTCAGGCTTATAACAAGTGAGTTCAAGTTTGTGTTTACCTATTGCTTTAGTAATCACATTATCGAATGAACCATAATCCTTTACCGAACCATTAACCATCCAAATAACTTTATCACACAATTCAATTTCATAATTTGTATGAGAAGCCATTAAAATGGTTGCTTTTTTTTCCTTCATCCGAATTAGTAAGTCGGATAGAACTTGTCGATACTGTGCATCTAAACCTGTATTCGGTTCATCTAAAAAAATAAGTTCTGGTTCATGTGCTAGAGCAAGGTATATATCAACGCGTTGGCGTTGTCCTCGAGAAAGCTTCTCATACCTGACCCGCATTAACTCATCAATATTTAGTAATTCATATATATAACCACAAGATTTTTCATACATAACTTTATACAGTTGAACCAGATCTTTCACATTCAGTTCTTTATTGAATTGTGATTTTTGTAATTGAACACCCAAGTTTTTATTGTTATTTTTATTTCGTTCAAAGGTATTAATATCAATGCCAAGAAAAGATATATCTCTTTTAACGCATGAAGTTAATCCGAGTAAGCTTTCCATTAATGACGTTTTACCACTACCATTAGCACCAATAATAGAAACAGATTGCTCTGTTCCTATATTTATATCACTCACTGATAATTGAAAGTCGTTTCTTTTTTTTGAAATCAACCTTGATATGACCAAACTCATAGTCGCCCTTTTATTTCTAGTTCTATGTCAGCTTTAATACTGTCAATTTCTTGCCTGTACCTCATATCACCTTCAGCTAGCTTTAAAAGCTCTTTTACCTTGCCAATATCTCGGCCAAAAGCTTCAGGCGTTGCAAATTCAAACTTGGCATAATCAATATATGCTTCAGATTTAAGTCTGTTGTCACCAAAAGAAGATTGAAAATGGCCATGAACTTTAGAAATCAACTGTGATTTTTCGATAAAATCATTAGTTTTCACTAGTTTAATGAGTGATATTCGTGCTTTTATGTATGATGATTCTGTAACTAGACCTTTATCAGATAATGAGTCAGCAAGCTGTTCAGCTTCGCATAAAATAACTAAGTCAATATTTAAGCCTTGGTTAATTTGAGCATAAAGTCTCATCAATATGACTCTCGCCTTTAATATTTCAATCTCTGAGTTAACACTCAGAAGATGCAATTTTTGATAGAATTTTTCGTAAGATACATCCTTATTTAGTAATCTATCTTCAAGAATATTATCTTCTACCTCTTGTAAATCGATTGCAGAGGTATCTTCAACTTTAGGGTAGTTTAAAAAAGCCTCTAACTCGTCTGACGATTTACCACACAAAGAGAGAAATATAGTGTCAGCGGATTTATCTTCTGACTTATTAATAGCGGCAATGAGCACATCTATGCTGCTATTACTTGCACTCTCTGAGAAAAATTTAATCAAAAGAAATGCTAAATTATAAATTAAAATTTGTTCATCTGTTGATGATGTTCTCCTTTCAAAAAATACGTCATCTTTGAAACTATTTGTTAATAATGTAGTTAATGATGGAAAGGTACCTGTATATCTTTTCACGTACTCAATAGCTTTAGTTACAGAAGGAATAAAAGCGCCTGCTGTCGCCAGCTTATTTTCATAAACTAACGCAATACCTTCAGAAATGACTCTGTTTTTACATGGCCAAAACACATGGCTTAGTTCATGGGCAATGGTCGAAGAGTACCGATCAGAATCATCCATCAGGCCACTCAATTCGATTATATTTAGCCCTTCAATAGAATAATCCAGAAAAGAAATAGGATAGGGCGTCATTTCAAATATGATGGTACCTTGTGGTATTCTCCCTGTTATTGTTAATAATCTATCGTAATGTTCCAACGAAAAATCAATAATAAATTTTTGACTTTCATCGTCACTTTCTAAAGGAAATATAAACCAAAATTCACCGGAAGAGACGAGTATTTTTGTCTCTTCGGCAAGTAAAATAAGAGGAGAGATTTGTTCATTGATTCCTGGTATTCGCCCCAATATTTTTAATAACTGAGTTACTTCACCTTTGTTACCTAAGGTAAGATTAAGCAAAACCTTTATATACAGTAAATTTATTTGGTAAGGATCTTGACTCAACAGTTCATTAACCGTTTCTAATTTAGCTTTTATATCCATTTAAGTCACTTTCGCTTTGCCAATAAATGCAGCATGCACAGGAGGTTCACTTATAACATCAGTATTCAACATTGTAGCTACAGAGTTGTCGTGAAAACCTCCCCAAGTTATACTAGCTAAATTTTGTGCGGTTGCAGATAATAGAATATTCTGCATCAGGTGCCCTGCTTCTAATAAAGCTAATCGATAACCTCTATCACCGTACTTAGTTACAGTTCGTTCAAATACAGAAGTAACAACTACAATACAAGCAATATCATTAATAAACTTTTCAGCTAAAAAGCAACACTCTATTTCTTTAAGGTCTATAACTTTATTTATAGGGTCCAGAGCATGATTAATATTATCATAGTGATAAACACCAGCGTCTAGTTCATCTATATTGAGTGCAATCACATAAAATTCACAAGGGTATAACCCTCCTCCTGAAGGATAAGAACGAAAATGTACATTTTCATTTTTAAGCTCTGGATTAGTCATATCAACTTTTTTTGTTGTTCCTACAGACCACCCTAATAAGTTGGACAACTCCTGAAACGGAAGACTTTTACCTGAAAATCCGCGGCTACTTCTACGTGTCTTTAGCAAGTTGACATAATCATGTTTTGTCGATTCTGCTATAGGTAAGCTAATCGAATTCTCATGTAAGTATTCTTTAAAGTTCCTTGTTGATTCGAGTAAAGTCCTTGGACTCACTAAATATTCAACTATCCGAGGTGATCTTTTCAACAATTCCATCTCTGAGTACTTAGTGTATTCATGAACAATAGCCGCCTGAGATTCAACCCAGTGTTTTTCAGACGAAGCAATTTTAGCTTTTCTTTTTAATACTGACATTAATACGCTCTGTAATTAAGGAAATGGGTGGGGTTCAAGATTTAACTCTTTAGGCATAGGTATCTGCCAAATGTCGGCTATTTTTTCTAATCTTTTGGTATCTAAATACTCATTGCCAAGACCTACATGCAGAGGTTGTAGACCTGGAATAATAGCTTTAGCGGCATAAATATTTATATCAGAAAATTCTGGTTTCGAAATATCAACAACATATGGATGATAATCAGATTTTTTCAAACGAGTTAGTATTTCATTAAGTTGTGCATCATAATCACTGTTACTATAAGTATTCTGATATAACTCATCCGGAGTTAAATAATCACCAGCCATCAAAAACTCTAAGCACATATGATTTTCCGGTTCAAAATAAAAACGAACATGGTGTTCAAAATCGTAAATTTCTTCTTTTACGGTTGCTTCTAATCCGCCGCGTCTCATTTCTAATATCCAGTTGTATGTATGATAAGCTTCAACTATTGCTTTTTCAGCAGCTATAATAGCGTCTAAATGACATGACATACCCACAGCAATGCCTGCATTTTTTGGCAAACGAATAATACATAAAACATTCGGAATATCTAATTCTGTACTTACCCACATTAAATGAACATCAAGTTTGGTATTGTTTATGAGAGCATCTAGCTTAGGTATTTTACAGGTAACATCTTCAAGCCTTATTTTTTTTGGGGTATGCTTTAATAGCCAATGAGTAGTAAAAGCATCTCGTTCTATAACTTCTCTTAACCCCGTCAATATAGCGTGACTCAAGGTTTCTCCTGCTGCTAAACCTGTACTGATCTGTGGAAATAAATCTTCTTCATTTCGTTTTGAAGGAAAGCCTAACCAAACCTGTTGAGCTGGAACATAAGCCTTTTGACCATCAAAAAGTGAATAGCCCTCAGCCCAATATATTTCACGATCTGAATCCGGTTTATAGAACTTAAAACCTTCTCGACTATATTGCTCTTCAGAAAAACCAATATATTGTGTCATTGGCACTACACTGTCTTTTAGATCGTTTTCACTAGTATAAATCACCTCATCCATAAAAAAATAAGAGGCTATATAACGTTCACACGCTTCTCCTACCGTAGACCAAATAGCTTCTTCACGATCTAATGCGGCCCCCGATGCTATTGATTCCAATTTTAAAGTATTAGTATGTTCGAGGTTAATTGCATAGCGAGTATCTGAACACTCCGCGGAATAAATAAACATTCCGTATTCACTTGACTGAAGAGGCACTTCAACAATTCGTTTAATCACCCCTGTTTTGTCATCAACGAGTTTATTAAGTGTTGAACGTAATTTATTTGATAGCTGATTATCATTATTTTTAATATTCATATCTATCCTTAGATCAATGCACGTACAGCATTATTTGGTAATTCGTTCTCTTTCGAGTAACAATCTTTGCAATGAGGTATACGTAAAACAGGCCGAATATCTAATTGGTAGTCTAATAAGTCTAATTCTAAAATTTCATTGATCAAACAGAGATGAAAAGACTTGTTATGAAACTTAAGTACTTGAGAAATTACATGAAAGCTTGATTCTAAACTGTATAAAGCTTTGGATGTATTACTTGAAACTATATTGCCTATGTTGTCTTGCAATGCCAGTGCTTCTTCGACGAAATTGTAATTTGGAGCCAAACGATGGGTATAACAAGTAAAACAGCTTGATTCTCCAGGCATAAAGAAAGGACCTATTATACTTTTAGGACCATTAAGGTTAGCAAATAAAATAGGCAGTTTAGCCTTAACCCCTATTTGGTTTATCTCCTTAAACAAATTAATATTGGGTTGATCGCTACAACAGACCATTAATGCACTACCAACTTCACTTTCTTTAGGGTTTACATTTACGGAGATTTTTAACGTTTCAAATTCTGTACAGACTCTGTTAAAGAACTCTCCGCTGCCAAAAACATTTACCGATGAAAAGTCAACTTTATTAAAAAGTTTTGGAGGTGTTGTATCGCCATCAGGGTCTGAAATTTGATTGAGTATTTCTAAGTCAAGACTTAACGCATCACGTCTCGTAGGTTCTGTTAACGTTATAAAGTTATGCTCTTTAAAAAATATAAATATTTGATCTAACACTTCGGCGTCTTTATGATCTTTTAAACATGCAGGAAAATTATTTTTCGATATTTGGCCAACAAACTCTTGAATATTTTTATTTTGTTCTTCAATAGTAATCTCATGACCAACATGTGATATTTGTATTTTGTGAACTGATATTTCTGTAATGTTAACTGATGGGTGTAAATAGTAAGGCATATACTTATCTCAATTAGTCGATATTTAATAATGCATCAAGTTCCTAATAGAAAGTAATACATAACAATCAAGCTATCCTATAGTTTATATTTTTTATTAATATACAAAGAACCGCTGAGTTAAATAGTTAATTTAGCTTTTCAGTTTTACGAATGAGTTAACTGAAATTCAAAACAGGTTTTTATGCTGTCAGCGTCATTTATTCGGGTTAGATCACCTAACCTAAACTATCAACTTTAATACTGTTTTCATTTTAATTTCCTTTTTATTAAAATGAATTATATGTCCCATTTGAAAGTTTGTACCATTCAAATGGGACAAGTTAATTTCATTTAGTTACTTATTAAAACTCAATACAACAACAACATCGACCAGCCATTTTAACGGCTTGAGTTGAAGCTTGTGATTCTGCTGAGCTATAAAACTTTAATGATGTTTTCATTTTGATTTCCTTTTTATTAAAATGAATTATATGTCCCATTTGAAAGTTTGTACCATTCAAATGGGACAAGTTAATTTAATTAACGTTACGACTAAAATCTAATACAACAACAACAAGCACCTGCCATTTTAACGGCTTGAGTTGAAGCTTGTGATTCTGCTGAGCTATAAAACTTTAATGATGTTTTCATTTTGATTTCCTTTTAATAAAATTTAATTAACGTTACGACTAATAGCGTATACAAGTACAACAAGCACCTGCCATTTTAATGGCTTGAGTTGAAGCTTGTGATTCTGCTGAGCTATAAAACTTTAACGATGTTTTCATTTTGATATCCTTTTTAATGAAAAATTAATTAACATTAATGACCATATTGAGCTCGGTAGATTGCCCCATAAAACATAAAAGTGATTTAACTTTTACACAGGATCAGCCGAACACAATCAGATTAGAAATACAGATTAGAAATACAGATTAGAAATACAGATTAGAAATACAGATTAGAAATACAGATAGAAATACAGATTAGAAATACAGATTAGAAATACAGATTAGAAATACAGATTAGAAATACAGATTAGAAATACAGATTAGAAATACAGATTAGAAATACAGATTAGAAATACAGATTAGAAATACAAATCCTTTTTAAATCCTTTTTAAATCCTTTTTAAATCCTTTTTAAATCCTTTTTAAATCCTTTTTAAATCCTTTTTAAATCCTTTTTAAATCCTTTTTAAATCCTTTTTAAATCCTTTTTAAATCCTTTTAATTCAATACGTAACAACATTAAACCATAAAACAATATCCATGTAATACAGGTAAAACATTGCAACGAAAATCAATTTACATAGCTAACAACATCTTGTCAACAGATAATTTCAACTATTGATTAAACTACTTAAACTTTAGCGTTTTGAGGTGGTATGAAATCGATCAGAGTGTTTAAAATTAAAGTTGCTCCGTAGAGCGCTGTATATAAGTGCTGGCAAGATGGAAAACCCTATAATGGAACGTAGAACTTTCTCGTATTAAAGAGAGTAGTTCACTATTGATATCAAGTTAAATTCTAACCACTTTGCTCAACTTGTATAATTCATCTTCTAACTCTTTTAGGCGCGCCATTAACAATATTTCACGTGCAAGTGAATCTTCTAAAAATTCTTGTGTCATCCCTAATTTTTCATTAAGATTTTTAACTTTATCTTTATGTCGCCTATTCACTTCCGACTTAGACAAAGTATTTACCTGCATAGGGTTACTAATATCATTAATGGCTCCAACAATGCCTTGGTGATTTGCACGCTTATTTTTGATGTAACCTTTATCATGCCCTGCTTCCTGAGATACTATGGAGTTAGTAATTTTATCCAACTCAAGACCAATGAACTTCTCTACTCGAGGAGTTCCATTCTTTAATCGATCTAATGCTTCATAACAAGCTGCTAGTTCATTTGTATTCGTCATTTATTCATCCTTCAAACATGCTCAGCTTTACGCTCTACATTGTGTTTTTTATATCGAATTAAATCTTCTAGTTCTGATTTTGTTGATAGGTATTCCACAGATTGTTTGTCATAAGATTTTAATTCTATTTCTGTTGATTTAATGAGGTTATCGATATTTTCAGATTTAATAACGGCACACTGACTTGTTAAGCAATCGGCAAATTCTCCAAGTATTGAGCAGCTACAAATATCAATATTGGTACACCCGCCCAATAATGTTTTTCGGTAACTAACTTCACCATCGTGAACTTTTTTAGCCGTTACCTCTCGGAATTCTTCAACTAACACATCATCATTATTAAGCATTTCTCTTTGTTTTTCGAAGTATCCCCCCGTTTTTCCATGCAAGCTACTATCTTTATTCAATAAATCTTTTAGCAATGACTCGGCTGTCGCAAGTGACATACCGATTTGAAGCTCATATGCTATATGATTCAAGGGGAGAACATACTCCTTTGCTTTCACATCATAATGACCAAATATTGTCATAACGTTTTCATTGTTTCTGCTATAGTATTTGATCATTTCTTGAGACAAATGCTTAAATTGTTTCCTTAAAGTTGCAAGTGAAACAAAACCACTATTCACAGCATAAAACGCTAAAGACCTTCTAAATTGGTGTGTTGTTAGGGGCCACTGTTTTCCGCAATCAAACTCTGATTAAGCAGAAAAATCTCGTTCAGGATCGCTTGCAACTAATACATCATAATCGTTTTTATCAATAATAAATGCAGGCTTTTTTAGGAAGTATCTGCGCTTACTTTTGGGTAAAGTAAAAACTTTTCGTCCAGTTGATTCTTTCTTTTTAGAATATATAGGTCTTGTGCTAATTAAGAGGCAGCAATCGTCCACATTAAGGCCTGATATACTTGCAATTCCACGAACGATTCTACGAAGTACTGCTATAGCCTCTAAAACGATAGTGTGCGCTAACCAAGATTCCTCTTTTTTAAATCCTGTAAATTTAGTAGTTGTAGAGATAATTTTCACAATCGAACTAGATGATGGTATATCATCATCCTCTTCACATATTTTTTCATGCGTAACTTTATCCAACACACAATTATAGTTTAAACGATTAACCTCATCATTTCTCATCCCCGTATACATGTGAATAACATGTTTCATTTCGTATTGGATAACTCCCAATACAGCTGAAAGTTGACGCCTATCTTCGCAGATAAAATCTGGATGGGAAAAGAGGCTCTTTACCGCATGTTTTCTGATAGTATCTTTCAGAATAGGTCTAAAAACTCTATCCTTCGGTTCTATGCCATCAACAAACATACGATCCTTTTGCCCTTCGATACATAGACCATAGTAGGGATCAGAAAATTTTTTTATAAAATTTTCTAACCTAACTGTTTTTTCCTTAAGAAATTCGACCCTATCAGTCAACGAATTTACCATCTCAAGATAAATTCTTGTAGGAATTACAGGGTGTTGATTGTGAGGTATAACTTCATGTAAATTTTCATAGTGAGCCACTTCATACCCAAGACGAAGTTCACCTACAACATTTAACTTCTTTAACAGAGCGTGTAATCGTTGCCTTTGCCTTTTATCAAGAGTTTTTATGTAAAACGCTAAGTAGATTTTGTTACTAAAGAGCTCTTGTAAAGTTAATCTACCAACCATCCTATCTTTACGTGTTTCAATACAGAAATGAGCAGCCTTTTTGGTCGTATTTACATATCGAGTAATTGTAGAAATGGCTAGACCTCCCGCTATCCCCGTATTGATAAAATACATCAGAAAAACTGCAATCCTCTTTACTTCATCTACAAGCTTTTGATCTTTTATTTCTTCATCTGTATATTTTAAATCTTCGAAGCAGATAGTTTCACTGGATTTAGAGGATAATATATAAGGCGTCAAATCCCATTTATCATACTTATAAATTGCTGTCGGGACATTATATCTATCACGACACAAAATAAATTCATCTGGTATTATTACCCCTAATCCGGTTACAGTTAAAACATCCGGCGTATGACCCCCAGATAAACCTGAGCTACTTTCCGCTGAAGCTTGTCCAAATACTCGGTTTGTATAAAAAATTTCAGAATTCAAAATAGTCTCCTACTTGCTTTTCTGTAAATATAATTCCAAGTGACTCATACCTTTGTAAACGATTTTCCCAGTAAGGTGTCAGTTCACCATGCTTAAATACCTTGTCACGATATACATCAACATTTTCCTTACCAATCTCTGACTTCATCTTAACTTGAATAAGTATTTGCCTTACTCGAGATGACAACATTAAAAGCAGCTCTCTAGCCTTTTCGGTATCTGCTGTAGCGTTTAGTACCCCTGTAATGATATAGAGAAGACTAAACAGCTTATGGACATCATCTACATCATTTGCGTGACAGATATAATGCATACAAAACAAGCAACCGTACTGTGTACGACAGTCTGGTTGAATGGGAGGGGAGTCTATCGCTGGCTCCGGTTTTTTATACTCGACACAATGGCCAGAAGCAATACAGGTATGCCCTTTATCAGCTACCTTAGCATCGAAACTTATATGACTTACCGCTTCATGGGCAGCATCCCAGAAATTAGCAAATTCCGATTGTGCTTTGTCGGGCGATACTTCCATATAGTGAGCTTCATTCGTTTTATCTGAATGTCCCAAAACTTGAGCAACGGTTTCCTTGGTAACCTCTGGTTGCTCATGTAAAAATAAGCTTTTCGTTTTTCTAAACTGGCGAGAAGTTAACATCTCAAAGTCAGATGGCATAAAGATACCAATAACTTTATTTCGTTGGAAACTTCTTATTGCAGAGGAGCTTACATAACAAGGGTTCCAAGACTTTGTTTCTAAACCAAAAAAAAGTTTATCAAATGATATACCATCAAGAACCCACTCTCGTAACTTTAAGTAATGTTTAAAAAAATTTACTGCACCATGAGCAAGGTCATATTGAACCTCTCGACCATTAGCTCTGAATTTAACAATTCGATAGCTTTTCTGAATCACCGGTTTTGTTGTCTCAAAAGCACCATCAAAATCAATATTGTTCATTTCACTGACATAAGAGCCAGTGATCATCATGAATATCATTTGGAAAGACTGCATCGCCGTAGATGCAAATGCTCGGCGGCATTTAGCTCGCATATTTTCATTAGCATCTTCAAGATAACTTGAACTCCTCTTTAAATTTTCATTAAGTTCCCATTTAAACTTTAACGGCCTTTTAGCATAATACTCTTCAGGTGTTACCAGGCGACCTTCTACATGATTATAAGCATCTGTAGGACGATGACAGTAAGGCGTTATTCGATGGTTGGCATATGGAAACAAGTAGGTTTTATAACCTGGCATCTTTAAAAGAATGGGTAGTTTATCTCCTTTAAGTAAGCTAGTGGTTAGGCCTAGCGCTATACTTTTATACGTTTCATACCCATAACGAAACTCAACAATATCCCGAGGTTGAGTTGGATTCCCCCCCCCTCTAAATTTTATATTGTTTTCAACAATATGATCAAAATCCATTTTTCCATGCCCAATCAATATAATGAAAGCAACACTAACCTGTATCAACTCAGCATGGCGCGGAGTAACTTCATTTATATGAACCTTGTGCTTTAATTCCAAAGTAATATCTGTATATACTGAAGATGAATTCTCAATATTTTTGAGAAAAACCTCCGAAAAGTCATATTTCTCAATTATATTAAATGCTTTTCTAACCTTTGAAATTAATGCACTAACGCTAGATTCTCGATATCCTCCTGTAATGATATAATCAATAAAATTGTTTAGAAAGAATCTCCTCGACTTTATAAATGACTCTTGAACAACAAAATAACCTGTTTGCTCAAAGCTGAGCGCGCCGTGAACATATTTTCTCTTCGAATAAGCTAAAGCACCAAGGTCCAATGGTTTTTTTTTATCTGAATTAGGAAGATATAGTCTTAATAGTTCAGGGTGGAGGAATTCCTTTTGCGCCAAATCCTGCAAACTTACTATGATAGTTTTTCTTTGAATATATTCGAAGTCAATCATATTGAATCCATGCGGGAACCGTATAGATCAAACACACGTTCTTCATAAAGTTGTTGTGCAACCAACCTGTCATCTATCGAATCAAAAAGCTTTAGATAGTGCTCTGTTATTTCTCGATCTGTGTGATGTAACCTTTTTTGCACCATGGATATAATATCGCGGTCAGATATAACCCCTTTAGCGAATAGAGGCTGAAGGAACCGATAGTAGCGTAAAGCATATGTCGCTCTTAACCAGTGAAATATGAAATCACTTGGGAACTCTGTACTTACAATATTACTCAGTTTTTTATTCATTGAATAAGTGTTGCGCCCTTGAGGTCTACTTTTAGTCTTAATGTACCTAGGGTCTGACTTTGCCATATAATGTGCTCCTCCTGCAGAAGAAAGAAAAAGATACATGTCATCATCATTCAATATATGACCATTTTTATTAACAAATTTACTTCGACGTTTCTGAGCTTTTTGACTATTAGCATACGTTCTGAGTTGTTTAGCTAATTTCTCAGGAAAATAAAGAGCTTGGGGTTTATCATACTTTGTATCTATACCTGTTCCGGGGCCAGCATTAACTTTAAAAGTCTTATCTTGTAGCAAATTGTCATCAGAAAATAGCTTAATGTGCTTCATTCTTAAAGTTAAAATAGATTGTTTTCTAGCCCCTACCTGCAAAGCAATATAATGAATTAACCGTTCGTCAACCGCGAATTTTTCATTCGACAGTGCCGTAAATAACTCACATAGTTCAGGTTCACGTAAAGGCCTAAGTTCTTCTCCATTTTCTCGTAAAAACCCAATACGTATTGGGCTTGCTGAACTGCTAACGGGTAGACTTTGTCCACGTTTCTCTTGTGTTACCGAGTAACCTCTGCCGTGAGAGCTTTGAAAAAAATGATTAACCGATTTGACACTATCAACCTTATCCAAATCAATAGAAGAGTTTTGTTGTTCTGATAAATACTTATAAAAGTCATAGACAATTTTGGTATATTTATTCAGCTTCTTTCTTGAAAGTGTTCCTTCATTTACCTTCTGTAGTAAATCAAAAAAATATCGATATGTTGGTCTTCTGGGCTTCCGACCATTGAAGTCATATAAGTCAATCCCATGTTCCTCGCAGTAGACCTTATAGTCAATCAATAGACTGGCTTTTTCACGAACAGAGTCGGAATTAGAATATCCTTTGTTACCATTTTGCGCAGATGAAAACAAAAAAAGGTTAGCTTCTTTCCAAGGTGAAGAGTCATGATTAAAAAGAAAAGGGAAAAGGTATATATCGTGTTTTTCATTAAAGAAATGGCTAGGCGTAATGAAGTACGAGCCTCCATGACATTGAATTTCTTTTGATTTTTCATTAAGAGAAACTGAACTTATATCTGAATAACTGTGCTTAATATGGCGTATTAACACAATCCTATTCGCTTTTACTAAAGACATGAAAGTACCTACTTTGTTATGTAATTATTACTAATTGTCAATCATGTTAAAGTACACATGAACTGTCAATCTTAACAATAACACACAAGCCTAGGATAACGGCTTTTCATGTCTTTTTGCACTGCTTGATAGCTACCAGACCAAAATTTAACTAAATCTTGTGTTACTTGAATAGGGCGTTGCGCGGGTGAAAGTAGCTCTAAAAGTAGAGGTATGCCTTGATTTTGTTCACTTATACCCGCAATAGCGCCAACATTGGGCGTTATTGTTAGACCATATAATTCTTGCATAGGTAATGAAACTTTTGGAGATTCATCTTGAGAATAACTAATTGGGCAATGCCTTCCCGTTGGTCCAACATAAACAGTAGGTGCAGCTTGCTTTAATATTTTTTGTTCTTGATAGCTAAGTAAAGATAATAACATCGATGATAAATCGAGTTTATCGAGCTGCGCTTTAGTTTTTATACCGCCAACAAACGGAGCAAACCACGTTGTTAATTTTGCCAATAGCAGTTCATCATCGATTACCACTAAATCATATTCCGGAAAGTACTTGTTCAACCATAACCAACGCGCTTTTAGTGCTAAATCTTTGGCCTGCCAGGATAAAAAACTTAACCCTTTTTTCATCACTAAACTACACCACATAGCACTAATTGATTCAGCGGTTACCTCTTGTTTCAATGGCTGATCTGATAGGACTATTGCACCTAATGAGGTTTGTCTTTTAGCGATTATTCTACCGCTTTTATTATCAAAATTTGCTATATCTTGCTGCTTTATCTGTGCAGCAAAGGTATTGGTTATTTCTTCTAAGCTAATCTGACTAGCTAATCTCACCGTTAACTGGCCACCTAGTTGACTCGTTTGAGCGATAACAATAAAGTCTTCACCTGCTAAAGCATCTTGTTCATTCACTAAGGCTCCTTTGCCATTAACGCAAATAAAATCACCATGATTCCCTCTGGTTTTAGCCACGCGTTCTGGATAAGCATAAGCGAGCAGTACACCTGTCTTTGCTAAATCCAGATCATGAACCCTAAAACGTAATTGTACATTTTGAGCCAGTCGACTCGCTTGTTGTAGAATCCGTTCTAACAATGGATTTTTATTACTTTTATGCTGAATAAGTAATTGCAACCGATGAATTAAATCACAATCATATTTCGCTTTTTCTCCTTTTAAAATATCGCGTTCTTCGAGTAAAGCGGCGATTAAACAAGCCAACAGCGTTATATTCGGCCCTTGGGTTTGTGCCATTAATATCATATGAGCAAACCGTGGGTGACAAGGCAAACAGGATGCTTTTTCACCGTGTTTGGTTAGCAGGTATTTATCATCAACAATGTCTAGGCTTTGTAGTTCTTGCCACGCTTGTTGCTCTTTAGCTTTACTGGGCAGTTCCAATAAAGGCAACTCAGCTAAGGCTGTGACTCCCCATCGAGCAGCTTCGATGAGTGTAGGTAGTAAATCAGCTTGTTGAATATCATTAACACTGTGCAGCGGTCTACGCTCAAAATCATCTTTGCCGTATAAGCGAATACACTGCCCAGGCATTAATCGCCCTGCTCGCCCCGCTCTTTGTACAGCTGAAGCCTTTGATATTTGCTTTTGCATTAGCTTATTCATCAAACTAGCACTATCAAAAACAGCAACTTTTTCAAGGCCGCAATCAATAACAAGATCAATGCCGTCAATGGTCAATGAAGTCTCTGCAATATTTGTAGCTAAAACAATTTTACGATGTCCACTTAGACAGGGTGCTATTGCCTGCTGCTGCTCCTTTAAACTCAACTCCCCAAACAAGGGACAAATTTTGACACCTTCCACTTGTTGAGCCATTAAGCTATCAAGTAAAAACCGAATATCGGCCACACCCGGTAAAAAAACTAAGATTGAGCCTATGTGGTTATACATTTTATCTTTAATAACCGCCAATGCATGTTCACGCCAACGTTGATGAGCCCTAGGGGCTTGATAACTCACCTCTATAGGATAGCTCCGTCCTTCACTATTTAACAAATAAGCATCAGGCAATGCTTGGCTTAAATACTCAATATCTAACGTTGCCGACATAAGCAGTATTTTTAAATCATCACGTAATTCTGTTTGTACTTCACGGGTGAGTGCAAAAGCTAAGTCGCCCTGAAGACTTCGTTCATGAAATTCATCAAAAACGACCAATGCCGTACCTAATAGTTCGGCATCTTTTTGAATAATCTGCGTTAATATGCCTTCAGTAATGACCTCAAGACGGGTACTCGTTGATGTTTTACTATCATTACGTAATCGATAACCAACAGTTTCCCCTACCTTTTCTTTCAGCTGTGCAGCTAAAAATGTTGCTATATTTTTAACGGCCAAACGTCTAGGTTGTAGCAAATAAATTTTCTTATTAGCCAAACTTGGCAACGTTAATAACCATAGAGGTAAGCAGGTTGATTTACCCGCTCCAGGAGGAGCCGATAATATGAGGGTATTTTGCTCATCGAGGCTTTGGCAAAATTGTTGCTTAATTGCTTCTATGGGTAAAGAAGTAGTCACGGTCATCGACAAAATTAAATTATTAAAAACAGGGCTGCTATCATAGCAATTATTAGTTGTCGGGCATATTGCCAAACAGTTTAAACAATCAACTTCATCGTTTTATTCAATCTCAATAGCTGGCTATTACTCAATCAGATGCTTTGAATTTTAATGGCGAAACTCGATAATATGGCTGCATAATGTTTCTTAACTTAATCAACAGGCGTGAATTTTTCGATAAGAACTACGTTGGCATGACGATGAAACTGATTAAGCAAACCTATGAGCTTGTGACATAAAATGGATAAAATAGAAAGTTAGATTAAACGGCAAGAGATGCAAAATAATTTCATCCCTGTTGGTCTAAATTTTTAAGAAAAACTTAGGCAGAAGCTAAGATAAAAGCTTAAAAAACATATACTCCCTGCTGAAGTAAAAAAAGATCATTCAGAATCTAAGAAAATGATGGCGAAAACTTGCAAAAAAATATTTATCTGCTTACTTGGCAAATTAATTAAAGCCTGTTATTACTTAACGTTCCCCTTTATTAATCAGAGACAATCAGAGAGGAAATAACATGCAACATTCGGCACATGGAAGTTATATCATTGAACAACAAAGTAATATTTTATTGGTTGATGTACAAGAACCATTTAATGACGTGACTGCGGAAAATTACCACCAAGATATAAAACAACTAATAGAAAAAATGACTGGTGAACCATGGGGGTCATTAATCACCTTTCGTGGTAGTAGTGTTTTCACCCCTGATGCCGAACAGCAGTTAAGAGAAACAACTCAATATCGACAAGAAAAAGGCATGATTGCTATTGCTGTTGTTATTTTAAATAGCGCCTATGCAGATATGCAACAAATGCAATTGCAGCGTATTTACCATGACTGCCAAATAGAGTTTCATGTTTTTAGTGATAGTGAAATTGCTGCTGATTGGCTCAATGATTTTATAGAGCAAGCAAATTCATTAAAAAACAAACAACGAAAGGCTTAACTTGTTAATTAAAATGACAATACCAAAAAAAAACGACATTATAATGAGCTACTAACTTAATTAGCTCATTTTACTATGATACTTCAAGTGCAACCCGCCAAATTAATTAAGCGTTATAAACGCTTTCTAGCTGATATTGAACTTAATTGTGGTGAGGAAACAACCATACATTGTGCTAACACGGGTGCGATGAAAGGTTGTGCAGAGCCCGATGATACTGTTTGGTACACCACCTCAACCAATACTAAGCGAAAATATCCATTTAGCTGGGAGATCACCCAAAGCCAAGATGACCATTTTATTTGCGTCAACACCTTGCGCGCTAATCAGTTGGTGGAAGAGGCGTTACACTTAGATTTAATCAAAGAATTATCTGGCTTCAATGAATTAAAACGAGAAGTAAAATACGGCAATGAAAACAGCCGAGTTGATTTTTTAGCAACTTATAATAATGCCCCTGACACATATATTGAAGTTAAATCAGTCACATTATTAGAGAGTGGTCATGGCTATTTCCCTGATGCGGTTACCACACGTGGACAAAAACACTTACGTGAATTAATGGACATGGTCGCACAAGGACACAAGGCTGTTTTATTATTTGCCGTTTTACATAGTGGCATCAATGATATTTCTGCCGCTAGTCATGTTGATCCAATTTATGCAAAATTACTCAAAGAAGCTCGCCTTGCCGGTGTTGAAATAATCGCCTATAAAGCAGGTTTTTCACTACAACTCGGAGAGCTAGATGTTAAGTTAGTAGAAAAAATTCCCTTTATTGAACGATAAAGATTGACTCACCCTAGTAAAACTTGCTAAAAAAGCTTGCTCAAAATTTTTAAAAAACAGTGTGAAAATTATAATTTTCATTAACTAGTTGATAACGTTAGACAAAATATTTATTTTAGCTAATTTGTTGATTTTTATCATGAGCGACACAATATAGTCCTGATTCATCGGGTCATATATAACATATTGGCACTTACAACAAAGGCATCATATTACGTAAAACGTGATATATTAATAAATTGCCTTGGTCTATGTAGCATTGGGAGAATAAGCATGCCAACAAATAAACACAAGCCACTAGGTATTCTTGCCTTAGCAGGCGTTGCGCCATATCAAGAAAAAGCTGGCGAAGAGTACATGGAAGAGCCTCAGCAAGAGCATTTTAAGAAAATTTTAGATGCTTGGCGCTTACAGTTACGTGAAGAAGTTGATCGTACCGTATCGCATATGCAAGACGAAGCAGCAAACTTTCCAGATCCTGTGGATAGAGCGGCTCAAGAAGAAGAGTTTAGTCTTGAATTACGTACACGAGACCGTGAACGTAAACTTATCAAGAAAATTGAAAAAACGTTGCAGTTAATTGAAGATGACGACTTTGGCTTTTGTAAGTCTTGTGGCATAGAAATTGGCATTCGTCGTTTAGAAGCCCGTCCTACTGCCGATCTTTGTATTGAATGTAAAACGTTAGCTGAAATTAAAGAACGCCAAATGGCTGGCTAAAAGTAGCTAACCTTAGCCACTTGTAACTAGACATAGTTCACATGCAAAACTTGCATATCAAGCGACCACTAGAGCCTAAGCAGGCTTTTCAATATCGTGGTCGCTTTGCACCATCCCCTTCCGGTTTACTTCACTTTGGTTCTCTCATCGCTGCTTTAGCGAGTTTTCTTGATGCAAAAGCGTTTGTTAATGATCACGGCGAGCAAGGAAAATGGTTAATTCGCATCGAAGATATTGATCGGCCTCGTGAACAAAAAGGCGCCAGCACAGCAATATTAACGACACTTGAAGCTTTTGGGCTACACTGGGATGAAACTGCGCTTTATCAAAGTACACAATCTCAATACTATCGTGATATTTTATCTAATCTCGCACAACAGAAGTTAAGCTATTATTGTCAATGTACTCGCTCTCAAATCAAGGCTATCGGTGGTATCTATCAAGGCCATTGCCGCACAGCTAATTATAAATCACAAGGCAACGCCACTAGGCTTGTTAACCAATACGGTTTACATCAATTTAATGACCTATTTCAAGATGACGTTGTTTGTAATAAAGCCTTAGCTAATGAAGATTTTATTATTCATCGCAAAGATGGTTTGTTTGCTTATCAGCTTGCGGTAGTCGCTGATGATATAGCACAGGGCATTACCCATGTTGTCAGAGGCTGTGATTTACTCGAACCCACCGCTAGACAGCTGACTCTTTTTCAAACATTAAACAATAGTTTTTTAAAATGCACAACGCCACGATACGGTCACATTCCTTTAGCAATCACGAGTGAAGGTTATAAGCTTAGTAAACAAAATAAAGCACCCGCGATTAATAATGCTAACCCACAACCTGCGCTTATTGCGGCGCTAATCTTTTTGGGCCAAAAATCCATACCTGACTTAGTCAGTGCTAGCGTTGAAGAGATCATTCAATGGGCCATAACTCATTGGCAACGGGACCTTGTTCCCAAAGCTTTTGAAATAAACATTGATTAAACTAAGCTAAAATAGTTTTTGAAGCATTACTCATTTAAAAATATAGGTCTATACCTGTTCCACTTGAAGATGCAGGATTCAGCTGGAATTATAAACGCCTTTAGGTAAGGCATTGATTGAAGATAATAGTTATTCTATTGTCGAAATCAATAACGCAGCATAAAGCGTTTATAAACCAGCCCTTTGGGGAGACCTGAGCAAACCATATTAGTCGTTACATTTGTTTTTAAGGGAATAACCATTAACAAAAGATGTGCCTTGATTATGATTCGCTCAGGTTTCCTGAAACGAGCATCTTCAAGTGGAGCAGGTATATGAGGAAATATTATGTCTACTAATACACGCAATACTATCGTAATCACTGGTGCCAATCGTGGCATCGGGTATGCCATGGCTAAAATTTTTCAACAACGTGGTGATATCGTTTATGCACTTTGTCGTCAAAGCTCTAAGGATTTAGATGCACTTGGTGTCAACGTGATAGAGCAAGTAGAGATTGCTAGCCAATCAGGTATCGACAAAGCCGTATCAGCACTTAAGGGAATTAACATTGATTTGTTGATAAACAATGCCGGGATTTTACGTGATGAACAGCTGAGTGACCTAAACAAAAATACTATTATTGAGCAATTTAATGTTAATGCGCTTGCGCCGTTGTGTTTAAGTCACGCTTTACTAACTAATTTATCTTCAGGTAGTAAAATTGCTTTAATCACTTCTAGAATGGGATCTGTCACGGATAACACTTCGGGTGGAAGATACGGTTATTTTCCTCTACCGCACCTCACAAACTAAAATTGTAGATGTTTTTACATGTGTTGTATTGTCTACAAATCTACATGGATGGTATAGAAGCTAAATAAAGATAGAAAAATTTGGCAAAGAATTTAGAGATGAAATTCAAGATCACATCTAATTTTAAGAAAAAGTACTCAATGTGAGTGATTTTTAATATTTTTTTAAAAGTATTAAAAAAATATCCCCATCGCTATCTTGTTGTTTTAAAAAGAACCTCCAAAATCCAAAATCCACTTATAGTGTTATATTACACTATTTACTTGATAAATAAGCTTTTTACCTGCGATTCGCAAGTTGAAAGACTTTTGATTCTTGTTAAACTGTACCCAACATTATTCGTTAGTTTCCGTCTTTAATTAGATGTTTTCAACTTTATTTAGAATCTATAAATGGACAATACGGTGTTAAGAAAAGAATTCCTAATTACAAAAAACAACATCGAATCTTATTATTGGGCGTTCTTTCATAGTAATGGTGAAATAGATATAACACCAACCGTCTTATATGCTCAGATGTGCGATGATCCGCACAAAAAAAAAGTTTGGGAACGTTCAACAAGAGATAAATATGCCGAAATTGTTGGAATGTTTTTTCGCACCATGAAGCTATTCGGTACTTCAATTCAAACACTTTCTTCCACAGAAACCCAAGGCTTCATGCAAGCTTATTACATGAAGGAATTACCTTTTCAAACAAAAACGGGCAAGCCAACCTCCGCTTCGCGGATGGAAGCAGTAGAGACTGTTTTGGTGGATCTAATCGATGAATCAGTGAAGTTCGGCTTTAGAGAACTAGATAATATCTCTTTTAAATATCAAGAAGAATACACGAGTGATATTGATCCAGCCGACTTTATTTATGCTTGCTATATCCCCTCAGAACTATTTGAGCAGTTGTTAAAGCATTTAGAGCGCAAGAGTGAATTTGAAAGAGACCGAGACGAGCTAGCGATGAGGTTTGGCTATGAAATCGGTGTGCGAACTGAAGAGTTAGTTCGAAATAATAATTGGTCAATGAAGAAGATTAAAGCAGCACGTTTAAAGTGGAAGCTTGGTGACGAGATCGAATGGAAAAATCTCATTGGTAAAGGAGGTGGTGGTGGAAAGTCCAGAGATGTAATGATAAAGCCAGACTTGGTAGAAAAGCTATTTGAGCATATGGATAAGCACGAAGAAATATATGCAAGCAGTGAGCACCTTTATTGCCAAGCTGATGGCACACTGCTTGGAGCTAAACATGGTACCAATACTTTTTATAATGCAAAAATAAATTTTAATAACTCTGAACTCAATTTTAAGAGCTTCCAAAAGCTGAGGCACAGTTATGCAACCAATCTCACGTTGTGGGGTATCAAGTATGGGCTTCCTACACGCCTCGTACAAGACAGGCTTGGCCATAGTGATGCCTCAACCACCGAGCTCTACCAAGAAGTCGCGCATTTGATCAATGGTAATGTAAAGCTATCTGAAGAAATACGTATGGTGCGATTAGACAAACGTAAAAACGCTCAAAGGGAAAAGGAGAAAAACAATGGATGATGGAGATGACATTGATAAGGAAGCGGTCGTCGATACTGTTGTTGATGATGAAGTTGGTTATGGATCGCTATCGCAATATATGGCCGAACCAGCCGTTTCTCTGCATCAATATCCAGATAAAGTCCTTTTTAAATTAAATCTCATGACAAGGACAGAATACGGTGAGTTCAGCAAGACCCTTGAGATCCCATCGGTATTTAAAGGATCCTTGTTTTGTCAGGCAATCATTGCTTGTTGCTATACCGACGACTTTCGTGCGCGGACTGATGTGACCATAAATAATTACATTCTTTTGTTTTTCCGGTTTTTTTTGTTCCTTACGAAGCATGACGAAAACTGTCGCCATGATGCAATGTGGTCAGCATTGGTGTCATCTGGTTATGACCTACCCCATACGGTGATGCAAGAGTTTTGTCTGTCTTTATCGGAGGGTGGAACGGGTGCTACCGCAGTGTCCGAGTACAAATCAAAGCTTAAAAAACCTATCGCATGGGCAGCAGGCCTTAATAATACGACTGGAGATTACAATTTTACCGGTGGTGATAGGTTGCTGCCTTACCTTCAAAAAAAGGTTAATCCGGAAATTAAAAAAGATGATACTAAACCTAAAATCGCCTTATCTCAGCTCTTTTCAATAGATTATGAAACGGGTAAGAAGATCGAGTGCCCTTACTCTGACTCTCAATTGATCACCAACCTACGCTGGTTTGCACATTGGTATCTCGGTGTAATGCGTAAAAGACGACTGTTTTTACGTACCATAAAATGGGATGAAAAAAGTACCATCTATGAAGTTTTAACTGAAAGAATTAAAAACGGTACCTGGTCGCTGGACAGCAACCCCGTTAAATCGATGTTTGGCAAAGATTCAAAAGAAGATTTAGCGATACCACGCCTTGCTTACCTTGAGGCGAGCAGCATGTATGCAAAAATTTATGAGGCGTTATTACCTTCCAAAGGTGACGTTGAACAAATTGAACGCGGCCACTTCTCTGTCGAGGTAGAGAATAGATTACTGTGGCTAGAGCCCTTGGGATTTAAACAGGTAGGACGTAAGGCTATCTTTAAGACAATAACAAACTATCAGAGCAATATAGGTGAACTGATAACGCGTATTAAGAGCTGTATATCTTACAACACCCATTATTCTATGACATCGGGTAGAGGCGGAGAAAAAATATTTATCCCTATTTCGCTAAGAATACCAGGTAGCGAAGCAAGAGCCGCTCTCATCCCGAATTTTAGTTTGACTGATATGATTTTACCAACCGAATCTGAGCTGCTAGTGATGAGTTGGTTGCTAGCCTCTGACTGTATTCAAATGTCAAATCAGTATCGACTAAATTTAACTGATTTTATACAATCAGATCGTGGTAAAACACTAACGATATTAACCACTGACACGGTTAACGATGTTGATGTGAATCAAGCGAAAATAAGACATCACAAGGAACGCGGCAAAGGCGGGGATGTAAATAAAAAAGGTAAACGTCATGAAACCATTACATATGAACGTGGCGATCCACTTTTAGCAACGTACACTAACTGGTTAGATGATATGACCGAAGCACAAGTTCACCTTAAAAAAGGTCAGGGTAAATGGTTTTATTGTTTTCCTCCTAGAAATAACAAAGCTACTGCCTACTTTCCGCTGAGTTTTCAATGCGCGAAAACCAGTCAGTTTCGAACCGCCTATGAAAAACATGAGCAGGGCTTGAAATATCACAGTGAACTGAACGGTCAAGGGGCGTTCAGGTGGTTACTGTCGGCACATGTTAATCATATGGCGTATGTAAAAAATAATATCGATAAGGTCAGCGAGATCTTCTTGAATCTTGATGCAGTACGCCAAAGCCGGATCATCTTTAACGAAGGTCAGGGCATGACAGATGCCGAAAATGCCAAAGAAACTGCGCACGGTGAGGATCAGGTAGCTAGCTACAGAGAAGCTGGTGTTGCCAAAGAACGCATTTTGAACGGCATCAAAGGGAATGTCCAAGTTGCCAATAAAATGATTGAGGAAGCCATGAGTATCCTAGAATCATGTCATATGATGAGTGTCGATGAAGTGCAGAAAAGCCTACACGATCCCTCTGGATTCACAGCCAATGATGTGATCAAGTTTATCAATGAAATTGCCGTTAATTCAGAAAAGTATGACATGACTATTTTCGGGGGGATAATAGATAAAGCTGATCCTCATTCCGGTAACAAAATCATCAATGATAAAAACTCAGCAATGATGATGTGGAGCTATATAAAACACATGGAATCTGAGTTGCAGAGCATTGAAGAAAACCATGATGAAGAGCAAATAGTGAAACATTTAGTTGAACATGCCCAGTGGTCTATTTTATTTGATCGCTTCCCCCATGGAACTCAGCGACAAGGCAAAGCGCTTGCTGAGCAATACACCATCCCTTACCCCCCTTTATTTTAGGAGTTCGCATTATGGCCGCACCAGAGGAACTGAATAACGCTGTTATTAATAAATCAGAAGAGTCTGTGATATCACCGCTTAAAGTCATAAATAAACTAGGTCAAAAATGCTGGGTGATCATCAATACGGCTGATGATAAAAAGATGAATTTACACTTCAGCGGCCTTGATGAGCGTGAGCGCGCATGGGCGCAACAAATGCTGTTAAGTGAATTTCCTTACCAAGATGCACGACAGACATTGCGCTATGTTTACTTCACATTGAAAAATAAGATAAATGGCATTAAAAGCCTGCTCATGTATTTGCGTGAACAATCAGACAACAAGCAGCAACTCAAAAATTGGCAAATAGCAGATTGTACGACTCTGGTTCGATCTATCGCGGTCAAAGAAGACACTTTATTCTCCGTTGCTACTGTGAGGTCGCTGGTGAATGTTTTAAAGGCAAGTTATTCCTTACGTTATGAGCAGGATGGTCTCCCCTTTATTCTGTCAACAACATATATGCAGCACGTAATGATCCCGATGTGCGAACAGTTTAATATGACCTATGCGCAGTGGGTGCAAGGGGGAAGTCATGGCATGGTGCCAATGCCTGTTGCTACGTTACTTTTAGCCGATGCTATCAAACTGATCCGCAGTAAAAAAAGCCAGCTTTTGCAATGTTACTTTACCGCGTTTAGGGAAGGAGTATTAGCTGCCGGTATGATAAAAGGAAAGGGAAAAAGTATTTTTAACAGCAATATAGCGCTGTTTTTAAAGCCATCTATCATTAGCCCGCTAACGGGCGTGAATACGAAGCCAAAATATGACCAGCAACGCGTTGACTTTGTAAAAAAACTTCATAACATCGATCCCGACCTAAGTGACTTTCCTTTTAAATCTGATAGTCAAATATCTGCGTTTATTAAGGAAATACAAGGCGCATGTCTAACGATATTACTCGCAGTGACCGGGATGCGATTGTCGGAGTGCCACAGTGTCGGTGCGGACTGGATGGATGCGATTGAATTTCTAGATATTAATGGTGTATGGACAAAGGATGCGATTTTAAAATCAAAAATCATTAAAACGGGGGGTGGGATCATTGCGAAACGAGGCTTATCTCCGCTTGGAATTGAAGCATTTGAATTGCTTAACACGCTGTCTTGGGTCGATAAAGAAAAGCTGGGGTTCGATTTGTTTACCTCCTCTTATGAAGGACCTTGGCTTAGAGGAGGAAAAACTAATAAGGGTGGCTCTTCGATAAGTATGAAAATCTTACGAGAAAGGCTTAAAGTTTACTATCACCAGTTTGTCGAACGAGCACATCAGTCGGTTAAAGAAACATTCCCCGATATCGTGCCCCATAATCTCAGGCATTTAAAAATGGCCTTTGCACTGCGTAAATTCGATGGGAATGTCGAGGACGCCATTAAACAAGAATTTCGTCATCATGGGCATCATACGCAAGCTTATTCGCGCAACAAGCTTAATGAAGAAGAAGGCGTATTGGTGAGGTACGAGTATGCGCAAGAGGTCATCAACCGTATTTTGAACAATGATCCGAGTGATAAGTGGGTGGGTCCATCAGCCAAAAAAATCAGGGATCTTGCGGGAAAACTTCTTAACGGCCTGAACATTGAAATGTTGTCACTAGAAGCGTTGGCGGAGTTTCATCAAGAAATGCATGAAAATATTCACTCCATGTTGATGCACAGCTACGGTATGTGTTTTGTACTGAAAGATAGTGTCCATGTCGCAAAATGTGGCGTGAAAGATAGCTTGGTTAGAACAGGATCGGCAAACTCCAAGCTATGTCATGGCTGCGCGAATTTTTGTGTCAATAACAAGTCCCATGAAAATAACATGGCAATGACTAAAAGGCGTTGGCTTGACACCGCCAATAGTGAACTCATTGCAAGCTTCCCAATCGTTGCAGAGGCAAAAGCTATGGTTAAAAATATTGAAAAATTAGAGGCTGCTTTAAAGGCTAGTGATGAGTGATGATTTTTTTGCTGGGTTAGAGACGAATAAACCCGAGATAAAGCTAGATGCAGTGCTAAAAATCAAAGAATATCCGGCATGGGTGGAGCAAAAAAACAAACCAGAAAAAACCATGATCATGTACGATGTGGTGATCGATTTATTCGATAAAGCCGTAGCAATGATTGAGGATAAGAGCTTCACCAGAGCAACTGAAGTCACTCTGTCGCAGGCTCAGGTATGCGAAGCTATCCCTTTCTTTAAAGGTCGTTCAGGGCTAAAAAATCATCCGCTAATTGTTGATGAAATGGATGCTCGCAACAAGGAGTTAGTGAGGCTACTTGCTGAGTACAAGGAAAAGACGGGTAAGTCAACGGCAAGAAAAACGCTAGACATGGTTAAGGCAGAGCTTGCGGATTATAAAGAAGATTATGTAGCGAAAACACAAATTGAACTGGATAGGTTGATCAACAGTGAGTTGTTAGTTTCACAGTCGGATGCACTTAATGAAATAGCAAGATCTAAAATGGAAATGGCAGAGTTAAGGAAGGAGTTAGCGACGGTTCAACATGCTAATACAAAATTGCAAAACGAAAACTTTAGACTGCAACAGCGCATATTAACTACTGGCAAACCTACTTTAACAGCTGAGAAGTAAAATGAGCAAATTACTAGGACAAGCTAATATTGAAAAGTTTGAAAAATGGCGTATTGATATGCTCGCTAAAGAAGACTGGTCTGAATTTAAACACCTCGCATATCGTGGTGGTTTAAGCCGTTCAATAGTTTCAAAGGCATCTGATGTTGACCTTAATGCATTAAAAGCTTTAAAAGGTAATAAAACTATACTCAAAGCCTTTGACGCTTTAGAAAGAACACTACAAAAAGAACTTCCTGAAACATTTATAATCAAGATGTCATCCATCGAAAAGTATCATGCCTACGTTGAAACAATGGAACAAACAGGAGCTAAATTCCCGATTGATCTTGATGATGATATTGATATCATCAGATTAGCTAGAAACATTGGTATTCCAGCCTCACGTTTAAATTCTTCAATCTTTAAAAAGCTATTAGATGATGACATTGATCGCATAGGAACGGAGGTTATGGCCGGAAAATCCGTCGAGGAGCGGATGGAAGGCAACCTGATGACAACATCAAAAGAATTAAATAAATGTCGACAAGATTTGTCTGTAGCCCAAGAGAAAATTGATGGCCTCACAAAGCAGAACTTGAAGCTACAAAGTGAAGTCAGAAAACTACAGAAGCAATCAATAGAGAAAGACGCAAGCTTGGAGCACTCTATTGAAACAGGGCGAAGGTTTACATTATGACATTCGAGGGTATCGTTGAGGTCACAAGTGTTTTCCCCGGTCCTATAGGTGGATGTGCATTTTGGGCGAAAGCTGAAGGAAAAAAGCGCTCTAGCCCTTTCAAAGTTAAGTATAACGTTGGAATACGTAATCCTCGCCCTGGTGAGATTTGGGAGGTTAAAGGTCAAGTACGTGATTATGATCAATATAATAAGCAAGTGGTGGTTCATAGTGCTAATTTTAAAGGGTTGCCTACGGATCACTATGTAACTAGATTCCTTGGAGTACATCCCAATTTTAGAGGTTTTGGCTTTGGAGAAAAAAGTGCAATTAAATTAGTCGCTGATATTGGTGCGCCCGAGTTGGTAAAATTGTTGAATAATAGTGACTGGAAAAGTATTTCTGACGCTAGAATTTCCGAATCCAAAGCACAACGTATATGTGAAGAGTGGCATGATTTAAAAGAAGAGACTGATTTAGCCACTTTTCTCTGTGAGAACAAACTAGATGCGGAGTTAGCAAGACAAATTATTAGACTGTGTAAATTTGACACAGTTGAGCGTTTAAAGCGTAATCCATACGCGTTGGTAGCCTTGAGTAATAGTGAACCAAAAACATTAAAGACGATTGCCACTGTAGCTAAAGCACAAAGAATCGAATCAACCGATGAACGTGCTCTAATTGGTTGTGTTGAATTCGCTATGTATAAAGAACTTAAATACGGCCATACCATAACAGAACTCTCTACAGCTACCGCTCATATCAAGACTTATCTTGAAATGATTGGTAGTACAAAGTCTGCTAAAACTGCTATTAAAGTTGCCTTAGCATCAAAGGTAGTCTGTGTTTTTGAAGGTGATGGTGTCACTTATTTACAAGCAATATCTCTCGCATACATCGAACAAAGCGTGGAAAAATCACTAGCATCACTTCACAAAATACAAATACAAGACGATTTATTATCAAGTCAAAAACAATTATCTACTCGCATTGAACAATATAGCGTTGAGCATGAAAGTGTTCATGGCTGGGGATTAGTTGAAAAACAATGTCAAGCAGTTGAAATGGCATTAACGAATAGAGTTTCACTACTAAGTGGATATGGCGGAACTGGTAAAACGGCTGTACTCAAAGCTATTTATGATCTTGCTCAGGAAATGGGAGTTGTCGTTCATGTTGCGGCATTAGCGGGTAAAGCAGCTAATCGAGCGAAGCAATCAATACGAGCCGAAGATGATAAAGTCAGCACCATACATACCATGATAAAATTAATGGAGGGTGGTAGCCGCTTTGGAGTAGATATTTGTTCAGATCCACTTTTAATTATTGATGAAAGCTCGATGATTGATATATCACTAATATGTAAATTAATTAAGCTATTTCAGGGGAACCCATTTCGTTTATTGCTTGTTGGTGATAGCGCACAATTACCTCCAATTGGTTTTGGTTTGTTTTGGCACAAACTCGTTGAATCTAATGCTCCTCATACGCGATTAACACAAGTACATCGTATGCTGGCAGGTTCAGCCCTACATCAATGTGCTATGAAAATCAGGAACGGTGAAATACATAAATTACCGGTTTATCAGGGTGAAAAAGAAGGTGTTTACTTGATGCCACATGTAGCTGATTATGTAACAGCAATTGTTAAACTTCGAAAAATATTTGGCAACTGTATGGTATTAACTAGCTACGCATCCAATCGATTTAAGTCCTCGACTAAAACATTGAACCCTCTAGTACAAACAAGAGTTAATCCTTTACGTGAGGGAGAGTTTTTGATGCGGATAGGCACAACTAGATTACATAAAAGAGACCCTGTGCTCGCTACGAAAAACGTACATAGCATGGGGATATTTAATGGTATGACGGGTATTGTGAAAACTATTGAGTGCCTTGATGGAAAAGTAACTTGTCACGTCAAGTTTGATGATGAACCTATGGTTAATATATTATCTCAAGAGGATTGCTGGGAGATAGGGCTAAGGCTAGCCTACCTCATAACTATTCATAAATCTCAGGGGTCTGAATATGATAACTGTGCAATATTAATGGATTCACCGCACTTGGAGCGTAGTGGTATTTATACTGCACTAACGCGCACCAAAAAATTATGCATTTTGATTGGGACTAATGAGCAATATAATAACGCCATTAGGAGACCACCTTCTTATGAAGCGATACGATCTGGGTTCGCCCCTGTATTCGAATAAGCTCAAATAGAAGATCTATCAGAACTAGATGTGAGTAGCGTATATCCGATTTTTAAAAAGGTGCATTAGCTCAAACCTGAATGGACACTTTTGGTAAATAGGTTTTATCGAGTTTGATAGTCGAAAATCCACCACAGCGGTCGTTCGATTAATACCCATTTACTTAATTTTATGTAGTAGAATTTTAATGTTTCTATCACGCTTCACATTTCGCCTTAGAAAACATGATCACTTTGTGCGCATTGCGTAAGCTACGAGTGACTAAATCAATACTTCAGCTCCTAGCCAAAAGCGGAAGTTAGCTTTTGAGTTAAAAACGGCAGATCAGGGATCCTAAAGTTGTCGTTTTTATATAAAAACTCACATCCATTCACAGTTGAGATTGTGCCGAAAATTTTGCACGGAATTAGATCTCAAATCCCCAAAGCGGACATTGAATCATGTAAGTTTTAAATAGATTTAGGATCTTAACTCTAACTCGCTTCGCCCCCGAAGCGTAATAGGAAGGAGAAGTACTTGATGCTGATATTGGTGTAGCTCATTATTAATAATAAATGCTGTAATAATATTTGGTCCAAAGTTGGCCAGTGAAATTTATTGCACATAATATAATTTTGTTTGTAGAATAACGCGGTTATTCGTTATTTTACAGGTTAGTATTTTTAATGGTTTGATAATAATTGATCAATTCTTTAGTTGAGCTATCATGTGTAGGATTGATTTTACCGCAACGTAACTCTACTTCTATTTTATTGGCTAAACCTTTACCTAGCTCGACGCCCCATTGATCAAAAGAACAAATTTGTAAAATAATCCCTTGAACAAATATCTTATGCTCATACAAGGCGATTAAGCTACCAATAGTCCGCGGTGATATACGCCTCATTAAAATAGTATTAGTGGGTCGATTCCCTTTATGGACTTTATGCGGTGCTACTTGATTAATGTATTCAGGCGTTCGTCCCTTTACTTTAAGATCCTCCCTGACTTGCTGTTCATTAACACCATTCATTAATGCTTGGCTTTGTGCAAAAAAATTAGCCATGAGTGTTTCATGATGACCTTTGATTGGTGTTACACTTTCAATAGAGCCAATAAAGTCTGCCGGAACTACATTATTACTTTGATGTAAATATTGATAAAAAGCATGTTGACCATTAATCCCTAACTCTCCCCAAATAGTAGGCACGGTTGGGTAATCAATGGGTACACCGTACCAAGACACTGATTTTCCATTGCTTTCCATTTCAGCTTGTTGCATATAGGCTGAAAACATATGCAATGATTGATCATAAGGTAAAATGGCTTGAGACTGTGCACCTAAAAAAGTGCAATTCCAAACACTCAACAAAGCTAAAATAATGGGGGCATTTTCATCAATAGGGGAATCACAAAAATGTTTATCCATTTCGTGTGCACCATCGAGTAATTCCATGAACTTTTCAAAACCTAAATCAATCGCGATTGGCAAACCAATAGCTGACCACAATGAAAATCTACCGCCAACCCAATCCCACATATCAAAAATATTTTCTTCAAGTATGCCAAATTCAGTAGCGTTAGCTTTATTTGCCGAAACGGCAACAAAGTGTTTTTCAATCGCAGCAGCATCAAAGGATGATGATGTTAACCACTTCATCGCTGTTTGAGCATTTTTCATCGTTTCAGTGGTTGTAAATGTTTTACTAGAAACAATAAAAAGCACACTTTCAGGGTTCAACGGTCTTAATATGTTAGCAATTTGAGTACCGTCAACATTCGAAACGTAATGAACATTTACACTATTATCACTGTATTGTTTTAATGCTTCCGTTACCATTTGTGGACCCAAATTCGAACCACCGACACCAATATTGACCACATTGGTTATGCGCTTTCCTGAATAACCGCGCCAGTGTCCTTCACGTACTTTATTACTAAAACTTTCCATTTTTATTAAAGAGTCTTGTACCGCTTTTGATATTTCCTCACCATTAACATAAATAGTACGCTGCGTTTTATTTCTCAAAGCGGTATGTAGTACCGCCCTGCCTTCTGTTCTATTGATGGCTTCGCCACTAAACATCTTTTTACGCCACAACTCAACTTCACAATCTTTAGCCAGTGAAAATAACAACTGCATAGTGTCTGTTGTAATTAGATTTTTAGAGTAATCAAGTAAAAATGGCGCTAATTTTATTGAGAATTCGGCAAAACGGTTTTCATGTTCATCAAACAAAGCACTCATGTGCAGGCCTTTCATCTCTTTAGCGTGCTCCGCTAATAACTTCCAACTTGGTAATTCCACTCGACCAATCATTTAAAACACCTAAAACATAAATTTAAAATAAAAATAGAAGCACTAGTTCAACTGAAGCTTCGCTAGTGCCTTAACTGCAGGCCTAATTTCAGGACTTAGCTATGAGGCTTAACCCTGCTACTTATCAGCCTTTGACTGCCAAGCAATCATTTTATGCCCTTTAAGTGCGTAGAATAAAATAAATAAATAACATGGAATCATGATCATATAAGACATTTGCACATCCCCTGATAAATCAGAAATAATGCCATAAACAAAAGGTAAGATGGCTCCACCTGATATACCCATAATTAATAATGCAGAGCCTGTACTCACATGCTTACCCAGTCCGTTTAGTGCCATTGGCCATATTGTTGGCCATACCAAGGCATTGGCAAAACCTAACATAGCAACAAAAATAACAACGTCAGGAATTTTGGTCTCGCTTGTCCAAAATAAAAGATAAGTCCATATATAAGAACTTTCACTTGGGTAAAGCATAATGAGTACGCTCAAAAAAAGACCTAGTAGCGCAGAAATTGTTAAGGCTTTTTCTTGGCTAATAAACCGTGGGATACATACCATACCGATCAAATAAGTGATGACCATAAATGCCATGGTATGGGATGTTAATTGGGTATAATTAACAACTCCCAACGCCTTACCAAACAAACCTATTGTATCGCCAGCAATAACTTCAACACCCACATAAAAGAACAAGGTTACTGCACCTAACACTAACTGAGGAAAAGCTAAGATAGCTAAGGTATTGGAGTCTTCATTATTATCTGTCTCTTGCTCAATTTCAGGTAGTGGTGACTTATAAATCACTGCACTTAACACTAGAAGAATGACAGCCATCGCCAAATAAGGCTGGATTAAACGCTGTGATAACTCAGTTAGTTCTACCAATCTTTGGGCTGTGTCTAAGGCATTGAGTCTTATATCTGTATACATAGCTATATCGCTAAATAACAGCGAGGTAAAAAGTATTGGTGCAACAATACCTGCGCCTTTATTCATCAAACCCATAATGCTAATACGCACTGCCGCCGACTCTTGAGGGCCAAGCAACACGATGTAAGGGTTAGCAGCAGTTTGTAGTAATGTTAATCCTGTTCCCATCACAAAAAGTGCAAACAGAAATAATGGGAAAAATCGTTCATTCGCTGCAGGAATAAACAACAAGGAGCCTACCACCATGATAAAAAGCCCCAACACCATGCCATTTTTATAACCTGTTTTCTTCAAAACACTTGCCGCCGGCAACGCCGTGATGGTGTAGGCAATATAAAAGGTCATCGTCACTAAATACGCTTCCAAATGGCTCAATTCACAGGCCGTTTGTAAAAAAGGTATAAGCGCACCATTTATCCAGGTAACAAAGCCGAATATAAAAAACAGTCCGCCAATGATTATCATCGGCATAAAGTTAGTTTTACCTATATAGGTATCGTTATTTCTTAATGCTCTTTCCATTGAATTTTCCTCACTTATAAAATAATTACTCAATACTACCTAATAAAACACCAAAACAAAAGCATTTGACGACATAATTACTTTCAATTACTTTCACATATGTAATTTTATGTAACTAATATGGTAATAGCTTTATAAAAGAGATTGACCAGACTGCACAGTAAATCTATTAGGGCGACATCTGTTTTATATTTTTTTATTATTTTAAAACAATAAAAACAATAAACTTCATTTACTTTCATTGTGAGGAGAAGGTAATGCTGCTAATATTGCCAACATATATGAAAAAATGAAATAGATAAAATGCTTAATACAATTGAAAGGCGCCACGCTATTGTTAACAAAGTTAATGACTTAGGTCGTGTTGACGTAGCTGATCTTGCCAAGGAATTTGATGTATCAACGGTAACAATAAGAACTGATTTAAATGACCTAGATAAAAAAAGGTTTTTGGTGAGATCTCGTGGTGGTGCTGTAGCGATTAGTAAAATAACCAAAGAGCTATCAGTAAAAGAAAAGCACTGTGAAAACTTACTCATAAAAGAGAAGCTTGCTAAAGCTGCTAGCCTGCTTATCAAAGATAATGAAAACATTATTCTTGATTCAGGTACAACGACTGAAGAAGTAGCAAAATCTTTTCACGACCATAAAAACTTAATGGTTATGACCAACGGTTTAAACATTGCTGCAGAGCTTGCTCACTTCGAAGAGACTGAAGTGTTAATGACCGGTGGCACATTACGTCATAAATCCCTTTCATTCTATGGTAGACAAGCTGAATCAAGTTTAAGCAATTTAAGATTTGATAAAGTGATTTTGGGGGTTGATGGCATTGACATATCTTCAGGCATTACCACTCACTTTGAACATGAAGCAACACTTAACCGTTTAATGTGTGAAGTATCTAAAGAAGTGATTGCAGTAACTGATTCCTCAAAATTTGGCCGAACGGGTTTTCATATTATTACGCCGTTAAAGTCCATTACCACGATTATTACTGACAGTAATATCCCTGTTGAATACAAAGATTATTTTGAGGCGAATAACATTAAACTTATTATTGTAGATGTAGATTAGTCTGTTTAAGGTTCCCTTGAGCAGCCACTAAATATTACTTACAAAATTTAATGAGCTGCTAATATCCTTCCGAATATTAATTTTTCGATATATTCGTCCCAATATAAGCCACGTACTCTAAACCATAAAAATGCTCGCTAACATAGCGAGCATTTTTTGCTATTAATATACTTATGTTAAACGTCACCCAACCAATACCCATTGTTAATTATGATTGCCGCTACAAGCTTGTAATGAGATAGTTTCATTGCTAGCTAACACGTTAGCACTAGCTGCTTTATATCAAGGAAAACCGTGCTTTCACTCTTCGATTGAATATTGAAAAAGCCATAATCTGTTCCAACTAGTTTTCATAGTTGGTTATCACCTAAATGACAATCCCAAACCAAGGCTTCATCGCCGACATTAATGATTCTATCCGCACCACGATTAATAGCTTAACCTTGTATTTTACGAAGATAATCGCTTTGAAATGTCTATATTGTATTTTTTGAAATTGACGGGACTAAACGGGGATAAGTTAAAGTTTTAACAATGCAAAACGCTTAAATGAGTTAAATAAATTTAAAGGGGTTGATCGTGCTAGAAGAGAATAGGTGAAAGGACATATACCCTTTCACCTAAAGGTTTACTGCATTGGCATTACATTGAGTAACGAATACCAAACATTACGCGGCGTTCTAGTTGCTCTAAGCTAATAGCTAGCTGAGGGTTATTAGATTGCATTTTAACGACTTGTTCTTCGGTGATGTTCTGCACTTCAAACTGCATAGATAAGTTTGAAGTGATATTGTAATTAGAAGAGAAGTCTAACTGGCCGTAAGCATCTTGGTATTTCGCTTCAGGGAAGTAATCAACATACTCACTACGCCATGCATACGAAAGTCTTGCATCAAACGTTTGATTATCATAATAAACAATCGCGTTATAACTATTTTTAGACAGACCTGGCAATGTGGTACTACGAATATCACCTTCATCAGCAAAAGAAGCCGTACTATCGGTATAAGTAAAGTTTACGATAGTACCAAAGTTACTTAAGCTTTCTGATACAAAAGTAAATGGACTTTGAAAACTTAACTCTAAACCTTGAACCGAGGCATCAGTACCATTTTGTGGCTGGGTAAAATCAATTGGCCCTGTAATAGGTTCATTAGAGATTTGATGACGATAAGTCACCACTTCAGTCTCCACTGAATTTTCAACAAGTGAATCAATTTTCTTATAGAAGATTGCTGCTGCAATAAGCGACTCTTCAGCAAAATACCACTCCGCACCTAAATCAAGGTTGTTTGAGGTATAAGGTAGTAAATTAACATTACCTTTTTTACCTTCTAAGCGAGAAGCATCAATTGACGTTGATGGTGATAAACTTGCAAGTGGTGGACGAGTCATCGTTCTTGAATAAGCAGTACGTAACAATACGTCTTCGCTAACTTCATAGTTTAAGTTAAAGCTAGGTAAAAATTCAGTATAGCCACTCTTATAGTTAACTGGGTCAATGCTACCACTTTGCAACAATGAACCATTTGATTCAATTTCAGTATCTACAATGCGTAAACCAAAATTAAAGTTAGCATTATCTGTTTCAAAGTTAGCTTGTATATAAGCCGCTAAGGTTTTCTCAGTAATATCATAAGTACCTGCAGCACTATCTGCCGCTTTATAGGTATTATTGGCAACATCATCACCATGCATACCTTGCATGTAAGTTGATTGCATTAACGCATGGTCTGCATAAAGTAATGTGCTTGGGCCATTAATACCATCAACAGTATAATCTTGATTTGCACCTAGCACTGGTGCAAGTGTCATACCTGCCCCTGATAACAAATCGTCTTGGCCTTGTGCTGGACCATTACCCCAAAAATCACCCCATGCACTTTGATTGGCAGCATAATGTTCCGGATTCATATGTTGAACAGCGCTATCACCCATAACCCAAAAATCATAATCACGCGTTTTTTCACGGTCACTAACAGAAACACCATATTCAACACTGACTAAGTTATCAAAATCAAGCATCTGCTCAAAATCAAGTTTAGCGACTAACTCAGCATCTTCATTTTTACGATCTTTACTGAACACTACATTGAACAAAAAGTTTTCTGCGTTGTTTTGATCGCCATAATATTCCGGGCTACCACCAACAGGATAAAACTCATACCCAGCGCCAGCTTTTTGTACTTGCGTCGCCATACGGTTATAAAAAGAATAAAGGTAAGTTTCTTCTTCACCCGTACGTTTGGTATAACCAATTAATGGACGAACAGTTAATGAGTCAGTAAGCGTCCAATCTGCACTTAATACATGTGAAGCGAACGTCTCTTCTCGATCAATATTTTGAGTACCTACACGGTTTCGCACTCTAGGGAATGCCGCTGAAGTGATATAGTCTTGGCCACCAATATTATCAATAACAGCAGTATCTGGCTCACCACCAATATCCCACTCTAACGTAGCATCAATACGATTATATTCACGTAAGCTATCAGAGCTTACATAAATATTATCAAACGTTACCTGTAAATCTTCAGTCGCATTATATTGTAGCGTTAAAGTAGTACCTAAAGACTCACGATTAATGTCATTACGCAAATAACGTGGGTCATCTGGCATCATGGCATGGCCGTATTTAGGCGCCTCATGCACATCACCACCGGTAGCGCGATAATTGATATTTTCACCTAATCGGGCATATTTCCAAGTACCACTTTCATTAACTACCGTATCAACTTCAGAATAAGCAACAGAGGCTGCTACTCCCCATACGTCATCAAAGTTATTAGTAAAAAACATCGAAGCTCTAGGTGTAGTTTCTTCAGATAAACTGCCCTGACTCGCTTGTACTGAAGCCGTAAACTTGGGGTCATTAGCATCATAAGTAAACGGTCTGGGTGTTTCTAAGTTAACAACACCGGCAAGGCCACCTTCAGTTTGCTTAGCGGAGGCTGTTTTGTGAATAGTTACCTGACTGAATAATTCTGAGGCAAGTAAACTAAAGTCAAATTCACGACCACCTTCTGCATCTAATTGTCCACTAAAACCTGAAGATGTTGAAGATACACCATTAATTTGTACCATGGTAAATTCTGGGCCTAAACCTCGAAGGTTAACGGTAGAGCCAACACCAAAATCTCGTTCAATGGTAACCCCTGGAATACGTTGTAATGATTCTGAAATATTATTATCAGGAAACTTACCAAAATCTTCCGCACTAATACTATCAACAATACCGGTATTCATGCGTTTATCACTTAAAGAGCGATTAAGACTTCCTCTCACCCCTCTTACTTCAATCTTTTCTACATCATCTGCTTTTACTTTTTTTGACTCACTATCAGCTGCAAAAGCAGAACTAAAAGGAAGAGTACCTAATCCAAGCATTATACAAGCACTTAACTTCAGTAACTGTGGGGTTCGATATTTCATTCTATTCACCTTTATTGTAATTTTATTTTTTTGATGAGTGTCGCATCTTAAAAACTGACCCGCAACACATCTCCATGTCATGTTCTAAATCTTTTATATAAAAAATAAAAGTAACTTTCAAGAACTTTCTTTTACCTTGCAGTTATAATTCACTAGAAAACCGAGAATAACAACCATAAAAACCAACAAAAACAGTAAGTAAACCAAAACAATAAAACGGAAAGATATATTTATTTATTTTTCATTTGAAAGGTAATGAAAGTAATGTATTATAAATACAAGTCATTTACACTGAAATGGAAGTTTTACATGATAGATATACAGACTGTTTTACACGCTAACCGTAATGGTGAGAATAAAGGCATTTATGCAATTTGTTCAGCTCACCCGTTAGTAATAGAAGCAGCACTAGAACAAGGGTTACAAGACGGTACGCCAGTATTAATTGAAGCTACGGCAAACCAAGTTAACCAATTTGGTGGCTATACCGGTATGTTGCCAAAAGATTTTCTAGATTTTATTGGTACTATCGCCGACAAAGTTGGATTTGACCGAAACAACATTATTGCCGGTGGGGACCATCTTGGTCCGGTTTGCTGGGTAAATGAAAGTGCTGAAGAAGCAATGTTAAAAGCACGAGATCTGATTGCTAGTTATGTAGCGGCTGGCTTTAAAAAAATCCACTTAGATACCAGCATGAGCTGTGCTGATGATCCTGAATGTTTGCCTGATGAAGTGGTGGCGACTCGTGCTGCAGAGCTGTGTTTAGTTGCAGAGACAATGGCTAAAGAAAAATTTGGACACTCTGATTTAGTTTATGTAGTGGGTACTGAAGTTCCACCTCCAGGCGGCGCAGCTGAAGAAATAGAAACTTTAGAGTTAACCTCTGTCGCAAAGGTAAAAGAAACATTAGCTTTGCATAATAGTGCTTTTTTAGCGCTTGGCTTAGTTGAAGCTTGGCAACGTGTGATAGGTTTAGTTGTTCAACCCGGCGTTGAGTTTGATCATACTAGTATTATTGATTATCAATCAGAAAAAGCGATATCACTTAAAGAGTATATAACAACCATACCTAATATTGTTTATGAAGCGCATTCATCTGATTATCAAAATGAAAGTGCTTATGTTGAGTTAATTCAAGACCATTTTGGTATTTTGAAAGTTGGGCCTCAACTAACTTTAGCATTACGTGAAGCGCTCTTTGCACTGTCGTATATAGAGGATGAACTGATCCCGGTAGAAAACCGATCTCATTTACGCACGGTATGTGAGCAAGAAATGCTTGAATCACCAAAAAACTGGCAACGATTTTATCCTGTCCCTGCAAGTAAAGGCACCTTATATCGTCGTTATAGTTATAGTGACCGCATTAGGTATTACTGGAATCAACCACGCATTCAAAGTGCAGTTAAGCAATTACTCGATAATTTAAGCCGTGAAGGCATTCCTTCGCCGCTTATTAGTCAATTTCTTCCTGAACAATACAAAGCAATTAGAACTAACAAACTTGTCGCAACACCAGAAGCGTTAGTGAAAGCAAAAATCAAGCAAGTAACTGAAGCTTATGCTTACGCTTGTTGGAAGCAATAAATTTACCTTATCAATATCACCTTTTAATCAAATCAGTTTTGAGGAAAGCTAATGTCTGAACTTTTATCGTACAACACAGAATTTTTAAAGTCACAAAATGGTTATTGGACCGCCCGAGAAATATGTCAACAACCACGAATTTGGCGTGAAGCAACTCGTCATATAGAAAAGAATGTATCTAGTATTGATACTTGGTTGACGCCGCTATTAAAAAATAAAAATATGCGCATAATATTAACTGGCGCTGGCACCTCTGCTTATGTGGGCGAGGCGATTGCTCCACATTTAAGTCAGCAAACTGGCCGACTATTTGAAGCGATAAGCACCACAGATATAGTTGGTAATGCTAAACAATACTTAATTAAAGATATTCCAACATTATTGGTTTCTTATGGCCGCTCAGGTAACAGCCCTGAAAGTGTCGCTGCGGTCGACCTTGCTAACCAAGTGATAGATAACTGCTACCACTTAGTTATTACCTGTAACCCTGAAGGTAGCTTAGCTTTAAGCGCTAAAAATAAAAATAATGTGTTTTCTGTGCTTATGCCTGAAGGCACCTTAGACCAAAGCTTTGCTATGACGAGTAGTTTTACTTCAATGTTAGTTAGCACATTAGCTATCTTCTCCCCTCAACAAGAGCAATTAGAGCGTGCTGCACAATGGGCGGAAAGCTTTTTAGAAAGTGGCGTTGAAGTGCTGAAAAAACAGGCTTTACAGCCAACAAAACGTTTAGTATTTTTGGGCGCTGGTGGCCTTCAGGGGATAGCTCGTGAAGCTGCACTTAAAATATTAGAGCTAACATCTGGTCAAATTTTGAGTTATTGTGAGAGTCCTTTAGGATTTCGTCATGGACCAAAATCGTTAATGAATGCAGATACAGAAGTAGTATTACTCTGCTCTAGTGATAAGTATACCAAGTCATATGACCAAGATTTACTCAACGAAATACAACGTGATAATCAAGCCTTAGCCATTACCACGTTAAATAATGAATTCTTTGGCCAAACAACAGAACTTGATGATGTTTGGGCTAGTCTACCTTATATTTTATACTGTCAGATATTGTCATTCTTTAAATCAATGCAAGCCAATATCACTCCAGATAATCCATGTCCAACTGGCGAAGTAAATAGAGTTGTGCAAGGTGTAACTATCTATAAACTTGATTTGGAGGCGTCTTAATCATGACCTTGGCTGTAAAAAGTATTGCCCCAATAAGAGGGCAAGATGATAAATCAATAATCTATGGTTTAGACATCGGCGGCACAAAAATTGAAATTGGTGTTTTCACCCAGGAGTTACAGCTTCTAGATAGCTGGCGTACACCAACACCAACAAAAAGCTATAGTGAATTCGTTCAAACTATCTGTAACCTAGTCATAGAAGCAAATGATCGTTACGCTAAAAGTGCGATAATCGGTATAGGTATGCCTGGCATTATTGATAAAAATGGCTTGGTTAAGTCTGCCAATGTGCCCTGTTCAACAGGTAAAAACATAGTAGAAGATCTAAATGAGGCCTTGCACTGTGAGGTCTCCATTGGCAATGATTGTCGACTTTTTGCCTTGTCTGAAAGTGTTGGTGGCGCAGGTGATGGTTATAAAAGAGTGTATGGCGCCATTATCGGCACTGGCGCTGCAGGAGGCTTTTGTATTGATGGTCAACTTTATAATGGCCGCAGTGGTTTTGCCGGAGAGTATGGTCATTTGCCGGTTTCAGCTTATTTAATCGATAAATATGATTTACCAATTAAAGCATGTGGGTGCGGATTAACAGGTTGTTATGAGGCCTATGTATCAGGTCCAGGTCTTGCTTGGATTTATCAATATTTTGGCGCTAAAAACCGTGATACCTATCATTTTGTTCAACAGCTAAATGCAGGGGATGAAATTGCTAAAACGGCATTCAATTGTTATATGGACTTGCTAGGCGCTTCATTCGCCTCACTCATTTTATCTTACGACCCAGATATTATTGTTGTAGGTGGCGGTGTTTCAAAGATAGATCAAGTCATTGAGTCACTTCCGAGTTTCGTCAATAACCACCTTTTTTCAGGTGTTCACTGCCCTGTAATTAAAAGAGCAAAATACGGAGATTCTAGTGGCGTTAGAGGCGCTGCTATATTAAGGAAGCAATTCAGTGAAAGCTAAACAATACTACTTACACTCAAATAGTGCCTATACAGAAAACAGCATTGAAAGTAATTGTTATATATTGATTACTAATGGTCTGATTACCGATATATGCCATAGTCCCTCAGAAAGTATTCCTATCGTTGAGCTAGATAACTTAACTATATTGCCGGGCTTTTTAGATCTTCACATACATGGTCGTGAAGGTGCTGATGTGATGGATGCGACCCCAGAAGCTATAGAGACGATCTCTACTTCATTAGCAAAACATGGCGTAGTGGGGTTTTTAGCAACCACCGTAACCTCTACTTGGGAGAACACTTTAGCCGCCTTTGAAAACATAGGATATAGCTATCAAAGTCAGCCAAGTGGTGCACAGGTTTTGGGTGCATATAATGAAGGCTTATTTTTTACTGAAGACCATAAAGGCGCTCATGATGAACAATACTTTTTACCACTAAGTAAAGAGAATATTAACGCCATCATAAATGCAGCACAAGGAGCGCTTAAGGTCGTAGCCCTAGCACCTGAATTACCTGGCTCAGAAGAAATCATTCGCTACTTATCAGCAAATAACATAAAAGCGATGCTTGGCCATACTAATGCAAATTATCAGCAAACTTGTGATGCATTACATGCTGGCGCCTGCGGCGGTGTACATGTATTTAACGGTATGAAAGGCATTCATCATAGGGACCCCGGTTGTGCTGGCGCCGTTTTATTAGACAAAGATGCTTATGTAGAAGTGATTGCTGATGGTGTGCATCTTCACCCTGGCATTTTAAAAATGATTTATCGTATGAAAGGTCCAAAAAAGATGGGCTTAATCAGTGACTGCATTGTTGCGGGTGGCATGAGTGATGGCACATACCGATTGGGCATGTTGGATGTTGAAGTGAGTGAAGGAGTTGCACGCACTAAATCTGGCTCTCTTGCGGGTAGTACATTAACCCTTGAAAGAGCGATAGCGAATTTGGTTAGTTTAGCTGATATACCAAAATTAGAGGCTGTACATATGGCAAGTTTAGTACCAGCCGAATTTCTTGGTGTCAGCGACTCATTAGGCAGTATTTCCGTGAACAAACGAGCGTGCTTTGCCATTGTTGATGATGCATTTAATGTGCAAGCAACCATTATTGATGGTGAACTGGTGTTTAAAAGTGATAACTTTACTTTAAACTTTTAACGTACATCAGCATGACAGTTATGCCGTAATATTACTTACGGCCTACCGTCATATACTGTTCAAATTGATATTAAGGGTTAACTCGTTCCCTGACAAAGTTTTACTCACTTAACTATGACTGATATGCAATATCATATGGCACTCATTCAAAGGCGCCTTGTTCTATAAAATCTGAGAACGCTCTAGACTTTAATTGTCAAAACCAATTAGAAAGTATTGTAAATATAGAAATCAATAAAGGTCTTAAGTTATTTACAATTATAAATTTTAAATTCACAAGAAACTCAGAAAGTATAAATATCTCCTGCCACGTAGTGTTCATAAATCCTATGGCCCTATGTGCCCCATAGCGCCACAGAATTTAATACCTAAAATCATATTAATCTAATGTCCGCTTTGGTATTTTCTAATCAAATTAGAATTTTTGACTTTATAAATTCCTGATGAAATTTAGAACAATTCTATTATTTAACTAAGGGCTGATTTTCATCGGTTCAAATGTCGCTAGATAAGCCAAGGATAAGGTCTTCTTTCGTATCTTTGTTAACATTAAGCTAGTGATCATTAGAGACTTCTTCAACTAGCCATAAGCTGACCTTAGGTTTATACCTGTACTTGAAACTTGTTAGCCTAAAACTGCCACATATAATTTAAATATGTCTATTAATTTACACCTAAAATCTTATTCAATATTTTTCGTACAAATATCTACCCAATCTCAAAAGCGGACATTAGAATCAACTAAGGTCCACATAAAATTAGAGTAATAAATCTAAGGCGTTTTCGCCCCCAGAGCGCCACAGAAAGAGTAGGTTCTGTTGATCTTTAGTGATTAGGTTTAGAGCTAAAAAGGGAATTTCATATAATTATTTTTCCCAAAAAAGATATACGAGATCACCATGCCCCGAACAAAACCCAAGCACACAGGTCAGCTCAAATATAAAGATTAATCCCTTATTTAATTGGTTCTTTTTACAAGCATACTTAGGGTATAATTAGGTGACAATAATAGATAAGATTCAGACTAAAAAAGCCAATAGATCTAAATACCGAGCTATTAATTAACTTTTGGATACTAGCGTTCTCTATACATCTTAATTAATTCATTCGTTGAACCATCCATATTTAATATCTCTGTAGGATTGGTTATTTTTGATAATACTTTATTACCCTGCGACTTTCCTAATTCAACACCCCATTGATCAAAAGAATTCACTCTCCAAATGACACCTTGGACAAACACCTTATGCTCATACATGGCAATTAAACTGCCAAGAACCTTAGGAGTTAACTTTTCAAATAAAATGGTATTACTCGGTTTATTACCCTCCATCACCTTATGAGTTGACAGCTTTTGAATTTCTGATACATCACAGTTAGCCTTTTTCATCGCCGCTTTAACTTCTTCCAGACTTTGTCCTGCCATTAACGCCTGACTTTGACCAAAACAGTTAGAAGCTAACATATCATGATGATTACCAATTTCATGATAGGGGAATAATGGCATCAAAAAATCTACAGGAATAGGGGTTTTGCTTTGATGGATTAGTTGGTGAAACGAGTGCTGACCATTTGTACCTTCACTTCCCCAAATTATTGGGCCAGTATCATAAGACAATGATTTATTATCAACTGAAATTGATTTACCATTACTTTCCATATCTAGTTGTTGAATATAAGCTGGTAAACCTCGTAAATAATGATAATAAGGCAATAAGACTTGCGATTGAGCACCATAAAAATTTCGGTACCAAATACCTAATAATGCAAGAATAACAGGTAAGTTTTTTTCTAGTGGCGCATGTATGAAATGTTCATCCATTTCAAACGCACCTTGTAAGAAATCACGGTAATTATCAAATCCTATCGCTAACGCCAAAGGTAAACCAATAGCAGACCACACAGAGTAACGGCCTCCAACCCAATTCCACATAGGGAAAATACTTTCTTTCTCAATGCCTAATTTTTGTGCGGCTTCTACATTAGACGAAACACAAGCAAAATGGTATTTAACCTCTTCCTCTGATGCGGTGGCAACAAACCAATCACGTGCGGTTAGCGTATTACGTAATGTTTCTTGAGTCGTTAATGTTTTAGATGACGTTATAAACAGTGTTGTTTCAGGGTTTACTTTAGACAACACATCGTGAATATGACAACCATCAACATTAGCAATAAAATGCACCTTTAACTGAGACTGTTGATAAGGTTTTAGTGCCTCTGACATTATCTTAGGCCCAAGAAAAGACCCTCCAATTCCGATACTAACCACATCAGTAAACGCTTTGCCGGTACAGCCTACTTTTTTACCTAATGAGATGTCGTTAACAAAACTTTCTAACTTAGCGAGCGTTGTCTGTATTTGTGGCATCACATCAACACCATCAACATAGACAGCTTTGTTTGAAAAGTTACGTAACGCTGTATGCAAGACCGGACGATTTTCAGTGGTATTGATAGCCGAGCCATTAAACATTTTGTCACGTTTATTAAATAAACCTGATGATTCAGCCAAATTCATTAATAAGTGCATTGTTTCGTCAGTGACACGGTTCTTGGAGTAATCTAGCATTATTCCAGATGCAGAAAGAGAAAAATCATTAAAACGCTCGGTATCTTGAATAAACAGATCACGCATTTGTATGTGTATATTTTTATTATAATGATTGACGAGTGATTTCCACTCAGGGGTGCTTGGTAACATACAAGTTATATCCTAATTCTGAAATTTGAAACTATCTAAATTATTACCTTGCAGAACAAAATTTAGATATGAGCAATATTTGCTAAACATAACTACTGACTATTTAGCGTGATTAATCAAAGACTTTTATACAAGGTTAATGCTTGAACTTTATTTAAAGGTTCAAGCATTAACCTTTTTATTTACTTGTTAAATACCAGTTTTTAAATATTCTAAGCATTCATCTACTTCTTGAGTCGATCCCATAATCACAGCAACACGTTGATGAATATGAGACGGTTCAATATCTAAGATACGTTCTTGCTCTGTAAAGGCTTTACCATTGGCATTTTCAACTAACATTGCCAATGGATTTGCTTCATACAACAAACGTAATTTAGCCGGTTGTTCAGGTTTTTTAATATCATTCGGATAACAAAAAATTCCGCCACGAGACAATACACGATGTACATCACCAACCATTGCTCCATTCCAACGCATGTTAAATTTCTTAGCTCGCGTCCCCTCATCACCCAAAATAAGGTCATTGATATAATGAGTGAACCCTGATGACCATTGATTGAAGTTAGACATATTTACAGCAAATTCTTGTGTTTCTATCGGGATGCCCATTTGTTCCGTGGTTAGTAAATAACAACCCTGCGTTTTGTCTAAAGTATATAAACGAGATGGTCCACCGGTTGTCATCGCCAACATAGTAGATGGGCCATATAAAACGTAGCCTGCACAAACTTGCTCAGTGCCTTTTTGTGAAAATTGCGATTCACTACCTGCAGATACATCATCTTTTGCACGATATATAGTAAAAATTGTGCCTATCTGACCATTAATATCAATATTTGAAGAGCCATCAAGTGGGTCAAAAGCAACAATATAAGGTGCACCTTCAGTTGCAGCAACAACATAGTCTTCTTCTTCAGACGCGATAGTTCTTACTTTGCCACTTTCTAATAACATGTCTTTAAGTAACTGGTTACTTATGATGTCCAATTTCTTTTGAGTTTCACCTTGAATATTCTCATCTAACGTAGAGCCAAGTACATTCGACAATGCACCTTGACCCACTCTGAATGAAATTTCTTTACAAGCCGTTAATATCGTTTTGATTAACAAGATCAATTCAATTTCGACATTGTCTTGCTCTAAACATGGAATTAAACGCTTCATACTTCTTCCTTATACCTATCAAGGCAATTAAGTTCTTTAAACGAAAGCGCTAAACGCTCGGCCATAGACTGCTCTACTTTACGTAACCACACACGTGGGTCGTAGTATTTTTTGTTTGGACTATCGTCACCATTGGGGTTACCAATTTGGCTTTGAAGGTATTCTTTATTTTCTTTATAATAATTAGAAACCCCTTCCCAGCTTGCCCACTGTGTGTCGGTATCAATATTCATTTTTATCACGCCATAGCCGATAGCTTCAGTAATTTCAGATGGTGCTGAGCCAGAGCCTCCGTGAAAAACAAAGTTCAAAGTGTTATGACCTAAACTATATTTTTGTGAAACAAAAGCTTGAGATTTTTTCAATATTTTTGGCGTTAATTGAACATTACCGGGCTTATAAACGCCATGTACATTGCCAAATGAAGCCGCAATGGTGAATGAATTACTCACTTGGCTTAATTGCTCGTAAGCATAAGCAACATCTTCGGGTTGGGTATAAAGTAATGACGCATCAAGCTCTGTATTATCAACCCCATCTTCTTCGCCACCAGTGCAGCCAAGCTCAATTTCTATCCCCATATCTAGTTTTGACATACGCGCTAAATACTGCTGACAAGTCTCAATATTTTCAGTTAAGCTTTCTTCTGATAAATCTAACATATGCGAGCTAAATAACGGCTTGCCATGTAAATTATAATACGCTTGTCCTGCGTCTAATAAGCCATCAATCCAAGGTAATAATTTTTTAGCTGCATGATCTGTGTGAAGAACAACTGGTATACCATAATGTTTTGCAGCCGCATGTACATAATGTGCAGCAGCAATAGCACCAAAAATTGATGGTTGATGATCTTTTAATGGAGCGCCTTTACCCAGAAAAAATGCTGCGCCACCGTGCGACAACTGAATAATAATAGGTGATTGACATTGATAAGCCGCTTCAAGGGCTGCGTTAATCGAGTTGGTACTAACAACATTTACTGCTGGAAAAGCATAACTTTGCTCACGAGCAACACGATACAATGTATTTAAATTTTCTCCACTAACAACACCAGGCGGTACTAAATTCGTTAAATTGGTCATTAATAATCCGTATGTTGGGAAATATGTTCAAGACCAGCTTGTAGAATTAGATCGTAAAGAAACTCATTCAGACTAGCTAGACTTGTTTAGAGCTCGGTCGCTTGCGGCCGATATATATGCGAAAGTGCGTATTGTCTAGTTGTTATTTTTTGCCAGAATCATATCCTTATATTCCTGTAATTTTTCATCTGCCTGATCGCCAAACAAAATCTGGCAAGCCTCTTTCAGACCCGGCGCGTTAAGAATATCTGACTCCGGTACTACCAGAGAGATTTTAGAACGACGGCGTAAAAAATCGTCTAACTTAGTTACCATTTCTCGCTGCGCGGCATGTTCGATTTCAACCCGTAAATATTCTGAATTTTCTATCAACAACTCCGCCTTTTCTGGGTTCTCACGGATGCTTTCCAACATATTAATAGCATTACGACCATAACGGCGCCAGAATCTTGTTGTTAGGGGCTCAGAAGATGATACAGGGGTTAATTCATCGAGTCCCATTAGTTCTGCTCTGTGCATGAACTCCCGCTTAGTCGCTTCATCGGGTTCACCATACCACTTGTGTTTAGCATGTGGCAGCTCTATGCCAAAGCTTTTCACAATGCTAGCTACTTCGTCGCCAACATTAATACAATCGGTAAGTTTACCACCGAATATTGACATATATCGTGCGTCAGCATTAATATCAATGGCATGCTTACGCGACAGCTGAACCCAGTCGGCTTTGCCTCCTTTGCCTTTAATAGCTAGGGGTCTTACGCCACATCGTTCAGCAATCACATGGTCTTTGGTTAATATCTTATCCAACATTAATAGCTTGTTCGCATTGTCTAATACGAACTGTCGATCATCGTCGGTAACATATGCATAAGGGCTTTCGACCTGTGTGTCTGTGGTGCCAATACAGGTCTTAGGCCCCATAGGGATTACAAAAAACAGTCTGCCATCGTCAGCAAAAAAGGTTAGTATTTTTTTACTCTCGGTGACCTTATCGACGATTAAATGGATCCCTTTTGAAAATAGGTGATGATGCTCAGTATGCTCTTTGTTGACCTTATTAAGTGGGTCAACAAAAGGTCCGCAGGCATTAATTATTGTTTTTGAGCGGATCGTTAACTGTTCACCGCTAACCGTATCACAGGCGTTGGTTATCCAAATATCGTCTTCTTTGGTTGAGCCTAGCGACTCTACATAATTTGCGGCTATGCAGCCATAACTCATGCTAGAGCGAATAAAATTAAAAGTAAAACGGGCGTCGTTGTCAGGCAAATAACAGTCAGAGTACTCAAAGCCGCCATTTACCGACGAAGTATTAATTACATTTTCCATCGATTTAATTTTTGATGCTGTGAGATAAATGGGCTTTTGAGTAAAAAAACGGCCAATAGACCAATATAAGGCAGTACCGAGAAAAACCAGAAAAGGTGGAAAACGAAAGCCCTTTTGAATACTGGTTAAGAATCGAACTTCTTTAACCGAAGAAGGATAATTTCGCATCAAGTGATTACGACTTTTGCACAACTTGTTGACCAAGTTATATTCATAACTCTCTAGGTATTTAATCCCGCCCCAAGCCAAATTGGAAGAGTTCGAGCTAGTGAAACCCGCAAAATCGCCTTTATCAATCAAAGCAACTTTGACCCCTTTAGCAGCAAGGGCGGCGGCAGACACTGCACCATTAATGCCACCACCGATAACCAATACATCAAAGATCTCATTCGGTAGTTTGCTGATATTATTTGCTCTAAGGTTATTCATGTTATTCCTTTATCCTTATTTTATTAATGCACTTCTTCTGTGTTGGTAATGTTATTAACACAATGGTTCAGGTGGATAACCATAAAGGTGTATCAGGTAGGTTTAACATCTTTACCTCCTACCTCAGCGTTAGCAGTAAGGTCTGAATACTGCGGAACCTTTATCATTGCAGCTGAAGGTGAACGTATAGATTAGAACAGCTCTTTATTGGTGATAACACTATGAAAATTAAATGTGTCTAAACGACAAAACGACTAACTTCATCCATTAACTGTCTCGCTACAGAATCTAAATTTTCAGCTGTCTCCTTTAATTTATACGCATTTTTATTGGTACTAAGGTAGCTCTGCTGGATGTTAGCTATATTACGATTAACTTCATCTACCGTGGCTGATTGCTCTTCCGTTGCAGCGGCATTCTGCAAATTCATGTCACTTAATTCAGATGATTGAAAGGTTATATTTTTTAATTGCTCAGACACACCACTAAAACCATCAACGGTGGTATTAGCACACTCTTGACTACTGAGCATGGCTTGAACCCCTTGCTGACTACGGTTTTGTAATTGTTCGATCATCTCTTGAATGCGAGAAGTTGATTCTGAGGTTTTATGCGCTAAAGAACGAACTTCATCGGCAACAACAGCAAAACCTCGTCCTTGCTCTCCGGCTCGTGCTGCTTCTATTGCAGCATTCAATGCCAATAAATTAGTTTGTTGAGCTACACTATTTATCACATCTAAAATACTACCAATTTCATTGCTATCCTCAGCCACCAGCTGAATAATAACTTTAGATTTATTTATTTCATCGGAAAGTTTATCAATAGAGTCATTTGCTTGGTTAACCAATAACTCGCCTTGAAGAGCTGCATCATGAGTAGATTTGGACTTATCTGCAGTGCCAGAACAATTAGATGCAACGTCTTGCACGGTTGCGTCTAATTCATTTACCGCGACTACCACTTGATCAGCCTGATCTAAACCACTACTCACTTCCTTATCAACGGTCAATATAACCTGTTGTATTTCCCCAACCGTTTGGCTTAATTGCTCACTTGCATTTCTAACATTACCTGTTAAATCACCTAAATGAGCAACCATTTGATTAAAGTTATTGGCAAGCATACCGAGTTCATCTCCACTTTTTACTTCTGCATTCGAAGTAAGGTCTGAATGCTGCTGAACCTTTATCATTGCCTGCGACAGTGTACGGATCTGCCCACCTATTTGTCGTAGTAAATAAATACTTATTGCTAAGCTAACCACTAATGCAACCATTGCAATGATTGCAAGTTGCAATAACTTCGAATACGCAATATTTTTTGCATTTACAATAGATTCAGTTAATTTATTAGCCATTATATTTTCCAGTGTTTTTAGTTTGTCTATCCGTGTAGAAGCATTCGCAAACCAATAGTTGGCATTGATGCGTAAACGTTTTTTGTGTTTCAATACGGTCTTACGTATGCGTTCAACTTCCATAACAGCATCTCCTTCAAGCGTGTTATTAAGTAGTTTTTCTTGCTCTTCGTTCGCTATATCAAGAAATAATGTCATGTAAACGTCTTGCTCTGCTAATAAACTAACAAAATGATTATACACTTCAATAGTGGGTTTCTTCGCCGCAAAAGCCTGTGTCAATACAGCACGCTCAATTCCCGCTAACTCTTTATTTTGTAATAGATATAAATAGGCATTCATTTGACGACTTATCTGCTGATCGTCTATGAAGGTTGAAATTAAGCGACTTATTGCCAGTAATGAACTATTAAGTTTGATGTAGTATTGAACTATTTCATTACTAGGGATATTTTGTTCTTTAACGCCAATACGAATATTAGCAAGCATCACAAATTGTTGATCGATCGATGAAATTAAACTGGTCAGTTGCGGACTATTGTCTGTCGTATTGAATTGATTCGCTACGGCTTGATAATCAAATAATTGCTGCTTAGTGCTAGCGATTTGCTCAGTTAAATCTGTGGAGAATTTTTTACCTTTAGCACTCAAGTATCCTATAGAAAAACCACTTTCCTTCTGTAATTCATGAATTAACTTGCTAGCAACAGTGTTCAATGCCTCTAACTCTTGCGCTTGTTGCATATCAGCGAAGACTTGATAATTTTTTGACAACATATTAAAAATAACAACCAGAGCTAGTAGTAATGGTATTAACGTAAGCGCAAGTAATTTATAGCGAATTGATAAATTTCGTAAAAAGTTCATTTATATTACCTCACAGCAAAATTGAATTAGTTCCAAGTCAGGTTCACAAGCCAATCTCTGCTATTATTAATTCGAAGTTTATTTCGGAATACAATAGATCTTTATTTCAATAGTATTAAGCTAAAAAGGCCTGCGCAAATAGCGCAGGCAAAGCAGAACAGAAAGTAGTGCATATATTGCCAACCTAGAAAGGCAACCCCTCTGTTCATTTCCAAAAGTTGCCTGACAACTTAAGAAACTGTGGGAAGAATCTCAAGTGTCAAATCAACCAAAAAACCATACAGTAAAAGCAAATTCTCCTGTATGGCCGTCCTTACTTAAAAGTCGTACTGAAAACCAAGCACAATAGCATCGTAATTAGCTTGAACATCTGACTTATAATCTTGCAGTTCAGCAACTAAACGAAATTCTGGTGACATTTGATAATGAACAAATAACATTGAAAGTTCATTGTCTACTTCTGCTACGGCATCAAGGCCTTTATTCGCATCAGCAGCACGACTATCTTGGTGTCCTTCACCGTAACTGATGCCAACGGTAGTTTTATCAAAGACATAATCAGCTTCAACATACCATTGAGTGGCATCGACATCAGCATCATTGATCCCACCGAATCCGTATAGGCCATCAGCACCAATACCGGTAGTATCTGTAAATGACAATGTTATACCAAAATCACCTAAATCAAGATGAGTACCAACATCGAAGCCTTGCATATCATAATCAAAAGAGTTCGCGCCTAACACTGAGACATTCTGTTGTATGAATCCAGCCCATAACTTAATACCACCCGCATTAAACTTCATTGCATAATTAGCTTGCCCTTCGAAGCGTGGTGAATCTGTTTCAATGCTAGCACCTTGTGAGTCTTGTGGCTCTTCAGGGTTAATCATTGCTACTTTAAATGATAAACCATTGTAATCATTTGAAACAAATTTCACTTGAGGATTGAAATTGGCATAAACATAACCTGTACCTATACGTCCTCCTGTAGCATTACCAGTATCAGCACCGCCACCTAACCAACCTACGCCACCTTGGCTGGCAATATCACCAATAGCTGAACTATTAAATACACCAAAATCTTTACCAACAACAACAGTACCAAAATCACCTGCAATTTGAATATTTGCAACACGGCTTTCGAATAAGCCGCTATTTTGCACACCACTACCTTGTAAATGTGTGTCTATTTGAAAATGACCTGAAACCGTTATGCCATTATCCAGTTTTGGTGCTGCTACGTGAAAATTTAAGTTAGCAGGATTAAAGCCTGATTGAACTCGAAAAGCTTTTTCTTCACCTTCATGATCAGAGCTAACTACAAAAACAGGAATAGAACCACTGATACTCGTTTCCCAACCTTCAACACTTTCGATAGCAACTGCTGCATTAACAGGATTTGACATCGCCATAGTTACTACGGCTAAACCAATAGCACTGTTTATTTTAGTCATTTTTTTTGTGTTTTTAAAATTATTAAATGTTTTCATACTGTTACACCCTAAAATTAGTATTTAGTTTACAAAATAAATTTTATTTTTTAGTTTTTTGTATAAAATTTACATAGCCTTATCCGCGCCCTGAGAAATGTCTCAGGGCTGGATAACCATTTTACGAAGGATTACGGTTTAGTTATTCAGCTTTCCAGCTTTTAAGTAAGTCATCATAGGCAATTGTTTTACCTTGTGGCTTCTCATTACTAAGCTTAGCCTTTGGTGCTCCTGGTTTATTTAACCAGTAGCTAGGATCACTCTGTTTATTCAGTTTCGGACCACATTCACCTTGAACATTAGCACGCTCTAAACGTTGCATAACCTTATCTTGTGCAGCAGCTAAACTATCAAGTGCTTGTTGAGGAGTTTTCTCACCACTTGCCGCTTCAGCAATGTTCTGCCACCAAAGTTGAGACAATTTAGGATAGTCTGGTACATTCGTTCCAGTTGGTGTCCAGTTTTCACGTGCAGGGCTACGGTAAAATTCAACCAGTCCACCCAACATTGGTGCTGCGTCTGTCATCGCTTGAGAATTCAAGTCAGACTCACGAATAGGTGTTAAACCTACTAATGTTTTCTTTAATGAAACAGTTTTAGACACAGTAAACTGAGCATATAACCATGCGGCTAAACGACGTTTTTCTGGTGTTGATTTCATGAAAGTCCAAGCACCTGTATCTTGATAGCCTAGTTTCATACCTTCTTCCCAATAAGGACCTTTAGGAGAAGGAGCCATACGCCATTTAGGAGTACCATCTTCGTTAACTACTGCTAAGCCTTTATCAGTCATGCTGGCAGTAAACGCGGTATACCAAAAGATTTGCTGAGCAATATTACCTTGTGAAGGCACTGGACCTGCTTCAGAGAAAGTCATGCCTTGGGCTTGTGGTGGCGCATAATCATTTAGCCAATCAACGTATTTAGTTGTCGCATACACAGCTGCTGGACCATTGGTCGCTCCGCCACGTGATACGCTTGAACCTACAGGGCGACAACCTTCAACTCGAATACCCCATTCATCAACAGGTAAGCCATTAGGTAAACCTTTATCACCTGCGCCAGCCATTGAGAACCAAGCATCAGTGAAACGCCAGCCTAGTGAAGGATCTTTTTTACCGTAATCCATATGTCCGTAAACACGTTCACCATCAATATTCTTAACATGGTTAGTAAAAAAATCGGCAATATCTTCATAGGCAGACCAATTCTCAGGTACACCTAGTGCGTAACCATAACGAGATTTAAATGCCTTTTTTAGGTCTTCACGGGCAAACCAATCGGCACGAAACCAGTATAAGTTGGCAAACTGTTGATCGGGTAACTGATATAATTTTCCATCAGGGCCAGTAGTAAAATCTAAGCCAATAAAATCGTCAATATCTAATGTAGGTAGAGTATAATCAGCTGCTTCATTTTCAATCATGTCTGAAATGGCAACAACTTTACCGTAGCGAAAATGCGTACCAATTAAATCTGAATCATTGATGTAGGCATCATAGATATTACGACCAGATTGCATTTGAGTTTGTAATTTCTCAACCACATCACCTTCTTGGATTAAGTCATGATTAACCTTAATGCCGGTGATTTCTTCGAATGCCTTAGCCAATACCTTTGATTCATAGGTATGTGTTGCTATGGTTTCAGACGCGACATTAATTTCCATACCTTTAAATGATTTTGCTGCCTCCATAAACCATTTAAGCTCTGCAAGTTGTTGCTTTTTACTCAGTGTTGACTGGGTAAATTCAGTGTCTAACCATTTGTTGGCTGCAGCTTGATCTGCTAGCGCAGGCAGAGTCATCCCGGCGACTGACATAGCAGCGCCTAGTAAAACAATCTTCTTTAATTTATACTTTCTCATGATGTATCTCATTTTAATTTTAGTTTAATTTTAGATTGTGATAAATCACTGGAAGCATGTTTCAACTTCTACCTTGTTCATGCTTCCAGAACTATTGTTGGTATTACCCAACAGGTCGACTTGATAACTAGATTCAGTTAATGATAGTTAATTGAATCTGGTCCCCAAGCCCTTAAACGTATCGAATTTTAAAACCTATCCGATACATTTAACTTTTAACGAGCAATATTTTTCCTCAACAACATTACTCGTTTAAATCTGCTTCTTTACCCCCAACGCAACAATATTGCTAACCAAATAACTGACAATGCTAAAGCAATCATCAAACTTAATTCAGTCACGGCCAGAAAGGCCAAATGAATATAAGCACTTGTTAATAAGCCAATAAAGAGTCTATCCCCTCGAGTGGTACTTATCGGTAAAAAACCTTTACGCTCAGTACAAGGAACTTTAATTTCATACACTGTCATGCATACTAATATGACTGCGATAACACTAAAAAATGTTGCTGTTAATCCAGTCCACGCCATCCAACTCATAATATATCTCCTAAAATGTCTTACACACGTCCCAAGGCGAAACCCTTGGCTACATGATTTCGTACAAAATAAATCACCAATATTCCTGGGATGATAGTTAAAATACCCGCGGCGGCTAATAAGCCCCAATCAATACCTGCAGCGCCAACGGTTCGAGTCATAATTGCCGCAATAGGTTTTGCATCAACTGACGTCAACGTTTTCGCCAGTAATAACTCCACCCAAGAAAACATAAAACAAAAGAACGCCGTAACACCGATACCTGAACTAATCATAGGTAAAAAGATACGAATAAAGAATCGTGGAAAACTATAGCCATCGATAAAAGCAGTTTCATCAACTTCACGGGGTACACCAGAGATAAAGCCTTCTAAAATCCATACCGCTAATGGCACAGTAAATAAGCAATGGGCAAGAGCTACCGCGATATGGGTATCAAACAAACCTACTGACGAATAAAGTTGAAAGAAAGGCAATAAGAACACCGCAGGTGGAGCCATACGATTAGTTAATAGCCAAAAGAATAAATGTTTATCACCCACAAATTTATAGCGACTAAAAGCATACGCGGCTGGAAGTGCGACTATTAAAGTGATGACCATATTCATAGAAACATAGATCATAGAGTTGACATACCCCATGTACCAACTTGGATCGCTAAATATGGTGATATAGTTATCAAAAGTAAAGTTAGTTGGCCACAAAGTCATTGCACCAAGTATTTCATCATTTTTCTTAAATGACATATTCAGTAGCCAATAGATGGGCACTAATAAAAACAATAAGTAAGTGGTCATGCCTAGGGTTTTACGTTTATTTATTTGCATAGATTACTCCTTATTTTGCCTTGTCTTGTAGGTTAATTACGGTGAAAAACATATAACATACCAATAAAACAATTAAATAATAAATCAGTGAGAAAGCAGCAGCAGGTCCCAAATCAAATTGACCAATTGCCATTTTAGTTAACGCTTGGCTTAAGAAAGTGGTTGAGTTACCTGGTCCGCCACCGGTTAAAACAAAGGGTTCGGTATAGATCATAAAGCTATCCATAAATCGTAGTAATACACCGATAACCAATACACTTTTCAAACGAGGTAATTGAATGTAACGAAATATTGCCCAGCTTGATGCACGATCGATACGCGCTGCTTGATAGAAGGCTTCTGGTATAGCTCGCAAGCCTGAATAACACAGTAAGGCAATTAATGATGTCCAGTGCCAAACATCCATTAATAGTACGGTGAACCATGCATCACTTGCATTAGAAGCATAGTTATAATCAATACCTAAAGCATTTACTGCCCAGCCGAATAAACCTATATCGGCACGGCTAAACGTTTGCCAGATGGTGCCAACGACGTTCCATGGAATTAATAACGGGATAGCAACGAGTATTAAAGCCACAGATGCCATCCTACCTTTTGCTGGCATCATTAACGCAACAGCAATACCGAGTGGAATTTCAATCAACAAAACAGAAAAAGAATAACTAAATTGTCGTAGTAGTGAGTCAAGTAAGCGCGGGCTGCGCAACATTTCGCGGTACCATTCGGCGCCAACAAAATAGGCTGTATTTTGGTCAAATATATCTTGTACCGAGTAGTTAACTACGGTCATTATCGGCACGATTGCCGAAAAGGCTACCAGTAGAAATACCGGTAATACAAGAAACCATGCTTTATTATTGGTTACCTTGTTCATGCGTTTGCTCCTTCTAGCTCGACAGCCACTTCTACCAAAAACTCATCAACATAAAGTTTCAACCATTGATCAGGGAAACTAATATAAACTTCGCCTTTAGGTACTTTACGGTCTTCGTCAAGACGAACTTTTAATTGTTGCCCGTCTAATTTCAAGTTAAGTATTTTGTATGTACCTAGATCTTCAACATGTAGGAGGTCACAACAATAAGCATCATTATTAGGCTCATCCCATATATGGATAAACTCAGGGCGAATACCTACCTTTAAATTATTGCTTGGCATTTGTGCAAGTAATTTAACCATTTCTGGTTCAAGGTTTATTTGTGTGTTGTTGAATTTTACACCGGAAGAGCTGCGTTGCACTTCAATCAAGTTCATGCCTGGGCTACCAATAAAGTAACCGACAAAAGCGTGATTAGGACGTTCAAATAATTCGCGAGGCGTACCAAACTGAACAATTTGTCCGCCGTACATCACGGCAATTTTTTCAGCAAATGTCGACGCTTCTAATTGATCATGGGTTACATATACCATGGTAATATTGAATTGCTCATGAATTTGCTTTAATTTTCGACGCAACTTCCATTTTAATTGTGGATCAATAACCGTTAACGGTTCATCAAACAATATCGCTGACACGTCACTACGAACTAAACCACGACCCATTGAAACTTTTTGTTTTTCATCGGCGGTGAGGTTACTGGCATTACGCTTTAACAAAGGTGTTAATTCAAGCGCTTCAGCAATTTCATGTACTCTACTTTGTACCTTAACTTCGGGAGTTTTCATATTGCGCAGTGGAAAAGCCAAGTTATCATAAACAGTCATCGAATCATAAATAACTGGAAACTGGAACACTTGTGCAATATTACGATCTTCAGGTGGAATATTATTTACTTCAAGACCATCAAAAAGTACCTGACCTTCAGAAGGAGAAAGGAGCCCCGACATAATATTTAATAAAGTACTTTTACCACAACCTGATGGTCCAAGAAGTGCATAGGCACCGCCATGTTCCCAGATATGGTCCATTTCTCTAATAGCATAATCAGAAGGTTTACTTGGATCCTTACTGTAGCTATGGGCCAACGATTTTAAATGTATTTCAGCCATGAATTTGTTACCTCGTGATACGTTGAGATGGTGTTTGAATAGTATTACCTGCTTGGTCAAAAACAAAAAGTTTATGTGTAGGTAAATAGACTTTGATGGGGTCGCCAATATGGAAACTTACGACACCTGACAGTTGTATAATTAAATCAAAATGGTCATTAACAACATGCATATAAGTTTCAGAACCACTAATTTCGGCTAATTGCATACGCATTGAAAGCTCCAAATCATCATCATGATTAGGTACTAAACCAATATGACTTGGCAATACACCAAAGGTGTAATCTCCAGGTTTAATCTTACTTAAATCATGATCGAGTGGAAAATGAACGGATTCATCAAAAGTGACTTCACTATTACTAAGGCGACCTGGAATGAGATTGATAGCGGGCTCACTGAAGAGTTTTGCGGCATCAGCATTAACAGGATTACGATATACTTGAGTTGCAGGACCAGTTTGTATGACTTGTCCTTCATGTAATAACGTTGTTACCCCACCTAAAGCCATCGCTTCATTTGGTTCGGTTGTAGCGTATATGGCAATCGCATTACGTTCTTGAAATAAGTCGCGTAATTCTGCTCGTAACTCTTCCCGTAACTTATAATCAAGATTAACTAGGGGCTCGTCGAATAATATGATACCTGCATCTTTGACTAATGCTCGTGCCATTGAGCAACGTTGTTGTTGTCCACCTGAGAGCTCAAGAGGATGTCGATCTAAAAAAGGTTCTATTTGCAAAATAGCCGCCGTTTCATTAACACGCCTCGTGATCTCTGACTCTTTAGTTTTTGCTATTCTCAATGGTGATGCTATATTTTCACGCACAGTTAAATTAGGGTAATTTATAAATTGCTGATACACCATGGAAATATTTCGCTGTTGAACAGCTATATTGGTCACATCTTGACCATCCATATAAATACTGCCAGACGTGGGTTTATCTAGTCCTGCCATAAGGCGCATAAGTGACGTTTTTCCAGCAAGTGTACGACCTAAAAGTACATTGAAGGAACCGGGTTCTAATTTCAGGTTTACATCGCTAAGGTAAGTTTCACCATCGACAACATAACCTAAATTTTCTAAAACGAGTGACATGTTATTGAATTCTCCCATTCATATTTATATTTCACATAAATCATTGTTCAAATTTATGAGCAAATCTTTTGTCATAACCCTATCCTGCATTCATTAAGCCAAAGTGTAACAATTCGTAATAAATTGCAATAAAAAATGATAAGTCATTGTTATAATTAGATTAAAAATAACAGTGTTTTTTATTTACTTTAAATTTTAAAAAACGAAGGTTGTTCAAAACTGTTCAAAAATGTTCATAATTTTTTTTTATGAACACGTTCAACACATTTTTTGAACAATATTTATTGAACAGTTAAGGATTTCCACATTCCATATACTAGGACTAACAGATTATAATTAAATTATTATAAATCAAATATATTCACTAATAATAAAAAACAAAACCCTATTGCATTGTTTTTAAATAACTTTAAATACAAACTTAAAAAACCATCATTTTAACTTATACTTAAAACATTTCCTTACTGTTGACTAAACAAACCAAAACACCTATAAATTGTATAATAATGAGTAGAATTTGTTTGTTCAAACTGTTCAAACTGTTCAAATAGTGAAAAGTAATATGCTCGTTCTCTGATGTAATTTTCAAGACAAACATTAATATCAACATAGGCCAGCTTGAATTTGCAGATGTTGCTATTAATAGTATGAGGAAAAGCGGGTGAAAGATGATGATAAAATTAAGGAGTCTTGGCAACGTTGTGAGCTTTATGGTTTAGAACAATCAAGCAAACCTCAATTACAACGCTTGGGACAAAGCGACCAAAGCTCTTTAGATGAAGAGTATCATCGACTTATTAACACGACTAATAATGAGGTATTACCTTATTACGAAAATATCCTATCGAATACTCAATGTTTGATTCTGCTTACTGATAATCAGGGGCAAGTCTTAAATAGCTGGGGAGATAAGCGTTTCCTTGCCTCACCTAATAAGGCACTTTTTGAAAAAGGTGTTGATTGGAAAGAAAGAAATAATGGCACTAATGCTATTGGTACTGCGCTAGCTTGTGGTGAAGCAGTACAAATTCAGCAAGATGACCACTTTTTAAAAGCTAATCGCTTCATGATCGGATCTGCGTCACCTATTTATGATGTGAACCGTACCTTGTTGGGTATCCTTGATATTTCTAGTGATGCCTATTTACCACAATCCCATACATTGGGCATGGTAAAGTTAATGTCACAAAGTATTGAAAATAGACTAATCATCAGTACTTTTAGCGATGAGCATTTCTTACTTACCTTTAATACAAATTTTGATAATTTAGATAGTCAATGGTCTGGAATAATCGTTTTCAACGAAGGAGGTACGATTATCTCTGCAAATCGACGGGCTGAAATATTATTATGTTACGACCTTACCTTAGTAAATATCGCCGATATTTTTGATGTTCCCTTACAAAAATTGAAGAGTCAGCTTTCTAACCTGCCATTTTCCTTTAGAGCATTAAATAAATATCAGATGCATGGTTTTATTAAAGCGCCGATAAAAAATGAAATACAGCCTATTGATTTTCGTAACAATACAGCTACAAAATCGGACATTGATATTATTTCATTAGAACAGTTTAGCTTTGGAGATGAAAAAATTTCACGTTGTATTGAACAGGCTGAACGTATTATTGATAAAGATATCCCTATTCTTATTCATGGTGAAACAGGTGTTGGTAAAGAAGTATTTGTCAAAGGCTTACATCACTTTAGCCAACGAAGAATGCACCCACTTGTTGCAGTTAATTGCGCCGCAATTCCCAGTGATTTAGTTGAATCAGAACTGTTTGGTTATGAAAGTGGTGCATTTACTGGTGCATCAAGTAAGGGCTCAATAGGCTTTATCCGTAAAGCACATAAGGGAACTTTATTTCTTGATGAAATAGGAGAAATGCCACTTAGTGTACAAAGTAGGCTATTGCGTGTTTTACAAGAAAGGACAGTGACTCCTCTAGGTTCTACAGAAAGCTATCACGTTGACATCAAACTCATATCGGCAACTAACCGTAGTTTAAGAAAGGATGTTGATTCGGGTCAATTTAGGCAAGATTTATATTATCGAGTCAGTGGACTCAACCTTGAGCTGCCACCTTTACGTGAACGAACGGATAGAAAACAGCTCTTTCATCAAGTCAATGCTCTTTATAGTCATGGCAGTGAAAATGAAAAACTATCTCTTGAGATAGTTGAGTTGTTTAATCAACACCCTTGGCCAGGAAATGTCCGTCAGTTGGTTAGTGTCATTCAAATAGCTCAAGCAATGTCTGATGATGAGCCTATCCAAACAAGACACTTACCGGATGATTTTTTTGAAGATCTTAAAGAAAGTAAAATCAATAAAAAACAGGTCGTCAATAGTGAAACTGTTCAAAGTGAACAAACAATTGAACACCTGACCGTCGAGGATAAAGTCTCAGCAGATAAAGCAGAATTACTTCATGTATACAATGAATATAAAGGTAATATTTCACAAACAGCGAAAGCATTAGCCATCAGTAGAAATACCTTATATAAACGTTTAAAAGAAATAGGCATCCGTTAAGCACTATAAATTAGGCTCTGTTTCCGTTTGCTGTCGTCCCATAATATAAATTGAGCGTTAGCCCTTATAGAGCCTGTTTACCAGCAACTTTTACTACAAAGTTAACCTTATCTCTAGCGTATTAACAAATAAGAATTTGAGCGATAAATAGCAGTCTTATGGAACAGAGCCATAAATCAACGGGTAATTTAATAGGTTAAAACTGGCGCTTTAATCAATAAATTATTAGTACCAAAGACAAAAAATTTATGTATCGGCATGTAGACCTTAATCTTTGCATCAGTGTGATACTCATGTACGCCAGCTAAGTGCATAACTAGAGAAAAGTGCTTATTAGAAAGTCTTATCATGCTTTCAGAGCCGCTAATTTCGGCTAAATCAACTATCATTGATAATTCCAAATCGCTATCATCTGCAGGCACAAATTTAAGGTGACTCGGTCGTATACCAAAACGATAATCTCCTGGTGCTAATTCAGAAATTTGTGAGCTTAAAGGGTATCGTAGCGTATTATAAAAAACAATTTCATTGTCAGTGATACTTCCTTCGATTAAATTCATTTCAGGATCACTACAAAGCTTGGCGGCATCAACATTAATAGGTTGATTGTAAACAACACTAGCTTCCCCCTCTTGAATCACCCGTCCTTCATGCATCAATATCGATTTCCCCCCTAATGCCATGGCTACTTTAGGGTTTGTTGTTGCATAAATAGCAATACAGTTGCGTGCTGCCAATAAATCTCTTATTTCATTACGTAATTCTTCACGCAATTTATAATCAAGGTTCACCAAAGGTTCATCTAATAAAATGATATCGGCATCTTTGACTAAAGCCCGTGCCATTGCAGTTCTTTGCTGCTGACCACCCGAAAGTTCAAGAGGGTAACGATCTAAGCAAGATTCTATGTGTAACAAGGCAGCAACTTCATTTACTTTACGTTCGATTTCAGATTTTTTAAGGCCGATTACGCGCAAGGGGGAAGCAATATTATCTCTGACTGTTAAATGGGGATAATTAATAAACTGATGATGTACCATTGAAACATTACGCTGCTGAACCGGCACTTTAGCTAAATCAACACCATTTTTTAAAATACGTCCTGATGAAGGTGATTCCAACCCCGCAATCAATCGCATTAAGGTAGTTTTTCCCGCTTTTTTCCCGCCTTTCTTACCAAGTAACACGTTAAAAGAGCCAGGTTCCAGTACTAGATTCACATTATGAATACGTGCTTTACCATTTACTTTGTAGCATAGGCTTTCTAAAACTATCGACATAAAATTACTCAATTTACTTACTAGCTTCCTTACTAGCTTCCTTATTAGCTATAGTATGACAATTTATGATTAATGTCTGTTTGATCGTAATCAAAAACCCCTCTTTTATTTATATGCCTATGTAGCTTACTCAGGAGGTGTCATGGGAACACTATAAATCTAGAATTTCAATAATGCTAAACTACAAGACATGGTGAAAGATTAAGTTGATTTGTTGTGATTTCCGATAATGGCAGTGTTACCTGAACAAACTACATAGGCAGGGTTAAAATATATAAAGTAATCTAGCCAAGAATACTACTTAATATCTTTTGATTGTTCATTGTAAATAGGCTTTATGTTGATTACTGATTGGTCAAATTTCAATCGCAATAGAGTACAACGAGACCTTGAAAGTATGTTGTTTTATTGGAATTTATAAAGAGTATTGATAGTGATATACGATAAATGTTGCAGAAGCTAAAAAATGTAGATTAACGTGTTGAAACAAAAGCCATTAACTTTGCATTCAACACGTTAATATTTATATTGAGAGGGGTTAGTTATAAGCTTTGCAAATGTTAAGAAAATCATCTGCGTTTAATGAGGAACCGCCTACTAAAGCGCCATCAACATCCTGTTGTGCGAATAATGCTTTTGCATTATCTGCATTCACACTCCCTCCGTAAATAACCTGTATATTCTTAGAAATGTTAAGATCATGCTCAGCTAATTGACGTCGAATTTGAGCATGAACAGCTTGCGCTTGTTCAGGACTTGCTGTTTCACCGGTACCTATAGCCCATATAGGTTCATAAGCAATGACGGCATGCTCAAACCCCTTAATCCCTACTTCTTCAATAATGATTGAAATTTGCTCCGCAATAACTAAAAATGTCTCTTTAGATTGACGCTGGGTTAGCGTTTCACCAACACAAAGTACAGGAGTAATTTCAGCTTGAACCGCTGCCGAAAATTTATCCGCTATTTGTTCATCACTTTCATGGTTGAGGCATCTACGCTCTGAGTGACCAAGCAAGACATAAGAACAGCCAAGATCATGCAACATTGCCGTTGAAACTTCACCAGTAAAAGCGCCGTTTCTGTTTGCACTCACATTCTGGGCTCCGTATTTTATTTTACTATTTAATAACTGCTGACTTATTTGAGCCATGTAGATGGAAGGAGGGCAAACTACAACTTCGATTTCATCATTTGAATCATATGATTTACTAATAGTATTAAGCAATTCATCATTTTCAGCTAAATTGCCATTCATTTTCCAGTTACCGATAATTAGGGCTTGTCTCATGACTTATAACCTTTCTGACCATAAACTTCAGCAAGACCATTATAAATATATTGACCACTAAGTTCTTCTTCAATTCGTAACAGGCGATTATATTTAGCCACACGATCAGAACGTGAAAGTGAACCCGTTTTAATTTGTCCTGCGCAAGTTGCTACGGCTAGATCAGCAATGGTAGTATCTTCTGTTTCACCTGAACGATGAGAAATAATCACTGAATACCCAGCCAATTGTGCCATATTAATGGCCTCAAATGTTTCAGTTAAGGTGCCTATTTGATTAAATTTAATCAGGATGGAATTAGCAATATTTTTCTTGATCCCTTGACTAAGTATTTGTGTATTTGTCACGAAAAGGTCATCACCTACCAACTGAATTTTGTCACCGAGTATTTTGGTTAAATATGCCCAGCCTTGCCAATCACTTTCGTCCAAGCCATCTTCTATAGAGACAATAGGATACTTTTCGGTTAATTCTGCTAAATAGTCTGAAAATCCTTCAGCATCGAACGATTTATTTTCACCCGCAAGCACGTATCGGCCTTCATGATAAAACTCACTTGCTGCACAATCCAAGGCCAGAGTAAAATCTTTTCCTAATTCATAACCTGCCTGTTCAACGGCTTCTTTAATAACAACCAATGCTTCTTCGTTAGAAGCTAAATCGGGAGCAAAACCACCTTCATCACCAACGGCCGTATTCAACCCACGCTCTGCTAATACTTTTTTCAGTTGTTGAAAAACTTCAGCGCCCATGCGTAAACCTTCACTAAATCTCTTTGCACCTACCGGTTGAATCATGAACTCTTGAATATCAATATTGTTATCCGCATGCTCACCACCATTGATTATATTCATCATAGGTAACGGCAACGATAACTTATCCAAACTACCGAAAAGTGCTGCAAGATGCTGATAAAGTGGTTGTTTATTTGATAAGGCAGCTACCTTGGCAACTGCCAGTGAAACGGCGAGAATAGCATTAGCACCTAAACTTGATTTATTTTCGGTACCGTCCAGCTCAATCATCGTTTGATCTATTGCTTGTTGATTTAGCGCATTAAACCCAATCAAAGCTTGGTTGATTGGTCCATTAATAGCCTCAACAGCTTTTAATACACCCTTACCATGGTAACGGCTTTTGTCGCCATCTCTAAGTTCTAATGCTTCTCTTGAACCTGTTGACGCACCTGATGGCGCACAAGCTGTACCCATTTGTCCTGACGTTAAAATAACATCTGCTTCTACGGTGGGATTACCGCGAGAATCAAGAATTTCTCTGGCAATTATTTTACTAATTTTATTCATGTTTTTATCTCTTTATTAACAATTTACATCGGTGATAAATGCATATTTTAACGAGTCAAAAAGCCTATTCTAATGACTCGATTTAGTTGCTGATTTAAGTAATTAATCGTTAACTTGCATTATGTTTAACCTGCACTATGTTCATTGCATTGGTGCCGCCATGGATATTACAAAAATCACCTTTAGAGATAATAATCCAATCTCCTTCAACAACTTCTCCACGACGAACGAGTTCGTCAACAACACTTTGGTTAACTTGCTCAAAAGAGATTGAGTCGAAGTTATAAGTTACAGGAACAACACCTCGATAAAGCGCTACTCTATTTTCCGTTTTTTGTTGATGTGTAAAAGCAAAAATTGGGATACTTGAGCTAATACGCGACATCAGTAATGCCGTATTTCCGGTTTCAGTTAAGCTAATAATCGCTTTAACACCAGATAAGTGGTTGGCTGTGTACATAGTTGCCATCGCCACAGATTCATCAGCGGCAGTAAAGTCTTCATGTAAACGATGTTCAGATACATGAGATTGTGGGTGACATTCTGCCCCCATGATAATTCGATCCATTGCTTCAACAGCCTCAACAGGAAAACCACCTGCAGCCGTTTCACCCGACAACATCACGGCATCGGTGCCATCTAATACCGCGTTAGCAACATCAAACACTTCTGCCCTTGTAGGTAATGGACTCTCAATCATCGACTCCATCATTTGGGTCGCTGTTATAACCACTTTTTGCAGTTCACGAGAACGTTTGATTAAATGCTTTTGTACGGCAATCAGCGCAGCATCACCTATTTCAACACCTAAGTCTCCACGCGCTACCATCACCACATCAGAGGCAATAATAATGCTGTCAAGCAAGTCATTATCAGCAACAGCTTCAGCGCGTTCAATTTTGGAAACAATATCGACGCGTCTGCCATTACTGGCAAGCTCATAGGCTTGGCGAGCCTGGTGTAGGTCGTCAGGACATCGCACGAAAGAAACCGCTAAGTAATCAACATTAATTTTTGCGGCTAATTTGATATCAGTAAAGTCTTTTTCGGTTAAAGCACCGGCTGAAAGCCCACCGCCTTCACGATTTATGCCTTTGTTATTTGATAACTTACCCGCAACAACAACCCTTGTTTCAATACAAGTACCGTTAATGGCTTCTACTTGCAGTACTACACGTCCATCGTCTAACAGTAAGCGATTGCCAACAATAACTTCGTCGGGCAAACTGGTGTAATCTAGGCCTACTTGCTGTTGATCGCCGGCAGTTTTATCTAGTGAGGCATCAAGATTAAAGCGGTCACCTAAATTAAGTTTTATCGGTCCTTCTTTAAATTGTGCAATACGGATTTTTGGGCCTTGCAAATCGCCTAGAATGGCAACAGTTCTGCCATTTTTATGCGCCAATTCACGCACTAAATCAGCACGTTGTTGATGATCTTCTGCTTTACCATGAGAAAAATTTAAACGAACCACATTAACGCCCGCTATAATCAATCGCTCAAGCACCGCTGGTTCATCTGTTGCAGGACCAAGTGTCGCCACTATTTTAGTACGTCTAATCATGCTGCTTCACCTGCTGACTTTTTAGTTTTAGCACGATAAACGTCCATCAAAGCAAGGGTATTATCGAGCATGCGGTTAGAAAAACCCCATTCATTATCATACCAAGACATCACTTTGATTAAACGACCATTAATACATGTTTGTGTTGCATCAAAATTTGACGATTCAGCAATATGATTAAAATCTACAGAAACAAGCGGCTCTTCATTAAACGCTAGCACGCCTTTCATAGGTCCTTGCGATGCAGATCTGATAGCATTATTTATTTCTTCAAGTGTAGTATCGCGACTGGCAATAAAAGTAAAATCAACCAATGAAACGTTAATTGTTGGTACTCGTACCGCCATCCCATCAAGCTTTCCATCTAATTCAGGTAAAACTAGCCCAACAGCTTGGGCTGCACCTGTTTTGGTTGGGATCATTGATTGGGTTGCTGAACGAGCACGATAAATATCACTATGATAAACATCATTTAAATTTTGATCATTGGTGTAGGCATGTATGGTTGTCATTGAACCTTGTTCAATGCCTATTGAATCATTTAATGCTTTGGCAACGGGAGCCAAACAATTAGTTGTACACGAAGCATTTGAAATGATCTGACTTTCAGTCGTTAAACAATCATGGTTAACCCCATAAACAACAGTAGCGTCTGCATCATTAGCAGGGGCTGAAATTATCACTTTTATCGCGCCAGCTTCAATATGCCCCATGGCTTTATCACGACTAGTGAAAAAGCCCGTACATTCATAAACCACATCAATCTCAAGTTCTTTCCATGGTAATTGTCGTGGATCACGCTCAGAAAGAGTGACTATGGGGTCTCCATTAATAATGATCTTCTCATCATTAACTTCTACTGAACCAGGAAACCGACCATGTACAGAATCATATTTAGTAAGATGGGCATTAAAGGCTGTATCACCTAAGTCATTAATCGCCACTATTTCAATATCGTTGCGGTAATTAGATTCGTACAGTGCTCGCAAAATATTACGACCTATGCGGCCATAACCGTTTATTGCTACTCGAATTGTCATAAGTTATCTCTATTAGTTGTTATTTTTATTACTAATCTTAGCTAACTAACGCAGCCAAGATTAGTACTGTATTTGATGTAGGGGATAGAAGAGTTATGCTTGTTTTTGTAGGAGGCCAATCTTTGACGTAACTTTTTTACTGTCAGTCCACGGCAAAAGATAATTTTCCAGTGTGTTTTTTTCTACTTGAGTTAACTGCAAACCTAGTTTGCTGCGGCGCCATATGATGTCTTCCAGATCAACAGCCCATTCGTGCTCTATTAAATACTCAACTTCTTGTTGATATAAGCCAGCACCAAAATGTTGTCCCATATCTTCAAGCGAATTAAGTCCTGCACATATTTCATGGCTAAGTGTGCCGTAAGAGCGAACATAACGATTAATTATTTTACGCGGTAACCAATTATATTGACGTTGCAACTTGGTTTGTAAATTGTGTTGATTATCGAAATCTCCACCGGGCAATGCAGCATCAGCTGTCCAACTTTTGCCCGCATCTGGAAAGTGCTCAATAATTCCATTAACCGCTGCTTCAGATAATTTACGATAAGTAGTGAGCTTGCCACCGAACACTGACAATAAGGGTGCTTTTCCCTGAGGCGCATCCACTTCAAAGGTATAATCACGGGTTACCGCCGCTGCTGAATCAGATTCGTCATCAAGTAACGGTCGCACACCAGAATAAGTCCATACAATATCTTTCGTCGAAATTTTATGCTTAAAATGATCATTAACTACAGAAATTAAATAGTCAGTTTCTTCTTTTGAAATACATGCAGTGGCCGGATCGCCTAAATGCTCTACATCAGTAGTGCCGATTAAAGAAAAGTCGTCTTCATAAGGAATAACAAAAACTATGCGATTATCTTCATTTTGTAAGATATAGGCCTGCGACTCGGTATGAATACGCGGCACTATGATATGGCTACCTTTAATCAAACGAATTTCTTTAGGTGATCGGATTTTTAATGCGTTATCAAAGAAACTTGTTACCCATGGACCCGCAGCATTTACTAACGCTTTAGTTTTAACAACCTGTTTTTGCCCTGTTTGATTATCATGAAGGGTTACTTCCCAAATATCGCCCACTCTCTTAGCATTGGAACAACGAGTGCGTGTCATAATACGCGCACCTTTATCTCTAGCAGCTATGGCATTAAGCACCACTAAACGCGCATCATCAACAGAAGCATCTGAATATTCGAAACCCTTAGTTATTTTATCAACGACAGGACTTTTTTTATCAAACTTTATACCGTGCGAACCTTTTAAAGTTACACGTTTAGCTAAATGATCATACATGAACAGGCCTATTCTGATCATCCATGACGGACGTAAATGCCGACGATGAGGCAATCGAAAACGTAGCGGTCTTATAATATGCGGCGCATTCTTTAATAACACTTCACGTTCTGCAAGCGCTTCTCGTACTAAGCGAAATTCATAATATTCAAGATAGCGTAATCCACCATGAATGAGCTTACTGCTATTAGATGAAGTTGATGATGCAAGGTCATTCATTTCACACAGTACAACATTCAGTCCTCTGCCAGCAGCATCGGCTGCAATACCTACACCGTTGATCCCCCCACCAATGACTAATAAATCATGAATATCATTTTCAGCTTTCATATTATCCTCTTTAATTACCGCAAGCAGGAATTTAGCTAAAATGCTAACTTCCCCGTTGCTTATGTATATTTATTTGTTTAGCAATGTTGTTTTTATATACGATAACCACTAAACGAAAGAATATCAACACAAAGTGAACATTTACGAACATAAATAGAGATTATTTTTATACTGCAAACGATATGCTTATGATAATTATCAGGATTATATTTTAATTAGTGAAAGGTATTAATTTATCTATTCAAAGAAGGTTTGCTTTAGGGAAATGAAAGCATTATTAACTAGCGTTAGTTCGAAATGCTTTATAATATTTTATGACTTAGCTTTAAGTAATATGTAAAGTAACTCTTTGATCTAAAAGGATCTGCTGTATTTCTGCTGGCGGTGTTGCGTCGGTAAAAAAATGATCTGCTTGACTGATGTTACCCAAGCGAACCATGGCATTACGACCAAATTTTGAATGAGCAGCGGCTAAAAGTACCTGACGAGAATTAGCTATAATGGCTTGGGCTACCCTAACTTCTCGATAATCAAAATCTAATAGTGACCCGTCTAAATCTATACCACTGATACCAATAATACCAAAATCCATACGGAAATTTTTGATAAATTCTTCCGTTGCTTCTCCAATAACACCGCCATCCCTATGCCGTACTTCGCCACCAGCAATAACAACTGAAAAATCCTCTTTGGCACCAAGAATAGAGGCCACATTTAAGTTGTTGGTCACGATTTGAAGGCCTTTATGGTTCAAAAGAGCCTGTGCAATAGTTTCATTTGTAGTACCTATATTAATGAAAATCGAGGACCCATCAGGGATCATCTTTACTAACTCAGATGCAATTTTTTCTTTCTCTTGAAGATCCATAATTTTTCGTGTTTGATAATCTGTATTCGAAGTACTAGACTCGATACCTGCTCCACCGTGATGGCGGGTAATTTTTTTTGCTTTTGCTAACTGATTAAGATCTCGACGCACGGTTTGTGGTGTTACTTTAAAATGATCGACTAATTCATCAATGGTAACAAAACCAGTCTGTTTAATTTTATCAAGAATTAATGTTTGTCGTTCCTGTTGTGTCATTTATTTGTACCTTAACGGTTAAAGTATCAATTTTGCAATAAGCCGTTTGGCTAAGAATAAAATATTGCAGCTTTAAACCAACTATTTTGCCAGCAACAAAATAATTAGCAAATATATTTAGCTAATAATATTATTTGTGCTGTTGTAATTACTACATTAAGGCTATAAAGTGAACATTATCGAACATTAATGAAAACTTAACGACGAATTTGGAATTTACATGAGTGATTATATTTTAGCTATTGATCAAGGTACCACAAGCTCTAGGGCTATCTTATTTAACCGTGAAGGCCGTAGTGTGCATTCTGCCCAAGAGGAGTTTCCACAATATTATCCAAATGATGGTTGGATTGAACATGAGCCAGCAGATATATGGCAAACGGTAGAGCGCACCTTTCAGCAGGTCATTGCCAAAGTTGATCCGAGTAAAGATGTAGTCAGAGCTATTGGCATCACCAATCAACGTGAAACTACACTGATATGGGATCGTAAAACAGGTCAACCGCTTTATCGAGCCATCGTTTGGCAAGACCGTCGTACCAGCGAATATTGTCAGCAACTTAAAGACGAAAATTTAGAGCCGTTAATAAGTGAGAAAACAGGATTATTAATTGACCCGTATTTTTCCGCGACAAAGATACGCTGGATTTTGGACAACGTTGATGGTGCTCGTGCCCGTGCTGAAAAAGGTGAGCTAGCGTTTGGTACAGTAGATACTTATTTATTATGGAAGTTAACGGGTGGAAAAGAACATCGCACAGATGCAACCAATGCATCACGCACTATGTTATTTAATATACATACACAGGAGTGGGATGAAGATTTATTAACCATTTTCAATATCCCTCGCACTTTATTACCCGAAGTGATGGACTCTTCCGATGACTTTGGTGTCACAGATAAGGACATTCTGGGGATTGAAATTCCTATATTAGGTATGGCTGGTGATCAGCAAGCAGCGTTATTTGGACAAACCTGTTTCCGAGAAGGTATGGCCAAAAGTACCTATGGCACAGGTTGTTTTATGATTGTCAATACAGGTGATATCGCGTTGAAATCAGAAAATAGGTTGCTATCAACCGTAGCCTATCGAATCAATGGCAAAGTAACCTACGCTTTGGAAGGCAGTATTTTTATTGCAGGGGCAACGGTTCAATGGTTGCGAGACGGTCTTAAACTAATTAATGACGCAGGAGATACTGAACCTTTAGCACGACAAACCCCTGTTGATCACGGTGTATATTTAGTACCTGCATTTACAGGATTAGGTGCCCCCTATTGGGATCCAAATGCCCGTGGAGCTATCTTCGGTTTAACTCGAGATACAGGCATTAAAGAAATTGTTACCGCTGGTTTGCAATCAGTTTGTTATCAAACTAAAGATTTACAAAAAGCGATGGAAAGTGATGGTGAAAGACCGATTGCATTACGAGTTGATGGTGGCATGGTAGCAAATAACTGGGTGATGCAATTTCTTGCTGACATTTTAGGCGCGACGGTTGACCGCCCACAAATTACTGAAACAACAGCATTAGGTGTCGCATATCTTGCAGGACTAAAAGCTGGAATATATGACTCACTTGAAGAGTTAGAAGATATGTGGCAGCGGGAAAAGCGCTTTGAACCTAATTTTGATAAGCCAACTCGTGATAGTTTATACGATGGTTGGAAAAATGCTGTACGGCGCGTGCAAAGTTAATAAAACACTTGGTTCATTACTTTCGGCAAAGCCTGTTCATTTAGGATGGTATAACAACAGCATAATTACCATTTTATGCTGCCTCGATAAGATTAAAACTTAATCGCAGATATGGTAATTATTAGAGGACTAGTTTGAAATTATTTCAAGCTTGTCTTCTAATCTGAATAGCTTGATCTAAGAGCAATAAATAGCCAATGCTTTCAATACGCAAGAACAAGTCAAAATTAATGTCAAAACCTATCTCACTATATGATGGCGGAAACGATCCTAAATCGATCTGAAACTTATAGGGCTGTCCTAGTTGTTTTGATACTATTTAACGAAAATTAAAGCTCAATATTGAAATAAACTACTCAGTTTAGGATTAAATATGGAATACTTACTAGAAGCATTTAACTTCGCTAAATGGCCCAAAATCTATTACGGTCCCGGTATTACAAAAAGTCTTGAAAATACCTTAGCTGATTTAGATAATGTGTTATGGGTAACCGGTGGGAAAGAAGGTTATTACTCCTCCTACTTTAAAATGTTTCTTACCATTAGTGGCATTAATATTAATAGTAAGAATCTAGTACAAATCAGTGGCGAACCAAGTCCGCAGGATATTGATGCAATTTGCCAACGATTTCAGGATGAAAATAATCAAACTAACATAAACAAAGTTATCGGGATTGGTGGTGGTTCTGTCTTAGATGCCGCTAAGGCCTTATCAGCAATGATGGTAACACAACATAGTTTGTTAGATTATCTTGAGGGGATAGGTAAAGGATTAACACTGCCAGATAATATTCTTCCATTCGTTGCGATTCCCACCACATCAGGAACAGGCAGTGAAATGACTTCAAACGCAGTATTTAGTCAAGTTGGAGACCAAGGTTATAAAAAATCAATTCGTCATGACAAGCTCATTCCCACAGAAATTTGGTTAGATTCAAGCTTAACAACCACTTGTCCTCCCTTACAAACAGCCTGTTGCGGACTCGATGCTTTTACCCAACTACTTGAAGCCTACTTATCGACTAAAAGTAACCTCATGACAGATATGTTAGCTGAAAAGGGTATGCAACTCATCATAGATAACCTTGATGCAGCCTGTTCTCATGGCGCACAAAATACCAAGGTTCGTGGCGCACTGGCAATCGCATCTATGCTATCTGGAAGTTGCTTAACCAATGCAGGCCTTGGGATAGTTCATGGCATAGCGGGTCCTATGGGTGGGTTTTATGATATTCCACATGGTGTAGCGTGTGCGGGACTTATCGCAAAGGCGAACCAAGTAACACTAGATGTCATGATAAGAGAAAATAACAACAAAGATATAACAAAAATGGCAAAAATAGGACTGCTGTGCAGTGACCATAAAACCTTAACTAAAGAGCAATATTGCCAAGCCCTAGTTGATAAGCTTTACCGTTGGCAAAAACAATTTAAAATCCCTAAATTTGCACAATACGGTTTAAATCATGCCACATTAGATCAACTTATCAGTGCCTCAAGTTACAGGAATAATCCCGTCAAATTAAGTGATAAAGAGATTCGAGATATTATACAAGCTTGTATTTAACCTATTGCCAGTTTTCTAGATAGGGGTTAGTCAACGTAAGCTATGCAAACTAAATTTTTATGATTAAATCTGTTATGCATTTTACTATCGAATGAATGTCCGCTTTAGCTATTCTGATCTTGCACCTTAAAAGTACATCGCTAATGTCGGGAATGCGAAACCGATCTGAATAAACTTAGAGTTAAGAATGTTTGCTTCGTAAGTATCCTTACAAGCAATTTCATAATCAATTCCTGTAAGACATCAATCCCAGCTTCTTGCATTCCCTAGCTCATGCCACCGACACCACAGAAGAAATCTTCGGCCTTCATAAAAAACCTTTTATTTAAATAAGCTTTTATTTCAAAAAATCATCGCATTAAACACCACTTTATTATTAAACGATAATACCAAATATAAGTACCTATATATTATTACTTAAAAATATATATCTAAAGCTTATTGTCCCCCCCATAACTGACGTATTTTTTATTTCCTAATTGTGCCTGTTTAAGTACTTAGGCCAGCCCAATAGACAGTTATTTTGGAGTTCTTTAACCTAAACAAAAAATTAGACTTATGTTGGAATAAAAAAAGCCATCTAACTATGTGCCCCACAGCGAGATAGAATCATAAAATTTTTAATAGCTAAATTAATATTAATCTAATGTCCGCTTTGCTATTTTTTAACAAATTAGAATTTTTTTGCTTTATAGATTTCTGATGAAATTTAGAACAATTCAATTATCTAATACAGGGATGATTTGTATCGGTTCAAATGTCGCTAGGTAAGCCAAAGCTAACGTCTGGTTTCGTATCAAAGTGATCATTAGAGTAGGTGATTTTGACCTATAAAATAGGCTTTCAATGTGGAAAGTGATGGTTAGTTTCTATCTCACTGTGGGGCGAAAGCTCCAAAGACTTAATACTCTAAATTTGTATAGTCTTGGTTGATTTTAATATTATTCGCTTTTGGGATTTAGGACCTAACTGTACGCAAAAATGTTAGATTAAATTTCAGATGTAAAGGATATGATTCTTTCAAATAAAAACGACCACTATAGGCTCATTATTTGCGTTTAAATATAGAATATGAACGGCAGCAATGAGCTGTAAGTTCAACCAGTCTTATTTTTATTTAAAAGCGTCAGATCAAGTTTGAGCTACTACAAATAAGGATATTGATACCAAAAGATAACGAGGCTATTCAAAACCACCTATTTCAATGTGTTTTATATACTGAAGGAAAAGCTCTTTTTTACCAGATTTATATAAATCGCAAGGTGTTTTGTTGGCACATGCTGGGATTTTGTACGTATTAAGCCAGTTAACAATTTCTGATTCGTTACTACACCACTTTTTCAATAATGGCAGTAAATAAGCAAGTTCTTCATCAGTAAAGTATTGTTTTACTTCTCTAATGCTATTCATAGTATTTAAAACACGATTCAACCGTTGTTTATTCTGTTCACGGAATGCATGTCTAGTTAAATCTCTCTCAGCTTTCTCAAGCAACGATAACCGCATATAAATCTCCAACGAATTAAAACTTAATGAGCCAGCTTCCCTCAACAATTTTATTTCTGCATCATTAAAATTTAATTCAACAACATGAGTACGCTCATTCATATTAGAATTTCCTAATTAAAATAGATTTTTCAACGTGCAAATTTTCACTGTTTATTTGAACTTTAATAAATCCACTCTCTCGTATGTCATCCTTTTGCCTAAAGACTTAAATAATGATTACTCTAAAGGGGTTAATCCAAGCTCAAGAGTTTCTTGCTTGAACCTCCCAAATATATTCATCATACTTTCGTAAGTATTTGTTAATGGATTATTTTTATTCGTCGGCGTGGTTTGAAGCTCTAAATTATCTTTAAACTCATTAAAATAGAGTTTGTCCTTTTTAGTATTTATGATCTCATTCGGTGAACATTCAGCCTTCACTTCCTGCCCACTACCGTCGGTATCTTGTTTAGCCTTAAAATTAGCATTCATTATTTCAAATTTAACCACGTCCGCTTCATCCGGAATATCCTGAGCTACGCGGTAGGCATACTCAACGAGCTTAGGCTCCGCAGGCATGTACAAGAATGCCTCCTGATTTATGGCATCTGTTGCCCGTAAATTGCGGCCCATTATTTGTCTGAAATGCATTTCGGTTTTGATTCTGGTTAGATGGCAAGTTACTTGTAGTCTCGGAATGTTCGTTCCTTCACTAATCATCCCAACAGATACAACCCATTTAGAACTAGATTGTTTGTACTGATGAATTAGTTTTGTTGGTTCGTCTTCTCGATATGTAATGATGGTAGCAGCTTCATTAAAGCGCTCAGCTAACAGGTCTAAAATTTGAGTCGCATGCTCAACTGATGCAGCAACAATCAATCCCCCAGCGGAAGGATTACTAAGTCGAATTTTATCTAGTTTGTCGTTAGCTTGTTTAATTACATGAAACAACAACTGCTCATTTTGGATTATTTCTTGATACGGGAATGCTGATTGAGTTAACAAATCTTTAAAGCAGTTAAACGATTTACTTTCGTTGTCGCTAGTAAGCGAAATATCATCATTATCAATTGCTATAATCTGGGGAGTACGGCAAACACCATCTCTAATTGCCTCAGAAAGCCCATAGACGTAATCACATTGAATTTTGTTAGTACGACTCAAATAATGTGAAAGGACGATTGGAGCAGTGTCTGAGCGCCAAGGAGTGCCAGTTAATGCGAGAGTGAATTCAGCACTATCCTGAATATTAAGGATAATTTGCTCTCCCCAAGCATTAGCATTTTCAATTTTTGAACCAGAGCAGTGATGAACTTCATCAAAAATCACGAAAATACGGTACTTCTTAAATAGCATCCAGAAGTCTGTATCAAGGTGAAGCAAGCTTTGATACGTCAGAGACTGGCCTTTAGAGCCTAATAACCCGTCAAACTTTTCACCAATTACGCTTTCTAGCGTTTGACTAAAATCAACACAAACGACTGATGACGGGGAGAAGCATATAACAATGTCTGCAAGATCACGCTTAATCATTCTGTCAGCAAGTACAGAAGCCATAAAAGTTTTACCCGCACCAGGCGTTGCTAATGCTAGAAAGTGTTTTTTACCACCAATATATTTATCTAAAGCTAAGTTAATACAGTCAGTTTGCCAATAGCGTAATTTCATTTTATCTCTAATGCTTGTTTAAATAAGGTTTTCAACTGCCTTGATACAGCCAAGGAGTTTACTGTTATGCTCTCGTACTTCATTGTATTTTGGTTGTAATTTAGATTTAAGATTGGGAAACTGATCGCAAAGACGTTTGTACTCTTCAGCCTCACCAAACCCTGTTAGTAGCTCATTTTTATAGTGGTTTAACCTTTCGGTTAATGCTTCACCTAAGTGAGGCGTATCCATAAGATCAGCATCTTTCTTTTTCTCTACATATATTTCTGGATTAACGGCGATAGCGGCAGGATCAAACATCTCAGTTTTAATAAACGAAGTGATCCCTTTTTTCTTTGACACAGACTTTTTTATCCAGCCTCTTTTCAGTAACTTCAATAGCTCGGTATAAACGAACCTACGGGCATCGTTTGGATCAATCGTTTTATCATTATGTAAAGCCAAATAAGCTGACCTAACTTCTACAGTAGAGAAGTGATCAAAGTTAGGTGCTACAACAATTTGAGCAACAAGGTTGTTTAATTTCATTTAATACTCCACATCAAACAACCGACCAAGAGTAAAATTAATGGTCAGGTGTAACTATAAGCCGTGGTGTTATAGTCCGTGGCATTATAATCCGTGATATTATAATCCGCAACATGAAATAGTTGTTCATTTGGAACTGAGGTTTATCCGATGAGCGATCTAATACATAAATTTGCAGAAAAACTACGTAGTTTGAGAGAAGAAAAAAACATTTCTCAAGACGGGTTATCAAAGCTGACAGATATCGACAGAAGTTATATTGGCCGCATCGATAGAGGTGAAGTGAATATATCAATCAATAACCTTTTTAAAATAGCAAAGGCACTTAAATGCCAACCTGCGGATCTAATGCCCGAAATTGATCTCTCGGATGATTGAAAGTGACATACAAAAAAGTATTGCTTTCTAATTAAGCATTCAGAAATGAACGAATATTAAATTAACAACGAGACGTTAACTCCTTAGTAATTAACGCTCAATAATAAAATAGAAATCTGGAATTTAAACATGGATGAGTTTGATAGCTTCAGGGGAAAAGAAAAAGTAAAAGCTCTAGAAGAAGTCTGCCTAAAAGAGTATTTAGTGGCAGAAAGCTTCAAAGATCTAGTCGCCACGTTTTATGGTGGGATGTAGCTATGGCTGAAGATATAAAAAGTGCTCTATTTGATGCTACCCCTTCTTGGAATGGATTTAATTACCAAGGTAAAGTCGGGCTTTATGTTTGTCTAAAAATGATTTTAGCAAAGCTTGATGACATGGATAAGGACTCTGTTGATTTTATTGGTTTTCTGAACAGTCATACTATTGAATATGAATGGATAGAAGATTTTTCAATTAAGCAAAATGGTAGTTATGTGTCTTTACATCAAGTAAAGCATAAGGCTGGTGAAGGCTTCGGTGATCACATTAGTGCGATAGTCACAATCCTTAATAGAAAATTATGCCGTTTGTCTGAAACTGACTTTAATAAATATATTGACCTAAATATTGATTACACTAACTGTGCCGATGCAACCGAAAGAAGAGACTTGTTATTCGATCAAATAAAATCAAAATTTGATTTGTTAATTGATGCTGGGTATCTAGATGATAATCATAGGTTAATGGATAATTGGACAGACATTGAAGATGATATAGATGGTATATCTGAAGCGCATTTAACTAGGTTACTCACTGAGTTTGATGCATTTTCTAATAACACCTTTGGTGAATCTAAAACATATTTTCATACAGCAGAGAGAGTATTAGCTCCAAGAAAGAACATTAATGATTATGCCGGAATACCTGCACAACATCATGCAACAGTAAATGGGCTAAGGACTCTTTCGAGTCTCGATGTTTATTTGGATTTTGATACTCAAACAGAGTATGAGTTAGCACTTAGTGATCAAAGTCTAATGGATATAATAATTGATTTAATATCTCAATTGTTAGCGATAATACATCCTTTAGAAAATATTGAAGCTGACGATATTTCTTTATACTTTACATCACTTAACGATGTAATCGATAAGCATATAGCTAAAAGACACGATAATATTAGGCAGCAAAATAATCAGGGGGAAGGCTTTCAAGAGCTTAGGGAATGTATTTCTTTTCTAAATTTATTTACTCCTCTTAAACGTTTATTAAAAAATCAAAATGATGACTATTGGGAGTGTTTTTGTAAAAAACACTTTGAACAAGCCTTTAGTGATCAAATTCAAAGGATAGAGCAACGCATTGATAATGCGAACAACGTAGAGTTAAATAAAAAAAGGATACTTAATTTAGAATATTTTAGAAAAAACATTCTTTGTCAGTATTCTTGCTCAAGTCTATTAGCGTTAATATCTCCGCATGAAAGCAATAATACATCCAAAGGCATGTATTACGGTAACATCATTAATCCATATTTAATAAAGGATGTATTCTTGAGATTAATCCAAGAATTAGACTCTGTTGATACTCTCCTTATCAAAGCAAATGATTCTTTTACTTATCACCCCTCTACAATTAATTTACAGTCAAATGATGCAGAAGAATGGCAGGAGAACCTAGAAATATATAAGCATAAAATCTCTCAAAATAATGCAATCACGTCATTGTTAGACGCTTCTCATTTGGTGGTACAAACCAGCCCTGGTCATGATGTCAGTGGTGAATCGGTAGCGTTGCAAAACATCATTGAGGCCATCGATGCCGAAGCGACTGTTGATATTGATCATAGGACTAATAATGTGAATAACATCAAGTTTGAATCTTTAGAAAATGCAATAAGGATAATTAGTAATGAGTAATATGGAAACTCTAGTAAATAGAATAGCTGTTGAGCAAAATTTCACTGTTCATGTGGAAACCGAGTTTAAAATTTCAGGTGACTCATATTTAAACTTATATATAGCGACTAAGGATTCTTTTGAATATTTTATTTTTATTGATCTCCCTTATACGCAATTACAGTTTGTTAATAAAAAAATTCAAATAACCTTGTTTACCCAGCTTAAGAAAAAAATGTTAGAGCAAGAAGCTTTACCATTTGAAGTAACACATTTCTTTGAAAAAAATACAAGCTTGATTTTAACAACGAATGTTCCTGATGAAGAGTCTAAATTAACATTATTAAAGTCGGTTTCAGCAATCGAAGAAGACTCTTATTATTATAAAAAACAAGTTCTTTATTATTCTAATCTTGATTTAGATATTATTATTAACAAGCGATTACTTGATATAAATTTATCAGAATATTGCAATACCATAATTTCCAATATAGAAAAATATGATTTTTTTGTTTCTTTTGGCGATGAAGAGTATGACTTCATTGCAAGGTTGTATGAAAAGTTGCCATTTCTTACTTTATCGGTGACGGAGCGTGAGCAGTTAGATTTAGATAGCATGATAAATGTAAGTCTTAGTATAGATGAGCTAGAAGAGCTTCCTAATTTATTAGCATTAACGACTAGTGAAGCTATAGACAATTGGATTGAAAATATAGGGATATTAAATGATTAAGTTAGGTAAATTAAGAGTAGAAAACTTTAAATCATTTGAAGATAGTTTTACGGTTGATTTCAATGGTAACGACTTATTAATTCTTGATGGTCCAAACGGATTTGGTAAAACAACATTATTTGATGCTATTGAATTATGCTTTACTAGAAGAATTGGGCGTATTTTAAGTACTGATAGAAAACAGAAAAATAGCCATCTACTCAAAAATAAGGCGGACAAAGAAACTCGAATATTTTTAGAGCTAATTGAAGAGAATAATACAAAAGTAGTTGTTTATGTTTCTATTCCTCCTAATACATCCAAAGATGATAACAAGGCTGTTAATTGCTCTGTAAGTCAAATTCTTCTTAAAGAATGGCCAACTAATTTCACAGAAAACGTTCAGTTTAGTTTTTTTGAGGGACAATCCCTTAATGAGATTGTAGGTAATGATGCGCTAGAAAACACGTTCGATTTATTTAACTATATTCAGCAGGAAGAAACGTGTCACTTTTTGAAAATCAGCGAAAGTGATAGGCATAAAAAAATAAATTACTTATTTGGTACAACAAAGCAAAATGCTGAAAAAGAGCAGCTACAAAATATCAAAAATAAGTTAAGTCGAAAGTTAGCTCAAATTCATGAGAATATAGAAAAATTATCAACGTATAAGAAAGCGTTTGAATTAGATTTTGATAAAGAATTTGGCCAACCTTCTGATAGAAAAGATATTGTTCCTACTGGTCTCATTTCAAAAGTCATTACATTTGAGCCAAAAAATTCAGAGCAGATTGGTGTTTATAAAAATTCGCTACATGACGTGTTATGGATCAGTAAAAATATTGATGAATTCCATGCTCTTGAATTTAATAACCTCTTAAATTACTTATGTGAAAATAGAATTCAAGAACTCAAAGATCTTATCCTTGTTGGTAATAAATCTAGCTTTAGTAATATTTTGAAAATTGAAAAACATGTTAGCTGGTTAAATAAGTTAGTAAAAAAAATTAATGAGTATGAAGCGTTTAATAAAATAGCTCCTGAGTCCCCTAAAAATTTAACTACTGATGTTCTTTCTCAATTTATAAGTTATTTTCCAAGTTTAGTTTCAAACTATGCACTTAAAATTGAAGATTATTTTAAATTGCAAAAAGAGTTAGGTTCATATCAGCAGATACTTAATAAGATTTCTCAAAGTCGAGAAGCCTTACAACAGCAATATCAAATTCATATAAATAATGATGTAAATAAAGCTGATGTAAGTTGCCCATTTTGTGGTGATGTGAAATTAACTGATAATCAACTTTGGATAGAATATGCATCACAAACCAAAGTTTTTGAGGGACTAAAATCAGATAGCCTGACTAAATTGGAAGATATTTCAGTTTATTTAGTAGATGAATTTATATCAAAATGTATTAATAAATCTTTATCTTTCATCAACAAATACCAACAATATGTTGGCTTATTGGCCCCTCTGTCTAGTAAATTGATAACAGAAGATAGATGGGAGAAAATGCAAAAAATAAAGCGTTGGTTAATGGAACATAATGTTAGTTTTGAATCATCAATATTAGCGAATAATGCTAAAATAAACGAAGATGAATTACGCATTAAACTTTCTGAACTTCAATCAAATATAAGAAGAAATGCTAAAGCTGTTAGTACAGAAAAAAGTGTTGATGAATTAAAAAAAGCGCTTCAATTTTATGGTTTATCTGTGACTGAGAGCTTAATTAAAACTTTTGAAGATAGTACCATCATTTCAAATGAAGATATTAAGCAAGACTTAGATTATATTGCCTTGACTGAATTACACTCAAACTCTTCTAAACACCGAGACATAATACTTAAGTTATCTAACCTAGATAAACAAAAGAAAGTGATCTTAAATAAAGAATCACTTGTTAAATCGTTATTTAATAAGTACAAAAAGCAAATAAAAGATTATGAAAAAATTGTAGCCAAGCAGGTTGCCATTCCATTTTATATTTATAGCAGTAAGGTACTTCAAACTAGACCAGACGGTAACGGGGTTTTCCTTCAAAGCGCGGAAAACAACAGAGAAAATGGGTACTTGAGGTTTGTTTCAAATTTGAATGATGATCATGACGCTTGGAATACCATGAGTTCAGGGCAGTTATCAGGTTTGGTTATTTCATTTATGTTAGCAATGAATAAAGTTTATCCGACTAAGTTATCAACTCTTTTAATTGATGATCCTGTTCAAACTATGGATGAAATTAATCTAGCGTCTTTTGTACAATTATTGAGAAATGAATTTCCTTCATCTCAGGTTGTTATATCAACTCATGAGAGGAAAAGTGCGAATTATTTTGCATATAAATATCAAAAGAACTCCAAGGTTGAGTTAATAAATATGAAAAGTCGTAGGCTCAGTTGATATTAATCAAGGTTGATTATTTTAATCATGTGAATTTAAATTCAGAGCTTGGAGCTCACTATAATCTGTTATCGAACATTATGATAATGGAAGCATTAGCATGGCGGACGGACAATACCTCAATTAAACTTGATTTGCTTTTAAAAAGTTAGAGTCAATTTAATACTAGACTCTCAATAGTTATGCTTATGATATTCAATGTTTCGAGCTTTAATTGTTAATAATGAATTAACATGTAGTTTAGATGAAACAATTTTATCTACAACTTTAAAGTACCTAAATTGAACACTATTACTAAATTTATTTTATCTGTAAACATCTACTGTAGATGTTTTTTATAAGGGATAATTATTATCATTACCTTGCTGCAGAGCTATATAATACTAACGAAACGCCCACCCAGCCAAACATCTACAAAAGTCACTGGAGTAAATACGCACGCATGTCTAAAGCCGCGCTTAATATCGCAGCAGTATCATTGGCACGTGATCTGACAGAGGATAATATCGCTGTCGGTATTTATCATCCTGGTTATGTACAAACCGAGATGGTAAATCGCGATGGCGTTTTGAGTAATGGTGACATTAGCGCGAACGAAGCAGCTGAGCGACTAATTGCCTTAATGGATAACTTATCCATGGCAGATTCAGGTGTATTTAAGCACTCAAATGGCGAAACATTACCTTGGTAAATTTAATCTAAATAAGCCAGTTTAAGAAATAAAAATGAGCTTTGCTTCACAGGCTTATTTTTCTATCCTTTTTTTGCTGCTTTTTCATGCTATTTGCCATGACAGTTATTCTCTTTTGCCCTCCACTGTTATATCATTGCGCCACTATTTTATGTCTGTATTAAAGGCCTGTGACTATCAAAAGCGTTATTAATTTATGCAAAAGAGTTTTCTCCAAAAAAGTGAGTAAAACTATCGCCAAAACGACCCCTAAAAAGGACGCTAAGAAAAGCGCCCGTAGCAACACTAATGTTACAACTGCATCCTTTGATAACCCATTGATCTTCTCACGAGATCAGCATCCCGTTTCACGTAAATTACTTAGCCCAAATGCACTTAAAGTATTATATCGCTTAAATAAAGGTGGTTTTGATGCCTACCTTGTTGGTGGCGGCGTTCGTGATATTTTATTAGGCTTTAAACCTAAAGATTTTGATATTGCAACAAATGCGACACCTGATGAAATTAAAGAGCTGTTTAGAAATTGTCGCTTAATTGGTAGACGTTTTCGCTTAGCACACATTGTTTTTGGTCGTGAAATAATTGAGGTTGCAACCTTTAGGGGCCATCACGATAATGCTTCTGAACAAGAAAAAAGCTGCAAGAAAACCTCTAAGCAAAGCGAAGATGGCATGCTATTGCGTGACAACATATACGGTAGTATCGAGGAAGATGCTGAACGTAGAGACTTCACTATCAATGCGTTATATTACTCAGCTAAAGACTTTAAAGTTTATGATTTTGCTAATGGCGTTCAAGATGTAAACGATAAGGTGATTCGCTTAATTGGCGATCCTGAAACTCGTTACCGTGAAGATCCAGTACGTATGCTACGAGCCATTCGCTTTGCTACCAAGCTTGATATGCAAATAAGTGATGATACTAAAGCACCGATTAAAGAATTATCTACTTTAATGGCCAATATTCCTGCGGCTCGTTTATTTGAAGAATTCTTAAAAATGTTCATTGCAGGTAAAGCTGTCGCTAACTTTGAGCAACTACGTAGTTACAACCTCTTTGGCTATTTCTTCCCTGCTGTTGAACAAGCACTTAACGATGAATCAGACCAGCAACGTTTTTTACTCGACTTTATTATGCTGGCGATGGAAAACACTGACAAACGCATAAACAATGATCAACGAGTAACGCCTGCGTTTTTATTTGCTGCTATGCTTTGGTATCCATTACAAAAGCATATTCAGCAAATTAAAGTCACGACTCAACTGACTCCACAAGATATCTTCTTTGCTGCCCTAAATGAAATAATGCCAGAGCAGCAACGCAGTATTGCGATTCCTAAACGTTTCCAAGCCGTCATTAAAGATATTTGGATCCTGCAAGATAAGTTAGGCCGCCGCGAAGGAAAACGAGCATTTAAAACGTTAGAGCATCCTAAATTTAGAGCAGGTTATGACTTCTTGTTACTACGCGCACAAATAGAAGATACTGATGAGCTTAAAGAATTGGCACACTGGTGGACAGATTTTCAAGAGGTCTCAAACGAAGCCCGTCTTCAAATGATCAAAGGCGTAAAATTACCACAAGGCGCAAAAAGGCGCCCAGCAAAGAAACGTCGTAAGCCTGCTGCAAAACCACCTGAAGCATAACGGCAAGCTGATGCAAAACAAAGTAACAGCTTATATTGGTTTAGGTAGTAACTTATCAGATCCAAGGATTCAGGTGAGCAACGCAGCTAAAGAAATAGGTAAAATATCCGCAAGTCATGTTATTGCCTTTTCCTCTTTGTACTTGAGTAAGCCGATGGGCCCACAAGATCAAGATGATTACATCAATGCGGTAATTGCCATCGAGACAAGTTTATCTGCACTTGAATTATTAGACGCTTTACAAGCCATAGAAAATTTGGCTGGGCGGGTACGAAAAGATAACCGTTGGGGCGCACGAATTCTCGATTGTGATATTTTACTGTACGGTAATGAATTCATAGAGAATGAGCGCTTAACTGTTCCTCACTATGGTATGAAGCTGAGAGAGTTCGTTCTACTTCCTCTCGCAGAGATTGCGCCTTCTTTGCAATTACCAGACCGTAGCTTAATCATCGAACTTGCTAGCGAAATCAACAGTAATGGCATAGTCAAATTATCATTATCAACATAATGAATATTAAAATTATTACCCTTAACAGTATACTCATTAACGCTAACTGCTTAATAAGCTAATTAACCTATTCGGAAAAGTCATGGCTAAAATCACTACTGCAAGCTTGCTTAACATGAAACAACAAGGCAAAAAGATATCAACTATTACTGCCTATGATGCCAGCTTTGCAAAATTATTTGATCAAGCAGGCATACACGCCATACTTATTGGCGACTCTTTAGGTATGGTATTACAGGGGCAAGACAGCACATTACCTGTGACAATCGAAGATATGGCTTATCATACACGTTGTGTAAAACGTGGCGTTGAAGAGACCCTTATTATCGCCGATATGCCTTTTATGAGCTATGCCAACGAAGAGCAAGCTCTAGCAAATGCAGCGCTGTTAATGCAAGCAGGCGCTAGTATGGTAAAAATAGAAGGTGGTGCTTGGCTTAACGGCACTATTTCTGCCCTTGTTGAACGCGGTGTTCCCGTTTGTGCTCATTTAGGTTTAACACCGCAATCAGTTAATATTTTCGGTGGCTTTAAAGTGCAAGGCCGTGACGATGACAAAGCCCAACAAATGATCGCTGATGCAAAAGCACTTGAAGCAGCTGGCGCTCAACTATTGGTACTTGAATGTATTCCAGCGATTTTAGGTGAAGCCATCACGCAAGCGCTTACTATTCCAACTATTGGTATAGGCGCAGGTAAAGACACTGATGGACAAATTTTAGTTATGCACGATGCCTTAGGTATTGCGTGTAATTATATGCCTAAGTTTTCGCGCAACTTCTTAAAAGATACTGGTGATATAAAAAAAGCCGTTGAGCTCTATATCAGTGAAGTGAGTGAAGGTAACTTCCCAGGTGATGAGCATATATTCAAGTAATCCCAACAAACAAATGAATTTAGTACTTTTTAGCAAAAACTCAAAACATAGCTCTATTAATAAGATACTAACAATAGAATACTTATAAAAAATAACGGCAAGATAAATTTATGAAAACAGTCAGTCAAATTAGTGAATTACGTGCACAAGTAAAAGCATGGCGTCAACAAGGTTTAACCGTTGCTTTTGTCCCTACTATGGGTAACTTACATGCAGGCCATATTTCGTTAGTAGCTGAAGCACACAAACATGCTGATAAGGTTGTTGCCAGTATTTTTGTGAATCCAATGCAATTTGGCGTAAATGAAGATATTGAAAACTACCCGCGCACGATGATCAATGATGAGCAAAAATTGACTGCCGCTGGTACTGATTTACTATTTACACCGTCACCTGACATTATTTACCCCAAAGGCCTCGCTAAACAAAGCTTTGTTGAAGTACCAAATATCTCTGACGGATATTGTGGGGAGAGTCGTCCTGGTCATTTTCGTGGTGTTGCTACGATTGTCTGTAAACTATTTAATCTAGTACAACCAGATGTGGCTTGTTTTGGCTTAAAGGATTATCAGCAAGTACAAGTCATTCAAAGAATGGTTGAAGACTTGTCGATGCCAATCACTATAATTCCAGTGGCAACCATAAGAGAAGAAAGTGGTTTGGCTCTGAGTTCTCGTAATGGTTATTTAACAGAGGAAGAGAAAGCTATCGCACCTGCCCTACACCAAAGCTTACATTGGTTAGGCGAACAAATTAGAGCAGGTTATGCTCAGCAAGATAGCATTGATTTTATTGGCTTAGCTAAACATGCTGCTAAGACAATTAATGATGCTGGTTTACACACAGATTATCTACATGTCTGTCACGCAGAAACATTGCAGCCAGCAAGTGAAGATGATACTCAGTTAGTTATTCTAGCGGCAGCACACTGTGGTAAAGCTCGTTTAATTGATAACTTGCAAGTAAACCTAGCTTAACGCCCTTTGCTCATTACTTTAAATGTTTACTTCGCTTATTCTTTTTAGCTGAGTAAACATTTAATTAGTGCCGATACAATCATAACAATGTCTCATAGTTCATTAAGTTCTTATCCAAAACTGTCGAAGAAAACCGATAAAAAGGCCATTTTACGCTTCTATAAAGATAACCATTATTCAGCAAGATTTATTGGCTTTGATAATTGCTACCTTATCAAGATGGGTGACAACATAATTGCTAGCGTAATTATCTCACAAGGCAATAAATCGCAACAGATAGACACAGCTACTGAAGTGACGTCCACCGATATTTTTCAAGACTTGAGCCAAGATAAACCACAATACTTACTACATGCATTGCTTGTTTCACCTGATTATCAGAAGCAAGGTTATGCAGTGCAACTACTAAAACATACGATAACGCATCATCAGCCGCTAATTTGTTTTGCACACACTTCGTTAAGTAAACTATACCTAGAGAATGGATTTACTCTTATTGCAGACGACTTACTGTGTAAATTTTTAAATCCTGCTCTATATAATCGATTCCAACTGTATTTAAAACATAAACCTGAACTCAAAGCTTTTATTCATCAATAAGTGATGTAATAAGAATCAGCCTTGTTTATACAATGCTTGAATTGAAGAATTAACTAGTCATTTAATCCGCATTAAATAAACCTTGGGTACTCTTTTACCTAGTTAGTACCTAGCGATTACCTACTTTAAAGAGATTATGACTAACACATATTTAATCAAAGTCAGCCTTTAATTTAACAATGCCAATCATAAGCCAAGTAGTCATAACAAACGGCGCGGTAAAAGCAGGTATGGCTATCATCTCAAAAACTCTTGTAAACAGTACTGAGAATAAAATAGCCAAAATGATAAGCCAATACTTATTAGGGTAGCGATCGACAAGCGCGATAGCGACAAGGCAGCCATTGAAACCATAAAGTCCCATCATTGCTTTCTCTTGAGAAAAACCAAAAGTAGTCGCGACCAGCAGGCCGATAAGTGATCCCAATATTGCCCATACTGCGGTTTTATAGGAACTGAACAGCAGTGCACAACAAAATACTGCACCTGAAAGCCAACTGTCTTGCAGCATAACTTGCCCTACACCACGAAGAACTCCTTGCAAAGAATCAATGAGTGTCGGTGATATAGAGCCAGTAAAACTCCCCGACATTGGATCTGCTAATCCTACAGAATCAATGATCAACACAATCGTCCATGTTGAAAGAATAAAGGGTGTAGTCAACGCGGGAATGCTTGGTATTTTAGTTATCATCACATGCATAAGAAGCGCCGAAAAAGCACCTCCCAATAACACCAAAACAAGAGAGATAAAACTCAGAGGTAAAAGGGAGAATACTGCGATACCAACCAAAGCAGCATTGAAGCCATAAAAACCTTTAGTTACGCAGTTTGAATCATACTGAAATAATTTAGCAACGGCTAAACTCGATAAAATTGCCAGTATACATCCTAGCAACATTGTAGGTGAGTTTAATCCAATACCTACCAAAAATAGGAAGCCAGTGACAGTATTTGATTGCAACATAACTTGAGCTAAGCTACTTAAAAAACGTTTGGTGAAATTTTCAGCTGGATAATTCATGATTATTTATTGACCGCAAAACTGTATCGACAGTAACAAGTCAAGCTACGACTTATCCTAACGGTTATACCGCTAGAATAAAGGAAGGATAACCTTAGGTATTCACTACCACTAAAACTATCAGTGGCTAGTGAAATTAGTGTTTTAAGCTAGTTGCTACTAATATACTTTAGCGTTGTTATCACTTGTTCAACCGATGTAGCCCAAGCTTGTGCACTGGCATCCACTTCTTTTAACGGGTGAATCAACTCTTCACTATGTAAGGTAATATAAGGCTTATCTAATGCAGCGCAATAACCGGCATCAAAAGCAGCATTCCATTGTTTGTATTTATCCCCAAAACGGATAATAGCAACATCACAACGCTCAATAAGCGTTTTTGTTCGTATGGCGTTCACTTTGGCCGATTTATTATCACGCCAAAACTGTTCTGTTTCAGCACCAAGATGATCACCCGCACTATCACTCGTTTCATGATGAGTAACCGCCGAAGAAAAGACGATGTTTAAGTTGCTCTCTTGGCAACCTTGAATAATTTTTTCGCGCCAATCGGTATGAATTTCACCGGAAAGATATACTGATAATTTCATCATTAAGCCCCTAGTTAGAGTTAGCTAAAGCTATATTTAGCGAAGGTTATATTTACCCATAATACATGAATTATTGTTGTTCACTATGTGAATATAATGGAATAAAATTCCACTATGTGGGATACAACAAAAATGGGGGTGTGTTTAATTTTAAGCGAAATTGAAATCAAACGGGATCTAAACTCAAAATGCTAATCCATCATAACAATCTTGCTAAAAGGCGACAGACAAAATCAGCATTGTAAGTTATAAAGCCCTTCTGTAGTTAAGTAACCATAAAAGGGCTTTATACCAATACCATTAAATTATTGCCCACTTGTGTTGGTTAAAATACTCCAAGGCAGCGTTGCTCTCAATCCCAATAACCTGCTATTGATCAATCAAGCACCTACCCTTGAATTACTTTTCCTACGCAATCAGCTCACAAACTTAATGGAATTGGTATTAGTTGTTTCAATTAACAGAGAATGTTTTAGTTAATTTCTTTGCCCTTAGCATGCTCAACCAGATCTTCTACAATAGTTTCTTCTTGTACAAGGCTCTCTTCTTCAAGCTGGGTTTGTGGAATAATTGCATTTAGTGCAATGGCGACTAAACCACATAAACTAATACCTGTTAAGCTAAAGTCATCATTGCCAATAGCCATGCCACCAATACCAAAGACTAACGTAGTTGAGACAATTACCAGATTACGTTGTTCAGCAAGGTCTACTTGAGCTTTTATTAGAATGTTCATACCTACACCTGCGATCGAACCAAAAAGCAGGATCAGGATACCGCCCATAACTGGTGCTGGAATGGTTTGCAGTGCAAGTCCAAACTTAGCAACAAATGCGAGGCCAATAGCAAAAGCGGCAGCCCAAAGCATGATCTTAGGGTTAAACATTTTAGTGAGCATTACCGCACCAGTAACTTCTGAATAGGTGGTGTTTGGCGGTCCACCGAATAACGAAGCTAGTGAAGTAGCTAGGCCATCACCTAATAGTGTGCGGTGTAAACCAGGACTTTTAGTGTAATCTTTACCGGTTACACTACCAATCGCGATGATATCACCGACGTGTTCAATTGCAGGTGCGATGGCTACAGGTAGCATGAAAAGAATAGCGGTTAAATTAAACTCTGGTGTTACAAAGTTAGGAATGGCGAACCATTCACTATTAGCAATGGCTTCTGTACTGACCATGCCCATAACTGACGCCATGATATAGCCAACAAACACTCCAGCCATAATTGGAATTAAACGGAAAATGCCTTTACCTAATGTCGCAACCAATAATGTGGTTATTAATGCCGACATAGAAACAATTAGTGAGTCAGCATAAGGGAACAGCACAGCTGAGCCATCACCAGCTTTACCCATAGCCATATTTACTGCGATCGGCGCAAGACTGAGTCCAATAACCATAATGATAGGACCTGTTACTACCGGAGGCATTAGCTTATGTAAAAAACCAGCACCACGAACGGCAACGACGCTGGCAATCAGTACATAGACTAAGCCAGTTACGAATAAAGAGCCCATAGCTACTGCAATACCCCAGGTTTGGACTGAGTAGGCTATTGGCGCAATAAATACAAACGAAGATGCCAAAAATAATGGCACTTGCTGCTTGGTAATAAACTGAAATAGAATAGTACCAATACCTGCTGTAAATAAGGCGACACTTGGGTCTAACCCTGTGATTAACGGCATTAATACCAATGCGCCAAAAGCGACGAACAGCATTTGCAACCCAGCAAGGGCATTACGCCAAGAAGGTTGGTTGAAGCTACTTTTATCTAAAGAAGGTTCTGACATAAAACGTCCTATTAAGTGGTTTTATTATTAAATTCATTCGCGACTATTGACTAGCTTTATTTGGTGCCAAATATTTTATCGCCTGCATCCCCAAGACCAGGAATGATATAACCACTCTCGTTCAAATGATCATCTATCGATGCGGTATAGATATCTACATCTGGGTGAGCACTTTTAACCTTCTCAATGCCTTCTGGTGCAGCGACTAATACTAAAGCACGAATGTCATTACAACCTGCTTTTTTTAATATGTCGATGGTCGCATTCATTGAACCGCCAGTCGCTAACATCGGGTCGATAATTAAGGCGAGGCGCTGATCTATATCACCAGCTAACTTTTCGAAATAAGTAACGGGCTCAAGCGTTTCTTCATCACGATAAAGACCCACGACACTAATTTTTGCACTAGGCATTAGCTCTAATACACCGTCCAACATGCCGATGCCAGCACGTAAAATTGGCACTACAGTCGCTTTTTTCCCAACTAGACGTTGACCGGTAATTTCACCATCCCAACCTTCCATTTGGAAGTTTTCCAATTCAAGATCTTTAGTCGCTTCGTAAGTTAATAAGGAGCCGACTTCTGCTGATAATTGACGAAAGCTGCGCGTACTCATGTCTTTGGCGCGCATTAGGCTAATTTTGTGTTGTACTAGAGGGTGTTTTATTTCAAATACTGACATGCTTTATAATCCAATGAAAAAATTTTGCTTATTTTCACATAAATTGATCGGATATTGGAGAGATTTTAACTATATTTCTCTACTTAGTCAGCAAGATCAAAGAAAATGAGTTGTGGTAATTACTAACGAGAAAATTATTTCTCGCTAGTAAAAATTGTAGTCAACTTTTTGTAGTAACGTCACCGTTAATCAACATCAATATTAAGTAAGTTCGCTGGAGAAAACTGATCCGTTAGTACTGGACTATCATCGGGCCAGTCTTGATGTGTAGCAGTTGATTTTATATTTTTATAAAGTTGCTTTACCTCGACACCAATGGCGAGTAATTTAATCGCTAACTGAGTGATACTTTCGCTTTGCTCTGCAGCCGCTAGCTCTTTGTAAAGGTTTTCATCAAGTCCACTATTACGGGCTAATATTATTCGATTACTATTATCAGGATTACTCACTTGATAATAGTCACCAAAAACAGCTTTATATGTTGCTGATTCATATCTATATAACTGACTAGAAGAGAAGGTATTAGCTGTGAGTATACCTTGGGGAGAAAGCAAACGTTTAGTTTCTTCTAGATACTCTTTGGTCATTAAATGCTCTGGAATATAATCACCGTTAAAAGCATCAAGTATAATCCAATCGTACTCTTGCTTCTTTAATAGTGCTCTTTTGACAAAAACTCTCCCGTCTTGACTATAGGTTTTTATTTGATCATTTTCTAAAAAACCAAAGTATTGTCGAGCTACTTTAATAACACTATCATCTATTTCGACATTATCAATATAACTATCAGGCAACAATTGGTGCAAGGTATTTGACATTGTGCCGCCGCCTAGACCAATGATCAAAATATGCTTGGGCTCAGGATTAACCAATAAACCTGTGAGTAATTGTTTAGTATAATTGAACACTAATTGTTGTGGCTGGCTCTTAAGAAGACAACTTTGCCGCGTTTTAGTACTCTTAACATTAAATTTTAAACAACGTAAATCGCCATTATCTTCCACGAGAATATTTCGATATAAAGAGCGCTCACTGTGAATAACTTCAGCCTTTGCATTATTGACACAAACTACCAACAAAAAACAAAGGCCGTAGATAAGCTTACCTGCTGAATTAAGCATGACTAATATCTCGTTGTGCTTTCGATTTAAATAAATTTTCGTTCGCTTTTGCAACCACAATCGTGATGAAACCTAATAAACTAAGTAACAGACTAATACTTACCACAATCGTATCTATATCAAACCACAAGACTAAGTAAAAAGAAGTAATAATGGTACCTATAGCACTACCTAAAGTAGAAACGAAATATAGCTTTCCGGCAACTTGACCACTTTCATTAGAGTTTCTTACCAACAATCTTACCGAGTAAGGGGATAACATACCTAAAATAATCGTTGGAATAAAAAAGAGTGCTGTTGAGGCTAATAAAGACCCATAACGAGAATCCTCTATCGCTAAGAAAATACTTTCCATTAACCAAGTGCTTGATGTGACTATTGGAAGCAAGGTGAGACCAGCAATAATGAAAATAGCACCATAGCGGGTAAGTGATGCAGAGCGAGTGGATAGCTTACCGCCAAATAAATAACCTAACGCTAAACTGAGCATAAACACTGTGATGATGCTGCCCCATATATGGACACTGCTGCCAAAAAACGGCGCAAGAATCCGTCCTGCTAGCAGCTCAATACACATTATGGAAAAGCCACTAGTAAAAGCGAGAAAATAAATAAAAAGGTTATTGTAATTAATAGAATTTTTGGATTCTTGCATGCTTTATATAATTTTTATTATGTAAATTTATATAAGCACTGTAAATTATTTTTCTGATTTTGGGTAGTAAGCAACACTATATAGCTAATAATACGTTGTTCTTTTCTGTATTATTTCAGATGTTAATTAGCAAGTTGGCTTCACAAAAATATAACAAGTAGCTCTTTCCGAACTGATGAAAATCATGAAATAAGATAAAATCATCATGATGAAAAGAGCATCATACTTGTAGTAATAAAGCTCTTATACCACTTATTAACGACCCCAAATAATTGCCTTTCGTTATTTCAATGAACCGTGGGAGTCATCATGATATTCAGTCATCTCAAAGTGTCATAAGCTATAATCATGGCGAATTTCAATGGATATATGTGAAAGCTGCGGCAAAATTTCCCTTAAAATACCTTCATATTCATCTGAATTAAGCGGTTGCGCAGAAGTTACTTTAAGAATTGCAGCTTGGTGAGCAGTCGCTATTGTCCAAACATGTATATCGTTAATTACTGTATTTTTTTTGCTCAATGCCTTTGAAATTTGTTCTAACGTTGATTTTTTTACCGATTTATCGAGAAGAACATTACTAGAATCCTTAATTAAACCATATGACCAACGTAAGATTACGATAGCGCCAACAATCCCCATTAAAGGATCCATCCATATTAAGCCGACATATTTTCCTACTAATAAAGCAACAATAGCTAATAACGACGTGAGTGTATCCGCAAGCACATGAAAGTAGGCTGCTTTCATGTTGTGGTCGTGATCATGATGGTGCTCTCCATGATGATGGTCATCATGTAGGATAAAAACAGAGGCAACATTTACAACTAAACCTATAATGGCAACAACGATTGCTTCGTTAAAATGAATTGATTGTGGTTCTAATAGCCTTTGAACCGACTCAACGATCATCATCAAAGCGACTATTGCTAATGCAATTGCACTGGCAAAACCACCTAAAGAATTGACCTTACCAGTACCAAAGCTGAAATCCTTATTGTTTGCATGTTTTTTTGCATAAGAATAAGCGAAAATAGCAATTAAAAATGCTGCGGAATGAGTGCCCATATGCCAACCATCAGCGAGAAGGGCCATAGAGCCCGACCAAGTACCAGCGCCGATTTCAAGCACCATGATCACTGTGGTTAACCAGAAAACAGTTTTAACTTTATTTTCATGAAGTTTATTATCAAGACCGAAATCATGAGAATGCTCCCATTGAATACTACTATCATTTTCCATTGAACTTCCTAAACTTATTACTTTACATTACTTAGAAATAGCATATATTTTAAATATAAAATATACTACCCCCCTGTATATTTATTTTCAAGTAAAGGAAGAAGATGTCACATACCATAGCAAGTAAAAATAAGTTGCTCAGTCGCGTTAGACGGATAAAAGGTCAGTCTATTGCTTTAGAAAATGTTTTAGAGGGTGAGCCAGACTGCATGGCTGTTTTACAACAGGTAGCGGCGATTAAAGGCGCTGTTACTGGACTGATGAAAGAAGTATTAGAAGGTCACTTGAGAGAACATTTAGGTGCCGATGATTTGACTCAAGAAGAAAGAGCAGAAGAAGTTGAGCAAGTTATTACTGTTCTAAAGAGTTATCTAAAATAAAAGGAGCGATGGCGAATTTCATTTTCTCTTCGAGACGGGTTATCAATAAAAAGTGTGGATGTTTACCTTTTATTCAACCTTATGCATTAATGTTAATGTGAAAAGTAGTGCTTAACGTTATTTAGCGTTCACCAAAAGATTCTGCCAATGTTTTACGCAAAGGTTTCAGTAAATAATTCAACACTGTACGGTCACTTGTTTTAATATCAATCTGAGCTGTCATACCCGGTAAAATATCTAAAACCTTACCCGAAGTCGTTGTCACAGGGTTTGTTTTTGTTGAAACGTGTACCCGATAATAAATCTCTTCACCTTGGCCTTTTTCTTCTTTTAAGGTGTCAGCACTAACATAAACGACCTCACCAATAACACCGCCATAAATAGTGTAATCGAACGGGTCAAAACGTATAGTGGCATTAAGTCCTTTACGCACTTGAGCAATATCTGCAGGACTAATTTTCGCTTCAAGAATTAACTCATCACCCACAGGAATTATTTGCATCAACTCTTCCCCTGCGCGCAAGACTCCGCCGATGGTCGTTACGCGCACATTTTTCACTATGCCTGGTAATAATGCCTTAAAAATACTATCTTCTAATTGTTGTTTACGTTGCGTTAAAACTTGTACATTTTGTGCAATTTCATCTTCAGCTTTTGCTAACTCTGCCCCTGCATCTTCAAGGTAAGTATTTTTTCTATTCAATAATTTGGCTTCACTGTCATTCAAGCTTCTAGCGGCTCTAATAACTTCGGTACGATTCACATCACCTGACGCTGATAATTTTTTAATCAATTCAGACTCTTCTCGCGCTAAATCCACCCCCTTTTTTAAAGCCTTTAACTCTTCAGCTAAGGTGGTACTTTTTTGCTCAAATAAAGCACGTTCAACCTTTATCTGCTCAGGAAAGCGCAGTAAATCATCAGCAAAAACTAACGTTTTATTGCCAAGAATTTCTGCACGCAATCGCGTTGCTTTTGCTCTTAATGCAGAAAGGCGAGCATCAACCTCTTTCACTGCAGCGCCAATACGCGTGGTATCTAATGTCGCAATTACCTGCCCTTTAGTAACACTATCCCCTTCTTTTACATATAAATTGGAAATCACTCCCCCATCAACTGATTGAATAATTTGCACACGGCTACTAGCAATCACTTCGCCTGTACCTCGTGCCACTTGGTCAAGTCGAAAGTTTGAAGCCCACAGCACAAAAACAACCAGCCCGATCAATATCCCCCATAACACTAATGAATAGTTACGCAGGTAATAACTCTCTAAACGCGCAGTTGACTCTTGATTATCGTCATCATTGGAAAAAAAACTATCAAATAACATGATTGTCACCTTGATTCACATTAGCCGCGACAAAACCTTTTGGTGTGCGTAATGTTGGAGTATCTCTGCTTGAGACAGTTGCTTTATTTTTCGTAACATTAGACATGATTTTGGACAGAACATCCTCAGGTTTCCCATCATTGATTATCTCACCGTGCTGCATCACAATAACGCGATTCGCCATCTTCGCCGCTAAAGCAGGGCGATGAGTTGAAATAATTAAAATATCATCGGTTTTAACATTGTCTAGCAATGCCTGTAATACTTTTTGTTCCGATTCGTTATCTAAAGTCGCTGTAGGCTCATCCAACAACCATATTTTAGGTTGTGCTAAAAAGGTTCTACCAAGACCAACCAGCTGACGTTGACCACCAGATAATCCTTCTCCACCTTCACTAATGGCTAATTCCATACCTAACGAATCATCCGCAGCAATTTTATCTATACCAAGTTGCTCAGATACCTGTAACAAGTGAGAGTCACTTACCGCGCCAGATAATGCTAAATTGCTACGTAAAGTTCCTTTAAATAAATGCACACTTTGGGGTAAGTAACTGACCTGATCAGCGACAATATTGGGCTCTATTTCCCATAAGTCAGCCTGACCCAATTTAATTCTGCCTTCCGCAGGTTTATATAAACCTGCTAACACTTTAAGTAAGGTCGATTTACCTGATCCTATCGCGCCGAGCAATACAACACGATCACCCGCAGTAAAGGTTAATTTATTAATATTTAATTGCCGTATAGGTGATTCAGGATAGGAAAACATTATCCCGTCTAAACTGATTTTTTTAGGTAACTCATCAGGTAATAATAAATTTTGATCTACGCGGCGCTCCGTGTTCAATAATAATACCTGATTCACCATTTCTAATGCTTGCGCAACATTTTGCCACTGCGAAAAATACTGCACACTTTGTGCAACAGGGGCAATAACACGGCCACCTAAAATACTACAAGCAATCAAGGCCCCCATGGTTAAATTACCTGCTTCAATTTGGCCAACACCAACAACAATAGCACTGATATAAGCAGCAGTAGATAAACTGCCTGTACTAACAGTGGCAAAATTACTGATCGCTTTTTGGCGTATATTATAGCTCGAAATAGTTTGCGTTATCTCTTGCCATTGTGCTGAAAAACGCCATGTTGCATTATTCGCCCGAATAGATTCAGCGCCTTTAATAGCATCAACTAATAACCCTTGACGTTCATTAGAGCGCATCATTTGCTGTTTAAGTAATCGGCGTAATCGTCTTTGTGTCATCCAGCCTAAAGTTAGTGCTATAGGTAATAACATCAGATAAACCCAGCCAATATGGCCGCCAATAAGTGCAATCATACCAATAAAAAATAAGGCGAAAGGTAGGTCTACTAAAGCAAAAACAACCCCTGAACTAAAGAATTGCCTGACCGAATCTAAACCACTCACTTGCGCGGCCAGTGTACCCAAACTACGAGGGCGCTCATCTAACTGCAAATGCATCACATGGTCAAATACTTGTTGTGATACCGCTTTATCTACCGCACAACTCACACTGTCTAAGGTACGTGCACGGATTGTTTTTAAAAACCAATCCAGTACAACGACAATAAACATCCCCATGACTAAGGTAGTTAAAGTGGCATACGCTAAAGTTGGAACCACTCGATCATAAACTTGCATTGCAAAAATAGCCGTTGATACCGCCAAAACATTAATAATAACCGTGGCAACGATAATATCGATTAACCAACGACGATTTTTAAACATTTTACTAAATACAAGTCTAGCGGCAATATTACCCTTTAATGAAAAAATGGAGCTTTGCTCACTTTTTTTTGCGACGCGCAGCCACAAGACAATGCCCGTTTCGAGTTGCTCGTGTGTGCAATGCTCGCTCTCACCTGCCTCATTCGTCACTAATAACTTATTCTCTTTTGCATGTTCAACCAATATCCAGCCCGAGTGCGTAAAAAGCATGGCCGGTAATCGACGTTGATCAAAACGCGTCCACCTGACTTGGGCTGCTTGTATGCCTTTTAATTTTAATGCATTGAAAACAAAGTACAGTCGTTTAATCACCGGCGCTTGTGGCAATTGCGTTTCAGCCTGCTGACAAGCGTTAACTAAAGCACCTGTTTGCACCGAAGTCTCTAACTTATCCAATAAATTTTTTAACACGTTAACAGGCAGCGCTTGTTGTAATAAAGCCTGCTCTAACGTTAATTCATCGACTACATCGGGTGCAGCAGTTTGTGGGGATGCGTTTTCTACAGTTTGCTGTTCTGCGATATGATTACTGTTCATAATGCTTTAATCCTGCGGGATCATCCAAGGTTCCCATTAAGGTCAATAACTGTAACGACAACTGTTGCCAATCACTTGCTATCTGTACGAGTTGTAAACGTAACTCTGTTAGCTCGCGTTGGTTATTAAGTACTTCTACCCATGATTTACGTCCTGAATTATATTGGCGTAAAAACGATGCCATCGTCGCTTCAACTTCATCTACTATATCTTTTTGTGAACGCATTAAGTCTCGCTGCACGCCCCTATTAATCATTAACACATTAACTTGGCGCCTAACATCATTCAAGGCAGATTTCACCTCTTCATCTGCGGCATTTAAACGCGCAGCAGCGGCGTTTACACGCCCTGCACTTACTAAGCCAAGTCCTTCCATATTACTTTCAAATACTAAGCCAGCCCGAGTTTGGTCGACATTTATATCGTTATCTAAAAAATCATACTCAACACGAAAAGAAATGGTCGGCAGTGATGCCACTTTTTCCTGTTTTAAATTTAAACGCACCACCTTAAGTTGCTCACGCTTATAGCGAATATTTGCATCATTTTTCATTACTAATTTATTAACCACCAAACGATCGGGCAAACCTAATAAACTATCATCAATAGCGCCTTCCGTTGAAACCCGTATTTGTGTTAATGCCTGTAACTCAGCTTGAGCCACTAATTCCTCACCCATAATACGTTGTAATCTTGAACGGGCTTGCAGTAAACGCGAGTAAGCTAAGCGGGTATCGGCATTAGAGGCTAACTGACCTTGTTGACGACGAGAAATGCGACCATGTAAGTTTTCATGTTCCTTAATATTCTGTTTTGCCACGGTAATACGTAGTTTAATCCCTTGTATTTTAGCGTAAATTTTTGCGGTATCGCTTATCAACTCACGCTGATTTTGTATTAAGCCCCATTGCTCAGCGGTATAATTGGCGGTCGCTTCATCAATCGCCGTATCTATTTTACCAAAGGCCCACAGTGGTTGATTTAAGCGTAGTGTTCCTTGGTCTGCATCATTATTTAAATTGTTAGCCTGTGCAGACAGCGTGGGGTAGCGTCTCGCTTTTGCACTGTCTATATCCGCCTCATACGAATTAAGAGCCGCTTGTTGGCCCTTTAATGCTGGGTTATGAATGATAACCGCTTGTAACGCGTTTAAAAAATCACGTGGTAAGGTTCGCTTTTTAAGTTGTGTAAAATCCCCCTGTTTAAATAGCGTAACTGATGACATAGTCGAAGTATTATCCTCTATATTAGGAGTATACTGGGCCTGAAACTCTGCTGCCTCTATTGCCATTGATACCAGTACGATTAACGACAACATGAGTAATGACAAGCTAGGCATAGATAAGGAATACCTGCGACTTAACCTGCCATTAGTTGTCCATACTTTTTGCATTTTTTTTTGCATTAAATATTAAGCCTCTGTTCGATTAATAAACACCTCAAGTCTGAATAGTAAGACGTAGTTGTGCTATTTTTTATTGAGAAACTGTCGTTTTCGTCGTAAAAGCATCACTGGTGAAATGTTCATCATAGGTAACGGCATTATTGGCATCACTGGCAGTCGTTCGTTGGTTACCTTTCTTAAACGCCGCTATTTTATTGGTTTCACCTTCTTGCTCGTATGCTTTCAATAAGTTTTGTCGCCATTCTTTTTGCCAAGGACAGCTAGCAACTGCTTTTTCAAAGTGCCTAATACCATCTTGAGCATGGTTTTTAGTCAAATAAACCAGCCCGATCATATAATGACACGCTGCATGACCAGGGTTATGATGTAGCATCTTTTTAAAGCACATTTCAGCATCATCAAGCTTACCCTCTTTGTATAGTGCGACACCGTCAGTTAAAAAACCGGGCTCAGGCAAGGTGAGCAAATCAGTTATAGGGTGTGATACTATTTTTGCATTAGTACCTTTGATTAATGGTGTTAACCGAGTTTGATAACGCAGCCACTTACCTTTTGATGTTTTATAAATAGGTTGTCGTACCTGCCAAACACTGGCTGTTTTCACTGTACGTACTAACTCATTAAATTTAAGTACTTTGGGTTGCCAGTTTACGCCAATATAACTCAACATTTTACGGGCGCAGCCTTCTATGTCGTCAACGACATCTTCATAATTAATTTCTAGAATTTCATCAGGAAAGGTTTGCTGCCAATGATGCATTAACAGATTATGATCGGCTAATTGTTCTCCAATATGCTCTAGATCATAGGCAAAGCCCATACCGCCATGCTTAGCTTGATAATCAGTAAAATAATTCGACATAGCTATGTCGCGTGGGTCGCGACGTACTGAAATGATTTTAGCGTTGGGAAATAAAAATTTAATTAAACCAATATTTTCAAAATTATGCGGCATTTTATCCACCACATATTTTGATTCTGGCTTAGTTTCAGCGGCGAGTTCTTGTAATTCTTTTAACATATTATTGGCAATACCTGCGATGGTATCGGCATTAAAATCGTCAATACAATCGGGGTATTGTCGACCAGAGCCAGTGTGGCGTTCCCAGCGATTTATCCCTTGTATAACTTGCGGAATAACACCTAACTCACCGGCACCAAAAATATCACTGTGCCCGGATAATATTTGTTCAACCAAAGTAGTACCCGAGCGCGGCATGCCTAACACATATACCGGTATTGTTGATTCAATACCGTAGTTAGGACGATGCTGATACAAGGTTTTGTTAAAACAAGCACGTAATCTTGCACAGTCTTCGCGGTGTTTTTGAGCATTGTATGATAAAAACTTTTTACTGGCGTTATTAGCCTGTTCAGCAAATCTAAAGGCTTTATTATAGTCCTTCTTTTTTTCCCACGCGGCTGCTAATTGGAACAAAATACCGGCGCGCAACGAGCCTTCCATGCTAGGTTTATTGGCCGCGATAGCCATTTTATCTAAGGCTTCTACATCATCAGGAAAACGCCGGACATTAATTAGTGCCGAACACCCTTTCAGTGGGTCAATATCTTTAATACGTTCAAACAAGGCTACTGCTTCATCAATATTCCCCTGCTGCATTTGTTGCTGACCTAATCCTTGCAGTGCCGGTAAAAAATGGCTGTGCTCAGCCAAAATATCACGATAGAGCTTCTCTGAAACTTCAAAATTTTGCTCTTGGCATTCCACTTCAGCTAAAGCATTGTTTGCCTGTGCTTGTTTCATTTTAATCAACACTAAGGATTGTTCATCTGTAATCTCTAGCGCTTCTGCCAAACTGACAGCCCGTACTGCCGCTTTGCGTGCCTTTTTATCAAAACGGTGCAAGCAGGCTGTTGATAACTGCACCCAAAGGTCACTATTTCCTTCATCCTTTTTTAACGCTTTTTGCAGTAAACTAATCGCCTGCATAAAGTGCCCTTGTACCTGCGCTAGTTCAGCAAGTGCCATGCATAGCTCTACGTTATTGTTATACTGCTTTAAGTATTCACGTAGAATATTCGTTGCTTGTTGATGAAAATTTTTTTCCGCTAACACTTGGCTATAGCTTCTAACGTATTGTACTAATACGGCTTCATCATAGTCACCCGCTTGTTGTCGCACACTTAACTGAGTAAGCCATTCTTCAGCAGGGCAAAATAAACCTTGTACTACCCATAGTTGTAATTGCGTAGTGTTCAGTTGAAACCAATATTGCTGGTAAAGCGGATCACCGACCTTATGATAATTAACTAACACTTCTGTTGCGCTATCGAGCTGTTTTTGTGCCTGGTTGAGCTCATTTTGTGCAATATATACGGCCACTAAATTGCGGTGTACGATGAAGCGCTCAGGAGTGATTATTAGTGATTTTTCAAAAAAGTGTTGTGCTTCAGCTAAGCGACCAGAAGCTAAATAACAGTATGCTAAGCGTGCCAGAGCTAATGCATGGTTACCTTGTTCCATCAAGATATCACTTAACATTTTAATGGCGTCATCTATACGCTGCATCACAATTAACACCACAGCCAAATCACAGCGGGCATCGACATCAAGCACGTCAAAATGTTTAAGCGATTGTTGGTATAAGGCTTGGGTATTTTCTTTTAATCCCATATGGGCGTTAGCTGTAGCTAACAAGGGCAATACTGCTGGGTTGCCGCTGTCATACCAAAGTGATTGCGCTAATTCGAGCAAACTAGGGTATTGTTGATTTTCGGCAAGTTGTCGCAACAGAATTAATTCGTTCATCACTACTTCTTCATATTGTTATTAGTTAATTTCTAAGTGAATCAAGGTTTATTCACTTTTATTTAAGCACTATCCCAATAAAACCTTAATAGGACGAATGTATAAAGGCTTTGATTAGCTAAGTTATCAAATGAATGAACAAAGGTTTTATGCCGCTGCCCAGAGCCTAAAACATGATATAACAAAAATATGTCAGCATTACGAACACACTAAACAACGCTGTTTATCAAGCCAACGAACAATGTCGTTGGCGACAAATTATGATCAGTGTTGGTAACAATGGTAACTGGCAACCTTTACCGATGAAGCGCTACGCGAGACCTTGGCTGGTCATTATGCCTACTGGCATGGTATTAGTGTATAACTCGCCGCCTGCCCCAGCGTCTAGCTGCATATTAGGTACTATTCCGGTCCAAATATCAAAAGTGTCGCTTCCTCCGTCTACATTACGAAACAACGTCCCCTCCTGATTAATAACCACGACTGTCGTTGGACCAGCAGCCAATAGGTTTAATGCACTATTCGTTTCGGATACGGAAGTCACCGAAACGTTACCCGCTCCACCTTTTAAATCCAAGCCATTCCCGGCGATTATCACTCGGTCATCGCTGCCCAAATTATCCGCCCCCGACCATAAACCCCATGTCCCATTTGCACTGTTTTCATTAGTGAGTAAAGTACTAACACTCGAATCGACCTTAATGTAGATCGTATAAGTTGTATTACTGTCGAATGTTCGGCTTGAATGGTCCGATGAAGTCCCTCCGACTAAATCAAACACCACGACAGTTTCATTGACCACCACTGCAGTATCTATAGCGAAGTTATCTGATGTAACGGGGTCTGTTGGCACATTTCCTGCTAAATCAGCTATCCCCGTATTGACTACGGTTATAGTATTGCTCGTATCTGTGATCCCATCTGTTGGTGTAAATGTACCGGTCCATGTCACGCCGCTATCACTTGTACTAATTGCCGACAGTGTGCCGTTTGCACTCGTTAAATCAATGTCGTCGTTAGTAAAATTGGTTACCGCCTCACTAAAAGTAATTGTTAAAGTCGCCGTTTCACTTTTAGCTAAGTCTGTATCACTTAATACAACACTGTTAATAATCGGTGCGACTTCATCCAGATCATTAATATCAAGCGTGACGACTTGTTCACTACTGTTATTGCCGGTATCGGTCGCCACCACGATAAAGCTGTAATCGGCTTTGGTTTCATCATCCGGATTGGCCGTTAAGGTCACTGCTCCTGTACTGCTGTTGATGGTAAATAATGCGGCATCATCACCGGTTTTCAAGCTGTACACCGTTGCGCCTATAGCAACATCACCGCTATCGGTTGACGTGACCGTGTACACCACTTGACCAGCACCACTGTTTTCATCAATAGCGGTTGCTGTCGCCGCCGAGGTGATCGTCGGCGCGATTTCATCAAGATCGATAATATCGAGCGCTATCGCTTTTTCACTGCCGTTACCGGCATCATCAGTAGCCACCACGGTAAAATTGTAATTCGCTTTGCTTTCATCATTCGGATTGGCGGTTAAGGTCACCGCTCCCGAAGTGCTGTTGATGGTAAATAAGGCTGCGTCGTCAACGGCTTTTAAGCTATAAAGCGTTGCGCCAGTGGCAATATCACCGCTATCGGTTGACGTGACCGTGTATACTACTTGGCCAGCACCACTGTTTTCATCAATAGCTGTCGCGCTTGAAGCTGAAGTGATCGTTGGTGCAACTTCATCAAGATCAGTAATATCGAGCGTGATCGCTTTTTCGCTGCTGTTACCGGCACCATCACTTGCCACTACGGTAAAGTTGTAATCGGCTTTGCCTTCATCATCCGGATCGGCCGTTAAGGTCACCGCCCCGGTACTGCTGTTGATGGTAAATAAGGCCGCATCATCTCCACTTTTTAAGCTGTAGGTCGTTGCGCCGGTAGCAATATCACCATTGTCAGTTGACATGACCGTGTAAACCACTTGCCCAGCACCACTATTTTCATCAATAGCTGCCGCTATCGCCGCCGAGGTTATCGTCGGCGCGACTTCATCAAGATCAATAATATCAAGCGTGATCGCTTTTTCGCTGCTGTTACCGGCACCATCACTCGCCACCACAGTAAAGTTGTAATCAGCTTTGCTTTCATCATCCGGATCGGCCGTTAAGGTCACCGCCCCGGTACTGCTATTGATGGTAAATAAGGCCACATCATCCCCACTTTTTAAGCTGTAGGTCGTTGCGCCGGTAGCAATATCACCATTGTCAGTTGACGTGACCGTGTACACCACTTGGCCGGCGCCACTGTTTTCATCAAGTGCGGTCGCGCTTGAAGCTGAAGTAATAATTGGTCCAACTTCATCAAGATCGGTAATATCTAGCGTGATCGCTTTTTCGCTGCTGTTACCGGCACCATCACTTGCCACCACAGTAAAGTTGTAATCTGCTTTGCTTTCATCATCCGGGTTGGCCGTTAAGGTCACCGCCCCCGTACTGCTGTTGATGGTAAATAAGGCCGCATCATCTCCGGCTTTTAAGCTGTAGGTCGTTGCGCCGGTAGCAATATCACCATTGTCAGTTGACGTGACCGTGTATACCACTTGGCCGGCGCCACTGTTTTCATCAAGGGCTATCGCGCTTGAAGCTGAAGTGATTGTTGGTGCAACATCATCAAGATCAATAATATCAAGCGTGATCGCTTGCTCAGTGCTGTTACCAGCACCATCACTCGCGACCACAGTAAAGTTGTAATCGGCTTTGCTTTCATCATCTGGATTGGCCGTTAAGGTCACCGCCCCGGTACTGCTATTGATGGTAAATAAGGCCGCATCATCACTGGCTTTTAAGCTGTAAGCCGTTGCACCCGTGGCAATATCACCGCTATCGGTTGACGTGACCGTGTATACCACTTGGCCGGCGCCACTGTTTTCATCAAGGGCGGTCGCGCTTGAAGCTGAAGTGATCGTTGGTGCAACTTCATCAAGATCAGTAATATCGAGCGTGATCACTTTTTCGCTGCTGTTACCGGCACCATCACTTGCCACTACGGTAAAGTTGTAATCGGCTTTGCTTTCATCATCCGGATTGGCCGTTAAGGTCACCGCCCCCGAACTGCTGTTAATGGTAAATAAAGCTGCATCATCACCGGCTTTTAAGCTGTAAACCGTTACGCCCGTGGCAATATCACCGCTATCAGTTGACGTGACCGTATATACCACTTGGCCAGCACCACTGTTTTCATCAAGGGCGGTTGCTGTTGTCGCCGAGGTGATTGTTGGCGCGACATCATCAAGATCAGTAATATCAAGTGTGATCGCTTGCTCAGTGCTATTACCAGCGGCATCGCTCGCCACCACGGTAAAGTTGTAATCGGCTTTGCTTTCATCATCCGGATTGGCCGTTAAGGTCACCGCCCCGGTGCTGCTGTTGATGGTAAATAAGGCCGCATCATCTCCCGCTTTTAAGCTGTAAGCCGTTGCACCGGTAGCAATATCTCCGTTATCGGTTGACGTGACCGTATACACCACTTGACTGGCACCACTGTTTTCATCAATAGCTGCCGCTATCGACGCCGAGGTGATCGTCGGCGCGACTTCATCAAGATCGGTAATATCGAGCGTGATCGCTTGCTCACGGCTGTTACCGGCGGTATCAGTCGCCACCACAGTAAAGTTGTAATCGGCTCTGATTTCATCATCCGGATTGGCTGTTAAGGTCACCGCCCCGGTACTGCTATTGATGGTAAATAAGGCCGCATCATCACTGGTTTTTAAGCTGTAAGCCGTTGCGCCCGTGGCAATATCACCGCTATCGGTTGAGGTGACAGTGTAGACCACTTGGCCAGCACCACTGTTTTCATCAAGGGCGGTCGCGCTTGAAGCTGAAGTGATCGTTGGTGCAACTTCATCAAGATCGGTAATATCGAGCGTGATCACTTGCTCGCTGCTGTTACCAGCGGTATCAGTCGCCACCACGGTAAAGCTGTAATCGGCTTTGGTTTCATCATCCGGATTGGCAGTTAACGTCACCGCCCCGGTACTGCTGTTGATAGTAAATAAGGCTGCATCATCTCCCGCCTTTAAGCTGTAAGCCGTTACACCCGTGGCAATATCACCGCTATCGGTTGACGTGACCGTATACACCACTTGACCCACGCCGCTATTTTCATCTATAGCGGTTGCTGTCACCGACGAGGTTATCGTCGGCGCGACATCATCAAGATCGGTAATATCGAGCGTGATCGCTTGTTCAGTGCTGTTACCAGCACTATCACTTGCCACTACGGTAAAGTTGTAATCGGCTTTGGTTTCATCATCCGGATTGGCTATTAACGTCACCTCCCCGGTACCACTATTGATGGTAAATAAGGCTGCATCATCACCGATTTTTAAGCTGTAAGCCGTTGCGCCCGTAGCAATATCACCGCTATCGGTTGACGTGACCGTGTAGACCACTTGTCCGGCGCCACTGTTTTCATCAAGGGCTGCCGCTATCGCCATCGAGGTAATCGTCGGCGCAACTTCATCAAGATCGGTAATATCGAGTGTGATCGCTTGCTCAGTGCTGTTACCAGCACTATCACTTGCCACTACGGTAAAGTTGTAATCAGCTTTGGTTTCATCATCCGGATCGGCAGATAAAGTCACCGCCCCGGTACTGCTGTTGATGGTAAATAAGGCTGCATCATCACCGGTTTTTAAGCTGTAATCCGTGCTGCCCGAAGAAACATCATCGCTATCAGTTGACGTGACAGTGTATACCACTTGACCGGCACCACTGTTTTCATCAAGGGCGGTCGCGCTTGAAGCTGAGGTGATTGTTGGCGCAACATCATCAAGATCGATAATATCAAGCGTGATCGCTTGTTCTCTGCTGTTACCAGCGGCATCGCTCGCCAGCACGGTAAAGTTGTAATCGGCTTTGGTTTCATCATCCGGATCGGCCGTTAACGTCACTGCCCCGGTACTGCTGTTGATGGTAAATAGGGCCGCATCATCACCGGCTTTTAAGCTGTAAGACGTTGCGCCCGTGGTAATATCACTGCTATCAGTTGACGTGACTGTGTACACCACTTGTCCGGAGCCACTGTTTTCATCGATTGTGCTAGCCGTGCTTGCTGACGTAATCGTCGGCGCGACTTCATCAAGATCGGTAATATCGAACGTGACTGCTTGCTCACTAATGTTACCTGCCGGATCGCTCGCCACTAAGGTAAAATTGTAATCGGCTTTGCTTTCATAATCAGGATTTGCCGTTAAGATCACCGTCCCCGTACTACTGTTGATAGCAAATAAAGATGCATCATCACCCGTTAAGCTAAACCTGGCATTCTCATCATTAGTGACTGCTTGATAAACAACCTGGTGAGTACCACTGTTTTCATCTAAATCAGACGCAAGAGAGCTAGAATCAAAAACTGCGCTAGTGGTATCTACATTAATAAAGGCTGCCGGACTTATAACTTGTTCACTTATATGAGAGGTAACTGCAATACGTCCCTCACCGGCAGCATTAATAACTGAGCCAGGGACTAAAATGGTTGCTACGCCATCTATCAGCTCAGCACCACTAATTTCAACAATATGAAATTGGTTACCCCATTGGATAACAACCGAATCACCAATGTTTACATTGTCTACCTGAACAGCGACACCTGCTTCACTTTCGACTTTATTAACACTGCCCCGCTCCGTATCAATGACAGGAGGTTTAATCAATGCGGCGGCTAAGTCAGCCTTTTCAGCATTCACACCTGCTTCAAATGCCTCCAACCCATCCTGCAGTAATTCAAATCCAGACTTTGTAAAGGCCAACTCACCATCAGCCTGCGTTTCTATCTCGATTCTTATTTTATTAATGGTCACATCAATACTCAGCATTGATGTTGAATCACTCCCACCCGAGCTTGCTAATGCATTCTCTGTTCCTGATAACAATGCCAAAATATTACCATATTGCTCGGCGGCATTAAGGCCATCTGAACTGTCATAATCGTCATCTAAAATAGTTGTTACTGGGGCTAATATGTCTTCAACATCAAATAACTTGGAAACCTCAGCGTTTACTGCAACATTTTCTGTTGTTACTTTATTGTCTTCACCAATACCTGCCTGACGCGAAGCAAGCTCAGTTAAAGGAGTAATGCTCATAGTGACATCACCAAAGCCATCAGTGTGTCCCATTGCACGCAGTGACGAATCGCCTAAACTAACAAGTTTCCCAGTAGTTTCATCTATATAATCACCTTCACTACCATTGCTATCGACAACCTTAGCTAATAGTGGTCCTTGATAACCATTATCAATGGTGAAAACAACCGGTCCATCACTAAAATCATGCTCTTTATTTGCCAGTTCATTACCATCTTTATCATACAATGTAATAGTCGCAATTGACTTAAAAGGACCAGCTACTGGATCCAAGGTCACCTGGTAGCTTGGATAATCTTCATCATCACTATCCAACGCTACGGAGCCAAGCACACTAGCACCAAATAAGGCAACACCCCATGTTAAAGGGGACAGTCCTAAAAAATCATTATCCTCTTGTGCTTTTCGAACAATAGGTTCATTGCCCTCAGCGATCACTGGTTTATCCGTACTGCTGATACTCATCCCTTCAGCGGGCGTAAAACTACCATCCGCTGAGAAAGTCGCATTCATCGATTCACTATAAAAACCTTCAACTTGAGCAACAATTACGCCTTCTACCTCTACGGTTAAATCATCATCTTTACGCTTTAACACTAACTCTTGAGGAGCTTGTTGAGTTCCTTCTTTAACTACCGTATAAATTGCACCATTTAATGCGGTCAAAATCTGTAATTCGACCAAAGTAAATGTTTGACGTTCGCCATTTGCTAATTCAACAAGTAAAGTTAACTTTATCATTATATGCCCTTTAAAGCGGCTCTATAGCGTTCAATGTTGTAGGATTGAAATATCTGAATTAATCCATTATTGAATACTATGCTCAACGCATCTGTTTTTATTGTTTTACTGACTCCACTTTCAAGAAATCTACGCCAACCAAAATAACTGCTCACACAATGAAAATCGATCAGCAGATGATGAATGATGTCATGTTTTTTTAATAAATTTTTACAGGCGTGTGCGCCATCTGTGCAGAGAATTAAATATGTATTTACAATCTGTTCGAGTTTTTCAATTAAAGCGTCATTATTGTGTTTACCAAGCAGATAGTTTGCCGTTTTATCGCTTCGTTCTTTAACAGTGCGTGACTTTTTTTTATCTTTATCAGAGTACTTTTCGTCTTGTTTACTTCGTTTTCTGGGTATATATTTGAAGATATTTTGAGCACCTCCAAATGAGATTGAAAAGAACATCTCATCCGCTTCTGTTTTGTCACTGCCCTCATTAGATCTTGCTTCCGTTTGCGCAGTAAAAAGCCAATGTTCCCATCGAAAAATTGCAGTGCTAACGCAATGTGGAAAGCAAATTACTTCACCTTTAATATTTTCAATCATTGATTCAGTTTGAGTACGATTTAATTTAGCTTTAACCGCATCAAGCAACTCACGTTTTTGTGTGTCGGTAAGATTGAAAAGTGAATGAATAATTTGTCTAAATTCGTGGTTGTTCATAAGAAACCATCTCGTCTATATCAACGACATGGTATTAGTTTAGTAGAGACCTACAATTAACGCTAATAGCGTTTTTAAAATTGAAATAGAGGCAGGAGATCATAACTCGAGGTTAAATAACTATAAAAACAACCTAGGGTTAAAGCCAGAATTGAAGTGAAAATAGTAGAAAGTACGAGCCCTATCAAGGATAAAATTAACGAATAAAATTAATTACCTAAGCGGCCTTCAATTCATAAAAAAACCATGTTCTATAAGTACAATTAACAGTTAGAGACGTCGGATTTTTATATGATTATAGTTTTACTAGTGTTGATGGAAAGGTAGATGGTTATTTAATGGCCTAAACAAAGCCTCAAGAGATGGCTCAATATTTTCTAATATGAATAGTATTTGTCAGTTTAATAAAATGAAAGAGATAGATGCTTTATCGTACAAGGGCATTGGCAGTGTTTCACTTAAAAAATTAACACTTCAAAAGTGTGGAAATTAATCAGAACATTGAAAATAAGTGTAAGATATTTTAAGAGACACGTGAGTAATTTTTTAGGTCAGGGATAAATAGCAAAAATAAATTCCTACTAAACTCACAGGCAAACCTTGATTTGATTTTCATTGATTAGATTAATGATTGTTTACTGTGGATGTGCCTAGGAAAATGGTGGGCCTTCGCAGACTTGAACTGCGGACCTGCCGATTATGAGTCGGATGCTCTAACCAACTGAGCTAAAGGCCCATTTTCACATGTTTGGCCTGATATATTCTAATGCGTTTGTTAGTACAATTAAATGAGTGAACTAACAAAGCGGGTGCAGTATAAGCATTTTTTATTTTATTGTCACCTAATGAACTTTAAATAATCGTGTTTTTTTACTGACCGCTCATTTCTTAAACAAACAGAGGTATCTTCGCACTAAAATCGGTAAGTTAACCCTACACTCACCTCAGTTTGAACCCAAATACTACTAGAGATGTATATAGCACAAGCTTCAACATCACAAAATATTGCGCTATCAGAATTAAAGAATGTTCCGTATACACGGCTATCTAGCCTCAGGCTAAATTTTTCACTTAATTCAATTTTACTCGCTAAACCAATATTCACTGAAAAGCGTGTTTCATTACTGAGCTGTTTATCATTAGGAGCAAGGTGAGTTAAACCTAGGCCGCCTGTTAGATAAAAAGGAATCGGTCCTTCAGAGATAGGTACATTGCCGCCTAGGTGAGCATAGGTGATACCAAGCCCCGTATTGCTTGCTGAAAAATCATTCGACTCAGAAAAGTTAGTATTGTAATGGCTTATTAAGAATTCACCTTGTCGTTTTCGATCAAAAGACCAAGCAGTTAATAAGCCGTAGCTAGTATCATCACTTAATTCTATTCTATTGTTAATATTATCTTGAGTAGTATCAAAATCACCACCGAAGCGATAGCCAATCAAAGGAGTAACTTCAAGTTCTAGTGCTTGTTTTGCCATAGAGGGCATAGATATGATGGTAAGAGCACAAAACAGGGCTAAAATAACTCGCATAAAGATTCCTTATCTTAGAAAGTAAAAAAGAGTAAGCTAGGTTACTAACTTACTCTTTTTTATGTCTATTTAAAATAGAATTTAAAGTACTATTTTAAATTTTAACTTTTATTCACCATCTAAGAAGCTTTTAAGCTGCTCTGAACGAGATGGATGACGTAATTTACGTAAAGCTTTCGCTTCAATTTGACGAATACGTTCACGAGTAACATCAAATTGCTTACCAACCTCTTCCAAAGTATGGTCAGTATTCATATCGATGCCAAAGCGCATTCTAAGTACTTTCGCTTCACGAGCAGTTAAACCAGCAAGTACTTCATGAGTTGCACCTTTAAGGTTTTCTGAAGTCGCTGAATCAACAGGAAGCTCACCACTACCATCTTCAATAAAGTCACCAAGATGTGAATCTTCATCATCACCGATTGGCGTTTCCATTGAAATTGGCTCTTTAGCTATTTTCAATACTTTACGAATTTTATCTTCAGGCATTACCATACGTTCAGCTAATTCTTCTGGCGTAGGTTCACGTCCCATTTCTTGTAACATTTGACGAGAAACACGGTTTAGCTTATTAATGGTTTCAATCATGTGCACAGGAATACGAATGGTACGCGCCTGATCAGCAATAGAACGAGTGATTGCTTGACGGATCCACCATGTTGCATAAGTTGAGAATTTGTAACCACGACGGTATTCAAATTTATCAACGGCCTTCATTAAGCCAATGTTACCTTCTTGGATTAAATCAAGGAACTGTAAGCCACGGTTGGTGTACTTCTTCGCAATTGAGATAACTAAACGTAAGTTTGCCTCAACCATTTCCTTCTTTGCACGACGTGCTTTCGCTTCACCAATAGACATACGACGGTTAATATCTTTAATGCCGTGAATATTTAGGTGGGTTTCTTCTTCAATTTGGTTAAGTTTGTAGATACAACGTTCAACATCATGCTCAATATCACCAAGCTTAGTTGAATACGGGTTACCTGCAGCTTTTTCTGCTTCAAACCATTCTTTTGAGGTTTCATTACCCGGGAATATTTTGATAAATGTAGTCTTAGGCATACCAGCACTAACACAGTGCTTCATGATCAAACGTTCTTGAACACGTAGTCTGTCCATCATGCCACGCATGTTTTTAACTAACTTATCAAATAATTTAGGAATTAAACGGAATTCTTTAAAAACTTCGGCAACCGCATCAATAGCTTCTTGAGCGTCTTTATGGCCGCGGCCTTTCTTCTTGACTACTTTGGTAGCATTCTCATGTGCTTCGCGTAGCAAAGTGAATTTTTCACGCGCTAGCTCTGGATCTGGTCCAGTATCTTCTTCTTCTTCATCTTCTTCTTCAGCGTCGCCTTCTTTCTTTTCGCTATCTTCATTGGCGAGATCTTCTTTCGATAATTCACTACCAACATGCGTCGCTGCAGCGGCAACATCGTCATCTTCAGCATCTGGGTCTAAAAAGCCGATTATAATATCAGTTAAGCGAACTTCTTCCGCTTCAAAGTTATCCCACATATCTAATAAATAGTTTATTGCTGGTGGGTATTCAGAAACACTACGCTGAACTTCTTTAATACCTTCTTCTATACGCTTAGCAATGACGATTTCGCCTTTACGCGTTAGAAGTTCAACAGTACCCATTTCACGCATATACATACGTACAGGATCTGTTGTGCGACCAATTTCACTTTCTACAGTCGCAAGTGCTTGTGCTGCTGCTTCGGCTGCATCTTCATCTGTATTTGCTTCAGCCATCATCAAGGTATCTTGATCCGGCGCATTTTCAAATACTTGAATACCCATATCGTTAATCATACTAACGATATCTTCAACTTGATCAGAGTCGATTATGTCTTGTGGAAGATGATCGTTAACCTGCGCAAACGTTAGATAACCTTGTTCTTTACCTTTGGTTATCAGGTCTTTAAGTCTAGATTGAGGGGCTGGTTCCATTGACGAGTGTCCACCTGTATATTATAAATATGGGATGTAAAATATGCGCTTAAAACATTAGTAAAAGCTAATAAATGACGCAATAAATGACGCAATAAAGCCGGAAATTATAGCGAATTTTTAAAGCAGTTACCAGCAAATATCCTGTCTTAATTGCTCGTTAGCATTTAACGCTAATATAATAACGCTAATCTCATTCATGCTTACTAAGTATAGCTAAAACTAACCGTTAAGCATTCAGTAATGCTTGTAACTCTTGCTTTTCTTCAGCTGTCATTTGTCCAGCGCGTGCCTTTTGTAATAATACTTCAGTACGTTGCTCAACAAAGTCATTCAGAAGCTTCTCAATATTATCAAGAAACACATCAGTTGCTGCATCAGCTTCCACATTGTGCTGCCAACACATCAACTTTGCTAATTGTGTGCCTTGCTCAGTTCCGCGAAAACTTTCAAGCAATTGTGGTGATTTAATATCAGGGTTTTGCTGACATATACCTAACACTTGCATTAACAGCGGTATTCCTGGCACAGTTAATGGTTGCAACACATTTATATCACCTAAGCTATTTGCTATATGGGGATGTTCTAACAATAAAGCAAGTGCTGATCTTACTGGGGTGACCTTTGTTCTGGTTTTAACTGCCGTTTTTACTGCCGTACTTTTTATACTCTTAGTAAACTTGGCTAGAAATTGCTCGCTACCAGTACCAAAATTGTTAGCTATTTCATTAAGCATTGCATCTTTTAAAATACTGTCAGGAAGCTTAGATAAATAAGGCTGAAATGACTCAACTAATGCAGCTCTTCCTTCTAGAGAGCTCATATCAACTTTCTGCATGAGTTGCTCAAAGAGGAATTTGGATAACGGCACGGCGTTATCAATAATAGTTTCAAAAGCCTGCTGGCCTTGAGTTCCAATCAAAGAGTCGGGGTCTTCACCATCAGGCAGAAATACAAATTTTAATGAAAAACCGTCACGAATAAGAGGTAAGGCATTTTCCATCGCTCGCCAGGCAGCGTCGCGACCCGCTCTATCACCATCATAACAACAGATAACATCAGGAACAGTGCGAAATAAGGTTTGTAATTGCTCAAAAGTCGTTGCGGTTCCCAGCGAAGCAACAGCATAATCGACACCATGTTGTGCTAACGCGACGACATCCATATAACCTTCAACAACAATCAAGCGCTTAAGTTGTTTATTGGCTTGTTTAGCCTCATGTAACCCGTAAAGTTCTTGGCCTTTATGATAAACACGTGTTTCTGGCGAGTTTAAGTACTTTGGTTTTTCATCGCCTAAAACACGCCCACCAAAGCCAATGACTCGACCACGTTTATCGCTGATGGGAAACATGATACGTCCACGAAAACGATCATAGGGACGTTTTTTATCGCCTGAAATGGCCATACCTAAGTCGATCAGTTGCTGATTGGCTTGACCATTACGTGAAAAACTATTCATCACGCCGTCCCAAGCGTCACTTATGTAGCCAATACCAAAGCGCTTAACAACCTCACCACTGAGCCCTCGAGCTTTTAAATAGTCGATAGCTCTTTCTTTGTCACTAGCCACTTTTAATTGCTGCTGAAAAAAACGACTAATTTGCGACATTAGCTCATAGTCATCTTGTTTTTGTTGGTAAACTTGCTGCTGTCGACGTTGCTCTTCTGGGCTAGCAGTATTTTCTTCTCGGACTACTTCCATTCCGCAATGAGAAGCAAGTTCTTCAACCGCATCAACAAAATCAAGACGATCAAATTCCATCAAAAAAGAAATAGCATTACCGTGTTCACCACAGCCAAAGCAGTGATAAAACTGTTTATCTTGACTCACGGTAAAGGAAGGTGATTTTTCGTTATGAAATGGGCAACAGGCCTGGTAGTTTTTACCCGCCTTTTTTAACGGTACTCGGCTATCAACTAGATCAACAATATCTGCTCTGTTGAGTAAGTCATCAATAAATTGTCGAGAAATGCGTCCAGCCATAATGTTTAAGCGTCACCGTTAAAGGAAATATCACATGCGTATTCTACACAATACGAATAAGAATGTAGTTCGATTTCTTAAGTTTCAGTTAAAGAAATCTTAAAAAAAAGTCATAAAAAAACCGTAATAGCTAAAGCCATTACGGTTTTGTTTAATGCACTAATATAGTATTAGCTATAAAGCCTTAACTATAAACCTTGAAGACCTGCTCTGACTTGACCACTTACTGCGCCCATGTCAGCTTTGCCTTGCATTAAAGGTTTTAACACTGCCATCACTTTGCCCATATCAGCCATAGAGGCTGCTCCAGATTCAATGATTGCCTTGCTTATTAATTCATTAATTTCTTCTGCACTAAACGGTTGCGGCATAAAAAAGTTCAAAGCAACAACTTCCGCTGCTTCTTTTTCAGCCAATTCATCACGACCACCCTCGGTAAACATCTTAATAGACTCTTTACGCTGTTTAACCATTTTGGTTAAAATCACAATGATGTTTTCATCAGTTGCTTCGGTTTTATGATCAATTTCTGCTTGCTTAATTGCAGAAATAGCCATGCGAATTACACCAAGACGTAATTTGTCTTTGGCTCGCATAGCAATCTTCATTTCATCTTTGAGTTGTATTAGAAGTGACATTTCTCTCTCCATAATAGGCAATCTCTTAGAATAGTTATACTAAGATAATTCTTAGTACATGCGAACGCGACGAGCGTTCTCACGAGAAACTTTTTTCGCAGCACGTTTAACAGCAGCGGCTTTCTTACGTTTACGTTCCCAAGTAGGCTTCTCATAAGATTCGCGACGGCGAACTTCTGAAAGGATTCCTGCTTTTTCACATGAACGTTTAAAACGACGTAATGCAACGTCAAATGGTTCGTTTTCTCTTACTTTAATTACTGGCATGTACTTTATTACCTTAGGGTAGCTATATAAATTGGTGACTGATTTCGACTGAACAATGCAAAAAATTGCAATGCTTGCCTCATCCACACCCACTCTATTAAAAATTGGTGCCGTATTCTACTGCTAAGCCACCGCTAATGTAAAGGTTAATTTAAGGGTTATTGTTTGAATACGCTGGTGTCTGTCTTATAAACACAGTAAAATCGCTCATCCAATAGTTACGGGGATTTTGCCAAGTAATTATTGGCTACTATTCCTATTTTTTTAGCCTCCTTTTGAGCTTTTTTTTGAGATTACATATTTATGCGTATTTTGGGTATTGAAACTTCTTGTGATGAAACAGGTATCGCCATTTATGATGACGGTTTAGGTGATAGTCCAGAAGGTATACTCGCCCATCGTTTGTATAGTCAAATAGCCGTTCATGCTGATTACGGTGGCGTAGTACCAGAACTCGCATCAAGAGACCATGTACGTAAGACTATTCCTCTGATTAAGGAAGTATTGGCAGATGCCAACCTTACCCCCAAAGATCTAGACGGTGTTGCGTACACTGCTGGTCCTGGTTTAGTTGGCGCACTCTTGGTTGGTTGTTCCATTGGTCGAAGTTTGGCTTATGGTTGGGAGCTACCCGCAGTTCCTGTACATCATATGGAAGGTCATCTATTAGCGCCTATGCTTGAAGATGATGTACCTGAGTTTCCTTTTGTCGCTTTATTAGTTTCTGGCGGACATACCATGCTGGTACGTGTCGATGCTATTGGTGAATACAAACTACTTGGTGAATCAGTTGATGATGCTGCCGGTGAAGCGTTTGATAAAACAGCTAAATTGCTAGGTTTAGACTACCCTGGTGGACCGGCTTTATCTAAGATGGCTGAAAGCGGTGAAGCAGGACGCTTTAAATTACCCCGCCCTATGACTGATAGACCTGGTTTAGATTTTAGCTTTAGTGGTTTAAAAACAGCGGCAGGAACCTTAGTTCGCAAAGAATGTTTGAATTTGTCAGATAGCGATCTTAAGCAAACCCATGCTGATATTGCCAATGCGTTTCAACAAGCAGTGGTAGACACCTTAGCGATAAAATGTAAACGCGCCTTGCAACAAGAAAAATTAAGCAGATTAGTAATTGCTGGTGGTGTAAGCGCCAATACAGCTTTACGAGAGCAACTGGCGATAACCACAAAGAAACTTGGTGGCAGTGTATTTTATCCACGTCCTGAGTTTTGCACTGATAACGGCGCTATGATTGCTTATGCTGGTTTACAGCGTTTAAAAGCAGGAACAGATGCCGACTTAACTTTTAAAGCTAACCCTCGATGGGCGCTCGATTCGCTACCTCCAGTAAAATAGCCAACAAGTAAAAAGCAGCTAGTGCTGCCCTGAATTTTTCACTACTGATATTCAGGGCGCTATGATTGCTTATGCTGGATGATTACGTAAATTTATAACGTTTAAAAGCAGTAACCAAGCCGACTTAACCTTTTAAGCTAATCCACGATGGGCTTTAAATTCCTTACCTCCAGTTAATTAACAACTGAACATAAAACACGAATCACCTGTACACTATATGTGTTATAGGTGATTACTAAGTTTTATTAGAGGTTTTATTAAATTTTATGAGTGATTTTACTTTCTGTCCCTTTAAGTAAACGCTTAATGTTATCTCGGTGGCGAAAGAGTATCAGAGCGCTAAGCATCAAAGTTGGGTAAACATATAGCGGTTTTAAGAAATAGACATAAAGTGGTGCTATAGAGACAGTGACAATGGCTGCTAGACTAGAATATTTAGTAAGCTTCACCACTAATACCCACGTAAGAATTAACAATCCCCCCAACGTAAAACCAATGGGTAATAAAGTCCCCAGCGCAGTAGCTACTGCTTTTCCGCCTTTAAAATTGAAAAATATTGGATACATGTGCCCTAAGCAAGCGGAAACACCAATAAAACCTAAATAGAGAGAATCTATTTTTAAAAAGTAAGCTCCCCAAACAGGAATAGTCCCTTTAAGAATATCAAGAAATAATACCGTTGCAGCAGTGAACTTATTACTTATACGTAACACATTAGTTGCACCAGGGTTTTTCGATCCTGTTGTTCTAGGATCTGGAAGACCTGAAAATCGGCATACTAAAATAGCACTCGAAATAGAGCCTATTAGGTAAGCCGCAATGATCATAGTGAGCGTAAGTAGCAACATCTAAATGACGAAATCCATTGTTAAGTACTATAAGGTTAATATTCTATCTTCATCTCTGCTAGTTTTTCTACCACTTCGCAGGTAAAATCCTTTCTTATTTTGTAACAATTGCTTAAGTACTGCAATAGTTCTTCTAACAACATAACAGGTAAATCATGGATAAGGTGTTCATTAAGGGTTTAAGTATCCAAACCACCATTGGTTTTTTTCAGTGGGAAAAAGAAATAAAACAAACCTTGGTTATTGATCTGGCCATGGGCTGGAACACGGCCAATGCAGCACTCAATGACGAACTAGCCAAAACATTGGATTATGCCGATATCTCAGTCGCTATAGAGCGCTTTGCCAACGACAATCCCGTTGACTTAATTGAGACGCTTGCTGAGCGCTTAGCCAGTTATTTAATGACACAATACCAAATCCCTTGGTTAAAGCTATTCATTGGCAAACCTGGCGCAGTTCATAATGCCCAAACTGTTGGTGTTGAAATTGAACGTGGCACGCAAGCTGTTGAGATATCCTCTTAATGGCTCAAATCTATATTTCATTAGGCAGCAACATTAACCGTGAGCATTACGTTAAGCAAGGTCTACTCTCATTAGCTAAAGTATTTGAGCTGCCTTTTGAACAGTTAACATTATCTTCCTTATTTGAAAGCAAGGCCGTTGGTTTTGATGGTGCTGCTTTTTATAATATGGTGATAGGCATCAAATGCACACAAAATGTCGAAGAAGTGGCGAGTATGTTACGCGCCATAGAATTTTCTCACGGCCGTGACCATAACGCGAAGAAGTTTAGCCCGCGTAGCTTAGATCTTGATTTGTTATTGTTTGATGATTTAATTATTAACGAACCTGCGCAACTGCCTCGAGATGAAATAATTAAAAACGCCTTTGTTTTATGGCCATTGAGTCAAGTTGCACCTGAGCTTACCCACCCGATTGTAAAACAAACTTATCGAGATTTATGGCAAGGTTATAATAAAACCAGTCAGCAACTTAGCATAGTAGCTAACTGCTGGTAGTGACGATTCTGATTGAATTTCTTTCCCCCCATCCAAAATAGTAAAGGACAACTAACACCCCATGAGCACTTTAGAAATAATTATCCTAGCCTTACTACAAGGCTTAACCGAATTCTTACCTATTTCAAGTTCAGCGCATTTGATATTACCCTCGCAAGTTTTAGGATGGCAAGATCAAGGACTAGCCTTTGATGTTGCCGTTCATGTTGGCACTTTATTAGCCGTTATGATGTATTTTCGTAAAGAACTTGGCGTTATGGCAGTTGCTTGGTTAGGTACTGTTGGAGTCGGTCCAGAGAAAGGTCGTGGGGGTTTTGATGCCAAATTATCATGGTGGATTCTACTCGCTACAATTCCCGCCGGTTTATTTGGTTTATTGGGTAAAGACTTTATCGAAGAACACTTACGTTCTGCGTTAGTGATTGCCATGACTACCCTGTTATTTGGTTTCCTTTTAGGTTTTGCCGATATCAAGGCCGGTAAACGCACTGAACATAAGCCAATGGAGAAACTGGGGCTTAAGGGGGCAATGTTAATTGGTTTAGCACAAGCTGTTGCTTTAATTCCTGGAACCTCACGTTCAGGCATCACCATGACTATCGGTTTAATGTTAGGTTTAAGCCGTGATAATGCCGCTCGTTTTTCATTTTTACTGTCTATTCCTGCGATTGCTATGGCCGGCAGTTATCTAACATTAAAACTCATTTTATCAACTGAGAGTGTCGATTGGTTTGCCATGGGATTAGGTAGTTTGTTAGCATTTGTTAGCGCCTATGCTTGTATTCATTATTTTCTCATTTTATTAGAGAAACTAGGGATGATGCCGTTTGTTATCTATCGATTAATTCTAGGTGTTGGCTTACTTTGGTTTATCTTGTGATAGGCTTTCTTATACATAGGCTCAGTAGAAACAGCGCCCATTACATATTAAAAATATAATTTTCAAGATATTACTAACACATTCGAGAATAAAATATGATTGCCATTACTCTAGATAATTTTCAACAAGTCGTTGTTGAAGAATCAAAAAACAAATTAGTACTCGTTAGCTTTTGGGCTGAACAAGTACCTGAGAGTGTTGAACTAAGAAATAAACTAGCGGCTAAGCTATCAAACCTAAGCGAACATATCACTTTAGCGACTGTTGATTGTCAAAGCCAAGGGCAAATCGCTGAGCAATTTGGTATTAAAGGCTTACCTACGGCTATTTTATTAAAAGATGCCCAGCCTCTAGATGGAATTTCTGGACCACAAGATGATGCAAGCATTGCTACGTTTTTAGATAGTCACTTACCAAAACCTGAAGATATACTGCTTGCACAAGCAAAAGCTGCACTTGGGGATAATCTATTAGTTGAAGCTGAAAATATCATCATGCAGGCCTATCAAATTGATAATAATCGCGCTGATATTAAGGTAATATTAATTGATCTTTACTTACAAACGGGAAAGACCAGTGAAGCAAAGGCATTATTAGACACCATAATGATGGTTGACCAAGATAGTCAATATCACGCTTTAGTAGCCAAGCTAGAATTAGCTGAGCAGGCGGAAAACTCTCCAGAAATAAAAGCATTAGAAGCACAATTAGAAGCAACGCCTGATGATATCAATGTCAGTCAACAACTTGCAGCTCAATACAGCCAAGTTAATCGTCAAGAAGATGCACTCACCATATTATTTCGTTTAGTACAAGCGGGTGATGAAAGTACAAAAGAGAGAAGCAAAGAGCTATTTCTTGATGTATTAAAAGCCTTACCTGATGGCGATCCGCTGGCAGCAAAGTTTCGTAGAAAGCTATACACCTTAATGTATTAATAGCTATCACTAAACGCTTCAAAATTAGCGTTATAACTAATAAAAAGCCCAATTCATTAATGAATCGGGCTTTTTTATTTTGGTCGAGACACTTTCCAGTTAAAAGTAACCGCCTATGGAAGGTGTTCACTGGCAAGGTAGTCATGAGATTGCATCTCTTGTAAACGACTTAGGCAACGCTTAAATTCAAAGGCTAAACGACCACCGCTATACAAATCATCTAAAGGCAGCTCTGCCGACATAATCAACTTCACATTACGTTCATAGAATTCATCAACTAACGCAATAAAGCGGCGAGTTGTGTCATCGCTATCAGGGCCCATTTCTTTAACATTAGCCATTAATACCGTGTGATAAAGTTGACTAATTTCCATATAATCACCTTGGCTACGTGCACTTTCACACAGTACTGAGAAGTCAAAGTACACCACGCCATCACTCACTAAAATAGTTTTTAATGGACGGTTATGAATCTCAATCGATTGTCCTGATTTACCTTCATCTGTAGAGAGTTGCTTAAAGTAGTGCTTTAAGTTTTCATCTGCTTGGGCATCAAGCGGATAATGAAATATTTCCGCTTGCTCCAAGGTTCTTAGACGATAATCAACACCACTATCTACATTAACAATGAGAGTATGCTTATTGATCAGTTTTATAGCCGGTAAAAAGCGCTCACGTTGCAAACCATTACGATACAACTCATCAGGGATAATATTAGATGTCGCTACTAACGTGACATTATGCGCAAATAACTCTTCAAATAATGTGCCTAAAATCATGGCATCGGTAATATCAGAAACAAAGAACTCATCAAAGCAGATAATTTGTGTTTCATCTGCAAATTTCTTAGCAATAATTTTTAGCGGATCGGATTGTCCAGACAGACTTTTGAGTTCTTGATGCACTCTGTGCATAAAACGATGAAAGTGCACACGCATTTTATTATTGAAAGGTAGGCTCTCAAAAAAGGTATCAACTAAATATGTTTTCCCCCGACCTACACCTCCCCAAAAATATAATCCTTTGATAGGCTCCTGCTCTTGTTTTTTATAAACTTTTTTCCAACGGTTAAGTACTTTTTTAAAACCAGAAACAGCTAATGGCTTGCTTTGTAAGTCGTCATATAAACGTTGTAAGTGAATAACCGCATTTTCTTGTGCTGCATCAAAGAGAAAATCATCTCTGGTTAAATCTTGTTTATACTTATCTATAGGAGAGAGCTTTATCATTGAGAGCCTATGTTATTTTGAATCAATTATTAATATGTCGATACCAGTTACCATTCAAAATGCAGAATTTCAGTAGAGATTAAAATCACTTTAAGCAAGAAAAATAATTTAAACATAGTTATTACTATGATTTAATTATTTAGCTCGGTATAAAGTTATTTAAAATCCATCGAAGAAGCACTTGAGCAACATCATTTAATTGTTGCTGTGACTTATAATGGAATAACCATTATTTCATTACAGCGTCTTAAAATGAAATTGTTCAGCACTCTGAAACATGCATCTTGATTGATAACCGGAATATACACTTGAAAAATAAATTTTTACCTAGATATTTTTACTAAGTAAATTGTTTAGATGATAGTATAATCTATCTTGGCACCATATTTAATTTCTATTTACAATGTAAGGTACACCCTATGAATGTAGTAATAGCTCTAGTCATTTTTATCATCGGCGGCATCGGTGGTTTTTTCGCAAATCGTCTTCTTTCTAGTACAAGCCAAGAGCAACGTAAATTAGCGGACCAAGTCAATAAAAGTGAAGCAGCTTTAGATCAATACAAGTTAGATGTTGCCGAGCATTTAGACAGCTCAGCCAAATTACTTGACCAAATGAATAACACTTGTCAAACAGCCATGAAGCAAATGAAAGAAAGTACTCAGTTATTGCAAAAAGCAACTACCGTAGAAGCTGAAGGTATGCCATTTTTCTCTGCTGAAACTCAGCAACAACTAGCACAAACGGCGACTTTACGTCACCAAAAGCGCGCTAGTGAAGCAGTTGAAGCCATGACTGAAGCACCGCTTGATTATTCAGGAAACCCAAGTGGTTTATTTGCCGACCAGAAACAAAAAGTTACAACTACAGTGTAATTTGATACATGATTAACTGAACTAAAGCTTTTTAGTTCAGTCTATTTAGGAGTATTTATTAAAGTTAACTGAACTATAGTTAGCTTTTTTTATTGGGTTAACAATAAACCTCGGAGAACGCTTAAATATGAAAAAATCATTTACATCATCTAAATTATCAATTGTCATCAGTGCCGCATTATTATCATCGACCTTAGCACTTACTAGCGCTCCTGCATTAGCAAACTTACCTGCCCAAGTAGATGGCCATGTAATGCCCAGCTTAGCTCCAATGCTTGAACATGCGACTCCAGCTGTTGTTAGTATCTCTGTAATAGGCACCCATAATGTGCCACAACAAAATGTACCTGACGCATTCAAATTTTTCTTTGGTAATAAAGAAAAAAATCAAGGACAACCTCAACAAAGACCATTTCGCGGCTTAGGCTCAGGTGTAATTATTGATAGTGATGAAGGTTATGTTGTTACCAATAACCATGTCATAGAAAATGCTGACAAAATTATGATCACCTTAAAAGACGGTCGTCAGTTAGAAGCGAAGAAAATCGGTAGCGATGCAAAAAGTGACATTGCTTTATTACAGATTGATTCTGAAAACTTAAGTGAAATCAAATTAGCCGATTCCGATAATTTGCGTGTTGGAGATTTCACTGTCGCGATTGGTAGTCCATTTGGTCTAGGACAAACCGTTACTTCTGGCATTGTTAGTGCGCTAGGACGTAGTAATCTAAATATCGAACATTATGAAGACTTTATTCAAACCGATGCTGCCATAAATAGTGGTAACTCCGGTGGCGCTTTAGTTAACTTGCGCGGTGAGTTGATTGGTATCAACACAGCGATATTAGGGCCTAGTGGTGGTAATGTCGGTATTGGCTTTGCTATCCCGAGTAATATGATGCATAACCTAATTACGCAGATAATTGAATTTGGTGAAGTACACCGCGGTATTCTGGGTGTATCTGGACGAAGTGTTAACAGCGAAATTGCCAAAGCAATGGAGCTAGAAACAAGTCAAGGTGGCTTTATTGAGCAAGTGATGCCTGACTCTGCTGCAGACGAAGCGGGTATTAAGGCAGGTGACGTGATCATTGCCGTCAATGGTAAAGCCATTAAAAGCTTCTTTGAACTACGCGCTAAAATTGGTTCAATTGGTGCGAATAAAAAAGTTAAGTTAACGGTGATAAGAGATGGAGACAACAAAATATTTACCGTTAAGTTAAAGCAAGATCAAAGTGCAGATATTACTGCCGCCAGTATTCACACTATGTTAGATGGTACTAAATTAGAAAATGACACCAAGAAACAGGCGATTATCATAGAACAAGTTGCCGAAGGCTCTCCGGCACAAAGGGCAGGATTTCAAGCAGGAGATATTATCACGGGCGTTAACCGTAGTCGTATCAAAGATATTGCTCAATTACGTGATTACCTTAAAGATAAAAGTGGTGTACTAGCGCTAAATATTGTTCGGGATAATCATTCCCAGTACATAATGATCCGTTAATAATATAAGGTTATTGAGTAAATAATACCTAAAGCTGATTAGATTGACGAGACCGACTTGCATCGGTCGAACTCAATGTAATCAGCTTTTTTTATGTTACACTGAAAACATTGGTACAACATAAAATAAGATAACCTTTGAAACTCTTCTCTTCAATCAAATATACAATTACAGCAATAAGTTACGGTGTCCTGATCGCTGTAGTGTTATTACTCCTAATACCTGGATTAGTTCCTGGCTTAAACGATACCAGTTTAGCAACAAGCCTTTTTAAAGGTAGTCAAGCGCAACAAGCACCACTTTCATTTGCCAAAGCAGTTAGCATCGCTAGCCCTGCTGTTGTTAATATTTATTCTCAACAAATTGAAGTGAATCCACAATACGGTCGAAAAGCGCGTAAAAGTACTCGCTTAGGCTCAGGCGTGATTATGGACACCCATGGTTATATATTGACTAACTTACACGTAATTCGCCAAGCAGACCTTATTCAGGTACTACTGCAAGATGGCCAGATATATCCAGCCGAATTGATAGGTTTTGACCATTATACTGACTTAGCGGTTCTCAAAGTCAATGTTAACAACTTACCTGTAATCCCACAAAAGGAGCAGCAAACATCGCTAGTTGGTGATATTGTTCTTGCGATTGGTAACCCACTAAATTTAGGTCAAACAGTGACTCAAGGCATTATTAGTGCAACAGGCCGTAATGGTTTGAGTAACACTAGCTATTTAGAGTTTTTACAAATGGATGCTGCCATCAATGAAGGAAATTCCGGTGGAGCACTTATCAACAGTAATGGTATTTTAGTCGGCATTAATTCAAGAAAATTCACCCAGTCAAATCCACAATTATCAATCCAAGGCATTTTCTTTGCTGTACCTTATCAATTGGCTTACAAGGTAATGCGACAAATCATTGAAAATGGCAAAGTGGTACGCGGTTGGTTAGGTATTTCCACTAACCATTACCATAAAGAACTAAAAGGCTTTGTTATTGAAGAAGTCATGGATAATAGCCCTGCAAAAGCAGCGGGAATACAAGTTGGCGATGTAGTTTATCAGATCGATAATGAGTCGATTAATAGCGTAACTGGTGCCTTAGATATTATTGCTGAAACCCAGCCAAATACAGAGCTAACCTTCAAGATTTACCGACAAGGTAATACCATAGAAGCTAAGGTAAAAATCATTGAATTAAGAAACTAATTTAAGCCACAACAAATCAATTTAGATACTCATAAAACAAAAAAGGCAGACGGTATTTATACCATCTGCCTTTTTTGTTAACTACCTTTATTAACTTTTTATATTAACTGATAGTAATACCAACTAAACGCTATTGGTTATAGCGCTTATGAGTCTAATTCAAGTAAGTATTTTACTAAATTTTGGTAGTCTTGCTCAAAATTGTTACGATCTAATTTAGCCGGATCAATTTTATATTTACCATTAACAATAATCGTTGGTACGCCGGTTAATACACGTTTAGCCGTCATATTTTCTTGATACTTTTTCATTGTTTTCGCTTGTGAATTAACACTAAAGCTTTTCATCAATTTATCAAACTTGTCGCCGTCAGCACCATTTAATACAAAGATATTACGCAAATCTTTTTCTGTCGTAATCACAGCACGTTGTACATGGATATAGTTAAATACTGCACCAATTAATTTATCTGAATCACCTAATTGTTCTGCTACCACGGTAGCCTTAGTGATCATTTGTTGAATTTTAGGGCTAGCTGCTCGAAGAAAATCAACATGATTACGTTCAAATGAGGCATCTTCAGGTAAGCTCTTTTTAAGACTATGCATGATAGGCTCAAATTTAAAGCAGTGACCACAATATACTGAGAAGTATTCTCTCACTTCTTTTTTCTTAGTTACCGTTTCATTCACTTTAGTATATTGCTCACCCTCAGTGTATTGTGCAGCTGCGGCGTTTACCGATAAAGCCAACAACGGCATTAACAAAAGAGATTTTAGTAATTTATTCATTATTATTTCCTAAAGTAAAATTGCCCTATTACAGTAACTAACCTAAGTAATTTACATTACTTATTCATTATCCGTAATTAAAGCTAAAAATTATTCAAACTTAACGGCGGTTGTTGCAGTGCTGACATTTGCTCTTTAAGCATTAGTATCTGCTGCTCCCAGTACTTCTCAGTATTAAACCATGGAAAGTTTTGTGGGAAAGCTGGATCATGCCAACGTTTACATAACCACGCCATGTAATTAACAACGCGCATAGTTCTTAGTGATTCTATCAAAAGAAGCTGGTCATTTTCAAACGTAAAGAACTCCTCATACCCCATTAATAGTGTATCAAGTTGTAACAGCTGCTGTTGTCTATCACCTGATAGCATCATCCAAAGGTCTTGAATAGCAGGTCCTGTTCGACAATCATCTAAGTCAACAAAGTGAGGTCCTTCATCACGCCATAAAATATTACCTGCGTGACAATCACCGTGTAAGCGAATTTGTTGCATGCCTTGTGCAGGTAAATACTGCTCCGCTGCTACCGCAATGACTTGGTCCAAAATAGTAAAAAAGGCTGTCGTTAAACTCTTGGGTACATAATTTGAAGCTTTGATAGTTTCACGCGCTTGAAAAAGCAATTCATCACTGTTGAAATCTGGTCGTTGTATGAAATCATTTTGCGACGAGACAGCATGGATACGCGCAATGAAGCGCCCCATCCATTCTAACTGGTTAAGATTATCAACCTCAAAAATACGTCCACCTCGACAAGGAAATACCGCAAAATGATAACCTTGATGCTCAAATAAACTTTGTCCATTTATTTTAAGTGGTGCAACAATCGGTAACTCTTGTTCCTCCAACTCAAAAGAAAAGTCATGCTCTTCATTTATTTGCGCAAGCTGCCAACGCTGCGGCCGATAGAATTTAGTTACATATTTAACTAAATTATCATCATGAAATTGATAAACACGGTTCTCATAGCTATTAAGCGCTAATAAACCACTATCAACACTAAAACCAGCACTCTCTAAGCCATCAATAATTAAATCTGGTGACAAGGCACTGAAATCAAATGATGCCATTAGCGTTTATTAAAAAATCGGCTTTCTTGCTCGATTTTTGCGTCACTTTCTGGTGAAACTTGTTCTACAACAAAGGTAATATTACTCATGTACTTTTCCAATTCATAAGGATCAACCGAAATACTGATAGGTAGTGTGTAGACTGTCGCAGCCTCAACCACCACTTCTTGTTTACCATGCCACTGGGTATTTTCAATACCTTTTACAGAAAGTTTATAAGTATTATCTGTTTGTGACATATTAAGAATTTTTAAGGTATAAACATTCTCAATGTCACCATTAAAGTTTTCTCTTGCTAACTCAGTGCGATCGCGAATGATATCTAACGATAAAGGTACACGATTAACAATTTCGAGTATTAACATGGTACTCATGATAACAAGCAAGACCGCATAACCAATAAGCTTAGAGCGAACTAAGTGAACTTTCTTGCCTTGCAATTCATGCTCTGTAGTATAACGAATGAGACCTTGAGGATAATTCATCTTATCCATAACGCCCGAACAAGCATCAACACAAGAACCGCAGTTAATACATTCATATTGCAAGCCGTTACGAATATCGATACCGGTAGGGCAAACCTCAACACATAAATTACAATCTATACAGTCGCCAAGTCCCATCGCCTTATGATCTTGTTTTCGACCACGAGCACCTCGTCCCTCACCACGTTCAACATCATACGCAACCGTTAAAGTATCTTTATCAAACATAGCTGACTGAAAGCGCGCATAAGGGCACATGTGCAAACAGACAGTCTCTCGCATCCAACCCGCATTGCCATAGGTGGCAAAGGTGAAGAAAGCTAAAATTCCCGCCATCATCACACTGGTATCGAAAGTAAAGACATCAACGAATAGCTCTTGCATCGGTGAAAAATAACCAGCAAATGTCATCGCGGTAAACAAGGAAAATAATAACCAAGCACTATGTTTTAAGGTTTTTCGAATAACCTTATTACCCGTCACTTTTTGTACATCTAGCTTCCTGCGCTGGTTAGCCGTACCTTCAATCTTTTCTTCAAACCATATGAAAATGAAAGTCCAAACGGTTTGTGGGCACATATAGCCACACCACACACGACCTAAAAAAGTGGTAACAAAAAAGAGGAGAAATGCACCTAAGATAAAAAACCATGCCAATAAGGTTAAATCTTGTGGCCAGAGTGTTAAGTTAAAGATGGTAAAGCGTTGTTCACTGATGTCGAACAATATGGCTTGATGACCATTGAACTGAAGCCAAGGAAGAATTAAAAAGAAAGCAAAATAAACCAAGTTCATACGCTGCCTTAGCTTTTGGAAAAAACCAGATACTTTACGAACATATATTTGGTCACCTGGTTTATAACGTTCTTTACCAGTATTTTTACTGCCGTGAATTTTGACATTTTTGATTGGGATATGCTGCTCTACCACAGGCTTATTTGTCTTAGGCGTAGAGGATGATTGGTCGTTTGCTCTCACGATAAATCCTTGTTAAGCGAAAAATAACTACTAAAAAAAATGACTAACTGGCTACAAGCTAGTATCAAAAAGATAAATGATTTTATTAACAAAAGCCGACAATAGCTAATAATTTATACCTTAAAACAACTAATTAATATAAAATCGACTCTTCTCATTTATTATATGGCATCTTATGAAGCATTTATTGATCTTAATCGTGGCCGCATCACTCTATTTACATTTCTATCCAAACGAGAAAGTAACTGAGTTTTATAACGAGCAGAAGCAAGCTCTGCTTGATGGTTTCGGTGAATTCAGTGATACTAAAGTCCGTTTGAAAGCCGATAAGATTTATCTAGATTTAGAAAGTGAGCTAGAGAATTTTTCAGAGAAAGAAGTTGAGCGATTAAAAGAAATCACCTCGTCAAGGGATAATGTAAAGGCATTTTACTTAAGCATTTGTAAAACCGATACCAGAGACATTGATTTTCATATTACCAATGAAAAGAAAGTTTGTTCAACTATAGATCGTTATACAAGCATGCTTTAAATCTTAGATTTAAAGCACATTCCCCAGATCTATAGATATAAACAATACTAGCTAGCAGATAACCTAACGAGTAAGTTAGCAAAGTTATCGCTCGCTTGCTCTTGTTCAACATGCTGTTGCGCTTTTATTTGCCACACACCATTAACCATCACATCTGACACTGGATTTTGCTGACTCGCAAAAATCATACTATCAAGTAACTGTTGGCTAGCACTGGCAAATAACTTGGTTTTATCCTTGTCCAGTACTAATAAGTCAGCCTGCTTGCCAATGGCTAAACTTCCGGTATTGCTATTGGTACTTTGCGCTCCACCTATTGCCGCTTGCTGCCATAAGTTTTGCCCAACGGAAGCCTGTTCATCTGTAGCTAAAATAGCACGTTGTTGTTTAATTAGGCGCTGTGCATATTCAAGCCAACGTAATTCCTCAATCGGGTTTACTGAAATGTGGCTATCAGAGCCAATGGCTATAGTGCCTTTTTCTGCTAGAAACTCTGTCGTTGGGAAAATTCCATCACCTAAATTAGCTTCAGTTGTCGGACAAATTCCTGCAATAGCCTCTTTAGCGATAATGCCTTTTCTTTCTGCTTCGTCAATATGCGTTGCATGAATTAAACACCAATGCTTATCAAGTTCGACATTATCAAGCAGCCACTGCACTGGTCTTTGGCCAAAATGGGCCAAACAATCATCAACTTCTTTTTGTTGCTCACTAATATGAATATGAATTGGGGCTTGATTGTCTAAGCTACGCACATGTTTCACCGCACTAAGTAATGATGTTTTATCAACGGCACGTAGAGAGTGAGGCGCAATACCCACATTAGTATTCGAATATTGTTCACTTAAGGTGAAACAATCACTGACTAATTGATTAAATTGCTCAGTAGAATTGATAAATCGCTTTTGTCCATCACTCGGCGTTTGTTCACCAAAGCCACTGTGTTGATAAAGTACAGGTAACAAGGTCAAACCTATACCAGACTCTTTTGCGGCATCAAAAATAGCTTGTGCCATCGTTGCTAAGCTAGCTGACTTGTCTCTAGTAACACTAGAATTATAAGTACTACCATCTATATCATGATGTAAATAATGAAATTCGGCGACACGGGTATAACCCATTTTTAGCATTTCAATATACAGCTGCTTCGCAATATTTTTAGCATCAAGCTCGGTTAGCTGTGCCAAAAATTGATACATGATTTTTCGCCACGTCCAAAAACTGTCTTGTCCTTCACTGCCTTGCTCACTAAAACCTGCAAAAGCGCGCTGAAAAGCGTGTGAATGACAATTAACCATGCCAGGAATCACAGCACCTTTAGCTATTTCCGCGCCTTCAATCTTGCCTGCATCTACGGCAGTGATTATGCCCTTCTCTATCGTGATAGTTTGTTTACTTGCCCAACCATCGTTTAATAAAATATTCTCTGCGTATAGTTTCATATTGCTCTACTAATTTACTCTACTGAATTTGTTATTTGGAATTACCTGAGTAATTTGCCATAAAGATGAAATCAATCTCGCTATATCACTTATTTCTCTCGAGTGAAATCAACTAAACACTGTACAAATATCTGTAATTTATCTTTTATTTTTTCTGCTTTATCTTCATTGTAATGATCACTTGGTTCATCCATATAAGTTCGTTGTGATAACTCTAACTGAAGCGCATGTATATTCTCTGCTGGATTACCATAACCACGCGTAATGTATCCGCCCTTAAAGCGGCCATTTATCACCGTAGAATAAGGCGATAAATCAAGGTTTTCGATTTTATTAATCAGTTCAGTACTACAACTTACACCATTAGCACTACCAAAATTAAAGTCAGGCAATTGACCCTCAAAGAAACGAGGTACATGTGACAATATTGAGTGAGCATCAAGTAAGACAACTCTGCCATATTGTGCTTTCATATCGGCTAACGTATTTTTTAAGGCTTGGTGATAAGGTTGCCAGTAGCCGTCAATTCTTCGCTTAATTTCCGCTTCATCAGGTTCTTTACCCGTTATATACAATGGAGATAAATCAAATGAGGTCGTTGGGCAAAGCTCTGTGCTGTTTGCTCCTGGGTATAAATTTATACCATCAATATTTCGATTTAAATCGATAACATAGCGACTGTATTTAGGTTTAATAATATAAATACCAAGATCTTGAGCAAAATCATAGAGCTTATCCATATACCAATCGGTATCAGGGACCTGATGACCAGTCTTTGTCATGTTACAGGCAATACTCTCGGGAACTAATTGCCCGTTATGCGGCATGCTGATTAGCATAGCAATATTACCCGTGACCAAGTCATAACTTGTATTCATACTATCCCCTAAAATTGACTACCAATCAAATTGTATATACAACTTGGTGGCAGCTAATTTATCACGCGTTAGTGACTCTGAGCAAGGACAGATGGAATTCTTTTCTTTTGCTCGTTTTAATCTGAGAATTTTGATATGTTGTTAATTCACCTTTGTAATAGGTGTTACCTATTACATTGATAGGTTTAATAGATTTTACTTAAAATAGTTGAGCTATCATAATAGCTGCATCTTAACGAATTGAGTCAAGTAATTACTTGGCAAAGAATGACAACTAACCCTAAAGGATTTCATTATGTTTACTGATATTACCGGCCAAAAAGTCCCTTCAGTTACCTTTCCAATTATAGCTGATGACACATGGAGTACTCGCAATTCTGAGGAAATTTTTGCCAACAAAACCGTAGTAGTTTTTTCATTACCTGGTGCATTTACACCAACGTGTTCATCATCTCACCTGCCACGATATAACGAATTAGCGACTAAATTCTCAGCCAACGGCGTTGATGAAATTATTTGTATTTCTGTAAATGATACCTTTGTAATGAATGCTTGGGCAAAAGATCAAGACGCCGATAACATTAGTTTCATTCCTGATGGTAATGGTGAATTTACCCAAGGCATGGGTTTATTAGTTGATAAAGCGGCAATAGGATTCGGCAAACGCAGCTGGCGCTATGCTATGTTAGTTAAAAATGGTGTTATTGAAAAAATGTTTATTGAACCTGATTTACCAGGTGACCCATTTGAAGTATCTGATGCTGATACCATGCTTAACTTCATCAACCCTGAAGCAGTTCAAAGCACTGAAGTGGCGATTTTCACCAAACATGGTTGTTCTCACTGCACTAAAGCTAAAGCATTATTAGCTGAGCAAGGTTTACAGTATGAAGAATTAGTATTAGGTGAAGACACAACAATCACGGCAATGCGTGCTATTTCAAATGCTGATACTACACCACAGATATTTATCGATGGTAAGCACATTGGCGGTAATGATGAATTAGTAAAGCACTTTAGCTAGTACGTATTTAGACTATTAAAGCACTAAAAAACTAAGCTATACCCCAATAAAAACACAATAATGATATACTCTCGTTATTGTGTTTTTTGTTTACATGCTACTACTAGTTCTCAAAACTAGTACTGATGTTAGCTTTTGGAATTAATAATGGATAACCAGCCTTACAACCCTCTTCATGGTCTAACGCTTAAGACTATAGTCACGGAACTAGAAGCCCACTTTGGTTTTGAAACGTTAGGAAAAAATATTAAAATTAAATGTTTTACTGACGATCCAAGTATTCAATCAAGCTTGAAGTTTTTACGTAAAACCCCTTGGGCTAGAGAAAAAGTAGAGCAACTTTACATTAAAAATAAAAATAAGATCCATAGCTAATTTGTTCTAAGAATTGTTGACCAAATAAATACTATTACCATTGTTTTTTTCATCGTTAGGAAATGAGAAAATGAAGTGGTTTCGCAACTTAAATGCTTAAAGAATCGGGCTTATATTAAAATTTTTATTTAACTGACTATTTGTTCTATGAGATACGACCAGACATGCGATTAAAGCACTAGCAATGTATAGAAAAATATCTAATGATGTCAGTAATACCCATTAAAAATAAGTGACTTATGCCTTCAGCCACGCATTATATATTAACTTGGCAATGCCCTGACAATAGTGGCGTACTAGCCAAAGTATCGCAAAGCCTCTATTCTCACGGCGCTTTTATTACCGAAACGTCTCAATATAGTGACCCTTATAGTGAAACCTTTTTTTCACGTATTGCCTTTGATGACCGTAATTTAACGGTATCCAGTAGTGAATTTGTCCAAGCATTAGATGAATTAGCCAAACCACTCGCCATGCAATATCAATTACGTAAACGTGCTGATGTACCCAATGTCCTGATTGCGGTGTCAAAAGACGACCATTGTTTAGTTTCATTGTTGACTAAGTGGCGTTCTGGCGCTTTACCGATCAACATTGTTGGCATTATCTCTAATCATCAAGATTGTCAGGCGTTAAGTGAATGGCATAATGTTCCCTTTTACCATTTACCCGTCAATGCAGAGACCAAACTCGAACAAGAAGCTCAAATTACCGGCTTAATGGAAGAGCTTAAGATTGACTTGTTAGTATTAGCTCGTTACATGCAAATACTTTCTGATGGTTTATGTCAACAACTGCAAGGTAAGGCCATTAATATCCATCACTCCTTCTTACCTAGCTTTAAAGGTGCTCGCCCTTATCACCAAGCTCATGCGCGTGGTGTTAAAGTCATTGGGGCAACCGCCCACTATGTAACAGCGAACCTTGATGAAGGCCCCATTATTGCTCAGGAAGTAAAGCCAATTAACCACGCTTTTACCATAGAGCAAATGGTACATATGGGCCATGATTTAGAAGCGACAGCATTAAGCCATGCCGTAAGGATACATGCTGAACAACGCGTTTGTATCAATGGCGATAAAACAGTTATTCTGGCTTAGCTTTGTTTTAATTTTAGTTTGATTTTAGTCTAACGATACATTTCATGGTCGGCTGTAATTAATTTTGTACAGCCGTCAACTCCCCCTGACGTAAAGTGTTTTACTAAATAAGGGTAAAATTAGCCTAAGTGTCCACTTTGTGATTAAAATTACCTCATAACCTATTTTAATAAAAAGTCCTGATCATGATTAATATAGAAAAAATTCATCACGTTGCTTATCGCTGCAAAGACGCCAAAGAAACAACCGCTTGGTACAAAGACAAGCTAAACATGGATTTAGTGCTCGCTATTGCTGAAAATGAAGTACCTTCAACCAAAGCGCCAGATCCTTATATGCATATCTTCCTCGATGCGGGAAATGAAAATGTTTTAGCCTTTTTTGAATTACCTAATTCTCCAGCCATGGACAGAGATCAGAATACTCCGGCTTGGGTGCAGCACATTGCTTTGAGAGTAGCGAGTTATGATGTATTAGTCTCTGCTAAAGAAGAGCTTGAAAGTAAAGGCGTTGAAATTTTAGGTCCCGTTAACCACGGTGTTTTTAAGTCTATTTATTTCTTTGATCCTAACGGCCACCGTTTAGAACTTGCTGCCGACACAGGTACAGAAGAGCAATATAAAGAACTTAACAGAGTTGCTCACGATATGATTGAAGAATGGTCAGTGACTAAACGTGCACCGCGACATGCTGCTTGGTTACACGAGCAAGATTAATTTACTATCGCTCACGTTTCACTCACTTTACAGACAAAAAGATAAAAAGCACCTAAGTTATCACTGAGGTGCTTTTTTTTTGCAGTTTGTCTCGTCAACTCAAATTAATAGCAGCTAAAACTCACTAAGATAAATCAGATAAATCAGATAAATTACGCTTCATACTCTTTACATAATTGCTTAACGACAATAAGCATTTCTACATTGATGTACCTTGTGCTTACTCAACTGAGTAACTCTGAAATACATATTCTCAAGGAGCTTGGGTATAACTCTGTTAACGGGCTAGTTGTCATTCCTTATAAAAAAACAAGTGGACGTCTAGACGTTTAAATGGATATACTCTAGGAAAAGAACGTTCGAGACAAGCTCAATAAATTCATCAAGGAGTTGAAATAAATTAATTATGTTCGAGATAAAACATTTAAAAACGCTTACAACCCTTGCCAATACAGGGAATATTCGCAAAGCAGCTGAAGTGTTATTTAGTAGTCAGTCTGCTTTGTCGCATCAAATAAAGGATCTTGAGCAACGCTTAAATGCGCCTTTGTTTATTCGTAATACTTCACCGGTTGAGTTTACTGAAGCAGGAAAAGTATTACTTAGTCTTGGCGAAGAGTTATTGCCAAAAATTAAAGAAGCAAATATCACCTTAAAATCACCATCTTTAGCCCTAAGCTCTTTAAAAATAGCCATAGCATGTCATGCCTGCTTTCAGTGGTTATTGCCGGTAACAAGCCATTTTTCACAGCAAAAAAATAACGTTGAACTCGAGTTTATTGATGAGTCGTTTGAAATTAATAAACATAAAAATCAAAGTGAAGACAAAGCTGATATTCTGTTTACTGACGAGAAATTAGCAGAAGAAAATGTCATTTACCAAGAAATTGGTCAGTTTGAGGTGATGGCTGTTCTTTCTAATCAACAAGCTAGCAATCTGAAATTATCAGAACGGGTCGGATCTTTTTCTCAAGGTGGTGTGACAACAACGCCCTATTTACTGCCCGAGAATTTTAGCCAGTTGACTTTACTAACCTATCCTTTGCCACCCGAGCAGTTAGATATATTTAAATTATTTCTAACGCCAGCCAAATGCAAACCGAGTAAGATAAAACAGGTGACTAATAGCCATGTTATGTTGCAAATGGTATCAGCTAATATGGGCGTGGCTACATTACCTGATTGGTTAGTATCAAGCGTAACCAAACAGTCACTATTTCGTTGTATGCGCTTAGGTGAAACAGGCATTCATAAAAAGCTCTATGCCCGTTATGATAAAAATAGTAAACAAATTGATATGATAGAAAAACTATTACCTGAAGCTATCAGAGAGTTTACAAATTTGTATATAAATGATTAATACGGTTGGTATAACTAACAATTGAGGTAAACCATGTGGTATCAAACTGAAATAACGTTGAAAGCAAGAAAACGTGGTTTTCATTTAATCACTGATGAAGTCCTAAAACAACTGCACGAGCTGAACAAGGTTAACTGTGGCATTCTTCATCTTTTTATAAAACACAGCTCTGCTTCCATTACCCTTAATGAAAATGCCGACCCAACGGTACGCTCAGATATGGAAGCGCATTTTAATCACTTTGTCCCTGAAAGAGCGCCTTATTATCAGCATACTTACGAAGGTGATGATGATATGCCTGCCCATATAAAAGCCAGTCTACTGGGTAATAGCCTTAGTTTACCTATTAGTCATGGGCAATTAAATATTGGGATTTGGCAGGGAATATATTTAGGTGAGCATAGAGACCATGCCAGTAACCGAACGATTGTGGCTACCATCAATGGAGAGTAAATAGCTAAGAGATAACAAGCTAGATCCTCGACTCAAACACCACGAGGATGACGACTTAGAGGTTACTATTTAATAACCTAACTTCAACGACGTCATTGCCGAATTGACTTACGATAATGGCATTCAGCTTTAAGTTGTATGGTTCAAGTTAAAGAAAAAAGCACGGAATTGATGACTATCAATGAGTACTTTTGACGCCTAAATTGGACCATACAACGACAAGATGAATGTTATTTAGCTATTAGTTTAGTCTTCTTCTAATACATGTGGTCCGGCATAATTATCAAAGCGAGAATACTTACCTTGGAAGGTTAATGGCACACGGCCAATCGGTCCGTTACGTTGCTTACCAATAATAATCTCTGCCATGCCTTTAAATTCACTGTCATCGTGATAAACCTCATCACGATAAATAAACATGATTAAATCTGCATCCTGCTCTATTGAACCTGACTCACGTAAATCTGAGTTAATTGGTCGTTTATCCGAACGTTGCTCCAAACCACGGTTTAACTGAGATAATGCCACAACAGGCACTTTTAATTCTTTAGCTAAGGCTTTGAGTGAACGCGAAATTTCAGCAACTTCTAAGGTACGGTTATCAGAGAATTGTGGTGCTCGCATTAATTGTAAGTAATCAATCATGATCATACTAATACCGCCATGATCGCGATGTATTCTTCGCGCTCTTGAACGCACTTCTGTCGGCGTTAGCCCTGCCGCATCATCAATAAACATTTTGCCTTTTTCCATGAGCAAGCCCATGGTTGAAGACAGACGAGCCCAATCTTCATCTTCTAACTGACCAGTACGGATTTTAGTTTGATCAATACGGCCTAAAGACGCCAGCATACGCATCATGATTTGATCTGCAGGCATTTCTAAACTGAAGATAAGTGCAGGATGTTCTTGTGTCATCGCAGCATGTTCGGCCAAGTTCATCGCAAAGGTTGTTTTACCCATCGATGGACGCGCTGCAACAATGATCAAATCAGACTTTTGTAAACCTGCTGTCATTTTATCTAAGTCAGCGTAACCACTCGGCACACCGGTAACACCACCTGATGGCGTTGAACAGAGTTTTTCAATTCTATCAACAGTTTTTTCTAACACTGAATTAAGACTTTCAGGGCCTTCATTCTTGTTGGCTCGTTTTTCAGCAATTGCAAAAACTTTGGTTTCAGCAAAATCGAGTAAATCGGCGCTGCTTCGTCCTTGCGTATCATAACCTGCTTCAGCGATTTCATTCGCCACGCTGATCATTTCACGGGTTACTGCACGTTCACGTACAATGTCAGCATAAGCAGTGATATTTGCCGCACTTGGCGTGTTTTTCATCATCTCTGCGAGATAAACAAAACCGCCAGCATCGTCAAGTTTTTGGTCGTTTTCTAGGGCTTCAGACAGGGTGATTAAATCAACAGGTTCGCCTAATTCGATCAACCCACCAATGGTTTCAAAAATAAGGCGATGTGAGCGACTATAAAAATCAGCGGCAACGGCTTTTTCAGCAACTCGATCCCACGTTTCATTATCAAGTAGCAGTCCGCCAAGAACCGATTGTTCAGCTTCTAGCGAATGCGGAGGTACTTTTAATTCATCGATTTGTTTGTCTTTAATGAATTGTCTTTCTTTTGAAAATTTACCTGGCTTTTTGTCGGCCATTACCTAACCCTACTCTACTACATCACCATACTCGCGCTTGCTTTAACTCTTACTTTAACTAAGACAAAACAACGTAAACGAGTATCTAAAAAAGGAGTGCTAATGTAGCAGAATTTAGCTTATCAGAATATAAAAGTTTCACCTAAAAGAGCCGTGAAGTTAAAAAGATTACTTGCTGCTAACCTCAATATTACCGCTAACCGTTGACACTCTTACTAAAGCACTGCCATTGGCCGTTTGAAAATTTAACTCAGCACCTGGACCATATTCATCATGCTCAGTTTTAACCTCAGTGATATTGTTATCTATGTCGCCGCCAACACTTGATTTAAGGTTAAAACCAGCATCGACACCTTTTTGAAAAGTAAATGCTAAGTCACCACTTACTGTCGACGCTTTAAGCAAGGCTTTTGCATTTAAGATGAGCTTTGCTTCTAAATCACCACTAACCGTTCTAATACGTAGCTCTATCACTTCAGCTAAATTAAGCTGACTTTGACCTGAAACATTATTGAAAAAAACTTCCTTCGCTTGGCTGTCAATAATCACCTCACCACTGACCGATCTAATTTCTAACCGACCAGTGGAGTCGGTATCATTTATGTCGCCACTAACGGCTGATAATGAGATCTTCCCAGACAATTTATCACTATTTATATTGCCACTAATACTACTTAGTTCAACATTTTGCGTTACGTTTTTTGCCAAGACATCACCGCTAACCGATATAACTTCAACACCGCCATGTAAGTTAGATAAATGAATATCACTTGAAACACTTGAAGATTTCATGCGGATATTTTTTGGCATAAAAACAGTGATTTTTGAACCATCAGCACTCCAATTATCCATTCTAGAGTATTCAACATTAATAAGAACTTGTGCACCTTTTTGTTCAAAAATGAGTTTTTCTGCGTCATCATCTAGTGTGCCGGTAACGGATATTTTATCTTTATTCCATCCAACAACATTAATAAGACCACTGTGATTATTAATCGATACATTAGTGACATTATCGCTTGATAAACTCTCCGCAATTTCAGTATCTGCAAATGATTGTCCACTTAGTAGTAAGCAAGTTGTCATTGTGAGCACAGTTGCGCATTGCTGTGTTTTTCTTGTTAATTTGTTCATTGTAACCTCTTATCTTTGCTATTTATTACGGTGTTTAGCGAACTATGTCTTTAGTTAACTCTGCTGGGCGTTAACATTGTAAATAGCTAAATCACTTGATATTGGCGATATAATTGCTGTAGCAGCTTTAATTCTTGTTGCTGAGTAAAGTCTAATAAATTTAATAAGTCGGTATTATTTTCATCTGTTAGCAGTGCTTTTCTTATTGATGCTCTTGCATCAGATAATTGGATTAACTCTTGTTGCATTGCTGCAGGTAATTTATCAACAGTAGGCTGGCCATAACTTGCTAATAACGTTTGTTTTTGTTTTTTAAAGTTTTGTTGCATAAAATTAACCAACTGCCCTTGAGTAACGCCATTTTTTTCTTGAGTTTTTACCAATACGGGTTCACTTTCTTCATTAATCGACGGTGAAAAAGTAAACCAAGACACCAACATTACCAGTGCAATAGAAGCTGCCCAGGCACTTGGCATAAAAAGATTACCTTGATTTTCTGCTGCAACTTCTTGCCTCTTATGATTGATGGCTCGCTCGATACCTGACCATAAGTCTCGTTCGGGTGTCATTTCAACGGGTAACGTTGCCACTTGCTCTGCGAGTGTTTTATCTGAAATTTTATTGTTTAGATGCATGTGGTCTTGAGGGTTATATTTACTCATGATTTATTTCCTCCTCAATCGATACAAAACCATTAGCTATTAATGATTCTTTTAATAAGCTTCTCGCTCTGTGGTATTGCGACTTACTCGAGCCTACTGCCATTTTTAACATTGTGGAAATTTCCTCATGGCGATAGCCCTCAACAGCAAACAAAACAAAAACTAAGCGTGCTCGTTCTGGTAAACGGGCAATGTGCTGGTCTAATAGCGTGAGCGTTGAATCATCGGTTAAACTAACACTAGGTTCTTGAACGCCAACCCCTTGCTCTTCAATACTAAAAACACGCTGCAACCAATTTTTATGTTTACGTAGGTGTCCCAGCACTACATTTGTTGCGACACTGTGTAGCCAAGTACTAAATTTACTTTCACCACGAAAATTATTAATTTTTTGCCACAAGACGACAAAAACTTCCTGGCAGACATCTTCAGCACTGTCTTTATCTGCCAACATGCGCCAACACAAGGCATAAATTCGCCGATGATATTTTTCATAAAGCTGATAAAAAGCGGTTTGAGACCCTTGCTTAGCTTCTGTTATCCATAACTGTTCATCATCACTATCACCGGAGTGATGATCTTTATTGGCACTAAAGCGCGCCTTTAGGTCAATGACTTTTTTATCTTGTCTTATTTGGCTATCCAAAAGCTAAAGTCTCTATTTGGTTCAAAATAATTATCCAATATAGTTATCTAAAATAGTTATCTACAATAATGTTCTAAAATGATATGCAATATTAACTAAGATACCTTACCCAGCAAAAAGGTTTAAAGAGTATTTTATTAAATGATAAAAAAGTTAGTAAACGCGCCTTTTTAATCTCTACCCTAGAGTTGTCGATAGTCTAGAGGATATACTAGCTACCAATCAAGATACATGTTTCAGAGTGCACTTTAATTGGTGACGGGTATATAAGTGATTACAGTGGGGATATCGAGGTGAAAAATCGCATCAATTCACAGGCACAAAAAAAGCGCCAATAGGCGCTTTTTTTACGTTTATTACAACAGGGGAAGTATTTACTTCTTACCGATTGCAGCAAAACGTTTGTTGAATTTATCAACACGACCACCGGTCTCAGCAGCTTTTTGCTTACCAGTGTAGAATGGGTGACAAGCAGAACATACGTCAAGGTGAATGTCTTTACCTATAGTAGAACGAGTTGTTACAACATTACCACAAGAACAAGTTGCATTGAATTCAGCATAATTAGGATGAATATCTTTTTTCATAGGAACCTCTATCTCTTTAAAGAGAAATTGGGCGCATCGCCACTTAGCCATTTACTTACTGTTTACCCTTTGAGAATTTATTCTTTCAGGACAACCGAAATGCCAAGCACCATACGTAGTTAAAAATTAATGGGGGCGAATAATAAAGGATAGCCTGAATAACTGCAACATAAATAAGCCAAAATTGACTAAAAAAAGGCTTGTTAAGGTTATTTAGAAAATAAGCGATATTGTTACTTGGCAGTCTTCATAACACGGGGCAAAATAGCCCTAACCTTTGCCAACCAAAAGCAGCTGATAAAAGTGCCTGAACAATACATTCAAGTTGCGATTCCTGTTCCTATGCGACAGTTATTTACTTACCGAGTGCCCGAGGCGCTATGCTCTCCTGCAATTAAAGTCGGTGAACGCGTTGCGGTATCGTTTGGTCCGCGAAAAGTGATTGGTATCGTTATTGATGCACAAGCACAATGTGACTTTGATATAAGTAAAGTTAAAGACATTACTGCCCGCCTTAATGATAATTTCAATTTAAGTCAGTCACTGGTTAGCTTTTTACAATTATGCGCTCATTATTACCACCACCCAGTTGGCGATGTTTTCCAGCAAGCCTTGCCTATTTTGCTGCGAAAAATAGAAAATATTACCTTAAGCCCTCCGATGGTGTGGCAAGCACAATGCACAAATAAAGATAACAGTGACCTATTAGCCAAATTAAAGAAAAAAGCTACTAAGCAATATGCGCTCTATCAAATAATTAACAGCCACCATGGCATCAGTTGGGTAGAACTGCGTACATTAGGGTATAGCAAAGCACAGTTAAACGCTTTACAGAGCAAAGCATTAATCATTGAAAAAGAACAGGTAGCTAGCCAATATACTTGGCAAGAAGATACCCTCAATCAAGCTGATAGATTAGTACTTTCAAGTGAGCAAGCAATTATTGTTAGTGCTATAAACCATTCTTTAGCACAGTTTTCGTGTCATCTAATTGATGGGGTTACGGGGAGTGGTAAAACAGAAGTCTACTTGCAAGCAATGGAAGAAGTGCTTGCTAATAATCAACAAGTATTAGTGATAGTGCCAGAAATTGGCTTAACACCCCAAACATTAAACCGCTTTGAACAACGCTTTAATGTGCCTATTGCGTTGCACCATTCTGGGCTGAATGATAAAGAACGTTTAGCCACCTGGTTAAGTGCTCAACAAGGAAGTGCCGCTATTGTTATTGGTACTCGTTCAGCAGTTTTTACGCCCTTACATCGCCTTGGATTGATCATTATCGATGAAGAGCATGATTCTTCATTAAAACAACAAGATAGTTTTCGCTACCATTGCCGAGACATGGCTATTTTACGCGCAAGGCAATTAAATATTCCAATCGTTTTAGGCACCGCGACTCCTAGTTTTGAATCTTTACAAAATGCGTTATCTGGAAAATATAGTTACCACCAACTTCTTAACCGAGCAGGTAAAAGTAATAAAGCTAAAATAGCCCTTATTGATATGAACCAGCAGCAAGTCGAGTTTGGTTTATCTGGCACACTTAAACATGAAATGAAGCAAACCTTAGCCCGTGGTGAACAAGTATTATTGTTTTTAAACCGTCGAGGTTATGCGCCAGCCATAAACTGCCAAGAGTGCCACTGGCTTGCAGAATGTCAACGTTGTGATAAACCTTATACTTTGCACCAGAAGCAACAACTGCTGATTTGTCATCATTGTGGCAGTCAAAAGCGTATACCTCCGCAGTGTCCTAGTTGCGGCAGTGTTCGTATAGCGCCACTAGGCCAAGGTACAGAGCAATTAGAGTCTCGTTTAGAAGAGCTATTTCCTGATAGTTCGATTGTGCGTATCGATCGAGATAGCACTCGTAAAAAAGGTGAATTAGCAAAATTATTACAAGAGGTCACTGATAAAAAGCATCAATTACTGGTTGGTACACAAATGTTAGCCAAAGGACATCATTTTCCTGATGTCACGTTAGTGGCTGTGCTCGATGTTGATGGTGCTTTATTTAGTTTTGACTTTCGCGCAAGTGAGCAAATGGCTCAATTGCTAATTCAAGTAGCAGGACGCGCTGGACGTGCGAGTAAACCTGGAAAAGTATTAGTGCAAAGTAACTTTGTTGATCACCCTTTATTGCAAGACTTGGTACACAATGGTTATCACCATTTTGCCCACCAAGCACTCACTGAGCGAAAACAAGCACTATTGCCACCTTTTACTTTTCAAGCGTTGTTACGAGCTGATGCGAATTATCCATCTTACCCAGAAAAATTTTTACGCGCCTTAACACAACAACGACTAGATGGCTGTGAGTTTGCCGGCCCAGTTCCAGCGGCAATGGAAAAAAAAGCAGGTAAATTTAGATATCACTTGATCATTCAAGCGAAATCACGAAAAGATTTACATCGCGCAATTTTGCAGTTACTTATTCAAATACCTAACAATGAATGGCAGGGTAAGGTTCGTTGGAGTTTAGATATTGATCCTATCGATCTTAATTGGTAACAAAAAAGCCTAAGGTAACCGTGTTTTTTTAAGTCAGCTCGGTTACACTAGCTAAAATTTTCCTCTTAGCGACTCTCCGCATTTCATGGCTAATCAAGATTACGTTTCCCGCGCCCCCGCAAAAAAGAAAAAAAATAACCGTAATGGTAAAAAGGCATCTAAAAACTCCAGCGCAGTACCACTTAAAGCAAAATTAATTAGCCTGTTACTGATAGTACTCATTGGTGTATTTTCTTATGGCTTATGGTCATTAAAAACGGACCCCAGCACTAAGACACCATTAATTGAACCCGTAAAAATTACAAAAGAAAAAAAATCATTAAACAAAACAGATGAATTACCTAAGCCTCCGAAAGAAAAATGGACTTATGTGAAAGATTTAGAAACCAAAGAAATTGAAGTTGGCGAATATAAGGTCGAAGAAAAAGGTCCTTATAAAATGCAATGTGGTTCATTCAAAACACAGAAGCAAGCTGAAACATTAAAAGCACGCATAGCTTTTTCTGGACTCGAAGCGCAAGTACAAAGTGTCTCAGGTAAAAACGGCACTTGGCATAAAGTTTTCTTAGGCCCCTACCCCCGTAAACGTCTCGCTGAAAAAGATAAACATAAGCTCAAACGTAATAATATTAATTACTGTCAAATTTGGTTATGGCGATAATAATACCCGTTACCAATCAATATGCAGGTTTCAGAGCACTTGAGCAATTTCAATTCAAGGCGCTGTGATCAAGTAGTGTTACCCAAGCGCTTCTTCGATGGCTTTAAAATCACTTTATACTGCGTTAAATAATCAATGTATAGAATGACTATGCTTCGATTATTTATCATGCCTAAAGTCATTTTAACTCCCTCTGAAACTCTGCACTTTGAATAGTAATGGCTATAATATTCATCACACTCCTTGAAAAGCCAGTAAAGATCCCAATTACATTAACATCAAAGAATTGAGTTAAAATGAGGTTAATGTGACTACTATCGTTTCAGTTAGACGTAATGGCAAAGTGGCAATTGGTGGTGATGGTCAAGTATCACTTGGCAATACGGTAATGAAGGGAAATGCTCGTAAAGTACGTCGTTTATATAATGGCAAAGTACTCGCTGGTTTTGCCGGTGGTACAGCCGATGCTTTTACATTATTTGAGCGTTTTGAAAGTAAGCTTGAACAACATCAAGGTCATTTAACCAAAGCCGCTGTCGAGCTTGCTAAAGATTGGCGAAGCGACCGAGCGTTAAGAAAACTTGAAGCCTTACTTGCTGTCGCTGATGAAACAGCATCATTGATCATTACCGGTAACGGCGATGTAATTCAGCCTGAGCATGATCTTATCGCTATAGGTAGTGGCGGTAATTTTGCGCAATCAGCCGCAACAGCTCTCTTAGAAAATACCGACTTAAGTGCCAAAGAAATAGTAGAAAAATCACTTACTATTGCTGGTAATATCTGTGTATTTACCAACCAAGAACAAACTATAGACGAACTATAGCCCTTAGCAGAAACTGATTAACATGCTGCCTGAGTATGAGTAAAACACTCCTTAGGCAACAACGAGGAAAAAATTATGTCAAATATGACCCCACGTGAAATTGTTCATGAATTAGATAGCCACATTGTTGGTCAAAGTGATGCCAAACGCGCTGTTGCCATCGCGCTAAGAAACCGATGGCGTAGAATGCAGCTTGATAAAGATCTGCGTAACGAAGTTACTCCTAAAAATATCTTAATGATTGGGCCTACGGGTGTTGGTAAAACTGAAATAGCTCGCCGCTTGGCAAAACTTGCCCACGCACCATTTATTAAAGTGGAAGCGACTAAGTTCACTGAAGTGGGCTATGTTGGTAAAGAAGTAGAAACTATTATTCGTGACCTTGCTGATATGGCAATAAAAATGGTTAAAGAAAGTGAGATGGATCGTGTTAAACATCTTGCTGAAGAAGCGGCTGAAGAGCGTATTTTAGATGTTCTGCTTCCTCCTGCTCGTGACGGCTTTGGTAACGATGAAAAAAGTGATGACAGTAATACTCGTCAAATTTTTCGTAAGAAATTACGCGAAGGAAAATTAGATGATAAAGAAATTGAGCTTGACTTAGCAGCACCACAAGTTGGTGTTGAGATCATGGCACCTCCAGGTATGGAGGATATGACTTCACAATTACAAAACATGTTCCAAAACATGTCTAGTGAGAAAACTAACAAGCGCAAACTTAAGATTAAAGATGCTCTAAAAGCGTTGCAAGAAGAAGAAGCGGCTAAAATAGTTAATCAGGATGACATTAAGCAAAAAGCTATTGATGCAGTAGAGCAAAATGGTATTGTCTTTATCGATGAAATTGACAAAATTTGTAAACGTGCTGATAACTCTGGCGGTGGGGATGTTTCTCGTGAAGGTGTACAGCGCGATTTACTGCCGTTAGTCGAAGGTTCAACCGTAAGTACTAAACATGGCATGATCAAGACAGATCACATCTTATTTATTGCCTCCGGCGCCTTTCAAATGACTAAGCCATCTGACTTAATCCCGGAATTACAAGGTCGTTTACCTATACGAGTAGAATTACAAGCATTAACTGCCGATGATTTTGTTCGTATATTAACAGAACCTTTTGCCTCACTTACTGAGCAATATATCGCATTACTTGCTACTGAAGGTGTGTCAGTAACTTTTACCGATGATGGTATTAAAGCAATTGCTGATTCAGCTTGGCAAGTGAATGAGACAACTGAAAACATTGGTGCTCGTCGCTTACATACTATGATGGAACGTTTGGTTGAAGATTTATCATTTAATGCTGACCAACGCAGTGGTGAGACCATCAGCATAGATCAAGCTTATGTTACTAAGATATTAAGTGAAGTAGTTAAAGACGAAGATTTAAGTCGCTTTATTCTTTAATAACAATACCCGCTCCATTTGAAGATGCTCGTTTCAGGAAGGCTGAATCATGCATCTTCAAGTGGAACGGGTATAGATACTTATTACGTGTTACTCAACGGACTTATTTACGGTCCATCGAATATCTGGTAGATAAATAAAGGTTAGATGGTTTACTACAATGAAAATTACTCGTTTTATTATAGATAGTGCCCTACACAATCTAACGGTTGAGTTCTCTGCAAATGAGAATATCACTAGTACTCAACTAAGCTTTGAATATTTGCGTATTAGCTCTGATGCAAACTCAGCTAAAAAAAACAAAGCAGGTCAAATTCAAGTAACTAGCCATAAAAAGAATGTACTTTTAATAAGTATCGAGAGCGTCGCTAAGCACGGTTATCGCTTGATATTTGATGATGAGCATAGTGCAATATTTAGTGAAGAGTATCTGCAAACATTAGCACTTGAATATGAAACTAGGTGGCAAACTTATTTAAGTGCTCTTAAAGATAGCGGTCACTCCCGCGAAGCTATGATTGACTTTAAACAGTTATAAACCTCTCAGCTTCACCGACTAGATATCAGTTTTACGTTTACGTTTCATACCTAATAAAAAATGATAATGCTATCCCATTATCTTATACAGTAAAGCGACTAACCTCTGTAGTTAGCACTTGGGCCTGTTGAGACAACTCTTCACTCATTTGCTCATTTTGTTTCGCAGAATCACCCGATTGCTCTGTCACATCTCTGATCATCACTACATGTTGGTTAACTTCCGATGCAACAGTACTTTGCTCTTGAATCGCCGTAGCAATGGCACTATTCATATCCATAATCAAAGCAACATCTTGTGTTATCTCATCAAGCATTGCTCCGGCAGAACTTGCTTGCTCAGCACTCTCTTCCCCCTGATTACGACATTCCGCCATTAGAGTGACTATCTCTTGAGTACGTTTTTGCAATAAACCAATAATGGTTTCTATCTCTTGCGTTGAGTCTTGAGTTCTACTGGCAAGTGTTCTCACTTCATCAGCAACTACAGCAAAACCGCGACCTTGCTCTCCAGCTCTTGCTGCTTCAATTGCTGCATTTAACGCCAATAAATTTGTTTGTTCGGCAATGCCACGAATAACACCTAATACTGAAGCAATAGTGACACTTTCTTTTTCCAATTCTTTAACGACGTTTTCTGAATCCAATAGCTTTTCTGATAATTGGCCTATTTGGTTGATGGTCTGTTCCACCCCTGCTTTACCTTTACCTGCATTACTATTCGTTACTTCAGCTTTATGGGCTGCTTCTCGCGTATTAGTCGCAATTTCATCTACTGTTGCCACCATTTCTGTTACTGCAGTTGCTACAAGATCCGTTTGCTGCATCTGAGTTTCTACACCCTCATTAGCATTGTAAATATTTTCAGCCAAGCTGCCTGTAGCGGTATTGAGAGTATTAACTGAATGATTTACTTCTACAATAAGTGATCTAAAGTTAGTTAACATATGGTTAAACACTGTCGCCATATCCGATAGTTCATCTCCACCACTAACATCGACTGCAATAGTTAAATCATTACTCTGAGCGATACTATTCATACTACTTTGTAGATTGCTAATTCGATTCAAAATACTTTTTCCGATTAACCAAGCACTTACTAAAGCAACTACGAGCACAACCGAAAAAAGGCTATAGGCCAATGTATTAATAAAATTCACATCTTCTTTCACCGCAGATTCACTATGAGACAGTAGCTTTTTCAATTCATTATCAACTTGATTAACTACATGACGCATTTTATTTCTGCTGCCCATCTTCTCATTATAACCGAGCTCTTTTTGGGATATGACTAGATTTGAGAAAGAATTTTGATAGGCTTTGATTAGCTTATTCACTTCCTGCTTTTTAACGAAGGTGAAGTTACTTGCTTGGACTGAGGTCAGTAACTTGTTAACATTTTTATTAAGTTTATCAACATATTTTTCATCAAGACGTAACATAAAATCTTTTTCGTTTCGTCTAAGCTGCAACATTTCACTACGTAGACGATAATTGTCTTTGCCAATAAGCGTCTCAACGCTATGAACCGCACCCCGAAGTTCTCCATATAAACCTGATTTAGCATCTAGGCCAATTTTCTTTTGTAACCCGACAAGATGAGTAAATTGATCTTGATATTGAACAAGAATATTCCCCATACTTGTCAATTCCGGCATAGAAAGACCAACCTCTGCAAAGTCATCTGACAACGCATTAATTTGATGCTGAACGTTTTTCATTTGTTTATTAAATTGGTCTGAATTTGTTAACTTTTTATGAGCAGAGAAGTCTTTTTCTTCGTGTCTTAATTCAAGTACTGACGCTTTAATATTACCTATACTTTTTGCAATATTTATATCATGTTGTAATGCCGAACTTTCATAGTTCAGCAACATTAACATTAGGATCATAGCCAGTACTAAAATTGCAGTATTAGCGATTAATTTGTTCTTAATAAGCATAGGGTCTAACCTTAAAAATTTAACATATATTGTATAAAGCGTGAATTAGCGGAAATTCGATTGGTATTACTAGCCAATTTATTTTTGTCTTTTCAATGTAATTTAGTTCGATGGTGGCAACCTAGTACAGAGTTAAATAAGCCTAAGATGTACTATTGTTGCCTTTTCTGCGTGTATTATAGAACTGTATCGGTAAGTATCGGTTTTTTTTTAGTTTTAAATTATAAACTACAGGCAGTTATCCATTCATCGTCAATCATAACAAAAGACAATGAACTACATTTATTATGAATAAGAGTGGCTTACGTGTATTCCCCCTCAAAATGGTTAAACTTAAATTATTTTTTCTTAAGGTATCGTACTAACTTACTCTCAGGTAGTGGTTTGCTAATAAAATAACCTTGCACTGCATCACAACCTAAATGACGAAGCAGATTGAGTTGTTCGATAGTTTCAACACCTTCAGCTAAAACCCTTTTACCCAAGCCATGTGAAAGGTCAACCATAGACTTAACAATAGTGAGGTCAGAATCATTGATAGCAACTTCATTAATAAAACTACGGTCGATCTTTATTTTATCTATTGGCAGGTCTCGCAAATACGCTAAAGATGAATAACCTGTACCAAAATCATCAATGGAGACTTTAATCCCCATGCTTTGTAGTTTCACTATGCTATCCATTGCTCTGGTAATATCAGTCATCACTACATTTTCAGTAATCTCTAATTCAATATATTTAGAGGGTATACCGTATTTATGCAATAACATTTGAATATTAGTAACCAGTTGTTCATTCTGAAATTCGACTGCAGTTATATTCACAGCAATAGCGACACGTCGTTGATATAACTTGAACCAACGCTCACTTGCTTGACAAGCTTTGACTAAAATATAATTATCAAACTCATTATGCATGCCTAACGTTTCGAGTTCTGTTAAAAAGTCACCAGGGGAGAGTAAGCCCTTTTCAGGATGCTGCCAACGTACTAAGGCTTCTACCCCTTCGAGTTTATTGGTAAATAAGTTTAATTGTGGCTGGTAATATAAAACAAACTCATCATTAGCTATGGCAGATCTTAGCTGTTTCTCCATCAAGACTAAATGCCGGCCCTGTGCCTGCATCCCCTCTTCAAAAGCAACAGAAGGAATATTATTGGTTTCGGCGTGATGTAGGGCAAGGTTGGATTTTTGTAGTAAATCTTCAGACTTATCCGCATCATCGGGATAGAAACAATAACCTACGCTACCTTGAATTGTTATTTCTTGTTGCTCATAGCGAAAACAACGCTCAATGAGTTCATGAATATGATTTACCGCTCGATCAACATGTGATATTTGTTCAAATTCAATGACAAACATAAAAGAGTCACCACTTAAGCGACCAACAGCTTGTGGTATAAATACACTATGATTCAGACGGCTGGCAATTTCTCCCAGTATAAAATCCCCAACTTTTAAACCATAAGTATCATTTATAAATTTAAACTGTTTTATATCAATTAAAAAAACTGCCAACTTCATCTGATTCTTGTTTATTTTATTGGCGAGTGTCAGCTCTTGCATTTTATCTGACAATTTAGCCATCACTTGTTCACGGTTCAGTGCCCCGGTCAAAGAGTCATGTTTACCTAAGTACTGCGCTCTACTTATCGCACTCAACGTGGCAAACCTTTCAGCTCCTTGCATCCAAATAAGCAAGGTAAAGCCAAGAATACTATGTGCAGCAACATCGAAATATAATAGGAATAGTTCTAATTGACGGAACCAAGGCTCCGTTAAAGCAACAATGGAAATAAAAGAATGCATTAAGTACCGCAAGCCAAAAATGGCAGAGAAATACATTAAAACTTGACTTGAAAAGTAGCTTTTTTTGTCAAATAAAAGATAACAGGCTAATGAAAGAAAAGTGCAGCCAAAAATAAAGCTAGGAAGGCTTATGGTTAAATAAAAATGGTTAAATGCTTGGCTTGGGTCAAAGGCAAAAAACATTGTCGAGATGACACTGAGAATTATAATTGCACCAATGCCACCGCTTAATATTTCTTTAGACAATTCCTTGTTGTTTTTTGCAATGTAAACGCCAAAAATCAGGAAAATCAAGAACGAATATTGGCAAATTTGTAGCAATAATTCAGCTAATATTTGCCAAGAGTCACTTGAAAAATTACGACTAGAATACGGCACAAAAGACTTAATCAGATAACTAAAATTTAGTGCACCTATACTCATTAGCCAATATTTAACATATTTACGCGAAAAGGTGCGATAAAAAATATAAAAGACAAATAATAGTACTGAAAAAACCACTGTTTGTGTCGAAAATAAAAAAGTTCGAGGTGTTATAAATTCGATCATAAAGAAATTTTAATCATGGCTATTAATATACCTGTCTGGAACGTGTAAGCTGCTAAAGTACTTTAGGTTAAACCACTAAACATGTGTGCTATTAAAGAGGCTTTTACCTTTAAATTCAAGTCATACCCGATAAATATATAATAGGTTTTATTTTTAACATAACAATATATACTGGCATAGCCCCTAATCTTCAGACGAAAGAGAACTAACATGCAATATAACACTTCTGAATTATGTGACTTTTATGCCGATTTGATTGATGTTGTTGACCCCATTTTTTGTAATTACGGTGGTCGCAGTTCATTTGCTGGCAAAGTTGTTACGTTAAAGTGTTTTGAGCATCTAGGTTTGATCAATGAACTCGTTGCTACAGATGGCACAGGGAAAGTATTGGTCATTGATGGTGGAGGATCCACGAGACGCGCTCTGATTGATTTAGGTATCGCGCAATGTGCTGCTAACAATGGTTGGGAAGGAATTGTTTGTTATGGCAGTGTACGTGATGTAGATGCTTTAGATGGAGTAGATATTGGTATACAGGCGCTCGGAGCAATTCCAGTTGGGGCAAGTGAGCAAAATATTGGAGAAACTGATATGGCGATTAATTTTGCCGGAGTGACCTTATTACCTGATGATTATATCTACGCTGATAATACCGGTATTATACTGTCGCCTGAAGCACTCGAGATTGCATCAAGTATAGCTTAGCCTACTACCAGAGACATAACTCCTAGTACCTAAGATCTAATAGATAGATGGTCTGACTTCTGGCGGTATTGATGCTGGGTGTTGCAAATACCACTTCTCTAACCAAATTTCTATCTCCTCAGGTACTACTCCTGGGTGAATGATATTACCTTGAATTAACTCTCCCCCCATGCCTGTAAATGCTTCCGAAGCTTCATGTCTGTCAATATCAGTACCCACAAGTGGAATTTTCATACTGCGAGTCAGTGTAACAAGTGCATTAGTTATCGCCTTATCTACGCGGTTACTACTATCATTTGTTAATTGCTGACAATTTATTTTAAGTTGATGAATTGCCATTTTTCTGACATAACGTAACGCCTCATAACTACCTGAAAAATTAGCGATGGAAATGTTTATATCTAATGATTTTAGCTGATCAATAATGGCTTTTACTCGATGACTTGCACTAAGCAATACTTGCTCACTTAGCTCAATCATTAAGTATTTACCGGCAATATTAAACTGTTTTAATTGTTGCTCAATATAATCAACCAAATCTACTTCAAATAAGCTTTCACTCGACAAAGTTACAGAAATACGTTGATGTACGCCTATTCTATGCAAGCTATCTAAAGTAGAGAAAGCTTTGTTAAGCATATATTTGGTCAAAAAATACAATTCACCACTATGCTCAGCAAGCTCAGAAAATTCAGATAACTCCAATGGTTTAACCGAGTCATGTTCATACCAATGAACCTTTAACTGAAAACCTACAATATAATGGTTATTAATATTTACTTGGGGCTTTAAATAACAAAATAACTTCTCTTCTTTAATATCTCGACGTAACGCTTCCATTCGAGCAAGCTGAACTTGGTTATATGAAATACTGTTATTATCAAAATAATTAATTTGCTGCTGCGTCTTTAAACCCTTAAGTAAAGCATCACCTGCGTGATCAATAATTTCATCAAAGTCATCACCATTTTCCCCTGAAATAGCAACACCAAAAGCAAGTTCAAAATTTACAGAAAAACTCTTAAAACTCATAGCATCAGGCACAGCGTCAGCTAATTGATGACACAATTCATTAAGCATACTTTTATCATCAAAACGGCTATCAGTTAAATTGTAAACTACCAAGAATTGTAGGCTTTGTAAGCGAGCTATTCTTACTGGTTGAGGATTAACACCAAAGCTTAGTAAACTTGTATTATCCTCTATTCTTTGCTGTAAACAGTACGCAAACTGCAATAATAACAAGTCAGAATTATGATAGCCCAGCAAACTATTTACTTGTTGAAAATTGATAGGCTTGAATACCACGGCAGCGTAACGTTGCCCAGTGTCAGCCTTGATAGCAACGTCAAAAGCTCTTAGCGCTTGCTGCGCAGTTGGTAAGTTTGTTGTCGGATCATGCGTATAAGAAAATAGCTCTTCAACGCTAATGGCTTTACTATCGTCAGTTAACGATGTAGAGATAAGTAGTTTTTGAATACAGAATAGAGCCAGAACACTGGCCGTAAGAACCATAAAAACATAGCTAACAATAGCGGTCAAATTAAGCGGGAGTTTATCACTATAAAGTTGCGCAAAAAGAGCCGATAAAGCAATAATTATAATTACTATGATAAGTAATACAAAGTACTTAACGTTAAAACGATTCATATTTAATCACCTATCCTAGGAGATTTTATCAAAGCAATTAGTTAGCCTAATAAAATTATTACCTTTTGTACAGAAATACTAAATTTTAAGGATGCCCTTTTAAGATAGACAGCTACTTTTTTGATCTATTACTAATGCGTGGGCGCAATCACCATCAACGGTTAGTAAGGCTTCAACTAAAAAAAGAAAACCATTTAAACTATCACTAGACCAATAGCGTTTTAATTGTTTATTACTCGTGACTAACATAGCAACGAATTTTTTATAAGCTGAGCTGTCTTGATTTTCAAAACACTTCTGACTAATAGCTTTAAGGCGACCTTTCCCTTTTAAACATTCTTGGAAAATAATACTGTAGTTATTAATTAATGGAGTGATCAATTCTGTATGTATTAAAAGTTGCTCATGCTCATTCGCCTTAGCATAAGCGATTAAACGCTTTAATCTTTCCTTAGCAAATTCCTGCTCACGTGTAGCAACAAGGGTCATCGACTCTACTAACACCTTATTTTCCTTGCGGGTAGATGAACTTTCTCGCTGTTGAGTTATTAGCTTTCTCTGCAATTTTTCTGCACGAAAAAAGAAGTAAATACTAATAAATACAAAAACAATCGTTATAACTGAAACAAAAAACATTAAGGTGCCTTAGACGGATTAACTTGCGCAATATTAACAGACTCAGCAATGCGTGCCAAAAATAGATACGGATCAATATCTTTAAAACCTGCCATATTTAACGAATATTTCATTGTCACTGAAAAATCACCTAAATTTGCAAAAGCTCTTGTATTTACAGCTTGCACTAGCTTGTCTAACTTTTCATTAACTTCTTGGCTACTTTGGTGCTCAAAAAGCAGTAAATACTCACCTTCATTTAACAATCCCACATAGTCAAACTCTGCTATATGTTCATTAATTACACTGGCCAAACCTTTAGTCACTTCACTAATCGTTTTACTATTAAAATGAAAAACAAGCTCCTGCCAATTCTCAACAACCAGATAACCTACATGGAAAGGGTATCGAAACTTCCTTGCCTTTTTAAAGGCCAATTGGTAAGTGAATTTTGTTTGCATCGGACTCGCCATACTATGACTTGGTTTTTCAAGCTCTTGATATGCCCTATTTATTTTTTGCGCTCTTGACCTCAAGAACAAACCTACCAAGGTGAGTATTAATAAAGCAACTAATACCGATAAACTTATAATAATGATACGTTGTTTTTCATACTTCCCTATAAAGCTACTTGATAGCTCACTGCTTTCAGCTAATTTAACAGCAAGTCTTTTTGACTCTTCAACAGGCTCAATTTTGGGTGTTTTCCCAACCGCTAAATGAGATAAACCCTGCATTATACTAAACGATTTTCTTTTATCATTAAGGTTGTCGAGTAATATTTGACTATATTTTTTACGCCAGTCATAAGCAAGTCGGTAGTTTTCTTGAGAAAAGTGCATTTCTGCAACCATTCGATAAAAGCCTGTATATTCTGACGCAATATTCTTACCGTTAAGAAGGCGTACCACTTCATTTAGTAAGGCATAACCTTCAGTTATTTGTTCAACACCTAATTTAGCACTAACCAGAGCAACCGACGTTTCTATACGTTCAGAAAGCATATGATGTTGATGAAAAACTTCTATTGCTTGCTGTAAAGGTTCAAGTGCTGCATGAAATTGTTTTTGTCTCATTAAAACGATACCTAACCACTTATCAGCATGAGCAACATTAATAGGTGCATTATTACCCTCAGCAGATTTCTTAGATTCCCAAAAAACATTATATGCATCATCAAAGCGTTGTAGATAAAAATAGGCATACCCTAGATATAAATAGGTTTGAGCAATATTTCTTTTTTGATTCATTTCAAATCTTAATTTTAATATTTTTAACTGCATTGTTAGTGATGTTTGATAGTCTCCTAAATGGTGATAAGCCAAGGCTAAAATAGTCAGTAATTGAATATGCTCTGTTAGTTCACTACTACTGATACCAAGCTCGACTTGTTGTAGGTCGGCCAAAGCCTGCTGATGTTTTCCTAGCATTGCAAACGCGACGCTACGATAACTTAGCGACAATAGTCGACACTTAACACTACGACTAAATTCACTATTCCTTACTGCTTCTTCAGTCACTTCTAACAACTGCTTGTATTCTTTTCTGGCTACATATACATCCGCTAATTTGAATAACAGCGCCAATTTAATTTTTTTATCTAAACTGTTTGCTGCTAAGCCTCTTTTAGTAAACTCAAAAACGTTGTTCATATTTCCTTGATTACTAGCAACCTTTGCAGAAAGTAAATAGACTTTTGCGAGGATATCATTTGAGTAATCGTGTCGATTATTAATGATTTTTTCCGACAGTGACTTCACTATATCAGCATCAATCATTTCATTATCTACTTTCAATAATTGCTGAACTTGATTACTTAATACGGCTTGTTCAGATGCGGCTTGTGCGTGAGCAGTACTGACTAAAATAAAAGAAAGTAACTGCACTTTAAAAGTAAAGACTATAAACAGAAACAATCGTTTTATCGTCATATCTATACCGTTAGTAATTGAAAAATAAAACATTGGAGGTTATCCAATATTACTCATCACTCTTTTTACCTCATAAAGGTAAACAAAAATAGCCTTTTCTGTTTACATTTAAGGAATTCATCTTATAATAATGGGGTTGAGCTACCAAGCTTGATAAGGGCAAATCTAATGAAAGTTAGAGACGCAAAGTTACCGGTCTAATGGGAAACCTATGATAGCGGGACTGCAAATTTTAGATATAGTGGGGGCTTATCTTAATTCGATAGTTCACTATCTGTTTCTTCCGGTTTCTTTGCGTGGCCTCTTTCCCTGTATTTCTCAACCCATCACTTGCTGCTCTTTACCTATAATTTATTTAGCACTATTTAAAAATTGCTAATAAAAATAGTGCTTGTATGTCTGCATTTGAAAGTAATACCAATCGGACTAATTTATTACTCAGTTAGCCCGAATTAATCCGATAAGTATAAGAGCCTAACACAAAGTTCTTTGCGCCAGGCCGCACTAAACTAGGATTGAAGTTCAGAAAGTTTATTTTATGATTTTGTCACACTATTATCTTTGTCGTTTATATACTGAGTGATGATTTTATCTAACATAGATAATGGCATTGAACCATGCTTTAGTATCTGATCATGAAACTCTCGTAAATCAAAATCTTCACCTAATGTTTGTTCCGCCTCTTTTCGTAAGCGCTTAATCGTTAACTCACCTATTTTGTAAGATAAAGCTTGCCCTGGCCATGAGATATATCGATCTATTTCCGTTTTTACATTATGTAGTGACAATGCGGTATTACTGGCTAAAAAGTCCATTGCCTGTTCTCGACTCCATCCTTGCGTATGCATTCCAGTATCAACAACTAAACGGCAGGCACGCCACATCTCATAGGTTAAGCGACCAAAATTATGATATGGGTCTTCATACATACCTACTTCTATTCCTAAATATTCAGAATATAACCCCCAACCTTCACCAAAAGCAGAAATGTAGCTTCTATTCCTAAACTTCGCTACATCCTTCATTTCTTTCGCTAATGATATTTGCAAATGATGTCCTGGCACGGCCTCATGTAAGGTTAGTGCTGTTAAAACATAAAGTGGTCGACGATCTAACCTATAAGTATTGACCCAATAATTTCCTGGCTGATCATCACGTGATGATCCAGCATATCGTCCCGTTGTATATTTAGGCGCTATATTGGCAGGTACTGCCATCACACCATAAGGTGTTCTTGGTAATGTTTTAAATAACCTCGGTAATTTAGCATCCATTTTTTTAGCAATAAAAGATGCTTCTTTTAACAACTCTGTTGGTGTGGAGGCATAGAATTGAGGATCGGTACGTAAGAATTCGACAAATTCACTAAAGCTGCCATCAAAGTTGACCTGTTCAATGATAGCGTTCATCTCAGCTCTGATACGCTTTACTTCTCCTACCCCCTGCTGATGAACTTCCGTTGCAGTCATAGGTAACGTAGTATAATGCACTAATCTATTTTGATAGTATTCCTTACCGTTAGGTAGCGAAATAGCCGCAATATTATCCCGAGCATTTGGCTGGTATACATTAACCATAAAATCATAATATGCCGTATATGCAGGCATCACTTTAGTGCTTAATACTTGCTTAGCTTGTTGCTGTAAATCTTTTTTCTGACTCGTAGTTATAAAAGCAGACATTTTATTAAATGGTTGGTAATACGAACTTTCAGTGACATCTTCTTTTATGTAAGCCGCAATAGATTGTTCAAATCCCTTCAGTACGATTTTCGGTTGACTAATACCGCTTTTTAGCCCTTTTTTCATCCAATAAGTTTGTTGAGAAAAGTAGGCTGGAAGTAAGGATAAACGCACTAAATAATCTTGATAATCAGTAAAGGTTTTAAAGTCGACTTGCTTAGAGATATTTGCAATCCACACATGAAAACCCGACTCTGCCGTGAGCGGCATATAATGTTCTTTGTTAATGTAACTATCTAACTGGTTTTTAAGACTATAGGTAAGTACAGAAAAATTAATCTGATTTTCTTGTGTAAGCTTTTCATTATCCAATGCTATTAACTGTTGATAAATAGCCAAACCTTGTTGATATTGCGCTAGCAAAAAATCGGCTGACAGATCAGGTAATTTAGCGTTATTACCAATAACCTCTGGTTGATTAAACGGACTTGATTTTAGATAGAAGGCTTCATGAGTTTCGATAATATTTGCTAGCTGTTGATCTTCACTCCGGGTGTTTTTTGTGGCGTTGGCAGCATAACTGTAATTTATCAGGCAAATATTAATCAGTATAAGCACTAGGTAAGTGACTACATTTTTCATAGGAATTACTCAAAAGTAGGAAGGAGCATGATAATAACGATACAAACATTATCATGCCTTTAATATGGTTTTATTAGTAAAGCTATAACTTGAAGAAAAGTTCTCTATATACTTTTAACTCAGCGATCGACTCTTTGATGTCATCTAGGGCTAAGTGAGCCCCCGTTTTAACAACAGACTCTAGTACTTCTGGCTTCCAACGTCTTGCCAGCTCTTTTATTGTACTAACATCTAAGTTTCGGTAATGGAAATGATCTTCAAAATCAGGCATATATTTATTTATGAATCGTCTATCTTGACCGATACTATTACCACACATGGGTGACTTACCTTGAGGTACCCACTCTTGAACAAAAGCTAAGCTTTCTTTAGTTGCATGAGCCAAGCTCACTTCACTGTCGCGGCAACGTTGAGTTAATCCTGATTTCCCGTGATGTTCAATGCACCATGGATTCATGTTATCTAGCACATCATCAGTTTGGCTAATGGCAAAAATTGGCCCTTGCGCTAAGATATTTAACTCGCTATCGGTAATAATGATAGCGATCTCTAAAATTACATCTTCTACAGGCTCGAGGCCTGTCATTTCCAAATCAAGCCAAATTAAATTACTGTCGTTACCCGCCATAACCTTCCCTTAAAAAAATGCACAAGCATTCGTATATAATTGTTAGTATAATACGCCAGAACCAAGTCGGGTCAAATTAAATATTGGATCAAATAAAATCGTATGAATAAGTCACTTGTCTAAGGTAAAAAAACTGACCAAAGGTCAGCAAAGGCGCATTAAAGCCAATCATGATAATAGATTACATGGTAAAACCACTAAAAATAAAGATAAAGTGCAATGGGAAGATGACGACTTAGGCACTCCTCAGCAAGGCGTTATTATTAGTCGGTTTGGCCAACATGCCGATGTCGAAAGCGAACTTGGTGAAATATACCGCTGTAATTTACGTCGTTCTATTGGCTCGCTTGTCTGTGGAGACAAAGTACTTTGGCGTCTTGGCAGAGAAACTCAACATAGTATCACAGGTATAATAGAGGCTGTTCATGAACGTGACTCTGTATTAAGTCGTCCCGATGTTTATGATGGCGTTAAACCTATCGCGGCAAATATCAGTCAAATCCTCATTGTCTCTTCTGTGTTGCCTGTTTTTAATAGCGATATTATTGACCGCTACTTAGTAGCTGCAGAGCAAACGGGGATTACTCCTGTTATTGTGCTGAATAAAACTGATTTATTAGACAGTATAAGCGCTGAAGAACAAGAGAATATAGCCAAGCAATTGAAAATTTATCAAGATATTGGCTATCAAGTGCTTTACGCTAGCAGTAAGTCTCGCGATGGTATAAGTGAACTAAAAATGCAGCTTGCCCAGCATACCAGTATTTTCGTTGGTCAGTCTGGTGTCGGGAAATCAACGTTAGTTAATGCTCTCATGCCAGATTTAGGGATATTAACAAAAGAAGTCTCGGACAACTCAGGTTTAGGGCAACATACCACGACAGTGGCACGCTTATACCACTTTAATGAGGGGGGGGATTTAATTGATTCACCAGGTATTCGTGAATTTGGTTTATGGCATTTAACACCAGAACAAGTATGTCATGGTTTTGTTGAGTTCTCGGAATTTCTTGGCTTATGTAAATTCAGGGATTGTAAGCATCAAACAGATCCTGGCTGTGCTCTAATCGCTGCAGCAGAAAATGAACAAATAAATCCAGCTCGCTTAGCAAGTTTTCAACGTATATTAGCCAGCCTAAATGATAATAAATTAACTTCTCGCTTTAATAATTAAGGAAAAATGAGTGTCTTCAAAAAATAGTCTTAGCGATAAAATTAAAATCACCTTCCAGTACATTATGCCTAAACATGCTATTTCACGTTTAGTTGGTAAGTTAGCCGCTGCAAAAATGGGTTGGTTAACCACTAAGCTGATCAGTATGTTTATTAAAGCCTATGGCATTAATATGAATGAAGCTAAGCTTAAAAAGGCCAGTGACTTTGATACCTTCAATAACTTTTTCACTCGCGAACTAGAAGAGGGTGCTCGAATTATTGATAATGATGAGAATACAATCTGTTATCCCGTTGATGGTGCAATCAGTCAACAAGGCGATATTATTGATGGGCAACTTATTCAAGCAAAAGGTTTCAACTATAGTGTCACCTCCTTGCTCGGTGGTGACGAAAAAACAGCAGCGCCTTTTCAAGGGGGGAAATTCTCTTGTATTTACTTAGCACCAAAAGATTATCACCGTATTCACATGCCAATGGCAGCAACCTTACGTGAAATGATTTATGTACCCGGTGAACTATTTTCAGTTAATCCATTAACCGCTCAAAATGTACCCGACCTTTTCGCGAGAAATGAACGCGTAGTTGCCATTTTTGATACTGAAATGGGTGAACTCGCCATGGTATTAGTCGGTGCAACGATTGTTGCCAGTATAGAAACTACTTGGGCAGGTACGATTACGCCTCCTGCAGGAAAAGACATTTTTAGGTGGCAATACCCTAAAGACGGGGCTGATGCGATTACTTTTGAAAAAGGTGATGAAATGGGTCGATTTAAACTAGGATCGACAGTTGTTAGTACTTTCACACCTAATATGATTAGTGAATTTGCAACCGATGCTGGCCCAGGTACTGTCACTCGACTTGGCGAAATCTACGCTGCACTAGATAAGAGTGCTTCATAACTGGCAAGAAACAGTCAACGAACAAAACTGTTGCTCATTTAGTGTACTCATTATAAGCTTAGAGGAAATACGATCAAATTCGTAACACCTCTAAAACTTATATTCAATAAAAGTATAACTAAAACAATTAAATAAGGGACAAGTACATGGCACAAGAAAATTCCACAGTAAAACCTACACAGGCTGAGTTAACTTTACTTAATGTGCTATGGAAAATGGGCCCTGCAACCGTAAGACAAGTTCATGATGTCGTGAGCACAACACAAAAAACTGGCTACACTACGGTATTAAAAATACTTCAAATAATGCATGAGAAATCCCTGGTCATCCGAGATGAAAGTAATCGTGCTCATGTCTATGCCGCTGCCAATAGCCAAACACAAACACAATCATCACTCATTAAAGACTTAATTAGTAAAGCTTTTGGAGGCTCGACCTCAAAATTAGTCATGCGTGCTATCGACGACTCAACTAGTGAGCAAGAAATTAATGATATTCGCCAGTTACTAAACTCTTTAGAAAAGTAGGACCATTAAACTTTAACTATGTTTGAACAATTATTTAACAGCCCTTTTTTATATAGCTTATCGCTAACCTTAGTGCATTTTTTATGGCAAGGTTTACTGGTGGCGCTTATCTTAAAGTCCTTGTTATATATAATTGATAAGAATAAATCAAAACTGCGTTACACACTCGCTACGTTTGCAATGTTATCAAATGCAATACTTGCGGTACTGACCTTTACCATGGTTTACCCTGACACAAGCTCAGGCATTAATAGTTATCTCAGTCCCATTCCCCTTACAAGTTTAGTAAATGAGTTAACCCAACAAAATGCCTTGTTTACTTATCAAGAATTGTTGCCCTCAATTTTAGCCTATTCATTACCTTACCTGTCATTACTTTGGCTAGCTACCATTGCAATTCTTTCTAGCAAGCTACTCATTGAAATTCGTAATGTAAATAACTTACCTCTGCATTCGAGCATTTCCCCCTCTTTGGCTTTATCAGCCCGCTTTGAAGAATTGGCCAAACAAATAAAGTTAGCTAAAACACCCAGATTACTTATTTCATTGAAAGCTGAAGTACCTATGGCAATAGGGTGGTTAAAACCTGTGGTATTGCTACCCGCTAGTATGGTGACCGGACTAAACGCGGCTCAACTTGAAATGCTTATTTTGCACGAACTTGCACATATTCGCCGTCATGATTATTTAGTTAATTTTTTACAAGCACTGATCGAACTACTATTTTTCTTCCACCCAAGTGTGCATTGGATCGGCAAGCAAATGCGTAATGAACGTGAATATTGTAGCGATGATATTGCTGTTCAACACTGCGGTGATGCCATAGCTTACGCACACACCCTAACGGATACCGCCTCTTTATGTGCTAAAAATCACTTCCATACGATTCCGACCATGGCAATGGCAGCATCCGGCGGTGATTTAAAAGAACGAGTGCTTCGCCTTGTTGATCATCATTGTGCCCCAACAAATAACACCAGCAAGTGGTTAGCGGCAGTAAGCCTACTTTTAGCGCTAGCATTATTGAGCATGAATCAATTATTGACCATGCCTTTTGCTCAACAGCTAAACAACAAATTCCCATGGCAAGAAAAAAACAGTATTAACAGTAATATTGCGAGCACAACGATTGCAGCAATTAATTTTAATAAAGACAACACAAGTAATCGGAATACAACACTGAACAATGATTCGATTGCTCAGCAACTACTCCATCGCGAAGAGACGTTACCTCATGCTTCTGTTGTAGAGTTAGAGAATAATCAGAATGCATTTGCTCTGAAAAGTAAAAACGAATCAGAGTTAACCACTGCTATTGTAGAGCCTTTGGCTATCAGCAACTATCAAGATACCATCAAAGCAAAGGAAACGGCTCAGATTAATCGAAGTGCAACAATTAGCAGTACAAAACAGATAACTGCGGGTGATAACGAGGTACTAACAGCCCTAAGGGTGAAAGTTCAGCGTGATAGTAGAACAACACCTCAACTGACTTCAGCAAAATCAGACCTAAATGTAGCAAAAAATAGTTTATCATCAACAACTAATTTACAGCCGTTAGCTATTGAAAAATCACAACCTCAATTAATATTATCATCGATTTCAGCAGACAAGTTTACTGCGCAGCCAGCTATCATTAATTCATCTCAAGAAGGTAATATGCAATTATCCCTCTTAAATGATAAAGCGTTAAATAGCAAAAAAGACTCGTATCACAAGTTGGCTTATAACCAAGAAGTTAACAAACTAGCCGAACAAAGTGAATTTTATAAAGCCTCAAACACAGTTAAAGTTGGAAAGGCGAGCGAAATTGAACCATCAAAGCAAGAAGTATTGCAGATGCCAACCTCATTTGAGGCAAAATTACTTAACTCTATTAATCCAGTATATCCAAGCCTTGCAAAGCGCCGTGGCCTTGAGATGGAAGTACAAGTAGATTTCATTATAGATCGTGATGGTAAAGTTAAAGATATTAGTTTCGCCCAACAAAGTAAGCTTATTTATTTCAAATCAGCTATCCGCTCAGCTATTCGTAAATGGCGATTTAGTCCTGCTACGATAAACAACCGAAAGGTTGAAAGTAAGATGACAAAGATATTCTCTTTTAGCTTGCATGCCTAGTAGTAATAACGAATAAAGAAATGTTTCAACTCGCCTCATCTTAGCTGTATATCTCCATATAGCTACAACTAAATATAAGCATACAAAGGCATATTTTTGAGTAAATACCACTCCTTTAATTCAGAGAAAAACATCAAATACAAACTACCAAATGAGATTACCTTATTTTGGAATAAAGGCCTATTTGACTCATTTATAGGGATAGATAAAGTAAACATACACTATGCGCAATTTATTCAAGAGCAAGTAGAGTGTCCTACGATAGTCATAGTGCCAGGGCGCTGTGAGAGCTACTTAAAGTACCAAGAGCTGTCATTTGATTTATACCAGCAAGGGTATAACATTTTTATCATAGATCATCGAGGTCAGGGACTATCAGGACGAATGCTGCTAAACGTAAACAAAGGTTATGTTACAAAATTTCAAGACTATGTGGATGACTTACGGTATTTCATTGAAAATATCGTTACACCCAAATCTTCAGAAAAACCATACCTCTTAGCGCACTCAATGGGTGGGACTATTGCCACTCGTTTTATGCAAGACTCTCCAAGTGCAATTAAAGCCGCCGTGATATCTTCACCTATGTTGGGCTTTTATTCTGGTTTGTTACCAAAGAGCATAGCTAAAATACTGGTAGCCATTAAGCTGAAATTCAATAATATTATCAGCAATACGCCATGGTATTTTTTAGGACAAAAAGACTACTCCCCTGTCAATTTTACTGATAATAAATTAACTCATTCAATACCGCGCTATCAATATTTTGTTGATTTGTATAAAAAGAATAAAATCATCCAACTTGGTGGTGTTACCACTCACTGGTTAGCACAAAGTATCGCGGCTCAAAAAGAGCTTTTCTCTAAGATTGTTCAGCTTAAGACGCCTATATTATTGCTTCAAGCTAGCGGAGATACTGTCGTTTGCCAACAAGCACAAGATTATTTTTGCCAGCAATTACATACATTGCAACCACAATCATGTCCAAATGGCGTACCGAGTAACATTGATAACGCCTTCCATGAGCTATTTTTTGAGACCGATGATCTTAGAAATAAAGCAATAACACAAAGCCTTGCTTGGTTTGAACAACATACTTAACGCTTTAAAGTGATGTAAACTAACAGGTAACAGTCTATTTTGACTGCTCACTTTGCACTACAGAGCTAGGATCTTGATGAATAAAGACTTCACAAGGAGCTAACACTTGGCAAATTTCAGCCTCTATCTCATCGCCTATACTGTGTGCTTCTAATAAAGATAAGTTGTCACTCAACTCTAAATGAAATTGGATAAATTTCTGTACTCCTGACTGTCTAGTGCGTAATTCGTGAATGCCCAATGCTTGTTTATGTTTCAAAACAATAGTTTTTATTTGCGACAATTCTTCATCACTTAACTCGCTATCCATTAACTGAGAAACACTTTGCACCATAATTTGGCCAGCACCAAAAACAAGATATAGAGCGACCAATATAGTGAAAACACCATCAGCTTGTAACCATATTCCCTGACTCAATATAATTGCCGCTAAAACGCCTAAATTTAGAAATAAATCAGATTGGTAATGCAATGCATCACCACTGATAATAATAGAGCCAGTACGCTTTATTACGTAACGCTGAAACACAACTAGAATAAGAGTTAATACAATAGAGATAATTGTTACCCAAATAGCGACTTCACCATGAACTATCGCTTGTGGATTAAGCAGCCGAGACACACCACTAAAAATCAATAATATTGCAGAGCCAAGTACGAAAGAAGCTTGTACCAACCCCGCTAGACTTTCAGCTTTACCGTGACCAAAACTGTGCTCTTTATCTGCAGGAGCTAAAGCAAAGCGCAAGATAACAATACTCATTATCGAAGCAAATAAGTCTAAAATAGAATCAGTGGTAGAAGCGAGCATGGCACTAGAGTCAGTTACCAACCACGCATACAATTTAATCACCACTAAGATAAACGCGGTAGAAGTAGAAAATATTGCTGCTAGTCGCACCCAAAATGCATAATCGTCTGTTGAGCTTTTTATAGCCATAGCTAATCCTTGGAGAAAAATTAAAACCTGAAAGTTATTACTTGTTAACCCGAACTCTAATAAATAGATAGTTAAGGCATTGAATTATAACATCTAAACTACTGTAATAGCGCCAGCTTAATACTTTTTATTAACGTTAGGTAGACTTAAGCTTTAAGTACTGAATATTGTAAATAAATTTAACAATCAAATGAGTAAAAATCACCGGTATATAAATATATATTAAGCGGGGTTCAGGTTCGTTATAATAACAAAAAATTTATTACAAGATGATTGTTATGCTAGATGTTGTTCTTTTTCAACCCCAAATCCCACCAAATACCGGTAATATAATTCGCTTATGTGCAAATTCAGGCTTTCGTTTGCACTTAATAGAGCCATTAGGTTTTGATTTAGATGATAAAAAATTACGTCGTGCCGGTCTAGACTACCATGAATTTGCCGCCATACAGCGCCATGCAAACTTCAATGCTTTCCTTGAAAAAGAGCAGCCAAAACGTGTGCTAGCGATTACCACTAAAACCAATAACTTTTATGGTGATATCAGCTTTGCAGCCGGTGATTATTTATTGTTTGGTTCAGAAACAGCGGGGTTACCAGAGGAAGTTCGTGCACAAATTCCTGACGAAAATAAGCTTAGAATTCCAATGCTAAAAGAGAGTCGCAGCATGAATTTGTCAAACGCAACAGCAGTAATTGTTTACGATGCATGGCGTCAGCTGGGTTTCCCCAACGCCGTATAACAAAAAATCATATCTTTATTATAAAATAACTGTAAATCAAATTATGATCAAATTTACAGTTATTCTTTTTAAAATTTCTTTAAAGTACTTATTTAAAGTATTTCTTTTAAATGTGATTAGATTACTCAAATTTCTTATCACGAGAAAGTAAATCAGCCGCTGCCAACTTAGCATCTTTTCCGCGATAAAGTACCTGATATACTTGCTCAACAATAGGCATTTCAACATCATGTCGCTGGGCAAGCATATAAACTTCTTTGGTATTTCGGTAACCTTCAACGACTTGACCGATATCAGTTATCGCTTGTTCAACTTCTTTGCCTTGACCTAACGCTAAACCAAATCGACGATTACGCGATTGATTATCCGTACAAGTCAGTACCAAGTCACCTAAACCTGCCATGCCCATAAAAGTAGCGGGCTCAGCGTTTAATGCTAAACCTAAACGAGTCATTTCAGCCAATCCACGAGTGATTAACGCTGTACGTGCATTTGCACCAAAGCCAATACCATCAGCTATACCTGCGGCAATAGCGATAACATTTTTAACCGCTCCGCCGAGCTGCACGCCAATAAAGTCTTTATTAGAGTAGACTCGAAAACGTTTTTCACAATGCAGTAAGTCAGATAATTCAGCAACAAACTCATCGTCCTCAGAAGACAACGAAATAGCCGTTGGTAAGCCTGAGGCCATTTCTTTAGCAAACGTTGGGCCAGATAAAACAGCTAAAGACACTCTATCGCCAAGTACTGTTCTAGCGACGTTTTGCAATAAATCACCGGTTTGTGGGTCAAGCCCCTTAGTTGCCCAAGCAATTTTTGCATTCTCGGTTAACATAGGTTTAATTTGCTTTAGCATATCTGCAAAAGCATGGCTTGGCACTACCACTAACAGGTTATCACTCGCTTGCACTGCTTTTTCTAAATCTGCTTCTAGTGCTAAATTTTCAGGGAACGGGCAATCAGCAAGATACTTATTATTTTCTCTATCTTGCTCCATTGCAGCGACATGATTATCATCACGTCCCCATAACAAGGTTTTATGACCATTTCTGGCTAAACAAATTGCTAGCGCAGTGCCATAAGACCCTGCACCTAACACTGTAATTTTTGCAGCTAAAGACATATAAAACCCTATTTATAAGCTAATGTTACTTTTGTATATTGCTACTAACTAATGTGTTTCACTACTTTGTGCCACGTTTTCTTGTGTTGCACGTTGTTGTACATAAGAAGCGTATAATCCTTCAAAGTTAACCGGTGTTAAGTTAAATTGTGGGAAAGAACCACGGTTAACTAAGCTTGCTACCGTTTCACGAGCATACGGGAACAATGTTGTAGGACAGAAAGCGCCAATTGTATGTGCTAATTGTGCTTCAGGTAAGTTGCCAATAGTAAAAATACCCGCTTGTTGTACTTCAGCTAAAAAGGCAGTTTTATCTTCCACTGTAGCAGTAACCGTTACCGATAAAACAACTTCATAAGTATTGTCAGCTAGCTTAGTTGAACGTGTATCAAGATCTAATTGGATTTCTGGTTTCCAATCTAATTGAAATACAGCTGGAGAATTAGGCGTTTCAAAAGAAACATCTTTAGTGTAAATACGTTGAATTGCGAATTCTGGAGATTGTTGTGCTGCTTCACTGTTCTCTACTTGATTTTCTTCAGCCATGAGTGGCTCCTTTATTATATTTTTTCTAATTGAATTTATTATTTTGCGTCTAAAAGCGCATCTAATTGAGTATTTCTTTCTAAGGCGACTAATTGATCGCAACCGCCAATATGAACATCATTAATGAATATTTGTGGCACTGTGTAGCCACCATTAGTGCGTTCAATCATGGTGCTACGCATTTCCATATCACCATCAATCTTAATTTCATTATATTCTGTCTGTTTACTCTTTAATAAGGCAACAGCATGAGTACAATAAGGACAATATTCTTTGGTATATATTTCAACTTTTGCCATTTTAATCACTCTTTATTTTCTATTTAAACGGATAGCGAAAATTTCAGTAAATATTCTATTTAGCTACAGGTAAACCTGCACTAGTCCAGCTATTCATGCCACCTTTAAGTACGCTAGCTCGAGTGAAACCACCTTTATATAAATCATTAGCAATTTGCACAGCACTCATACCCGCAGCACATACTACTATGATGGGCTTGTCTTTATATTTTTCAAGACTAGTGAAGTCATTTTTGTTAATTTTTTCACTTGGTAAATTGATTGCATCGAGAATATGTCCCGCTTTAAACTCTTTTTCCTTGCGGATATCAAGCGCAATACCTTCTTCCTTATTCATCAAAAAAGTTAAATCTTGAGTACTGATTTGTTTAATCGGTGACATTTGCATTTTAACTGTCGTGACGATTATCATTACCACTAAGGCAACCCAAACCGCGCTCAGCATGCCATTATCGCTTGCAAAAGTAATTAATTGTTCCATAAATAAATGCCCGTTTTTATCAAATTTCGAATCGGCACATTATACGCAAATGACTTAGAATTGCGAGCATATACCGCGAGCTAAAACTTAGTAACCCTTTACGGAACATTTCAATGTTAAATCCTTAGTGAATAACACAATCTGTGGGTGTACAATACTTGCTCATAAAATATATAAATCACATAAGATACTAAATTTAACGGGAAAAATAATGGCGAATAAGAAATCAACGGTACTGATGATTCTAGATGGTTGGGGATATAGAGAAGAAACGAGTTCAAACGCGATTCATCAAGCGAACACACCAGTATTAGATGATTTAAAAGCCAAGTACCCAAATATGCTTATTGATACCTCAGGCATGGCCGTTGGCTTACCTGAAGGACAGATGGGCAACTCCGAAGTAGGCCATGTGAATTTAGGTGCTGGCCGTGTGGTATATCAAGACTTTACGCGTATCACTAAAGCGATAAGTGATGGTGACTTTATTGAAAACCCTACGCTTTGCCACGCAGTAGATACCGCGACATCAAACAATAAAGCGGTGCACATTTTCGGTTTACTTTCTCCAGGTGGCGTACATAGTCACGAAGAACATATCTTCGCCATGATGGAACTAGCCAAAAAACGTGGCGCGCAAAAAGTTTACTTACATGCATTTTTAGATGGTCGGGATACACCGCCACGCAGTGCACAAGCTTCTTTAGAAAAAGCCCAACAAAAATTTTCAAAGTTATTTACAGAAACAGATACTGGCGAAGGCCAAATAGCTTCAGTTATTGGCCGGTACTATGCTATGGATAGAGATCAACGCTGGGATCGAGTTGAAGCGGCTTATAACTTAATGGTTAATGGCGAAGGTTTACACCAATATAATAGTGCCTTGGATGCTCTTGCAGCGGCCTATGAACGTAATGAGAATGATGAGTTTGTTGGAGCCAGCGCTATAACCAGCCCATCAGGTAAAGCTATCAAGGTAAATGATGGTGACGCTTTGATTTTTATGAATTTTAGAGCAGATAGAGCGCGTCAATTTAGTCGTTGTTTTACCGACACAAACTTTAATGGTTTTGAGCGAAAGCGAATTCCAGCAATAAGCAATTTTGTTATGCTGACACAGTACGCTGCAGATATTGATGCTCCATCAGCTTTTGCTCCCACTCCGCTCACTAACGTTATGGGTGAATGGTTAGCTAAACATAATAAAACTCAATTACGTATTTCTGAAACGGAAAAGTATGCCCATGTTACCTTTTTCTTTAGCGGTGGCAAAGAAGATATGTTTACGGGCGAAGAGCGTATTTTAGTTCCTTCACCTGATGTTGCAACCTACGATTTACAGCCTGAAATGAATTCAACTCTACTTACCGATAAGCTCGTTGGCGCAATTGAAAGTGGTAAATATGACTTTATCGTTTGTAATTACCCAAATGGCGACATGGTTGGCCATACCGGTAGTTTTGATGCTGCAGTAAAAGCCTGTGAAGCAGTAGATACCTGTGTTGGTCGTGTTGTTAAAGCTGCGCAAGATAACGGTGGTGAGTGTTTAATTACTGCTGATCATGGCAATGCTGAACAGATGCAAGATCCAGTATCAGGACAAGCTCATACTGCTCATACCTGCGAACCAGTACCCCTTATTTATGTTGGCCGAAATGCCTCGCCAGCAGCCTCTGGCACCTTGAGCGATATTTCGCCAAGCGTATTGCATTTAATGGGAATGGAACAACCTGGGGAGATGACTGGTTCAGTACTAATGCAGTTAATCAAGTGATAGTAAATTACCTGATAGTAGATTAGTAAACTATAACTATTTCACCTCAAGAGATGCACTTCTTGAGGTGACATGGGTATAAGTGATACATTGGCTTTTGATTTATTTCCATCATCAATTATGAGATTGTTTATCCACACGTATTTAGCAAATAAGCGCCTTCAACATATAGCTACAGCAATCATAGTAATACTAAGTTTTATACTTGCTTTTCCCTTGCAAGCTGAACAAAGTAACCTCAATGAAAGTGCGCAAAAAAAGAACCGCGCAAAACTCAGCGATGTCCAAAAGGCTATTGCGCAACAAGAGTCGAATATTTTTGATGTTAATAAACAACGCAGTAGTTTGGAGCAACAATTAAAAAATGATGACTTAGCGATTGCAAAAGTAGCCAAAGCAATTAATAAAATTGAAACTGATCTAGAAACGACTCAAGAAAAAATTACTGCCTTAGCCATAAAGAAAAAACAGCTAACTATTGCTAAACAAAGACAAGAACGTTTATTAGCACAACAACTTAGAGCGGCCTACACTACTGGTCAACATGATTATCTCAAGTTGTTACTCAACCAAGATCAAAGTGAAAAGATCCAGCGCACCATCAGCTACTATCAATACTTAAATCAAGCACGAACTAAAGAGATTGATAATTTTCAAGTGACCATCGCTCAACTTCTCCAAGTAAGTACCGAACATCAAACACAGGTTGACCATTTACAACAACTCAAAGACGAACAATTACAGCAAGATACCCAGTTTCGAAGTAGTAAATCGCAGCGAAGTCAAACCCTAAAAAAATTAAGTCGTAAGTTACTTTCCAGCCAACAGCAATTGAATAAGCTTAAAGCAGAAGAAAATAATTTAAACCAAGCATTGAATAAGCTAGCGGCACTTATCCAAGCTGAAATTGATTTAACCGGTTTAAGTAAATTGAAACGAAAGTTATCTTGGCCAGTTAAGGGTCGCATATTGCATCGGTTTGGCACTCGAAAACAAGGCTACTTAAAATGGAAAGGTGTATTAATTAGTGCTCCAATAAGCCGACAAGTACAAACCATTCATAATGGTAAGGTATTATTTTCAGATTGGCTTAAAGGCTATGGTTTATTAACCGTGATTGATCATGGTAATGGTTATATGAGTTTATACGCACATAATCAAACCTTATTGAAATCAGTCGGTGATCGTGTAGAAACAGGTGAGCCCATTGCGTTAATTGGACAAAGTGGTGGTTTAGAGCAATCAGGTCTTTATTTTGAAATTCGCCACCAAGGCAAAGCGCTCAACCCTAAACTTTGGTGTCGGTAATTATTGAATCATTTATTAAACAAGATCTCTCAACATCATTGCGCTAACTTTATATATTTTTTAACTAAATAACTGCTACGCTTTCTTATTATAATAACTAAAAAGACAAATATTACCCTGTGCTAAATACTTTTTTAAAAATTATCTCTATACGTTCTTTTATAATACTTTATCTAATGCTTTTTAGTGTTCAAAGCATTGCTCAAGCGAACCAAGTTGCTATCGTCATTGATGATATGGGGTATCGGTATACCGACAAACATGCGTTAACTTTACCTGGAGCAATTACCTATGCTTTTCTACCTCATACCACCTATGGTAAAAAACTTGCCATGCAAGCCAATAGCACTAATCATGATGTGCTGATTCACATACCAATGGAATCTGAAAATAGAAAAAAATTAGGTCCTGGTGCGCTAACAAGTAATATGGATGAACAAGCATTTAGTCAAAGCTTAACTAAGTCCTTCGCTGAAATTCCCTTTGCGATTGGTATTAATAATCATATGGGGAGCTATCTCACACAATTATATCAACCTATGGCTTGGACTATGACGTTTTTAAAACAGCATGATTTGTTTTTTTTAGACAGTAAAACCAGTCCTCATTCAAAAGCACAACAAGCTGCTATCGATTTTGGCGTACCGGTTAAAGCAAGGCATATATTTTTAGATAATGAATTAACTGAAAAGTATATTAGTCAGCAATTTAAGCAACTCATTCATTTCGCTCAAAAACACCAAACAGCTATTGCTATCGCCCATCCTCATCCCGAAACTGTGGCAACCTTAAATAAACTCATTCCTACCTTAAAGTTACACGGTATTGAGTTAGTTCCATTATCACGATTATACCCAACATCGATCAATAAGGTAGTTAGCTCTTCAGCAACTGAGTAAATTATCGCTAGAACAATGAAATCCCTAACGCCATATAATTCAGTCTAAAGTATCACTTAAAGTTTAATGTTATTTTCTCGTAAGACTTGATGTAAATATTTAACAGGTATTGCATAAGTGATGCCACTAGGGTTACTAATAACAGCCTCTTTAGTTGCTTGTACAAAAACTTTATTAATTATGCCAACCACTTTCCCTGTTTTCATATCATACATAGCACTGCCACTGTTTCCAGGATAGGCCGTCGCATCAAGCTGATAAACCAAATAAGGATTTCTCATACGTTTGAGCATTTTTAAATTAATTTGTCCCGCAGAAGCCGCAGGAACAACAGTAGGAGTAATACTGGCAATCATGCCTCGATGGGTCACGGGATAAAGGCCCAACACGCCACCAATAGGGAAACCAGTGAAAGCAATATAGCTACCGTCTGCGTACAAATCTTCATTCGCTAAAGTCATCGCAGGTAAGGCTGCTCCAGAGATCTTTAAAATGGCGAGATCGTATAAACTTGATGTTGCAACAATTTCGGCTTCTCTAACTTTAGCATTTTTACCAGAACCAATGAAAACAGCCATTTTCTGTAACAAGCTTTCATCTAATAAGGTCGGCAATACATGGTCATTAGTAACAATGTAACGACCATCACCAATAACAAAACCTGTGCCTCGTAGAATATTTTGTGGTCGACTCGTCGGTGTATGTATTCCAATACCAACGACAGACGGTTTGATTTTAGCAACAACGCCAACAAAATCTGCTTGCGCGTATGATGTAAATAAAGAAGCAATAACTAGCAGTAAGGGAATATGTATGGACATAAATTTTTCCTAAGTAAAGTGAGCTATAGTTGTTATCGAGCACAAATACTATCTTATAGCAATCGGACTCATTTATTGATTACTTAGCGATAATTAAACCATGCGGCCTACAAAATGCTTTAAGATTATAGTTGGCATACAATATTTTTCACGAATATATCATCAAGCAGTTTTGGCATAACACTATCATAATAAATATAGATGAATATTCTGTGGTCTATTTTAAAGTGACCAAAGAAAGAAGTCTGACCTGTATAGAATTAGGTCTCAAACTTCAATAGAAGCTATTCCAATTAAGATTAACATGGAAACTCATGATATAGCTCATTAAATTATAAGCATTTTTTCTATCTCATACTTGCCTATGTAATGCTTTCACAGTCATAATAGCGCTGCTAAGAAGTGTCCCATATTAATTTTCAGGATGATAAATGATTACCTTTGTTCACGAGCTTATAAGCCACAGTGTACAACGCTCTCCCGAAGCAATTGCGCTGCAAGTTAAAAATATGAGTTTGAGCTATGCCCAGCTTAATGAAAAAGTAACTAAGGTAGCGCAAGCTTATGCTTCACTCGCCATTACACGTGGTGATCGCATTGGTATTTATTTAGCAAAAAATCAAGAAAATGTTCAAAGTATATTTGCCTGCTCTTTACTCGGCGCCGTCTTCGTCCCTATCAATCCTGTATTAAAAGCCCAACAAGTTCACTATATCGCTAACGATTGTCAAATTAAGTTATTGGTCACCAATCGTGCAAGACTCACTGCACTCTCTTCCCTATTAGATGACTTTACAGAGTTAAAAACCATAATTGTCATTGATGCTGATCAGCAAGAACTAGAAAAAATAGCATGTTCTAAATCAGTTAAGCTCGTTAGTTGGCAGTCTTTTATCTCTCTAAAAGATAACCAAGATAACCTACCGTGTTCAATATCGCCTAATGAACTTGCTGCCATTTTGTATACTTCAGGCAGTACTGGTCAACCTAAAGGCATCATGCTCAGCCATACTAATATAGTGCTTGGCGCAATGTCTGTTAGCCAGTATCTAGAATTGACGTCTAAAGACAATATTCTTGCTGTGTTGCCCTTAAGTTTTGATTATGGTCTGAACCAATTAACTAGTTGTTTCTTAGTAGGAGCCAAATGTGTATTACTCGACTATTTATTGGCAAGTGATGTAGTAAAAGCCATTGCCACTTATCAGATTACAGGCTTAGCTGCGGTGCCACCTTTGTGGATACAGTTAATAAAAGCAAACTGGTCAAAGAGCTCAGTACAATCCATGCGTTATTTCACCAATTCAGGTGGGGTATTACCTTTAAAAACTCTCGCTGCATTGAGAGAAAATATACCACAAGCTAAACCTTATCTTATGTACGGTTTAACTGAGGCTTTTCGATCTACTTATTTATCTCCAGTGGAGATAGACAATAAACCCAACTCAATGGGTAAAGCGATCCCTTACGCTGAAATTCTTGTATTACGCGCAGATGGCAGTAATTGTGATGATGACGAAGTGGGTGAATTGGTTCATATAGGCCCATTAGTAACTTTAGGCTATTGGCAAAATGAGACCGCCACAGCAGAAAGCTTTAAAGAAACGCCTAAACAAGCAATAAATGTTCAAAATACGCCTCTAGCAGTATTTTCGGGAGATTATGTTAAACGCGACAGTAACGGTTTTCTATATTTTGTTTCAAGAAAAGATGTCATGATTAAGACGTCAGGCTACCGCGTGAGTCCGACAGAGGTAGAGTCTGTACTATTACAACTGCCTGAAATTACTGAAGCGGTGATCATTGCCAGTCCCTCAGCTGAACTTGGCCAAGCTATCATTGCATTAATAGTAAGCTCAAGCGATGAACAAGAGTTATTAACAAAAAACATCATGAAACATTGTCAACTAAACTTACCTAACTACATGATACCAAAAAAAATAATATTTTTAATTGAGTTTCCTCGTAACGCCAATGGTAAAGTTGATACTAAATTGCTAACAGTAAATTATAACAAAAAAGTTAATCTCATTTAATGAACATAACGGACAGTAACATGAAACTATCAACGACTGATTTAACGACATCACTCAAGGATTATCCCTCTTCAAGTAGTGAATTGTTCGTTGGTAATCACCCTTTGAGTCACCTAGAAAAGCTCGTTTCAAATACGCCGTTTTATGCCTATGATCGTCAACTTATTATCAATAGAGTTACTCAATTAACGAATACTCTACCAAAAAAGATATCGCTACATTACGCAATTAAAGCAAACCCTTTTCCCAGTTTAGTGCAACTGATGTCGACACAAGTGTCTGGATTTGATGTCGCTTCAAGAAAAGAAATGTTATTAGCAATACAAACGGGCATGCCAGCTGACAAAATTAGCTTCGCTGGTCCCGGAAAAACGACTGAAGACATTGAAGCAGCAATTATTGCCGGCGTAACCTTACATGTTGAGTCTGCCGGTGAAATAACCAAAGTAGAGCTTGCTGCCGGTCAATTATCGCTTAAAGCAAATATTGCCATTAGAGTGAATCCTAAGTTTGAATTGAAATCATCAGGCATGAAAATGTCTGGAGGAGCAAAACCTTTTGGTATCGATGAAGAGCAAGTCCCTCAAATACTAAAAGAGTTAAATTTAACGAAAATTAATTTACGTGGTTTTCATATCTTTGCAGGGTCACAAAATCTCAATGCAGAAGCTATACTTTCAGCACAACAGCAAACGTTTATGTTGGCTGAAGAGTTAGTTGCGCTATCAAGTAAAATAACCAAAGGTAAAATAGACTATCTCAATATTGGTGGTGGTTTTGGTGTTCCTTACTTTGCAAATGAAAAATCATTAGATGTCACGGCAATCGCTAACAACCTAGAATCTCTTTTGAAAAAGCATGAAACATTGGTTGACGGTTTAGAGTTGATATTAGAATTGGGCCGATATTTAGTCGCTGAAGCGGGCATTTATGTTTGTAAAGTCGTCGATAAAAAGGTGTCTCGTGGTACTAACTATTTAGTTTGTGATGGCGGTTTACACCACCATCTTGCTAACTCTGGTAATTTTGGTCAAGTAATACGAAAAAACTACCCCGTAGTTATTGGAAACAAACTCAAAGGGGATGTTCAAGAACTCGTTAACATCGTCGGTCCCCTGTGCACCCCGCTTGATATTTTAGCTGATAAAATAATGTTACCTAAAGCGAGTATGGGCGATTATGTTGTTGTCTTTCAATCAGGAGCCTATGGCGCGACAGCGAGTCCTAAAGATTTTCTTAGTCAGCCGCAAGTAAGTGAACTATTAATTTAAATATTATCTTCGCATAATTACAGATACTTTGTCTTAACGACTATACTGAAATTAGCCTAGTTATTTACAATTTCATCATGGAATAAAAATGAACTGGAACAAACGATTATTAGACACACCCATTATTGGTAATATCACCAAAAAAATTGTCTCAGCTAAGGCAAGTAGAGAGGCGCATAATATATCAGATCATTTTACGCAATTTTTACAGCCTTGTGTTGCCGTCAGCCAAACCTTAAAAGAAGAAGCATTTAAAATTCGTCATAATGTTTACTGTGAAGAACTTGCTTTTGAAGAGATTAGAGAGAATGGCCAAGAAACAGATGAATTTGATCACCAATCAATGTTTTCTTTAATCAAACATAAACCGTCTGGTACATTCACTAGCTGTGTACGCTTAGTCACTTCAAGTGGTCCTGATGAATTACTTCCCATTGAAAAATATTGTTTGGACTCGATCACTAACGAAGAACTTAGCCCTAAACACTTTAATCGCAATGAAATAGCAGAAATATCACGCTTAGCCGTTAAATCTGATTTTCGTCGCCGTAAGGCCGATAACTATAAAGGCTCAGGTACTGGCGTTATCAGTGAAATTACCTATTCAGAAACCGAGTTACGTTGCTTCCCCTTCATAGCCATAGGATTATATATGGCGGCAGCCACTATGAGCATGAATACCGGTATTCGTCATGTTTATGTGATGATGGAGCCACGACTTGCCCGTAGCATGAAATTTATCGGTATTAATTTCCAGCAACTAGGTCCCCCTGTTGATTATCATGGTTTACGCGCCCCTTATTATATTAATCCTGAAATTTTTATGAAAAATCTCTCTCCTGGTTTTAAAAGCCTTTTTAGTATCATTGAAGAAGACATTTGCTCACAACTGAATCAATTAGATTTAGCCTAACAAAATTACAGCGGAAAACCACTAAGCACCTCTTATGCCACAGAAACTTATTCCTCTCATTGAAAATGTATTAACAATTGATTCGAGTTTATCATTTGATCCTCAGCAGGTTTCTCGCTTTATGCTTGGCACTGAAGGATTGACTTGCTTTGAAAATAAACAAAGAAGTATATTTGCCGTAATTACACTAACTCAGTCCCATGAGATCAAAGCACTACTTGATTTGGCCAACCACTGTGCGACCGATGAAGAACTCGCCTTTTCTCTTTATCCTATTAGCACAGGGAAAAATTGGGGTTATGGCACCAGTCAGCCTGCTGGCACAGCTAAAAACATTATTCTTTTGGATTTAGGTCAATTAACCGATATAAAACACTTTGACAGTGAACTTGGTTTAGTGACGATTGAACCAGGGGTTACTCAACAGCAATTGTGTGATTATTTACAGCTACATAATCATGACTATATGGTGCCTGTCACTGGGGCAGGACCAGACTGCTCTATACTAGCCAACGCCTTAGAGCGCGGTTACGGTATAACACCCTATACAGACCATTTTGCTGCCGTTAACAGTATTCAGGGGTATTGGGCCAACGGCACGCCTTATCAATCAGCCGTCAATGAACTAGATGCCAGCGATGATAAATTTGTCGATAAAACGTTTAAATGGGGACTTGGCCCCTATTTGGAAGGACTATTTACCCAGTCTAACCTTGGTATAGTGAGCCAAATGACCATTCGGTTAGCCAAGAAGAAAGCTGGTTTCACTTCATTTTTTATCCAAATGGAAGATGATGCATTACTTGAACAAGCGGTGCCCTTAATACGACAAGTATTACAAGACTATGAAGGTATTGTTGGCTCAATTAACTTAATGGATCAACGCCGTTTATTATCAATGTTTGCCAAAAACCCCAATGGTAACGACGTCCATCAAGTAATGGAAAATCAAGATATTGAAAGATTGGCTAAAGAATTACAAGCGCCTAACTGGACCATTGTTGGTAGTATTTACGGCAGTGTCGGCGTGGTCAAAGCAGTAAAAAAAGAAATTAACCGTATTTTTAAACAATTGCCTTGTAAACGAATATATTCAAATAGCTTAATCATCGTTGTAGCGAATAAAGTTATTAAATACATCCCCTCATTATTGATTAATAAAGTGCCGCCTTTATCTGTGGCAGTAGAGCAACTGGATTCGTTTAATAAGGGTAAAGAGATTATGCTGGGCAAGCCGAATAAAGTTGCCCTAAAACTCGCTTACTGGCGTCATACCGAGACTGCAGGTTTTGATAAAAATGAATTATCACCAGGAAAAGATGGCTGCGGTTTACTTTGGTATGCTCCATTAATAACGATGAAAGCAAAGAAAATGCGAGAGTTTGTCGAGTTTGTTAGAGCAACTTGTCCAAAATATAATATTGAGCCTTTCATCACCTTTACTAACCTAAAACACGACTGCGTTGATAGCACTATTCCTATCGTTTTCGATTTAGGTAATCCTCAGGCAGTCGCCGATGCTCATGATTGTTTAAAAGCTCTAGTAACAGAAGGTCTTAAAAAAGGGTTTGTCCCCTACCGTCTTAATATAGATCAACAACAGTGGTTACTTAATAAAGACAGTGATTTTTGGCAAACAGTCAATAAAATCAAAGGCAGCTTAGATCCACATAATATCCTCAGCCAAGGAAGATATAATCCTAGCTAGCTCTTTTTTAACGTAACATATTCGTCATATGTTTTAATTGAAAAAACCCGACAAGCTTGTGCTCATCGGGCTTTTTTAATTAAGCTTTTACTTGAATGACTACTTTGTATTAATAAAGCATGCAAGCGCTAGGGTTTAAAATTGATAACAAACCTAACCGTTCTAAATCACAATAATCAACGGCATTTTCTAGCATTTTTTTATCTAGACGAATAGGCTCTAACTGCTCTTCAGTTAACAAGTCGTTGAAATCTAAGTTTTGATCTTTAAACACTTGCTGCTTACTCATCACACGCTTGGCGATATATAACAACTGTGTTTCTGCAGTGTATTGGCTTAGATCGTCAATATCCTGATCACGAATAGGTGCGAAAATGCTATAAGGTAACTGCCATTGTTTTAATAGTTCGGCAGAACATTCACCAAACGTAAATCCTAATACATCCTGTTGCTTCACCCAAGGTAATAAATTGATATCCTGGCTATCACAAGCACGCTGTTTTTCCGTTGTTATTTGATGAACAACTAATTCACCTAAATTATGCAACAAGCCTAAAATAAATAAACGTTCAGCATTAATAATACCTAGGCTAGTTCCTAAAAACTTCATCAACAACGCGCAATCAACACTTTTTATCCAAAACTCATCAAGATAATCTTGGTTAGCATCAATATTTTTGAAAGCTTCCGTAGTAAAGTAGGCGATAACAAGGTTATAAACTTCCGTAATCCCAAGTACCAAGACAGCCTTAGATATGGTGTCTATTTTACCTGGATAACTAAAAAAAGGACTATTCGCTAATTTTAATACCGTACCAGAAAGGGCAGGATCGAGTAAGATAACCTCTGAAATATCATCTATGGTAGATGATTCATCATCAATTAATTCCCTAATTCTGATAAAAGAATCGGATAAAACAAAAATTTCACTGGCTTGTTCTACATAATCATCTGCGGTCATATTGTTACCTTTAATACTGCAGTCTAGAAACTCGACATATAAAGTTGCCGAACAAATAAATTCGATCTTTGGCTGAATATAGCTATATACAGATCGCCATTCTCAAGTTCAAGTTACTAATAGTCAATACTTATTTGATATGAGCTAAATTTCCTCATATTAATTACGCCTTTATCGAAAATTAAATACTGACCTTTAATACCCAAAAGCACTCCCGATACAGTTTCCGTTTTATCAAAATTAAAAGAACTAATTTTAGTTAAATATTCACTTACTGGATAATGAATTTCTTGCACACTTTCATTTAGTTCTTGAACTGCATCACTACCAAATTGAAGCCTAAGTTGCGATAAGCGCATACTGATCTCTGGGATTAACTCTTCTGCTTTGGCTTTTAGGTCTATAGGCTCTGGCTCACCTTTTAACATAGCGCGCCAATTGGTTTTATCACTAATGAATTCTGCTAGTGCAGTTTCTACTAAACCTGATTGTAAGCGAGTACTCACCTTAAATATAGGGAGAGCTTGGCATGCTCCTTGGTCAATCCAACGAGTAGGTAATTGAGTATGTCGGGTTATGCCCACTTTCAAGCCTGAGCTATTAGCTAAATATACATAATGATCAACCATACAATGACTTTCCCCCCACTCTGGCTCACGACAAGTGCCTAAATGAAAGTGGCAAGTTTCAGGTTTCATAATACACAAATCACATTGAGCAAGTTTAGCCATACATGGATAACAATATCCCTGAGAGTAACTTTTTTTAGTACGCTTTCCACAGTGCTTACAGGCTATAGTGCCGGAAAAGTGTAAGGTTATTTGCTTTCCTATTAAAGGATTTAGCTCAATACTCTGTTTAGTGCCATCACCATTAAGGCTAGCTAATGGTAGTTGATACTGAACTAAATTATTACTATCAAGTTGTGCGGTAAGTTTCTCTACTGCACCGACGTCACTAATTGGCATAGTTGCTCTCTATTTTATATTAGGATTTAATTTTTATTTGTTCGTAAAGGACTTCCATAGCGATGTTCATTCACTAGAGTTGTACTTTTTTCCGTGTTTGTTTGACGTCTTTACGATTAGCCTTCCCGGTTAAGCGTCTTTGCACTGAACCTTTGGTTGGCTTGGTCGCTCGTCTGTTTTTTTGTACTACCATCACGGATTTAATGAACTCTTTCAGTCGCTTTAGCGCATCTTCTTTATTCATTTCTTGTGTTCTAAAGCTCTGCGCTTTAATGATAACTACACCATCTTTGGTAACTCGACTGTCTTTGGAAGCAAGTAACCGCTCTTTATAAATTGCAGGTAAAGTAGATCGCTTAATATCAAAGCGTAAGTGAATAGCGGTTGCCACCTTATTTACACGCTGGCCGCCATTACCCATTGCTCGTATAGCACTAAGTTCTATTTCCCAATCAGCCAAGCTGACATTATTTGATATCTCAAGCACTTTTATTTACCATTTAGATACCTTCAATATTGATACTAGTAATTATCACGTTATATGACCGAAATAAACAAGACGAACACCTGGTGGGTTTACTTTTTACGCTGTAACGATAATAGCTTATACGCAGGCGTTACCACAGATATCCTTCGTCGCATTGACGAACATAATAACAGTAAACTTGGTGCAAAATATACCCGAGCAAGACGACCTGTAAGCTTGGCCTATCTCGAAGAGGCCGATGACAAAAGTACAGCATGCCAAAGAGAGTATAAAATTCGTCACCTCACTAAAGTCAAAAAAGAGCTGTTAGTAAGCAAATATAGCCAAACCAAACAGGTCTGATCAGCAAGGTATATGCACTTTATTTCGATTTAACACTAAAGTACTGTTAGAATGCTTCGATCGAATGTCGTTTACTCACAAAATGAAGTTGCAAAGATGTCTATAAAAGAAATGTTTATTGAGAATTATTGCCCGATTAGTGCTGATAGGATCAGCTTCACACGCCAACAAGGTAGTGATTTTGCCAAACAAGTAGCAGATGACTTTAACCCACTACATAATATTGATGCTAAACGTTTTTGCGTACCTGGAGATTTACTTTTTTCAATAATAATCGCCAAATCTGGACTACATAAAAACATGACCTTCGATTTTTCAGGCATGGTTAGCGATGATGTTCACCTTACTTTTCCTCAGGAAATTGATGAAAGTTTTGATATAAAAGATGATAAAGATAAAACGTGCCTAAGTGTGCATGTTAGTGGCGATAAAACGCATAAATCTGTACTGATTAATGCACTGACAAAGGCCTATGTCGATTTTTCTGGTCATACTTTCCCTGATATTTTAGTGAAATTAATGGCTGACAATAGTGTCATGATTAATCCTGCTCGCCCCATGGTAATGTATCAATCAATGTCTATTGATTTACATACATTAGCGGCTGAAACAGTCACATTAAAATTAGCCAAAACCAGTTTATCAATAGAAGGAAAGCGCGGCGATGCATGGCTTGAATTTGACTTGTTATCAAATGATAAAGTTATCGGCCACGGTAAGAAACATATGCTTTTGAGCGGCTTACGTACCTATGAGCAAGAGACGATTGACGCTATGGTAAATCAGTACCGCGACAGTAAAAAGAATTACCAAGCATAAAGTCATTTACTGAATATATTTATGCTCAAATGTTTCTCGCTGCTGTAGTTTGTCTTCACTACAAAAAGCAAAAACGTTAATATTTTTAGGACGCTGGCACTTAATAGGTTGTTGATAAAACTGCAACCAAGCCAGCTTTTTATCTCCATGATATTTTGACTTGATCACAATTGCACTATCTTGGTTAAACGTAGCCATCTTCTTTGGTAACTTGAGTTTTACCTTATTCAATTTGGCATAATGGGTTGTGCTTTTCTGCTTCTTCTTGGCTTTCTTTTTTTTTGTTCCATATTTCGACTTAAATGCTGACAAAGAGCTATTTTCACACTGCCACCACTTATCTCTCGCTTTATCTTCCTTTGCTCGCAAAGACTGCCCTCTTTTTAAAGAGTAGTTTTTACGTTGCATCATTTGAACATTATGTAGTTTTTCTAATAAAGGTTTACACCTTTTTTTAGCGGACGAGTTTGTGCTAAAAATTAGCAGAGATATGGTCACAACAACATAAAAAAAAGTAAACATAGTGAGTTTTTTCATCATAGCAATCCTTGCTAATGCAATTAACTTCGCCAAATAAAATTTGGCAAATCACCTTAATGGCTAAGGTCTCCCTTTTTTCAAATATAGACTAGACTTTACCTTTTTAGCAAGTCTCATTACATGGAGTTTAGTGATGAATAAGTATGTTCTACGGATTTTCTTTACCTTTATTTTATCAGTCCATTTGTCTTCAACTGCACAACAAACAACTCAAAAATTTAAGCCTAATATTCAGCATGGCGTGAGCTACCAAAAGGTCGATGACATTAGCCAGTATTATGTCTCTGAAAAACTGGATGGTATTCGTGGTTACTGGGATGGAAAACAATTGTTTACTCGCCGAGGAAATTTAATCAATAGTCCTAGCTGGTTTACTCAGCATTGGCCTACATATCCAATGGACGGTGAACTCTGGCTTGCTAGAGGGCAATTCCAACTATTACTTTCTTGTGCAACTAAACGCATAGCAGTCGAAAATAAAACGACTAGTTGCTGGAGAAGTGTTCGCTTTATGATATTTGATCTTCCAAAACATCTAGGGGATTTCAATGAACGAGTAATTAAGATGCGGACTTTATTTGTACAAAATCAATCGGTTTACTTAGCCATGATAGATCAGGTAAAACTGGAGGAATTAAGTGCGCTTGATCACAAACTTGATGAAGTCATCGCAACTCACGGTGAGGGCCTTATGCTACACCTCGCTAGCGCTCACTATCAACAAGGCCGAAATCCCGCATTGATGAAGCTAAAGAAATATCAAGATGCAGAAGCAACAGTCATTGGTTATACCGAAGGAAAAGGTAAATATCAGAACCAACTTGGCGCAATCAAAGTAAAAACAAGTGATGGAATAATTTTCAAAATTGGATCAGGTTTAAGTGATATTCAGCGTGCCAACCCACCAAAAATTGGCACTATTATTACCTTCAAGTACAACGGGCTCACACAAGCGGGTATACCAAGGTTTGCCCGTTTTTGGCGTATAAAAGCTAGCGGTTAACTCTCATAAGCTCAACCAGCTAATATTTGATTTCCAAATTATTTTGGCTGATAAGTAAAAATTAAAACTTTAAGGCCCTTGCCTTCATGGGCTTCCTTGAAGGCTTCAGGATTTTCAAGCTGTTGCTCAAAGTAACAATCAGGGCATTCACGCTCAACCTCAGCTTTTAAAAAGTTTGCATCTAAATCTGGGGAGTTTAAACATAACATCAAGCTAGCACCTGGATTCATCCATTGTGGAATACGGCGGATTATTTTAGCGTAATCTCGTTCGATATTAACACTACCCTTTTGAAATGAAGGAGGATCACAGACTAAAATATCATACGGTCCATATTTTTTAATGCGGCTATTCGATTTAAAAATATCGACACCTTCAAAGACAACTTGTTTGCCTTGCTTTTTAGCCAGCAGGTTAAGTTGATGATTTTCTCTACCTTTACTTAGAGATGATTTGCTTAGATCAATATTAACCGCTTTACTGGCTCCACCTGCAATGGCACTTAGCGAGAAGGCACAGGTATAGGCAAATAGATTAAGCACATTTTTACCTTCGGCTCGCTCTCTTAACCATGACCTTCCATTTCTCATGTCCAAAAACAAACCACTATTTTGGGCTTTACCAAATTCAATATGATAATTGAGTCCCTGCTCACTCACGATAGTATTACTTATGGACTCACCTAATAATAACTCGGTGGGCGCAAATTTTTCATAGCGATGTTGTACTTGCACCGAGCGACATTCTTTAATCAATTTTTTTAATGCATCAGCTTGTTCTGCTAACCATTTGCTATCAACAGCTTGGTATAAAGTGATAAGAATAACCGGAGATAGCCAGTCAACATTTACATGGCTTAAATTGGGATATGCGTGTCCTCGACCATGAAATAATCGTTGGGCATCGGTAAAATCTGTGCTGGTAATATGTTCTATCATGGCTAGGGTATCGGGTAATTAATAATAAAAAACGCCGAATAATAACATCGATACCATTCAGCATAAAGAAATGTCCACTTAGAATGGCATGGGCGGCATTAGAACAAACAAAATGAATATTGATATAGTTATTCTATATCTTATTAATTTTGTGAAGTTATCATGGTGTTCCATGCATTCCCAAGGGCGATTTTTAAAGGCTTATCGCTGCGTTATTGATTTTGAGAAGGGAATAGCCATTCTCTTCAATCCAAGCCTTGCCTATTAGCCTTTAAATTCTCGCTAAGTGAACATTTTCTTATACTGATTGGTATAACTATTCGGCGTTTATATCGTTTAAATCTATTTAGATGTTTTAGCTAGAAACCAAAAAGATTAGCTGCAAAAAACTTTGTTGCCACAGTATTAATAAAAATAAGCAGCACGATAACAGGGATAAAAGTACCCAATGAAAAGTTAATATATTTTTCTACCCATGAACCTTTGTAGTTTTCATTACCGATACTTAGTTCTTCAGATAGTTGCTTTTTCTTCCAACGGTAACTCACAAAAATACACAGTAAGAAACCATTAAGCGGTAAAATTGTATCGTAAAAAACATCATAAATAACATCGAATAAGGACTTAGTACCGCCAGCGTACGAAGTAAAATCGGTAAAAAATGGCACCATGCCAAACGATGCTGTGGCAAATAAAGTTAGCACACCAGCAGTAAGCGTTAAGTAACCTAATGCTTTTTTACGACTGTGCTTTTTCTCAGTGACTAAATATGAAACCGGTACTTCAATGATGGAAACTAACGAAGTAATTGCGGCAAAGAAGACTAATAAGAAGAAGAATGCAGCCACAGCACTAGCACCCACATAACCCAATGAGGTTTGTAGTGCTAAAAATATTTTAGGTAGGAAGGTAAAAATCAATGACACTGAGCTATCACTTAACTCACTTGGATTAACTTCAGGGTTAAATGAAAATACTGCAGGAAGAATCATCAAACCAGCAATAAATGCCACACTCGTATCCGTAATCGCCACTAATTTAGCGGAATTAGGAATATTAGTTTGTTTATTTATATATGAGCCATAGGTTAGTAATATCCCCATACCCAAAGAAAGTGAGAAAAAAGCTTGCGACAAAGCACCGTTGACTACACTTGGCGTTATTTTATTAATGTCTGGGACTAAGAAAAAAGTAACCCCTGCCATAGCATTATCAAGAGACAATACAAATACAACCATTAAAATAAGCATAGTTAGCAATGCTGGCATTAATATTTTAGCTGCTTTTTCAATTCCGTCTTTGACCCCGGCCGCCAAAATAAAACTGACAATACCGGCAACAGCTATTAAAGCAATATATAAGTACGGGCTGTTAATAAACTCGCCAAAACCAACATCACTTGCTAAATAGTCTAAATGACCTGTTACCGTTAAGGCAATATAGCCAAAAATCCAAACAGTGATCACCATATAAAAAACGGCAATCATAAAGGGAGTTAATACCCCTAAAAAGCCAGCGGCTCCCCATAACTTACTGCCTTTACTCAATGTTTTAAATGCGCCAACAGGCTCTTTAGCCGTATTACGTCCAACAGCCATTTCAGCAATCATCACAGGCAAACAAATAAGAAAAACAAATAATGCGTACATTAACAAAAATGCACCGCCACCATTTTTAGCGGCGTTAACTGGAAAACCAACTAAATTACCTATACCTACTGCAGAGCCTGCAGCGGCTAAAATGAAGCCAATTCGTGAGCTAAAATGCTCTCTAGAAGCGGACATACTTACCCTTTTTATAATTATTATGATAACGCGATAAATGAGATCTCTCGATGCTAACAAGCTTTACTAACTTTGTCTTCTTTTTAGCTGAGCTTTGCTATTACCAAGCAAATAACAATATGTAAATCTGTAAAGTTACCTTGAGTGTACTCTGGACAGATAGCGTCAAAATATCACTCCCAATTAACTTAAACCGCGAATACTGCCCTGTAAACAGAAGCAAACACTACTCGCTTATAAATGAAGCATTGAGCGGTCATCCAACAACCATTCGCTACTTTGAGTTATTAAAAAATACAGATGTATTCAATTTTATTAATATTAGTTAAGCCAACTTAAATTACTTAGAGAAAAGTTTAGGGTTCATAATAGATAAAATACTCGTTGCTTCTTTTTCAGCAAAATCAGCAGCTTGTGTTAAATCATCCACTGATAAACCTAAAGGTCTGCATAAAGACTCATCAATGACATCAGCATAAGAGAACTCTTCACTGTGACTATCAATAAGAGCCAGCCTAGACGCTAAATTCAAGATTTTTACATCTTTATTAATTTCAATAGATGATGCGGCATTGAAGTGCCTAATTGGTAAAATTATTTTTTCAGGAATTTGCCATATTTTTAATAAATCAGCAGAGATTTCAGTATAAGTATAGCCCAATACCTGTTCTTGCAATTGCCATGGCAGCTGGCTTTTATCATATTTTTCACATTGTTGAGCAACTTCAGGGTTTATTTTAGCCACTAATAACTCACCAAAATTTTGCAATAATCCCGCTACGAATAGACGTTCAATATCACGGATTCCGGCAGAAATGGCTAGATTTTTCGATACCAGCCCACAATAAACACTCATACGCCAAAAACGCTTTAAATCAATTGCCTGGTTTTCAAAATGCTTAAAAGCGGTGGCGGCAACATCAACTAGCATCATATTATAAATGGCTTGCGTGCCGATGATGGTAATGGCACGTGAAATAGTACTGATTTCACCTGGGAAGCTATAAATGGCACTGTTAGCTATTTGTAGCAAACGAGAAGTCATAGAGGGGTCGATACCAATAACATCAGCAAAATTTGAAATTTCAGAACTTTCATCAGCCATCAATGCTTTTACTTTAAAACAAGCATCAGGTAAAGCAAACGAACCGTTAGCTTGTAATGCATAATCATGTGCGTTCATAGTCATCCTTAGAAGTTGATCCCTTAAACAAGGCGCTTAAAGCAAACCTCATTAATGTAAAATCTGGAAATATTAGTGAATATTAGTAAAGCCCTACAGGCTTAATTGAACGGCAAACCGCCATCTTGCTTTATATGTTCAGTTACTATGTAAGTACTTGTTTGTGCAACATTAGTCAGTCTGCCAATATTTTCTAACACCAATCTATAGCTTTCAATATCGGCAAATCGTATTTTCAGCAAGTAATCATATCCACCTGCCACTAAATGACACTCAACAACTTCTTTAATAGTCACAACTTCTTTATTGAAGAGTTTGAATGAATCTGAAGTTGTTCTGCTTAAGGTGACTTGAACAAAAGCACTCATACCAAAGTTTAATTTTCTGGCATTTAAAAAGGCACCATAACGTTCAATATACCCTTCAGTTTCTAAGCGTTTAACTCGATCTAAACAGGGGCTAGCACTTAGGTTTACTTTTTTGGCTAGATCCACATTTGAAATTCTACCATCTGACTGCAAAGTAGAAAGGATCATAAGATCAATACGATCTAAGGGTTTTGTTTTGCTATTACTCATGTTCACACTACTTAGTAGGGAAGATAATGGATATTGTCACAGTAATCTCAATAAAAACAGTAAAAAAAACGCGAACGTTACCTGAAGGTATTCATTCGCGTTTTATTTCATCTAAACTTATAGCTATTTAATCATTACTTAATAACTACAAGGTATTCAAACAATTTAGTCTTCTTCAACCAGGGTCATCAGCGAGGTATTTCCCCCTGAAGCCGTAGTATCAATACTAATGGTTTTTTCTGTAACCAAACGTTGAATCATAGTATCAAAATATTCAGAGGTTATTACCGGTAAAATAGCCCCATGACGTAATGCTAATTTTTCACTAATATAATGCTTGATTTCACAACCACTATCGACCACAACACCCGACAAAGCGGGGTGTGCTAGCATAGCTTCTAAATGACATTGTTTAGCTACCTGAAAAACATCTTTACCGGCGCCTGTGGCAACAAATTTGTCTCTAAATTCCAATGCTTCTTGATAAAACAGATCAGAAACAACAGCAATAACGGTATTGCCTGTAGCAAGCGAGGTAACAATAGATTGCACCCAAAAGTGAAAACTAACATTTTCATCCGCATAACAAATAATATTGCCTCGGTTTTCCAAATAAATAATATTTGATTCACCTGTTGGCCCTGGTAATTGTTGTGGTTTTTTCAAACGCTTTTCAATATCAATAAGCTGTGAACGCGCCAAGACTAGGGTATGGTTTAAATCTTCAGCTAGATCATCGACAATTTCAACGTGCGCTATTTTAGCCAATAATTGGCGAACACAAGAAATTCGGGTATTTAGTTCTGTTGAACGCCACTCTTTCTCCGCCCAATTCGCTTTATCCATCAAATGATTTGCTTGATGATTCTCAGCAGCATCACCTGATAAGGTAATCGTTTTATTTGCTGAAAAGTTAAAATCCCGCTCATCTGGTGTAGCTTTTTCTTTAACTAAACGCGTTAAATAATTTGGGCCACCCGCTTTAGGGCCTGTACCAGAAAGGCCTCGACCACCAAATGGTTGTACACCAACAATCGCGCCAATCATGTTACGGTTTATATAAATATTACCCGCACGTGATAATTTGGCTAAATTAATAGCTCTATGCTCAATACGCGTATGAATACCCATAGTTAAGCCAAAACCAGTGCCATTGATTTTATCCACAACACTTTCTATTTCATTACCTTTAAAGCGAACAATATGAACACAAGGACCAAAAACTTCTTGCTTTAACACGCTAATATTATCAATTTCATACAAGCGTGGTGCAAAGAAAAAGTGACCATCTTCATCTACAACATCTTCAGAGAACTCACATTGGTAAAGTAACTTGCCATGTGATTTCATATATTCGGCGTGAGTATTTAGCGAATCTAGGGCTTTTTGGTCAATAACTGGGCCAATATCAGTACTTAATTTTGCAGGATTGCCAATATGTAACTCCGCCAATGCACCTTGAAGCATGGTAATAACATTATCTGCAATATCTTCCTGTAAAAAGAGTACGCGTAACGCTGAACAACGTTGACCTGCACTCTGGAAACCTGATGAGATAACATCATCAACAACTTGTTCAGGTAATGCCGTTGAGTCAACAATCATGCAATTTTGACCACCCGTTTCAGCAATTAGCGGTACTTGATCACCACCACGGTCTGATAACGTTTGTGAAATACGCGTGCCAGTTTCTGTAGAGCCAGTAAACATGACTGTTTGAATACGGCTATCTGGAATAATAGTGTTACCTACGGCACTTCCGCGCGCAATAACAGCCTGTACTACGTTTTCAGGCAAACCAACTGACTTCATCAATTCAATAGCACGAAGCGCAATTAAACCTGTTTGTTCCGCGGGTTTTGCTAAAACAGTATTACCGGTGGCAATTGCCGCAGCAACTTGGCCTAAGAAAATAGCCAAAGGAAAGTTCCACGGACTGATACATAACACTACACCACGTGCTTCTAATCTTTCATCACTGCTTAACTCAATAGCGCGAGCGGCGTAGTAACGACAAAAATCAACAGCTTCGCGCACTTCATCAATGCCATCTTGCGCGACCTTACCGGCTTCTTTGATACACATTGCAATGAGCTCATCCATATGGCGCTCTAAAATATCACCAATGCGACAAAGCAAGGCAGCGCGATCTACTGCAGGCGTTTTTGACCAAGTACTAAAGGCTGTTTCGGCCTTATCAATCATCAGTAACATATCACCATGGCTTGCATGTTGATGGAAGCCGATAATTTCACTACGGTTCGCCGGGTTCATTACGGCATTGGCGCCATCAGGAACTTCATTTTTATCCAATAAATGGTCGACAAACCAATTATCTAAAGCGGCTTTTAGCGGAATGATTTCATTAATATCCGTTAGATCTAGACCTTTTGAATTATCTCGGCCTTTCTCGCCTTCACCTCGATAGAGGTCAATAGGCATAATTATTTGGTTATTGTATTTAGCTTTAAGGCGTTGAGTTTTTTCTACTGGATCTTCCAATAATGATTCAACTGGTTGATCTTCATCAACAATAGCATTAACAAACGATGAGTTAGCACCATTTTCTAATAAACGACGTACCAAATAAGCCAGTAAGTCTTCATGATGACCTACTGGCGCATAGATTCGACATTGAATACTTTCTTCTTTAACAATTTGGTCGTACAAAGAGTCCCCCATGCCATGTAAACATTGGAACTCAAAACCAGCTTTATCATCGCCAGCTAATTCAACTATGGTTGCTGCAGTATAAGCATTATGCGTGGCAAATTGTGGATAGATAGTATCGCGATATTCTAATAATTTATTGGCACAAGCATGGTAAGAAACATCGGTAGATGACTTACGGGTAAACACAGGAAAATGATTCAAGCCATCTTTTTGAGCATTCTTAATTTCAGTATCCCAATAAGCACCTTTAACAAGACGCACCATCATTTTTCGTTCAGTACGCAACGTTAAGTCACGCAACCAATCAACAACATGAATAGCACGTTTTTGGTAAGCTTGCAGTGCTATACCAAAGCCTTGCCAATCACCAAGCTCACTATCAGAAAATACCGCTTCAATGATATCTAATGAGATATCTAAACGCTCTGATTCTTCCGCATCAACCGTTAAACCAATATTGTATTGCTTAGCTTGTAAACATAATGCCTTTAACTTAGGCACTATTTCAGTCATTACCCGTTCTTTATGAGAAAACTCATAACGAGGATGAATAGCAGAAAGTTTAATTGAAATGCCAGGTACTTTACGCGGATCGTTCTTACCTGAAGCAACAGCAACTTCACCAATAGCATTAATAGCATCTTGATAGGCTTTTAGGTACATATTGGCATCAGCCATAGTACGGGCACCTTCACCAAGCATATCGTATGAATAAACATAACCTTGCTGTTCTTTCGTCGCTGCACGTTCGGTAGCAGCTTTAATGGTTTCGCCCATAACAAACTGTTTACCCATTACTTTCATGGCATAGTTCATTGATTTACGAATAACAGGCTCACCTAAACGACCAACAGTTTTCTTTAGTAAACCAAATTGTTCTTTTTTACGCTTATCAGCGTAATTAACCATAGAGCCTGTAAGCAATAAACCCCATGATGAAGCATTAACAAATAATGAGTCACTGGCACCTAAATGGGAACTCCACTGACCTTGAGAAATTTTATCGCGAATAAGCTCATCTTGAGTATGTTTATCTGGTACACGTAATAACGCTTCGGCCAAACACATTAATACCACGCCTTCCTCTGAAGAAAGTGAGTATTCATTGAGTAGCGAATCAATTGCGCCATTACCTTCTTGGTCTTGACGAATTTTTAAAACCATTTTACGTGCGCGTTCCCACGCACGGCTTCTGGCGCTAACATTTACTTCTGCAGCAGGTAAAATATGATCAACGGCAACATTTTCGTCAATTCGATAAAACTCACGAATTTTTTGTCTTATTGGACAATCAGTAATCAATGAACCAGTAAATAGCATAACCATTCCTCAAAGTGTGACAGGTAGAAATCCTGCTTTAGTTATAGTCTTTTTTTCCACTAATACATATATTATTAGTTGGTGACGACATTAAATTTATGAGCGCATTTTAGGGTAACAACCACAGGATGTGCTGGTTATTTTCAGGATTTAAGACATTTTTATATGGAGAATAACGAAGTAAGCAGTATAAAGTGCTGCAAATCGTTTTTTATAATTTGTAGGGAGTGTTCGTGGGTTATTATTTACTCACTTGATGAATAATATAATTTTTGAATAATATAATCCTTTGTATCTTGAGACGACATAGGTTTGGCAAAGTAGTAACCTTGGCCGTACACACAGTCCATCTGTTGTAGTAACTCGGCATCAGCTAAACTTTCAATGCCTTCTCCCACGGTTGACATTTGTAGATTATTAGCCAAATCAACAATGGTTCTAATTATGGCTCGGTTATTATTATGCTCATCAACATTACTAATAAAGGAGCGATCTATTTTCAGCACATCAATCGGAAAACGATGCAAATAGCCCAAGCTTGAATAACCGGTGCCAAAATCATCGAGTAATATTTTTACCCCCATATTTTTCAAGGCTTGCATATTAGTCAAAACTATCTCAGCATTTTCCAACAAGGCACGTTCAGTTAATTCAACGCGAAGATGATGGGGAGCTAAACCTGTTCTTTTTAATACTTTTTCAATATCTTGCGGTAAGCTAGTACTAAAAAATTGCTTGGAAAATAAATTACAACTGACATAAAGATCATCACAGCCTAATTCATCATGCCAACGCTTCAACTGCTGACAAGATTTTTCAATAATCTGAATATCAATTTCTTTAATTAAATCAGTTTCTTCAGCCAGCGGAATGAAATCATTAGGGTAAACAAAACCACGCTTAGTACTTTGCCAGCGAGCTAGCGCTTCAAAACCTTTAAGTTTTTGGTTATCCAGTTTAATAATTGGTTGGAAATAAGGGATGAACTCTTGCCAAGTAATCGCTTCTCGAATATCCGCTTCAAGGCTTAAAGCATTCTGTACTTTCTGATGCATACTGTCGTCAAAGACTTCATAGCGCCCTCTACCATTGTCTTTAGCATGGTACATAGCAGTATCAGCATCTCTGAGCATAGTATCAGCATCAGTATATCGTATATTGCTAAACGATATGCCAATACTAGTGCCTGTGTATACTAATTGATTATCGATAGTAAAAGGTTGTTGAAGAAAAGCCGTGATGCGCTGCGCTACTTCAAAGGCTTCATTGTTACTTTTCAAGTCTTCAATTAAAATGACAAACTCATCGCCACCTAAGCGAGCAACGGTATCTACTTTACGAACAATAGCCAATAATTCTCGCGCTATTATTTTCAATAATACATCACCCGCATGATGTCCTAAACTATCGTTAACTACTTTGAAACGATCTAAGTCTAAAAACAGCACAGCAAAAGAAAAGTCATCTTTTCGTTTTGCACAAGCTATCGCATGATTAAGTAAATCAAGGAATACCATTCTGTTGGGTAACCCGGTCAAACTATCATGGGCGGCGGTGTGTTTTAATAATTTTTCAGCTTGTTTACGATGGGTAATTTCATCTTCAAGGGCAAGTGTGCGTAGTTTAACTTGTTGCTCTAATAACTCATGACTGCGCCTTTCAAAATCAGCGAGTTCTCGACGTTTAATGGCTGCTGAAACGTGGTTCGAGACAAAATTAAGTAACTCGGCATCTTGTTGGTTGTAGGTGGTTTTATAATAATAGCTCTGTAAAACCATGACTCCAAGTAACTGACCTGAATAGATTAATGGTACGCCCAACCAAGAGTGGATGTCATCCTGTGGTTTTTTAGTCTCACCTTCAAGATGTAGACTCATCATTTCTTGATAAGTAAGTAATACTGTCTCTCGACGGCGAAGTACTAACTCGGAATATCGATTTGAGAGTTTCCTTGGTTTAAAATCCTTAGCTAAATTAGATGTTTTTTCATCCACATAATAAGAAAAACTTAACGTGTCTGAATCTTTTTCATATTTAGCAATAAAGAAGTTCTTAGCATTGATCAGCTGTCCGATAATATTGTGAACTTTACTATAAAAAGTATCTATATCGAGTTCAATATCCGTGGTTAATTCCGATATTCGATATAAAGATTCTTGTAGTAACTCAGATTTTTCTCGCTCACGAATTTGAGCCATCAATTCTTTGGTACGTGCATTAACCGCATTTTTCAAGCGTTGCTGATCTTGTAAACGTACCATAGCACCAACAATATGCTGGGCGGCAAAAGTGAGTAAATTTAAGTCATTTTCATTATATCGAATTTTTTCATCATAACTTTGTATAGTTATGGTACCGATCACTAAGCCATTTTGCAGTAAAGGCACACCCAACCAGTCAGTACCGCGGACCCCAAATTGTTTGATCTTATAATTATCAAATAACTGTTTTTCTAGTTCTGGAGTTAATAGAAGTGGTTGCTTTGTTTCAATAACTAAATTAGTAAATGAACCATCATAATCTTGGTAATCTATGATGCCTAACGGTTTTTCATCTTTCTCATCAAGATAATAAACGAACTCTAAGGTTTCAAACGTTTGATCATAGAGCACGATGAAGAAGTTTTTCGCGGTCATTAACGACGCGATAGTAGTATGCACTTGCGGATAAAAGCTATCAAGATCATTACATTCTTGAGATAGCTGGTTTAATTTAAAGAGTGCGGTATAGCGAGCTTGCAAATCAGCATTTTTTTTCTCTAGAAAATCCACATTTCCAGAGAGATCAGCAATGCTAGCCTCTTTGGCACGTATTAGCAGCTCTGCTGCTTGAGTCGTGTTTTTTTGTTGACTTTCTGGTTTCAAAATTACCATACCATTTAGTTATTTGCTCGCTCATCTATCAAGCACTTAATAAATAATTATTAAAAATTGCTTATTTATTGCTGAGCATCAGCTTTAGCTGACTTACTAATTTCTTTAACTTTATGTTTATTACCACAAATAGCTGCTTGTTTTTCATCTCGATAATAACGAATATCAATACAATCTTGCTGATAGCGACGTTCTAATTCGGTACGAATAATTACATCCCCTTTAGTATTAATAATGCGTTTATGTAAAGCTTGGCACTCTTGAATTTGTTCAGAGGCTAAAGTGACATCTTCGCAAACATTATCAACACTTGAACAACTTGCTAACAAAGTGATAAAAGGTACCACTAATAAAACTATTTTATTCATTTAACTATTCCATTACATTAAGAAACAACTTGTTACTGCAAACTATTATACCCAAGCAAGACCAAATTGCGAGAGCCTATATAGTTATTAACAATATCAATTGATTAGTATAAATATTCACTTTTATTGTTTTATTTTTCACCACTTACATCAGCTATTTATACTAGTCACCTCTGATACATTTAAAAATCTACTTTCTCCGTCATTGAGTGATTCATCTAAGCGTAAGCTTCCTATTGAGTAACGGTGCAATGCAATAACAGGGTTACGAAAACGGCCAAACATACGCTTTATTTGATGATAACGCCCCTCGGTTAAGCTCACTTGTGCTTCAAAGAGAGAAACAATATGCAAAATTGCTGGTTTTGTCGTTATGTTCTCATAAGGAAAATACATCCCTTTTGCAAAAGCCTCTATATAGTCTGGCGTTAACGTGTTTTCTAGTGTCACTTGATAACATTTAGAGACTTTATGTTCCGGTGATGTTAGCCGCTCAGACCAACGACTGTCATTGGTTAGTAACACCAGGCCTGACGTATTTAGATCGAGTCGCCCGACGATATGTAAACTATCCAAAACATCTTGATCAAATTGTGCAGCAAGTAAATCAATCACAGTCTTATGTTTTTTATCCTTGGTTGCACAAACCACACCAATAGGTTTATTCAGCATAATATAGTGTGTTTGATTAGCCTGTAGTACTTCATTATCCATAACAACATGTGAAAACTGGTCAACTAATTGAGCAATATCAGTCGCTAACACACCATCAACATAAACCCTTTTTTGCGCTAAAATCAACCTTACTTTTTTACGATTGATTTGGCGTGAATCACTAATCAAGCGATCTAAACGTGCCGTGTTAATAGCCATATTTTAAAAAAAGCCCATCAATTAGATACTAGTCAAAGATTGCTGCTGTGCAATTAAATTAAGTACTTTACGCAATTTAGCCTGAATATAACCCGCTAATAACGTTGGCTGCAATACCAATAAATCCGATTCTGAAGCCGTTATCGCAATAGTGCAAAGCAATTGCTGTTCGTCTTCGTTAAAACAACAAATAACATCATCAGAGAAATGACTGATGTTAACGCTACGGGTCGATAAGCTATCTAACCCTTTTTTAAATTGTTCGAAACTTGTCGGTGTTACTAAGGATAATTGAATCGTTAAAATTTCCTCTTCATCACCATACCAATTGGCAGTTAAGGTTTGAAAATTAAACTGCGCCTCTAGTTTGTTGATCACTGATTTTATATTGGTAAACTTATCGAGTAAGTCTTTATTTACGTTAATTGTTATCGGTAGCGTTTCGGTCATCTTCTATATTCTTTCTCTTATAACCAATAAAGTATTTAGCCAAAGCACAATTTTAATAGCACTTTGTTATGCCGCATATCATAACCGCGTTGCATCCAAACTTCAGCTTGTTTGCTCAATATCATTAAAGTGATTCTACTAACCTACTTCAGATATTAAATGGTTAACATTACACCGCATTACAAAAACAACTAATGATCAGAATAAAGCGAGAAAGATTGTTATCGGAAATGGTTGCCTATTTCTCTTTATTTAAAATAGAGTTTACTTTCGAACATCTTCCCTTTAAAAGCGAACAGTCTTAGTTCTGAAAAAAAACACAAAAACAGCAAGCAACTGATTCTATTGAACTTTAAATTATGGCATGGTTATTTCATTACTTATAACATCAAGTAAAAATAACAGTGAATATTTATGAAGATTGCATTAACTAAAAAACAACCTTGGAAAAAATGGGTCGCTATCGCCAGCTTTACGCTAGTGCTAAGTTACGCCGGTTATAGCGTCAGTGGGAAGGCAACAAAATCTGTCCAATTAAAAGATTTAAGCTTTCAAACAGTAGTTCAAGGTGATTTAGATATTTATGCTAATGCCTATGGTGAATTTGCTTCAGCAAAAGAACGTTTATTAACGGCGCCTGCATTAGGTAAGGTCTCTGAAATTTTAGTTCGTCCTGGCACTAAAGTAACACCTGACACTATAATTTTGCATTTATCAAACCCTAAATTAGTACAAGAAGTAAATGCTGCTAATGGCCAACTTGCTCAACAGTTAGCCCAAAGAGAAGCATTCAAATATGAACAACAAAGTGAACGTTTAAACTATCAAGGTCGCATTGCTGACATAGAAGCCGAGATTGAAAAAGCTGAGCTTGAGCTCTCGGTAAACATGAATCTGATGGACTTAGGTGTTTCTTCCAAAATAGAATTACAACGCGCTAAATTGGCCGTGAAACAGGAAAGTAAAAGGCTTGGTTTCGAAAAGAAGAAATATAAGCAATTTATTGAAATGCAAAGCCACCAACTAACACAGCGTGATATCACTATAAAGCAGCAGCATGCACAAGTTAACTTACTTGAACAACAGCTTGATGATATGAAGGTGAAAGCAGGTATTAATGGTTCACTACAAACCTTAGAAGTTGAACTAGGTCAGAGCGTTCAATTAGGTCAATCACTAGCTAAAGTAGGTAGTGATGAAGTATTGATTGCTCGTTTACGCTTACCACAAAACCAAGCAGACCAAATAGATATCAATGCTCTAGTCTTAATCGATACCCAAAAGGGCATTATCAAAGGTCACATCACCCGCATCGAAAGTGTTGTTAACAATGGGTCGGTGCTTGCTGAGGCTGTCATTGATGAAGACTTAACTTCTAATGCACGTCCTGCGTTATCAATATCAGCACAAGTATTTGTCAGGCATCAACAAGAAATCAGCTATATAGAACAAGTACCAGGGTTTCGCCCGCGCAGTAAACAAAGCCTTTTTGTCCGCGACACTAACGACTCATTAGTGCAGAGAGATGTCACCTTTGGCGAGTTATCAAAAAATAAATTAGTGATCACTTCAGGATTGAAACCTGGTGAGCAATTAGTGAGTAGCGATACGCAAAAATACACTAAATATCCGCAACTTTTAATTATTGAATAAAAACGAATAAAGGCGATTACGCAATTAGTCGCCATACAATAAAACAATTCATCTTAAGATAAATGTATAAAAATAAGCAGTAAATACATTGCAACAGCTAAACAAATTAAGGAAAACTTCATGAAAAATATAGTTACCATGTCAAACATCCACAAACGTTACGATGGTCAGCAAATAGAAACCCATGCTTTACAAGGCGTTAGTTTGGAAATAAATCAAGGGGAGTTTGTTGCAATTACCGGTCCTTCTGGTTGCGGTAAATCGACATTGCTTTCTATTATGGGTTTAATGGACTCAGCTACAGAGGGGACATATCAACTCGCCAATATTTCGACTGCAGGCTTAAAAGTGGACCAACGCACCCAAATTCGTAATGAGCATATTGGTTATGTTTTTCAATCATTTAACTTAATAGATAACTTGACTGTATTTGAAAATGTCGCCTTGCCACTTGAACACAGAGGTTGTTCTAAAAGTGAGATAAAAACCCGCGTTGAGAAAGTATTGACGCAAGTTGATATGTTACATCGCCAACATTATCGTCCAAACCAATTATCTGGCGGTCAACAACAACGTATTGCTATTGCACGTGCCCTTGTTGGTAAACCTGATCTAATTTTAGTTGATGAGCCAACGGGTAACTTAGACAGTAAGAATGGTGACCAAGTGATGTCACTATTAGAACAACTTAATAGAGATGGATCCACCATAGTCATGGTAACCCATGACAGTCGCTATTCACGTTGTGCTAGTCGCCAAATTCAACTGCTCGATGGTCAGATTGTTTCAGAGATTAATGCAGGACTAAGTCCACACGTTGAAAACAATGAAAAGTCATTACAGGGGGTTGCATGAGTTTATTCAAAAAGTCCTTATATCAAGGAATAACACGGGTCTTTTCACTGCCCCGCCTAAGCGTGCCACTAATTTTAACACTTGGCTTAACGTTAGGCGCAGTATTAAGTGTTATTTCAATTTCATCGACCTTGTTGTATCAACCGCTGCAAGGCATAAAAAATGAGGATTCGTTACAAACCTTTGATTATCGTTTTAAAATGTCAGATACCTTAAGTGTTTCCTATTGGAACATGAATCGTTTAGTCGACTTTAGTGAGCAATTTAGTGATTTAGGTGAATGGGCTGGTGTCGCACTTTCAGAGCAAGATGTGGTGGTAAATAACACTACGTTTGCAACGACGCGTTATGATGCGTCAAGTAACATTCTTTCAGTGTTAGGTAGTCAGCTGTTACTAGGCGATGATGTCACTATTGAGTCAACAGAAAAGTATGTTTGGATTTCTCAAAGCCTTTGGGAGAATGCTTTTGCCAGCGTTAAATCTGTCATTGGTAAACAAGTAACAATTACCAATAAAAATTATATCATTGCTGGTGTTATTGAAGACGTAATGGCGATAAAGAGTACCCGTGCAGTTTTACCACAGCAAGTCTGGTTTATCGCCAATTTAGCCAAAGTTAAGACACAAACTGACTCAGTAGGTAATATTAGCAACGATATTGATACCCTAATTCTAAAATCTGCTAACGGCCAAGCAAAACTACCATCACTAGCCCAAGTAGATGCTTGGTTAGAAGATTATGTCACTCGAAATGTCGATGGCGAGCAAGTGCAAATGTTTTTGGACTTCATGAATAGTACAAAAAAAGAAGCTAAAGGCAGTAATTATCGTAGCAACATGTTAGGTGAAACTGAAAGTCTACTCATCGCATTATTTACCGCCGTTATAGGGCTGTTATTAATGGCGACGCTAAACCTACTAAATTTATTCATCGCGCATTATCAAGGAAGAACTAAAGAATTCGCGATTCAAATAAGTTTAGGTGCAAGCTTAACAAAAGTGAGATTATTGGTATTACTTGAGAACCTACCGAGTTTTGTTTTAGCGGCCGTAACGGGTTTATTAGTGACTGGTTGGGCGATAAAAAGCTTACCGCTAATCGCGGGTGATAGTTTACCTATGATAGACGCCATTGCTATAGATAGCACCACCATACTTGCCTCAGTAGCCATTATATTAGCGCTAAGCGTACTATTTAGTTCCCTCGCATTGGTTGATATTGATAAACATGCACTTGGCAATAACTTAAATAGTAGTGGTAAAGGAATACAGGCACAAAGTAATCAATGGCTGAGCCGAGTATTAATGGTTTTACAACTTTCAATTGCCTCGATATTACTAACCGCTTCAGTAATGATAGCAATGCAAAGCTATCAAGCTGTATACCAAGATACCGGCTATGACATAGGCAATAGTTATGAAATTGGCATGACAGTTAGCGATGAAGAATATATTACTCAATTAAATACCTTTGACTCCTATGGCAAAAGTGAAGCTAAACAATTACTTGATGGTGTGTCAAACTTGATAGAACAACAGGTAAGCAATAGCCGAGTTATTATCCCTAACTATGGCCCTTTGTCTGATTCTTTACGTGTAAATGCCTTTCGTGATGAAGAATCAGGAGAGCGCGTTATTCACCAAATAAAGACCTTAGGGGCAAAGTATTTTTCAACCTTTAATATCCCTATGTTAGCTGGAGCGAATGTCAGCCAAGCCCAAATTGATAACGATGAAGATAGAATTGTTATCGATGAAAATATGGCAAAATCCTTATTTTCAAACTTAAGCTACCAAGAGGTTATCGGTAAAATTATTCAAATGAGTCCCGATGGTTCAACACCACCATCAATTGTTACAGGGGTGGTAGCTAATACTTTAAGCCAAACCGGTATTGCAGAGACCTTAGGTTTACCTTCGGTATATTCTCATCGAGTAAACCCAGGTTCTACCTTACAATTTACTGTGATGTTACCCGCAGGAAAAACCATTACACCAGCGATGTTAGAAAGCGAAATTAAACGTCAATTCCCACGTTTAACGAACTTAACCGTACAATCATTAATAGATATTGGGCAGAGACAAACATTAAATCAACGTCTTAGTTTATGGATAGTGCTTGCCATGACGGGTTTAACGTTATTTCTTGCTGCTATTGGTGTAGCTGGTCTAACACAAATGACCACAAACCATCGAAAATATGAACTTGCTGTGCGTATGGCAACGGGCGCCAAACAAGCTAAATTGGTCAACTTTATTTTAAAAGATGCTTTGTCTATGTTAGTGGTTGGATTAGGTTTAGGTTTTATTATTTCTGTTTTTGGTTATCAACAAGTATCACAAAGCTTAGAAATGTTACCTGACTTTAACTGGTTTGCAATGGCCTCATTAGATGCCGCGTTAGTGATTATTGTTATCTTGTCGGTAATTATGCCCGCATGGCGAGTGATAAGCAGTGACCCAATGCAGGCCTTGCGAGAAGAGTAAATTTATTAGTATGATTTTTAATACTAGCCAAGTTACTAAAGTAATTGGCATACTAATATCAACTGCAGTTATTCCTAAGGGTTAATATCTACTGTAAAAGTGAAGTAAACGACTTACCTCGTTTCTTTCACTTTTATTTTTCATTGCTATTATTTACCTTTGTATTAGCTAAAAACCGCTTAATTTTATGGAAAACCCAATGACAAACGCCACCATTTTAATTGCTGATGATGATGAAGACATTCGCTTAGCATTAAACTTATTACTTAGTGCACAGGGCTATCAGATTATTGAAGCGGCTAACGCTAAAGAAATTATCATAGAAAGTAACCGACAACAGCCAGATTTAGTATTGTTGGATATGAACTTTTCTAGAGATACCACTAGCGGTCAAGAAGGTTTAGCCATTTTAGAACAGTTACAGCCATTAAATATCCCAGTGATTTTAATGACAGCGTGGGGTTCAATTGAATTAGCGGTAGAAGGCTTACAAAAGGGCGCCAATGATTTTATAGAAAAACCATGGAACAAGCTTAAGCTACTAAACAGTATTAAACAGCAATTAAGCTTTTCTCGGGCAAAAGAACAAAACCAAGGTTATCGACAATTACTTGCCGGCGATAATAAAAAGGCTTGGGTTTGTCTATCAGAAAGTATGCAGGCTATTGAAACGCTAGTCGCGCAAATAGCTCCAACAGATGCCAACATCTTAATTTTAGGTGAAAATGGCACAGGTAAATCATTGCTTGCTGAGCGAATTCATCAGTTATCATCACGCCAGCAAGCTCCACTTATCGCGGTTAATATGGCCGCAATTCCTGATAATTTATTTGAAAGTGAACTCTTTGGTCATCAAAAAGGCGCCTTTACTGACGCTAAACAAAATCGTGTTGGCCGATTCCAACTCGCTGATAAAGGGACTTTATTTTTTGATGAGATAGGATCTTTACCCCTAACACTTCAGCCTAAATTATTACGAGTGTTAGAAACGGGTCACTATGAGATTTTAGGTTCGAGCCAAACACAAGTTGCTGATGTGCGTTTAATTAGTGCAACCAATGCCAACCTCAATCAACTGATAAGTGAACAGGCGTTTCGCCAAGATTTATTATACCGTTTAAATACAATTGTGATTACTATTCCACCCTTGCGTGAACGACTCGAAGATATTCCAGGCTTGGCTAATTGCTTTATCACTAAATTCAGTGAGAAGTACCGGAAACAAGCATTAAACATCAGTCCATGTGCGCTCAGTAAATTAAAACAACACAATTGGCCGGGCAACATACGTGAATTTAGTCATGTGATTGAACGTGCAGTTTTACTCACCAGCGGCGGAGAAATAACAGCACAGCAATTATTACTAGAGAACGCCGATAGCACTAATGATACGGTACTGTTACAACCACTTGAACAAGCAGAGAAACAGTTGATTGAAAAAGCGATGACAGTCACCGGTGGGCAAGTGATAGAAGCAGCAAAATTACTCGATATATCTCGTAATGCACTTTATCGACGTTTAGAAAAGTTTGCCATTCATCATGTCGAATAACACCATTAAATCTAATAAACAGTTAAGCTTGAAATTCAGTCATGAACAGTGGCTGATCTTTGGCTTAGCAACTACATTAATTGTTATATTGGCCTTGACCATTGCGCTCACTTATACCTTGGCCTGGAGTAAATTGGCCACAGCCACGTTAGTGTTTTTTTTATCTTATCCGCTCATTTGGCTTGCTTGGCGTAGTTATAATTTTTGGAAACAAGCCATCATGCAACTTACTACCTATACACAAGTTGTCCGGGAGGGTGAAACAAATTTACGCTTCAAAGTGCAACATCAAGACAATTTATTAGCTGAGTTACAGCAAGAAATATCAGCCCTCGCCCTAGGTAATGCACATAAGTTACAGCAAAATCAAACACTGGAAAATGTACTGAGCCATATACTCGATTCTTGGCCTATCCCTGTGTGTTTATTTGATGAGAATAATCAATTAAGCTATCGCAATATCGCTATGAAAGAGAAAATTCAGCAACCTATGCTTATTGGCACAGCCGCTGAAGATTTAGGTTTTGTTATAGAAAATGGTAATTTAACCCACAGCCAGTTCAATCAGCAATGGCAATGTCAGAGTATCAGTTACCTCTTTCAACAAAAAAAATGTCATATTTTTTCTGCTTTAGATATCTCTCAACCATTGCATCAACAACAAAGCATTACTCAGCAAAATCTTATTCGGGTATTAGCGCATGAGCTTCGTAATTCTTTAACACCAATGGCATCGATGGCTGACACGCTTTTATGCAATGACAGCTTTAACGAAGATCAAGTACGCTTAGTCTTAAGTCGGATCAGACAGCGAAGTAATCGTTTACTTAGCTTTATTGAACAGTACAGTCAGTTGAGTCAATTACCTGCTCCACAATCGAGTTGGTTTGGATTTAATGATTTACTGGAAGATGCTAAGTCCATGATCACCGAGCCTTGTACAATAAATTATCAAGGCAGTAATCAATGTTTTGCTGACGAGCAACAAATGGCACAAATACTCATTAATATTTTCAAGAATGCTCAAGAAGCTTGTGATGAAGAACGCTGTGAAATTGACGTTAGCTTATACTACCGACAAGAAAACTCACAAGGTTACCAACAGACCAAGCAAGTCATTGATATTAGAGATAATGGCCCTGGATTTGCTAACCTTGATAATGCTTTAACACCTTTTTACACCACTAAGAGTCATGGCTCAGGTATTGGCTTATCACTGTGCGCTGAAATCACTCGTAATCATGGCGGTGAATTCACCTTAGAAAATACTGAACATGGCGCAAGAATTAGAATGGCATGGCCAGTAGACAATAAAGCTCACTAATATCTTGATAGTTTAATTTCATCATTCATCGAATAATCCTATTCCCTCCCAAAATACACACCTCATCAGATAAGTCATTTAGGTAAGCTGTCACAATTCATACGTTAAACGGTCATGATTAAGTCATTATTTAGTCGATAATCCGTCATAAACAGTGAGCATACTTCCCCGCAATTAAAACAATAAACATTTATCTAGGGGATATATGACTATTCAATGTTCAAAAAATCTTATCGCTATAGCCATTGCTTCAGCATTGTCGTTACCTGTTTCAGCAGCTGACAAACAAGAAAGCGAAAGCACTATGGAAGAAGTTACAGTCGTGGCTAAAAAACTATCTCATGCCAATCATGTGATTGAGTCATCGATGATCAAACAGCAATCACCTGCGAGTAGCATACTCGCTATTATGGACAACCTGCCCGGCATTAGCATCAATGAAGGCGATGCTTTTGGTGGTGATGATTGGTCAACATCGATTACGATGCGCGGCTTTACTATTGATGGTAATCAGCAGCAACTTGGAATGACAATTGACGGTATCCCAAATGGTGGCTCTAACTATGGCGGGGGCGCAAAAGCAAATCGCTATTTAGACAGTGAAAATATGCGTACCATTGAAGTATCACAAGGAACTTCTGATATTTCATCTGCCTCATTAGAAGCGTTGGGAGGTACTTTCAATTTTGTCAGTGCAGATCCTGCTTTTGAAGAAACAACAACATTGGCCTATACCGATGGCGATCATGATGCATCTCGTTATTTCATTCGTCATGACACCGGACGCATTTTCGATAATACCTACGCTTACGCGAGTTATTCATCCACTTCCACTAGCCGCTGGGTTGGCGAAGGTTCAAACGGAGGTATGGAGAGAGAGCACGCTGAGGTTAAGTTCATTACTGAGCTAGGTAACTTAAGTATTACCGGCCGTTTATCTTATGACGATGCCGATGAAGATAATTACAATTCGGTTAGTTTAGAGCAGTTCAATCAAACACCTGACTGGGATCAGTTAACATGGAACTGGACCGGTACTCCCCATCTTGATCAAATGTTTGCCGAGGGTTGGTCGACCTTACGTGAAAATACTTTAGGTTATGTGAAATTTGATTATCAACTGTCAGACAACTTCTCTTTTCAAATTACCCCCTACTTTCATAAAAATAAAGGTCGAGGTGATTGGATCCCTCCTTATTTAGTGTCTGCGGTTGATGATGAAGGCAATCCCGTCAATCAAGGTGGCTCAATAGGGTCTACTTATGGCTTTACCGATCAAAATGGTACGCCATTAGCCCCTGCTGCGGGTTGTGAGCAAAGTTTTACTTGGCCATGGGATTCTGGCCCAGGTTTACACCCTGCCTGTTATAGTGATAGCGCTGTGCCAGTCATGTCATATCGTCATACTCATTATGAAAAAGATCGTGTAGGTTTAACTGCAAACGCACAATGGTCTATTGCCATGAACGATATTAAATTTGGTTTATGGGCAGAATCAAATGAGCGTAATGAATCGAGAGATTGGCATAAAGTGATTGATGCACGTGTTTATCATCACTTTGATGCAACACCTTATTGGACACAATATAGTAATGAATTTCAAACCGACACTTTAAAGTTCTATCTACAGGACACACTAGATTTTGGCGATCTCTCATTGAATATCGGCGCCCAAAAATACTTAGTAGATATTGAAAAAACGGATGGCTTTACCAACCAACAAACGGGCAAAGTTAATAGTGACTCAGATGTACTCTTTAGTACTGGAGCCATTTACCAAGTAAACAGTAATATAGAATTATTTGCCGGTTACAGTGAGAACTTTTCAGCCATTAAAGATGGTGTGTTAGAAAGGGATGCTTCGACTCTTGAAAACATAGAACCAGAAACAGCTGAGAATATTGATTTAGGCCTGCGCTACAACACTGAAGATATTAGCTTTTCGGCCACTTACTACACCATTGATTTTGAGAATAGAATTACCTTCATAGCCCCTGGAAGTGATTCAGATGGTATTGATTACACCATTGGTACTAATGGCTCTTACCTCAATGTTGGTGGTATTGAGTCCGATGGTTTTGAACTCAGTGTAAACTACCGCTTAAATGATCAGTGGAGTTTATATTCATCTTATACCAATAATGATTCACGTTATGTCGGTGATGCCCCAGGTTTTACCGCCGGTGATAAAGTCATCGATTCCGTGGATGATATGTTTGTCTTATCAAGCGATTACACTAAAGGTGATTTCCGCCTTGGTGCATCGGGTAAATATACTGGAGAACGTGGTGATGCGCCTTCTTACACTACATTTGATTTCAATGCCGGTTACTTTGTTCCTTTTGACGGTCAAGCAATTAGCTCAATTGACATCGCTTTCGTTGTTACCAACATTACCGATGAAAGTTATTTATCAACGGGAACAGGCAATGGCACTACCTTCTTTATTGGTGCACCTCGAACGGCCTCAATGACCTTTACTGCCAGCTTTTAAAGCTTAATAGACAACATTGAAAACAAAGCCAAGTAGCTATTACTTGGCTTCTTTCATTTAAACTAATTGATAACGGGTCTACACATGTTAAAAAATCTCTATTTAATCATGCTACTGCTAACCTGCTTTAGTATTAACGTTAATGCAGCAACCGATACTTCTGCCATTGATAATTCAGCAACAGGGAAGAATTTAGTGTTAGTCACCATTGATGGTCTTCGTTGGCAGGAGTTATTTTCTGGCGCAGATGCTGCTTTACTCAATAATAAAAAATTTGTTCGAAAAGGTCATCACGTTCAGGAGAAGTTTTGGCATGACAATGAAGAAAATCGTCGTCAATTATTAATGCCCTTTTTTTGGAATACCGTGGTAAAAGAAGGCATGGTCATTGGCAATCGTAAGATAGGTTCAAACATGTCGATTGCTAACCAATGGCACTTCTCCTACCCAGGTTACAGTGAGATTTTTACTGGTGTGGTTGATCACTCCATCAATAGCAATAAAAAAAAATTAAACCCACAAATTTCTTTTTTAGAATGGCTTAATACTAAAAATGAATACCAACACAAACTTGCAGCATTTGGCAGTTGGGATGTATTTCCGTATATTTTAAATAAAGATCGTAGCCAGCTTTATATTAATGCAGGATTTGATTCAGCCGAAGGTTATGCTTTGTCAGAGCAGGCCAAGTTACTCAATAATTTACAAACAGAAATTCCCAGCCCTTGGCACAATGTTCGCTTAGATAGTTTCACTTATCGTTACGCTAAAGATTATTTATTAACGGTTAAACCTAAAGTCATGATAATCGCTTTAGGTGAAACAGATGACTTTGCACACGACGGCCATTACGACAGTTACTTAAACTCTGCTCATCAAACGGATAAGTTTATCGCTGACTTATGGCACACCCTACAAACAACGCCAGGCTATCAAGATAATACCGTATTAATGATCACCACGGATCATGGCCGAGGTAGTAATGCCGACGATTGGCAACACCATGCTTCAAAACTAGCAGTACAAGGTTATATGAAAAGTCTCAAAGCGTTTCCAAATGGCATAGTGGGCTCAGAAAATATTTGGTTTGCTGCCATGGGCCCTGGTGTGATTGCACGTGGTGAAATAAAAACCACACAAGAAGTTAAGCAAAAACAAATTGCTGCTACCGCATTGACCTTGTTAGGTGAGGACCCCAAGGTATTCAATCCAAATGCAGGCTCTGTTATTAAGGAGGTTTTTTAATGAAATCATCATCATTTGTTCTACTATGTATGACCAGCTTTAGCCTATTCATAACCGCACAAGCTACGCAATTAAATCAGTTACTTCACTTAGATAGGTCAGACAAGTTAAAGAACTCACCACAAAAAATTCTTTTTGGCTCCTGTTCACATCAAGACAAAGCTATGCCTATTTTAAAGTCTATTAATAATGAGGCTGCAGATTTATTCATTTTTCTGGGTGATAATATTTATGGTGATACAAAAAACATGCAAGACATGGCCGACAAATATCAACGTCTAGGTAATAATCCAGACATACAAGCACTGCGCTCAGCCACACCAACCATCGCCATTTGGGATGACCATGACTTTGGTGAAAATGATGCAGGTGCTGAATATCCTCAAAAAGAACAATCAAGAAAGTTAATGTTAGACTTCTGGCAAGAGCCACAGAATTCAGCCAGATATACTCAAAAAAATGGTATTTACACTGCTTATATGTATGGAGAAGAACACAATAAAGTGCATGTTATTTTACCTGATTTACGCTGGAACAGAGATAAATTGAGCAGTGTCGATAGACTAAATTACCAAACAAAACGTAAGCCGAAGAATATGGGACCTTATAGTCCTAGCTCACTAAAAAACGCCTCAATGATTGGTGAAACTCAATGGCAATGGTTAGAAAAAGAATTACAAAAACCATCAAAAATTAAAGTGATTGCCTCTAGTTTACAGCTATTACCTGAATTTACTGGTTGGGAGTCTTGGGCCAATTTTCCTCATGACAGAGAACGCCTTTTTGCTTTAATTAAAAAGCACCAGGTTAATGGCATCATAATCATTAGTGGTGATACCCATTGGGGAGAAATGTCTAAGGTATCAGACAAGCTAGATTATCCATTATGGGAAGTAACAAGCTCAGGCTTGACGGAGGAATGGAAAGAAGTAAGCCCTAACAAACATCGCATAGGAAACTTTATTAACAAAGTAAATTACGGTGAGTTACTCATTGATTGGCAGCAAGTCGACCCGCAAATAACGCTGAACTTAAAAGACGTAGATGGCAAAGTATTTAGTCAACAAAAAATGCCGTTATCTTCAATTAGTCCTTACGAGAAAAAGTCAAAAACAGCTAGTATGGATCTGCAATAAAAATGATGAAATAACAATAGATATAGTGTAATTCAGAGAGTACTATTTTTGAATTTATCGGCTTGAAGGTAAAGATTTGAGTTTAGCGTTATTCTTTTGAAAGGCTCTAGAAAACCGCTTGTTTTGTAATATAAAAACAAGCGGTCTTACCAAAATAAGTGAGTTGACCACATAAGCCGGGTTTTGTAGCTCCTTTACTAAAAGTAAAAGAGATGACAATCATTCGTCTAGGCTATAAATCGCTCTATAGCTCAAGCAACCTACCCGGTTTCCACGCGAGCCACGCTTATATTATCAAAACTTGCGTTTTAATAATCATGAAACCCTATTTGGTCTTGCTCCAGGTGGAGTTTACCCTGCAATTACTGTTACCAGCAATCCGGTGCGCTCTTACCGCACCCTTTCAGCCTTACCTGTTCCGCAAGCGGCCATCGGCGGTCTTCTCTCTGCTGCACTTGTCGTCGGCTCACGCCGCCCAGGCGTTACCTGGCACCCTGCTCATTGGAGCCCGGACTTTCCTCCCCTCTATCTGTCTAGTTCAAATCGAAATTTAAACTACAACGATAAAGCAGCGATTGTCTGGTCAACTCGGCGCGCATTTTACCTTATTCAATCGAAAAGTCTATAACCTTTGCCAAATGACCTTATTTAAGGCCTAAAGCAACTTCATATAATGCATTTTTCTTCACACCATAAATTTCAGCCGCAATAGCACACGCCTTTTTAGGCTTCATCTCTGCAAGTAGTAATTTCAGCGTATTAATCACCTCTGCTGAAATTTCATTTTCAGTTGCTTTATAACCTTCAATGATCAACACCATTTCCCCCTTTAACTGATTAGCATCTTGTTCCAGCCAAGCAAGTAGGTTTTCAGCGGTGTCGCTGTGAATAGTTTCAAATGTTTTTGTTAATTCTCGAGCGATAACAATATAGCGATCACCGCCCAAAGTCGTAACAATATCTTGAACCGTGTCGATAGCCCTGCGTGGTGCATCATAAAAAACCATAGTGCGAGATTCATCTGCCAACGCAGTTAACGTTGCTTGTCTGGCACCAGACTTAGAAGGTAAAAACCCCTCAAAGCTAAATCTATCCGTTGGTAAACCCGCAACCGATAAAGCAGCTATAGCAGCACAGGCACCTGGGATAGGTGAAACTTGCAAGCCTAGGCTTCGACAATGGCGAACTAGATGAAAACCAGGGTCACTGATTAAGGGTGTTCCTGCATCGGATACAAGCGCAATAGTTTTGCCCTCTTGTAACATACTAGCCACTTGATCCTGGCGTTGACGCTCATTATGGTCATGTAATGACATGGTTTTATTTTTAATAGAAAATGCAGACAGCAATTTCCCCGTGTGTCGAGTATCTTCACACGCAATAACATCAACTTGCGTTAATATATCAATTGCCCTTTGGCTGATATCGCCTAAATTACCAATTGGGGTGGCGACAATATAAAGAGTCGATGGGGTTAGGGTTGTTTCACTCATGTAAACTTACTTCACTTGATTAGGCGGATTTAGTTGTGACTAACTTCGTAGGCGTTTATTATAACCCCATACTGATAGCAATATGCACGGATTTATTTATTGTGTTAAAAACAGCGTGCTTACTTGTAAGATTAAAGCCAACAAAGGTAGATAACTTTTCAATGCATTTTCACCATTTTAAATCTCGAGTATTACCTGCCCTATTGCTTATTTTTCTTGCTAGTTGCAGTACTAAGCAAGCTCCCGATCCTACAACACAGACTCAAGCACCCACTGAAATTAAAGAAATTGATGTCGATGCAGGAGCCTTGTCTGCTGAGCAACACGTTGAACTTGCTAAAACATCAAACACCAACGGCGCAGTAAATGAATTATTGATTGCAACCAAACTATTTTATCAGCAAGAAAATTATGTAAAGGCACTTTGGCTTGCAGATAAAACCATGCCATTGGTCGATGACAATCTAATTAATTATAGTCATGAGAAAGTTCAGTTAGCTCTGATTAAAGCAAGTAGTTTTCAGCAACTCGGTTATTACCCTGAGAGCCATATAGAACTTAATCAACTTGAGCAATACGCTACTAAAAATAGCATTCTACTTACTGCGAGCTATTACCGATTATTAAGTGCTGCGTTCCAAGAGGAGGAGCAACCTATATCTGCTTTAAATGCCCAGTTGTTCGAATTTTCAGTAACTCCAGCTAACACACAGAGCCAACAGCAAATATCGGATATTTGGAATAACTTTCAGACCCTATCCCAATGGCAGCTCAACATGCTTTCGTTGGATAAAGCGCCTGAGAGTAAAGGTTGGTTAATGTTAACTAACTTAGCGAATAAGTTTGGTGGCAATCAAGCACAAATGAAATACCATTTGAGCACATGGCAGAAAAAATTCAAACTCCATCCAGCGAATATCATCGCAAAACAGCTTTCTTCTCAAGCGATCTCAACGAAAGATATAAAAAATATAGCAGTGATTTTGCCCTTAAGTGGTAAACAACAATCTTCTGGGCGAGCAATCCAACAAGGTATTTTGGCCAGCTTTGCCAACGACAACACTAAAAGCCTGCACTTTGTCGATAGTAATACAGTCAACTGGTACGGGTTAACTAATGATTTTACAACATTAAAAATCGATTATGTGATTGGGCCATTACTTAAATCTAATGTTGATAAATACATCAGCCATACCAGCGCACAAACACAATCGAAAAATGATGACTTGCTTAATGCCAGTTCGGGTTTATTTGATATCAATAAAACCGAGGGTGCCTTAGACACATCATCAATTAGCCAAAATAAAACAGCTGATTATATCACTGCTATCGACAGCGATTCTGCGATAAAGAGCTATTTAGAGCCAACACAAGACAGTAAAGCGATAGATACTTTACTGTTAAATATCCCGGCAAAATCTTCTTTAACACGTCATCATACTGTGCTTTCTATGCGCCCAGAAGACGAAGCTAAACAAGCCGCAGCAACGCTGAGTCGTCAAAAATTTCAGCATCCCGTGGTATTAAGCCAAGAAAATATTGTCAGTAAGCGAATTGCTCAAGCTTTTGTCAAACAGTGGCAGCGGATTACAGGTAACACCATTGAGGTTGTCTATTATGATACTGGCGCTCAAATGCAAGAGAATATTAAAGCCAGTTTATCGGTAGATAAAAGTAAGACTCGTATTACTAAACTCAAAAGCCGTTTGAACCAGAGTATTAAAACTAAAACCCGTAATCGACGTGATATAGATATGATTTATCTCGTTGGCACCCCCGAGCAAACGCGCTTAGTAAAGCCGTATATCGAAGTCAACATAAGTGAATTTGCTGAAATAATTCCTGTTTTTGCTAGCTCACGAAGCCACAGTACTCAAACTGATTACAGCAGTAATAGCGACTTACAAGGATTAACGTTTACCGAAATCCCTTGGTTGCTAGCCAGCGAGCAAAACGTAGAATTGGCGGTTCTTAGTCAAGAACTTTGGCCAAAGCGTAGTGATGGCTTATCTCGACTTTTTGCGATGGGATATGACAGCTACCAACTCATTAATAAGATTCCATTAATGCAACAAGCGCCTTATCTCCATCACTGGGGACAAACCGGAGTACTCAAGCTCAATAAAAATAGCATTTTGACACGCAGCTTACTTTGGGGTGTTTACAAGAAAAACAGGGTGGTTTCTATTGTTATGGAATAATAAAACCTCAGCCAAAAATACAAGCAGTACCGATAAAGGACAAGTTACGGAAAGCTATGCACAGCAGTATTTGTCTAAACAAGGCCTAAGGTTTATTGAAAGAAATTTCCACTCTCGCCAAGGTGAAATTGATCTTATTATGCTTGATGGTGATACTTATGTTTTTGTTGAAGTAAAATATCGTAAAAGCAAAGGCTTTGGTGGTGCAATTGCCGCTATTTCAGCGAGTAAACAAAATAAGGTTAAACATTGCATAACATTTTATCTACATCAAAACGGATTAAATGAATATAATACTCCCTGCCGCGTAGATGTGGTAGCGCTTGAAGGTGATATTACTCAGCCACAAGTTACTTGGTTAAAAAATGCCTTTTAGCTTTTTACAATTAACTCATTACTCATTTTAAATAGTCACGGAGTCATTTTTCCATGCTAGAACAGATCAAAAACAATTTTACCGAGAGCATTCAAACACAAATAGCTGCTAGCGAGTTGTTAGGACCATCTATTGAACATGCTGGTATGATGATGGTTCAATGCCTGCTTGGCGGCAATAAAATTATCTCTTGTGGCAATGGTGGCTCTGCTGGCCATGCCCAACATTTTTGTGCCCAATTACTCAACAAATATGAAACTGAACGCCCTAGCCTGCCAGCAATATCTCTAAACAGTGATATATCAACCATTACTTCAATCGCTAATGATTACCAATATGATGAAGTTTTTTCCAAACAGATAAGAGCCCTTGGTCATAATGGCGATGTATTATTAGCTATTTCTACCAGTGGTAACTCACGAAATGTAGTTAAAGCTATTGAGAGTGCAGTATCTCGTGATATTCCAATTATTGCCTTAACAGGATTCGACGGTGGTGATATTTCAGGATTATTAGGTGAGGGCGATGTTGAAATCCGCGTTCCATCAGCAAGAACCTCTAGAATTCAGGAGGTTCATTTAGTTGTATTGCATAGTTTATGTGAGATTATTGATACTACCCTATTCCCTCAAGGTGATTCATAAATGCTTATTCTAAAAAATGGCTTATCTGCATTGGCTAACAGAAAAACTGCACGAATTGCAGGACTTCTCATGCTCGCTTCAACGTTGCAAGGGTGTGCCGTTGCAACGGTAGTTGCCGTTACCGCTGGTGCCACTATGGTGGCAGATAGGAGAACTTTTAGTAAACAAATTGATGATCAAAGTATTGAGTTTATCGCTCATAATGAATTAAATAAACAAAAGGCATTGTCTAATAACACGAACTTACATGTGATTAGTATGAATGGCACTGTTTTAGTTATTGGCCAGGCTCCTAATAGCTACCTGAGAGACCTCGCGATAAAAACCATCCAAGATGTTCCTGACATTGTAACGATACATAATCAGGTCCGTATTGGCTCGACAACAGCGATATCGACACAGAGCAATGATATTTGGCTAACCTCTAAAGTCAAATCAGCTTTGCTTACCAATGGCGAAGTAAATGCCAAAGATATTAAGGTTGTCACTGAAAATTCTGAAGTATTTCTTTTAGGTTTGGTCACTAAGAAAGAAGCGAATATTGTGGTAGAAATCACGCGTAACATCAACGGTGTCAGCCGTGTATTCAAGGCTTTTGAGTATATTTAATACTCATACCAAGTCCATTAAGTTATTTCCCACTCAGCGAGAATTAAAAGGCTTAAAGGCAAGGCATTGATTGAAGAGAATGGTTCTTCAGGAGAATATGCTCCTGCATTCTCTAATAAGCTGCATCCATGCAGCGTCCTTCTCAAAATCAATAACATAGCATACAAGCCTTTTAAACTCGCCCTTGGGAGCTTGTCAGAAAAGCAATAACTGCACAAATTTGTGAGATATAGAATGACTATAATAGCAAAAATTTTGTTTGCTATGACTCTTCTGACATAGCTCTGAGGTGGGAATAAATTTAATGGAATTGGTATTATTTAGTTTATTGAAATTAAAACAAAAAACCCGTAAATATCATTGATATTTACGGGTTTTAAAATTTAATAACACTAACAATATGTAAATTATTTAATAATTTTTAGGCTAGCTTTACTTTTTCCTTTGGGCTTGCTCGACTTTTCTGTCTCACTACCCGTTGAAGCAACACTACTTAAAGTAGACTTTGGTTTTTCAGGAATCACATCAACCACGTCATCTTCATCCTCGACAGGATGTTCGATTGGTAATGAAGTTCCTGCGCCATTTTCTTTAGCGTATATAGCACCTACAGCACCATAAGGTACCGTGATGTGCTCTAACTTACCGCCAAAACGGGCACTAAACTCAATAGCTTTATCACCCAATGCGATAGTACCAACAGCTGAACTGGCAACATTTAAAACAATCTGTCCATCTGCAACGTAACTCATCGGCACTAAGACACCATAAACATTGACGTCTACCATGATGTATGGCGTTAGGTCATTGTCTGAAATCCACTCATAGAAAGCCTTAACTAAATAAGGCTTATTCGAGCTCATTGAGTTAGGTGTTGCGTCATCCATTAGGCTGGATGACCAAAGCGTAATTCACGTTCTTCTTCAGTCAATGAAGCTTGGAATGATTCACGTTCAAATACACGTAACATATAGGTTTTAAGTTCTTTTGAACCTTGACCAGTCAATTCAATACCAAATACAGGCAAACGCCATAATAATGGTGCTAAATAACAATCAACCAAACTGTACTCTTCGCTCATAAAGTATGGTGCTTCGTTTAAAATTGGCGCAATACTTAGTAAGCTCTCTTTTAATTCTTGACGCGCTTTTGCTGCTTCTGTTGCAGTGCCAGACATAATCAATTTAGTAAGGCTATACCAATCTTGCTCCATACGATGCATCAATAAACGGCTACGACCACGTGCTACAGGGTAAACTGGCATCAATGGTGGATGTGGAAAACGTTCATCTAAATATTCAACAATGATTTTAGCTTCATATAGTGCTAATTCACGATCAATTAAAGTCGGTACTGTACCATATGGATTCAAGTCCAATAGGTCTTCAGGCAAGTTAGCTAAATCAACTAAGTTGATGTCTACACCAACACCTTTTTCTGCTAGAACAATGCGTGTCTGATGACTGTACATATCATCGGCATGAGAGAACAACGTCATCACAGAGCGTTTATTTGCTGCTACGGCCATAGAGCCTCCTAAAATCGTTTACTTTAAAAACTAACAAAGGGGAATTCGACATTTGACTATCGAATTCCCCTGAAACTTATTGCAATAATAACTTAGTGTACGTCTTTCCAATATTCTTTCTTAAGGAAATAAGAAATAATAAAGAAGAAGAATAAGAAAGCTAATACCCAATAACCAAGGGCTTTACGCTCAAGTTTATTCGGCTCACCAACATATTCTAAGAAGTTTGTTAAGTCACGTACTACTACATCATACTCTTCAGCAGTTAAACTACCACCCATTGCTGGTGATAAGCTAGAGACTTCGTGCTCTTCGCCATGTTCGTCAAGCTCTTTATGTACAACTAAGGTACTTACACCTTGCAAACTTTGTAAAACGTGCGGCATACCTACATCTTTAAATACTGTGTTATTTACGTCAAATGGACGTGATTCATCAATATAAAAAGAACGTAAGTAAGTATAGATCCAATCAGGACTACGTAAACGTGCTTCCAACGTTAAATCTGGTGGCGCGCTACCAAACCATTTTGCCGCTTCTTTTTCCGGCATGGTATTTAGAATGTGACCACCAACTTTGTCACCTGTAGGCATGAAGTTAGCCACACCATCAGCTTTATCAATACCTAAATCGTCAAAAGTACGATTATAACGTTGGTATTGTAACTGATGACAGCCTAAACAATAGTTCAAATATGTTTTAAAACCTTTTTTCAAAGACTCTTTATCTGATAAATCATTATTCGCTTTATCTAGATGAATACTAGGCCCTGAAGCCACAGCAGTGAACGACAACAGTGTCGTTACGCTGAAAAGTATGCCGAAAGTAGCGGCTATAATTAATTTTTTCATTAGTCTGCAATCCTTTCTGGAACTGGTTTAGTATTTTCATTTTTGCTATAGAACCACAAAGCAATAAAGAAACCAAAATAACCAAAACTAGCAATCACACCAATTAAATTAGCCGTTGGTGTTGCTGGCATAGTACCTAAAGCACCAAGAACAACAAAACAGATAGCGAATTGAATTAAGTTAACTAAATGTAACTTCGAACGATAGCGAACTGATTTAACAACACCACGATCGAACCATGGTAAAGCAAATAACATCACGATAGCGCCAAACATTGCAACCGCACCTAATAACTTATCAGGAACAACACGTAATATTGTATAGAAAGGACCAAAATACCATACAGGTGCAATATGCTCAGGTGTTTTCAAACCATTCGCAGGGGTAAAGTTTGGTGCTTCCATAAAGTAACCACCACCCTCTGGTGCGAAGAACATTACCCAACAGAATAAGAATAAGAAACCAGCAACGCCCATAATATCTTTAACAGAGTAATAAGGGTGGAAAGGAACAGCATCAACAATATCGTATTTTTCACTATATTGTTTATGGAAAGTAAACTTACTTAGTTCTTCAGGTTTAACACTGCCTTTAGGCTTTTTAATGTCAACACCTTCAGGGTTATTTGAACCTACTTCATGCAAGGCAAGAATATGCAAGAACACTAGAACAACCAATACCAATGGCATAGCAATAACGTGTAAAGCGAAGAAACGGTTTAAGGTAGCTCCCGAGATTACGTAATCACCACGTATCCAAAGTGTTAAATCATCACCAATAATTGGTACAGCGCCAAACAAGGAGATAATTACTTGCGCACCCCAATATGACATATTACCCCAAGGTAATAAGTAGCCCATAAAGGCTTCAGCCATTAATACTAAGAAGATCAACATACCGAAGATCCATAGTAATTCACGAGGCTTTTGGTATGAACCGTACATAAGACCACGCATCATGTGCATGTATACGACGACGAAAAAGGCAGATGCACCCGTAGAATGCATGTAACGTAATAACCAACCGAAGTCGACATCACGCATAATATACTCAACAGAGGCGAATGCTCCATCACCAGATGGTTCATAATTCATTGTTAACCAAATGCCGGTAACAATTTGATTTACTAGTACTAACATGGCTAGAGAGCCAAAAAAGTACCAAAAGTTGAAGTTTTTTGGTGCTGGATACTGAGCTAAATGCTTATTCCAAGCATCTGTTACAGGTAAACGTTTGTCTATCCAACCCATGAAATCAGTAGCTAATTTCATTAACATTACGCATCTCCTTGAGCAACACCAATAAGTAAAGTGTCATCATTGATATAAGAATGCTCTGGAACCACTAAATTTAATGGTGCTGGAACGCCTTGAAATACACGACCAGCCATATCAAATTTACTACCATGACATGGACAGAAGAAGCCATTGGGAACGCCTTCAACAAACTGATCGAAATCACCAGCATGGTGAGTAGGAGCACAACCTAAATGAGTACAAACACCTAAGGCAACTAAGAATTCAGGTTTAATTGAACGATAGGCATTAGTTGCATAAACAGGTTGCTGGGCTTTTTCAGAATCAGGATCACGCAACTGGTCATCGTGTTTAGCTAAATTACTAACTGTTTTTTCCGTTCTACGTACTATATAAACGGGTTTACCACGCCATTCAGCACGGATTAATTGACCAGGCTGTATTTTACCTATATTGACTTCAACTGGAGCACCCGCAGCTTTCGCGCGAGCACTTGGATTCCAGGAAGCAATAAAAGGCACAGCAGCCCCAGCCACACCAACACCACCAACAACTGCAGTAGCAGCGGTTAGGAAGCGTCTGCGGCCGTTATTTACAGGCACATTGCTCATTCATACTCTCCAACTAAGACACTAACAAAACAATTATTTTTATGACTAACTAAGCGATAAATTTATAATAACCAGCAAGCACAGCGTTTGTTTTTGTTAGATCAAATTCATACCAAGTGGTATATCGACAAAAAATTTTTACGATCATAAAGAAATAGCGTGTTTTTTACAAGGTAAAAAGGGGCTTAGGCACTGTAAAAACAGAAATAATTTGAAATACTTTGAAATAGAATAAATAAAGTATATTTAGACAGAGTTAATAGGAATTATTAACAAAAAATTAGCTTTAATTAGAACATAAAAAAACCGACACAAGGTCGGTTCTTTAAATGCATATATTCTAGATATTCTGGATTTAGACAAAGCGGTCAAGTTGTGAGCCCCTGAACTTAGGTTAACTAAGTGACTGGGGCGAACAGCGCAGACAATGCTGTATAAATCCTGAATATGACGAATATTAACGTTTTGAAAATTGTGGCTTCTTACGTGCTTTATGAAGACCAACTTTCTTACGCTCAACTTTACGCGCATCACGAGTAACGAATCCAGCTTTACGTAGTTCACCACGTAAAGTTTCATCAAAAACCATTAATGCACGAGTAATACCGTGACGAATCGCGCCAGCTTGACCTGAAATACCACCGCCTACTACAGAGATGTTAAAGTCAAATTTTTCTAACATTTCAACTAACTCTAATGGTTGACGAACAACCATACGAGCAGTTTCACGACCGAAGTACTCAGAAATGTCACGTTTGTTAATTGTGATTGCACCGTTACCAGCTTTCATGAACACACGAGCAGTTGAGCTCTTGCGACGACCAGTACCGTAATATTGATTATCAGCCATTGCTTAAAGCTCCAAAAGTTGTGGTTGTTGTGCTGTATGTGCATGCTCTGGGCCTGCATATACTTTTAATTTGCGGAACATTTCACGACCTAAAGGACCTTTAGGTAACATGCCTTTCACTGCAAATTCAAGAACGCGTGTTGGAGCTTTTTCAATTAACTTTTCAAAGCTAATTTGCTTAAGTCCACCAGGGAATTCAGTATGCGAGTAGTAAATTTTACCTTTCGCTTTGTTACCTGTTACACGTACTTTCTCAGCATTGATAACAACGATATAATCGCCAGTATCTACGTGAGGTGTATATTCTGCTTTATGCTTACCGCGTAAACGGGTTGCAATTTCAGTAGCGATACGACCTAAAGTTTTATCTTCGGCGTCCACTAAGAACCATTCGCGTTGTACGCTTGCTGGTTTTGCTACAAAAGTTTTCATTAAAAAACCCAATCTTAAAAATGTTACTTAAATGATAATTTAAAAATTTAAACTACCGGTTAAATGGACTACGCCATTGCCCCTTCGAGCATCGAGCCCAGCGCCACTATTTATAGGGAACTATTCACATAAAAGTAAAAAGAAACCACCAAATAATAGGCTTTTGTAACGTAGGGAGCGCGGATTATACAGAAAGAACTATCTAAAATCACCTATATTTGTTGAAAAAATAGTTAATTATTTAAATTAGTAACGTCATTGCTATTAATTACTAGGGTTTTAGTCACTTTAATCGTGTAATGGGTAAGTAGCTGACTGATGTAAGCCACTACTATATTATAAGATATATCGCATATATTTACTTTGAATAATAAAATACAAGATTAAGCTTGGGTTTGGTAAAACCTATTCCCGATTATTGAGTTCCATGCGGTGCGTTCAATTAGATTAATAATGAGTACTTACTAAATATTTCAACAGCAATTTCCAACAATCGTTAATACTCATTAAAATTGCTTATCAATTGTAATGCTATTCCTTATAAAAGATAAATTTTCTTCTATATTAAAAAGACTTAGCGTGATTTACGTTAAAAAGTCTAAATTAACAAAAAGGTTAATGCGCAGTTAACAACGGGTTACAAAACAACCACTTGGTGGTTGACCAGCAAAAAAATAAAAAAAAGTCGAAACAAAATTTTACATTTGTGAAGTTTTGTCGCAGTATGAAGTCAGCCCCCGTAAAAATTAAATGGAACTATAAATATGAAAAACTTACAAAAAATGAAGAATAATGCACAGAAAGGTTTTACGTTAATTGAATTAATGATCGTTGTAGCGATTATCGGTATTTTGGCAGCTGTTGCGTTACCTGCTTACCAAGACTATACCAAGCGTGCTGAGTTTACTGAAACAACCTTAGCGGCAGCAAATATAAAAACGGCTATCGCTATCTGTGCCCAAACACAAGGCCTTCCGAATTCTGGCAACTGTGAAAAAGGTAAATTTGGCGTTCCTGCTGATGTAACAGCAGCCGCAGACATTGCTGGTACAGCCTTAACGGGAACTGCTCCAGCTGTTGCAGCAGGTTCTGGTGTTGCGGGTGGTACATTTATTATTACCGCTACTGCAGCAACTAATTCACCAAATACTGCTGAAACTTATACATTAACAGGGACATTACTAGCTAATGGTTCTGTTAGCTGGGCTCCTGGTGTTTGTAGTAATACTAAAGCTAACTTGTGTTAATCATTGTATTTACTTAATTCTTAACTACAACAAACCTAAGAGTTAAGTAGTTATCTGAAAGCTCCTTTATTAGGGGCTTTTTTTTCATCTAATTATCTATAGTACTTAAACATGAGAAATTACCGCTAAACACTTGCTCTATTATATTAAGAATATGAAAAGTCTATGACTTAATCTACATTCAATAAAAGCCGTACTTATTCAAGATTTTCTCGTTTAGAATATAAATCTCTTTGTGCTTTATATTCTGTTATAAGTTACACTGAATCTAATAAATACAATCCCAACATTTCCAAAAGGTTATCTCTAAAAGTTATGAAAGGAAATCACCAGCAAGCGAGTCTGCTATCTGCACTATCAAAGCAGAACCTCATTCCTTTAGCATCAATCGATGATATTACGGCTGACTTCGTTGGTAAGAATATACCTTTTATTCGTTTTTTGATTGAAAACAAAAGTATTGATGGAAATAGTATTGCTAAAGTACTTTCTAAAAGCTTTGGCTACCCACTAATTCAGCTGAAAAGTTACGATACTAGCCTAATTCCGGATGGCATACGAAACGAAAAGCTCATTGCTAAGCATAATGCATTACCGCTGTACTTAAGAGGCAAAGTACTTTTTGTTGCAATGTCAGACCCGACAAATTTAGATGCTTTAGAAGAAATACAATTTAATACCGGTTACAGTACCGAATTAGTATTATGTGACGAGAAGAGTCTACAAGCTTGTATTGAAAAAGTACTAGAAGATGAAAGTGATGCACTAAATATAAGTGACATCGATGCAGATGAGTTAGCTGGTATCGATGTTGAAGATGTTAGGAAAGACGAAGATAACGCTACCGGTGAAGATGATGCGCCTATTGTTGTTTTTATCAATAAAATATTACTTGATGCGATCAAAAAAGGTGCATCCGATTTACATTTTGAACCTTATGAAAAGTCATTTCGTATTCGTTTTCGTATTGATGGCATTTTATCTGAAATAGCTAGGCCGCCAGTAAGTCTGTCTTCTAGAATGGCAGCCCGCTTGAAAGTTATGTCGAAATTGGATATAGCAGAGCGTCGCGTACCACAAGACGGCCGGATAAAGCTCGCATTATCCAAGAAAAAATCTATTGATTTTCGTGTCAGTACTTTACCCACCATGTGGGGTGAAAAAGTAGTTATGCGCATACTAGATTCATCAAGCGCTATGCTGGGTATAGACATGCTGGGTTATGAACCCGCTCAGAAAAAAATATACATGGAAGCATTAGAGCAACCGCAAGGTATGATTTTAGTTACTGGACCAACAGGTTCAGGTAAAACGGTATCACTTTATACCGGTTTAAATATATTAAACACGCAAGAACGTAATATATCTACCGCGGAAGACCCTGTCGAGATCAACCTTGAAGGTATAAACCAAGTACAAATCAATAATCGTGCTGGTTTAACTTTTCCAAGTGCTTTACGTTCATTTTTACGACAAGATCCCGATATTGTCATGGTGGGTGAAATTCGAGATTTAGAAACCGCTGAAATCTCGATAAAAGCAGCACAAACTGGTCACTTGGTTCTATCAACCCTGCATACAAACTCAGCAGCTGAAACACTTACTCGCCTACTTAATATGGGTGTTCCTTCTTATAACGTCGCCAGTTCAGTTTCTATTATCATCGCCCAACGTTTGGCAAGACGATTATGCCCACAGTGTAAAGAAGAAGAGCCTTTATCAGAAATGCAATTAGCCGAGCAAGGTTTTCCTGCAGATAAACTATCTGAAATTAAATTATTTAAGCCAGTAGGCTGTACTCACTGTACCGGTGGTTATAAAGGACGCGTAGGTATTTATGAAGTAATAAAGATTAGCCCCACCATAGCTTCTATCATTATGGAAGGAGGTAACTCTCTAGACATTGCTAAACAATGCCAAAAAGAAGGTTATAACAATTTACGTCAGTCGGGATTAATTAAAGCAATGAACGGAATGACAAGTTTAGAAGAAATTAACAGAGTAACTAGCGCATAAAGTGACTTTCAGTTAATTTACAAACACTAACAAAATAATTTACTTATTACTCATATATTACTTTACTAACTTTATTAAAAGAACAAAAAGTAAAGTATTCATGGATCAGGGTTAACTATGGCTATCACGACAAAAAAAAAACCGGCTAAAGATAAAACTAAAATCAAAGAGCAAGATATCTTTGTTTGGCATGGAGTAAACCGTAAAGGAAAAAAAATTAACGGTGAACTCCCTGCTAATAACATAATCGAACTAAAGTCACAATTACGTAAGCAAGGTATAACCCCAAGTCGTGTGAAGAAGAAAGCTAAAGCATTATTTGGCTTAGGAAGTGGAGATAAAGCAATAACTCCTATGGACATTGCTGTTATTACCAGACAAATAGCCACTATGCTAGGTGCTGGTGTACCATTAGTGCAGACTATTGAAATGATAGGCAAAGGACATAATAACGGAAAAATACGACAACTACTGGGAGATATTGTTACTAAGCTTTCTTCTGGCATCCCTTTATCTGACTGTTTGCGTGATCACCCACTATATTTCGATGACCTTTATTGTGATTTAGTTGCCTCTGGAGAGCAGTCAGGTGCTTTAGAAACCATTTATGGACGTATTGCTACCTATAAAGAAAAAGGCGAAGCACTAAAATCAAAAATAAAAAAAGCAATGACTTATCCTATAGCCGTTTTAGTAATAGCATTTATTGTAACATCTATTTTGCTTATCTTTGTCGTACCCGTCTTTCAGGAAATTTTCTCTAGCTTCGGTGCTGAATTACCAGGGTTCACTCTTTTTGTTATTGGTATATCTGAGTTTATGCAGGCCTATTGGTATTTTGGTTTAGCTGGACTATACCTAGCATTCTTCTTATTTAAGCGTGCCCACAGAAATAGCCAAAAGTTACGTGATAATGTTGATAAAAATATACTTAAAATACCTGTTATTGGGGATTTATTAGAGAAAGCCGCCGTTGCTCGCTACGCGAGAACATTATCAACAACTTTTGCTGCTGGTGTTCCATTGATTGACGCTTTAGATTCTGCTGCTGGCGCCTCAGGCAATGCCGTATTTAGGGATGCAATACTAGAAGTTCGTGCTGAGGTATCTTCAGGTATGCAGATGAACTTAGCCATGAGAAACTGTAACATTTTTCCTGATATGGTTATTCAAATGGTGGCTATTGGTGAAGAGTCAGGAGCAGTTGATGATATGTTATCTAAAGTGGCAAATGTCTATGAGCAGCAAGTTGATGATGCGGTAGATGGTTTAACCGCTCTTTTGGAGCCGATGATTATGGCTGTATTGGGTGTCGTTATTGGTGGTTTGATTATTGCTATGTATTTACCAATTTTTGAAATAGGTAATGTCGTATAATCTATATAAGAATTGAGCTGCTATATACTAATGCAGCTCTATCTTAAATATTCCAAATCATCTATAACTGCAGTTTTAAACATGGAAGCCACTTTGTTATATTCTAATTTTTTATCTTTTTTCGCCAACTTATCCCAGTTATTCATTCAATCACCTGCCTTTTTCTATATTGCGGTTGCCCTAATTTCATTGATCATAGGTAGCTTTCTTAATGTTGTCATTTATCGTACCCCTAAAATGATGGAATATGTCTGGTATCATGATTGCCGAGAGTTTTTAGCTGAGGAAGTTGCTAATGTTAAAGCAAAAAAACTCACTAAAATCACCTTATCTAAACCTGACTCTACCTGCCCCAACTGTGATCATAAAATTCGCTTTTATGAAAACATCCCAGTATTAAGTTGGTTATTACTAAAGGGGAAGTGTAGCCAGTGTACTAATAAAATTTCGGCCCGTTACCCTATAATTGAACTTTCTACCATGTTACTAAGCCTTATTGTTGCTCAGCATTTTGGGGTAACAATATCTACACTGTGGGTTTTGTTACTCACTTGGTGTTTGATTACACTTACCATGATAGATTTTGACCACATGTTATTACCTGATCAAATTACACTACCACTTTTATGGTTAGGTTTACTGATAAACATAAACGGGACTTTTATCCCATTAACCGATGCTGTCATTGGAGCAGTCGTTGGTTACATGAGCCTATTCTCTATCTTTTGGCTCTTTAAAGTAATAACAGGTAAAGAGGGCATGGGTTATGGCGACTTTAAATTGTTTGCTGTTTTTGGTGCTTGGGTCGGTTGGCAATTACTACCTGTTCTGATTTTAATGGCATCCGTTGTTGGAGCAATTGTTGGTATTACTTTAATGCTATTCAAAAACCATCAAAGAGAGCAAGGCATCCCTTTTGGCCCATATTTAGCGGTAGCTGGTTGGATAACTTTATTATGGGGTGATGGTATTTGGTCATGGTATTTACAAAAAATTCTTTAATTCACAAGTTAAGTTATAATACCATTCCATATAAATAAGTGAGCACTTAGAATAGCATGGGCGACATAAGAGCAAACAAAATGTGAGTAGATATAGTTATTCTACATCAAACAAATTTTGTGCAGTTATCATGGTGTCCATGCGTTCCCGAAGGGCGAGTTTTAAAGGCTTATATGCCGCGTTATTGATTTTGACAAGGGAATTCCATTCTCTGCAATCAATGTCTTGCCTCTAAGCCTTTAAACTCTCGCTAAGCGATCACTTTTTTATACGGATTGGTATAAGTTACACTCAACATGTCTGAGCTATTTTAATTATGTCTAAACTAGTTATTGGTCTTACTGGCGGAATAGGTAGTGGTAAAACCACAATTACCAATTACTTTCTAGCATTGGGTATTGAAATTATTGATGCTGATATTATCGCTAGAGAAGTTGTTGCAGTTAACAGCCCTGCATTAAAAGCAATTGCCAAGCACTTCGGCGATGACTATATTCAAGCTGATGGTCACCTGAATAGACCTTTATTACGCAGTCGAATATTTAGCAATAAAGCTGATAAGCTTTGGTTGAATAAGTTATTACACCCCTTAATACGCGTTAAGATTGTGACGCAGACTAAAGAAGCAAAAAGCCCGTATTGTATTTTAGTTGCCCCTTTACTCATTGAAAATAACCTACTTGAATTAGTTGATCGTGTATTAATTGTTGATGTGAGTGAGTCAACTCAGATAACACGCACCCTAGTACGAGATAGTAGTTCTGCACAAGAAATCAAAGCAATAATAGCAAGTCAGACAAGCCGTGCTGCCAGAGTAAATGTTGCCGATGATATTATTAACAATGATGATTCGCCTTTGTCAGAAATCAAAGAGGCTGTTCTATCGCTTGATAAAAAGTATTTAACCTTGACAAAAATGGTTTAAAAATCAACAATGAAATAGTTCTTTATTTACATTTTTGGTTAACTGGTTACAAAACTTTGTATGTCTACGGTCTTATATGAACATCCGCTCAATGAGCGAATACGAAACTACCTAAAACTTGAGCAACTCTTCGCTCAGGCTTACTCATGCCTTAGTGGTGATCTCAGTATACTGACTAGCCATCAAGTTTTTTTTAATGCCTTATTTTCCATATTAGATACCTTAGAGCGGAATGATACCCGTGGTGATTTAATCAAAGATTTAGAGAAGCTAGAGCAAAATCTTGTTGTTTGGTCAAAAGTTCCTGACGTAGACACTAGTGCACTTCAAAAGAATTTGTCTGAAACGGTTAAATTAGTTAGTCACTTGAGAATTCCACGACCCACTTGGTGGTTATTAAAAGAAGATAAATTACTTTCTTGCTTAAAACAACGTTTTGCCATTCAGGGTGGAAGCTCTAGTTTTGACTTGCCACAATTGCACTTCTGGCTTCACCAAAATGAAGTACAAACAAAACAAGAAGTTCAGCAATGGCTCAATCTATTAAGTGATATATCGTCTGCTCTAGCAATAGTGCTTAAATTTATCCGACTACGCGCTGAGTTTGAGTTAATAGAAGTGGATAGTGGTTTTTATCAAGATAACGGTGAAGGGCTTTTATTATTGCGAATAAAGTTAGCAAAGGATGCTGCATATTATCCAACAGTTAGTGGTAACAAATTCCGCTATTCCATCCGCTTTATGTTGCCTTGTCAACATACTGGGCGCAGGTACGCTAACCAAGCTACTGCCTTTCAATTAGCTCGCTGCTAGCCAATTATCCTTTACTGCTTTATATACACTACCAGCCTTCAAATGATTCCATGCAACTAGCTTTCGTGTATAATTAGAAATACTTTAAAATTTAAATAAAATACGACCATGACCTTAAAAGTTCCTTGCCCGCAATGTCAAAAAACTGTTGTATGGCAAGCAAGTAGCGAATTTAGACCTTTTTGTAGTAAACGCTGTCAACTCATTGATCTTGGAGAGTGGGCAGAAGAAAGTCATAAAATCAGCCAAAACATTCAAGTTGATACTGTTTTATCAGAAGAAATGCTGGATGCAATGGAAGACGAATTTTTACTTAATAACAAATTTTTTGTTGAGCCAGAATAAACCATAGCCGAACGAGAAAGGCCTCACTAGAGAGACCTTTCTACGAGCTTATCAATAATGGTTTTATTGGCTTCTGGAAAGTCTAGCTTCTCAAGTTCATTCAAACTATACCAGCCCTGACCTTGCCCCTCTTGTGCACTTGGTTCACCGGTGAAGTTATCAACGATAAAAACATCCAAACAAACACTCTTATCTCCTTTGTCTTCTCCCTCTTTACTTCGGTATGTATGCTCAATTTTAATGAGTGGCTGACAAGATAACACGTCAATCGCTACTTCCTCTTTAAGCTCCCTAGCAAGTGCTTGAGCAACTGTTTCGTTGTTTTCCACCTTACCACCTGGAAACTCCCACTTTCCGCCTTGATGGGCCTTTTCTAGTCGCTTAGTTAAGAAATATTGACAACTTTCATCTTCACTTGCCCTTGTGATAACTCCTACCGCAACGTGCACAACTTTACTCATAAATTCATTTCTCTAAAATAAAAATGCCAGTCTTATGACTGGCATTTATTAATAACTAGGCTAGCAACTAGGCAAGCTTGCCATGACATTGTTTATACTTTTTACCTGAGCCACATGGACAAGGTTCATTACGACCCACGCGAGGAGTTTGTGCTTGCTCACTAGGGCTTGATGCTGATTGGTGTTGGAAATCCATTGGCACTTCTTCAGACTTTCTATGTTGCTCTTCTACCGCTTCAACATCAGACTCAGCACGAATTTGTACTTTAGATAAAATACCTACAACGTCATACTTTAAGTTATCTAACATTTCAGTAAATAATTCAAAGGATTCACGCTTGAATTCTTGTTTAGGATTCTTTTGTGCGTGAGCACGCAACCCGATACCTTGACGCAGGTGATCCATGGCTGATAAATGCTCTTTCCAATGTGAATCTAAGCTTTGTAACATCACTGCTTTTTCAAACTGACGTAAAACATCTACGCCAACAGCTTCTTCTTTATCTTTATAAGCTTGTTCAAATTCAGTAATGATTTTTTCGCGTAAGCTTTCTTCATGAAGTTTACTATCATCTTCAAGCCATTTAGCGATGGTCAGTTCAGTTGCATACTCACCCTTTAATTGTTCTTCAAGGCCTTCGATATCCCACATTTCGTCTAATGATTGACGCGGAATGTGCTGATCGATTACACCATTAATCACATCACTGCGAATTGCTTCAACAACTGAACCAATTTCTTCATTATCAAGTAATTCATTACGTTGCTCATAGATAACACCACGTTGATCATTAGCAACATCATCATATTCTAATAATTGCTTACGCATATCAAAGTTACGGCCTTCAACTTTACGCTGTGCATTTTCAATACTACGAGTAACCCAAGGGTGCTCAATAGCCTCACCCTTTTCCATGCCTAACTTACGCATCATATTTGAAATACGTTCTGAAGCAAATATACGCATCAATGAATCTTCCATTGATAGATAAAAACGCGTTGAACCTTCATCACCTTGTCGACCTGAACGTCCACGAAGTTGATTATCGATTCGTCTAGACTCATGACGTTCTGTAGCAACTATATGTAAACCACCCAACTCAAGTACACGTTCATGGTCAATTTTCCACTGAGCTTTAGCTTTAGCGATATCATCTTCGCTAGGGTTAGTTAATTTAGCGATAGTGGCATCTAAATTGCCACCTAAAACGATATCAGTACCACGGCCAGCCATGTTGGTTGCTATTGTGACTGCATTTTCTTTACCTGCATCAGCGACAATTTCAGCTTCTTGCTGATGAAATTTAGCATTAAGTACTTTGTGCTTAATTTTTGCCTTTTTCAAGAAATCAGATAAGAACTCAGAAGTTTCAATCGCAATAGTGCCGACAAGAACAGGCTGCCCTCGTTTCACGCAATCTTGTATATCAGCTAAAATAGCTTCAAATTTTTCTTCTGTAGTTAAGTAAATCAAATCAGACAAATCTTTACGAACCATTGGCTGGTTAGTAGGAATAATAACAGTCTCTAGACCATAGATATGATTGAACTCGAAAGCCTCAGTATCTGCTGTTCCGGTCATACCAGATAATTTTTCATAAATTCTGAAATAATTTTGAAAGGTGATAGAAGCTAGCGTCTGATTTTCATTTTGAATATTAACGCCTTCTTTGGCTTCTACTGCCTGATGGAGACCTTCAGACCAACGACGACCTTCCATTGTTCGACCCGTATGCTCATCAACAATAACTATCTCATCATCTTTTACGATATAATCGACATCTTTTTGAAACAATTTATGAGCACGAAGTGCTGCCATAACATGGTGTAATAACGTTATATTGGCCGCTGAAAATAAAGTATCACCCGCAGTGAGTAACTCTTTTTCAACCATGATCTCTTCAATATGAATTTGACCACGCTCTGTTAAATAAACTTGCTTGGCTTTTTCATCAATAGTGAAATCACCCGTGCTTTCTTCACCTTCTTTATCTTCTTCTTCTTGCTGTTCAAGCGTCGGTACTAAAGTATTAATTGTCTTATAAAGTGCAGAGCTATCTTCAGCTTGACCTGAAATAATCAGTGGCGTTCTAGCTTCATCAATTAGGATTGAATCTACTTCATCTATAATGGCAAAGTGTAGTGGTTTTTGAGAGCGCTCTTGCGGTGAGAACACCATATTGTCACGTAAATAATCAAAACCAAATTCATTATTTGTGCCGTAGGTGATATCTGATTGATAGGCAGCTTGTTTATCTTGAGTTGTCATTCCGGCAACATTACAGCCAACAGTTAAGCCAAGAAATTCAAATAAAGGACGACTCCAATCTGCATCACGAGTAGCTAGGTAATCATTGACAGTAATAACGTGAACACCTTTATCGGTTAACGCATTAAGGTATGACGGCAAAGTTGCCGTTAATGTTTTACCTTCACCAGTACGCATTTCGGCAATCTTGCCTTCATTTAGTACCATGCCACCAATCATTTGCACATCGAAATGACGCATGCCAAACACTCGTTTACTGGCTTCTCTAACGACAGCAAAAGCTTCAACTAACAATTGTTCTACTGTTTCGCCTTGAGTAAATCGTTCCTTAAACTCTGTGGTTTTGGCTTTTAATTCTTCATCACTTAACGCTTCTAATACCGGTTCAAGTGCATTTATTTTAGTTACTTCTTTGCTCATTTGTTTTAGTAATCTATCATTTCGACTACCAAACATTTTTGTTAACAAATTTCCAAACATCTTATTTAAACCATTTAGTGAGAATTATTAGTAGCTACGTTCGCCACCTTTCGTGAATGTATAATGATAACCGCTTAATGTCTTTGTCGGTTATTTCCCTTTGCGATAAACAAATTTAATTGGATTAATTTGTTTATTATTTCTTAATATTTCATAGTGAACATGCGGGCCTGTTGAGCGGCCAGTACTGCCCATACGCGCAATATTTTGCCCTTTATTTACAACATCACCAACATTTACCAGTAAATCTTTATTATGACCATAGCGAGTAGTTAATCCCCCACCGTGGTTTATTTCAATGAGTTGCCCATAGCCGTAGCGTTTACTTGCCCAAGTAACTACGCCTGAAGCAGTCGCAATAATAGCGGTATTTTCTTTCCCAGCAAAATCAACGCCTTTGTGCATTGTAGGTTTACCATTAAATGGGTCTTTACGTACGCCATAATATGAAGATAACCAGCCTTTAGTTATCGGTCTACCTGATAAGTAGCCATTATTTTGTATATGGTGACCAAAAGTCAAAGATTCAAGCATTAGAAGCTGTTTTTCTTCATAATTTATCTCACTTTCAAAACGCTCAATTTCAATAAAGAGTTGTTCTAGTGTTTTATCATTCACTAAAAAAGTATTCGAAGCTGGCCCACCGCTAACGGGGAGCTGGTTGAAGTTAAATTCTTTTTCAGGAATGCTAGCATCATCAGCCAAACGATCACCCAAAGCATTTAAACGTAATACTTGGCTTTGTAATTCAGCTAATTTAATTGTTAGTGCGGTAATTTGTTGATCTTTCACCTGAATCGGAGCTAGATGATTTTGAGATAAAACTTGGTACTTATCGCCATTAGGTTGTGATTTATTACTGGCAATCAGATGAACAATTAACCCAGAAATTAGTGCAAAGGCACATACCGCTGACAACCAATGCAATTTAGTAAGCCGCATTGAAAATCGGACGTTCTTTCCTCGGTATAGTAGTGTTAAACTCATAGGTATCTATTTCGGTTAATTTATTCAATAAGCATTATTATTGAATTTTGCTAATTTTTGGTGACAACAATGGCTAGAAAATCAAAAGTCCCTATTAATATGTCAGCGCTATTGCAAACAACGACTGGCACTTTGGCACATATTCAGACAAAAACCAACTCTTTGACCATCTTAGCGGACATTGTACGGCAAATTTGCCCTGATTTGCCAGCAGATGCTTGGCATATTGCAAATTGCCGAAAAGATACTCTAATTATAGAAGTGAAGTCTCCTGTTTGGGGACAAAGATTACAGTTTGAACGCAATACTATTTGTAATGCATTAACGAGTAGCACTGAAGGTAACTTTCATAAAATAGAAATTAAAGTCAATCCACAGGGCTTTCGTCAGCAACGCCACGAAGTTACCGAAAAAACACGCACTGATCTTTTACAATCAGTACCTGTAAGATCTCCCCAAAGTAATACTGTTGTTAACGAGAAAACCGCTAAGCAATTTTTAGAGATCGCAAAAAATGCCCCTAAAGGCTTAAAAGAAAAATTAGAGAAATTAGCACGGGTTGCAGGAAGAAAGTAAGCTGGGCAACAAATTAAAATATGCGAACACTCTACCCTAAAGGGTTATATACCCGCTCCACCTGAAGATGCTCGTTTCAGGAAGTCTGAGCGATTCATAATTAAGGCACATTTTTTTATTAAGGGTTATTCCCTTAAAAAGAAATGTAACGCAGAGTATGATTTGCCCAGCCTTCCCCAAGGGGCTGGTTTAGAAACGTTTTATGCTACCTTATTGATTTCGACAAGGGAACAACCATTCTCTTCAATCAATACCTTGCCTAAAAGGCGTTTCTAATTCCAGCTGAATCATGCCTCTTCAAGTGGAACGGGTATAGATCAATGTCCGCATTTCGTGAAGCGTGGAAGATTTAAAATGCAGTGGCGTTAACTTCTTGATATTCTATCGGTGAAGTTTTATCACCTTCATAGGTTACCCATTCCCAGGAATCAGTCCGTTTAAAGACTTCTCTAAGCAACAGATTATTTAAACCATGGCCTGATTTAAAAGCGTTTAATTCACCCAAAATACTGGCACTGCCCATATAAAGATCACCAATAGCATCAAGTATTTTATGCTTTACAAATTCATCATCATAACGCAATTCATTTTTATTAAGCATTCTATAATTATCAAGTACTATGGCATTTTCTAAACTGCCACCCAACGCCAAATTATGAGAGCGTAAGAACTCAATGTCTTTCATAAAACCAAAGGTTCTAGCACGACTAATTTCTTTAATAAAAGAACAACTAGAAAAGTCCATACTCATGGTTTGACAAGTTTTCTCAATAACGGGGTGTTCAAATTCAATAGAAAAATTGACCCTAAAACCTTCATAAGGCAATAACTCTGCCCATTTATCGCCTTCTTCAACACGAATAGGTTTCTTAATACGCAAAAAGCGTTTTGGCGCATTTAATGTCTCAATACCTACCGATTGAATTAAGTAAACAAAAGGTAAGGCACTACCATCCATAATAGGAATTTCAGCTGAATCCACATCAATAATTAAATTATCGATGCCTAAGCCTGCAACAGCTGAAAGTAAATGCTCAACTGTTGAAACCTTAACTTGCTGTTCATTAACTAAACAGGTACATAACGTTGTTTCGCCCACAGCTTCTGGTGACGCTTTGATATCAACCACAGGGTCAAGATCAACACGACGGAAAACAATACCGGTGTTTGCTGGCGCAGGACGGAGAGTAACCTGCACTTTTTCACCTTTATGTAAACCAACACCTACTGTTGAAACACTCGTTTTTAATGTACGTTGCTTAATCATATCAGCCTCGCTTACTTTGCTTTTTATTGGTTAATAAATGCAATTGCTTTTATAAATATTTTACTTAGCGCGAGGCCAAATAAAGTCATTTACATGCAGCATTTTATCCCATTATTAAAATGAACTACCTACTCCCTATTAAATCTAAGCATGGATTTAGGAATAAAAGTAGCTAAGCTCTTTTCAGGGCGCATAATATATCAAAAAAAAGCGCTAAAATCAAAAATACCAATAACAGTTAAACTTAATTCAGATCTAATACCTAGAGAATTAATCCGCTTGCTTACGTAAAAAAGCAGGAATATCTAAATAAGTATCCAAGTCGGTTGCTGCTGCTTTCTGCGCATTGCTATCAGTCATAGCTATTGCTTCAGTCGCTAAATTTGCCTGTGGTGCAGCTGGTGTATAATCCCCACCGACAACTTTTGCTTCAGCCATTGGCATAGGATTTACTAACGTAATGTCAGGCTTACTTTCAGCGCCAATACCCGTAGCAACAACAGTCACACGAAGCTCATCTGTCATATCCATATCAATAACAGCACCAACAACAACAGTCGCATTTTCAGAAGCGAAAGCTTTGACGGCATTACCAACAGTTTCAAACTCATCGATACTAATATCCATACCTGCGGTAATATTAACTAAGATACCGCGTGCACCAGCTAAATCGACATCCTCTAATAAAGGACTTGAAATAGCAGCATCAGCAGCTTCTTGTGCTCTATCATCGCCAGAAGCAGTACCAGAACCCATCATGGCAGTACCCATCTCAGACATAACGGTACGTACATCGGCAAAATCGACATTTATCAAACCAGGACGAGTAATTAATTCTGCAATACCCTGCACTGCGCCAAGTAGCACGTTATTTGCTGCTTTAAAGGCATCTAATAAGCTTGTTCCAGGGCCAAGTACTTTCAGTAACTTTTCGTTAGGAATAGTAATAAGTGAATCAACACTTTTAGATAAAAACTCAATACCTTGATCGGCATAGTTCATTCGTTTTTTACCTTCAAATGGGAACGGTTTGGTTACAACAGCAACCGTTAAAATCCCCATTTCTTTTGCAATTTCAGCAACTACAGGCGCCGCACCAGTACCGGTCCCCCCCCCCATACCAGCTGCGATAAATATCATATCGGCACCTTGCAAGGCTTGCTTAATAGTTTCTCGATCTTCTTCAGCTGCACAACGGCCAATTTCAGGGTTTGCGCCAGCGCCTAACCCTTTAGTGACATCAGCGCCAAGTTGTAAAGTGACATCTGCAGAAGAATTACGTAACGCTTGCGAGTCAGTGTTTGCTGTAACAAACTCTACACCTTCAATCGTTTGTGAAACCATGTGTTCAACGGCATTACCACCACCGCCACCAACGCCGATAACTTTAATTATCGCTTCTTCGCTATGGTCTTCCATTAATTCAAACATTTTTCTCTCTCCGTTTTACTTACAATAACTTAAAATATTTAATAAACTGTTGTTATTTGTTACTTTAATTAACAACAATTCGAGATAACTGTTATTTCCATGTAACAGCTCACCACACAATTTTTTTAAAACTCGCCCTTAAACCAGGCGTGTATTCTTGACCAAAAGTCACTAACACTTTCTCGTTTTTTCGCCGAACTATTCACTTCACTCGTCGCCTGCATACCATAATGTAGAAGGCCAACAACTGTGGAGTAAGTAGGATCGTTTACATACTCTTTTAATCCTTGTACTGATAACGGATTAGCTATACGAACTGGCATTTGGAAAATTTCTTCGGCAAATTCAAGTACGCCTTCCATTTTCGCCGTACCACCTGTTAGTACATAACCGGCAGCAATTTGATCTTCTAGACCAGACTCTCTAATTTCGTCTTGAATTAACTCGAATAACTCTTGATACCTAGGTTCAACCACTTCAGATAAGGTATGACGCGACATTGAACGAGCAGGACGACCACCAACACTTGGCACATCAATACTTTCTTCCATGCTAACTAATTGTTTTAAAGCACAGGCGTACTGCACCTTAATATCTTCAGCATGACTTAGTGGTGTTCTAAATATTTTAGAAATATCACTAGTTACCTGATTGCCTGCTACAGGTATTACCGCGGTATGTCGTAAAGTGCCACCAGTAAAGACTGAGATATCCATTGTGCCTGCACCCATATCAACAACACACACACCTAATTCTTTTTCATCATCCGTTAACACTGCATAGCTTGAAGCTAATGCAGAAAAAATCAATTGATCTGCGGTCAAATCACAGCGTTCGACACATTTAACTAAATTTTTAGCCATGTCATTGGCACAAGTAACGATATGAACTTTAGCTTCCATACGTACACCAGACATACCTATCGGACTTTTAATACCGTCTTGACAATCAATGCTGTATTCCTGCGGAAGGACATGCAGCATACGGCGTTCGGCTGAAATAGGTACTGAACGCGCGGTATGAATGACATTATCGACATCTTCTTGAATAACTTCTTTGTCATTAATTGGCACCATGCCATTTTCATTTTGGCAACTAATATGCTTTCCTGAAATGCCTAAATAGATTGAGCTTATTTGGCAATCAGCCATCAATTCAGCTTCATTAATGGCGCGTTGTATTGCTTGAATAACTAAATTCAAGTCGTTAACACCGCCTTTATCCATACCACGAGCAGGTTGATTACCAACACCAATAATACTCAATTGGTTGTCTGGCGTAATCTCTCCTACTGCGACAGATATTTTGGAGGTGCCTATATCAAGGCCAACCACTAATTTTCTTTCTGCTGCTTTAGACATTTAACTTAAACTCTTAACTAATTATGTTAATTTAGGGTGATTTTTATTGTTATTTTTTTGCAATTTAATTTGTGTCTTATGTTGGGTAATACTATCTACAGTTTTCCAACCAACAGCCAATCCCGTATCATACCGCAAATCGATGTAATCAACCGCCTGATTTTGCTGTTTTTCTGTAATTTTTTTTGCCTTTAGCTGTGCTTTAATTATTGGATAAACATCCATAAACCGTTGAATACGTTCAACTCGCTCTTCACGGCCTAAATTTAAGGTCACGCCATCATCCAACGTTAGCTGCCAAGAAAAGCGTTCACTCAGTACTAACTCATCAATTTTTAGTGCTTTATAGTCAAGTAATGCATTGAGATCTCTATAGTTTTCTAAAGCTAACAACTCGCTTCCTTCAGGACCAAAAAAGTTAGGAAGGTAATGATTAATACGTTCAATATCAGCCTGAAACACTTGACCAAGTTGATTGATCAAAAAGTCGCCATTCCATAGTGCTATCGGATTTTGGTCAACCACATATATTTTCAATTCATTAGGCCACTGCTTTCTTACGGCGACTGAGTAAACCCAAGGTAAAGTCAGTACATAACTTTGTACTTCATTAACATCAACTTGAAAGAAATTCCCCATATCAACCTGATCTATCGCATTAATAATATCGCTACGCTTGCTGTAAGGCATTTCTCCAGAGACTACGATTGAAGTTACCGGTGCACTTTCTTGTCCAATAAAATGTTGAGTAAGCCAATAACTGACAGTTATTAGGCTAAACAGCACGACAATAAAAAACACCAAACCCAAACCAAAAGACAAAGTGCTGTCTTGGCCTAGTTGTGCTGTTTTTTTACTATTGTCTTGCTGTTTTTTCGTCATAGTCGTTTATTACTCTTTGACACTAAGCTGTAAAATTTGAGTTACTAACTCACTAAAGTTCAAACCGAAGACTTTTGCTGCTTTTGGCACGAGTGACGTTTCTGTCATCCCTGGTACAGTATTGACTTCTAATATCTGCCATTCGCCAGTTTTATTTCGCATGATATCAACCCGTCCCCAACCCAGAGCACCCGTTGCATTAAATGCTTTCATTGACAAAGATTTTATTTCATTCTCATCACGTTCATTTAAACCACAGGGGCAGTGATATTGTGTACTTGTAGATTGATACTTTGCCTCATAATCATAAAATTCACGTGGCGTTTCCATGTGAATAGCGGGTAAAGCCTTATCTCCTAAAATGGTAACGGTATATTCTGGACCATCAATCCATGCTTCAAGTAAGACTTGGGTGTCAAAACCAAACGCTTCAATTAACGCGTTACGCAATTGTGCGATGGTTTTTGCTTGTGCCATACCAATACTTGAACCTTCATTAGCTGGTTTGACCATCACTCGACCGCCTAAATCAGCGAGAATTTTTTCTAATGATAACGTTGAAAATTCAGCTTTATTAACTACGGTAAAAGGTGCTGTTGGTATGCCGCACGCTTTAAAAATTTGTTTGCTTCTTACTTTATCCATTGAGAGCGAGGAACCTAAAACATTCGAGCCCGTATAAGGAATGTCTAAATACTCAAGTGCACCTTGCAAACAACCATCCTCTCCACCTCTACCATGTAAAGCAATGAAAACTCTGTCTATTTTTTTACTCACTAAATCAGTTAACGGCACTACTTTAGTATCGATTAACACAACATTAAAACCAGCTTCTTCTAAACCTTTGGCAATAGCTTGTCCTGAATTGAGTGAAACTTCACGTTCTGCTGAATTTCCACCATAAAGCACAGCAATATTCTCTTGCTTGAGCAATGCTAGTGAGCTATCCAGTGCCTTAACCATTATTTGTCACCCTTAACTTCAGATTGAGCATCAGGCTGAACTGAACAACTAGTATGCAACAAACTATGATCAGCTAAGTTGCGAGCAACTGCACCAATACTCCCGGCTCCTTGTGTAATAACCATATCGTTATCTTGCAACTGAGTTGCTAATAATTGCGGCAGTTTATCTACATCACTGACATAAACAGGCTCTATTTGACCACGTAGACGAATTGACCGTGCTAAGCTTTTGCTATCAGCAGACGAGATTGGTGTTTCTCCTGCAGCATAAACATCAAGCAAGAATAGACAGTCAACTTCTGACAATACCTCAACAAAATCTTCATATAAATCACGGGTTCGAGAATAACGATGTGGTTGAAAAACCATAACTAAACGTTTATCTGGCCAACCTTGACGCATAGCTAGGATTGTCGCTTTCACTTCACTCGGATGATGACCGTAATCATCAACCAAAACCATATCACCAGCAGCGGTACTAAAATCAGTTAGTTTTTCAAAGCGTCTACCTATACCTTCAAATTCGGTTAATGCTTTACAAATTGCTTCATCATTAACACCCTCATCTTTGGCAACGGCTACACCAGCCAAAGCATTTAAAACATTATGCTGACCAGGTAAATTTACACTCATGTCTAGCGGCTCTTGTCCTTCAACCTCTACGGTGAAATGACTAACGGCACCATTTTGTTGGTAATTTACTGCTCTCACATCCGCATCTTTAGAAAAACCATAGGTGATCACTTGGCGACTAATGCGTGGTAATAGTTCACGGACAACTGGGTTATCAATACAAACAACCGCTAAGCCATAAAAGGGCAAGTTATGTAAAAACTCTATGTAGGTATCTTTAAGTTTTTCAAAGTCACCTTGATATGTTTCCATATGGTCGGCATCGATATTGGTAATAACCGAAACCATAGGTTGTAAATGTAAAAACGATGCATCACTTTCATCGGCCTCTGCAACCAAGTAGCGACTGCTACCTAATCTTGCATTAGTACCTGCACTATTAAGTAAGCCACCAATCACAAACGTTGGATCTAATTTACCCTGTGCAAAAATACTGGCAATCAAACTGGTTGTAGTTGTTTTTCCATGCGTACCCGCAATAGCAATGCCGTGACGAAAACGCATTAATTCAGCTAGCATTTCTGCGCGTCTAACCACAGGAATACGTAATTCTTTTGCCTTAACGAGTTCAGGGTTTTCACTATTTATCGCAGTTGATACTACTATTACGCTGGCTTGAACCACATTTTCTGCTTGGTGGCCAATGACAATGGTCGCCCCTAGAGCTCTCAAGCGTTTAACCACTTGATTTTCACCAATATCTGAACCCGAAATTTGATAACCTTCATTAAGCAATACCTCAGCAATACCGCCCATACCAGCGCCACCTATGCCAACAAAATGGATACGTTTTACCCGGCGCATTTCAGGTACCTGAGCTGCAGTTGAGTTGTTGCTATTAATTGAGCTATTACTTACGTGAGTTTGCTTAATCATATTTTCTCTTCATTATTTCTAAGTTTTGCGCCATTCGATATTGAAAGCTGTTGGCATAATTTTGCTACTTTCTGACTTGCATCACTAGTTGCAGCACTCAAAGAAGCTTTAGCCATGTCAGCTAAAGTTTGAGGCTGATCAAACAGCTCGATTATTAACGACGTGATACTCTCATTATTTAGTTCTGCCTGTGGCAATAACTTTGCTGCATCTCGCTTGACGAGGTACAACGCATTTTTTGTTTGATGATCATCTACTGCATGCGGTAGTGGTACAAAAATGGCTGGTGTTGCTGCCATGGCTAATTCTGAAACGGTTAGCGCTCCCGCACGACAAATCACTATATCAGCCCACTGATATGCAGCAGCAATATCAGTAATAAATTCGGTAACTCTCACTTTTCCAGTATCAATATATTCCTGTTTATAAGATGCGGTGACTTGTGCTTGGTTATTGTCGCCCGTTTGGTGCCATATACAATATTTCTCATCACTTTCTGATAAATCCTTAAAGCTATCCGGCATCACCTTATTTAAGACTTGAGCGCCTAAACTACCACCTACCACGAGAATATTTTTACTACCTTCGTGGCTTTGATCTATATTTTCTGAAACCACTGCTTGCTGACCGATTGACGCGCGTAAAGGATTACCAACCACTTCAACGTCAATTCCGCTAACAAATGCATTAGGAAAGGCGCAGCATACTTTATTGGCGATACGCGCTAACAAGCGATTACTTAATCCGGCAGCAGCATTTTGTTCATGAACGATTAGCGGTATTTTACTTAGCCAAGCGGCCAAACCACCCGGAGCACTTGCATAGCCACCCATGCCTATAACAACATCAGGTTTCACTGTTTTAATCACGCGTCTCGCTTGAAAAAGCGACCTTAACAATTTAAAAGGCATAACAAGCGTTGTTAATAGATTTTTACCACGCAGACCACTTATATTGATAAACGAAATATCATAACCATGCATAGGTACAATTTGAGCTTCCATACGATCGGCAGTTCCCAACCAATGGATTTTCCATCCTTGCGCTTTCAGCTCATCGGCGACCGCAATACCAGGGAATATATGTCCACCGGTGCCACCAGCCATGACTAACAAAGTTTTTGCTAAATCTTTATTACCTTGGCCATGATTAGCGCTCATTATTTATCACCATTTTGCTTAGTTATACTCTTAAGCTCTTTCTTAGTAGCTCTTTTTGAGCTAGTAGCCTGAATACTCTGTAAACGAATTTCATGGTCAATACGTATTAAAAGAACCAGCGCTAAAGTCATGATTATCATCGAGCTACCACCATAACTAATCAGTGGCATGGTCAATCCTTTCGTTGGCACAATACCTGCACTTGCGCCAATGTTTACTGCTGCTTGAAAACACATCCAAATACCGATGGAGTACGCTAAAAACCCTTCAAAGTATTTTTCTTTAGCCAGTGCATAACGCCCTAAAATAAGTGCTTTGTAAACCAAAGTCATACTCAGTAGTAGCACTACACTGATACCGACAAAGCCGAATTCTTCAGCCAAAACAGCCATAACAAAATCGGTATGCGCTTCTGGTAAGTACTCTAATTTTTGTATGCTATTACCTAAGCCCTGACCTAATACTTCACCACGACCATAAGCCATTAATGATTGGGTTAACTGATAACCACTGCCAAACGGGTCTTGCCATGGGTCTAAAAAGCTAGTCACTCGTCGCCAGCGATAGGGTTCAAAATAAGCCAACATTCCCAATGATGTTGCGCCAACTAACGCCATAGCGATAAATTGCCATAACTTAGCACCCGCTAAAAATAACAAACCGAACGTGGTGACAAACATTACGATAACTGTACCTAAATCAGGCTGTAATAATAACAATGCCGCCATAACACCAAATACAATTAACGGTTTAATAAAACCTTTTAGGTTCTCCATTACTTGTTCACGGCGACGTACTAAATAGGCAGATAAATAACAAAAGAAAAACAATTTAGCTGGCTCTGCTGCTTGCACTGTAATTGGGCCAAGCACGATCCAACGTGTTGAACCGTTTACTGAACGACCTATGAGCAACACAGTAACCAGCAAGACAATGGCAAAACCTAATAAGTAACTACTATTTTTATGCCACCAAGACATGGGGATTTGTAAGGCAACCCCTGCAACAGCAAGGCTTAATCCAATATAGATACCGTGGCGAATAACAAAATGGAATGGATTATTAAATAAGCGTTCCGCTACCGGTATAGACGAAGAGGCGACCATGACTAGTCCAACCATATACATGGTCAATCCCAACACGATAAAGCTTCGATCAAAGGCATTTGCACCATATTGATTTGAGCCTGCCATTAGGCGATTAATCCACTCTGGTAGTGGTGGTACAGGCACTTGTGATAGAGTTTTTGTTATTGCCTGAGTTGTCTCTAAAGACATTGTTCTGGCTAAGGTCATGGTTTTTTCTAACGACATGAGTCCTCCTTAGCTTGTACTGCTGCAATGAATTGCTCGCCGCGTACTTGATAATTTTTGAACATATCAATACTGGCGCACGCTGGTGAAAGTAAGACCATGTCACCTGGTTTGGCTATCTGCTTAGCTTGCTCTACTGCTTCCCTAAGGGTATTAACTTGAATAGCATCACTCACTAAACTAGCAATCTCAGCGCCGTCCTTACCTAAAGTAATCAGCTGATTTACATCACAATTTAATATTGTTGTTAGCGCTGAAAAATCAGCACCTTTGCCATCACCGCCAGCAATAAGAATTAACTTATTTTGGCCTGTAAGCGTCGGGACTAAACCAGTAATAGCGGCGAGTGTTGCACCAACATTTGTCGCCTTAGAATCATTAATCCATTGAATGTAATCTTCACTCGCTACGCGCTGGCAACGGTGAGCTAACCCCATAAATCCGGCAAGGTTTTCTGTCATAGCTGATAATGACCAACCAGCGCTATAACCAAGCGCTAAAGCTGCCATATAATTGAGCGCATTATGCATACCGGCAAGAGGTAATTCATCAATTGAAATTAAAGCTTGTTCACCAAACATCATTACCATTTTATTATCAATAGCTTGCAGACCAAAACAGTCTTGCTCTGGTTTATTTAAACCAAAAGAAATTATTTCTTGAGCGGCAACTAAAGTATTTGATGCTTGATCTTCTCGACTCACCACGGCAATTTTTGCTTGTGGATAAATACTTTGTTTAATAGCCTGGTAATTCGCTAAGGTCTTATGCCTGTCAAGGTGATCATCACTTAAATTAAGCACACTCGCAGCAATAGCATGCATACTGGATAACGTTTCTAGTTGGAAACTCGAAAGCTCGACAATGACAATGTCTGGTTGATTAGCAAGCTGAGAGTTATAGACATTTTCTCGATGAAGTAGATTAAGTATTGGCTCTCCGATGTTACCTGCCAAGGCAGCATTAACTCCGATAGCTTTTGCTAGAGAAGCTAATAGTGACACTACGGTAGACTTGCCATTTGAGCCAGTGACTGCCAACATTTTCATCGGGGAGATGCGGCTATTGTTAACTAGGCAAAATAATTCAACGTCACCGATAACCAGACAGTTTTCTGGGATAAGTGCTGTAATTCCTTCACTGACTAAATCAATACCTGGACTGGCAATAATTATATCAGCACTAGAAATTAAACCTTGTTGCCATTGACCGAAAACAAATTTTGCCTTTGGATAATCATTCTCGTATTGAGTTTGTTCATCCGTATTTGCAAAAGGCATAGGTCGTGAATCATTAACAGCAAATGACAAATCTTGTGCGTGCAAAAAACGTAGGCATGACAAACCTGTCATTCCAGCTCCTAGCACGACAATATTTTTATCTTTAAACGCTGTTAACCAAGTCATAACTTATTTAAATTTACCTTATTTAGTTTATCGATCTTTCTTAAAATATTATTTAGCGTAACTTCAATGTGGCTAAACCAATCAGCACTAATATCAATGAGATAATCCAGAAGCGAACAATAACTCGCGGCTCTGGCCAACCTTTTAATTCATAATGGTGATGAATTGGTGCCATACGGAAAATACGCTGACCACGCATTTTATAGGAACCAACCTGTAAAATGACCGAGACGGTTTCCATAACAAAAACACCGCCCATAATAAATAAAACTAACTCTTGGCGAACAAGTATCGCAATTACGCCAAGTGCAGCACCTAAGGCCAGTGAGCCTACATCGCCCATAAAAACTTGTGCTGGATAGGTGTTAAACCATAAGAACCCTAGTCCTGCACCGACAATGGCAGTACAGACAATAACTAGTTCACTTGTTAAGGCGATATGTGGGATATTCAAATAAGCAGAAAAGTTCACATGACCTGTAACATAGGCAAATAAAGCAAACGCTCCTGCGACCATAATGGTAGGTACAATAGCTAAGCCATCAAGACCATCGGTTAAGTTAACCGCATTTGAGGTGCCGACAATAACGAAATAGCTCATCACCACATAAAAAATGCCTAACTGCGGTAACAATTCTTTCACAAAAGGAACTAATAGCGCCGTTTCATTTGGGCCTTGTGCAATAAAATATAAAAATAGCGCCGTGCTTAAACCGATGACGGTTTGCCAAAAGTATTTCCAACGAGCTATTAGACCGTTCGCATCTTTACGAATAACTTTACGATAATCATCTACAAAACCAACAATGCCAAAGCTCACTATTACAAATATCACCACCCAAACATAAATATTGCTTAAATCGGCCCAGAGTAAAACACTAATCACAATAGACGCGAGTATTAACAGACCACCCATGGTGGGCGTACCTGATTTAGATAAATGACTTTCAGGACCATCATCTCTTACCGTTTGACCTATTTGCATTTTTTGCAAATAACGAATAAGTTTGGGACCAAAATACAATGATATAAACAACGCGGTTAGCGTGCTGATAATGGCGCGAAATGTTAAATAAGAGAAAACATTAAACGCTGAATAAAATTGAGTTAAATACTCACCTAACCACAATAACATTAAGCTTTACCTTCTGTACTTTGCTGTTCATTAACTTGAAATTTACTAGCTACATTTTTTTGGCTAGTACTTTGTTCTTGATTCATAGCTTGCTCGGCATTCATTTGTTCAAACCAATCAATAATTTCTGTCACTACATGCTCCATGTGCGCACTTCGAGAGCCTTTAACTAAAATAGCAATATCTTGCTGACCAACAGACAATTGTTGATTCAACATGGTAAATAAATGAGTCATCAAATCAGCTCTTTGATTGAAATGCTGACTTTGATCATTTCTGTGATTGTCTTTGGCAAAAGCATCACTGGCACTTTGACTTAACACACCTAACGACAAGAGAGTATTTAACTGTAAGTGCTTAGCAAATTCACCAACTTCTTGATGATAACTACGCGCTTCACTGCCTAGCTCGCCCATGTCACCTAGAATAAGTAATTGCTTACCTGGATAGCTTGATAATAATTGCGCTGCCGCTTTTGCTGATTCAAGATTTGCGTTATAGCTATCATCAATCAGTTTTACGTTGCAGCCCGTTTTTTTATTTTCTAATTGATGTAAATTTAGTCGACCTTTTACTGGCTGCATTTGGGCTAAACCTAACTGAATGTCCTCAAGACTGGCACCAAATTCTAACGCAATAGCAGCCGCGGCAACCGCATTACAAACATTATGTTTACCTGGTACCGTTAAAGTCATAACACAAGAACCTTGCTCGCTTTGCAAGGTAAAGCTGGCACAGCCATTTTTGTCTAAGCTGACCTTTTCGCTATAACAATTGGCTTTATTAACACAAGAAAAGGTACGAACCGTTTTATCCGTTAAACGCCATTGCCATTTGCTGGTGTACTTGGTGTCTTTGTTATAGAGAGCAACACCATTTTCACCAAGCCCTGAAAATATTTCACCTTTTGCCCGAGCTACGCCACATAAATCGCCAAAACCTTCTAGGTGCGCTGCAGCAATATTATTAATCACGGCAACATCTGGCTGAGTTAACGCTGTGGTATAAGCAATTTCGCCCATATGATTAGCACCCATTTCAATAACAGCAAAATCATGGCTGTTATCTAAGCGAAGTAATGTTAATGGCACGCCAATATCATTATTGAAATTACCATTCGTTGCTAAGACCTTACCTAAACGAGATAATATGGCCGCAACCATTTCTTTAACCGTTGTTTTTCCGCTACTACCGGTAATGCCCACCGTTTTTGGTGCGACTTCTTTTTTAACAAAAGCAGCAATTTTACCTAGCGCTATTCGCGTATCACTCACGATTAATTGCGCGGTATCCGTCACTGCGCTCAAATGATGATCAACGATGAGTAATTGACAGCCTTGTTTGATAACTTGCTCTGCAAAGCGGTGGCCATCAAAATTAGGTCCTTTAAGAGCAAGGAAAGCAGAACACTTGTCAGAATGCTCATTGATAGCACGACTATCAATAACTAAATCGTCGATAACTAATTCATCAAGGCTTAACGCTGTTTGTATTGCTGGAACAATGAGTTCGCCATCAGTAACTTTAACTAAAGTAGTTAGTGAAATAGTAATCATAAGTTTGCCTCATCAGACAATACGGCCAAACCAGCGTGCTTTTGATAAAAATTTTTCACGACTAAACGTTCGTTGTAAGCTAATTTCTGGGTACCAACGATTCCGCCCTGTTCATCATGCTTAGCCACAATGACGTAATCTTCGTGGCCTTTACCTGCCAACAGTACTATATCGCCAGATTTTGCTTTATTCAGAGTTTTCAATACCGCTTGTTCTCTTTCTAAAATAATCGATATTTGCTCTGCATCTGGACAGGTAAAACCGGCAACAATATCATTTGCTATCAACTGGGCATCTTCACTACGCGGGTTATCATTAGTAACGACCAAATGGTCAGCATATTTTTCTGCCGCTTGTGCCATTAAGGGCCTTTTACCTTTATCTCTATCACCGCCACAGCCAAACACAACATAAAGCTCACCTGCACAATGTTGACGACAGGCTTGCAGCGCTTTTTCCAACGCATCAGGCGTGTGAGCATAATCGACCACGGCAGTTGCTAAATTTTTAGCACTGGTTGCTTCCATTCGCCCTGCGATGGCGCTCACCTGAGAAACTAAATGAGGAAGTTCGCTTAATGGTATGCCTTGGATAAGCAGCACACTGATGGCCGCCAATAGATTATCAATATTAAAGTCGCCCAATAATGGACTGGTTATATCGATATCGCCTAAATGACTTGCTAAAGTAAAAGAGACACCATGACTATGACGATTTGTACCTTTAGCCGTTACAAAGTATTTATGGGCGGTTATAGTTTTTTCACGGCCATATAACCAAAGGGTTTGTTGCTTCGGCCAATTCTCTAGCCATTCTTTTGCTTGTTGATCATCAAAGTTCACTACCGCAACTTGGTTACAATCGGCACTGAAAATTTGCTTTTTCGCCTCACCATAACTTGCCATTGAACCATGGTAATCAAGATGGTCTCGGCTTAAATTAGTAAAGATCGCTATGTCGAATAAGTCTGCTTGCACACGTTTTTGTGATAACGCATGAGAAGATACTTCCATCGCTACGTAGCTAAATTGTTCATCGCTAAAACGATTAAACAATTGGTGTAACTCACAAGCACCGGGGGTAGTATTATCTATAGGGTATAAATCATCGATACTACCTGCACCATTAGTACCAATAACAGCACACGTTTTTTGGTAAGCACTAAGCATTTGAGCTAATAACTGACTGGTGGTAGTTTTACCATTAGTGCCGGTAATGCCCACTAGCGTCATATTATCTTGCGGCGCTTGATAGTAATTTTTTGTTAGGGTAAATAAATGCTGGTTAAGTTGATAGAACTTAACAATCGCTACCGTGTTATCGCTTGACGCAAAAGTAACATCACCATGCTCGGTAATATTCTCGCACTCAGCAACTACTAGCTTAGCCCCCTGTTTTATTGCTTGCTCAATATATTGGCGACCGTCTTGATCATGACCAATAATAGCGCAGAAAATGTCACCATCAACAATCGCTCGACTATCGTTGTGAAGATCACCGCAAAAGCCCATTAAATTAATTGAGCTAGGTAGCTCAATGGAAAATCCAGTCAAACAAGTAAACATATTTTGGCTAGCAGGTTTAGGCATGATGCTCTCCTGCTACTGGTTTTTGTGCTGGATGTGTGAGCTTGATATGCTTACTGGCTGTTCTTGATTTTTGTGCATCCGGAGCAACATTAAGAACACGTAAAGCACCTTTCATCACCCGTGAAAATACCGGTGCGGCGACTTCGCCACCATGATAAAGGTCACCACTTGGTTCGTTAATGACCACAACGACAACTATTTCAGGATTAGAAATAGGTGCAATACCGGCAAATAAAGCAACGTAATCATTACCATAACCACCAGCAACAGCTTTAATTGAGGTGCCAGTTTTACCACCGACACGATAACCATCAATTTTTGCTTTTGGTACATGTTCGTCTACCACAGCTTCAAGCATATGAGTAATAGCAAGACTATTCTTGGCAGAAAAAATTCTTTCTTGATCTTCTGGGTCAGTCGTTTTATCACTGCTTTTAACAATAGTTAATTTACGTTTTATTCCACCATTAGCCAGAGCCATGTAAAAACGTGTTAATTGCGCAGGAGTAATAGCAAGTCCCGCGCCCCAAGAGAGGGTCGCTAATTCGAACTTAGACCAACGGCTTCGATCATGCATCATGCCAACGCTCTCACCAACTAGGTTAGTGCCCGTATCATCAGCAAAACCCGCATCAAAAAATTTAGTTAATAAATAATCCTTTGGCACAGAGAGCGCCAATTTAGTGGTACCCATATTTGATGAAGTGACCAAAATTTCTTCAATTGATAACTTACCACGGTTAATAGGATCGCTTACTCGACGTCCGCCTAAACGCATCCAACCAGGGCTGGTATTTATAATAGAATTAGCTTTAGCGGAACCAAACTCTAACGCCGTTAACGCAGTGAGTGGTTTCATGGTAGATCCAGGCTCGTAGATATCAGTAATGGCGCGATTTCTAAAGCGATGAATTGCTGTGTTACGACGGTTATTTGGATTATACGATGGGCTATTCGTCATGGCCAATATCTCACCGGTATGGATATTTGCTACCACTACTGAGCCAGAAGTCGCTTTAAATGCCTGCACAGCACCTTTAAGTTCTTTATAAGCAATCGCTTGAATACGTTGGTCGATACTTAAAGTAATATCTTGCGCTTGTTCTGGCTCTTCAACAGAAATAATTTCAATTTTTCGCCCTTTGGCATCTTTTCTAAAGCGTTTAGCGCCACCTGTCCCCGTGAGTAAGTCATCATACATGCGCTCGATGCCTTCAATGCCTTTATCATCCACATTGGTGAAACCAATAAGGTGAGCACTAATTTCACCGGTAGGGTAAAAACGCTTTGATTCCTTACGTAAATGTATTCCTGGGATTTTTAATTCTTTGATGTAACTCGCCATAGCTGGTGAAATTTTACGTTCGAGATAAATAAAACGTTTACGTGGGTTTTTAACTACACGAGCGATCAATTTATTTATATCTTGATCGAGTACATCTGCGAGGGCTTGCCAATGTTTGGTCATAGCGATGGCATTATTATCCATAATAATCTTAGGATCAGCCCAAACAGTTTCAACCGGTACACTAATAGCGAGTTCAGCACCATTTCGGTCAACAATAGAGCCGCGTTGAACCGTATTAGCGGCAACGCGTAAAGAGCGTAAGTCGCCTTGTTTTTTCAGCATTTCAGGTTCAATAATTTGGATATAAGCGGTTCGCGCCATCAAACTGATGTAAATAAGAGCAACAACAGCCAGCACTAAATAATAACGCCATGGGGCGGTATTTAGTGGGTTATTGTTTTTGGCTGCTTTTTTATTCACACCGCTCCATATATATTATTGTTTTGCTGTTGCCTAACTTATGCTTGGCTTATATCTAACTCAAATTCAGCTAAAGTTTTTCTATCTTTGTTAACTATTAACTTATACTTTTAAGAAACTTGAACCCACATTCTGTTTTTATTCCAAGGTGACAATCACTTCCGAATTCCCATTCGGACGTTTCATATCCAATAAGTTTTTTGCTTTACTCTCAATTGCGCTGTGCTCAGCCAAACTACTTTGTTCTAATAATAAATTGCGCCATTCAATATTTAAGTCATCTTTTTGTGACAATAAGACTTCAAGTTCACTGGTTGTCTGTCTATTAATATGACTGTAATAGATCACAGAAAACGAAGACATCACGACAAACAACAACAAAATATAAGTAACGCTATAACGGACAATATCTTGCCAAATATCAAAAACTAAGGCACGCGCAGCCATAACTAATCAGTGTTTCTTTCTAAACGCTCTGCAACACGTAATACTGAACTGCGAGAGCGAACATTTTCTTCAACTTCCGTTTGACTTGGTTTTAACCTACGCCCAACTAAAGAAAGTTTTTTGCCCTTATTTAATTCAATTTCACTTATAGGTAAGCCACGTGGAACTTTTTTACCTTGGGAATGTTTTTTCATAAACTGTTTAACTAAACGATCTTCAAGTGAATGAAAACTAATAACAACAAGACGTCCGCCTTCTGATAGCACGTCAAGAGAAGCAACAAGGGCTTTCTCTATTTGATCCAATTCACTATTAATATACATACGAATAGCTTGAAAGCTTCGTGTTGCTGGATGCTTTTTTATTTCTCTTTGAGGAGCAGTAGTTTTAATGAGTTTTGCTAATTGACTTGTTCTAGTTAACGGTGTTTCTTCTCGAGTATCAACAATAGCATTGGCTATTCGCCATGCATGTTTTTCTTCACCAAAAGTACGTAAAACCCAAGTGATGTCCTCAACATCGGCAACCGCTAGCCATTCTGCTGCTGTCTGGCCTTTACTGGTATCCATACGCATATCGAGTGGACCATCTTTCATGAAGCTAAAACCGCGTTCAGCTTCGTCAAGTTGAGGAGAAGATACGCCAAGATCAAGCAAAATACCGTCAACCTTACCAGTTAACTCGTGCTTTTCTGCAATTTCGGCCAAAGCAGCAAAGCCTTGGTGCTCAATCAAAAAGCGCTTATCATCTTTGAACTTTTCAGCGGCGGTAATTGCTGTAGGATCACGATCAATGGCGATTAAACGTCCATTGTCTGATAACTTAGAAAGAATGACTGAAGAGTGACCGCCGCGACCGAAAGTACAATCGATATAACAACCGTCATCGGTTATAGCTAAGCCATCAACGGCTTCATTGAGCAACACTGAGATATGAGTGGTGTCTAGTTCCATGTTATATTTTTATAACCCTTGTTAACGCATTTATTTTAAAAAAGTGACTTTGGTAAAAACTAAAGTGATAAATCTAGTAGGCGTTCAGTCAATTCAATTTCACCCGATTGTATTTTGCTAATGCCCTGAAGCATTTGCGATTGCCATGCTGTGTCATGCCAAATTTCAAATTTTTTCAATTGACCAACAAGCATGACATTTTTTTCTAAACTTGCATGCTGTCTTAAAGGACCGTTTATTAATAGTCTGCCGTTTTTATCCATCTCGCAATCACTAGCATTACCTAAAATAACTTGCTGCAATAAACGCTCTTGCGGGTTCATGCTTGATAGATTGCACAGCTTTAATTCAATTTCTTCCCATTCGGGTAGCGGATAAAGTAATAAACACGGATGTTGAATATCAACCGTACAGACCATTTTTCCTTGGCAATCAGCAAATAGCTCTTCACGATACTTAGTAGGTATCGTGATCCTATTTTTGCTGTCAAGCGTAATTGCGCTAGTGCCTCTAAACATATCTGTTGTTACTTCACTCTTTTGAACAATAAATAAACAAGTGATTGATAATGTGATTCCATGATCCACATTTCTCCACATTTCTCCACTTTTTTCCACATTGCTACAGTTTAGTGAAAAAAGCAACGATCTGTCAAGTGAGGAAAACGAAAAACGAATATGGATACACTGGCTATAACACCAGTAAAATTAAGGCTTTCGAGGAAGTAGATGAAATTGTGGACTTTTGTGGCAAGTAATCCCAGAAAAGGGCAAAAAAATAATTTATTTACTGAAATGGTGTCTATTTTTAGCGACAGGGGTGATGAAGGTGCTGTTTAGGGGGCGCTTTTTCCCAAAAAGAAAAAGCGCCCCTAACAGAGCCAATCATAGGTGTTTAAAATAGCTCATCATCAATAGCAAACAAACATTCACAGCCTGATTTTGCTGATGCAATTAATGAAAGTCGACGTGGCAATAATCGAGTAAAGAAATATCGAGCAGTATGCACTTTACTTTGATAAAAATCTTCACCGCTTTCACCGTTGTTCTGTTGCTGTGACAAAGAAACTTGTGCCATTTTTGCCCAAACAAATGCCATCGCGGTATAACCAAAGACGTGTAAATAGTCATTTGCCGATGCGCCTAATTCATTTATGTCATCTTGTGACTTAGACAATAAATCAGTCGTTAACTCAGTTAAATCAGTTACGGCTGCAGCTAAAGGGGTAATAAATTCACTCATGGCTTGATCGTGTGAACAGCTTTCAATGAAAGTATTCACTTCATCAGTAAACACTTTTAGCATAGCACCTTTTGAACCAGCTACTTTGCGCATTAATAAATCCATGGCTTGAATACCATTGGTGCCTTCGTATATTTGGGTAATTCGAGCATCACGTACTAATTGCTCTTGACCCCATTCACGAATGTAACCATGGCCACCAAAAACTTGTTGACCGGCAACTGTATTTTCAAAACCTAAATCAGTGAAAAATGCTTTGGCAATAGGTGTCATCAATGCTGCTAATGTTTCACCTTTAACTTGTTCTTCGCCTTCAGCATAAGTAGCGTAATCCAGTTGCATAGAAATATAACTAGAAAGCGCGCGTGACCCTTCATTCAGTGCTTTCATATTTAAAAGCATACGACGAACATCACCATGAACCATGATAGAGTCGGCTTCTTGATCAGGATTTTTAACACCTTTAGTTTTACTATCAAGTGCTCGACCCTGTAACCTGTCTTTCGCGTACTCTAGCGCATTTTGATAAGAACGTACTGCAGCACTCAAACCTTGGATACCTACACCAATTCGTTCAAAGTTCATCATGGTGAACATACAGGCTAAGCCTTTATTTAGTTCACCAATTAAGAAACCTTTTGAATCATCAAAATTCATGACGCAAGTTGCCGAGGCATGAATACCCATTTTATGTTCTATAGAGCCACAACTAACATTGTTATATTCACCAAGCGTTTCATCATCATTAACATTAAATTTAGGCACTAAAAATAGAGAAATACCACGAGGACCTGCTGGCGCATCCGGTAATTTTGCTAAGACTAAATGAACAATATTTTCAGTAAGATCATGCTCACCGCCCGTGATAAATATTTTGTTACCCGTAATGCTATAACTACCATCATCTTGCGGGATAGCTTTGGTACGGATAATGCCAAGATCAGAGCCAGAATGTGATTCAGTTAAACACATAGATGCAGACCAATCACCCGCATACATGCGCGTTAAATAGCGCTCTTTTAATTCATCACTACCATGTTTTGCTAATGATAGTGCCGCACCTGCGGTAAGTACTGGGTAAAGCGCAAAAGATATATCGGCGCTACACAACATTTCTTCATGCATCGCAGTTAACATTTTTGGCATACCCATGCCGCCATAGTTAACATCACCGCCAAGTGCAGTCCAGCCTCCTTCAGCATAAGTATTAAACGCTTCTTTATAACCAGGAGCAGTGGTAACGACACCATCTTTAAAACTCACACCAATTTCATCACCTTGACGAGCAATAGGATCAAGTTCTTGTTCAGCAATTTTGGCACATTCTTGTAAAATAGCTTGAGCCGTTTCTTTATCAACTTGCTCCGCTAATTTAGGTAGTTTTTGCCACATATCATCCGCTTTAAATACTTCATAAAGCAAAAAACTCATCTCTTTTAACGGAACTTTATACTCAGCCATGATGACTTCCCTTATTAAATTTTTATTTCTGTGTGGTAAATACACAATTAAAACACTTGTTTGAATAATAATGTAAATCATGAAAATGTAAAGCTATATCGAACAATAGCTCGTTATTTTTTACTTAATGGGGAGGTTATTCAGATAAATAATGGTATTTACTGGTTAGAACTTTGATCGCTATTTGTTATCATCTTTAAAACTAAGTTAATGTGTTATTTAGGCTTTATATCCGTTATCAATCGAGATGCATGTTTCAGAATGCGAGAGTGATTCCAATGGTAGGGATAGATATGAAAATTAAGAAAGTGATAATAACTTTACTAACCTCTGTACTAGCGAGTAACAATTACGTGAGCATCGATTTACCTTATGCCTTTTTTAAAAAGCATCATCTTCCGTTAACGATAATGACCTTGCTATTAGTATTTATGACTAAAGCGCAAGCACAGCAATTGAGCTTTAGTAAAACTCAAGTAGACCAAGGGTATAACTTTCAATACCAATGGCTCGATCACACCAAAACCAAACAAGCCATTAGCTTTACCTTAAATCAAGATGGGTTATTTGAGCGCTTTAGGAATTTCAGAACTTACCAAGATAGTTACGCACAAAAAACGATTCTCAAGCGTATTAAGAAAAAAATGCAACAAAGCCCTATTCAGGGCGTGCAAATATTTTATCGACAACAACAAAATAGGTTTGTCATTGAAGCCAAGGGCTCAGATAGAGATAAAGTAGCGAAAGCTTATCAGACATTAGCTAGACTTGAGAATGAAGTCAGGCAACAGTATCTTGAGGATACCTATTATCAAACGTTTACCAATCATGAACAGATAAATGGTATTAAAGTAGATCATGTAAGTATTGCGAATAATTCGGTCATTGATTTAAAACCATTAAAGCCATTAATTTTAGATCATGTCTCAATTAAGAATATTCGAAAGGTCACCAACTACGTATTGGGTTTTGTACAGAATATTCCTTATAACACCTTAGACTCTCGCCTGACTTCTTCCGGTGCGGGTTTTAATCCACCATTACAATTATTGTGGGAAAACCAAGGCGATTGCGATAGTAAAATGACATTAACTGCGGCGTTATTAAGGGCTTTGATGCCACGTATTGATATGGCTTTAATCTATATTGATGGTCATGCTTTTATTGGAATTAATATAGAGGGCGAAGCAGGAGAAGTAACGATTACCCATAATAAAGTAAAGTATTTGTTAGCTGAGCCTACGGGTCCAGCGTTACTGCCTTTAGGTACGCTAGCCCCAGAGTCAGAGTTAGCTATTAATCAAGGGCACTATATTGCCCAAGATTATCATGTAGCTTTAGCTGAGCAGAAAGCTGAATAGACAATGGAGCCTAAAGAACAGTAAGTAGACTAGGACATTTGTTCATAGTAACTACCTAAAAGAATTAAGGTTTAGTCAATATCTGCAACATGAGCAAGAAAGGTCAAACTCGGCGCAAAAAAAGCACTGCCCGTTTCGGCTTGGGTATATTTAAGTAAATGATCTGAATTACCATGTCCATCACCATGAATCATGCTTTTAAGCATAGTTTCAAAGGGCTTAGGTGACTGACAATACGACACAAAAAATAAACCTTTACGCTTCATGTCACCATAAGGCATGCTTTGCCTGACAATTTCAATACTATTTCCTTGCTCATCTTTAAGACTGGTACGTTTAGTATGCGCAGTCAGTGCCTTATCTTCGCTATCATATTCAACGTTATCTAGTTTGGTTCGACCATAAACATCTTCTTGTTCATGTTCAGCCAGCGATCCCCAAAGTGTTAAATTATGTTGATACCTTTGAGTGTGCAAATAACTACCGCCAGTAAAGTTAACATCATCTTGCTCTTTAACCAAAGCGACTTCTCGACGATGTAAACCTTGAGGGTTTTCAGTACCGTCAACAAAACCAGTTAAATCTCTGCCATCTAAAAATCTAAAAGCTTGTACTTGTTCAATTAATTCAACACTATCACCGAGTAACTCACACACCTTAGTGCTGACAATATGATTAACATCAGCGCGATCACTGCGAATTTCAATATAAATATCATAACTATTTGTCGGTGCAACTCTGTCATCACTATGCATTGCAGGAAATGGCGCTAACATTGCTGGACGTGCTTGGGGATAAAATTCATCCCAATAAGCATCACCAATAGCGACAACGCCAATAAGGTTTGCTTCTGAAAACTGATCAGAATAATTATCAAAAAGCTTGGGTAAACGAGAAATTGCCGCACGAATAAATGCATTCTTATCATCGAGTGCGTTAAATAATAGATAATTTCCATGAAGGTTTGGTTCAGCACAAATACCAAATTGTTCTCTAGCCATTTTCCATTCCTATTAGCGTATTTTATATGACAAACTTATATTGTTTGTATTGTACACAATAAATATTATTTTATACTACTTTCATTAAGTTTATGATCTTGTTTTACGTAGAGAAAATAAATTAGAGCGATACTTAGACTTGGATATTTTAATCCGCATAAGCGCACATCAATTTAATAAAAGGGTTATTAGCTTGCCTTAGTCGGTAACCACTTAGATCACCTTCCATAATCCTTTATCATTTATGCACATCAACTCTTTAAGTGTTTCTTTATCGTCGCCAAAGTGATTATTAAAAGTAATATTAATACATTGTTGTTTATTACGAGTAGCCTTTTTCCCCTTTATAATAGTGCCACGATTACCACTTTTAACATTTTGCCAAACCGACTTTGTTTGATTGCTGTCATTGAGTAATGCCACTACTTTTTCCTGCATTAATGCTACATCTTGAGCGGTTAAGTACTTAGCAGAGCGAGAGTCTGCATCGACAATACCTGTTAAGCCAGACACCACTTCAAATGGCAGGTTAATTACGCCTTTAAAAAAGCCAGATACTAAACCGCTACTAGCTTCTGAGCCAACAGTCTTAGCATCAACAATAGTATTTTCAATACGTGATAGGTACTCTGGAATATAACCTCTGGAGAGCTCTATTTCTTCAAGGTAACGTGCGGAATGCGGTCGCCAACGAGCGACTTCTTCAGTGGTGTTATTGGTAGTTTTAACAACAGCATCAACACGTTTAAGCATCGCTGGCATAGACGCCTGTAGTTTTGCTACTTGCTGTTCAATGCTCGCGATTTGACTTAGTAGTGTTGGTAATTGCCTTGAATAATATTCGCTTTCAACTACGACTTGTTGCACCACAGGAAGAGAAGCCTCAACTTGCGATAAGATAGCGGGTGTTTGTTGAGCGACTAATTCCCTCACTTTACCCACTTCAATTCTGACCAAGGCGACTTCACTAACAATATCATCAACTTTCGGACTAACTAAATCGACTGTTTGTGTGGTCTTTTCAATAACGCTGATAATGGCAGGCACATGCAAAGTGAACTTGAATAAAGACAAGGCTAAAAAAGCAATTGCTAAAGCAAGCAATGCCTGAGAATAAGAAAATTGTTTCACCATACGAATACTACTGTTGCTCAATCAAATTAATTTCATCAATCAAACAATGAGTCAATTCACCAATTAATAAGTGTGCTGGCTTATCTGTCATTGATTCTCTCTTAATTATAGTCTCTAACTCTTTTGCTGCTTGATTAAGTTCCACAAAGCCAAACATTTGTGCCGCCCCAGCTAAGCGATGTGCGAGATAAGAAATTTTCTTTATATCATCATTATCGCTATAGAGAATAAGGTCTCGCTTATCGTTACTGAGGTTGGCTTTAAATTCAGCGACTAAATCGCTTAAGTCAACTTGGGATAAGCTTTTATCCACTTTATTAACAACTTCATTTGGTGTCAAAGCATGCTCTGCTGACTTATTTTTTTGGTCAGTAAATGATATTTTTTCATTATGAGCAGTAAAATACTTAGCAATAGTGGCAATAAAGAGTTTTCTTTCAATAGGTTTCTTTAAATGCCCAGTAAAACCTAACCCTAGGTATTGGCTAACTTCATGGGACATAGCGTTAGCGGTTAAAGCATAAATAGGTTGATTACAACCTAAAGCACGTAAGACTTTAAAAGCTTCAACGCCATCCATTTCGGGCATTTGAATATCCAAGAGCACTAAATCGGGTTGATGCTCAACGCAAAGTTTCACTGCTTCCTTACCATTACTGGCGACAATAACTTCTAGACCTAAACTCGTCAATAAACGAGCTATCAACCGTCGATTATCATCATGATCCTCAGCCAATAAGATTTTTCCGCTAAAAAATATTTCACTACTTTCAACAGGCGGTAAATCAGTTAAGGTATTTACACTGTCGTCAGTATCATGTTGATAAGGTAGCGTTAAACAAAAACAACTCCCCTTCCCTAACTCACTGGTTACCTCGATATTTCCTGACATTAATTTTGCTAGCTGGTTTGATAAAGTCAGTCCAAGTCCTGAGCCGCCAAAACGCCTGCTGATGCTATTATCTGCTTGAGTGAAAATTTCAAAGACTTGAGCTAAATGCTCTTCACTTAAGCCTATGCCGGTATCAGTTACCGTAAAAACGAGTTCTTCTTTTTGCTGAGTAATACTTAGCATTACCTGACCGCTTTCAGTGAATTTAATCGCGTTAGCACATAAGTTAAGTAAAATTTGTTTTAACCGTAAACTGTCAATATGAATAATAAAAGGTGCAGGTAATTGATGCTCAATAGTAAAATCCAACTGTTTTTGTTGAGCTTGAGAGGTAAAGGTATGTGACAAATCTTGAATTAATTCAGCCAAATCAAGTGGCTGCACTTCTAGTTCAAATTTATTTGCTTCAATACGGCTTAGGTCCAAAATATCATTAATGAGTTCAAGTAAATGTAAACTATTGCCATGGATTACTTCAATATCTTCATGTACTTTATCTTTATCAATATCGTCATGGATAATGGCTTCCGCATGACCAACAATGGCAGTTAGCGGTGTGCGAATCTCATGACTCATATTAGCTAAAAATTGACTTTTAACTTGATTCGCTTTCTCCAATTCTATGGTCAAATCTTCAAGTTCATGCGTGCGCTGTTTTACCCGCAACTCCAACTCTTGTGTTAAGCGCTTTTCAAGGTAACGGCGATAGATAAAAAAGGCCACCACGAGCACTAATATTAGGGTTAAAATAATAATATTACGTTGCTGCTCGACTTTGGCTGATTGTAATATCTGCAGTTTTCTACGCTGTTCTAAATCGACTATTTTCTGACTAAGCTGCTCTGATTCGAATTCTGCCAACTTGTCATTCAGCATATTGTTCGAGGTAATTAGATAACTTTTTTCATAACGTTGGTGTTCAGAAAGTGCCTTAATAAATTGTTGTTGACTGGCACTTATCAGAGACGAAATTGACAAATTTTCAGTAAGTAATGTTTGATAATCAATTTTTTGCCCTACCGCAATTGAGCGTTCAATGTATTGTTCCGCTTGTACTAGATCTCCAGAATAAAAGTAAGCTTTAGCAAGACTCTGTAAGCTTCCTGCATAGGCTTTTTGATGCCCTACTTCTTTACTAACAATTAACGCCTGTTGAGCATATAAAATGGCTTGTTCAACATCAAAGGTATCATTATATATTTCAGACATATTATGCAACTGTGAAGCGATATCATGCGTATAGTCATGTTTTTGAAAGTACGTTAAAGCCGCTAATATATTTTCCTTACCTAACTTGAATTGTCCTGAATGTTTATAAGCAATACCAATATCAGCTCTTGCTGATGCAATACCATAGCTATCATTCAACTGGATACGCTTATCAATAATTACTTTCAACATATCAATTGCGCTATCGTAACGCCTTAAGCTGATGAGAAGTGAAGCTATGTTGTATCTAACGTCTATTTGGTCAGCTTCATCGCCATATTGTGTATAGAGTGACTCCGCAAATTGATAATTTACTAAAGCTAAATCTGATTCACCCAAATAAGTATAAACAAGGGCAACATTATTAAATAAATTTGCTCGTTCAATCGCAAAATTATTTATATCATCAACTTGGTTCGTCTGATAATAGACTAATGATGCTTGATAAGCCTTTAGTGCTGATTTTAATTCACCCTGATAATAATACAATATACCTAGCATCTTATGGGCTTGTGCTTTTAAGCTGAAATGATTAGATTCATGGGCCAATTCGATGGCGTTATTAACTGCATCAATACCTTGGTCATATTGATGTAAGGTAAACAGTACCTTTCCTTGATTAAGTGAAACTTCAGCCTTCTCACCAGAATCGAGTTCTGCTGATTTATAGAGATTTAATAACGCTTCTAACGCGGCCTTTTTATCTGTTTTTTTGTTAATCTCGATAAGCTTTTTAGTTAATTGGCTATCCTGTGCCCACGTTTTATCAACCGTTGTCAGACTTGCCACCGTTAGTAAAAAAAATAGCAATATTATTTGTGTTAGGCGTTGCATCATCAGGTATTTAAAGCTCAACTTTCGCTATCATGGGATACTGAATCTAATGAGCAGTATTAAGGGACATTATTTATAGCATTAATTGCTATTAAAAAACATCATATCAATAAATCGTCTTTGCAAAACTCATAATTTCACTATAAAAATCAGATCTAAAACAAAGATAATAGGCACTGCTTTTGTAAAAAATCAAGCCATTAGTTGCATTACTTTCAATCCAAATCTATACCTACTTGATAGCATTTATACCAATTGAACTAATTTATTGATCAGATTAGTGTTTACTTCAGTTTTCTCTATTAAGGATAGCTCTATGATTAAAACATCGGTCGCATTGATACTTGTGCTAACAAGTATCACCAGCCTACTTACTGATGCATATGACGGAAAAAATCAATTTGTCGAAGTCGAAATTCGATCTTTAGATGGCTTAATGTCCTTATTTAAAAAACACCATTACACCAGTAACGATTGGAAAAATGGTGATAGAGAAGTACCAAGGTTAACGTTCGAAGGCGTTAGTGAGCAATGGAAAGAAACGTCGAGTAAAATTCCCGTCAAACAAAAGAAGCAGGTGTTTTTTCGCTTAATGGCACCTTTAGTTTTAATGTCTAATGAAAATATTCTCGCAGAACGCAACATTGTAAAGTCAGCGCCGTTGTCATCGAAAACATTGCTTAAAATAGCTAAGAAATATCGTTTAGTTAACAATGAAAGCTTAAGTTTAACGAGCAAACAACGTCAACAATTGTTGCAACAAGTCGATATTATGCCGCCATCTCTTGCATTGGCTCAAGCTGCAGAGGAAAGTGGCTGGGCTACGTCACGCTTTACCGAAGAAGGTAATGCTTTTTTTGGTCAGTGGGATTTTTCTGGAAAAGGCATGACACCTAAACAGCAACGTAAAGAGCTAGGTAATTATGGTTTAGCCCGTTTTGATAGTCCATTAGATTCTGTTGAGGGTTATATGCTTAACATTAATATCACTGGGGCTTATAAAAAGCTGCGTGTATTAAGGGCTCAGTTACGCCAAGAAAATAAAGCTATTACAGGGTTAGAATTAGCAGGAACGTTAGATAAGTATTCTGAACGTGGACAAGCCTATATTGATGGTCTGCGATCGATGATCCGTTATAACAAATTAGAAGATGTAGATGAAGCTTATTTATCTGACACGATATTGATTAAGCTTATAGCCCCCAAATAACGTCAGTGAGTTATTACTAGAAAGAAATACTAAAGCAATTTAAACCGCAATAAAAAAGCAATGTTTGGCAACATTGCTTTTGATTGTTCGAACTTAAAGTTTACTCAAGCTTTAGCTTCATTGTCTAACGTTAGTGCTTAACACTAACGATTAACTCAGCGATTAATTTGAAGCTAGTTCTTTAGCCGTTACAGCACCTTCAACAAGTTTTTTATTTTTATTACGAGAAAATACCTTTTTTATGTCCTCGATAATTAAATACAAACTTGGTATCAGTACTAAAGTAACCACTGTGGCAAATAACACACCAAAGGATAATGATACCGCCATAGGAATCACTATCTGTGCCTGGGCACTGGTTTCAAAGAAAATGATAGGTACTAAACCAATAAAAGTAGTAATTGAGGTTAACATGATAGCGCGAAAACGCTTGGTTCCTGCATGTATTACTGCATCTTTTAAACGCTCACCACGCTGTCTTGCCTTATTAACAAAGTCGACCATGACTAAAGAGTCATTAACTACCACACCTGACGCAGCGGCAATACCAAACATGGATAACACACTTAAATCCAAGCCTAAGATCATATGACCAAATACCGCACCAATAACGCCAAAAGGGATTACGGTTAAGATCATAAGAGCTTGAGAGTATGACTTTAACGGTATAGCCAAAAGCGAAAATATAATCATAATCGAAATCATTAGATCACGCATTTGTTCTGCTGCACCATCCATTTCTTCCTGAATTCGACCGGATACTTCACTTTTTACCGACGGATACTTTCTAAGTAGGTCAGGAATAAAATTATCACGAACATCTTTAGCGACTTCAAAAGGTTCAACCTGCTCAGCATCAACAGATGCCCATACATTAATAGTACGATTACCATTTTCACGACGAATACGAGTAACACCATCGGTCAAATTAATTTCAGCTAACTCAGATAAAGGCAATTCTGCACCATTAGGCGCCTGGATCATAACATCATCAACATGGCCAACACTGCTGCGTTGCTCAAGGGGATAACGCACCATAACCTTAACTTCTTCGCTATCTCGTAAAATACGCTGCGCTTCTAAGCCATAAAAACTATAACTAACTTGCGAAGCAATATCTTCCAGAGTTAAACCTAAGCTATAGGCTAAGGGTTTTAATGAGAACTGCACTTCTTTAGCACTGGTTTGACGAGAGTCATTAACATCACCGACCCCTTTAAGCGAATTAAGTTTAAGCTTCAGCTCTTGTGCTGCAGCCATTAGCTGAGCATCATCCTGACTTTCCAATCTAAAGGCTATATCACCATCATCACGACCACCGCCAAAGAAATTATCACTAATGGTTAGCGACTTAACACCAGGGTAATCAGGAATTGCTTTACGCCATAAATCGGCAAGTTCAAAAGTGTTGATAGCTCTTTCTTTTGGAATAACTAGCTTAACCATCACTTGGCCATTAGTTCTGCTACGTAACTCAACTTGCATATCGGCAATCATTGAATTTCCATACTGCTTTTCAATATCCTGATCTATTTTATGAATAATACTTTCAATATTTAGTAAGGTATTTAAAGTGGATTTTTCTGAAGCATCTATGTTCATTTCCACATTGATGCGAGGAAAATCATGAGGGATTTTAGGCTGACCAACATAACGCACTAAACCACCACCAAATAAACCGGCGCTCAGCAACATCAAACTAATAAAAAACATCAGTACTGCATATCGATATTCAATGAACTTTATTAAAGCGGGGCGATAAACATTTTCGATGAAGTTTTTTAACTTAGTATCAATCCAGGCACGAAGTCTATCCAGAGGGTTTCTCGGGTTAAACTTTTTCACTTTCATTTTAACTAAATGCGCCGGTAAAATAAGTTTGGATTCGATTAGTGAGAATATCAGACATAAAACTACCACCCCGCCAATGGCTTTGCCAAAGGCTGAAGATGGCCCTTCACCAAAGAGGAAAGGTAAAAATACAGCAATAGTAGTTAGTACACCAAAAGTTGCTGGCATAGCGACACGTTTAACACCACGAATAACATTGTCTGTGGTATGACCGTGCTCTTCTATTTCATCATGAGCACTTTCCCCCATAACAATGGCATCATCAACAACAATACCCAATACCAATATAAAAGCAAATAAGCTAATAACATTGATGGTGACACCAATAAACTCCATCGGCATAAATAATAAAGTACCTAAGAAACATACTGGCAAGCCCATCATTACCCAGAAGGCTAAGCGTACCCGCAAAAAGAGGGCCAACATCAAAAAGACTAATACCGCACCACTTTTCATGTTGTCTAACATCATATTCAAACGGCCATTGAGGTAATATGTTAAATCAACCCAGGTTTCCAGCTTGACACCTTGAGGTAAAACCAATGCTTTCTCATCAACATAGTTATTCATAATATCGGCAATCTTTGTAATACTTTGATTCTCTGAGGCACCGACAAAAATAGTGATTGAATTTTCGCCATTAAACTTAGAGTACTGCAACCCTTCTTCGAAACCATCATTGATGGTAGCAACCTCTCCTAACATGACTTTGGTGCCATCTTCTAAAGTAACAACAGGAATTTGTGCAAATTCATGGCCACGATAGGCTTGGTTTTCCACACGTAAGTTGATATATCCATTGGCAGCACGTATCTGTCCCGCTGACATATTGCGGGAAAAGCTGCGTACCGCGTTAGCAACATCTCTGAAACTTAAGCCGTATTCACGTAATTTATCTTTACTTACTTCAACTGATATTTCATAAGCTAAGCCACTATATAGCTCAGAAATACTGATGCCTGGTAGTTGCTGTATTTCATTATGAATTTTACGACCTAGCTCTTTCAACTCACCATTAGTTAAATCACCATAGAGCGAAATATACATCACCTCTTGACGAAATTTCTCTCGTTCGACCTTGATTCTCTCCATTCCTTCAGGAAAACTTGGAATAGCGTCAATAGCTGACTTTACCTCTTCCAGTACAACTTGTGGATCATAATCAAGTTCAACTTCAAACCAGCCGTTGGAGTAATTTCGATTAGAATATGTTATCACTCGCTTAAGACCTTGCACTGATTTAAGTGCTTCCTCAATCTTAATGGTAATACCTTCTTCAACCTCTTGGGGTGCGGCCCCAGGATATGGCGCTGCATATGAAATCCAGTTAAACTCCAGCTGGGGAAACATTTGTTTATTAATGGTTAGTGCCGTTAAACCGCCACCAATTAAGATAAAAACCATAAGTAGGTTGGCAGCGATAGTATTACGTGCAAACCAGGCAATAATGCCTTTATTTGTATCGATATCATCATGGGGACGATTTAAATTTTCACTGTCATTTTTTTCATTTGTTTTCAAGTCACTAGAACTCATCACTACTCTCCTGACTCTATATTATTCGCCATTTGAGTTTCACTTTTCTCAGTTTCGATGTCTTTTTCTTCCAATTGCAGAACATCAGAGGCTACAGCCAATTTCATACCATCTACAGGATAATCTAGCGCAGATACAATAAGTTGGTCACCATCTTGTAGACCATTAGTAACAATAACATCGCTGCCTTGCTGGCGAACAATGTCAATTACAGCATAATGTAATTTTGACTCGTTATCTAAGAGAGCTACTTTACCGTTTACCACTAAATAGCGAGGCACTAAGCTTGCTTGACTGATGTCATAACCCATAATTTTAGCATTCACGTAACTACCAAAGCGTAGCGGTACATCACTGCTATCGCTTGAACTATTTAATAAATAAGGATCGTTAATTTCAGCCACTAAGTAACTCATGCGACTTTTGCTATCAATGACACCTTCACTGCGCGCTATAATTGCTTGCCATTGTGTATCTTGTCCTGCGTAAGTGCCAATAAGGTTAACTGGTGCATTAACACCTTGTTCAGTGGACTCAGTTTTAACTAAAAAGGCTAATTGATTATCCGCAACTGGCAAACGAATTTCTGCAGTTGCGGTACCCAATACATGCCCAATTTTACTACCAACACCAACAAATGAACCCAAACCAATATTCCGACTGTCAATCATTGCATTATACGGCGCACGAATCTCTGTGCGTTCTAAATTACGCTCAGCTCTTAAAACAGAGGCTTGTGCTGCTTTAACTCGAGCTAATTCTTGCGCTAATTGTGGTTTTCGTAAACTCAACTCAGTTGGTGAAGTATTTGTGATTAGTTTCCACTCACGTTCAGCTACTTTACCTTGAGCAAGCTCTGTTTCTAATGCAGCTCTAGCCGTAGCCATTTTAGCTTGAGCATCAATTAAGGCAGCTTGATAATCACTCGGATCAATACGCGCTAATAGTTGACCTTCTTTGACAAAGCCACCCCGAACAAAAACATCATTCAATTCAACAATTTCACCATTAACCTGAGCAACCAATTCTGTTTCATATTTAGGCTTCACCATACCGTATGAGTTTACTTCTAGCGTCATTGGTGCAACGGATATATTTTCAACGGCAACGATAGGAGTTTTATCAACTTTCTCTTTTTCTTCTGGTGGTTTTTTCATATTAGAAAATATTGCCATTGCAGCAATGCCTGCAGCTAATATGACGATAGGTATAATAATTTGTTTTTTAGTGGCCACTTTTAATCCCTTATTTCTCTAAAAGTTTTATATTTTATATTTGCTTTATTGATCGCAAACTTATCTTTATTTTAATAGCGCTAGAATAACCAATTCTTGATTACAAGTATTAACAAAGATGTAACTCAGTATTACAAGATGCACGCCAAAAAAGAGTAAAAAAGTATTACAACACAACTAAAAACACAAAAGACAAATATTACAATGACTTGCAAGTAAAATTTTGTATCTTTATTTTTATAAACTTGTCCTTGGCGACAATTATATTTTTTGTTATTAGTCTTTTTCACTACTTCTTGAGCTGTTTCTCATCAACATTGTTAAAATCGCCACATATGTACCCATCACCATTCAAAGAGCAGTATTTCAGTGGGAATTAGAATCACTTTAGGCAAGGAAGATAATTTAAGCATAGTTATTCTATGGTTTGATTCTTTAACGCCGTATAAAGCGATTTTAAACCCATCGAATAAGCACTCGAGCAACATCACTTCGTCGTTGCTGTGATTTATTATGACGCTACATGGATGGTGTTATTTGAGAATGCAGGAGCAATTCTCCTGAATAACCATTATTTCATCACAGCGCCTTGAATTGAAATAGCTCAAGCACTCTGTAACATGCATAATGATTGGTAACAGGTATAGTAAGTGAAAATCGAATTGAAATCAGTGGGTATAACTTTTTGAATACGTTATAATGAGAAAAATTTCTCCACGGCTTTTTCCATGACAGATTCTCAAAATACAACACCAGCAACACTTGGTAAATTCAACCTACTCAACATTGTTGCCATGTTGGACAAAGGCGCATACCTTGATGGTGGAGACTTAGGTGAGATTCTATTACCTAAACGCGACCTGCCAGAAGCTTGTCAAGTTGGTGAAAAAATTAAGGTATTCCTTTATCTTGATTCCGCTGAAAGGCTTATAGCTACAACGACTACACCTTTAGCCCAAGTTGGTGAATTTGTCTCTTTAAAAGTTGTACAGGTGAATAAAATTGGTGCTTTCCTTGATTGGGGATTACCTAAAGATTTATTAGTACCTTTCACTCAGCAGCACTCTGAAATGGAAGTGGGTAAGTACTATCTAGTTAGAGTTTTTCTTGATCAACTTACTAATCGTATTGCCGCCTCAAGTAAGATAGATAAGTTTCTTGATATCTGGCCCGCAGAATACCAACAAGGCGATAAAGTAAACTTAATTATTGGTGGAAAAACTGATTTGGGTTACAAGGCTATTGTTAATGACCTTCATTGGGGCTTACTTTATGATAATGAAATTTTTCAGCATCTTAGAGTTGGCAAAAAAATTCCTGGCTATATTAAACAAGTACGTGAAGACGGCCGCTTAGATCTTCTTTTAACACGTGGTAGTAAAAATAAAGTTAATGATTTTTCTGAAAAGCTATTAGCGCATATTGCTGATAGAGGTGGTATCACGCCATTAAATGATAAAAGTGCCCCCGAATTAATTCAAAGAACTTTAGGGGTAAGTAAAAAAACCTTTAAAGCAACGGTAGGCAATTTACTAAAAAATGGAAAAATTGCTATTGTTAAAGAAGGTATAAAGTTAGTTTAAATAAATTAACTCGATAACGTTCAAGTAAAAAAAAGAGGCTATAACATTGTTATAGCCTCTTTTTTTTACGCTAACTTTTGCTAAGAATATCAACACTACCAGTCAGCCCAATTTATTATTCCGCTTGGTATTACTAATTATAGCCAACAGCATAATCTATTAGTATTAGAAGCTTCCTCGAATGCCAACGCTGAAATTACGACCTGGTAATGGTGCTACTTCTTTTAGAAATGAAGAATGCACACGAGCGTGCTCATCTGTTAAGTTTTGTGCTTTTACATACACGGTTAAATCATCACCAACACCATTGATGTAATAATTAAAGTTTGCATCAACCATGGTATAACTATCGGTGTTTGTCTCTAACTCTGCAACATCATCTTGCTCGAAGTAATGGCTCACGCTTAGCTCACTATCAAACTTATCGGCTTGGTAATTGAAAATAGCACCCACTCGCATCGGCGGGATGCGTGGCAAGTTATCATTTCCATCTTCATTCACTAAGCGTGCACGAATGTAATCAGCTATTAGGCTTGTTTTAAATGACGATGAAACCTGATAAACAAACTCAGCTTCAGCACCGTACATCTCAACATCATCTTGCTGATACACTAAAATCGGTAGCCCTGCTTCATCTTCATGTTCATCGGCATGGCCGTGTTCCTCAACAAAAAATAAACCGGTATCTCGCTGATAATAATAATCATCTACACGGTTATAAAAAGCACTAATGACGTAGCCAAAATCACCATTAAATTTTCGGAATGTTAAGTCAAAATTAAGTGACGTTTCAACACTCGGTGCTTGCTCGGCTAACTCAACATGTACTTCATCACCTTCTTGGTGCACATCAAACATAGCACCGACTTCAAAGGTATTAGTTCCTATATGTGGACCAAAGGAAAATAACTCTCCCGCAGAGGCCGCTCGTTGTGATAATGCTGTTGAGAACCCTAAATTATAACCTGGTTGGTAATTCCATACTAAGCCTACTGAGGCACTGATTGGCGTAAATGACTGCTGATCGAATGAGACTAATGTTTGATGATGTTCATCGTGTGATGGCTCTGTATGTTGATCCTGATGAGAATCTTCAAAGCCAATTAAGCTATCATCAGCATCTATATTTACCTGCTCGACCCTTGCACCTAACTGCAACAATACCGAACCGAAGTGTTTCTCTTCTAACCAAGCAACAGCAAACATTTCCGATTTAGATGGAGGAGAAAAAGCCTCTTCACCCAGTGCTTTAAAGTCTGATGATTTATAATGAATTGTCCATGCACCCTGCCATCCTGCGGTGTTTTCGTGGAATAGGTCAATGCGTGCTTCGGTACTTTTATTGGTAAAAGTTGTGCCCACTTCACCTGACTCAATCTCTTGATGCTGATAATCACTATAAGCAAATTTTGTTGCTATTTTACTAATAAATTGTTGCTCGAAATTATACTCACCAAGTACTTGCCATCTATCTTGCTTCATTTTGGCATAAACACCGACTTCTTCATCATGATCTGAGTGTTCTTCTTCATGCTCATCATCATGTTCTTCCCCATGACTATGTCCAGGAATGCCGTATTCTCTGTCCATAAAACCATAAGAGAAACCGATGAAGCCATCTTCAAATAAGTAACTTGAACCCAGTGTTGCGCCACTGGAAGTACTTGAGCTATTGGCTAGACGAGTTTCCCCATGCTCTTCATGTTCTTCGTGCTCATCTTCGTGCTCATCTTCATGACCTTCATCATGGTCTTCGTTATGGATATCAGCTTCACCCGCAAGTTTATAGTCTTTAGAGTCACGCCAAAAGGCATCAAGATGAAAAGCAATGTTATCAGTACCCGTTTGGATATTAACAGAGGCCTGCTGCTCATTAGATACATCGTTATATTGTAACAAGTAATCGACTTGATCATCACTACTCGTTGGCACACGTCCATCCACCACGTTAACCACACCACCAATAGCGCCACTGCCATAAAAAAGTGTCGCTGGACCCCGTAAAACTTCTATTTGAGTGGCGGTACTCGTTTCTGTAGCGACAACATGATCAGGCCCGACGCGTGATGCATCGCCAACGTCTAATCCGTTTTGTGTAATAAGTACTCTAGGGCCATCCAAGCCTCTAATAATCGGTGTGCTGGCAACCGGACCATAATAACTAGAATGAACACCAACTTCATTTTTTAAGGTTTCGCCTAACGTTGCCGCTTGTTTCATTTTTAATTCATCTTCACTGAGCACATTAATAGGCAATGCTGACTCGATTGACGAAGTATGTAGTGGTGTTGCATGTACATCAATAACTTCCATTACCGATCTAGGTAACACTACACTTAAGTCAGTAATATCTTCTTCTTTCATTGTAATGTGTTGATTGCTATGACCGTAGTTTTTAGCACTAATGTGAAGTTCAAAAACCCCCTTCTTAACATCGGTAAAATTAAATAGTCCCAGAGAGTTTGTGCGTACTTGCTGTGAATCTCCATTTAACCCTACAGTAGCATTATTAATCGGTTGACCTTGTTTGTTCAGTACAACACCAGATAACTGCTGAGCGAAGGTGTTAGGAACAAAACATAACATTGTACCCAGTGTCGACAGTACCGTAGCACTAACTATTTTTTTCAAAGGTGATTTTACTTGAGCATTAGTGCTCTTTTGAGTCGCAGAGAATGACATAAACTGGTTTCCGATAATTTTAGGAGGTGTATACCGCACTGCAAATTGATATTCGCAGACAGACAACTAATACCAATCAGACTAACTAAGTGATCTTTTTAAATGGTCTAAATATCCAAAAACATTGTTGCTTTCAATAGCAAGCTATTGCTCAATCAATCGCCTTGTTCTTAAAAATTTATCCTCATTAAAATTTGAACCATTAATTAATCTGATTGATATGAGTGAAGTACTTATTTTGACTAAGCACTTCACTATAAAAATACATAATAAGAAAACTACAGAAAGCTTGGCGGCGCTCTTAATGGAGGGTATACGTAAGCTGAGGAAATTAGCTTAAGATTGATAATGCGAATTTTGTCAAAATTAGTGATACCTGAAGATATCGGATATAGCCTTATAGGGCTTGGTGGGGTGTCGATACCTTGTTGACACAAGTTACAGTCATGCTGTTCAAAGCTTGCAAAGGTGTCAAATTCAACTTGTGCATAATGCTCACTATGGACAAACAAAGTGGCGCAAAAAAGCAAGAGCGTTAAAGCACTCTGGCGAATTTGTCGTTCATTCATTTGAAGTTGAGATAATGTAAAGTTCATACTTGTTATAGTATAACACTTAAAAATCAAACTCAATAATTGCTTCTACCTCTGTAAGAGATTTTTTTCACCTTCAACAAAAAAAACAGCAGTGCTGCGCTATACTTTATGCAAGTTCTCCTCTCCTACCATCGCATCGAGTAGTTATTGATTGAATAGTTATGTTGTCTTATTAACCAAGGATATCTTTATGGCACCTTTGACCCACTCCCCATTAAATAAAGCTAGTGCTATACCCCTAAAACAAGCATTATTTTTACTGCCCATAATGCTTGTAACACTTCCAATTTATAGTGAAAGCTTTACCGCAAAGCGAACAGGACAAGGTTTTACTGGCCTAACACAAGACTTTACTTCATCGTTGAGCAACCCCGCCTTACTGACTAAATTCCGTAATGATAATGACGTCTTTGTTTCTTTAAATATAGGCATCATGGCATCTGATAAATATAATGTTATTGATACCGCTGAGGACATTAGTAACGATCTTGATACATTGGCCGACGATATAAACGGTATGTCACTGCAAATTATTCAATCACCCGAGCAAATGAAAAACTACAACGATGATTTAAATCAGCAGGTCGACACTATAATTGCTGACTTTGAAAAAATAGATGGGCAAGTTGTAAAAGTGCGTAATGGCTTGAACTTACAAATTATCATCCCTAATCAATTTTTGAGTTTTGGTCTTTTTACCAACCAATATAGTCGTATTGCTGGAGTAATGGATTATAACGAAAGCGATGAAGAAATATTAAATGATGCCATTTTTTCAGGAGACCTAGATTTAAAAGATCTAAAGTCAGCAACCTCAGCCATCGGTTACTCCATTGCTGAGGCAGGTTTTATGGCTGGTTACCCTGTGGTTACACACACTAACTATGATCTAAGTGTCGGTGCCAAGTTAAAATATCAACGTATTGATCTTTATTATAACCGCGTACAAATTAGTGACTTCGATGACGACGATTTCGAGATTACCAATGATGAGAATATCACCAACAAAAGTGGCGCTAATATAGACTTAGGATTATATGTAAATTGGGGCGAAGAACGTCAATGGCATGCGGCATTGGTCACAAATAATTTAATCAAGCAAACCGTGCATCATGCTGAGCAAAACCTAATTTTCACCTTAGAAAATAGTACTAGCTTTGGTTTAAGCTATCAAAACAGTTGGCTCAATTTAGCAACCGATATTGATTTAACTGATCGTGAACAAATCGCGTCTATTGAGCCATCAAAATATGCTGGCGTGGGAGCTGAGTTTCGTTTCTATGAGCACATTCAATTTCGTTTAGGTTATCGTACTGACTTAAATAATGTTGATGATGATATTTATACTGCGGGTATTGGTATATCACCTTGGGATGTTTTCGCCGTTGATATTGCTGCCTTTACGGGAGGTAGTGACACTATAGGGGCAGCATTACAACTCAGCTTAAAAATATAGCCATCTTAATAGAGAAAAATAAGTGGCTTACTTAAGTAGCAACAAGTGGGGGTTCTGTATGTTGTCGCCTTTCAAGCGCAATAAAAAAGCAGTTATTGATAATATTCAATAACTGCTTTTTTGTAATATATGTATTTTGCTTAATGGATCTTAAAGCTCAAAGTAATTACAAAAGACCTTATATAACTCAGTGCCCTGATTAACACTCGCAGAAGCGAAGTGCAAAATAGGAATAACGTCTTGCTCAAGTGACACATAATGCAATGCCTCACCATCACCGTAATTATCCATACGAAGAATTCGGGCTAACGGCTCACCAGCTGCTAAAGGCTTACCAAATTCCCCAAGGTAATCAACCATTCCACCCATAGGTGAATATAAGGCTTTATAATCTTTCAGATAACAAGCGTATCTAGTCATTTCCTGTGGCTGATACTGTTTATTATCGATAACACCCTGAGATTGCAAATAAGATAAAATACCAAGTGCATCTTGCTTAGCTACATCTAGGTCAATTTGCTCTTGAGAGCCAAGTTCAACGGTAAAGCTTTCTTTCTTAAAAGCTCCTTTGCCCATAGTAAAGTTGCGACCTAAATCTTGATAAGCTTCTTGTAAGCTCCACCATGGACAAAATGTTGCTTCGTCCATGGCGCCATCAAAACCATTTTGAATAAAGATAGTATGCTCAATATCAAAATACTCCGCGCTCGATTTTGCATACTCTGGACAATATAAGTGCTTACTTGAAATAGGTCCTGTGTGTAAGTCTAAAACGATATCGGCTTGATGGGCAAGTCGTTGTAACTGGTAGGCAATACGTTGCCCCGTAGTGATACCCCAAATATTGTGCTCTAATCGTTGATCTATTTCAGTAATCAAAAGTTGCTGGAATTTATCTGCTATTTCTTCTTCACTCGCATCAAGGTATTGCTGCGCAAAGGGGGCAATAACACTTTGATCAAAGTGATACATGCGATTCCAGTTTTCCCCGGTAATGGGGTCAAAACGACCTAAAGTATATTCACCATTTTTATGATTACAGGCTACTGGGTTAGCATAGGGTACTAAGGTAATATTGCCTTGTAAATTACAATGCTGTAGCAGTTCAAGTAACTGAAAGATAACTGCATTACCTTGTACTTCAGCACCATGCATATTAGCCTGAATATAAACACTGGGAGCAGAATTATTTTCAGTTTCAAAAACATATACCGGCACAGTGAGCTTAGCACCACTTGCCATTTCGCCAACGGACATCACTTCTTTGGTAAAATTATTCATCGAAACTCCTCAACTAAGCCAAATAAGATGAAGCAGGCAGAGCTGCTCTGATTTGAGTTAGCGTACCATTTTGGTAAACATATTCAGCCGCTAATTCATGACATAAGAAAAACGGCATGCTTTCAGTAAAGCCATAAGCACCGCAATAACCAAACACGAGTTGTTCACCAACAGCCGTGTCTTTAGGTAACTGTAAATGCCCTAATTTATCCATACTGGTGCATAAAGGGCCATGCAAATCAAAAGCTTGCATAGAGTCGTCTTCAGCTACAAACCCTTCTCGTAGTATCTGTACCGGAAAAGGTTGATCAGTAATAGCAGGACGCAATAAATGATTTATTCCCGCCGCCAACACTAACTGATCTTGGTTGTAATTCATTTTTCTATCAACAACAGGCACGACATAATAGCCATACTCTGCAACCGCAAAACGTCCCAACTCAAGCCATAATTCTTTGACACCAGCTTTTGCTTTGATAATGGCCAAGTCTTCGATAACTTGAGACCAAGACAAAGCTTGTCCCTCGCCTAAATAATCAATACCTAAACCACCACCTAAATCGAGTACATCAAGTGTCATACCAATGCTACTAGCTAAATCAGTCAAGGGAGTTATCATTTGGGACCATAATGAAAACATTTTTTCATTACTGAGCATGTTACCCCATTGGAAAATATGCAAGCCACAAAGATCCAACGCTGGATAGCTATCTACATGAATATTCTGCCATTCAGACACTGATAGACCAAAGGGCGTTAAGCTATTTCCACCCAGTGGGTTTTTCTCGCCTTCATGCCATTGCAGCTGAACTCTCAGTAGTACTTTCGGTTTTTCAACACTCTTGAGTGATTGTTCCTGCTCAAGTACTGCTTCATTTAACCAGTTCAGTTGATTTAGACTCTCAACCACAAAAGTATTAACGCCCTGCTTAATAAATGCAGTCAGTTGTTTTTTTGATTTAGCTGGTCCAGTATTTAAGATCCGACTAGGGTCTATTCCCTGCGCTAAAACTTGAGCTAACTCACCGCTACTAGCAACATCAAAGTTAAAGCCTTCACTATCTAATGTTTGAATTATTTTGGATAGTGGATTCGCTTTAACGGCAAACCATAATTTAATGACATCTTGCTGCTGTAAAGCGGCTAAATGTGCTTTAAGTGCATCAAGTTGATAAACAAAATAGCCTTGTTCATCTTCTGGTGATTCATGTGTAACTAAGGCATTTTCAATGCTGGTGTCAAACCAAGTGGATTTAGTCATCATAATTATCTTTATAGTTTTCTTTTAAGTTTTAAAACGGTAGATAGTTATATCAGGGGTAAATAAACGCTAAGCGGTAACGCTCAAATTAAAGGGTAAAGCACGGAGTTGATGACTATCAATGAGTACTTTTGACGAATAAGTTGAGTGCTACGGCAACGAGGTTATGATCCCCTAAGTATTATCTTAGAATTGATTCTAATTCTAAAGAAGCATCGCTTTGTTCATCGCGATATTTAACGATAAGCGCACAGGCCATACTTAGACCTTGCTCTTGAGCCCATTCACCTTTAACAGGACGGGTACCAGGTACAACAACTGCACGTTCTGGAATTTCAGCACCTTTTTCTCTCATAACTTGATTAACACAGTCATAAACAGGTACTGATTTTGAAAGAGATACGCCTGGTGCTAATACCGCACCTTTTTTAACAACAATGCCTTCAACGACAACGACACCAGCACTTAAAAAGGCACCATCTTCAATGATTACCGGACTAGCGCCTATTGGCTCTAATACGCCACCAATTTGAACGGCTGCTGAAATATGTACATTTTTACCAACTTGTGCACATGAACCAATCAAAGCATGGCTATCAACCATAGTGCCACTATCAACAAAAGCGCCAACATTGATATAAGCTGGTGGCATGATGATAACGCCTTCGGCAACGTAAGCACCTGCGCGTACTGATGAACCACCTGGTACTAAACGAACACCATCTTCAGGTGTAAATTGACGAGCTGGTAAGTTGTGTTTATCAACAAAACCTTGGTAATTATCATCAAAAGCAATGTTTTTACCTGCTTTAAAAGCAGCTAAAATACCTTGTTTCACTTCAATGTTGGCATGCCAGTTACCGGCATCATCTTGGTTTGCCGCTCGTAAACTACCTGATTCTAACTGTGCTAATACATCTTGCCAGTTCATTTATTACTCCGCTTATCTGATAAAAAGTCTATAGAAAGATTATGAGTATTCGTGTTATCAAAGGTATGCTTAAGGCACACTTAATGAATAAAACTAAATACATTGTGCGGAGGACTGGGCATTGACAGAGAAGAGCATAATATCAGCTGAGCCGATATTTGGGCTAATATGCAAAGACCAGAAGCTCCCCACTTAAACAACCCATAGGGTTGTTTTTCAAAGTGACAGTTGTTGGGATTCAGCCCACTACTTTATAAAATATATAAAGTACACAACCGATAAACAGCTTATCAAATAGCCATTTATCTCGGCGTTAATCCCCCTCATTACCATCTACAGATTTTGATATCTGTTTTTGAATTGTTCAAGACAATACAAAACAATAGTAATTACCTGGTTAACGCTCCTCTTCTGGCCCTATTAAAATTTACTGGTTAGTTACTCAACCAATAAATTGGAATTAGGGACACTTACTATTTAAGCATTTTTTTTATCTCGACACAATTAACTTACGGCAAATAACCCTATTCCCTTATACTTATTTACCGTAGAATATAACCATTGTTCTTTCTCTATTTATTGCCCTGTGTCTTGCCCTATGTCATTGTCAAACCCTAGCCAAATATTGTTACGTAATAGTGAATTACTTGTAGCTAAAGTTCCTTTATTTATTAACTTACCTGAAGATGGTTTCATTGAGGCTTATACAGAGATTCATAAACCAGACACTATCCATTGCTTTAATACAAATTTCATTGATTATCAGGCAATTACCAAAAAGCATTGCAGTCCAACAAAGACTAAAAATGTTAAGGCAACTTTTGCCAGCACATATCAAACAACAAGCTGTCATGATCTTGTGATAATAGCGTTTCCTAAAAGTAAAGCTGAACTCAACTTCACGCTTGCTATGATTACTCATTGCATAAATGATGAAACAAAAATAATACTGGTTGGCGAGAAAAAAGGCGGTATACAGTCTGCAGCTAAATTAACTCAACATATATTTTCTTGTTGTCAAAAAGTCGATGCTGCACGCCATTGTCTGCTTTTTGTTGGTCTATTTCAGCCAGAAAGGTTATCAGATGTTTTCAACCTGCAAGATTGGTTCAAAAAATACCAAATTACTGTAGAAGGTATTGAGCTAACAATAGCTTCTTTACCGGGTGTTTTTAGTCAGCAAAAGCTTGATGTTGGTACCGCATTATTACTAAGTAATTTACCGAGTAAAATGACAGGAAAAGTACTCGATTTTGGTTGTGGTGCAGGAGTAATCAGTTGCTTTATTGGCAAGAAATTTAGCGGTACAAACTTATCTCTATTAGATGTTAGCGCTTTGGCATTAACCTCAGCACAAGAGAGTTTAGCTTTAAACGGTCTATCGGGTAATGTATTCCCATCAAATAGTTTATCGGATGTTAACGAACACTATCAACACGTTGTTTCAAACCCTCCATTTCATCAAGGTGTTAAAACGCACTACCAAGCCAGTGAAGACTTTTTAGCCGGAATAAATAAAAAACTTAACAAACAAGGTAACATTACGATAGTAGCCAACAGTTTTTTACGTTATCAACCGATCATGGAAACACACATTGGTAATACTCGCGTGATAACAAAAGACAAAGGGTTTACTATTTACCGAGCTCAGCTATCATAAAGATACAAAATATAATTTATTGGGTACCATGCCACACTTAACCAACACCATATCACTGCACAGTCGCTTAGTTAAAAGTATAATGGGGTTAACCCTATTAATAATCATCGCTGTTTCGATGAGCATTATTAATATGGTCGATGAACATGAGAATAAGACTATCGCTAGTGAAACTCGAGCATGGGCAAATATCCTCGCAAAAAATAGTCGTCAATTTCTAGAAAGTGATAATGATAATAGTCAAACAGCACTGAGCAGCGAACTTAAAAAATTAATCTCAACTCCTCTCATCAATCGTATACATGTGTATCGCTTGAATGAAGATAGCAGCATAGAGTATTTCAGTAGCTATAATAAAAATCATAACTTTCCAGCTATTAGCGACAAAATAGCTCATATATCACAATTAAGTACTATCCAGTTTGAAGAAAATCATCTAGAACTTATTGTAAAAGTCAGCCAAGGTCAGCATACCTTGGGCTACTTATTTATCCAATCTAGCCTGCTTGAAAAGCAAAGTTTCATCAAAAAATTAACCTATATTATGGTTAGCTTTCTTCTCTTTTTTCTTATAATTGCGTTTGGTGTTTCGCAATGGTTATTTAATAAAGCCAATCAGCCCATAGTCAAGCTAATCGAAGATGTTGGACAAATATCACAAAGTAAAAATTTCACCCTTAAATTAGCTAACCAGCCTTACAAAGAGCTTGATATTCTGGCTAAAAACATCAATGTATTATTACTTCGCACTGATAAGCATATCACTAGAATAATTGATGAGCATCAGCATGCTTTATCTCAAAATCAAGCATTAGAGAATAGGCTTAGTGCGAGAACAGATGCATTAAAAGAATCAAATCAAGAGTTATTATCAACCTTAGAAAAACTACATGAATTTCAAGGGCAATTGGTTGAGACTGAAAAGATGGCTTCACTCGGTGACATGGTTGCCGGCATCGCACATGAAGTAAATACCCCTATTGGTTTGGGTGTTACTGCTTCAAGTTTGTTAGCAGATAAGCTAAACGAAATTAAAGCTTCTTTTGAAGATAAAACATTAAAATCTAGCCAATTAAAGAAATTCTTAACTGATGGTGTTGAAAATGTCTCGATAATATTTCGCAATTTAGAACGCGCAGCAAAATTAATATCGAGCTTTAAAAAGGTTGCTGTTGACCAATCTAGTGCTGAGAGTTCTACTTTCAATGTTCATGATTTACTCGATGAAGTATTGCTAACACTTTCAGCTAAACTGATGTCTACTAATGTAACTGTCTCAGTGATCTGTCCAGAAGATCTCAACATAAAGAGTAAACCAGGACCCATCAATCAGATATTAATAAATCTGATTCTAAATTCAATTTATCATGCCTTTGAAGGACTTGAACAAGGTACGATAACGATAAACGTTATGAACCTTAGTGATCAATTGCATATTAATTATAGTGACGATGGTCTTGGTATTGATGATTCGGTGAAGGCAAAAATTTTTGATCCCTTTACAACCACCAAACGCGGCAGTGGTGGTAGTGGTTTAGGTATGCATTTAGTTTACAATTTAGTTACTCAAGCGCTAGATGGTCATATAGTGCTTGATAATGAACCAGAGCATGGTGTGTGTTTTGATATCACTTTTCCGGTAGAATTAGCAGCAACTTAATGAAATAATGGTCTTAAAAATTGTTTTTTCAATTTCACGTGACTAATATAGTTAAATAAATGTAAACATATTACAAATAGTTCACTCATTATAATAATAATTTCAATCACCATTTAAATATTAGGTAAATTCCAACATGCAGACTTATCAAATCTTAGTTGTCGAAGATGAAGACGTCACCCGCTTTAACTTACGCAACTTATTTGAAGCAGAAGGTTACGTTGTTTTCGAAGCTGTTGATGGCAATAGCATGGCTGAGCAGCTCAGACTTCATACCATCAACCTCGTCATTATGGATATTAATTTACCTGGCAAAAATGGCTTGCTATTAGCACGTGAATTAACAGCAAATAAAGACTTAGGGTTAATTTTCCTTACAGGTAGAGATAGCGATATTGATAAAATCCTTGGTTTAGAGATTGGCGCAGATGATTATTTGACCAAACCTTTTAATCCACGCGAGTTGACTATCAGAGCTCGAAATATTTTAAGTCGCATAGGTCAAACGAGTACTGAAGCCGAACAAAGCATAGTAAGCTTCAATCAATGGACTTTAGATGGTAATTCTCGTCAAATGACCAGCCCAGAAGGTGAAGTCATTGCTATTCCTCGCGGTGAATTTCGTGCATTAAGTTTACTTATAAAAAATGCAGGTAAAATAATTTCACGCCAAGAATTAATTAAAGAGATGACAGGTAGAGATTTACGTTCAAATGATCGTACCGTCGATGTCACCATAAGGCGCCTTCGTAAGCACTTTGAATTGAACCAAGAAACTCCAGAGCTTATTAATACCATTCATGGTGAAGGTTATCGTTTTGTCGGTATACTAGATTAAGTTATAATATATTAGCAGCCCTATCTTGGGCTGCTTTATTAGTTGAATCAAATAAAAATGTAATTACAGCTTAGATAGTTTCCAACCAGTTTTTAAAAGCAAATACTGCTTGATCATTCAATAACCTCAACTCTTTTAACAATACCGATTTTTTCTCTTTTGACACCTCAGCTTTTTCTATTAACTTCAATTGTCCATGTAATTGGTACATACCAACACTTGCTGCAGCGCCTTTCATTTTATGGCAATGATTTTGCCAGCCAGAAAGTGAATCATTGAGTTGTGCATTTTCAATATCGTTAAGGTAAATCTCAACTTGCTGGCAATATAAAGCAAACATCTGCTCAACAATGACTTTACCTAAACTATCTAAATAACCTTGAAGTAACTCCAGATCTAAATCAGGATTCGATTGTTTAGTTTCCACAAACACGCCTTTTTCTGTAAGGAATATAGGATGCCTCTATATTACCGCAGTAATAAAAATCAGACAAACATATTGAAACTTATGAAAAAACATATCATATAGCTATATTTTTTATCTCTTGTGCAACAACAGTAATGATTACCATTAAAAAATAAGCTAGAATGTGCGCCCTTAGATCTACTCTTCGTCCTTATCTCAAGAAGAACTCGAAGATTAGTTAGTAACTATCGTTTAAAGTGGAGTCGAAATGACGACATCAATGCCAGATATCGCCAACCATACAACAGCTCAAACCGAAGGTACACTTGACTGGGTCGGCATGAGTAACATTGAAATGCCTATTATGGTTGCCTCAAAAGGTGAAAGTGAGCGTATGGTCTCTGCTCATATTGATGCCTTTGTGAACTTAAAAGATGCACAAGCTAAAGGCATACATATGTCGCGTCTTTATCTACTTATCGATGAATTATCTACAAGTAATATACTTAACTATCAAAGTTTAGTGAGTTTGCTTGATGGATTTATTAGTAGTCACCAAGAATTAAGTGACCAAGCTAAAGTACAATTTTGCTTTGATTATCATTTACGTAGAAAATCATTAATCAGTGGTAAAGAAGGTTGGAAAGCTTACCCGGTAACGCTAACAGGAAACCTAAATCAAGGTAAACTCACTATCGAGCTAACTATTGATGTACCCTATTCTTCAACTTGTCCATGCTCTGCGGCCCTTGCAAGGCAGTTGATACAAAAAGCTTTTCAAGATAAGTTTGCTCAACAAAGCGAACTGGCATTAACTGATGTTCATGATTGGTTAGGCACAACAGAAGGAATCGTAGCAACTCCTCATTCTCAACGTTCTGTTGCCGAAGTAAAAGTAAAACTAAATTCTAGTATTAATGACTTTCCTATTACCGAGATAGTTGACCTGGTTGAAAACTCTCTAAAAACACCGGTACAAGCTGCAGTCAAACGCGAAGATGAGCAAGAGTTTGCTCGCCTAAATGGTCAAAACTTAATGTTTTGTGAAGATGCTGCTCGTCGTTTACAGCATAGTCTGAATCAAACAGATCAATTTGATGACTTCTGGTTACGGATAAATCATTTAGAGTCTCTTCATGCCCATGACGCTGTTAGTGTAACGACCAAGGGTATCAAGGATGGCTATCAGCCATAGCGATAACTAAGCTCTATTATAAAACTTAAAGCCAATAGTGATTTCACTATTGGCTTTTTTGTGTCACTTATTTAACTGTTAGCAGAACATCAACTTCAGAAGTCACTTAGACAGAATCTCCTTTTGCTATATCACACGCCTATAAACGATGTTTATTTCATTATTTTTTGCTCGATAAAGATATAAGCACTTATCAAAAATAACAATCACAGCAAAAACAATCTGTTGATATAAGCACTTTTCATTATTCAATTAATACTCAGTACAGCCGTCAAGATGACTGACGAGCAAAAGCTCTATTTAAATTGACCTTTACCAAAGAACTGGGTAGTGTTGATAGTTCCACTTACTTAAAAAGAGGTGTATTTATGCATTTTTTCCATGCCTTTATTCTTTTTACCTGTCCTGTAAGTAAGTTGGTTTATTATTAGGAGAAAAATATGCAACTTTATGATCATAGCGTCCAAAAGGACAACTGTGGTTTTGGTCTAATTGCCCATCAACAGGGTGAAACCAGTCACAAACTAATTAAGACCGCTATTTCCGCTTTAGATCGTATGCAACATCGTGGTGGTATCGCCAGCGATGGTAAAACAGGTGACGGTTGTGGCCTACTATTACAAAAACCAGACAGCTTTTTTCGCGCCGTAGCCGCCGACAATAAATGGAAGCTAGGTAAAAAATATGCTGTCGGCATGATTTTCCTAAGCCCTGATCCCGTTGAAGCTGCACTTTCTAAAAAAGTATTAGAAGAAGAGTTAGCAAATGAATGCTTAACATTAATAGGCTGGCGCACTGTACCTATCGACACATCGGTATTAGGTGAAATTGCGATAGGCAATTTACCAACGATAGAACAAGTCTTTGTTGATGCTCCTCCAGGATGGAGAAACCTAGAGTTAGAGCGACGTTTATATATGGCGCGTCGTCGCGCTGAAAAGCGTATTACCGACGAAAAATTTTATGTTGCCAGTTTGTCTTGTCTAGTAACAATCTACAAAGGGCTAATGATGCCTGTAGATTTACCTAATTTTTATTTAGATTTAGCTGATATTCGCATGCAAAGTGCTATCTGTGTATTCCATCAGCGCTTTTCAACCAATACCTCGCCACAATGGCATTTAGCACAACCTTTCCGCTATCTAGCGCACAATGGTGAAATCAACACCATTAACGGTAACCGTCAATGGAGTCGGGCGAGAACTCACCGCTTTAAATCACCATTATTGCCTGACTTACAAGATGCTGCTCCTTTTGTTGGCCAGACAGGCTCCGATTCATCATCTTTAGATAACATGCTTGAACTCTTTTTAGCTGGTGGTATGGATTTATACCGTGCAATGCGCTTATTGATGCCGCCTGCATGGCAAAACAGTCCGTTAATGGATGATGATTTACGTGCCTTCTATGAATTCAACTCTATGCACATGGAACCATGGGATGGCCCCGCTGGCGTAGTAATGACTAACGGCCGCCATGTTGCCTGTAACCTTGATAGAAACGGTTTACGCCCTGCCCGTTATGTTATTACTCGTAATGGTTTTATTACCCTCGCTTCAGAAGTAGGTATTTGGGATTACGGTGAAGATGAAGTGGTGGAAAAAGGCCGTGTTGGCCCTGGTGAAATGCTCGCCATTGATACCTACACAGGTAAAATATCTCATTCAGCCGATATTGATAATAATTTAAAGGAACGTCACCCTTATAGAGAGTGGTTAACTAAAAATATTCGCCGACTAGTCCCCTTTGATCAACTTGAAGCTAACTTGATTGGTCAACGTGTATTTACTGATGCAGAGATGAATCAGTACCACAAAATGTTCAATTACAGCTATGAAGAAATTCAGCAAGTCATTCGAACATTAGCCGAAAATGGCCAAGAAGCGACGGGTTCTATGGGTGATGATACTCCTATGGCAGTATTATCGAGTCAAACGCGTACTTTATATGACTATTTCCGTCAGCAATTCGCGCAAGTAACAAACCCGCCAATAGACCCTTTACGTGAACGTTATGTGATGTCACTAGGTACCTGCATTGGTCGTGAACATAATGTATTTAACGAAACGTCGGGTCATGCCGATCGCATGTTGTTTTCAACGCCAGTGCTTATGTATACCGGCTTGAAACAATTACGAGATTTAGATCCTGAGCATTATCGCTCAGATACATTAACGCTAAGTTTTGATGCAAAAGAAGGTTTAGAAGCCGCTATTAGACGCTTGTGTAATGAAGCAGAAACACTTGTTCGCGATAGCAGCACTGTTATTTTGGTGTTATCAGATAGAAATATCCAACCAGGTTTACTCGTTATTCCTGCGGCAATGGCTGTCGGCGCGGTACAGAAACGTTTAGTTGATCAACAGTTACGTTGCGACTCTAATATTATTGTAGAAACGGGTTCAGTGCGTGACTCGCATCAGTATGCGGTATTACTTGGCTTAGGTGCTACCGCTATATATCCTTATTTAGCGTTTGAAACGATTGAGCAATTAGTTGAACAAAAGCAAATAGATTTATCAGCCCGTGATGCCATCGTTAATTATCGAGAAGGTATCAATAAAGGGCTATTGAAAATACTCTCTAAAATGGGTATTTCAACCATTGCCAGTTACCGCTGTGCCGGATTATTTGAAGTTATCGGCTTAAATGAAGATATTATGGAGCTTTGTTTTAGTGACTTACCAAGTCGCATTAAAGGAGCTGATTTCAGTGATATTCAACAAGATGCAGCTAACCTTGCACGCAAAGCATTTTTACCTCATCAAAAAGTTAATCATGGCGGTTTATTAAAGTACGTTCATGGTGGTGAGTACCATGCCTTTAATCCTAATGTGGTTAATTATTTACAACGTGCAGTGCAAAACGGTGATTATAATGATTATCGTACTTTCGCCGATGAAGTTAATCAGCGCCCAGTAGCCACCCTGCGAGATTTATTAAAACTTAGGGATGACTGCGAGCCGATTGAACTTGACCAAGTAGAGTCTGAAGGAGAAATGTTCAAACGTTTCGATAGCGCCGCCATGTCAATTGGTGCGCTTAGCCCTGAAGCACATGAAGCACTGGCTATTGCCATGAACCGTTTAGGTGGTTTTTCAAATTCTGGTGAAGGTGGTGAAGATGAGCGTCGTTTTGGTACCGTTAAAAATTCTCGTATTAAACAAATTGCCTCAGGGCGCTTTGGCGTAACCCCACACTACTTAGTCAATGCAGATGTCTTACAAATTAAAGTAGCGCAAGGGGCAAAACCTGGTGAAGGTGGGCAGTTGCCTGGTGATAAAGTATCGCCATTAATTGCTAAATTACGTTACTCAGTACCTGGTGTTACCTTAATTTCTCCGCCGCCGCATCATGACATTTATTCTATTGAAGATTTAGCTCAGCTTATTTTTGACTTAAAACAAGTGAATCCAAAAGCGGTTATATCAGTGAAATTGGTCTCTGGACCAGGCGTTGGTACCATTGCGTCGGGTGTTGCTAAAGCGTATGCCGATTTTATTACCATCTCAGGTTACGACGGTGGTACTGCCGCCAGCCCACTTAGTTCAGTAAAATATGCAGGTTGTCCTTGGGAACTAGGTTTAGCAGAAGCTCATCAGTCATTGGTAACCAATGGTTTGCGCCATAAAGTGCGTCTACAAGTTGACGGTGGTTTAAAAACCGGTGTTGATATTGTTAAAGCGGCTATTTTAGGCGCTGAAAGCTTCGGCTTTGGTACTGCACCTATGGTAGCACTAGGCTGTAAATTTCTCCGTATATGTCACCTAAATAACTGTGCTACTGGCGTTGCAACGCAAGATGAGGTTTTACGCGAGCAGTTCTTTAAAGGCTTACCTGATCAAGTAATGAATTATTTTAAATTTATTGCCCGTGAAGTACGTGAAATTCTTGCCGGTCTTGGTGTAAAAAGTTTAACTGAGATCATAGGCAGAACTGACTTATTAATACAGATTGATGGACTTACGTCTAAACAAAGTAAATTAGATTTATCACCGATAATCGCACCTGTTGTTGCCGGTGAAAATACGGCACTTCATCAGACAGAAGAAAACACTGCATTTGATAAAGGTCAGTTAAATCAGAAAATTTTAGCTGCCACCAGTGATTCGGTGTCTCATAGTAAAGGCGGTGAATATCGTTTTACTATTCAAAATACTGACCGCTCTGTTGGAGCAACCTTATCCGGTGAAATTGCTCGTCATCATGGCGATCAAGGAATGGCGTCTTCTCCGATTACAATACATCTATCAGGTACTGCAGGACAAAGTTTTGGTGTTTGGAATGCTGGTGGTTTGAACATGATTTTAACCGGTGATGCCAACGATTATGTCGGTAAAGGTATGGCGGGAGGTAAACTCACGATCAAGCCCCCTGTTGGTGTTGAATACGCTAGCCATAAAACGATGATTATGGGCAATACTTGTCTATATGGTGCTACTGGCGGGGTGTTATTCTCTTCAGGTCGTGCTGGTGAACGTTTTGCTGTACGAAATTCAGGTTGTCATGCAGTTGTCGAAGGCACTGGTGATCATGCCTGTGAATATATGACTGGCGGTATAGTTACTATACTAGGAGATACAGGTGTTAACTTTGGTGCAGGAATGACCGGCGGTTTCGCATACATATTAGATGAAACAGGTGACTTAGATGTTCGTCTGAACAAAGAATCTATTGAAATGTTGGCTATTGAAGATTTAACCATTCACCAAGAACATTTACGTGGCATCATCAATCAACATTTTGAAGAAACGGGTAGCTTGCGCGCTCATGAAATGCTTCATGACTTTGATCGATATGCACCCTTATTTAAACTGATTAAACCGACAGCTACCGATGTAAAGACCTTATTAGGTCACCGTAGTCGTTCAAGTGCTGAACTTCGTGTCCAAGCACAATAATTGGTAAGAATTGAGGATTTAAATAATGAGCAAAAATGTTTATCAATTTATTGATGTAAAACGAATAGACCCAGCAAAGAAGTCGATTAGTGAACGTAAAATTAACTTCGTTGAAATTTACCAACCGATGGGTAATGAACAAAGTGCGGGTCAAGCTGACCGCTGTCTGGACTGCGGTAACCCATATTGTGAATGGAAATGCCCCGTGCATAATTACATTCCACAATGGCTTGAACTAGTCACTGAAAATCGTATCTTTGAAGCAGCTGATTTATGTCATGAAACCAACAGCTTGCCAGAGATGTGTGGTCGAGTTTGCCCACAAGATAGGCTTTGTGAATCGGCTTGTACCTTAAATGATGAGTTTGGTGCGGTAACCATAGGTAATATCGAAAAACATATTACTGATACTGCCATTGCACAGGGTTGGAAGCCCAATTTATCTCACGTAGTAAAAACAGGTAAACGTGTAGCCGTTATTGGTGCAGGTCCCGCAGGAATTGGCTGTGCTGACGTATTAACTCGTAATGGTGTTGATGTTGTGGTTTATGACAGACACGCACAAATTGGTGGTTTACTTACTTTTGGTATTCCATCGTTCAAACTAGAAAAAAGTGTTATTCAAACGCGCCGTGAAATTTTAGAAGGCATGGGTATAGAGTTTCGCTTAAATATTAATGTTGGCACTGATATTAGTTTTAAAGATATCAGTGATGAATATGATGCCGTTTTCTTAGGCTTAGGTACTTATACCGATATGAGTGGCGGCTTTGACAATGAAGGAGCTCAGGGCGTTTATAACGCATTAGATTTTTTGATTGGTAATACTCAGAATTTAATGGGATTTACTAAAGCGGACAATGCTCAAGTTAAGCCTTATGTAAATTTCAAAGATAAAAAGGTTATTGTACTGGGTGGTGGTGATACTGCCATGGATTGTGTACGTACTTCCATTAGGCAAGATGCAACAAGCGTGACGTGTGCATATCGTCGTGATGAAGCCAATATGCCTGGTTCTCCTCGCGAAGTTCAAAATGCCAAAGAAGAAGGTGTTAATTTCGAGTTTAACCTTCAGCCGCTCGACATTGCCGTGAACGAACAAGGTGTTGCTATTGGTGTTAAGTTTGTTAAAACTCAACTCGGCTCACCAGATGCTAACGGTAGACGCAACCCAGAGCCTATAGCCGACAGTGAGTTTATTATGGAAGCTGATGCCGTTGTTATTGCTTTTGGCTTTTTACCAAGCCCACCTCAATGGATGGTCGATGCTGGCGTAGAGTTAGACTCTCGTGGTCGTGTTGTTGCTGTGGATAGCTCTGACTTTGCCCTGCAAACAAGTAAGCAGAATGTCTTCGCCGGTGGTGATATGGTTCTTGGATCTGACTTAGTCGTTACTGCCATTGACCAAGGTCAAAAAGCAGCTATGGGTATCTTAGATTACGTGACTCAATAGTTAACAACTAGATAAATAATTCACCGTAATAATCTGAAAAGCTGCGCGTTTATAACGTGCAGCTTTTTTATTATCGCTATGCAACTGTAAGCTCAATCACGGAAAACTTCCGCTCTTTGCATACAGAACTCCCTTAAACATTTATTAGAAACCCTTGACGGTCTGTCATACGATAAATAATAAGCCCTGCCTTAGTGGCAAAAGTGACGGTTAAAGACCCCCCCCCCTCAAACATCGTAGTTTTTTAGCACCAATAAATATTGGCGCTGATGTTCCCTTGGTGCGCTAAGCGGAAGTTACACCGAAGTAATCCCTAACGTCCGCTTGAAGCTCATAGTTACCGTTGGATTTCACATCTGGACGCTAACTTTACGTCACGAAAATAAGCTTAATTACTCACTAGTCGCAATACTTCATAATATTAGTTTAAGTAAATGAACTGACATAAATCAGCACCTTACTACATCCAATAATAAGAGTTCTGACCTGAGCCAGCATTCTTATTGTTTAGTTTGTTTCGATCGTAACATCCGCTCGACCACCTCTGCGAGGGTCAGTGCACTGACCATGTACATAACGGCCATTAGCAGAGAACGGCCCTGAGTTACTTATATTAATGAAATCCCCAATTATAAACTGATCGACAACACCTGTGGTAATTGACACATCGGTGAGTTTTGACGAACCCTTAGATTTATTAGGATGCCACCAATGGTGCCCTTGTTTGCTATCTATCCACCAGATCAAATAGAGATCAACTGGCTCATCTTCTTTAACAAAAAAGATATCATTATTTTTGTAATGCCTGGACAATTCGCCGGTTTGATCTGCCAGACAGGCTTCAAAATCATCAATGCATTGAATGACAGAATCTGGCGCCAATAACCACCCATTTTGAGCAAAACCACTTGCGTACCCCTTACGTGGGTTATTTTTTGTAGGATAAAACTCCTCTGGTCTCTTAACCCTGATCCCATATCCGTCAGGCAATTTTTGTTTAATTTCACGTGGCAATTTACCGACCTTTGATAGCTGTTCAAAGAGAAGTTCACCTGATCTCGCATCCACCATATCAATTGGACCCGCGTAAGCAAACGTCACAAAACTCGTTAAATTTTCTTTACAAGCAGGTACTTGAGATGCCCCGACAATGGGTTGCTCATCATAAACAGGATCATATCTGTAGACTCCCCAATCCACATCCTTTGGACCCGTTAACGTACTAAATAACACTGAGCTTTCGCGGGGTCGTGGGGCTCCGGGAAGGAGCGCACAATGGTAATCTAAATCAGGAAAATCTGAAGCACTAGGATCTCCCGGCTGTCCAAGATCAACACACTGACCCGGCAAATTAATAACAGATCCATCCATAGGGTTATTTATTTGCCGTGGGCACTGGAAAGGATTTGGGTTATCAGGGAAACAAGGGATATACCCTTCTTCCAGCTCGAGCCCCAAACTAGAAGGATCAGGGACTGGAGTTCGCGATATTTCAATAATATCGACAGGGAATTCAAAACTCCAATCATCCTGACTAGTGAAACCACAGAAAAAGTTTGGTGGTGTATTATCTGTACCCAAGTATATATTTGCTGATCCTGCTTTAGGGTCGGTTGAACCTACCGCAGTAAAATCACACTCACCTCTAACCGGCTCAGCAAAACCGTTCTTGGTAAAATGATTGTCATTGCGAACACGCTCTCCTTCGTAGGCCGGTAAGTGAGCAAAAAGATTACTACTAGCAAAAAACAAACTAGAGGTTAAAAATACCAAAAAGAATTTTATATAGCTTAACTTGCTTAAGTATTGTCGCATAAGAACTCCTAACTAAAAGCTTGGGATAATTACATGATACTCTCAACAATTTTGAGACAGTCCAGATAATTGACCTCCCTACTAAAGCTTCAGAGATGTCCAATACTGCATCTATAAATTTGCCTAATTGTTCTTTATTGTCTTGGAATTAATTCACAATAATACAAGGGTAATAATGAGTATCCGATATAACGATTAACTCATTTTCAGTATCAATGGCCTGATTTTAATAGTAGCTACTACCTTTCGTTAAGTAAAGTTTAACTAAGATGCCCACTACGCTACTATCATTGCGATATATAAATTCCCTGAAAATGTTACTTGTTTGATTATTTAATGCCTCAGATAGGAGGCAGAGAAGGAAAGAAATATTTTCTCTTGTTAGTTATTAATACAGCATTTAAAAAGTCACCTTCAAACGAAAATAGTATCATGAGGTATATTTTCTTGTTTAATACAAAATGTTTGAGTATGAGACAGGTACATACCTAAGTTGTAAAGATAGACCAACATCAGTGTTAAAAGACTATATTAGTGGTTTAGTTCACATTCAGGCTGAACGACTCAACGACGAAAGTCATCATTAAAAGACTCATGTTTTTATCTATGGGGAACTTCCGCTATTAGGAGACTGTTAACCTAAAGTGATTGTTCAGTCATGTTCGCTGTTGATCAAAACATACTAAAAATTTCAGTATAAATTTCCAAATGCTAATGACCGCAGTGTGGCATTAGTGATCATGATTAATTTCAATCTAATTCAGTGATTGGTAATATCAAAAGTGATGCGTAGTAACAGATATCTCAGATTACGTAATTCACTAACTCATAGCTATATAAATAATTACCTTAATACGTAGTTATCTGAACAACAAAAAAGATACGTTCAAAACGTACCTTATTTATTATCTTTCTCAACTTGGTGTATATCTTATCAAGTTTAATAACTGCTCTTACTCAAGTATTTCTAGCTAGCTATTCGCTCGTAAACACAAAAGTCTAATTGATGAATATTCTTTTCATCGCTCTCTCTAAGCTCACTACTTACTTTTTCCCAACTGCCGTCCTCATAATTGGGAAATTTAGTATCGCCATCAATAGCAGCTTTAATATGAGTAATGTATAAACGGTCTGCTTTTGGTAAACAATGCGCATAAATTGCACCACCACCAATCACCATAATCTCTTCAGCGCCTTCACTACCGTCGCTGCCATCAACTAAAGCCAGAGCTTGTTCTACAGAAGTCACACTATCAATGCCCTTTGCTTGATAGTTTTCATCACGAGAAATAACAATATTACGTCGACCTGGTAAAGGTCTACCAATGGATTCAAACGTTTTACGACCCATAATAATAGGCTTACCTAAGGTAACTTTTTTGAAATAGGCTAAATCTGCAGGCAAATGCCAAGGCATGTCATTATCTTTGCCAATTATATTGTTATCAGCCGTCGCAACTATCATCGATAAAATGGTCATACAAAACTCTCAAAATTATTTTCTATATTATCGCTAAAAAAAAGATAAAAAAAAGCACTTGTTTATAAAAATTTACAAGTGCACGATATCTGCATAAAAATCTAGATTACAGCTTTTGAATAACTTTCATCTAAGTCCATTAATACACCATCCTTCAATATGTAAACTTGCTCAGCCATGATAATTGTTTCCTGTCGGTGAGCAATCATGATCCGAGTAATCGGTAAATGCTGAATCTGTTCACTAATTTTAGTTTCATTATCTTTATCTAAATGACTTGTGGCTTCATCTAAAAATAAAACGCATGGTGATTGATAGAGCGCACGAGCAAGTAATAAGCGCTGAATTTGACCGCCCGATAAATTAGATCCCATATCACCCACTAACGAGTTATAACCCATTGTCATTTTGTTAATATCATCATAAATAGCAGCCAAGTGAGCACACTGTTCAATTTTCAAGTAGTTTGGTTGAGGGTCAAAGAAGCTAATATTATCAGCAATAGACCCTGCTAATAGAGTATCGTCCTGCATAACTGCTGCGATTTTTTTACGATAATTTTTAAGCCCACCTTGAGTAATATCTTTACCATCAAGACAAACCTTACCTGAAGTGGGTTGCAATAAACCCAGCATAATTTTCATCAGAGTTGTTTTTCCTGATCCTGATGGACCAGTTATAGCAATTGAGTCCCCAACTTCTAATGACAAGTTAATATTACTTAATATTGGTGCTTGATCATCATTATAACTAAAGCAGATATTTTCTAACGTTAATTGTCCTGCTGGTTCATGGGTATCACTATTTGAAAAAAAGGCTTCACCTTCTCGATTAGCTTCTTGTTCAGTCAAAGCAATATCTGCAATACGGTCAAGGTGTAAACGCATCATTTTAAATTGAATTATTTGTTCTATTAAATTAGCAAACCTATTTGTTAATTGTCCTTTATAGGCGATAAAAGCCAACACCATACCTACGGACAAACTATTAGCCATTACCATGGTGGCAGCGAAATAAATAACTAAGACATTTTCTAAACCAAATAACAGTTTGTTAAATGAGTCAAAGCTGATATTTAATCTCCCTAAACTGATTTCACTATTAATGACATCGGCATAATGATTTTGCCAAACACCTTGGCGTTGTAACTCATTACCAAAGAGTTTGATGGTTTGCATACCACGAATATTTTCTAAAAAATTAGATTGTTCCTTGGCAGAGCTTTGAATCAACTCTTCGGTAGCTTGATGCAGTGGGCGATATAGTGCCAAACGCACTATGGTATATAACGCTATCGCAAAAAGTACCACCGCAGTAAGCTTCAAAGAGTAAAGAGCCATCACTATCAATACAGTAATGGACATAAAACCATCAACTAAAGTTTCGACAAATCCTGTGGTAATTCGCTCACGTATTTGAGCAAGAGATCCAAAACGAGAAACAATATCTCCTATATGTCGAGACTCAAAATAGTTCATAGGCAAACGTAATAAATGCCTAAGCAAATTAACTCCCATTTGCATATTAAGTAAGCTAGAAAGTCGTAATATCAGCCAACTACGCACCGCATTTGTTACCACAGAAATTACGGCTATTAAGGCGAAACCAGTAGCTAATACCATAAGTAAGGGTTTATCAAAACTTATCAGTACTTCATCGACTACCCATTGCATATAATAAGGGGTCATTAGTGCAAACAATTGCAGAACGAAAGATAAGCCAATCAACTTGACTAGCCCAGCCTTCAAGCCTGACATTGAACTCCACAGCTGCGAGAACTTCATTTGTGATTTTTCTTGTTTTACTTCAAATTTGCTTGTTGGCGTAAGCTCCAAGCAAATACCTGTAAAATGTTTACTAAATTCTTCCGTGCTTAATGTGCATTTTCCAACGGCTGGATCATTTATATAATACTTAGCTGATTTTTCTTTTCCTGATACTTGGGTCAATACAACAAAATGATTTAAATTCCAATGTAAAATACAAGGTGTCGCTAAGTTATGCATTTCATCAATAGGACATTGTAACGCTCGACTGGCCAAACATAGGCTGTCACCTAATTCAATTAACTGCTGAAGATTCATGCCTTTCAAATTAGCAGAAAAATGCCTTCGCATTTCTTGCATATCAAGTTTATGACCATGATAACCGGCGATCATTCCCATGCAAGCTAGACCGCATTCGGCTACTTCTGATTGAAAAATTATCGGTGTCGACTTACCTATTGAAAAGTTTAATTTAGTTTCCATTACAAGCTCTTTTAAAATAGCTAGTTATCATGAGTGTAAATAAAACAATTGAAATGTTGATAGTGAATTAAAAAGAATATGAAGGGCAATACAGTATGTTACGTTTTCCGTTTTATAGCGGACAAAACCATATAAAAGAGCCATCGGGAATAAAAATACAAAAAGAATTAACTCATATTGAATATGTAATACGGAAAAAATTAGACTAGTTATAATAATAGCCCCAACAGGCCCAAATTTACTATATTGGAGCCTTGAAAAAGCCAAACCTCGAAAAACAACTTCTTCGAAAACAGGTGCTATAATACAAACAGTTGAAATTAGTAATATAAAATCCAGAGTTGAGTTTACTTGAGATTTCGCATCCAGCATGTATTGTGGAGTATCAATATTAAGTAAGTGCATAAACATTGACATAAGGCAGTAATACATCGTACCAAGTACAAGGGTTTTCAGTAAAGTAGCTTGATTTATTTGCTTAACCGCTAAAAAATGAAATGGAAAAGCCTTATCAGATGCAAGTGTTGCTTTTTTTATTAAAGGAATAGAAATTATTACTGTCATTATCATCCCTAACAGCATAATCTCCGGACGAAACCATAATGATAAACCGTTGAATTTAAATAATTTAACTACCAACTCTATAATTACACCAACTCCTACCTGAACTCCGATCATAATTAAAATAAGCCATGAAATTGTACCCATAATTGAAAATTCTTGACGCTTTTCATAATTACTAGTTGATCTGATCATGTAACCTCCTTTTTTTGCGGGGGCAGGGATGCCAACCTTAATTAGATTCGTGGATAAAAATTAGTTGAAATTCATTCTATTCTCCTGAATAGAAACTTTAAATATGGCTCAGATAGAGCCATATTACTTGCAAGTAATTACTTAAGGAGCCAATCTCGTGTCATCAAACTCTGTGTAACCAGATGCTCCACGCCAATGAAAAACTGCTGAATTCATTGCTTCACCTCCTAACCAGCCACCTAAAAACTGCAAAATCCAGCCACCATTAACTTCTTTTATTTCTTTTACGTTTAGTTCACGCATAATGTTACACTCCGTATACCCGACATTTAATTGTCGGATTATTGATTTGCAAACTTCAATATTGAAGTTGCGACTAATAGGCTGGCTTTAATTGCTCTTGCTAAAGTTATATTAAAGTTAGCCACTCCATTTTCCACCTAAGACTGTTGTAATTAAACAAACAATCTCATTTGAAAAATTATTTATTCTAACTTACTCTACCCCGCAAGCTGTAAATAGGCTCAAGTAACCATTCAATTAATGTTCTTTGCTCCAACATTATATCGGCCTCAAACAACATACCGCTTTTTAAGTCAAACGATTTACCAAAAGCCTTCATTTGTTGTTGATTTAATTTTGCTCGTAAACGGTAAACAGGCTCCTGTAATACAATAGGTAATTGTATTTCACTGGGTGTAATCAGTGTCTGATCAATACGAATAATTTCACTATTTATAAAGCCAAAACGTTGATAAGGAAAAGCGTCAAAACGTAAACGGGTATTATTACCCACTTGAATAAATCCAGCAGAACGTGTTGGCAGTAACAACTCAGCAATAAGTTCAGAGCCTTCAGGTAATATGTGCAATAGCGGTTTAGATTGTGCTTTTGATTGCGATAAGGTTTCACCTTCGACTACTTGAACACCCGTTACTACTCCATCATTACTCGCAGTAATGGTATATTTATAATTACTCGCTACTTGGGCTAATTGACGTTGAAGATCTGCTTGTTGGCGTTTAAGGTTGTTAATACGTAAAATATATTGCTGAGGAATATTTTTAATATTAAAGGCAAGCTGGTTGAATTGGTTTTGCTGCTGAAGCAACAGTCGGGCTATATTTTGTTTTTCTTGTTTAGCTTCAAGTAGTGTTTGCTGTTGGCGATCTTTTTCTAAGTTAGATACATAACCATTTTTGTTAAGTTGATTGAAATCTAACTGTTGCTCACTCAAAAGCGTTAACTTTTCCTCAGCCAAAGCTAGCTGATCTTCCAGTGCAATTTTTTCATTATCTAACGCTATATCTTGAGCGTGGAGATTCGATAATTCTTGCATTTTCAAAGTTTGATGTTGCGATATTTCATCAATTAGTAAATTTGCTTGAGCATTCAGTTGTTCGGCAAGTTGTGTACTTAAATCAATACCATTTCTATTATTTTGTTGAACGATAATAGTTGCAAGTGATTGACCTTTTAAAACCTTATCACCTTCTTTTACCCATAATTTTTCTATGGTGCCGCCTTGATTAGCAAAACTTTTAATAACACCTTTATTTGGCATTAAAAAGCCACGGACGGTTTCTTTACGAGAGTATTCAGCACTAAAAAGGAATGTAATAATGGCGATAGCAATTGAGACTAAAATGAGTACAGTTAGTTTGATAGATAATGGTTGAGCTAAGGTAATAGCACCTGTTAAACGCTCACTTTGATGGGAAATAGCTTCCTTTCTAAATAGTGACATATCAATCCTTTGAATATGTAGTCGATAAAGTTACATCTGTTAAAAAACCTCGTCTAGTAATTACATTAGCTAAAAATAGATATAAATAAAGCCAGATTTGCAGAAAATTAAAACTTGTAAATAAAGTCAATTAGTATCAGCAACTTAAAACAACAAATATTGTTTAGCATTTAAAAGCGATCCTCAAGTCGATTTCAATCAGAGTTAGGTAAGCTAAAAACAAGACAAAAAAAAGCACTTGTTTATAAAAATAAACAAGTGCTTAGTATCAACATGGTATGTTATTGACGATATTCTACTTCAACATCGTAATCATCTTCATCCCAGTCGTCATCATCTAGGTCGTCATCTTGAGAATGAGCAGCGATAGTTTCTTCATGGTAAGTATCCCATTTAAACTCAACGGTTTTACCATCAATCACTTCTTCTTCTTCAGGCGGTAATTCTTCAATAAAGGTCATCACTTTTTGTGTTAACTCTTTAGTACCTGAACGATTAAAGGCAGAAATGCTATGCACCTCACCTTTCCAATCAAGACCGGCTATAATAGCATCAGTAATTTCTTTTGCTTCTTCTTCAAGTACTAAATCAAGTTTATTGAAGACAACCCAACGAGGCTTACCTGCCAGTTTTTCATTATGCTGTTCTAGCTCGCTGATAATTACTTTAGCGTTTTCTAATGGGTCTGAGCCATCAACAGGCATAATATCAATAACGTGTAATAATATACGACAACGTTCAAGATGTTTTAAGAACTGTGTTCCTAAACCTGCACCGTCAGCTGCACCTTCGATAATTCCTGGGATATCAGCAATAACAAAACTACGCTGTGTATCTAAACGTACTACACCTAAATTAGGTACTAAGGTAGTAAATGGGTAATCAGCTACTTTCGGTGTTGCTGCTGAAACACTGCGTATTAAAGTAGACTTACCTGCATTAGGTAGACCTAACAGGCCAACATCAGCAAGTAACAATAATTCAAGCTTAAGGCTACGAATTTCACCTGGCGTACCATCAGTTCTTTGACGAGGTGAACGGTTAGTACTACTTTTAAAACGTAAATTTCCTAAACCATGCCAGCCGCCTTTAGCAACAAGCATCTTTTGGCCTTTATAGGTTAAATCACCGATTTGCTCACCGGTATCTTGATCGACAGCGCGTGTTCCAACAGGTACTTTTAACACTAAATCTTCAGAGCCTTTACCTGTACAATTCTGCGGTTGACCATTTTGTCCACGTTTAGCACGATGAAAACGTTCAAAACGGTAATCGATTAAGGTATTTAAACCTTCGTCAGCCATTAAATAAACATCGCCGCCATCGCCGCCATCACCACCATTAGGGCCGCCATACTCAATAAATTTTTCTTTACGGAAACTGACACAGCCGTTGCCGCCATCACCCGCTTCAACTCTGATCTCAACTTCATCAACAAATTTCATGGAATCTCAATAACCCTAATATGGTAATTCTTGTTCAATTATGATTAGTATAAACTATTTTTGACCGACTAAAAATGAATCTCTACTCAGTCAAAAAAAAACTAAAAAAAAACCTCGCTATGAAGCGAGGTTTTTATAAATCGAAGCTTATATTAGTCAGCGATAATGCTAACAAACTTACGACTCTTTGGACCTTTAACTTCAAATTGTACTTTACCGTCAGATAAAGCAAATAAAGTATGATCTTTACCGATACCCATGTTGCTACCAGCGTGGAAACGAGTACCACGTTGACGAACAATAATGTTACCAGCTAAAACAGATTCGCCACCAAAGCGCTTAACACCTAGGCGTTTTGCTTCTGAATCGCGACCATTTCGAGTACTACCCGCAGCTTTCTTATGTGCCATGTCTAAATGCTCCTATTAGCCGTTAATACCAGTAATCTTCACTTCAGTGAACCATTGACGATGGCCCGCTTGCTTACGTGAATGCTTACGACGTTTAAATTTAACGATAGTAATTTTAGGAGCACGAGCTTGTGTAACAACCTCAGCAACTACTTTACCACCAGCAACGTAAGGCGCGCCTACATTGATGTTATCGCCATTAGCGATCATTAAAACGTTATCAAATTCTACTGTTGCGCCTACTTCAAGCTCAAGCTTTTCTAGACGAACTGTTTGTCCTTCGGTTACACGATGCTGTTTACCACCGCTTTGGAATACCGCGTACATAGCTACTCCGTACTGCGTCATTATATATGTGACGCTAATTTTAAAAAATATAGGTCGCGAATTCTACTCGAAGAAACTACCTAGGGCAAGTCTAAAAGTGATCATTTATTAACTTTATTGACCATTTATGCTTTTTAATTACTTTTGCTCTAAGAAATTAGAACAAAGCCAGCAGAAAGCTACTTTTGCCTAAAATTTAGTGTAAACTTTCCCATATCAACTAATTGAATACATTTGATTATTAACTAATCAAAATAGCTAAAGAAAAGTGGTATGGGCAATAAAGACAGTATTAAAGCAATACAGGCATTAGCGCAAAGCGATATGGCGGCAGTAAATGATCTTATTTATGATCAATTACAATCTGATGTCGCACTCATTAATCAACTCGGTATATATATTGTTAACGGTGGCGGCAAGCGTATGCGCCCTATGTTAACAGTGTTGGCCGCTAGAGCATTCGCATACCAAGGTGACAAACATTTGGAAATTGCGGCAATTATTGAGTTTATTCATACTGCAACCCTACTCCATGATGATGTCGTCGATGAGTCGAATATGCGTCGTGGCAGAGAAACAGCTAATGCTTTATTTGGTAATAGCGCCAGCGTACTAGTCGGTGATTTTCTTTATACTCGTTCTTTCCAGATGATGACTAAATTGGGTGATATGCGCATTATGGATATTTTATCTGAGGCCACTAATATAGTTGCTGAAGGTGAAGTATTACAGTTAATGAACTGCAATGATGCAAGCACCACCGAAGAAAGTTATATGCAGGTCATTTATTGTAAAACGGCGAAATTGTTTGAAGCCGCAACACGCCTTGCTGCCGTTATAGCGAAGCAAGATGCTAAAATAGAGCAAGCCATGGCTGACTATGGTAAGTATTTAGGTACTGCATTCCAGTTAGTTGATGATATTATGGATTATACTGCTGATGCTAAAGAAATGGGCAAAAATGTCGGTGATGATCTTGCTGAAGGTAAACCAACGTTACCATTATTATATGCTATGAAGCACGGTAATGAAGCTCAACAGAAATTAATTAAAGAAGCTATTGAGCTTGGTAATGGCATGGATAACCTTGAGTTGATTCTTCAAGCGATGGAAGAAACAGGATCTTTACGTTATACCCAGAAACAAGCTGAAATTGAAGCTGATAAAGCCATCAAGGCACTCAACGTCATTGCAGATAGTGAACACAAACAAGCGCTTATTTCTTTAGCACATATCGCTGCTAATCGAAGCCATTAATGTTGTAGCCATTATGAATTAATTTGTTAATTCGCTATCAAAATTAACACATAAAAAAACGCTGTTATCAATCGATAACAGCGTTTTTTTATTGTCGGTTTTAAGGCTGCTTAGCTAGCCATAAAATCAACACCTTCTTGAATATCTTTTTTCAAGGTAGCAAGCATATCTTCTTTAGCTTTTTGTTCAAAAGCGCTTAACTCACCGTAAGGTAAAATTTCACTTACACCGTTAACGCCTAAACGTACAGGTTGTGCGAAAAACTGTGCATCAGCACCGTTACCTTCAACATAAGCGTAATCTACAACATCTTCACCTTGTAGACCTTTAACTAAAGACATACAAAAACGTGCTGCTGCTGCGCCCATTGAAAGTGTAGCTGAACCGCCACCCGCTTTAGCTTCAACTACTTCAGTACCTGCATTCTGGATGCGAGGAGTAAGTGCTGCAACTTCTTCATCTGAGAAAGTAGCGCCTTCAACTTGAGATAGTAATGGTAAAATAGTTGTTCCTGAGTGACCACCAATAACTGGTACTTTAACAGTAGCAACATCTAAGCCTTTAAGTTCAGCAACAAAAGCTTCACTGCGGATAACATCTAATGTAGTAACACCGAAAAGACGAGCTGCATCATAAGTGCCAGCTTTTTTGAATACTTCAGCAACAATTGGAACAGTACCGTTAACTGGGTTAGTAATTACACCTACCAATGCTTTAGGACAGCTAGCAACAATGCCTTCAGCCAATACTTTAATAATACCAGCATTTACGTTGAATAAATCAGCACGGTCCATACCTGGCTTACGCGGCATACCAGCTGGAATTAAAACGATATCAGCACCTGTTAATGCACCGTTAAGGTCGTCACGACCAAAACCAGCAACTTTAACGTCAGTTGGGATGTGTGATAAATCTACAGCAACACCTGGAACAACAGGCGCAACATCATATAAAGATAACTCAGAACCTGCTGGTAATTGAGTTTTTAATAGTAATGATAATGCTTGACCAATACCGCCTGCGGCGCCTAAAACAGCTACTTTCATGTGATTTCTCCGAAACTAAGTGGGTTTAATTAGTGTAAAATTTGTTATTAAAATATTATTCGAGTAAATACGTTAATTTTTTGCTGACCAAAAGATATAGCATAAGCCAGTAAAAAACAATTGTTATACTCTATTACTCAGATATTAACTTTCAGTATTCTGATGCGATGACGTATACTATCTTTATTTATACTGATTACAAACGCCACTTTAGTCTACTACAGGGTTGATTACGCATTATGAGCGGTTTACAAAAACAAGAAGCACTCGTACAAGAATTTAAAGATTTACTTAAACAAGAACAGTTTGGCTCTCAAGGTGAAATCGTTGATGCACTGAAAGCCAATGGTTTTGACAATATCAGTCAATCAAAAATATCTCGTATGCTCAGTAAGTTTGGCGCAGTAAGAACACGAAATGCTCGCCAAGAGATGGTCTATTGTTTACCTGCCGAATTGGGCGTACCTACCGCACAAAGCCCTCTTAAGCAGCTAGTATTAGAAATAGAGCACAACGAAGTTATGATCATCATTCAAACTAGCCCAGGTGCTGCGCAATTAATTGCCAGACTTCTTGATAGTTTAAGTAAAAGTGATGGCGTACTTGGTACTATTGCTGGTGATGATACTATTTTCATTGCTCCTAGCGATGTCAGTAAAATTAATGAAACCATCAAAAAATTAGAACAGCTATTCTCTAAAAACTTAACCTAAACTTTATTTAAACAGCGCTTAGGTTAGTTAGAACTTTCTTTATACTGCTTAGTAACGCTTGTCCTGTAACAGGCTTAGGCATATGCAAGTTCATTCCCGCCGCTAGACTTAGCTGTTTATCTTCTTCTCGGGCATGAGCTGTCATAGCAATGATGGGTAGGTATTGATAGTTACTTTGCGCTCTAATATGTTTAGCTGCGGTGAGTCCATCCATAATCGGCATTTGAATATCCATTAACACCACATCAAAATCTTGCTCTGCTAACAGATCTAAAGCCTCTTGACCATTATCAGCTATCGTCACTTTAGCCTGCATGTTCAATAACAACTCTTTAGCGACTAGTTGGTTAACTAAATTGTCTTCCACCAATAAAACTGACACGTCTTTTAGATTGTGCTTATCATGAGTAATTGCACATTCTTGCCTATTAGTGGTTTCTGTTTTTTTAGCTACTATCCCCTGAGAACCCTGAGAATATTCAGCGATCACGCTTAAATTTTTATCCTTTTGTGCTGAATGCTCGACTTTATAAAATAGTGCTTGTGATATTTGATCAAGCGCATAACGGAACAAAGGCATGTCAACTAATAGATAAGGCACAGACAGTTGATCTAAATAGTTACAAGTATTGTTATTCAATTGAGTTAATGCCGGCTGACACAAACAGAGTAATCTAAACTCATTTAAAGGTGCTATTAACTCTTGTTCCCTTTGTTGCTTAACAAAGTCTGCTTCACCGATCAGTAAGATACTATTATCCGCAATATCTAACTGACATAACGCTTCAACACTATTAACGCCATGCAACAGCCAGTTCATTTTAGCAATACTTTGAGTAAAGCTAGCTGAGAGTGTTTGATCAACCGCATAAATAGTAATATCCGATAATAGCGGCTGACTTAGCTCTGCAGGTAAAGTAGTCATAAACTCTTCAGTAACTTTTTGAGCGGTATTATTAGCTCTCGCTGAGTCTTGCTGCGCCAATGTATCGAGTTGAACTATTTGAAAGGGTAATACAAAGCTAAGCTCACTGCCTTGACCTAATTGGCTTGTCAGTTTTATCTTACCGCCGAGTAGCTTAATGATTTGCTGGCAAATAGATAGACCTAAGCCTGACCCACCGTATTTACGAGTCATTGATTCATCGGCTTGACTAAAGGCATTAAACAAATGACTTTGATTATTACTAGCAATACCGATACCAGTATCGCTCATTCGAAAGCGTAATTTAGCTACGGTATCGTCTATAGAAAGCACATCAATAGTTAATTTAATCTGGCCTTGTTCAGTAAACTTGATAGCATTATTAAATAAATTAGCTAGCACTTGAACTAGACGCATTTCATCACTAATTACATTGCTAGGCACATCTGCACTCATATCAACAATGATCTTGACGCGTTGATGATCGACATTGGTGATATTGAGTTTTAACGCCTTATTAATAATGATTGGCAGGTTGACGGCATCTTGGCTGACAATCATTTTACCCGCTTCTATTTTAGATAAGTCCAACAGTTCATCAACAAGATGAAGCAAGGTTGATGAGGCACTTTGCGCATTTACTAAATAATGTTGCTGACGGGTATCTAGGGAAGTATGAGCTAATAAGTCCATCATGCCCTGCATAGCATTGATTGGTGTTCTAACTTCATGGCTCATATTTGCCAGAAACTGAATCTTCACTCGGTTAGCATACTCAGCTTGATCTCTTGCTTTTACCAGTGCTGATTGTGTTGCCTGCTGTGACGTTACGTCATGAAAAATACTGATAGTGCCGAGAATATTACCTTGTTCATCGGTAAACTGATTACAAAAACCTTGATAGATAAACTCCCCTGCTTTAATTAAAGCTTGCTGAGGGTAAACATTATTATTCAGAGCATTTAAAATTTTAATTTCTTCTGCCAAAGGAACCGGCATAAAACTGGCTGAGTTACTTCCTAACATTTGTTCTACAGAATGATTAGCCAAGCGCTCAAAAGCCTTGTTACACCCCATTAATGAACCATCAGGATCATTAAAGACGATCAATTCAGGGATGGCATTCATCACCGAGCGCAATAGGGCGTAATCACGTTGGTGCTTAGTACTTGTTTCTTGTAGCGCTTTAGTCTTTTCAATGACACGGCTATCTAATACATCATTTTGCTCGGTTAGTTGTAATAATAAACTACGGTTCTGAGCAAATATATCTTCAACCACTTGAAACCAATGCAACCAATCCGCTGCTGGGGTAACTTTCCCAGGGTCTCCTTGAGCGCAATATTCAATATGACTTATAAATTCAGTAGTTGGCTTAATAAAGGTACGCTTTGTCATGGTATTAACTAACATCAAAAATGCGAATAAGCCAATGAATAGCATCGCAAAAACAAAAATAAAATCACTATACTGAGGCGCTGAAAAATCCTCATATTGTTGATATTTAAGTAAGGTCCAACCATTAGCGGTGAGCTGCTGTTTTTCAATAAACCAATCACCTAAGCGCTCGGTATCTCCCATTGTGGCTAAATGCTTAGCACTAAGGTACTGGAGTGATTCAGGTAACAGATCTTGCCAAGAAGCACGGTAGCTTAACGACTCTTTCCCCAGACGTTTTGAAAGTAAAACATCATTATTTTCATTATATAAAACAAAGCCTTGATTGTTTGATTCTAATTCAGGCAAACTGGCATGTAAACGCGATAAATTGATATCAATAACTACTGAGCCTAACAACTTGTCCTGATGAAAAACACCTGTGCCTAATGAAGCGTTCATACCGCCGCCCGCGGCATCTAGATATGGTGGAGACCAGATAACATGATTGTTTTTTGCAGTTAATACTCGCATAGCTTTATTATGTTGGCTATCGAGGGCTTTTTCACTAAACTGCCATATTTCGCGATCAACCCAAGGGTATATATTCACAAAATTATCCAAAGAAATATAATAAAACCATGTAGCTTCTTTGAGGATATTTTGCGAAGCAATGAATGCAGGGGTTAGTGCATTAGCCATGGCAATTTCTTGTTTTTTAAGCTCTCCAAACTTACTTATTTGTCCTATACCTGTAATATTACTACTCAAGCGTTTACCCTGTTTAATAACATCATGCTGAGGCTTATTTAAATAAAACAGGTTTTCTTGTTGTAACAAGGAAGGCATGGGAATGTTTATTTCATTGGGATGCTTCAGAATATATTCGGCAAGTTCTTGTATGCCAACTACCGCTTGCACACTTTGCTCTAGCATAAAATTTAACTGTTGCGCTTCTTGCTGGAGCTCAAGCAAACTTTGCTTTTTATGCTGTGAAATTTGATTGAAATAACGTACTGAGGCGGCAGAGAAGGCAATAAGAATAATGACAATAAAGGCAACTACAACGGTGATATTATAGCGCCTAAAAACTGTATTTATACCTGCTTGGAAATACACTAAAACGCCTTAATTTTTTGTTTAAATAACTAGATAACTTGATAAGTTAAAGCAGTCACCTCATTTAAACAAGCGTTAAACAAGGAAAGTAGCGTATTTAACTAGGGTCTGTTGATTCTTTCGCGGTTAAATTTTGTTCGCCTTTTTTAAAGAGAATAAAGCGTTTTAATCTCGGCGAGTAGTGTGTAGCTTAATCACTCTAAGCAAATACTACTCAACAAAGAGTAAAACGCTTTTAGCCGAATCCTTCGGACAGCGTTTGTTGGACATTTTTACGGCGTTATCACCTTTTTATGTGGAACAACCACATGACAAAGGCTCTGCCTTGTATAAATCCCCAACAAAACTCTGTAAAAACAATCTCGAAAGTTCAACAGGCCCTGAGCTACTGTTCCAAGTGCATTTGCAAACTATAAATTTTCCTCTGCAAAGGAAGCAAGTCGGCTTCGTACCACGCCGTTTAAGTTAACCGTAGCAGAGCCTGGAAAGTCTTTAAAACGCTCGACAATATAAGTCAGCCCAGAAGTTACTGCAGTCAAATAGTTACTATCAATTTGCGCCAAATTTCCCGAGCAAACGAGTTTAGTTCCTTCACCACAGCGAGTGATAATGGTTTTTAGCTGAGCCGCTGTTAAGTTTTGACACTCATCAAGCAGTACTAGGGCATTTTGAATACTCCGCCCACGCATAAAGTTCACTGACTTAAATTGGATATTGGCTTTATCCATAATGTAGTTCAAGCTGCCATGCATGCTTTCATCTTGTTGATGTAACACTTCAAGTGAATCAGTGATTGCGGCGAGCCAAGGCGCCATTTTCTCTTCTTCGGTACCTGGTAAAAAGCCAATGGACTCTGCAATTTCAGGAGTACTACGTGTAACAATTATTTTATCATAAAGACCACGTTCTATTACTTGTTCTAACGCCGAAGCTAAGGCTAACAAGGTTTTACCGCTACCTGCTGGTCCGGTAAGGATAACTAAATCAATAGTAGGGTCCAATAATGCATCCATCGCCATACCTTGATAAATATTTTTAGGATGAATGCCCCAAGCATTCTTCGCTAACAGTCGTTCACGTCCAAGATCTAAAATAGCGAGTTTATCGTCATCCCAACCGGTAACCTTACCAGCAAAAGTGCCACTGTCATCAAGTAAGTATTCATTGATGTAAGTTGAGGGTACTGTTTCTCGAGAAACATAATGGGTAGTATTTCTTCCTTCCGTCTCGCTATCAACGGATTGAATTTGTTGCCAAAAGTCTCCCTCAAATTTATGGTAGCCTTTCGTTAAAAATTGGATATCATCAATGAGCTGATCAGTTCTATAATCCTCTACGTGTGCCAGACCTGCTCCCTTGGCTTTCAAGCGCATATTGATATCTTTAGTGACCAAGACTATTTTTTTATTTGGAGTTTTCTTTTGAATATGCAAAGCCGCGTTAATGATACGGTTATCATTTTCATTGAAAGATAAGGTGTGTGCAGTTTTCTCAAGGGCATAATCATTAATAATGGCGAGGCTGCCACTGGGATGTTGGTCATCGTTTTGAGGTAGTTTTACGCCAGCAAGTACTTGCTCTGGACTGGCATCTCGTAACGTATCTTCAAGCGCTCGTATAGCTACTCTAGCATCACGGCTGACATCTTTTCGCCTATCTTTAATTGAGTCGAGTTCTTCCAGCACTGTCATGGGTACAACGACATCGTGCTCTTTAAAAGATAAAAAAGCGAAAGGTTCGTGCAAAAGGATATTGGTATCTAATATATAGATAATAGGTTGGTCAATTGTCTCGTTGATTTGAGACGTTTGGGTTGAATTATCACTTAACATATTCTCATTATTCATATTCTCTTTAGTCATGGCTAATCTCCGTGATTCACTGACAAAACAAATATAAAAGAGCAATCCGTAATCAATACCTATAAAAGTATAGCTTATTCACAATAATATCTTACTTATCACTAAGCAAGCATAATTTTTTAATGATTCCGTCTATGATTAGGAGTACTATAGCGCTTTTTTTTTACCCCTAGTTTTTAATGTTTAGTATCGCGCTTAATCAAATATAAAGTAATAACTAAGCAATCGTTGGAGAAGTAAGTTTATGCCATTTCAGGTAGGTCAGCGTTGGATCAGTGACAGTGAATCAGATCAAGGATTAGGTACAGTAACAGGGGTTGAACACCGCTTTGTTAATATTGTTTTCACTGCTACAGGTGAATCCCGCAAATATGCTAAAGATAATGCCCCACTAACGCGTGTTATATTTAATAAAGATGACCTTATTCCTAGCCACGAAGGCTGGTCTTTAAAGGTAATTTCACATAGTGAAGCCCAAGGTATCATCAGCTATGAAGGTATACGCCAAGATACCAATGAGCAAATCATCCTAAAAGAAGTGATGATAGATCACTTTATTAAATTCAATAAACCTCACGACCGCTTACTTAATAGCCAAGTTGATCGTTTAGACTGGTTCCGCTTGCGCAAAGATTGTTTACAACATCAGTATCAACAGCAGCAATCTGATTTAACAGGTTTGACGGGCGGTCGAGTCAGCTTAATACCACACCAGCTTTACATTGCCGATGAAGTCGGTAATCGCTTTGCTCCGAGAGTTTTACTTGCCGATGAAGTTGGCTTAGGTAAAACAATTGAAGCCGGTTTAATAATCCACCAGCAATTAGTCACTGGTCGTGCAAAAAGAATTTTGATCATCGTGCCGGAATCTTTAATGCATCAATGGCTGGTTGAAATGCTACGCCGATTTAACCTTAACTTTAGCATTTTTGATAATGAACGCTGTGTTGAAACCAGCCAGGATAACTATGTTGATGGTAAGAAAGCTAATCCTTTTAGTTCAGAACAATTGGTATTGGTTAATCTAGGCTTTATCACTAATAATCCACAATGGTTCGACGCACTGGTTAGTGAAGATTGGGATTTGATGGTTGTCGATGAGGCGCATCACTTAAACTGGCAACAAGATAAACCTAGTATTGAATACCAATGTATTGAACAACTCGCGCAAGTTATTCCTGGAGTTTTATTATTAACCGCTACCCCTGACCAATTAGGTCATGAAAGTCACTTTGCTCGTTTGCGTTTACTTGATGCTGACCGTTTTTATGATTATCAAAAATTTACCGAAGAAGAGTCCCACTATAGTGAAGTTGCTGATGCCGCCAATGCGTTAGTTGAAGGTAACCAGCTTTCTAGTGAGCAAGAAACAACACTCTCTGATTTATTGAAAGAAACTGATATCAGCATTCAACTGACTGAGTTAAACCAAGCAGACAGTATAGAATCAGCAAAAGTACGCCAAGGTTTATTAAAACAGTTACTGGACAGACACGGCACAGGTCGTATCTTGTTTAGAAACTCTCGCAATACGATTAAGGGCTTCCCTGCCCGCCAAGTAGTGCCTACAGCACTTATTATGCCCGAGCAATATCAAGAAAATATTAATGAGTTTATGCTCAGTGACTGCCCAGAAGCCCTAGCTAAATCAAAGCAGGCTAAATATATTTTCACTCCAGAAATGCTACACGGCTTGGATCAACGAAATGATTCGTGGACTGATTTTGATCCTAGAGTTGATTATTTAATTGATCTATTACAGTCGCTTAAAAGAGAAAAAGTCTTAGTCATTTGTGCAAACGCCCAAACAGCTATTGATTTAGAAGCCGTTCTTCGTATTAAAGAAGGTATCCGCAGTGCTGTTTTCCATGAAGGTCTATCGATATTTGAACGCGATAAGGCTGCCGCCTATTTTGCCCAAGACGAAGATAGTGCTCAATTATTGCTTTGTTCTGAGATTGGTAGTGAAGGGCGTAATTTTCAATTTGCTCATCATCTAGTACTTTTTGACTTACCAAGTAACCCTGATTTATTAGAGCAACGCATTGGCCGCTTAGACAGGATCGGACAAACAGAGATAATCCGTATTCATGTGCCTTACTTTGCAGATTCGGCACAGCAGTTATTATTTGATTGGTACCAACAAGGTATGCAAGCATTTGAACATACTTGTATTACGGGTCGAGTGGTTTTTGAAACCTTCGGTGAGCAATTACTCTCATTAGCATTAAGCTGCCAGCAGCAGTCAGTTGAGGCAGAATCACTCATCAGTGATAGTTGGCAGAAACATTTATCTATTAAAGCGGAATTAGAATCTGGCCGAGATAAGTTATTAGAGCTGAACTCATCTGGCCAAGGTCGTGCACATGAGTTAGTTGAAAAAATCCAACAAGTTGATAACGACATAAACTTGCCTCAATTTATGTTTCAAGCACTAGATGTTTTTGGTGTGCAGCAAGATGATAAAGCCGATAATGCTATTGCCTTAAATCAAAGCGAGCATATGCTTAATAGTAACTTCCCTTGCTTACCTGAAGATGGCACTACGGTTACTTTTGATAGAGAAACAGCCTTAGTTAATGAGAATTATCAATTATTAACGTGGGATCATCCTATGGTTCGTGGGGTAATGGATTTGGTCTTGAGCGATGAAATTGGTAACGCCAGTATTGGTTTATTAAAAAATGAAGCGTTACCAGTAGGCACATTTTTCCTTGAATGCTTATTTACTGTTGAAGCTACCGCCCCTGCTCATTTACAGTTAGGCCGTTATTTACCTACTACGCCAATTCGTATTCTGGTAGACAAAAATGGCAATAATTTAGCCGACAAAGTCAGTGAAAAAGTACTTGATAAACAATTATCACCGGTTAAAAAGCAAATGGCATTACAACTTATCAAAGCACTTAAGACCCAAATAACGCCTTTAGTGGCAAAAGCAGAAGTGCACGGCGAGCAACATATTGTTGAAATTCAAAAGAAATCTTTAGCTGCTATGCAAAGTAAACTCTCATTAGAGCATCATAGGTTAACCGCATTAAAAGCGATTAACCCAAGTGTGCGCCAAGAAGAGATTGACTTTATTAGCCAACAACAAGATGAATTGAGCCACTATATTGATAAAGCGCAATTGACCTTTGAAGCCATTCGCATGATAGTAGTTACTCACTAATGCTTAAACGTTAACTGGCTACCCACTAATAAATTATAGGGCTATGTTCATTAGAGCATAGCCCTCTATTTTGAGAAATTAATGAGCGCAAACCCTGATTTTATTTATCTCCCCCCTATGTCACCTTACCTTGATATTATTTACCAAGATGACGATATTGTTGTCTTAAACAAAGCAAGTGGTATTTTAAGCGTGCCAGGTCGCTTACCTGAACATCAAGATTGTTTACAAAATCGTGTACAACGAGTGTTACCTACCGCAACTATCGTGCATAGGTTAGATATGGCCACATCAGGCATAATGATTATGGCGTTGAACAAACCAGCACATGTTGCTATTAGCCGTCAATTTGAGCAAAGAAAAACTCAAAAAAGCTACCTTGCCCGAGTCTGGGGTTTAGTCGAACTAAATGAAGGCAGTGTTGATTTACCATTAATATCAGACTGGCCCAATCGACCAAAGCAAAAAGTTGATCATGAGAACGGCAAAAAATCATTAACACATTATCGGGTACTTAGTCATAATGATTCAATAGATGAACAAGCTAACACCTTGCTTGAACTAACACCTATTACCGGGCGTTCTCATCAACTTAGAGTCCATATGTTAGCGTTAGGTCATCCCATTTTAGGGGATAGGCTTTATGCGCCTGAAGAAGCATTAACGATGAGAAACAGATTACAATTACATGCGTTGAAATTAAGCTTATTCCATCCAAGTACTGAACAAGCGATTACTTTTGATGCGCCGTGCCCTTTCATTTAATTCTTTTTATGTCGCGCTTTTTATTCTATGGTCGATATAGAATTATTGGTAAAGGGTAATACCCATGAGGCTTAAGAGCTTTAAGGAAAAACAGTTGCATACGACAAGTCCACATAACGTAACTCGAAATAAAATCAGCTCAACACCATTGGTTTTATTTCTCTGTATGCTTACTTTTATTTGCTCCCCCCTGACCTTTGCAGAAGAACAGAAAACTGACGCGTCAGCAGAGAATACTCAAAAGACTGCGAATAAAGTTACTCCAATAAAAAAGCCTATCGAATTAACTCAACAGTATAAAGAAGACCTTAAGCATTACCTAACAGATGAACAAGTAAAGCCATTACTCGCGGGACCTGATGATTATCTGACTTTAGTGAAAAGATATACCAGTGCGAACAGTAAAGGCGTTGTGATTTTATTACCTGAATGGCAGCAAGGCGCCACCAATCCAAAAGCTATTAATTACTTACGTAATGCCCTTCCAGCTAAAGGTTGGAGCACTATTGCCATACAGCCGAGTAATAAACCAGAGAATTATCCCTCAACGGAAATTACGGTTGCAGAACAGAAAAAAGAAAATCAATTAGTCCTCAAAGAGTATAAAAGTAAACTAAATAGCATGCTCAATGCTGTTATGAATACCGCAAGAGAGTATCCCGGCATAGTGCTAGTGATTGCTCAAGGAAATAATGCCGCCTTATTAGTCGATATATACAGCCAAGATGATAGTCAGCAGCCCAATGCACTCATCATGCTAAGTAGTTATCGACAAAGTAATCATGCACTTATTAATGGTGTAAATGAAAACTTTGCACGTCAGGTGGCTTCAACAGAATTACCTATACTCGACCTTTACCTTAAACACGATAATCCACTAGTGCTAAACAAGGCAGCACAAAGAAGGGTCTTTTCGAAGCAAGAAATGAAAGTATATTACCGCCAACGTCAGTTAAACAATACCGTTACCGGTTATTATCCAGAAGAAGAATTATTGAGCCAAATTAATAGCTGGCTAAAAGCTATTGGTTGGTAAAGTTCCCCCCTAAAGCGATTTAACATCAAATGGTTTGATGGTTTGATGGTTTGATGGTTTGATGGTTTGATGGTTTGATGGTTTCTAATCAGAGTACAGAATTTAAAAGTAATGCACTCTGATTTTTATTTTTGGCTATTTATTCTGTTTCTCAATCAAGTCGTATGCGGCTTGAATTTCTTGTGTTTTTTCTTTAGCACTTTCCATCATTTCTGGTGGTAAACCCTTAGCCATTAATTTATCTGGGTGATGTTGAGACATTAATTTTTTATAAGCCTTTTTGATTACTCGCATTTCTGAGTTTTTATCAATCCCCAGAACTTTAAAAGCATTATCTAATTGCTGACCGCTAGCGGGTATATTTCCTGATCCCTGCTGATGATAACCTCGGCCGCCTTGTTGTTGATGGAAATTAGCGCCAGCAATAATCATTTCTAATAATTTATCAAGTTCACCAGCTGAATAACCTAACAGTTTTGCTATGGTGTGCAAAACAGACCGCTCTGCGTCATCTAATTCGCCATCACTAAAGGCAACTTGAACTTGTATTTCTAAAAACATTAGCAACAAATCATGTCTATTGCCCATCAAACGTTTAAATTTAACAAGGCGATCTTTGAGCGGAAAACCTGTTGACTTTCCTTCGCGAAAAGCATCTTGTGCTTGTTCACGTAATTCACTACTTAGTCCCAGTTTGTCCATATAAGCACTAGCGAACATAATTTCATGACTAGTCACTTTCCCTTTAGCTTTGGCAACATGTCCCATCACAGAAAAAGTGGTATAGAAAAAAGCAGCTTGTCGAGCTATCTCATCTTCTTTACCGCCGGCTAACCCATTGAAATTAAAACCTCGGCCACGATCAAACATATGACCTAGCCAAAGACCTAATAAAGCCCCAAACAGGTTTTTACTGAGCATAAAACCAAACAAAAAACCTAAAATCTTACCCCAAATATGCATTTTTTTAAGCATTCCTTACAATAATATCTAACCAATAGATGAACCTATAGCAAGTTGATTAAGTTCTTCCCACTCAGCGAGAATTAAAAGGCTTAGAGGTAAGGCATTGATTGCGGAGAATGGTTATTCCCTTGCCAAAATCAATAACACTGCATATAAGCCTTTTAAACTCGCCCTTCAGGAGTTCACTAAATACCCACTAACATCGTTAAATTCATTTAATTTAGAATAACTAAACCTAAAAAAACTTGCCTTGTTAAAGTATATTAAGCATAACTCTGAGTTGGAAAGAAATTTATTCAAATTGCTATTCGACATAAGAAGTTAGTCCAACTGAAAAAATTGCTATATCATAAAGCAATTAGTCGTTAAAATACTTGATTCATCGCTATAAAATCAATTTATAAATACTTTCACCATTTTCGGACAATAAATGTTTTTTTCCCGTACATTAAGTTTTACCCTAGTTGCACTGTTAGTAGTTTGCCTTTCACAGAAGGCTCACGCTAACGTCGAACAAAAAAGTCAATCCCCTGAAACTAGATTGATGCAGTGCCCATTACCTGAATTTGATGATATTGCCATTGGTATACCTGAAGTTGTTGATAGCACTATCCGTATATCCTCTTCACAAGCAAGTATACAACAAGACCAAATCGCACTATTCAACGGCTCTGTTATTCTGGTAGATAAGGGTCAGAAAATCATTGCCGACCAACTTTCCTTTAATCGCTTAAAAATGCAAATAGAAGCCATTGGGAATATTCATTACCAAGGCAAACAAATCAATATTTTTGCCGATAAGCTAAGTGCAAGTAAAATTGATAAGTCAACAGAGATGACCGCTGCTTCATACCAACTTGATGGCAATCCAGGCCATGGTAAAGCAGGGAAATTGTCAATTAACAGTGATGGCATGATGAGTTTAGTCGACTCAACTTTTACCACCTGTTTACAAGAAGTGCCTGATTGGCAAATAAAGGCTTCTGAGATTAACCTCTCTGCAAAGGGAGATTTTGGTGAAGCTTATCATGCCCAATTTAGAGTACTCGATGTACCTGTTTTTTATGTGCCCTACTTTTCTTTTCCAATATCTAAAGAACGCTTAACTGGCTTTTTGTATCCTGAACTGAGTACGTCTAGCAGCTTAGGCATAGAGTTTACAGCCCCTTTTTATTGGAATATTGCCGAGAATTATGATGCCACGATCACTCCGCGCTATATGTCTGAACGCGGTACGCAATTACAAACTGAATTTCGTTATTTAATGGACCAACAATCGGGTAAAATTGATCTTGAATATTTAAATAAAGATAAAAAAATTAAAACCAATGACGATCCTCGATATTTAGCGCGATTTCAACATATAGGCACTTTTTCTGAAGATTTCCGCGCTTATATTGATTACACCACCATTAGTGATGATAACTATTTAGTTGATATTGGCAGTAAACAGTATAATTCAAACGATGCTTATCTTTATCAAATTGGAGAATTAGCTTACTTTGGCGAACAGTGGCAAGCGACATTGCAATTACAAGATTTTGAAGTACTCGGTGATCATCAGTCGAGCTATAAAACATTACCTCACCTTGAACTATCAGCCCAGCAACCATTAAATTTTTTATCTGGCCAATTTGAACTTTATTCTGAAATGACTAATTTTCAACCCTCAGAGAAAGATCAAGTATCGGCAAATCGCTACCATGTTGAAGCGGGTTTTACTTTCCCAATTACTAGACCCGCTTGGTTTATAAACTCTGAAGTAAAGTTAATGCATACCTATTATCAACAAGATAATATTTCGGCAGGCAGCTCATTAGAAGAAACAGTAGACAGAACCCTACCTAAGGTACGTATCCATGCAGGTGTTAATTTTGATAGACAACTTCTCGCTTTTGGACAAAGCTATCGCCATACCTTAGAGCCACAATTACAATACCTTTATGTGCCAGATGAAGATCAATCCAATATTGGCTTATATGACACCACCATTTTACAAGATGATTTCCACGGGATTTTTCGTGATACTCGTTACAGTGGTTTAGATAGAATCGCGGCAGCTAATCAGTTTACTTGGGGTATTACCAGTCGATTACTTGATGAAGAGAACTTGGAAATAATTCGTGTTAGTCTTGGTCGTATTCAATATCTTGGTGAAAATAATACCGACCTTGCCAATGATGCCTTGTTAACTGATAATGGCGGCATTGACAATAAACAGTCTTCTGTTGCAGCAGATTTATTCTACCGAATAAATCATCAGTGGCAGGTCAGTGGAGATATTCAATATAACACCCTAGAGGACTTTACTAATAAAGGGCAAGTTAATCTTGATTATCAAATTAATAAATATAATCTAATTCAATTGAACCATCGCTATACTCGTAATGTCTCAGGAGATAGCTTAGAACAAGCTTCCCTCTTAACAAGTATTGCTATTAACGAAAACTGGGCGTTTGTCGGTCGTTTAACACAAGACTTACAGCAAGATAGAAGTTTAGAATCATATGCGGGCTTTCAATATGAAAGTTGTTGTTGGGCGGTGCGTATAGCCTACCAGCGCCATATTAACTCTAACTTAGATGCCGCCAGTTTTGTTAGTGAGGGTCGTGAACAGTTTGATACAGGCATTAGTATCAAACTAATCATTAAAGGCTTAGACGGCAAACAATCAGCCATCGGTACGCAAGAGATGTTTGATAAGAGCATATTTGGTTATAAACGCCCTTATTACTTACAGAATTAGCACCATACGCAATATTAAAAATATAAAACAAGATATAAAAAATATGAAATATAGAATTAAAGCATTACTGTTAGCCTCTAGCCTTATTATTACTACTACTATCACGTCAGTGCAAGCTAAAGAAGAACTGCTTGATAGAGTAGCAGCCATTGTTAATACTGGTGTTGTACTTGAGTCTGAAGTTAACGACCTACTTGTCAATATTAAGCAACAAGCTAAAAAAAATAATCAGAGCTTACCCTCTGATAAAGCTTTACGTATTCAAGTGATGGATAAATTAATTAATGACAGCCTACTCAGTCAAATGGGTCAGCGCATGGGCATCCAAATTAGTGATGCACAACTTGACCAAACCTTAAATAACATGGCCAGAGAAGATAAATTAACTTTAGCTCAATTTCGCCAACAGGTGATTGATGAGGGTACTAGTTATGAGAAATACCGTGAGAATGTCCGCATAGAACTTGTTTCAGGTGAAGTTAGCCGTAATAGTGTTAGGCGTCGAATATTTGTTTCTCCACAAGAAGTGGACAATTTACTTAAAGTAATGAAAGAGCAAAGCAGTAATAATGTCGAATATCATTTAGGCCACATCTTAATAGAATTCCCTGCTGATGCTAGCCAAGAAGATTTAGCCGCAGCTAAGACTCGCGCAACAAAGGTAGTAGAGTTACTTAATGATGGTTCAGACTTTGCTAAAATTGCAATAACCTCTTCAGGTGATGCTAACGCGTTAAAAGGCGGAGATTTAGGTTGGAAAAATATCAATGAAATGCCAACACTGTTCTCAGAACTAATTAACGATAAACCTAAAGACACTATTGTTGGCCCCATCAGAACTGGCTTAGGTTATAGCATAGTTAAAGTATTGGATATTCGCGGTAGAAAAGTAGTTGAGGTGGAAGAAGTAAAAGCTAGCCATATATTAATTAAGCCATCAATTATTTTAAGTGATGAAAAGGCCAAGAGTTTATTACAAGGATTTTTAAATCAGATAGATGCTGGAGAAGCTACCTTTGAAGAGTTAGCTAAAGAACATTCTGAAGGGCCAACGTCAGTTCGCGGTGGAGATTTAGGCTGGGCAGATCCTAAGAACTATGACCCTGCTTTTACAGAAGCACTCGCAACCATGAAAAAAGGTGGCTACCATAAACCATTTCGTTCATCTTTTGGTTGGCATATTATTAAGTTAGAAGATCGCCGTATGGTTGATGCCACTTCACAATTGAACGAAAACCGTGCTTATCAAATTCTTTTTAATCGTAAATATGGTATGGAAAGTACCCGTTGGTTAAAAGAAACACGCGATGAAGCTTATATTGAAATATTTGAACAGGATAACAAGTAATGACACAACGCATTGCCATTACCCCCGGTGAACCTGCTGGTGTTGGTCCCGACTTAATAATTACTATCGCTCAGCAAGATTGGCCTGTTGAAATGGTTGTCATTGCTTCAAAAGCATTATTACAAGAAAGAGCAAAAGCGCTTTCTTTACCGCTAACCATAATCGATTATGATCAACATGCTCCAGCGAAATCTCAAAAATCAGGCAGTTTAACAGTACTTGATGTTGAGCTAACTGAACCTTGCGTACCCGGAACACTAAATAGTGCAAATGGCTCATACGTGGTAGAAACTTTAAGAATTGCCAGTGAAAAAAATATATCTGGTGAATTTGATGCAATCGTTACCGGTCCTGTTCACAAAGGACTAATAAATAAAGCGGGTATTGCATTTAGTGGACACACCGAATACTTTGCAACTCAAGCCAACTGCAGTGATGTTGTAATGATGCTTGCGACTAAAGGCCTTCGAGTCGCATTAGTTACAACACATATACCATTAGCCTATGTATCTAAAGCAATTACCTATGAACGCTTGCAGAAAGTCACTAGAATTTTACATAAAGACTTGCAAGAAAAATTTGGTATCAAATCACCTAAAATATATGCTTGTGGTATTAACCCTCATGCAGGTGAGGATGGCCATCTTGGCCGTGAAGAAATAGAAATCATGGAACCAGCTTTTGCTGAACTTCGCGCTGATGGCATAGATATTATTGGTCCTTTACCAGCCGATACCATTTTTCAAGAAAAGTACTTGGCTGAAGCGGATGCGATTTTAGCTATGTATCACGACCAAGGCCTTCCTGTGCTGAAGTACAAAGGCTTTGGCTCTTCAGTAAATATAACGCTAGGTTTACCGTTTATTCGTACTTCTGTTGATCACGGGACAGCGCTTGAACTTGCAGGTAAAGGTACCGCAGACTCAGGCAGTTTTATTGAAGCAATGAACAACGCCATCAACTTAGCTAGTAACAAATAGTTTAACAAAGAAGTAGTTATGAACGACAAAAAACATTTAGGCCATCAAGCTAAAAAACGCTTTGGACAGAACTTTCTCCATAATGATGCTGTTATCAGCGACATTGTCGATGCCATTAACCCTGAGCCAGGTGAAAACTTAATAGAAATTGGTCCAGGTTTAGGTGCCTTAACAGAACCTGTTATCGAACGCGCAGGTAAATTATCAGTCGTTGAATTGGACAGAGATCTTGCCCATAGACTGCGTCATCATCCATTCTTAGCTAAGGATTTAACTATCTATGAGACCGATGCACTGAAGTTTGATTTTTCCGAGTTAGCGACTGAAGAACAGCCACTGCGAATTTTTGGTAATTTACCCTATAACATTTCAACACCACTTATTTTTCATCTTTTAACTTTTAAAGATAAAGTGAAAGATATGCATTTCATGCTGCAAAAAGAAGTGGTAGAACGTATGGCTGCAGGACCACACTGCAAAGCCTATGGTCGTTTGTCAATAATGACTCAATATCAATGCCAAGTGTTTCCCGTAATGGAAATTGGGCCCGAGGCTTTTAAACCTGCGCCCAAAGTAGATTCAGCGATAGTACGTTTAATTCCTCATGCACATATTGAGAACCCTGTAAAAGACATAAATGCACTAAACACCGTTTGTTTAGCCGCATTTAACCAACGCAGAAAAACTATTCGAAATACGTTTAAGAAATTAATTACTGAAGCACAGTTAGCTGAATTAAACATTGATGCTAATTTACGCCCAGAAAACTTATCTCTTGATGAGTATAAAAAACTTGCCGATTTTATTGTTGATAATCCGCCAGAAGCTGCTCCAATAAAAGAAAAAAGACGTATGGCAAAAAACAAAATGACTGAACCAGCAAATAATAATTTAAACGAGGGTTCTGCACCCGAAGTAGATTAGTACCAATTTGACTAAGGTTGTTCCCACTCAGAGCTTGTCAGCGGTTTGAGAACAAATTGAATTTTTACATTATAGTTATTCTATATGAAAGGAATTCAGTACGGTTATCGAATCGCTGACAAACTCCCGAAAGGCGAGTACCTAATAAAAGGTAAAGGCTTAGATACTACGTTATTGATTTTGACAAGGACACTACACGGATGTAGCTTATTAGAGAATGCAGAAGCATATTCTCCTGAATAACCATTCTCTTCAATCAATGCCTTGCCTCTAAGCCTTTTAACTCTCGCTGAGTGAAAAGAAACTTAATCAAAATGGTATAGTTTATGGCAATCTATCTGGTAGGCGATATTCAGGGTTGCTTTAACGAGTTATCCTCTTTGTTATTACAGGTCAATTTCGACCGTAACAACGATGTTCTTTACCTTGCGGGCGATCTAGTCGCTCGCGGTCCAAACTCTCTTGAAACCCTACGCTTTGTAAAATCTCTTGGAGAAAGCGCCAAAGTAGTTTTAGGTAACCACGACTTACATTTACTCTCAGTGCACGCTGGTATTAAAAAAGCTAAAAAATCAGATAACTTATTTGCGCTATTAGCAGCCCCAGATGTTAATGAGCTTATGGACTGGTTAGCGGCACAGCCTTTATTACAAGAAATACCTAATACTTGCTCGAATTCAAATGCTATAAATCAAGCGAATAGTAACAGTGCCTATATGAGCCATGCCGGAATTTCACCTCAGTGGCAACTATCCGTTGCATTAGAGCAAGCAAAATTTATTCAAACTAAATTAGCCAGTAGTGATCGTAATACTTGGTTAGCACTTATGTATGGTGAAAAACCAAACGATTGGCATCAAGCAATAACTGAAATTGAAAGGTTTCGTTATAGTATTAATGCCTTTACCCGTATGCGATTTTGTTTTACTGATGGGACTCTGGAGTTTGAACAGAAAGACTCTCCTGAAAATATCACGCTTACTAACATAGTCCCTTGGTATGAACTATCTCAAACTATCAATAATACAAGTTGGGTGTTTGGCCACTGGGCTTCGCTTATGGGCAAAAGTTCGCATCCTAATATTTATCCCTTAGATACTGGCTGTGTTTGGGGTAATCAATTGACCATGCTTCGCTGGCATGATAAAAAATACTTTATACAAAGCTCTGAACTGAGTGATTAACAATAACTATTTCTCACTGAGTATAATAAAAAGTTATTGGCAATTAAGTATTTCCTAATACCTGCCGATACAAACATAGCTTGATATATCAAAACTAACTAACGTATTAACAAGGCAAGTAGCCTTTCAATTGGGTGGATTCAATGAATTTAACTGTAGCTGTAAAAATAATTGGTGGCTTTGCCATCATCTCAACTTTACTGATAGTCATTAGTACCATATCGTTATCTAATTTAAGCACCATCAGCGAGTCGACTCAGCAGCAGAACACATTAGCTATTCCAACACTCAAAGCCAGTAATAAACTTGCTATTGAGATCAGTCAGATGAGTAACTTAACCTTGAAAGGTTATTACCAAGAGGATCATGCTCTATTAGCCGGTAACCTTAATAATTATAAAAAGATAGAAACAGTATTCGCGCAGCAATTATCAGAATTAAAACAAATTGTCGCCTCTGAACAAGATTTATTGACGAACTTGACTCAAGTAGACCAGCTATATTCGAATTTTAATAATGCGAGTATTGAATTGTTTAACAATCGTAAAATTTCTATTGAACAAAAGCAGCTATTGACTGAGAAGATTGATATTTTAGAAGAAAAAGCCGATAACACTATTATGTTACTGCTAGATTTGGCTGACCATGAACTCGCAGATACCAAGCTTCAGCGGGCAATTAATTTAAGTGACTACTTCGAGAATCAGTTGAACTCGATTGTTTCTTCCGCTCTAGAGTATCGTGATATCTTGAATGAAAGCACAGCAGAGTTTATTGGTAGTGAGCTTACACGTAGTATTAGTGATGCAAGACAATCAGTTGATAATATTACCTTTGAATTAAATAGCCATGAAATTAAAGACATCTCAGAGCAAGTGACCTTAGCGTTCAATGAAATAGAAAGTCTTTTATCACAAGAAAATGGCATCATAGCCCACAAAAACAAGCAGTTAAAATCTAATCGACAAGCTTCTCTTATGCTCTCACAGGAAGAAAAGGTAGCTAAGCAAGTAAATAGAATATTAGATAAGCAACTTGAACTAGCTAACCAAACAACGATAACTTCCAGTCAACTAATCGAAGACTCAGTAAGCAATGGCACAACTCATACAACCATTATTATGCTCATATCAATTGCTGTTGCGCTCATAATTGCTCGAATTACACTTATTGGTATTACACGTCCGTTAGCACGAGTTAATGAAATGCTAAGTATTGTGGCCTCTGGTGATCTTTCGTTGAAACTAGATGAAAGTGGTAAAGATGAATTCGCTCAGTTATCAAAAAATTGTAATTTATTAATCGATAGTTTACGTAACCTGATTGAAAGTATAGTCAATCGCTCAGCGCAGTTAGCTGCTGCTGCAGAACAAACCTCAGCAGTTACTGCACAAAGTACCACTGCAATTGAAGAACAGCGTAATCAAGTAGAACAAGCCGCTTCGGCGACAACAGAAATGAGCAGTACCTCACAAAGTGTACTTTCTAGTGCAAATGATGCTTTAAGCGAAATTAAACATGCAGATGAAGAAGCTGAACGTGTTAAAGGTATTTCAGCTAGGAACCGTCAGACCATTGAAATGCTTGCTAATGAAGTAGAATCCGCCTCTCAAGTTATCAATCAATTACAACAAGACAGTGCCTCAATTGGCGGAATATTAGATGTAATTCGTGGTATTGCTGAACAAACTAACTTACTGGCATTGAATGCTGCTATTGAAGCAGCAAGAGCTGGTGAGCAAGGACGAGGCTTCGCTGTCGTTGCAGATGAAGTTCGTACACTAGCAAGTAGAACACAAGAATCAACGTCTGAAATCCAAACAATGATAGAAGCACTACAAACGGGCGCTGGAAAAGCTGTAACCGTAATGGATGCAGGTAAATCTAAAGCCAGTGATTGTGTAAATCAAAGTGAGGAAGCTGACCAAGCTCTCGAAACAATTACTCATGCTGTACACGAGGCATTCGATCGCAGCTCGCAAATTGCAACAGCCGCTGAAGAGCAAAGTGTTGTTGCCCATGAAATCAGTGAAAACCTTGAGTCCATTGTGACTATTGCCGAGCAAACAACCGCGGGTTCACAACAAACAGCAGCATCAAGTAGTGAAGTTGCTCGTTTAGCTGAAGAGTTACAGCAATCAGTACAAAAATTTAAATTATAGTAATCAATCTAAACGGCAAGTCTAAACTTACCTTTAACTTGCCATTTAGATTACAGTTATACTAATCTCATTAAGTTTTTTATTTTGTTTACGAAGGGTTAATAGATCAAAGTTAGGCACTCTATTGAGCAATAGCGAGCTATTAGGATTAAAAGTGATGCAATCTTGGAGTATTTTAGCCAGTACAAGGGATCAATAACTTAATGAAATAGGTATTATAGTTGACAAGAATTATTCAAGCTATATAATGCACCCAGCTTGAAGTTAGTTTTATTTTTTTGTACACCATTTCGATGTTATCTCATGCTTACCTTAGATAAGATATCTGTAACACGTCCTGATTTATAAGTAATAGCAACTCTTTTTAGCAAACCCCTAACAGCTTAGCTTTATGCCAAGATTGTTAGCACAATTACTCTTAAATATTTATAGGATACACATATGTCTACTACAACTGGTACAGTAAAATGGTTTAACGAAGCTAAAGGTTTTGGTTTCATCGAGCAAGAAAATGGTCCAGACGTTTTTGCTCATTTCAACGCTATCGTTGGTGACGGTTTTAAAACTCTTGCTGAAGGTCAAAAAGTTGAATTTACAGTTACTGACGGTCAGAAAGGACCTCAAGCTGAAAACATCGTTGCACTTTAATTTGCAATATTTAGGTTAGTTATTCGATAACAAACCTAAAGATGTTAAAGAAAGGACATACCTTAATTGGATGTCCTTTTTTATTGCCTATCTAAAAATGCATTTAATTTTCTTCCAACCCTACTTTCTCTCTAAACGTTTCTATACACATACTTGCCTTCAGTTCAGATTAAGGCTCCCATTAAAGCGCCCCTACATCATATCTGAGTAGATGATTACATCTTCGTTGTTTAACAATGAAAGCCTCTAACCTCTTGTAGAGCTTATGAATCACGCATCCTAAATGGTGACTCTTATATTTATGCATTCTCTAAGTGAAAGGCACAAAAAAAGCCAGCTCTTATAAAGACCTAGCTTTTTAAATACTGCCATATCTATGACAATGAACTCATCTCATAACGAGATTTTAATCAACTTTGATTCTAGTAATATCTGCACCTAAGCTTTGTAACTTACCTTCTATGCACAAATAACCGCGGTCAATATGATAGATTCGATCAACTTGAGTTGGTGACTTTGCCACTAAACCAGCAATTACAAGACTTGCTGAAGCACGTAAGTCGGTAGCCATTACTTGAGCACCATTTAGGCTAGCAACTCCTTTAACAATAGCGGTATTGCCTTCTAAAGCGATATCTGCACCCATGCGTTGTAATTCTGGAACATGCATAAAGCGGTTCTCAAAAATAGTTTCGATAACGGTTGCCGTACCTTCTGCTAATACATTCATAGTCATGAACTGTGCTTGCATATCAGTAGGAAACGCAGGATGTGGAGCCGTTCTAACATTGACCGCTTTTGCCGGCGCAGACATTTCAAGTTCAATCCAATCATCTCCTGTAGTGATCGTTGCACCTGCTTCTTGAAGCTTACTTAATACAGCTTCTAACGAGGATGGCTCCGTATTTAAGCACTTAATGTGCCCTTGAGTTACGGCTGCAGCCACCAAGAAAGTACCTGTTTCAATACGGTCAGGCATAACCGAGTATTCTTTACCACAAAGTTCACTAACACCTTCAATGGTTAGGGTATCAGTACCTGCACCTGTGATTTTAGCACCCATGCTTATTAAACAGTTGGCTAAATCAACAATCTCAGGCTCACGTGCAGCATTCTCAATAATGGTAATACCTTCAGCTAATGCTGCGGCCATCATTAAATTTTCCGTACCAGTTACACTAACCGTGTCCATGAAAATAGTTGCGCCAGTTAAACGACCTTGCTTTTTAGCTACAATATAACCATCTTCAACGGTAATATCTGCGCCCATAAGCTTTAAACCTTGGATATGCAGGTTAACGGGTCTCGCGCCAATGGCACATCCACCAGGTAAAGATACTTCCGCATGCCCCATACGAGCTAATAATGGACCAAGAACTAAAATTGATGCACGCATGGTTTTTACTAAATCATAAGGTGCACGACAAACATCAATGCTGCTAGCATCGATCATCAGTTTCTCTTCGTTAAGCCACTTTGTTTTGGCGCCTAACTGACCTAATAACTTAACCGTTGTTAGGATATCATTTAGCTGCGGTACGTTACTAAAAACAACAGGCGTTTTAGATAACAGCGCCGACATTAAAATAGGAAGAGCTGCGTTTTTTGCTCCAGAAATCACGACATCGCCGCGAAGTGGTTTACCACCAATAACTTTAAATGCGTCCAAAATAACTACTACTTACTTAAAATGATTAAAAAATATCGAGCCAGTATACACAAAAATGCCCAGCATTAAAAAACTAGGCATTAAAAGTACAATTTAGTAACACTATTTCTATTAATATTAACTATTAAATAGTTTATCGCGTTGCCATTGTGCTTTATTGAATGTTTTCACCGTCACTGCGTGGATTGTGCCATCTTTTATAATATCAGCTAATGGCTTAAGTACTGCTTGTTGACGTTTAACGCGGCTTAAGTCATCAAATAGATCACTTATCGCATTAATTCGGCATTGAGAACCATCAAAAACCACATGAATCTCATCAAGTTCAATGGTATCAGTTATCAATTTTTTTACTAATTCTTCAATTTCACCAACTTCCAAGGGAGTCTCCTTTGTTCGTTATTAATACCCAAGTTACTTGAAGATGCATCTTCAAGTAACTTGGGTATATATGATACTAATCGCATGTTATAGGTAATAAACCATCTACGCCACTTAAGGTGATTAGTTTAGTTAATTTTTCAGGTATATTGCTAAAACTTAACTGACAAGAATGATGTGCAGCTTGTTCTAAAAGGTAAAACAGCCAAGCTAGGCCAGCGGTATCTGCTTTACTAACTTTGCTTAAATCTACATTAATAGCGCCATGTGCAAACCAATTTACATATTCACTATTTTTGATTTGCGCGACACTATGTCGGCTCAATTGACCAGAGACAGCTAGGGTACCATGATTAAGAACTATATTCGCTTTACTCACTATTTATCCTTGCTGTTCATTTTTTTTCGCTGAGCTATCATCTTTTACGGCGCGATTTTTAAAAACAATGTTGCGAGTACTTTTGCTTTTTAATAATTCAGTAACGTAAGGTAGGCCTTTTTGTCTGATGATACTACCTAGCTCAGCTTGCTTTGAGTCAAGTAAGCTGATTCCCTCTGCAACCATATCAAATGCTTGCCACTGTTTCGTTTTTTTATTAAGCCTTACCTTGAACGCCACATCAATATTATCTCGACCCACCATAATAATACGCGTATTCACAGCCACTATTTTTTTACCCGCGAATGACCTTTCCGGAGAAAACTCCACGGCCTGATTATCATATAAAGTAAAGACTTGTGCATAAGAGCTCACTAAATATTCTCTAAATACGGGTACAAAGGCACGACGTTCGGCATCTGTTGTTTTTCTTAAATGTTTGCCAATGACTTTAAAGGCTGAGTATTTATAGTTGATATAAGGCATCAGTTCTTCTCGAACAATATCTTTCAACAAGTTTGGATTCTCTTGAATAGCTTGTTGCTCACGCGCAAAACGTTTAAAAGTCTGCTCAGCCGCACCTTGTACCATCTGATATGGATTACTTTGGTCTACGATTAGGCGCGTTGACTCTGTGGATAGCTCAGTTGTCTGAGAAGGCAAAGTTATTGCTGTTTCATTATTAGCAAGAGCACTCTTACTAATGGTCAAACTACATGCCAGGCCAATCGTTAAACCCAAAATAATATTACTTGTACAAAACTTAGTTAAACTCACCTATCTACTCCTCACCACTTCCTTGGCTAAATAAAAACTGTCCTATCAATTCTTCTAGTACTAATGCTGGTTTCGTGTCTTCAATAAAGTCGCCTGGCTGCAAAGTATCTACGGACTCATCTACAAAACCAGGTTGCACACCTAAATATTGCTCACCTAATAAACCTGCAGTTAATATTGCGACAGAAGTAGCTTCTGAGAACTTATTATATTGTGTATAAATTTCAAGAGTAACTACTGGTGTATAGTCTTCTTCATCTAATGAAATATCACTAACACGACCAACAACAACCCCACCTACTTTGATCGGTGAGCGCACTTTTAAGCCACCAATATTATCGAATTTAGCAAAAAGCTGATAACTTTCACCATTACCACCTATACCTGAGTCTGCGACTTTAAGTGATAACATCAATAAGGCCGCTAAACCTAATGCAACAAAAAAACCTACCAATAATTCTACTTTCTTAGACACCATGTCTTTCACCAACGCCTTGTAATAAAAAATTCACTAATAAAATTCTAACGAGATAACAATGTTCAGTAATTGCTTTATGAGCCTAAATTACTTGACGAACATTAATGCCGTTAAAATGAAATCCAAAAATAACACCAGTAATGATGATTGCACCACAGTTGAAGTAGTCGCTCGACTAATACCTTCAGAGGTAGGTTCACAATCATAGCCTTTGTATACGGCTATCCACATCACAACAAAAGCAAAAACAATACTTTTAATAATACCGTTGAGAATATCTTTTTGGAAGTCGACTTGATCTTGCATTACTGACCAAAAAGTACCGCCATCAACACCTAACCAATCCACACCAACAACATGAGCGCCAAGTATTCCTACCATAGAAAAAATAGCAGCTAACAGGGGTAAGCTAATAAATCCAGCCCAAAAACGCGGGGCAATTACTCGTCTTAATGGATCAATCGCCATCATCTCTAGACTTGATAATTGCTCAGTCGCTTTCATCAAACCTATTTCAGCGGTAAGTGCCGATCCTGCACGACCCGCAAATAACAGAGCGGCAACCACAGGGCCAAGCTCTCGTAATAACGACAGTGCAACCATAGGACCTAAACTAGCTTCCGCGCCATAACCCACAAGAATAGTATAGCCTTGTAAAGCCAAGACCATACCAATAAACGTACCTGACACCACGATAATCAACAAAGACAATACACCAACACTGTATAGCTGTTGCATCAGTAAAGGCGTGCCCTTGCGAATATTGGGTACATGCATTAACGCAGAGATCAACAAAATTACTGCGCGGCCTAGACCACTTATCATATTGAGCGTTTGTTTACCTAAAAACTGTATCTGCTGCACTATTTTCCGCCTTGAAACTGATTCATTTAATTAACTCTTTTTGACTATATTTTAATGAGTTCATCACTATAAGCTGGTGCTTCATAATGAAAAGGCACCGCGCCATCAGCTTCACCTTGAATAAACTGTTGTACTAGAGCAGAGCTATCTTGGCGTATTTGATCAGGTGTACCGTGGCCAATAATTTTCTTTTCAGCAACAATATAAATATAATCTGCGATGCTCATAACTTCAGGAACATCATGTGAAACCACTATAGAGGTTAACCCCAGCGCATCATTTAATGAACGTATTAACCGGACAATGACTCCCATAGAAATAGGGTCTTGGCCAGCAAAAGGTTCATCGTATAAAATGAGTTCAGGATCTAATGCAATAGCTCTTGCTAGTGCTACCCTACGGGCCATTCCTCCAGAAAGCTCACAGGGTTGTAAGTGCCTTGCACCTCGTAAACCAACAGCTTCAAGTTTCATCAAAACAATTTTTTCAATGATGGCTTCAGATAATTGGGTATGTTCTCTTATGGGGAAGGCGATATTATCGTAAACACTCATTTCAGTGAATAATGCTCCACTTTGAAAGAGCATGCTCATATCTTTACGGACTTCATATAAGTCAGCGCGCGATAACAAAGGGATATTTCTGCCTGCAAAAAATATATTGCCACTTTCAGGCTTTATTTGGCCACCAATCAAACGAAGTAAAGTCGTTTTACCAATACCACTCGGCCCCATAATAGCGGTAACTTTGCCTTTAGGAATAGACAAACTGATATCGTCATAAATCACCCGTTCACCTCGTTTAAAGGTCAGGTTTTCAATTTCAACCAAATTTTCTTCAAGTGCGGGATTTGTCATGGTTCAACGTCACTGTTGTTTATTGTCTGAATTTACAATAGGAATTCTTTTAATAGAGGTGATTTTACCTGAGCGGTAACAATTCTTCATTAGAAATAAACAAATAACAGCGCAATAAGTGTAAAAATTAGAGGTTAAATTGTAAGAAAGTGATCGTTTTTGCTCAAAAGTAAGACAAAAGAATATTATTTTCCTCCAGTTGACATTATTTACTTCTTTTTTGCCCAACAACCAGCGACAATTTACCCTTAACTTTGGAGTCATTAATGCTAGAACAAATAATTATATTACTCATTGCCCTTGTTGCTTTAGTTTGGAGTGCAGATAAGTTCGTTTTTGGTGCTTCATCATTAGCAAGAAACTTAGGTATTTCGCCAATGATAATTGGATTAACTATCGTTGCTATGGGTTCTTCAGCACCAGAAATGATGGTGGCTGCAACAGCATCAATGCAAGGTAACCCAGATACTGCCATTGGCAATGCTATTGGTTCAAACATTACCAATATTGCCTTGGTACTTGGTATTACCGCTTTACTACAACCGTTAACCGTTTCATCACAAACAATAAAGCGTGAAATCCCCCTTATATTAGCCGTTACCGCCTTAGGATATTGGTTACTTATCGATAATCACTTTAGTTTCATTGAAGGTATTATCTTGATATCTGGCTTTGCCATCTACATTATTACACTCCTTGTTATCACGTTGAAGAAAACAAAGGGTAAACCCAGTGATGATCCGTTGATTATTGAGGCAGAACAAGATGTTGCCGCCGCCGTCAGTATGAAGTTATCTTTAATTTGGCTGGGTGTTGGAATCATTTTATTACCATTGAGCGCGAGCTTTTTGGTTGATTCTTCTGTATATATTGCTAAGGCTTATGGTATTAGTGACTTAGTTATAGGCTTAACTATTATAGCGATAGGTACCAGTTTACCTGAGCTCGCCGCTAGCATTATGAGCATCATTAAAAAAGAAGATGATTTAGCATTAGGCAATATAATAGGCTCTAACATTTTTAACATTTTAGCTGTTCTCCCAATAGCCGGTCTAATAGCTCCTGGTAATATTGACGCTTTAGCTGCCAGCAGAGATGCGCCTTATATGTTAGGTATTACTTTGCTGCTATTTATCTTATGTTTTAGTCGTCGCTTAGGTGCATTTAGAATTACTCGTGCCAAGGGTGCATTATTACTGTTAAGCTTTATCGCTTATCAGGTATTACTTTTTAGTCAATTGTCATAATAAAGGCTGCTGTTAATTAATCATTATGAAAAATTTCAAAGAATTAGCAAAAAACGTTATTGAGATTGAACAGCAAGCCATCGCTGAACTAGTACAGTTTATTGATGATAACTTTGAACTTGCCTGTCAACTCATGTTTCATTGCAAAGGACGAGTAATCGTCATTGGCATGGGTAAATCAGGTCATATTGGTGGTAAAATAGCGGCTACACTTGCTAGTACTGGCACACCATCATTTTTTGTTCACCCTGGAGAAGCTAGTCATGGCGATCTAGGCATGGTCACTAGCAATGATGTGGTTTTAACCATTTCTAATTCGGGTGAAACTAGTGAAGTACTTGCTATTATTCCGGTTATAAAACGCATCGGTGCTAAATTAATTTCTATGACTGGCAACACTGAATCTACCTTAGCTAAATTAGCCGATACCCATGTTTGCATTAAAGTATCGGCTGAAGCTTGTCCTCTTGGTTTAACGCCAACATCAAGTACCACGGCAACCCTAGTAATGGGTGATGCATTAGCCGTTGCTTTACTCAACGCGCGTGATTTTACCGCAGAGGATTTCGCTTTATCTCACCCTGGTGGCAGTTTAGGCAAACGTCTATTACTGCGCCTAAGCGACATTATGCATAAAGACGATCGCGTACCTATGATTTCGGAAAATGCTCTTATCAAAGACGCCTTAGTTGAAATGTCCTTAAAAGGCCTGGGCATGACTGCTATAGTTAATGAACAACAACAACTAGTCGGTTTATTTACTGATGGTGATCTTCGCAGGGTATTAGACAATAGGATAGATATCCACAGTGAAAGTATTAACACAGTAATGACCCATAACCCTAGTGTAGCGCAGAGTGATATGCTTGCCGCACAGGCGCTAAAAATAATGGAAGATAAAAAAATAAACGGCCTTATCATTGTCGATAGCAACAATATACCTGTAGGTGCAATGAATATGCACGACTTCTTAAGTTCCGGAGTACTTTAATGAATACCCTATATGGCAATGTAGAACACAACGTTTTAGCTAAAGCGCAACAAATAAAGTTACTGGTATGTGATGTCGATGGTGTATTTTCTGATGGCAGAATTTATTTAGGCAATGATGGTGAAGAGCTAAAAGCTTTTCATACAAAAGATGGTTTTGGCATTAAGGCCTTAGGTGCTAGTGGCGTTGATGTTGCGATTATTACGGGAAGAACTTCAGCTATCGTTGAGTATCGTATGAAAGCATTAAATGTTGCACATATTATTCAAGGCCAAGAAGATAAGTTACCTGCATTAATTGATTTAATTGAACAATTAAACATTACTATTGAAGAGGTAGCGTACATTGGTGATGATGTACCTGATTTACCTTGTATTGAAGCCGTTGGCTTAGGCATTAGTGTTTCCGATGGACATCCTTTAGTTCTTCGTTCTGCCAATTATACCACTTTTACTCGTGGTGGATTTGGCGCCGTAAGAGAGACATGTGATTTGATCATGCAAAGCCAAAATAGCTTAGACAATGCATCAGGCGCCAGTATATGAATCGATTAAATAGCCTAGCGCTATTTGTCTTACTGCTTAGTGCGCTAATTTATGGCATTATTGAATGGCGTAGTGCATCAATAGAACAAGATACTTTAATTGTTGATGAGCAACGTCCGGATTTTATTGCTGAGCAGCTAGAAAGTAAAATCTATAGTGACTTAGGGCAACTCTCCCACACTATTGAAGCAGAAAGAATGGAGCATTACTCTGATTTGGAAGTCAGTTACTTTGAATTGCCGAATTACACATTATATCCGCAAAAAGAAGGCCAGCCATGGAAGGTCAGTGCGCAAGAAGCGACACTTTACAAAGACAACCGTGTAGAGCTAAAGAATCAAGTACATATTAAAGCGACAGAAATTGACGGCTTAATAAAAGAGATTCACTGCAAAACAATAGCATTAGATTTAAAAACCAATATCATTAGTTCAGAGCAATCAGTTGTTGTGGTGGGAAGAGATTTCACCATGTACGGCTCAGGATTAATTATCGATTTAAACACAAAAAAAATGACCTTAATCCAGCATGAACGTACTATTTATAAAAAACATGATGAAAGTTAATTTAATTAAAAAAACAGTTTCAGTTTTAGCCGTAGCCTCAAGTTTACTCTTTGTCAGTAACGCTTTGGCGGCAATAAAAGATTTGGAACAGGAAATAATTATAGTCGCTGAAAGTCAAGATGCCGATCTAAAAAATAAAATTATCAGTTATTTAGATAATGTTATTATTCGTCAAGGCTCTATTTCTATTACCGCCGATGTAGTTAAAGTCTTTAGTCAAGTTAATAAGAAGAATGATGAAAAAAATGAAACTTATTTGGCAAAAGGCAAACCTGCTATATTCGAGCAACAACTAGAAGATGGTAGCTTAATTACCTTGCAGGCAGATGAAATAACCTATAGCCCTAACTCGAATACAATCATTATTTCAGGTAATGCCCTAGTCAAGCAAGCTGGAAGTGAAGTCAGTGGTAATGAAATAACTTATAATACTGTCAGTGAAAAACTACAAGCACGGAGCGCTAATAATCAGCCTGTTACTACTATTTTACAACCAACGGTACTCAAGAAACAGAAAGAGACTTACGAAAAATCTAAAGAAGAAAAACCAACTGACAAGGTAGTAGAAAAAGAAGGCGACAGTAGTGACAACTAACACAGTGAAAACAACACCTGTAAATACACTGATTGCCGATGGTTTATCGAAGTCTTATAAAAGTAGACAAGTCGTTAAGAATGTTAGTTTGCAAGTTGACGCAGGACAAATAGTTGGCTTATTAGGCCCCAATGGCGCCGGAAAAACCACATCCTTTTATATGATTGTTGGCTTAGTCCCCAATGACAATGGCTCGATCAAACTCAACGGTCAAGACCTTACCCTTGCTCCTATGCATGAAAGAGCCCGAAGCGGTATTGGCTATTTACCTCAAGAAGCCTCAATTTTTAGAAAGCTAACTGTTTCTGATAATATTATGGCGATATTACAAACACGTAAAGAGCTTAGTGAAACCCAGCGCGCTGAGAAACTTGAAAATTTATTAGAAGAGTTTCACATTTGTCATATCAAAGACAATACCGGCATGAGCTTATCCGGTGGCGAAAGACGAAGAGTTGAAATTGCCCGAGCACTCGCTGCAGATCCTCAATTTATTTTATTAGATGAGCCCTTTGCTGGTGTTGACCCAATTTCGGTTGGCGACATTAAAAAAATCATCTTACACTTAAAGCAGCGAGGCATAGGTATCTTGATCACAGACCATAATGTGAGAGAAACATTAGACGTTTGTGAGCATGCTTATATAGTTAGTCATGGTGAAATTATTGCGCAAGGTAATGCAGATCAAATTCTTGCTAATCAAAAAGTCAGAGATGTATACCTTGGCGAACAATTCACGCTATAGTAAAGCGATAGGCTAGTATATTTAGCCAGAATGCTTAATAGAATAGTAGTTACCCATTGTAATAGCGTAACTACTAAGAATAATAAATAGGAAATCATATAACCTAGATGCGCCCTACACTACAGCTCCGTATTGGACAACACTTAACAATGACTCCACAATTGCAACAAGCTATTAAGCTGTTGCAATTGTCTACGTTAGAGTTACAACAAGAAATTCAAGAAGTTTTAGAGAGCAATCCATTACTTGAACTTGATGAAAAAGCTCAAAGTGATAATTCAAGTGAACAAAATAATCTTGAAGAAGCCTTTTCATCCAATACTAATGAAGAAAAAACGGATCAACCTGCGGGTGATGGTAGTGAAGAACAGCAGGCCAGTATTGACGAAATCAGTACTACTGAGGCGATGGAAAAAAGTGATATACCAGAAGAACTAAATATAGATACTACTTGGGAAGAAAGCTACAGTGCTGGGGTATCAAATACTGGCGCAGTAAGTAGCCCTGCTGATGACTACACCTATCAGGGTGAAACCACTGATTCCATTCAAGATCATTTATTATGGCAAATGGAATTAACCCCTTTCAGCGATACTGATAAAACCATCGCAATTGCTATTATAGAAGCAGTCGATGACGCCGGTTATTTAACTGTATCACCAGAAGATATCTTAGAGAGTGTTGGCACTGAAGGGCTCGAGCTTGATGAAGTAGAAGCCGTATTAAAACGTATTAATATGTTTGATCCTATTGGTGTCGCAGCTCGCTCCATTCCTGATTGCTTACTTATTCAATTAAATCAATTTAGTGCTGATACCCCTTACCTGAAAGAAAGTAAATTAATAATCAACGACCATATCGATCTACTTGGTAATCGAGACTATCGCCAGTTAATGCGTAAAACCAAATTAAAAGAAGATCAGCTACGTGAAGTGATGCGTTTAATTCAAAGCTTGAACCCTCGTCCGGGTGATGCGGTAATTAAAGGCGATGACCAGTATGTTATTCCAGATGTTTCTGTTGAGAAAAAAAATGGCCGTTGGGTCGTTGAATTAAATTCTGATACTGCACCTAAATTGTCGATTAATAAACAGTATGCGGCAATGTCTAAAACAATGAAGTCGTCAACTGATGATGGACAATTTATTAGATCCAACTTGCAAGAAGCTAAATGGTTTATTAAGAGTTTAGAATCTCGCAATGACACACTACTTAAAGTGTCCAATTGTATTGTTCAACGCCAGCAAGGTTTTTTAGAACATGGTGCTGAAGCCATGAGACCTATGGTACTAAACGATATAGCTGAAGCTGTTGATATGCACGAATCCACCATCTCACGTGTTACAACACAAAAGTATATGCACACGCCAAGAGGCATCTTTGAACTCAAGTACTTCTTCTCTAGTCATGTCAGTACAGAGAATGGTGGTGAATGTTCATCTACAGCAATTCGTTCTTTGATTAAAAAACTTATCTTAGCGGAAACACCTGCTAAACCGTTAAGTGATAGTAAAATGGCTAACTTATTAGCTGAGCAGGGAATAAAAGTGGCACGACGTACAATTGCTAAATATCGAGAATCATTAGCGATACCACCGTCAAATCAACGTAAGAGTTTACTTTAGAAGACTACAATAAAAGGATCATGTTTATGCAAATTAATCTTTCTGGACACCATGTTGAAGTAACTAGTTCATTGCGCGAATATGTCGATACAAAATTCTCAAAATTAGAACGACATTTTGATCACATTAATAATGTCCATGTTGTACTTACCGTAGAAAAGCTTAATCAAAAAGCTGAAGCTAATGTTCATATGAATGGCAGTGAAGTATTTGCTTCTGCAGTCAACACCGATATGTATGCCTCTATTGATACCTTAGTTGATAAACTTGATAGGCAGATTCTTAAGTATAAAGCTAAGGTTTCTCATCATTAAGTTGAGTTAGCCCGAAAGACCGCTTTAAAGTAATTAAAGCCTATTAAAGCAGGCGTCCTGAGCTAAATGATTTAGCGTAAGTGGCGCCTTAAAACCATTAACACGATTATGCAATTATCCGAAATATTAACAACAAGCTGTACTAGTTGTGATGTAGCAGTAACCAGTAAAAAACGTATTCTAGAAAGAATTTGTCAACTCGCTGCGATTCAAATAACTGATATAGAGCAAGATGAACTATTAGATAGTTTACTCAATAGAGAAAAAATGGGTAGCACTGGTATAGGTAACGGTATTGCGATCCCACATGGTCGATTGCCCAATACAAGTAAAGCTGTTGCGGTGTTAATAACAACAGAAAAGGCAATCGATTTTGATGCCATAGATAATAGAGACGTAGATATTTTTGTTGCCTTATTTGTGCCCGAAAATAGCTGCCAAGAACATTTAGATACGCTACAAAATATTGCTAAACTATTTAGTGATAAAAAGATGATCAAGCAAGTACGAAAATGCAATGATAATCAGGCACTCTATAACTTAATTCAACAAGCAAGCTAGCAATATATATACCCAAGCCACTTGAAGCTGTGTGTTTCAGGACCGCTGAGCATAAGCGGCTCAGGGGCCGCCATAGGGCTGGTTTAGAAACGCTTTATGCTACGTTATTGATTTCGACAAGAGAATAACTATTCTCTTCAATCAATGTCTTGCCTAAAGGCGTTTCTAATTCCAGTTGAAACCTGCATCTTCATGTGGCTTGGGTATAAGTTGCCGCGCATTCGGAATAGTATAAATGAAATTAATCATTGTTAGTGGTCGCTCAGGCTCAGGTAAATCGGTTGCACTAAGAGTTTTAGAAGATCTTGGTTATTATTGTGTAGACAACATCCCTATTAATCTTCTGCCGGCATTAACCCATACTGTTATCAATGACTATGAAAACGTTGCGGTAAGTCTCGATGTTCGAAACTTACCGAAAGACCCAGAAGATATCCCAGAAATTATTGCTTATTTACCTAAAGCAGTAGACGTTAACACGTTATTTTTAGATGCCGATGATAATGACTTAATCAGACGCTTTAGTGAAACACGCCGTTTGCATCCCCTTATTAAAGAGAATATGGCACTTGATCAAGCAATTGCTTTAGAAAAATCATTACTCGAGCCTATATCTACTAATGCCGATCTATATATAAATACCAGTCAACTTAGCCCTCATCAATTGGCTGATTTAGTCAGAGAGCGGATTTTAGGTAAAAAAACAGGCTCTATGGTATTAGTATTTGAATCGTTTGGTTTTAAACACGGTATTCCTGTTGATGCTGATTATGTATTTGACGCTAGATTCTTACCTAATCCATTTTGGGAAAAATCACTCAAAGGTCAAACAGGCGTCGATCAAGAAGTAAAAGACTTTCTTGCCAGCCAAGCTATAGTGACTAAGTTTATTTGGCAAATTAACAGTTTTATGATGACTTGGTTACCACATCTAGAACGAAATAATCGTAGCTATGTCACTATAGCCATTGGTTGTACTGGTGGTAAGCATAGATCTGTTTATATCGCTGAGATGTTAGCTAAAAACTTCCGTAAAGAGCGTGATGATATACAAACGCATCATAGAGATATTGATATTAAATCTACCTAATAAGTGAGCACAACAGTGAATGTTATCTCTCAACAAGTGACCATTTGTAATAAATTGGGTTTACACGCTCGTGCCGCAACTAAATTAGCGCAATTAAGCCAAAAATTTGCCGCGAAAATCACCCTAGAATTAGCCGGTAAAGAAGCCGACGCTGGTAGTATTATGGCGCTAATGTTACTAGCAGGTGGTCAAGGAAAAATGGTAAATATCACCGCACAAGGCAAAGACGCACAGTTGGCACTCGCTGAAATATGCCAACTTATTTCTGATAAGTTCGACGAAGCTGAATAAAAAAGACTATATAAAAGCTCCCTTCATAAGATAAAAAAGCTGATAAAACCACTAAGTTACGATAAACTTAAGCCGACTTTCAGCTGTTTTCCAAAGAAAGCTGTTATTCTTTTCATCAATAATAATACCAAGTGGACCAATTTATTGCCCACTTAGCGAGAATGAAAAGGCTTAGGGGTAAGGCATTAATTGAAGAGAATGGTAATTTCCTTGTCAATATAAATAACGATGCATGTAAGCCTTTGCCTTTATTAGGTACTCGCCCTTTGGGAACTCATTAGCAAACTGATATCATCATAAAATTAATGAAATGTAGAATAACTATATTTAAATAATTTCACTTGTTCTAAGCTCGCTAATGTAGTTCTAAGTTGTACAATTAATTAGTCCAATAGGTATGACCCTCCGTTTCGCGACGTTCTCAGCGATACACTCTTTAGAGGGTTTTCTGTGCACTATACATTACAGAAGCAGAGTCGCTATGCCAGAAATATCAGAACAAGAGTATAACCAACAAAGATTACAACAAGTCAACGAAGCACTTGGCAGTGGTATGTTCGTCTACGTGCGAAAACTATTACAGCACATGCCTGCTTATGATTTAGCCCTTATTTTAGAGTCTTCTACTGCTAAAAGCCGCCCAGTATTATGGCAACTTATTGATCCTGACTTTCACGGTGAAGTACTTGAAGAGCTTAATGAAGAAGTTCGTAAAGGTATTCTTAAAAGCATGCGACCTGAAAAGCTTGCTGCTGTTGCCGAAGGCATGGATATTGATGATTTAGCTGAAGTTTTCCGTACCCTACCAGACAGTATTTATAATGAAGTACTGAACTCGATGGACTCGCAAGACCGTAGTCGTGTCGAAACAGCATTATCTTACGAGGAAGACACTGCTGGTGGTATGATGAATACCGATACTATCACCTTACGTCCGGACGTAACGGTTGATGTGGTATTACGGTACTTACGCCTTAAGGGTGACCTTCCTGACGCAACCGACTCTTTCTATGTTGTTGATCGTAACAATAAATTTATTGGCGCAGTATCACTAGCAGCAATCGTAACAGCTAAAGCAGAGGCCATTGTCTCTAGTTTGATTAATGCTGAAGTTGAAGCGGTGCAAGCTGAGTTGGGCGAGCAAGATGTTGCGCAACTTTTTGAACGTCATGATTGGTTTTCTGCACCCGTTGTTGATGACGCAGGCCACTTACTAGGTCGTATTACCATTGATGATGTCATCGATATCATTCGTGAAAATGCAGAACACTCCATGATGAGTATGGCTGGTTTAGATGATGAGGCAGATACCTTTGCTCCCGTCATTAAAAGTACTAAACAGCGTTCATTATGGCTTGGTGTTAACCTGATTACCGCATTAATGGCGGTTGCTGTTACCAGTATGTTTGAGGGTGTTTTTCAACAACTAGCCATTTTGGCGGTATTAAATTCTTTAGTTCCGAGCATGGGCGGTGTTGCTGGTAATCAAACCTTAACGCTTGTTATTCGTGGTATGGCGCTAGGTCATGTCGGTGACAGTAACGCTCGCGCACTGCTCAGTAAAGAAGTCGCTATTGGTTTTTTAAATGGTATTATTTGGGCGACGTTAATTGCGACTGTAGTAGCGATTTGGAAGCAGGATCTAATGCTTGGCGGCGTGATTGCATTCGCTATGCTGATGAACATGACTGCAGCCGGGCTTGCTGGTGTAAGTATTCCGTTGTTATTAAAACGCCTCAATATAGACCCTGCGCTTGCAGGCAGCGTTATTATCACCACGGTAACTGATGTTGTAGGTATTTTCGCATTTTTAGGAACCGCTACGCTCTTACTAACCTAGTTATGTTTACCTAGTGCATTACCAAATAGAAACACCTAATTTTATCTTTAAAAAAGCGTTATCAATCGCAAAATTGATAACGCTTTTTTATGAATCACTTTACTAGTAACTAAACTAAGAATAATAGTAATAGTAATAGTAATAGTAATAACTTTAGTTTTTAATGTCCGGCAACTTGCAACTCATCAATTAAAATAGAGCCAGTACGGATACTGCCACGCATATCCACATCAGAGCCAACAGCGACAATCCCCTTAAACATCTGAGCTAAATTACCAGCGATGGTAATTTCACTTACTGGGTAGGCTATTTCACCATTTTCTACCCAAAATCCTGACGCGCCACGTGAGTAATCGCCATTAACAACATTTACTCCTTGCCCCATTAACTCAGTAACCAATAAACCTGTGCCTAAGGTTTTTAACATAGCGTCAAAACTGCCATCATGTCCTTGGGCATCTACCAACCAGTTATGAATGCCGCCAGCATGGCCCGTTGTCGTTAATCCTAGCTTACGAGCCGAGTAACTGGTTAACAAGTAAGTTTGCAATGCTCCTTGGCTAATAATCTCACGATCTTGCGTTAATACACCTTCACTATCAAATGCACTACTCGCCAACGCCTTGGCAATATGCGGTCTTTCACTAATATTCAAAAATTTAGGAAAAACATCTTTACCAATCTCATCAAGTAAGAAAGATGATTTACGATATAGATTTCCACCACTAATAGCTGCGATAAAATGTCCCCAAATAGTATTCGCAATATCAGATCTAAATAGTACTGGTACTTTACCTGTTGGGATTGTTTGAGGCTTTAAACGTGACAAAACTTCTTGGGAGGCCTGTAGACCAACATTTTTAGCGCTTTCTAACAAAGAGAACTCACGATTAACCGTGTATGCATAGTCACGTTCCATGTCATCACCATCACTGGCAATCATCACACAACTTAAGCTATGACGGGTACTTGGGTAACCCACTAACTGTCCATGACTATTTCCATAGACCTTAAAACCAGCAAAGGTATCAAAGCTAGCACCATCTGAATTACTCACTCGTGGATCAACGGCTAAGGCGTTTTCCTCACATTCTTTGGCGAGTTCGATTGCTTCTTCAGTGCTAATTTCATGAGGGTGATATAAATCTAAATCAATTGGCTGCATTGCCAGAAGCGACTTATCTGCTAGACCTGAACAATCATCTACCGAGGTATATTTAGCAATGTTTACTGCTGCGGTAACTGTTTTAAGTAATGCTTGCTCTGACAAATCCGCTGTAGAAGCGCTGCCTTTACGGCCTTCACGGTAAACAGTGATACCTAAACCACCGTCGTTGGTAAATTCAACATTTTCCACTTCACCCATGCGTGTACTGACACTTAAACCTTGTTGACGGCTCATAGCAACTTCAGCACCGTCTGCGCCAAGTGATTTAGCGAGTTCAAGTACGGTGGCAACACGTTCTTTCACTTCACTAAGTTGTTTAGTTATTGGATCATGCGATTTAGAGGCTAAGGTCATATTGGTTTCTACTTTCTCTTTTCTTTTTAAGGAGTAATAAGGCTTCAATAGCGACCTAGAATGTAGGGGCTGTTGAACACTTAAGATTATTTTTATTGTTTCTGCTTAGTTCACACGGCTCGTCGTGATTAAAGTACTCTCACTCGAACAAGGTTTGACCGCAAAAGATCAACAGCCTCAATTAATTTAGTGATATAATAAGGGTAATTATAATTTATTTTAACATGGTATTAGACATTATTATGCCCCAGTCAGCCAACGATATCGACGAATCTTCAGAAGAAATGGAAGAAGAGTTAAAAAGTAAAAGCGAAGTAAAGCGTGAAATGCATAAATTACAAGATTTTGCACAGAGCTTAATAGAAATGTCTAAGCATCAACGAAGTCGCTTACCTTTAAGTGAAGACATAAAAGATGCGATGATTTTAGCTGATAAGATCAGCAATAAACATGAAGCTTTACGTCGTCATATTCGTCACACCGCTAGAATACTTTTGGAAACCGACCTTGAGCCCATTCATCATGCTATTGAGGTTATGGCTAATAAACATCAACAAGAAACGGCAAAGTTTGTTCGTTTAGAAGCGATTAGAGATGAATTAATTGATCAGGGAAATGACGCTGTTGAAGCTTTGATTACTGAATTTCCACAAATCGAACGCCAAAAAATTAAGCAGTTGATTCGCCATGCAGCAAAAGAGAAAAAAGCGGAGAAATTAGGTAAGCACTATAAAAATCTTTTCACTTACCTAAAAGAAAATGCTTAAATAAAACAGTGAATATCAGCAAGTATTTTGGATATTAATACTTGCTGATGTATTCAAATTAACTCATTACTGCGTACCACCGATAGTCATCTCATCAACTTTTAACGTAGGTTGACCAACACCTACAGGTATACTTTGACCATCTTTACCACAAACACCAACACCCGCATCAAGTTTTAAATCATTACCGACCATACTGATCCGTTTCATTGCCTCAGGTCCATTACCTATTAGCGTAGCGCCTTTAACTGGTGACGTTATTTTACCATCCTCAATTAAGTAGGCTTCTGAACTGGTAAAAACAAACTTCCCTGAAGTAATATCTACCTGTCCACCCGCAAAGTTTGGAGCATAAATACCTTTTTTAACCGACTTAATAATATCTTCAGGACTAGACTCCCCTGCTAACATATACGTATTAGTCATTCGTGGCATAGGTAAGTGCGCATACGATTCACGTCGACCGTTACCTGTTGGTTTCACGCCCATTAAGCCAGCATTATGCTTATCTTGCATGTAGCCTTTTAATATGCCTTTTTCGATCAACACATTATATTGTCCAGGCGTTCCTTCGTCATCAATAGATATTGAACCGCGACGATTGGCTAATGTACCATCATCAACAATGGTACAAAGCTCAGAAGTCACTTGTTGACCAACTTTACCTGAGAACGCTGAAGAGCCTTTACGGTTAAAGTCACCTTCTAAACCATGCCCTACTGCTTCATGTAGTAACACACCAGGCCAACCTGCGCCTAATACCACAGGAAAAGTACCAGCAGGGGCTTCAATGGCGACTAAGTTAACTAATGCTTGTCTAACAGATTCTTCAGCATAAGCAAGGTAACGTGGTTTGTTATCTCCCGCTTCAACTTCAAAAAAGTAACTGTAATCTGTACGAGCACCACCACCAGCACTTGCGCGCTCACGTTTGCCGTTTTCTTCCACCAATACTGAACAATTTAAGCGAACTAATGGACGAATATCTGTACCAAAAGTGCCATCACTTGCACTCACTAAAATAGTTTCATAAACACCTGATATACTGGCAATAACCTGCTTAACACGGCTATCAACTTGGCGCGCATGTGCTTCAACTTGATGTAATAAATCAATTTTTTGCTCTTGCGTTAAACTGCCAAGTGGTTCAACAGATTGATAAACTTCAATAGGTGATTGACGGCTAAACGCTTTAACGCTTGCACCAGTACCGCTATCTGCAATACCTTTTGCCGCATCTGCCGCTTTTTGAAGTGCTTCAGGGGTAATATCATCTGAATAAGCAAAGCCTGTTTTTTCGCCTGAAATGGCTCTTACGCCAACACCACGTTCAATGTTATATGAACCTTCTTTGACAATACCATCTTCTAGAACCCAGGTTTCATGCTGACTCGCTTGAAAATAAAAATCAGCATAATCAACTTGTCGTCCCATCATACTGTTTAGGGTTTTTGACAACATTTCTTCATCAATATGACTATCACTTAATAAGGATTTTTCAACTATATTCATTAGGTCTTAGCTCTACTTCTATGTTCTTTAATTATAATCAAATTGCTGCTTTATTTATTCAGCGGCGAGTTCAAAGGCATGCTTTGACGTATGCGTGTTAATTCTTCGGAGTGATAGTCGATTGAAATATAACCTTCACCCGTTTCAATACTTTGTTCAATTTCGCCCCAAGGGTTAATGATCATTGAATGCCCCCAAGTTTCGCGACCATTTTCATGAACGCCTTCTTGCCCTGCTGCTACAATATAAACTTGATTTTCAATAGCCCTTGCTTGCAATAATGTTTGCCAATGTGCTTTGCCCGTTACTCTTGTAAAGGCACTAGGTACGGTAATAATGTCAGCGCCCGCAATCGATAGTTGCTGAAACAAATTGGGAAACCGCAAATCGAAGCAAACTGATAGCCCAATATTAGCGAATTCGGTATTAACCATGCTTATTTCTTTACCCGCTTGAGTATAGCGAGATTCACAATAGCTCTTGGTGCTATCGCTGACATTAACATCGAATAAATGAATTTTATCGTATTGCCCTATCAACTCTCCCTCGGGATTGAAAACACAACTGCTATTAGTAAATTTAGTTGAAGATGTCGATAAAATAGGGATAGTGCCAGCAACTAAGTAAACTTTAAATTTTTTGGCAAGCTCTCCAAGCGCTAAGCAAAGGTCATTGCCTGTGGCTGATGCTATTGCCAAATCCAATTGTTCACTGTCTTTACTACCAAAATACAAGCAACACTCAGGCAGTACGACTAAATGCTGAACGTCCTCTTGGTTAGCAGTAATTTTAGATAGCAACTCAGCTATCTTAGCAAGGTTCGTTTCGACGTTAGCTGCTGATGATAACTGTATTGCACTCAATTTAACCATCGGTTGCTTTATCCTTTTTAGATGTAGAGGGTGTTTCTATAATTGACTCATCTTGTTTAGCATCTTCGGTCGGTACTACGCCCTCGATACTAATATTTTTACTTTTACGATCAACTTCTTTGAAGTCAGGATTATCGACCGTGCCCGTTAGCTCAAACTTAAATTCAGAGACTACTTGAGACCTAACAACTTGATCGATAGCTACCCCAGCAAGAAAAGTTACTGGATTTAAAGAGGTAGCGATCCAAGCTAACACTGGTAAGCTTGAAGTTAGGTTAGGTTTATAAGACATTTCGTAATCAAGCTCACCGGTGACCAAGTTGGTATTACCTGTCATAAACAAGTTACCTGCGGTGCCATTCATTTTAGTATTATCGGTAGTTAACAATCCCTGATCTAATTGATAGTTTCCTTTGATATTACTATAAAACATACCATCACTAAAAATATCACGAAAATCGAGGGTTAACTTACGTACCAAAGATTGTAAGCTCAACACTGAGAAAATACGTGCTGAGTCACTTACATCCGCTAAATAGCCATCATCTAGTCGTCCATTAACCGTGCCGTTTAAGTGGCTAAGCATAAAATCATGCAAACCTCCTTCCCAGTTTAGGTTTACATCAATTTTTGCGCCACTGTCTTTAATAATTGATTCATAACCTGCTGCTTTTAATTCTGCTTCTACATCATCCACCGACAGATTACCAACTAAGGTAGTTATTGATGCTTGCTCATTATGAAGCCAACTGCCGTCTAGATTTAATGATGTTTTATTTCGTTTTGCAGTAAAGTTTTTAAATTCAATCGTCTGTTGATCAATACGTTTAATATTTACATCAACCTCCCCTAAATTCACTAAACCAATGACACAACGATCACAATGAAATTTTAACGGTGGGATTTCAGCAAAAATAATATCATTTTCTGCTCTATCTGGTTGTTGGTTTATTACTGCAACAGTTGCCTCTATATCGGTGTTTTCTTTCTCCTGAGGAAAAGTTAAAAACTCAGCATTAATATCCAAACCTTGCACTAACCAATCAGGATAAATCTTTATTTGGCTACGCGTTTCTTTAGCATTGAGTTGTAATAACCACCATTGCGGTTTATCTAATAAATTAAAAGAAACATTGTTAAGCTCCTGCCCCAAGAGACTCAACTGACCAATAGATCCTCTAATCCTTTTGGGCTTAGCTAAAAAAGGAATTGAGTTTACTTGCTCTACACTCTTTAAGTTGTCTTGCTCGGCATCAGTTGATGGTTGATTAATGCTATCAAGAATATTACTAATTAATGGCTGCCATTTCGAAAAATCCACTTGAGCTAATTTGGTGGTGATATGAAAACCATCTCCAGGTAAAGCCATAGAGCCTTCACCTAACATTAAATTGGCACGGGTAAACGCAACATTTTGGTGTTCAAGCACTCCAGAAAAATGCATTTTGTCACCGTAATTTAATACAACATTAGACTGTTCTTTATCGCCATTAATTTTTACAGATAGAGCATTTTCTTGATTCGCGTCACGCTGATAAGGTGCTGGTAATAAAAGTCGGGTTTCGTTTAATTCAGTGTCAAAATTTGCTGAGTAAGAAAAACCTCCCTGATGATGTTGATGTAGCGATAATGAACCTTGCCACGGCAGCTCACCTTGCGTATATCGACGTAATTTTTCAGGGACAAAGGACAGCCACGTAGACTCTTGCCATAACGCGGCTAAGTTAATATCAGTATCATAGTAATCAGCTTTATCCATACCAGATATATCAAGGGTAATGGGTAACCCTTGCCACATCAGTTGTAAGTTTTTAGTGCTAATTTTATCGTTACTAAAAATGAACTGTCCTTGTACTTCAGTAAAGTCCATCTGAGGTGCTTGCAAGCCAACTTTGTTATTATCAAAGTTAATAAGGCCCCTTGCCAATGCTTGTTCATTATTATTAAGTGGTAGGTTTAGGTGAAACTCGCCAGTGACCTCACCGCTAATTTGCAACTGTTCTAACGCACTACCAACACTATCTTTAAATGGGCTTTGATTTATCAAATCACCAATATAACGCGTTTGAGTTGGCTTTATTTCAGCATCTACTGTTAAAATTTGACCATTTGCTAAATCAGCAATACCTGCACGAACCCCTGTTACGTCAAGGCCAGTTAGCTCTCCACCCCGCCCTGTTATTAACATAGAATTGTTAGTAAAATTTAAATTGGCAACAAAGTCAGTTATCGCAGGCCAGTTATCTACAAATTTAAACTCTGATTTACTCAACTCGGCATCAACGACAAAAATACCGCTGCCATCGGTGAACGGAAAACGACTAATAGGTCCATTAATCAATACTTGCGCATCTTCAACCCGACCTGAAACAACAGCCGCATTTAAGTAATTAACTAAATTTTCACTCATGATTGGTAAAGGTAAGTAACGCCCCACTAATCCAGCATTACCATTGGAGACATTAGCTAACAACGCTAACCTAACTTCGCCATCAATCGGTGCTTCAACGTTAACTTGCGCTGATAAATTAATTTCTTTTGACAGAAAATCTAATTCTTCAACGGTTAATGTCCAACCTTTATCATCAAATACAGCATTTAGTTGCCCTGAAAGCTTTTGATAAGGAAAAGCTTGAACAAACAATTTATCAAAATCTAGCCTACCTTGCTCTGCATCAAAATCTACTGATAAATAATTATCAGCATAACTGAGGTTGCCAGAGACATTTTCTAGACCAGGAATACCGTGACTATAGCTATTATTAAACCCAGAAAAGTTTGTCGCTATTTGCAGTGTGTTATTTTGATTACGAATAAATAGATCTTCAATTTTTCCCGTTAAGGTCATCTCAGATAGTAAATTGCGGGTTTCTTGTTTTTCAACAATCAAAGGTGTTAGTTGGGCCAGCATAGCAACATCAATTTCAGATAGATGTAATGAAAAATCATTTGCTTGTTTCGCTAACATAACAGTAAATTGTTGCGGTGGCGTATCATTAAGTCGCAATGCTAACGGTGTACTGTAGAGTATCAAGCTTCGATCGGCTTTACCTTTGACGAGTAATAATTGCCCTTGCTCTAATGTTAACGTTTGTTTTTTATTCTCAAACTGCCAATGCATGCTGCTATCTGAAAAATCAATTTTTAAACGGTCAATATCACTGTTATTAATGTGTAACCAAGCAGAGAAATTAATATCCGTTTTGGTTTTGTCGTCTTCGAGCACTAAAACATCATCTAACCAAGGCGTTATATCAATCTGGTTTGCTTGTAAGTACACTTTTCCAGTAAGTGCACTGCCTTTATTACCTTGTAGGTCTAATTTCAAGTGCAAGTTGTTTGAACTCAAGCCGTTGAGCACCACACTGCCCTCCGCTTGATGGCGCTCACCTGTGTTTAACCAACGTAGCTGGTTTAATCTTATACTGCGTGTAATTGATTCATTACGCACCGTGACTTGACTATCTCGTATAGAGAATCGCTTGATACGGTTTAAAAAAAGGTCACTAATAACTTCAATATCATCAGCTTCATCATCTTTTTTCACTGTACCTGAGCTATCTTTATCTTCTTTACCTATCCATAATTTTTCCGAGACATTGACTATTGCACCAGAAAGAAGAAGATTTTTTGAAATTAAATTTTGTTCTGTGAGTGTTCTCCAAAAATCAACTTGCATTTCAAGTTGCTCGATAAATACAGAAGCTCTTTCTGTCTCAAGCACTTGAACATCACCAATAATCAGGATGGGTCCTGACCTTTGCCAGGTCATACTTAACGTACCAATAACGATATTAGTTTGAGATATTTCGTTTAAGTAATTTTGTAAGGGAAGTTTATAATTATGGACATAAGGTAAAAACAAACGAAAAGCACTAATTATTACCGCTAACAACACTAACAAAATAGCTATTGTTTTATAAAGGCGGTTTAGCCAACGATTCGAAGTACTTACAATGCTCATTAAAACTTAGCGTGTCCTATATTTGTTATGATGTATACCCGTTATCAATCAAGATGCAGGTTTCAGAGTGCACTCTGAATGGCAGCGGGTATATTGCATAGGGCCATTACATCATAACAACATCAAATTGTTCTTGATTATACATGGGTTCGGCTTGTACTTTAATCAACTTCCCAATAAAAACTTCAACTTCAGCTAAGTTATGATATTCATCATTAACCAGCGAATTACTCACTGCAGTTGACGCATAAACGGTGAACTTATCGGCATCATGAGCACGATTTACACGTACAATTTCTCTGAGTACTTCAAAACAAACTGTTTCTACTGTTTTTAGATGACCACGACCTGTACAAAGTGGGCATTCACCACATAATACGTGCTCTAAGCTTTCACGTGTTCTTTGTCGTGTCATTTCAACTAAACCAAGCGCTGAAAAACCATGAAGACTATATTTAACCTTGTCTTTGCTCATTGCCATATCTAGGCTATGCAATACGCGACGTTTATGATCGTCATTATGCATATCAATAAAATCGACAATAATAATACCACCTAGGTTTCTCAACCTTAGTTGCCTCGCGATAACTTGTGTCGCTTCAATATTGGTACTAAATATGGTATCAGCTAAGTTACGATGCCCAACAAAAGCACCGGTATTTATATCAATAGTAGTCATCGCTTCGGTTTGATCAATAATTAAATAACCACCCGATTTAAGTTCAATTTTGCGATGTAGAGCTCGCTGAATTTCTCGTTCAACAGAGAACAGATCAAAAATAGGTAACTCACCTGGATAATATTCTAATAAAGGTGTCAACTCAGGTACAAATTCTTCAGTAAAAACGGTTAATTCTTGAAAAGTCAGATTAGAATCAATACGAATACGCTCAAGATTAATACCGACAAAATCCCTTAACACTCGAAAAGATAAAGAGAGATCTTGATAAAGAGGTAAATTAGTTTGCTTACGCTGTTTGCGCGCTAACACCTTATGCCATACTCGACGTAAAAATTCAGCATCATGTTGGAGATCTAACTCATCAGCACCTTCACCCGCAGTACGAACTATAAATCCTTGTTGCTCATCGCAATAAGGGGTAACGATATCTTTTAAACGATCTCGCTCTTTAGGATTTTCAATACGTAAGGATATGCCCGCATGTTGGGAGTTAGGCATTAATACCAGATAACGTGACGCAATTGTGATATCTGTTGTTAAACGCGCTCCTTTTGAGCCAAGCGGATCTTTAACCACCTGTACCATGATGTGTTGACCTTCGTGTACTAAAGATCGAATGTCAGGTACTTGATCAGTTTCTTCTTTTAAGATGAGTTTGCTATTAATATCTGAAGCATGTAGAAATGCTGCTTTATCAAGATTAATATCGACAAAGGCTGCTTGCATGCCTGGTAAAACACGAATGACTTTACCTAAATAGATATTACCAACAATGCCACGTTTTGCTTGTCGCTCTATATGCACTTCTTGCAGTGAGCCATTTTCGATCAAAGCAACACGTGTTTCGCTAGGTGTAACGTTGATTAATAATTCAGCACTCATAAATATCCTTTAGTTCAAACAATAGTTCAAAAATCAGTTGAAAATTATTTCGTATGAATACTGCCAACAAAACCAGCGTTAGCCAGTAATTGAGCGGTTTCATATAGTGGTAAACCAACGACAGCGGAATAACTACCATTAATGGTTTTAACAAATTGTCCTGCGATGCCCTGAATGCCGTAACTTCCCGCCTTATCTTGGGGCTCGCCGGTCAACCAGTAAGCTGAAATTTCAGCCTTCGTTAATGTTTTAAAAGTGACTTCAGTGGTAATAACTTGACCCTTGACACCCTCATGACTCACAAGCGCAATAGCCGTTAATACTTGATGCTGGTTACCTGATAATAGCGACAAAGTGTCAATGCAGTCTTCTTCATTATCTGGTTTTCCTAGTATTTCACCATTAAATACCACACTGGTATCTGAACCTAAGACACAACTATTTAGTTGTTCGGCTTCCGGTAATAAATCTAGAACATGTTGAGCTTTCTGTTTTGCTAAGCGTAGTACATAGTCATACGCTGTTTCAGCTTTTTCTACTGTTTCATCGATATCACTTGCCTGAACAGAAAATTGATAGCCCAATTGCGCTAATAACTCTCTTCGTCTAGGCGATTGCGAGGCTAATATCAGCTTTTGACTCGTACTGGTGGAATTAACTATTTCGTTGGTCATAAAAATCATTCACTACTGTTATAGTTAGCCCTTGAGAAAGTGTGGAGTTATTCAATGCGGAAATGACGGCGGACACGGCGTAATAATAAAAACACCCATGGCCAAAGTACAATCGTAGTTATCACTGGGTATAAATAATTAGGTAAGAATACAACATCACTTAAGAAGCGTTGCAACCAAAAAACAACAAGGTGGTATTGCGCAGAGAGTACGCCAATAATGAGTGCTTGTTGCCAAACGGAGAAATTTCTAATTTTTTGAAAATTAACTACAACAATATAAACAGATAAAGCCATCGCACAAGCATGAACACCCAGCACAGAGCCAAGTAAAACATCAAGGATAAAGCCCATCACCCACGCAGTAAAAATATTTATTTTATTAGGTAATGCTAAGCACCAGTAAACCAAAACAATAAGCACCCAATCAGGGCGAAAGGCGTCAACGCTTAATGGCATAGGAGTGATACTTGCCATCAAAGCAATTAATAGGGTGAGGAAAATAATAAAACCATTATTGCTAAACATTATGATTTTCCTACCGTTGTTTTCTTGGTGGTTAATGGGGACGCAGGCTTAACAGCTTCATCCTTCGAAAGTAGAAGCATATAGCGTAATCGATCAATTTGAGCGACAGGCACACTATAAATAGTCGCAAATTCTCGTGACTCGTCGGCACGCACAAAAACAACACGGGAAACAGGATAACCTTCAGGATACTTACCACCTAAGCCTGAAGTAACTAATAAATCACCTTCTTTCACGTCAGCGCTATGTGGAACAAAGTTATGAATAAGTCGATCAATTTGACCACTGCCCGAAGCTATGAGCCTTAAGCCATTTCGTTGAATACGTACAGGAATAGCATGAGATATATCGCTGATCAAGATCACACGAGAGCTGCTTACACCCACATGTAATATTTGCCCAACAATACCTTTTTCATCAAGTACTGGCTGACCTTCGTAGACACCATCATTGGCGCCGCGATTAATCACCACTTGGTGAGAATAAGGGTCACTATCAACGGATAATATTTCGGCAAACATTTTTTTGATTTCACCACGAACGGGTGAAGAAAGTAATGAGCGTAATCGTTCATTTTCTTGACGTACAATACTTAACTGCATCACTTGTTCATGAAAGAACAGCTCATTTTCTCGAAAGTTTTGATTTTCTTCCATGAGCTGCTGACGAATAACTATATTTTCTGAAGCCCAAGTCATCATTTGCTTGGGTGCATTAGCCATATATTGCAACGGACTAACTAGGGATTGTAAATAACCACGCGCGGTTTCAAAACTCGCCATTTTATGGTCGAAAAAAATCAAGGCCACCGAACAGCAAAGCACCAAGATAAGTCGGTGCGCTGGGGATGTGCCTTGATTAAAAATTGGGTTCATATAAGTTACAAGCTTGAGCGATAAGGTTTTGATGCTATAAAGAGAACATAGTTCAACGATATAGCAACATAACTTTCAATCAATAATTTATTCAAAGCCATTTAGTTCAAGTACAAGGAAAAAGCACGGAGTTGACGTTAGTCAATGAGTACTATTAACGCAGTAATTGGGCTTAATGGACAAGAAAAAATATTGACTCTATTCGTAGGAGACTTTACTCATATGAAAAAAGATCGCCACCATGCATATCAATCATCTCTAATGCTTTACCGCCACCACGAGCAACACACGTTAATGGATCATCAGCAACCACAACTGGAATACCTGTTTCTTCCATTAATAAACGGTCAATATCTTTTAATAAAGCGCCACCGCCGGTTAACACCATACCTCGTTCAGAGATATCAGACGCCAGCTCTGGTGGAGATTGCTCTAATGCCACCATAATAGCACTAACAATACCTGATAATGGCTCTTGCAGTGCTTCTAAAATTTCGTTGCTGTTTAAAGTAAAACTACGAGGAACACCTTCAGCAAGATTACGACCACGTACTTCAATTTCAATTAATTCTTCACCTGGGTAGGCAGAACCAATCTCATGTTTAATGCGCTCAGCAGTGGCTTCACCAATTAAGCTACCAAAGTTACGACGAACATAGTTGATAATAGCTTCATCAAATTTATCGCCACCAATACGTACTGATGAAGAATAAACCACACCGTTCAGTGAAATAATACCAACTTCGGTAGTACCGCCGCCTATATCTACAACCATTGAACCCGTTGCTTCTGACACAGGCATACCAGCACCAATAGCGGCAGCCATTGGTTCATCAATCAAATAGACTTCACGAGCACCTGCCCCCATCGCTGATTCACGAATGGCACGACGTTCAACTTGAGTAGAACCACAAGGAACACACACTAAAACTCTTGGGCTAGGACGTAAGAAATTATTGCTATGCACTTGTTTTATAAAGTGTTGTAACATTTTTTCAGTAACAAAGAAGTTAGCAATTACGCCATCTTTCATCGGACGAATAGCTTCAATATTACCCGGCGTTCTACCTAACATAGCTTTTGCTGCAACACCTACGGCTGCAACACTTTTCGAGCCGCCAGAACGGTCTTGACGAATAGCTACTACAGAAGGCTCGTTTAATACAATACCTTGGTCTTTTACATAAATAAGTGTATTGGCGGTACCTAAATCGATAGAAAGATCGTTAGAAAACATGCCGCGTATTTTTTTAAACATAAGCTCAAAATGTCCTGTGAAGTACTAATTAAGTAGACGCTGTCAATGTGCGAAAAGCAGATCGGATAATGATACCTCAGAATTTATCTAATGTGTTGCTTTTTTTACAATAAAAAGTAAAGAAAAAGTAAAGAAATATTTGGTCGCTGTATTCTAGAAGAATTTGCTATAAAGACGGGAGAACAAAGCGCTTTATTCGAGGAAGAAGTGAAAAAGTATTGCTATTATTATCCTTCTTCTTCACTACTACGCTTTTGAAGATTTATCTAATTTTATTTTCTTTTAAGTTCAGCAATTAAGTGGACTCATTTAGCGAAGAACCTCTCGTTGATAAATAATGCGATCATTTCCGCGGAATAAACCGAAGGTAGCTATCCCAAACGGATTGTCATTGTACAAACCATCAACATCAGTAGACGTAAATGGGCATTGTAAATTATCAACGTCTGTAGCCCATTTATATTGTAACCAAGGTAGAATACTGTAACTAACACACACTTGCCCTGTGTTACTTACTCCTGGCGCATCAAGAATTATCTTACGTGTTTCTCCTGGAGGAACTTCAGTAATAAACTTACCATTAACAACGTTAGTCTCAGGTAAAGTTGAAGATAAATCGATATTGGTGATGGTTACTTCTTTTGAATTATATGGTGTACAGTAGTCATCCTCAGCCACTTTGTATTGACCATCTTTAAAATAAGTCACTGATAATGATTGTTGTAAAGGTGATGTTTCTGGACCATAACTATTTTCAAGCTGAGCACGACCAAAGAGGATGGGTACTCCAGTTGGGCTTAACGTAAGGATAATCCCGTTAGTATCAACGCCATCAGCATCTTCTGTAGAAATAGTATCTTCATCAATAATTGAGACCATTGATAATCTTATGTCTGAAGTAAATTCATTTATTTCACTGTTTTCTTCATGTAAGTAGACAAAATTGTCAGAGTTGGCATAAGTATAAGTCGTTTTTCCATTGTCATCCGCCAAAGTTGCATCATTTATGTTTGCTAATAACCTCACTAACTTATCATCATCTTTGCCTAGTCGGACAGCATCAGTATCTGGCGCTAGTGTAGTTGAACCAACAGGTAAGGCTACCGTTAAGCGAGCAAAGCTTGTTAGCGATAACTTATAAAAATCACCAACATAATTTTTTGTAAGAGCATCATTTTTATTTCTCGCTTCAATCTCGAACTCAGGGTTTAAGTTAGTAAAATACCTTAATGCCCCTATTGTAGTTATAGATGAAGTTCCACTATCCCATAACATTTGACCACTAAACACAAAAGGTAAGCCTGTAAGTGGTTCATCAGCGTTTGGTATAGCTTCGCAAGATCCCATTAATGCACCGTTATCTTGTAAAGTTACGGTAAAGTGGTGAGGAGTAAAACGCCCTACATAGGGCACGAACCCTTCAATATTTTCGCCACTACCTATGTAATTCTCTGTTAACGCCTGCAACGATATAATACCAACTTCGTCGTAGGTCGCTGTATCGACTTTAACTCCAGCGCCAAAATTACCACTATCACTAACGGTTAAAATGCCAGGTGTGACCGAAGATGGCTCAACAAGTGTGTGAGTTAAGCTTTCTAACTCAATCCCCGTAAAGTTTTCTGTGGTGACATTAGTAGATGAGTCTTCGCCTTCATCTGCTAAACCATTAGCATTGTCATCATCACCGAGTTTCCAAGCGACTGCCCTCATACTTATTTTAATATCTTCTCCTGCAGCCATGAAAACATTATTCGATGGTAGTCCACTTTGCGCTTTAGGGTTTACTTTATAATTTGTGTCACCTGTGGGTAGGTTGTTATCAATAAACATATCAAAAGCAAATGGGCGTACTATAATTGGATTAGAAGTACCTTTTATGAAATCTCCTGAAGGGTTACCCTCATCATCTGGTAATTCATAACGCGCATTTAAAACAACAGAACCTGCATCAGGGTAAGTAAAAATATACTCTGCACTGTGCTGAGTAATACCGCCAAAGTCTAACGGAACGGCTATAAATGGTAAGCTATCAAAAACGGTACCAGTGATGGCTGTGCCGATATTTTGACCTGAAATATTAACCAGTTCAGTTCCTGTACCAGGTGATTGATAACTTGCCGCCATTTCAATAGATTCACCCGTGATCAAAAGTGGTGCACAAGCACCGGTTGCATCATCAGTTTTAACCGCTTCAATTTTGAAGGTATCCGCATTAAAACCAATATTTGAAGGTTTCCCTGAAAGCTGCACGGGTAAAGTTAAATCCCCTGAGTCAGTAACAAACCTAAAACCCGCATCGGCAAAAGTAACATCACATAAGGTAGGAGAGCCATTTAAACATTCAAACGTTTGATCTAAGCTTAATGACACGACCTCAGCTTTGGTATGAATATATTCAACATCAATTTCACCACCAACAATTGTGACATTTTTAGTTAACACATCGCTCATACTATCCGAGACGGATAACACCACATCGACAGCATCAGGGTTTAAAATACTACAAGATGGATCACTGCAGGCACGTAATTTGATAATATCTGGCTCACAAGTTAAGCCTTGCCCATTAAGCATATTTATTTCAAAGTGATCGATTGACGACGACGGACAGCTATTGGTAAAGTCTTTAAAAATTCCACCAAGAGCCAAACCACCAGCACGCTCATTAATATGAGTAGTGTCCATATCTCGGTCACCGTCTTCTACAATGCTGAAACCAACATTAGTAGTAGAAATTGTACAACGTTTTAGCCAGCCACCATCACCACCAGAGCGAGTGTTTTGACTAGCAATCACTAAGGGGCTATCGACATAACTATCAGTTAAATTGAAGCTTCGGCAAGTATTGATACCTGTAATATTATTGCCGGTTCGAAATGATTCGTAAGTAATTTCAGAAGTTAAGTTCCCCTGAAATCCAGAGGAAATGGCTATGTAGCCGATGGTTTCATCGCTACCGATAGTGCCAGAGTTTGTTTCTCCTCTTTCCAAAGCTATCTGAAACGCATTGTTAGTAACGTTTCTGACAGTAGTAGCCAAAAAGGGATCCGATTCAGGGAAAGGGCCTGTTAGGTTTGCATTGTTAGGTTCATTATTCATGGTTTGAATGGAAGCAATAATGGCTGGTGTTTGGGTAAAACCTAGACCTGCAGTTGATATGGTTTCCCAACCTCTACTATTACCACTAAATGCTCTGCCTTGAAACGTTGAAGTAGCTAAAGAGCTTACCCGCATCTTCGCTCCGCCATCTAAATCATAATCTCCCTCTACTATAGCCAAAAAATCGACAGTTTGAGGTAGGTTACCCGCAGGGGGGTTGGGGTTGGCGTCTTCTGGTGATTCTACCTGAGCAATATCAAAGCCATTTACAGTAACATTGCGGATTCTCAGTGCCAGGCGATCAGCATTACTAGCAGTATTAGGCAAACTAAATACTACTGGAACAACCGAAAAAGGTTCATCAAAACAAACATGCGTAAAGGAGGGATCATCTGCAGTATTATTTAAGGTCACTCGTCCTGCCACTAGTTCAATCGAGTTACAATTTACAGCATCCCTGATTGAACCGTCATAGTTCTTCTTAGCTAGTTGATTGTTATAGATTACTGATATATTTGCGGCGGTTAATGCTTCATCATAAACAAGGAACTCGTCTAGTGGCGCTCTAAACCCTTGTGCTTCACTACTATTAATATCGTCAGAAGAAGTGCCTATGTACTTAAGCGTGCCTGATGGCGCATCAGCAAGAGTTTCTTCTAAAATACCATCAATATAAAGTTGTGTTTGTCCTGCTGAATAAACTAAAGTTAAGTGATGCCAATTACCATCTAAACTGCCAAAAGAATAATTACCTGAAGTTGAACTTGAACCATTATAAACACCCCATTTCAATTCATTATTTCTATCAATGTATAGTAAATCACCGCCGTTTTGCATAGCCCCTAAAACAAAAATGGGATTACCTAAATCTGACGTGGGCTTTTTGAACCACGTTGATACAGAAAAATTGGTAGGTAATGGCACCGAAGTTTCAATATGATGATCTGCATTTGATATATCAGTAAAACGTTCAATTTGTCCATCAGTATTGGTATTAACATTACCAAAAGATTGACCTGAGTAATCTCCCATTTGATCAATTACATCACCGTTTATCCCTGTATAACTACACTCGTCAAGCCGGTAATCTAGGATGGGTAATAATTGGGGTGTAATTGTACCAATACCGCGGCTATCTCCAATAATGGCATTAACAGGGTTATTAAGGTCAAAGTTAAAATTCCGCGTTATTTGGTCACCAACTAAAATCGTTTCGATGGGTATAGTTGCACTGTTGAAACCTGCTGGAATTGTTAGTCGAGTACTAGATACTCCACTGTAATGAGTTGGAGACTCTGCAGTGTTATCAGATGTTTTATATTCAATATTAATATCATTTAAACTGTAACTTGGGACACCGGAAGCATCTTCAATTGAAATGACAAAATGTTCACCTTCCCCTTGCATTACAGAGTCATCTGAGACGACTAAGTAAGGATTATTTGTCGGAGGAGTATTACCCTCACCAGGTGTTTCACTATTATTAGCACTAAACGCTATCCAAGAGCCTATACCATCAGGGGATCTATTTAATAATTTTGTTCCTGAGTTTGTGCCTGGAATAGGAAAAACATACGCTAAGTCATCATAACTACAAGTCCCTTCAAAATCTTGCGGGCCTGCTCCTACTTCAATGTAGTCAATAAAGTCATTACTACCATCTATTAATGAAAGGTCAAAGCCATTGTCAAAATCGATTAAGTTAATATTAAAATCATTTTTGTCAAAATAAACCCATGGCAAATTACTTGTATTTGCGCTCGATAGTGGCAAGGTCTCACAGCTAGCGTTGGTACAAATCTTCACTTTCCATGTGTTATAAACTGCACTTGTTACAGAGCTATCCAGAATTTTAACTTCCAAATACCCTCTACGCTGATTGTTATTACCATTCAACTTGGCAAAAACTTCATTTAAAGTCGCATGCCCTATATGCTCAAATGAACAATTTGCAAAAACATTATTCGTTAGAATAGAAAGAAAAATAAGCATCAATACGCGAACAAAGTTCATTTATAAACGCCTCGCTTCAACTTGAATGGTACGGCTACTTTTCACTATAGACTTACTATCAATTTCCATAGAGCAACTGCCACATTTACCTTTACTTACTAACCGATAGTATTGAATCACTGCAAGCGGATTTTCTGTGTCTGAATAATAATTATCACATGTTGTGAAGGCTTCACAGTCGTATAGTCCGGGGATATCATCACCTATCACTGTTTGAAAGTCATAAGAAGCAACGTTGGTAGCATTACAAACACCTGTGGTTCTTAGAGGAAATAGAATTTGTAACTCAGCCTGCATAGCCGAATTAGCGGCCATATAAGAACGAGTGTCTAATATTTCTTTTGAGGCTATCTCACTGCCTGTTGAAATCATACCCATAAAAAATCACCTAAGACAGTCAATATAATCATCACAAATAGGGCTAATACTAGAGAGTTACCTTGCTGATTAATTATGCTAGGTATATTGAAGGGCGCTTTATTTTCAGGAAATTGTGAGAGAGGGTTAGACATATTGGCGTTAAGGCTACAATTCATATGGCAGAAGTTCATACAAAGGTAACGCTAAGCACTTATTTTTGCAATATAAAGCATAAAAAAAGCCCCGTAGAACGAGGTTTTAATTAATTTTTTTTACTGAATAAACTATTAAGGAATAATTAGAATACAGCTTTTCTCATCTTAGTTTGTAAAGGATAAAGGCTGTTGCAAAAATAAGGACAGTTAAAGGCTCTCGAATTGATGCAGGATAACACCCAGCGACAAATTTTCTCTTATATAAAAAGTGTATTGCGGACTAAAAGCATCCCAAATTTATTGAATAACTAGAAAAGCCTATTCACTACTCACAAAACCAGAGATAAAATCGTTCACCGTTGATGAATCTACAAGACTAGCATCAGAATTTAAAACTGAAGAGGCTGAATTAGAACGCCATTATTATCAGTAAATAGAACAAAGTTAGTTCATTCTTTAAAGTATTAATCCATTGACTGCAAGTTTATGAATTTAAATGTTGGAAAAGGTTATACAATTAATAGATTGCGAGAAATGTATAAATAGACACTAGATGCCCGAAAAATAATTATTCTAAACGCCTAGCTTTAATTTCAATGGTTCTTGAAGTAAAAACCCCTGCGAAATTACACTGACCCGTACTGGTGATAGTATAATAGGTGATTTCGTCAACAGTAGGACCAACGATGCACTCTACATCCGAAGTTTGACAGTTTTCTAACCCTTCAATCATAAAAAAATCATATGATGCGGAACCGGAGCATTGACCAGTAGTAGGAGGGATAGGAGGCGTATTAGTATTCAGAGGAAATAATTCACTCAGTTTTCTTTGCGCTCCCGCTTGAGCGGCTTGATAAGCTCTAGTGCCAATGACTTCATAAGCAATTGTTTCTGAGTTAGAGCTAATCATACGCACAAGCGCTGCTCCCAACAAGGTAGTCACAACCATAATAAAAAGAGCAAGCACTAGTGCACTACCTTGCTGTTTCTTTGATGTTCTCATTTTTATTGATGATTTACGGAACATTTAGCACCTGTATTTCATTATTGAAAGTTACTTGTTCATTATTTTTTTCAAACCTAAAATGTATTTGCACCATGGCGTTACGCTGCAAAGTCGCAGGTTGTATCTCGAATGGATTGGTATTACCTATATCTTGTGCCATCAAAATACCATTTCTTGTTAGATTTCCTTCCAGTAAACAATACAAAACCGTATCATTTCCGTTAATAAAATAAAGCCTTTGGGTCGGAGAATCTTCAGTAAAATGTGTCGCTGTACCATCATTTATAACAATAACCCATTTATTAAGAGTGTCGTCAACAATACGCTCAACATCATGTACTTTACCGCTACTATCATCATAAACATCATTCGGATTTAACGGATAAACAATTGCCCGCCAAGTGTCCACAAGAGTCTCCTTAAAAGGAATTACGCTAATGTTATTCTTAGCCGTATCCGGTTGTACTGGTATATCTGTATAAATAGTACTTTCTATAATAGGTGTGAACTCTAAACATCGGTTTAAATTTGTAAGCTGTAGACTGTTAGGTAGCGCATTTCTAACATCTCTATTTAAGCGTTCAACAGCAAAACGCGCCGAAGATACTAACTGGTCTCTGGCTGTTGTTTCAGTAAAAATTTGTGTTGAAAGTCCAATAAAGGTACTAATCCCCGCAGCAAGCACTCCTAAGATGATAATAACTACTATCATTTCAATTAAGGTAAAACCCAATGATGCCTTTCTTATTCGCTGCTTCATCAGAAATTCGCTCTATAAGTTGAAAAGCTCATTAAAAAATCAGTGGGCGTAGTAATGGTTACTGTAATTAACTTAGCTGCGGATATTGCTCTTGGTAAAGGTGTCGTAGGGAAACTACCATCATAATTTGCATCATTACGAACACTAATACTCATTGAATAACCGATATATAAACTTAACGGTTGTCCTTGTGAGTTTTTAATTTCTTTTTCGTCATCCTCATCAGGGCCATATTTCAAACCATCGTAGTCATCAACATCATTGAAAGTAGCTCTTGTTTCTTTAATCCCTGAAACTGTTTCTGGCCCCATATCAGTAGAGCAATCTGGAGCATCAGTCTCGCCACAACGAAGCCGTCCTCCTGCCATGTCTGAATTATTATCAAAGGCTTTATTTTGAATTTCATTCAGTACTGACTGTGCTAATTCAGCGGCTTTAACTTGATGTAATTGGTCAGCACTTTGCTGTGCAACAGGATGAATAAGTGTGGTGAGTACAGAGAAAGATATCGCTAAAACAACCATACCTACAATAGTTTCTATTAACGTAAAACCTTTTTGGTTAAAACCATAACGACTAGATAGCATGAATATAACCCTCGCGGTTTATTTCAATTCTTAATAAACTTTCACCTTCCACTGTTAGTATAAGTTCACATAAGGTATTTTCATCGCCACAGCCTGGAGCTTCAGGACGCCCTAAAGAAGAAAATGAAAAGCTGGTTAAACCGCCAGAAAGCGTAAAGCTAACACTATGTTTGCTATCAACCTCAACTCTGGTGGTCTCACCTGCGTAGCAAATTGTTTTGCTGTCTGATGTGTAACAGAGTTCAGGGCGATCTATGTTAGACGTTCGGCATCTTTCAACTGCACTTTCATCCGAAACAGTATCCTGCAAGCCTATGATAGAAGGGGTAGTTTGAATATGAACTTGGTGGCAAACTGCGTCAGTAGTTTGTTGCATTGAACGTAGCTGAATTGCTCTTAATTTAGTGATTAACTCATCACGATAAGTGAATTCTTCGAAGCCGTTTGAGGTGAGAAACTTTGGCAGCACTGTTACCGACATTATTGATATCAGCAGAATAACAACAATCAACTCTATCAGAGTAAAACCTAACTCTTTTTTATGGTTAAATTCATATAAATTGCCCTTTATCATTAAACACAATCATTAACTTTAAAAGTGGGACTTTTACCCGGACCTTCTGATATAAGATAAACTGCAATACAAGCATCATCGATGCTAGTAGGTTTCGCACCGATATCATAATCATCATCAAAATAAACAATCAAAGTAACATTGCTTGCACCTAAAGCAGTATATTTATATGTATCGCCAGTTTCAAGTGGAACTATCCTTTCAAAATGAAAAGCGTCTCCAACAGGGTAGCCATATGCAATAGGTAATTCACCACCATTAACAGAGTCGCCTATATTGACCGTGTTTGATAAGCTAAATGCTTCCTTATGATTACCTTTAACAATTGACTTGCCATAAACAAGTGCTGCAGCACTTTGCATAGCAGCTTGAATTCCATACAAAGTGGAAGTTTTTGCATCTGCATTTAAGTTCATGAATTTAGGAGCAGCCGTTACAGCTAAAATGCCTAAAATAACAATCACTACTACTAACTCAATTAAAGTAAAGCCCTTATTATTCATCGTGTATCTCTATTGAATTTCGCATGCTGTTAATATAAATAACAAATTTAGTATCAACAAACTTATTACCAAAAATATAATTAATATATTACAACACTTTAGCTATAGATTGTATACTCAATCATCGTATTTTATTGCTAGCATTGATTTTGACTTTATTACCTTATTTTAAATTTTTTCTTGTGCTTTATTTTATCGTGGGCATGCACATCATTTTAGATACTCCTGGCGGAGTAGGATTATACTTTTCCTATAATATTATTGCTTGGCTAATCACCTCTATACTTATCGCTCTGGGCCTTTGGCAAATTACTCTAAATAAGAAAATTTACTATAGCAAAATGCTATTATGGCTAAGTTTAGGTTGTGCTTGTTTAATCATACCTATTTTTTATAATTTTGAATTTACCGACCATGCTATTCCTCGAACTTTAGCCTTGATAGGTGGGTTACTGTTTCTTTTCTCTCTTTATCAATTTCAATTATCGAAACTTGAAGCTTTGCGCTTACTTGCAATTATTATGCTAGCCACTGTTATTGAAGCTAGTTTTGGTTTAGTACAATTTTTTTTATTCGAGGAGGGTGTTTGGGGTGGTTATATTGTGGGTAGCAGTCGACCACACGGTGTATTTTTGCAACCAAATGTTATGGCAAGCTTTATGGCTACCGGCTTGGCTATTACTTTGTTTCTTTCAGTCCAGAAGAACCTATTTAAAAATACATTAGCTATTAAATTCCTTATTGTTATTAGCCTTTTTGTTAGTTGTTTTTTACTTGTTTTATTGCAGTCTCGCACTGGTTTTGTTGCTGCAATTGTTGTGATAGTACTTATTACACCTTATCTTTACCAAATAAATAAAAAGCAATTAGTCATTAACTTTTCCATCATCGTAATAGCAACACTAGGTGCATTTATAAGTCTTGAAAACTCTGATACGCCTATTCGTGGTCAGCAGGTGTATGAAAATGTCGGTGCTCGTGATGTTATATTTGTTGTCAGTGCTGATATGGTAAAAGAAAAGCCGTTATTGGGTTACGGTTACGGCAGCTTTGAGCGCAGTTTCATTGATCATTTCAATACCTATGCGGTTGACCACCCAGATATAGGCAAGACTATTACTCGTTTATCACACCCACACAATGAAGTACTTTTCTGGGTGGTTGAAGGCGGTATTGTAGCTTTAACTGCCTTTATATTTTTTACTATTGGTTATATCACTACTTGGCTAAAAATTCCTCACAAACAAAGTCTAGCGTTATTAGCCCTGATATTTCCAATACTCTTGCATAGCCAGTTGGAGTTTCCTTTTTATAGCTCAGTTAGCCATTGGTTAGTATTTTTGATTATGCTTTGGTTAGTAGACATATATGCATTAGCTGAAAATAAAGAGTTTAACTTTATCACTTGTCCACAAACTTTTTTAATGCGCTTTTTTGCCCTGTTAATTCCAGCTATTTTCATTCCTTTTTTAGTAACTACTTTACACACTGCAAACATTCTTGTTGCACATGAGAAGGATATTACCAGTTCAGAATCCCTAAAGCATTTAAACGATATCATCAACCCCATTGCATGGCAAAGTCGTTTAGATGCCGCTGTTTATTCTCATATACTCATTTCAGGATTACGTGAAAAGGATGTAAGTAAATTAGAACTCTATTTAGATTGGGTATTAAGACGGATCAAACATAAACCAAGAACATCTCTTTATTCAAACGCTTTACTCGTGTTAAAAACTCTTAATAGAACCAAGCAATATCAGTTATTGCTTAAGGAAGCAAAACGAACTTATCCTCAAAAACCTGAGTGGCAAGATAGTGTGTTACAACCAAGGAAAGGTGACAAAACTCACCAGTAATAGAAAGACACTCTAAGACATAGCTCTTGATTATGGTCAATAAGATCGTGGTAGTTGATATGCCTTATTAGTTTTATCTATCTGGCGAATAATCTTAAAAGGATGTGTTGAACAGAATACCTCTTAAAAAGTTATTAATAGCAGACACAAAAAAGCCGAGCTTAACTCGGCTTTAATTGAGTATTACTTAAATATTAACAATCCGTTACAACACTATTAATCACTGGTTTGTTATTTGTATCAACTGCCTCAGTGTAAATGGCTTGACAAGTCGCTGCTGTAGAACCTTTATAAGAATATGTTGCTGCACTAGTACCCGTTGTATCTAAAACAAATACAGAGTCACTAGAAGAAGTGTCAATATCCAGCAACGTGTCTATAGAAGTCTTATTAGGGTAACCGTTCACTAAAGTGATAGTTGTACCCGCAACACTTATATCTCCATCTACCTTATTTGCGATCAAAGCTTTAGCATGAGCCATATCGGCAGCTGAGTTAAGAGAACCTTCTACCGCTTGTATTACTGACTTTTTAGCATCTCCAGTTAAATCAATAAACTTAGGTGCTGCTGTTACCGCTAGAATACCTAAAATCACGATTACCACAACTAATTCAATTAAGGTAAAACCTTTTTGACTTGTTTTTACATTCATACTACTTCTCATGTTTCTTCCTCAATTTACGATCAAAATTAATTTAACTTAGTTTAAAATACTTAATTAAATACTGTACAAGATGTATACACCAATAAATGATATTAGTGTTTACGATTTATCATTAATATAAATAATTACCGAGCTATTAGCAGGCTGATAACTAAAACTATTACCAACAGCTGTTAATGGTGATGGCGCAATATAATTACCATCACTGTTGCGAGCTAATGTTTCTTTTAAGTGGTAATGACATAAGGTAGTTGCGCCACTACCCGTAACATTTGCCAAATACCTATAACTCTCATCATCATTAATGTCAGTAACATTACTAGCAATAAGAGGTGGTTGCTGCAATAAGCTATTCCATACAGAGATACAATCAGCTATAGCCATAGTCTTTGAGTTTATTCCTGCACCGCTATTAGTCCCGACAATATAACCAGGGCTAATAGTTGGCGATGTCTCTCTGTCTTCACTGGTTAAATAAACAACGGTACCATCATAATTAACCATGTTGATATCATTGGTATCTTTTGGGCGAGCTTCGACCTCCCACTGAGAACGTGCTAATGACACACCTGTAGCAAAACCACCTGCCATACCTTCTATATTTGCCTGTTTAGCTTGTTCAGTTAAATCGACAAACTTAGGAATCGCGGTTGCGGCTAAAAATCCCAATATAACTACAACAATAACCAATTCAATTAAGGTAAAGCCCTTTTGCTTAAGTACACGAACGGCTGTCTGTTCCTGACTAATTAGGGAAATCCTATTATGGGAAATGATTTTTATCATTGAGATAACCTTTTTATATCTGTTGATGCATCAGTTTAAACTTCATAGACTTACTCTATAAACGTTCGCTTCAAATTACATAGTAAACTGACCTGAATACTTATATTAACATTATGGACACTTGCAAACCATTTTTCAATGTTAAATAGTTGTAATTACTTGTACTTGCTAAATAAATTTTCTATCGAACTATTTATTTGTATGACCTTAATTTATTCATTAGCAAATTAACTAACCCTGCTTTACTTTACCTGTGTCACTACGGTAATCAAAATATTGCCCATTAGCAATACTATAACGACATAACCGACCGTTTTTAATAGTGTTTTTCTGAATTTCGATTGCTATTACTTTTGATTTAACCACCTGTAATGGTATGGCTAATGTTTGCTGCCAAATTTTGTTGCAGGCCAAGCTAGAATGCTCACTATCAACCCAACCCATCTCATTAACGTGAATAGATTCTTTTACATTACTATTGAGTCGATTTAACACCACTGTATGCGGCTGTTTATCCATAAGCCATTGCCCATGTATCACGTTAACTTTACTGGTAAAGCTTTGTGCTAAGCCCACAAAGGCCGTATTAGTAATCTTTGCTTGTTGGCTAAAAAACACATCGACTAACAGCTTCATCATGATAGCAATGATTACTACAACGATTAAAAATTCAATAATTGAACGTTGCTTTTTCTCTGTATAGTTTGGTGCTTTTTCCATGAATTTTTCTACTACCCCTGCATAGCCGAGGCCATATCCCACATAGGGGTAAAAATACCTAGTGCTAACACGAGTACCATAGCAGCAACGACCACTAAGAGTAGCGGCTCAATTCTCGCCGTTAGCGTTGCCAAGTCATAATCAACTTCTCTTTCATAGTAATCACCCACCTCGGTGAGTAATTCATCAACTCGACCAGTTTCTTCACCTACAGCCACCATCTGCAATACTAACGGCGTAAATAAGGCACTAGCTACAGCTGAGCGCAATAAGCTTTCTCCACTTTCGATACCTTGACGCATGGCAGAAATTTTTTCCTGCATGTAACTATTATCAACGGCTTCTGCCACTAATGTTAATCCCGTAGTCATAGGTACACCCGCTTTTAAAACGATGGCAAAACTATGTGAGAAACGCGCTAAAATTGAACGTTCGATAATACTGCCGATAATAGGGATTTTTATCTTACGTCTATCCCACTGGTATCGCCCCTTCTTTGTTTTAAGGGACTTCCTAATCATAATTAAAACCACAAAGATGCCAAGTAACATGTAGTGCCAATAATTTATAAATAAATTTGAACTGGCAATAATAAATCGCGTAGCAAATGGTAGCTCAGCTCCTAAACGAGTGAACATATTGGCAAACGTTGGGATGACAAAAATATTTAAAATGACCATAGCTGCAGCTATAGCAATTAACACCATACTGGGGTAACGCAATGCAGCTTTAATACGTTTACGGGTGTCTAATTCACGTTCAAGATAAGTGGTTAACTTTAGAAAAGCTTGATCTAATTGACCGGTATTTTCCCCTACATGTACTAGAGAGACAAAAAGATGGTCAAAAATTTTAGGGTGTCCATTTAATGCTGAAGAAAAGGTATAACCACCCTCAAGTTGCTTTCCTATATCAGTTAATGCTTTTTTTAACGAGATCGAATTCGCTGATTCAACCATGCCATTAATTGCCCGTAATATAGGTACGCCCGAACGCATTAACGCATACATTTGTCGACAAAAAACTATCAGTTCCTCTAATGAAACCCGACCATTATTGAGTAACTCAAAGACATCTATACTCGCAGCATTTCCACCTGTTTTCGCTGCGATAATAGAAATGGGAGTAATACCCTTTTTAAATAATTTTTCTGCAGCAATATCTACATTGGCAGCATCGATGCTGTCTTTCACTTGGCTACCGTTGGCATTTCGCCCTGTATATTTAAATGACGCCATAAAACTCTCGATGCTCTAACATACGTTACTTGCTTAAATGTCTATTTAGCTGATTAATTAATATCTATTGTTTCAACTAAACGTAATACTTCTTCGACCGTGGTAATACCTGTTGCCGCATAATCAAATGCTGCTTTTGCCAGTGGTGTAAAGCTGGGGTTTTCTTTAGATAGTTTCGCAAACAACTCACTATCATTACGCTTTAATGCAGCCATCATGCCTTCATTCATTTCAAGTATTTCAAAGACACCAATTCGACCTTTATAACCAGTATAGTGGCATGTTTGGCAACCTTTACCTTGCATAAACTGAATGTTTTTCGCCCTCTCACCTGCTAAATTCGTTAGCCAAAAGAGTTCTTGTTCATCCGCTTGGTATTCTATAGCACATGAGTCACAAACTCTTCGAACAAGTCGCTGAGCTATAACTGCACGTAATGCACTACCCACTAAAAATCCCGCGGCCCCCATATCAATCAGACGTAAAGCACTAGTGATAGCATCGTTGGTATGCAATGTTGATAATACTAGATGACCTGTTATGGCACCTCGCAAGCCAATTTCAACCGTTTCTTGATCACGCATTTCACCAACCATCATGATATCTGGATCTTGACGAAGTGCTGTTCGTAAAACGCTAGAAAAGGTTAAATCTATCTTAGTATTAATCTGTACTTGGTTAATACGGGGCAAACGATACTCAACAGGGTCTTCCACTGTGATAATTTTTTTACTGGCTTCATTAAGTTCGCTCAAAGCAGCATATAATGTCGTTGTTTTACCACTACCTGTTGGTCCTGTAACTAAAACCATTCCGTGGGGGCGATGAATTTGCAGGCGTATACGTTTAACAATATCTGCCGGCATCCCTGTTTGCTCAAGTGATAACAAACCCGCAGATTGGTCTAATAAACGCATAACAACTGATTCACCATATTGAACAGGCATAGTAGACATACGAACATCGATGTTATGACCACTAATATCTAAATTGAAACGACCATCTTGTGGAATACGTTTTTCTGATATATCAAGCCCCGCCATTAACTTAAGACGCAACACCATGGCTGAAGCTATTTTATTTTCTTTGAGAATTTTTTCTTGTAACACACCATCAATACGTTGACGAATACGTAATTGATGTTCTTCTGGTTCAATATGAATATCCGATGCTCGCATTTGTACCGCATCTTCAAACACTGATTGCAGTAACTTACCTACGGTCGCATCGCCACCTTCATCAAGAAAGGTTGTTGCGAGGTCAAAACTAGACGATTCTTCATACTCTTCTTCTAGTTGGCTAGCAAAAGATTCAATTTCAGCAGTACGACGATATAAACTATCGAAGGCATCAAAAATCTGAGATTCCATGACTACCGCAAGCTCAATGCGCTTAGGCGACAACATTCGCTCTAACTGATCTAAGCCACTTAAATCCGCAGGATCACTCATCCCTAATAATACTGAAGCGCCTCTATCTTCAATAATTAAAGCTCTTAAACGCCTAGCATGAACTTCTGGTAATAAACTCGAAACAGCCGGTGATATTTTAAATTGAGAAATATCCATAAACGGCACATTGAGTTGCTGCGCCAAAAACTCTAATAATTGTCTTTCAGATAAGTAATTTAGCTCAATTAATGTATCACCGAGTTTACGGCCCGTTTGCTTTTGACTAGATAGCGCTTGCATGAGTTGATCATTGGAAATGATATCTTTATCAACCAATAAGTCACCTAAACGCATCTTTAATTTGGGAGCTGCCATAATCTGTCCTACTGTCCTATTACTTGTAAGCGTTGCTTAACAAAGTTTTCTGAAGAAACTGATAAATCATTTTTTGTTAATGCTTTTTTATAAGCCATACTGGCCAACTCAAACTGGCTGTTTTTATCGTACAAAACGGCTAAACCTAGCGACCAACGGCCTATATCCGGTTTCATTGCTATTAACACTTTATACGCATCAACGGCTATTTTATTTTGTTTGGCTTGCTGTGCGGTATTTGCCAGCATGACTTGATATTGCTCATCTTTTAATTGAGCAAGAGGCTTTAATGTATTCAGCGCAGCCGTGAATTGCCCTTGCTTTAAATGAATGCGAGCTTTCATTTGACGTAAACTGCTGTCTTTACCATTTAAGGCAATGCCTTGTGACAATAAATTCACAGCATCTTGATAAGCTTGACGGCCAAACCATAAAGCCGCCAGTTTTTTACGTGTTTGACTATCGCTCGGCCTGATAATGACTACATCTTCTAGTAGTTTTTCGGCCTTCTCGATTTGCTTAGCCGCTAGTGCTTTTTCAGCGAGGACTAATTTTTGCTCTGCTAGTTCATCCGCCGATAATTGACGTCGTGACACCGACATTTTATTTACTTTTGGCTTAGGTTTAGCTTTGACGATATCAACAATGTCATGGCTATGACCTGAACTATCCCCCGAATGACTATGGGTATCCGCTATAATTTTTGCTTTCTTTGCTGGTGTTACTTGGCTAGCGCTGTTATTTACCAAAGGTTTTGTCGTTATTAACTTGGCAGTAGTCTCAGCACTGTTATTTGATAATACTTTATCTACATCTGTTGGTTCAGCAGTTTGACCATTTACTGGTGCTATTTCCTGTTGATCATAAATTTTAGTGACATGTACGTTTATTGGATCATTCTGAACGGTATTTTCGTTGCTGTTTATTTGCTTAGACGTATTAATCTGGCTACTTATATTTTCAGGTCTATTTTTTGCTGAACTCATTTGAACGGCATTAACTTTATTCGTTATTTTTTCAGCTTTTAATGCGTTATTTTCACTAATTAATTGCCAAACATAAAAACTAAGAAAACAAACGGCTAACACACAAAACCCAGTAACGAGTACTATTTTTATGGGGGAATGGGCTACTGCAACATTACCTGACTGAGTAGCATCGGTATTAGACTCAGGACTGCGTTGTTCTAAATCCTTTAACATCTGATTAATAACACTCATAACTTAACCACCAGCGCATAATAAGCTAACAACAAAACGCTCAAGCCTCCTAAAAATGAAAAAGCCAATAAGCTTACTTTTGAGCTTTGCTCAATGCTTTCAGTATCTTTTACCGCCGCTTTCAGTAATTTCATTGTCATTTTGTAATGTCCCTGACCATAAGCAAGCATTAACATTTTGTGGCACAATACATTCACTAACCGTGGAACACCTTTGCTAACTCGAGCGATACTTTGGCATATTTTTACAGGAAAAAGTACTGATCCCTTATACCCCGCGACTTGCAATCTATGTTGAATATATTGCTGTACTTCGTTTGCATTCATTGGTCTTAATTTATACGCAAAAGTAATACGTTGTCTCAATTGTCTAAATTCTGTTTTGGCTAAACGCACATCAAGCTCTGGCTGGGCAAATAAAACTACCTGCAATAACTTACGTGTTTCTGTCTCTAAATTAGTAAACAATCTCAACGCTTCTAAGCTATCTTCAGGTAACGCCTGTGCTTCATCAAGTATCAGCACTACCGAATGTCCCTGACTATGTAATTCTAACAAACGTGTTTGAATGCGCTGAGTAAGCAATTGCACTGACATGCGTTGCGCTTGTTTAACGCCAAGTTCTACGGCAACAGCTCGTCTTAATTCATCAGGGTTTAAATAAGGATTTGGAATGTAAGCCGTAACAAAGTGATCTGGTATTTCATTAAGCAATTTACGACACAATAAGGTTTTACCCGTACCTACTTCGCCAACAACTTTAATGAAGCCTTCGCCTGTTTGCAGTGCTGTTGATAGCACTGCTAACGCTTCATCATGCATAGCCATTGGCAAATAAAAATTTGTATTCGGTGTTAAGGTAAAAGGTAACTCACCTAAGCCAAAATGATATAAATACATAGAAAATCGACTCAGTGTTCTCGTTAAGCTAACTCAAATAAAAAAGCCTTACGCTTAATTATCATTACTAGCTGCATTTTGTGCAGCCATTTGGCAAACACCATGCTCTGTTGCATATTCTGCATCAGCACATTGCGCTTGGCATTCTTGCGTTAGTGTACCGTCATCTGATAACTCGCACGCCTCAACCTCTTCTGGAAACCATTTTGTTAACAAACTGCGCGCGTCTTGTAATTGGTTTTTCCAAGTATCTTGACCAACAACAATGGGCTTTAGCATGATAACTAATTCACGTTTTTGCGATTTTTGCGACTTGTTTTTAAATAACTCACCAAGATAAGGGATATCACCTAATATCGGTGTTTTAGATTCAATATCAATGTTATAGGTTTCAATCAGGCCACCAATAACAACAACTTCCCCTGAGTTAGCACGGATAATGGTATCTGATTCGCGAACGCTACTTTGTGCTAGTGGCAATACCAGTGTTGTGTCACCAATTTTAATAGTTTTGCTTTGTTCTTCAGTAATAGTCACTGAAGGATGAACATGTAAAATAACACTGCCGTCTTTACTAATTTGTGGTGTGACGTCTAGTGCAATACCCGAGAAAAATGGGGTTAATTCAACCTCTGGTGTAGTCGTTGTTGAAGTACCGGTCGTGGTAGTGCTGGAAACCTCAGTAACAAAATACTCATCTTCACCTACTTTAATAACCGCTTTTTGGTTATTAGTGGCAGTTATACGCGGACTAGAAAGTACTTGAACATTGCCTTGTGTTTGTAAAAGTTCAATAACACCTGAAAAATCGCTACCACTCGTTTGTTTACTAAAATTTATACTATTAACACCACCGATTGTGTTTGAAATAACATTACCGACAACATTACCTGTAGTTGAGTAAATAATGTCAGCACTACCGACTTGATCAAGCACTTTGTTCCACTTAATCCCCTGTTGGAAATCATCATTAAGAGTCACTTCCATTATCTTCGCTTCAATAATGACTTGGCGATGTAAATGGCTTTCAGTAGCTGTTATAAACTTCTTAACCGCGGTAAGCTCTTGTGGTAATGCCCGCACTGTCACTAAACCTGCTTGAGGTGAAACAATCACTGAACGACCTTCCCCAGTGCCAACGAAAGCGGTTAATGATTCTTTCAATTCATCCCAGAAATTAGACTCATTTTCGGTGTACAAGTTTATGCCACTATTTTGGTTACTCGAGCCATTATTACCACTTTGATTGTTGTTACTGCCGCTATTACTATTATTGCCATTATTACTGCCGTTACTACCGTTACTGCTATTGCCACTGTTGGGATCGTTTTCAGAAACACCACCAGAATTGATAGTAGTACTAGATGAGCCAAAACGTTTTAGGAATAAGTAATTTAGTGCGATAGTTTCAGTACGTATGCCTGGAGGGAAAACTTTTACAACATTGCCACGGCGAATAATTTCATAACCATATACATCTTCAACGACGGTTAAGGCCTCTGATAACGTAACATTATTCAAACTTAAAGATATTTGTCCCGTAACCTCTGGATGAATAACTACGTTATAACGTGAGCCTCTAACAATGGCTTGAAAAAAGTCTTTTGCATCAACTTCAGTCGCTGAGACCTCCAAGCGTTTTTCAGCTAACATGCCTTGCTTAGCCTGATCCATGTTATTTAGCATTAATTCTTGCTGTACTGAATTTGGTACTTGCGTTAATGCCTTTGGTCCATTTAAACGTTTAGTTTCTTTGATCGACGCATCTAAATCTGCTTTTATATCTACAGGATCATTCGGCATAGATTGACAGCCTACTAAGGCAAAGAAAAACGCTGACAAAGCAATGTTTAATTTTAGTTTATTCATAGGGGGACTTGTTTTTATCATTAGTTAGCTACCGTATCTTCTACGATGTTACTCTTAAAACCTTTACTCTTAAAAACGTTAATCTTTAATCGTTTAGATTCGCTACGTAAGATCACGCTATGACTGTTAATTGCAGTGATGCGATACTCACCTACATAGTCAAACATTTTATATATTTTGCCATTAATAACCGCAGTATGAATACCATCACCATGGATGATTGAACTCAAAACAAAGCCAGCATCACTCTTTAATGGGTTATTATTGCCAGAGCCACTTGCACCAAATGGACGGGTAGGGTCAACATCAGCAGCTAAGCTTACCGAGGAGGCTAAGACTAGTACCAGCGTGGCTAAGCTGATACCTAACAATGAATTAAAGTGAGTTTTAAACACCGATAAACTCCTTTTTCAATCCTAAACTATAAATAGTTATGTCGACTTCACCACGCGGGTATTCTTTGACTTCAAATTTAAAGTCTTGCCAAAAAAACTTCCACGTTAACTGTTCTAATTGTTGTAAGTAATTACGTAACTGAAAATATTTACCCGACAATTTAATCTTAATGCCATGTTTATATAAATTTAAACCAAGTTGTTCGGCTGTAGGTGAATGGTTTCCTGCATCAGCACTCGATTGCTCGTTGTTTAGATTTAATAAAGGTTTAGCGCCTATTAATTCAAAGGAAAGTAACGATACACCTGGCTCTAATTCAAGCAATTTAAGTAAGGCTTCACGCATTTCGCTAGGACTAATGAGATCAGTCGTTAAAAGCACTAGCTGATTATCAATATTGGCTAGCTTTGTTTCAAGTTGAGCAATTTGTTTAACCGTATTGACATTAGGATCTTCTTTTAATGCTGCTTGATATTCTTTAATAGAGAAGTTAAGGGATTGATTACCTGATGTAATCATTCGACTTTGCTTATCAAATGAGGTTATTTTGGCGCTTTTATCATCAATAAAAAAAGATGAGATAATAAAAAATATGGCTACTAAACCTGTCGACAATACTAAAAATTGCTCTCTACCCGTCAATTGAAGAAATTTTTCACTGTAGCTTTTCCATTGTTTTTTCATTAGCCTTTCCCCCCTGATGGCAAGGAGCTAACAACAAACTCGGTAATATTCTGCTCATTTTTCGAAAGTTTAAACTGGATAAATGCCTTACCTGACAATAATCGAGACTGCTTAAAACCTGCTAACCATGCGGGTACCGCCTGAGGAGTTCGGGCTAGTCCGGTAAAACTCATATTTTGAGCATCAATACTGATGGTTTGTAATCTAATATCTTTATGATGCATAGCAGACAAATCATTCATCGCCATAACAAAACCTCCGGCAAAGGTCTCGTTTGAGTCAGTGAGCTTATTCAATAACGCATCTTTATGCTGCATAACCAACTTCATTGTATCGAGATCTCTTTGCAATGTTGGAGATACCTGCCTATTTTTCAATTGTGATTCTAATTGCTTAACAAGTTTTTGTTTTTGTTGTTGCTCTTTTAACAAAACATTATATGTTGCCGCTGATTGATTGTAATTTAGTTCAGTAACAACGACCCAAATCAACATAAGTGATAACAACCCTAACCAAACACCTACGACTCTTGGCAGTGTTAACAACGGTTTTTCGGGGAAAAGTTCAGCTTGTAATAAATTAATATTATTTTTAGTTGTCATAAATTTACCCCCGCTAAAACTTCTGCTTCTTTATCATAAGGGACATTATCTAAACTAGCGCCAATAGCCGCAGCGTATTCTCTATGTTGATGATACGGTTGAGGTAATTCCAGTAAACTCACTGGTACAATTGAATTCTCTGCTAACTTTTCAATAAATAAATTTTCTAATTTAATAGGTAGTAGCACTTTAATTTCTTTTATTGGTGCCTGTTTTAACTGACGTTCAAAATAATCTGTAGACCGCTGGATTTCTAAGCCAATATCATCAATAACTGAAAAGGATAATTCTTCTGCTGATTTATTGCCAATTTGGGAAAACCCACGTAAGCGACGTTGGAAGAATATTTTATTCTGTTTAACAATTAATAAAACAATTTCTTCATTGGGCTGTTGGCAAACTAATAAATTAGCATCACTTTTCGGCGCTAATAAGTTAGCAAAAGCAAATTCTTGAGTAGTGATTGCATTGACTTTCACTGCACCTTGTTCTGTAGCTTCCACGAGTTTTTTTAGTTCATCTAATGATGCGCAAACGACATTGATTTTTTCTTTTCCGCCAGCAAGAATGGGCGCATCATAATAATCTAACACCATATTATTAGGTGAAATACTCACCAAGTCTTTAATTTGCCACTTCAAAGCACTGTTCATTTCAGCGTCAGGTAAGCTTGGTTTGTCTATTTGCACTATTTGAGACTGTGCTTCGTTAAGTACTAAGCAAGCATTTCCTTCAAGATCACTTTTATTATGCAGTGCTTGAATGGCACGGGGAAAATTAGCAGAGTTAGCTTTTTCGTGTTCAAAGATGACTTTTGCTTCCGTTTTTTCGTCAACTACATGATCAGATTTTTGCTGAGGAATTGAGCACAAGGAGACACCCTGATGCTGAAAAGCAATACCAAGACGCTGATTTGAATTATTTTTTGAAAAAAGTTGGCTAATTTTCGTTAAAAATGACATTTATCGGCAATATCGCTCAAAGCTAAAATTATTAACAATACTACCCTTTGTTACATATGGAGGGCAAGCATTACTAATCATGATTAACTAAGTTTATTAGTCATTTATACTACTAAGAGGATTGTGGTTAATTTGTGCATAGAAATTTAAAAAAATGCTCTGCCAACATAATGACAGGAAGAAAAGTCATGTTAAAGACTGTTATCGTTTATAATAACTCCCAACATGTTATTAATTAATGTTTCAACAAATATTTATGCATAAGCCATTGTCAATATTACAAAAATTAGAACATCCTCTCTTTGATAAATATAACCTTGATGTTCGAGTTAAGCGTGATGATTTACTGCACAACATCATATCAGGCAATAAATGGCGCAAACTAAAATACAACCTAGAGCAACTTAAAACTAATGATTACCAAGGAGCATTAACTTTTGGTGGTAGTTACTCAAACCATATTCATGCTTTTGCTTACGCATGTAAACAGCAGAACATCCCCTGCATCGGTGTTATTAGAGGGGAAGCTAACTATACGAATAACTTTACATTGAGTTGGGCGCGGCACTGGGGCATGCAATGTCACTTTGTCGATAGAAAGACCTATCGTCGCCGTTTTGAGACAAACTTTATTGATGAACTAAAAACACTATATCCTAATTACTTTGTGATTCCTGAAGGTGGCAGTAATTCACTTGCTATACCAGGCGTTGCCGAGGTGTTGACTGAATTAAATAGCCAAGTAGATTTCGATACCTTAATCACCCCAGTAGGTAGCGGAGGTACGCTAGCAGGTTTAATTTCGGGAGATAGTGTCGCCAATCAGAAACAACATAAAATTTTGGGTATTGCTGTATTAAAACAAGCGGAATATTTAGTTGATGACATTAAGCGCTTGCTTACTGAAGAAGCTCAGAACCATGAGAACTGGAAGTTATTAACCAACTTTCATCGTGGTGGTTATGGCAAGTTTAGTGAGGATGATGTCAAACGAATAATAACATTCAACCAGCAAACCGGCGTATGCTTTGAACCGGTATATTCAGGTAAAATGGTATTAGCTTTACTTGATTTAATAACGCAAGGCTATTTTCAGCCGCAAGAACGCATTGTTTTATTGCACACTGGTGGATTACAAGGACTGGGCGGCATGATAGAGCAAGGTAGATTAGATGCCAATGACTGGCCACCATTAAGCAGCGTTGACAATGAATAAACCGTTAGTAACGTTAGTAACGCTCTCTATATTGTTATAAACAATTTGCAGACAAAGGCAAAAATTAAAACCTTAACAAATAGCGCCCTTGGTTATCTGGTCGGCCAAGAAAAGACAATGCTGATCTTAGTTGCGAAGGAAACTTAGCTCCGGGTTTCAAATACCCTTTCCCTGATATTTTTTGAGTTGCTAAGGTTAAGCCGCCATCAAAACTCAAACCTAAGTTGTTCTTAGGAGATACCTTTGCTAACAAATCACCTTCAGCACAACTTATCTCAGCTGAAAACTTACCTAGTTTAATATTTTGCTCTAAAGCAACCACGCCAGCACGCGACCATGAAACATCACCTTCCGCTTTTGAGCATGACAATTGATTACCCGTGACAATAACTATCTCTGATAAAAACAACTCAACATTTCCTTGTGCACTTAGTGGAATAGGTAATGATAACTGCTTCGCAATATCATTCGCTGACATAAAGAGCTCTACCTCAGTTAATGCAAGCTGCTCAGAAGAAACAGTTAGATTCAGTTTTCCTTCAGGTCCTGACAACATGGCATCACCAAAAGTAACTTGCATACTTGGAGAGAGACTGAACAATGACCAAAAACTCACCGTTGTTTTTACTTTTTCAATAATATTATTATCTATCGTAACCTTTGTAACTTCACCTTGCCAAATGGATCCTGAAACACCTTGCAGTACTATATCTTTAGGTAATTGAGCATTATTAATTACCATTGCTAGCGGAGTATTTGCGACTAAAAATGCGATGTAGCTACTTAAAAAAATTGCCGTAAAGGCAAACCACTTCTTCATGAAAACTCTCAGTTTTTGCTTTAGCTGGTATTAGCTAAGCTAAGTTGTTGCCATTACGTTATATGTATAATAGCTATTATGTTTTTGTTAAGTGCAAGCGTCTTACCTTAACTTCACCTGCACTATCACCTCGAGTTAAATCAATGGCTTTCACTTGCAAACCTTCATTATTAGCTAAGTGCTCCAGCCAAAACAACAATTGGGTAAAAGGTGTGCTATCTATCCATACCTGTAAGTCATCTCCTTGTGGCTGCATGCGTGTAATGGTTAATTTATAAGTTTTAGCACTTCGATTTGCAACACTTGAAATGCTACCACTGAGCTTTGATTTACCACCTGAACGCTTAGCTTGGTGATACAAGGCGGTATTTTCCTCTACCCAAGTTAATAACTCCTGCTGCTTTGCCAACTTATTGTTAGCCTCAGTTAAACTATTATTTATTGGTTGCCATATCGCGCTATAAAAAATAAATATAATAAAAACCAGTGCCATCACTGCAACAAGACGCTGCTCTCTACTGTTTAGTTGTTGCCACCATTCTTTCATTATGATGCTTCCTTATTACTGGCATTACTTCGTTGCTTGGCTGAGGCTTTTTTATTATTTGATCTTTTCGTCGCTCCTTTAGTGCTCCCTTTATTAGTAATGCTAAAAGAACCCGTTACTTGATCACCTTGATTGCTTTGCGAGCCTTGTTTAACAATCAAATTGGTTGTTGCTAACGCAACACTGAATTGTTCAAAAGCCTGATAATCTTTTGCTGTTGCTTGAATACGCAATTCTTGTCGCTTACCATCAAACTTTAATGACTCTGGTTTTAATGCGGGCACTTTAGCAAAGGCGGGTTGTAATTTAGCAAGCATAGCTAAAAACCCTTGCCTATCACCAACGCCGCCGAGTAAGGCTAGCTCTCTATTCAATTGAGATTTTATTGTTGAAATCCGAACCCGTTTTGTTTTTGGAAAGGCTTTTTTATAACTGGCAACAATATTTTGTTGAATATTTTCTTGCTCTGCATTTAGTTGCCATAGTTGCGCACTTTTATGACCTAAACTAAGCAAGATAGCAAACATAGCAACGCCTGCCACCCATAACCACTGTCGCCCGGTATGACTACGGTTTTCTTTAACCTTGTATTGGCCTTGCAGTAAGTTAAAGTGACTTAATTTACTGTCATAATTCGTCGCCATAAGCGCTAAAGCTAATTCTTCAGGCATTGTACTGACATTACATTGTTCACTATGAGCTAATGGTGAATATGCCTCGATAAGAATGCTATGAGACTGCTCATTACCCTCTGCATTCTCGGATTGCTTAGCTGAAGTTTGACATTGTAATTGCCATGCATTGGCGTCTACAACAAAGCCCTGCCAAAGTTTTTGACGAACAATCACTTGCTCTTGATTAGCATCGCCAAGTGCAATTGCACTCCAACCCTCAGCAACAATTGGCATAGCCAATACATCAGGCAAAATCGTATCAGTTTCAATGTCCGCATCCGCCAACCATGATAACCATTGTTGCATCTGGCTATGAGCAACTATTGCAGTAAAACAATTATTTCCCTGCTCATCACTAGCCAAATCTGCATAAGCAAAAAATAGCTGTTCAACGTCTTCTGCCAAGCTATCTTCTAACATATAGGGCGTTGCTAAGCGTATTGCTCTGGAAGATTTTGCTGGAACTTTTAACGACTTTAACAGTACATCACAGCCAGGCACCAATATTTTCACCTGCCGCTTATCAGCTTTGCTAGTAAGCTCACTGAGTTGCTGAGCACCTTTTAGCTCACCACTCGCTATAATTTCCTGCGTATTGCTGCTAGTTTCAGCCACGACTAACCAATGAACGGTATCGTGTGCTTGACTTCCTAGACGGATAAATAATGTTTCTGTCACTAGTTACGTCCTATAGTACGACTAATTACTTGAATTTGTTGTGTATCATTAACTTTCATCATTGAACTCATCGAAAAATAGCTATTATTAAAGCGTGCGCTAGCTTTTAATTTAAAATATTCACTATCAATAACGAACGACGCTGTTTGCCATTTTTCCAATCTAATCTTTGTTAGTTCTTTTAGCTTCAAAAAATCTGCAACATCTCCATAACCTGAGCTATCGCGTGCACTTAGCACTTCTTGCGCATCCTCTAAACTTGAACCAAGCAAAGCCTGTAATAATTCAGGTTTTTCCGCATCAAGTGTATTGATGTTTATTAAATGTTGAGGATTTTGTGGCAGTACGCATACATAAGGTGTCAATGCTAAAATAACGGCAGGGGTAAAATGCTCAATTAACCTTAACTCATTAACACTAGCTAAATAACTATTAGCGGCAAGATAAGGAAACTCTCGTGAAGCATAATCATTATCCTCTGCGCCACCTGAACCCGTTATTATGTCATTACTGTCTAGCCAATCAGTTAATGCATTAACCATAGCTTCCGCTTCAAAATTGCCAATGCCTTCGATGTTTAAATTGACGATAAGCGCTTCTAAAACAGTAGCTGCTGGTAATTGTTTATTGCTGGCTGAATTACTTCTCGATCCAGTTGATGAAGCTGTTGCACTTTTCGTCTTATTTTTAGCTGCTGGTGAGTTTGAAGAACTGCCCGTTCCACTTTTAGCCTCAGCTTTTGTTTTTGCTTCAGGATGTAATGCATTTAAATTCAAACAACTTTGCAAATCACTGATTTCACCACTGATCTCACCAAAATCGACAGGGTAGTTACTCCCTTCTTCAGCCCAGATTTGCTCCAGATGAGTGACATCTGGCTCATCTTTAAATGCTTTAATTAATACTCTCTTAGTAAACGCTTCTGCGCCCAATGCATACCAATAGGCTTGCTGGTTAAAACTGATATTGGTGCTTCGTTGCATTTGTGTTTGCAAGCGGGCGGTCATTTGCGCTGCAATAATAGATGCCAGAGCAACGATAAGCATCACGGTAATTAAGGCAACACCTCGTTGACCACTTTTATTGTAACTAGTTGATACCTGTTTAATAACCATCAGCTAAGTCTTACTCTTATCATCAGTAGCAAGGTCACCCGCCACTAAAAACTGACGACGAATTAAGCCATAATCCCGAGTTTCAATTTCAATAGCAATCGCTTGCGGTAGTTTTTTTCCTGACCATTGTTTTTGCCACTTGCTGCCATCATAAAATTCAAAGGATAAACTAGTGACTTGCGTTATTAATGGCCTTATTCTTGGCTCTTGTCCAACAACGGCATCAACAAAATTATAATGTAAGCGCTCTAGCGTTTCATCAACCAAGCGATAGGCTACGCTTTGCATATCACTTCGCGGCAGCAGTAATCCGGGGTTAGTCCAACCATTTCGTACAAAAGCAATAGCTTGTTCATCGGCTAAAAAACTATCATCTGAGGTTTGTAAAAAAGCACTATTTGGCGCTTCGCCATTAATACGGATTGTACGTTTTGCTATTTGGGTAAAATCACGTTCCATTAATAAAAATGCACGTTGTAATTCATTCTGTCTTTCACTACGAGCTTTTGAATTTTCATCACCACGTAAAACGGTATCAAAAATGGTAAAACTCGCCAAACTCACCACTGAAAAGATAGCAATTGCAATCAATACCTCTAGCAAGGTAAAACCTTGCTGTGCAGGTTTATCTATGGCATTAGTCTGGTAAATACCATGTTTCATCAGGGTTTATCCTGAGCAAGGTAAGTCAATAAGTTAGCACTTACTAACTCATCATCCTCATTTAGTCGAACCTGCATATTCACGGCACGCAGCTCTTTATTCGCTGTTTTAATCACCTTCTGCTGCCAATACCAGGTTCTACCCGCCATCTCAACTTTGCCTTTGCGGTTATTTTTTGGTGGCCAAGTTTTCTCTAAACTCACTTCAACAAGTTGGTTCGATGCGACCCAATTAGCAAACATTTGCTCTTCTAGATGACTAATATGACGATAATTATTATCGGCAACACCGAGCAGTGCAACACCAGCAATAGCGAAAACAGCCATTGCCAACATAACTTCAATCAGGGTAAATCCATGTTGCTTAGTTGAGTTAATCATCATCAAGCACGGGCCCTTCAATAGTTAAAGGCACGTTATACAGTCCTGTGACGCGATAAGCTAAATCTTCATCACCTTCGATATATGCCAGCTCTTCAGTTAAACGAAAAGTTACACTAAAAGGACTAAGATCTCCGCCAGAGAGAATATACACTTGCGGGATTATTTTCTCTTCTCGCTCTTCCTTCGAAAGCAAGGTGAAGTCGTCTTCATCTTTTTCTTTAAAAGTATCGGCATCAAAAAGCATAGGCTCTTCAATAGGTAAGTCATCCAGCTCTATGCTGAGCTCTATTTCTTCAGGTACGGTGACATTAGCTTGCCAATCTTGCTCAGGGATTTCGGCCCATTTTGTACCATCATAACCAACAAACTGATAACTATCTTTTTTAACAATTAAACCTAATTCAATATTATTGAGCATGCCATACTCAGCAGCCACTTCAAAAATAGCGGCAAAACGAGCACTCTCATGCTTTAATTTATCTTCAGGGTTATTGCCGGAAAAGTTAAATTGTACCAAGCTGGCCATTAGGCCAATCAGCACTACAACCACCATCACCTCAATTAAGGTAAAGCCGCGTTGTCTTATTGCCAATTGCGATAAATTTCTCATAGGATGATCAGTAATGGTTGAACTTGAAGCTGTAAGCGTAAATTTAAAGGAAATTGCACGGAGTTGACGTTAGTCAATGAGTACCTTTGACGTCTAAATTTAGATTTACAGCAATAAGATCAGCTATTACTTACTGGAAATCGCCTAGGTTCCAGTTTCCTATGTCATCTTCTGTTCCGGCTTCACCATCTGGACCTACTGAAAAGACATCCATTTTACCCTGTTCGCCTGGATTCAATAAAACATACTCATTGCCCCAAGGATCTTTTGGTAAACGTTTGATGTAACCATCTTCAGGAAAACGACGTGGCTCTGGTTCAATATCCGTTTGGTCAACTAACGCTTCCAAACCTTGCTCTGTCGAAGGGTAATCGTAATTATCCATTTTATATAAGCTCAAAGATGTTTCTAACGCGGTGACATCTGAGATGGCTTTTTGCATATTAGCTCTCTCTTGACTGCCCATTAAATTAGGCACAACCATACTGGCTAAAATACCTAAAATAACAATGACCACCATCACTTCTAATAAAGTGAAACCTTGTACTTTTTTCATGTTCATATTGCTTTCCTAACGTCTGATAAATATATGATGACAGCTATGCTGCCGAAAAAACTTAGCCACCCACTAGGCTATTAAGTTGCAGAATTGGTTCTAAAATGGCCATAACAATAAAAAGTACAACGCCTGCCATGCAAACCATCAATGCTGGTTCAAATGCCTTTAATGTAATACTCACTAAGGCATCAAATTCTCTATCTTGGTTATCTGCAGCGCGACCTAACATGTGCTCTAATTGGCCACTTTTTTCGCCACTTGCTATCATGTGCAACATCATAGGTGGAAACAACTTAGTTTGCTCCAATGACACACGTAAACTCGATCCCTCACGTACTTTGTCGGTCGATGCTTTCACTTGTTTTTTAATATATAAGTTATCGAGTACTTCACCTGATATTTTCATACTTTCTAACAAGGGAACTGCACTGGCCGTTAATATGCTCAATGTACGGGCAAAGCGAGCAGTGTTAATTCCTCGTGCTACTTTACCAATACCAGGAATCTGCAATAAATACTGATGAAATGCCATTTCAAAATTGGGTTTTTTCAATAACTGTGAAAACAACAATACTACTGCTGCAAATAGTATTACCAGTACTAGGCCATAATCCCGAAGAAAATCACTGCTGGCAATCAAAAACTGGGTAGTGCCAGGTAAATTTTCACCCATGTGTTCAAACTGACCGACAATTTTGGGTACTACGGCCGTTAACAAAATAGCAATTACGCCAACAGCGACAACCGTCATTATAATAGGGTAAACAAGTGCCTGGATGAGTTGTGAGCGCATCTCTTGACGTTTCTCAGTATAATCTGCCAAGCGATTAAGTACTTTATCAAGATGACCTGACTTTTCGCCTGCGGCAACCATAGAACGATACAAACGATTAAATGCTTTAGGATATTCTGCCATGCTTTCAGATAAGCCATAACCTTCAGTCACTTTGGTGCGAACACCCATGATCATACTTTTAATACGGTTCTTTTCACATTGCTCTGCAACCGCCATTAACGACTCTTCTAATGGCAATCCTGATTCAATTAAGGTTGCCAATTGACGAGTGATAAGTGCTAACTCTGCAGCAGAGACTTTACCTCCACCACTTTGGCTAAAGCCTGCCGACAAACCTTTTTTATCATTCGATTTTTTATGACTCGCTAATGTTGCAGTAACTGCGGTTGGCATTAAGCCTTGCTCGCGCAATAAACCGCGCACTTGCCTAGCCGTATCACCTTCGATAACGCCTTTTTTAGTTTTACCGCGACTATCTACCGCTTGGTATTCAAATGCTGCCATAATTTTTTATATTAGTTGCTTATATTGAGTCTATTAGGTTCATGATGAATAATTACTTTTAATCTTCACGAGTAACCCGTAAGACCTCCTCTAAAGTGGTTTGTCCAAGCATAACTTTATCAAAGCCATCTCGACGAATACTGGCACTGGAATGTCGTACGTATTTTTCAATAGCCTGCTCACCTTGACCATTATGAATAAGTTCGCGTACTTTTTCATCCACAGGTAACAATTCATGAATACCCACTCGACCTCGATAGCCTTTAAAACTACATTCCGCACAACCAACAGCACGATAAATCACTGAATCATTATCATCTGGCAATGCTAATAATTGCCTTTCTTCGTCATCAGGCAGATGACTTGCTCGACAATGTGGGCAGAGGGTACGTACAAGACGTTGAGCCAATACGCCCAACAAACTCGACGACAGTAGGAAAGGTTCTACGCCCATATCTTCCATACGAGTTATAGCACCGGCCGCAGTATTAGTATGCAAAGTTGATAATACTAAGTGACCAGTCAAACTTGCCTGTACCGCAATTTGTGCGGTTTCTAAATCTCGAATTTCACCTACCATCACCACATCCGGATCCTGACGTAAAATGGCACGTAAACCGCGAGCAAATGTCATGTCCACTTTGGTATTTACTTGAGTTTGCCCTATACCTTCAATAGCATACTCAATAGGATCTTCGCAGGTTAAAATATTACGCTCTTTCTCATCTATCTGGGTCAATCCAGCATAAAGCGTGGTACTTTTACCTGAGCCTGTTGGACCTGTTACTAAGATAATGCCATGAGGCTTTTCGATAAGTGCTGAAAAATTGACACGGTTAGTGTCGGTCATACCTAAGTGTTTCAAATCTAAACGGGCCGCGTTTTTATCTAATAAACGTAATACCACACGCTCGCCATGACCTGTTGGCATAGTAGAAACACGCACATCAACAGCACGCCCCCCTATACGCAACGAAATACGACCATCTTGTGGAATACGTTTTTCAGCTATATCAAGCTTTGCCATCACTTTAATACGTGAAACTAACAACGACGCCAATTTACGATTGGGTTTAAGCACTTCTCGCAAAACACCATCAACACGAAAACGTATTTGTAAGGTATTTTCAAAAGTTTCAATATGGATATCTGACGCTCTTTCTTTTATCGCTTCGCTGAGCATGGCATTGATCAGCTTAATGATTGGCGCATCGTCTTCATTTTCAAGTAAATCTTCACTTTCAATGAGTTCATCGGCAAGCGAGTATAAATCGACTTCATTGCCAATATCTTCCATCATTTGCTGAGCTTCAGAAGAGTCTCTTTGATAAGCTTGCGTTAGCAATAATTCGAAAGCTGACAGTTGTAAAAAGTCAAATTCAAAAGACGCTTTGAGTATGCGACGAACTTCTAAAACAATATCAAAGTTAACGTCAGCCAAACAGTGTAAAATATAACCACCAGTTTGTTCATCGGTTGAGATGAGTACACTGTGGCGCTTAGCAAACGCAAACGGCAATAACCAAGTGCTACTCACTTGTGCTTGCTCTGCCTTATCAAGCGCAGTGACTTCTACTTCATCAGACATTATTGCTTCTCTTCCGCAGCAACGCCTTCTGTTGTTACAGGAGGTTTAGGTAACTCTGTACCTTTGTCCTCAAGCTTCTGCTGATAGTCATTAAATGACGGTGGTAAGGTTAGGTTATCTTGCCACTGCGGTAAGATTGGCATGTTTTCGTTACTCATTAACGATAAACCTTCCTCATGTTTACGAATTTGATCAGCACGAATGTAGTTATATTTTGATTCACTAATTTCTGTCATTAATGCTGAATCACGAACAATTGTAGCGCGTAAAAACACCATTAAATTACGTTTACGGGTACTATTACTGGTTGATTTAAACAAATGACCTAAGATAGGAATATCACCGAGAATTGGCACCTTTTGCACACTTTCTTGCACGTCTTCATCTATCAAGCCACCCAACACCACTGTATCACCGCTTTCAGCCATGACGGTGGTTTTGATTTCTCTTTTGTTGATTGAAATATCAACACCTGTGGTACCACTAACTGAAGACACTTCTTGCTCAATTACCAATTGAACGGCATTGCCTTCATTAACTTGTGGAGTTACGCGAAGCTTAATGCCGACCTCTTGGCGGTCTACCGTTTGAAATGGGTTAGAGTTATTACTACCCGTTTGAGAGCCGGTAATAATAGGTACTTCTTGACCGACAATAAAATAGGCTTCTTCATTATCTAAGGTGGTAATACTTGGCGTAGCGAGAATATTTGAATTAGTATCGCTACTCACTGCATTGACAATAGCGCCCCAATCATTTTTAGCAATACCAAACATCATACCGCTAACATTACCGAGTACTTGAGCAAGAATGCTATAATCACCATCAGTAGAAGGGTTTGTTGTTGTTACGGGGTTACCATTTGAGTCAATAGTGGTCACTGTATTTCCTGGTTCACCTTCTGCTGCTTGTACGCCTGCAGCCACTGATGAAATGCTCGCGGGGCCATTAGTAAACTGCGTAAAACCACCGGCTTCGTTATACCACTGAACACCTAAACTAACGCCGTCACTTTCAAACACTTCAACGATAATCGCTTCAACTAATACCTGTGCGCGACGCACATCTAATTGACGAATTACTGCTTCTAAAGAACGTAACATATCGGGTTGGGCGGTAATTACTAATGCATTGGTTGACTCATGCGCTTCAATACTTACATCACGTTTTTTACTAGAACGTGTTTTTGTTTTCGCTGTCGTTGTTTCTGAAGCAATTGAGTCACTAACACCTTGCAGCACCTTAACTAAATCTTCCGCTTTTGAATATTTAAGGTAATACACGCGAGTATTACCGTTACTTTCTAATTCACTGTCTAAACGTTTAACTAATCGTGCTACTCGTTCACGGGCTTTCACTTCGCCGCTAACAATTACGCTATTAGAGCGATCATCGGCAACAATTTTAGGAATTAAAAAAGTAGGTTGACCTGCTTTACCACCGGTAGGTTTGTTCATCGCTTCAATGATACGTACCATCTCACCCGCTGAAGCATACTTAAGTTTGATAATTTCAACATCTTGATCACCTGCTCTATCAACACGTTCAATAATTTTTACTAGTCGATTAACTGTTGAAGCTGTACCCGTTAACATAATCACGTTAGCAGGGTCATAGTTTACTACATTGCCACCACCCGCTTGGTCTGACAATTGTCGTAACAGTGGAACTAATTCACGTACCGTAACATTCTTCACTTCAACAACACGGGTAACCATCTCATCACCGATGATATTACTTTTATTACCTACTACAGGAATAGCCGCTGTTTTCGCGTCTTTATTACGAATAATTTTGACAATATTATTATCCATTTCAACGGCAGCATAACCATAGACTTCAAGCACGTTGAGAAAGAATTGATAGTATTGTTTTTCCGATAATAAATCATAACTACGAACATTGATTTTTCCGCGTACATTGGGATCAACAATCATGGTTTTTTTCAAGTTTTTACCAACGATATTTACAAATTCGGTAATTTCAGTGCCCTTAAAATTAGGAGAATACTGAGCGGCACTTGCTTGACCAACCAAACATAAGCAATTGATGGTTATCGCTGTCGTTAGAATGAGTAAAAACTTTTTCATCATTTGGGATATCTCTGCTTTATTATTTTATTAGATAATCTTTATTAGAAAATCATTAATCGATAATTATATAGCGTAATTGTTACGATTATTAATTCGGTTAGCTTAGCAACTTAATCTAAACTAATAAGTATTTCAGTCAAACTACCTTGGCGATCAACCAGTAATGAAATATCACGTGCTTTTTTCATTTCTGCCATCGCTTGCATTGCCTGTGTCGGAGCAATTAAATCAAAACCATTCATCTGAACGGCGACATCACCAGTTTTTAAGCCGGCAAGTTTGAAAAACTCAGGTTTTTTACCTGGTCGAAGGGTGTAACCTATTATATTTCCGTCTTTACGTTTCGGTGAGATTCGTAAATAGTCGCCTATTTTTGTCGGATCTTTAGAAAATTCAGATCGTAGGTTTGTCGCTGTTGCGGTTAATGCTTTATTGTCTCTTTGATCAACAACACCCAAATCTGAAGATTTAGGTCCCACTGTGGACCGAGTTTTTCTTGAGGTTGCTTTGTTAGCAACCTCTCTTGCTGGCTGACCATAATCAAAACCATCAAGCATCAAAGTTTCTAGCCGACCTGAGTGCTTAATTATCACTCGATCTATTAATACTTGTTCAAGATTAGCGCGTGTACCAATGATGATATCGCCAATACCATAGGTATCTTGCTTACCTTGGTTTTCAATGATCGCTGCAGCAATAGATTTTTCATCACTTGCGACCAGACCAGTCAGTGTTAAATTTAATTGGGTTTCTGGCACATTCGACATTTCGATTTCAGTTGCTTGATCACTATTCTCATTATATTGACCGAACAGATTAAGCGATTGAATTTTAGCAACATCAATTGCCTTCTTTACTTTATTAGAATTGACGCTTTTTGTGTTGCCATTCACAGAGGTGTTTTGACTCGATTGTGTTTGTGATACAAGTGACCAAGTGATGTTTGCGCATACATAAGCAATATAAACGACTAATAATACCATCACTGATTGCGCAACTCGTCGATGACCTAGCTGGGTGAATAATGATGCAAACGCTGTCATGTTAGTGGGAAATGCCATAGCTACTTATATTATTGTTATTTTGAAATAATCTAGTCATTTATAGCCGCCGCCATATGTTAGATTTATGTTAAGTAAACACGAATGATACTTGACCGCAAGGTAAGCAACAAGCCGTAACCTGAGTTTTTAAGCTTTTTGAGCAAATTAAATCATAACTAAATAGTAATTAAGTCGTCAAAGCAAGATAAATATAGCCAAGCCACTTGAAAATGCGTACTTCAGGAGCTTGGGCAATTCATGATCAAGGCGCCTTATTTTATTAAGGGTTATTCCCTTAAAAAAGGAGACAACGAAGAGCATGATTTGCTCAGACGTCCAAACAGGGCTGGTTTAGAAACGCTTTATGCTACGTTATTAATTTCGACAATAAAATAACTATTCTCTTCAATAAATACCTTGCCTAAAGACATTTCTAATTCCAGCTGAAACCTGCATCTTCAGGTAGCTTGGATATATAAGGTTGTAATGTTAATTTTCAGACCAATATATTTCATATAAGTTCCAGCTTTCAGGTTTATTATGTCAACAAGTCAAGATCCTCAAAAAAAGCCAATTCGTTTAGATAAATGGCTTTGGGCTGCAAGATTCTATCGAACCCGCGCTATTGCTAAACAGATGATTGATGGCGGAAAAATTTTTTATAATGGTCAACGTACTAAGTCGGGAAAAGCCGTATCAATCGGTGATATAATAAAAATCAGACAAGGATTTGAAGAAAAAGAAGTCACCGTTGTTGCATTAGCTGACAAACGCAGTGACGCTACTTTTGCTCAAACCTTATATCAAGAAAGTAAACAAAGTATTGAAACCCGTGAGAAAAATGCCCTAGCACGTAAGCAAGGTATTCTCCTTAGCCCTGCTAGTGTTACTAAGCCAGATAAAAAACAACGTAGGAAACTACGTGAATTTAAAGAAAGGATCTAACTGCCATGAGCCAATTCAATGTATTAAATCGCTACTTATTTACCGATGCCCATGCCCGTGGTGAACTCGTACAATTAAGTAGTAGCTTTGAAAGTATTATTAAAAACCATAATTATCCTGTCGGTGTAGAAAAACTACTTGGTGAGCTACTTTGTGCGACTTGCCTATTAACCGCAACCCTCAAGTTTGAAGGTGATATTACCGTGCAATTGCAAGGTGATGGCCCTGTTGGTTATATGTCGGTTAGCGGCAACAACAAGCAACAAATGCGTGGCATTGCCAAAGTGGCAGAAGAAACGTCAGCTGATACTCTGCAAACGTTAATTGGTAAAGGCACTATGATTATCACTATTCGCCCTAATGCTGGCGAAGCCTATCAGGGTGTTGTTGCTTTAGATGAAGAGAGCCTTGCCGATTGTTTAGCGCATTATTTTGATGTTTCAGAGCAAATACCTACTAAAATTTGGTTGTTTTGTGATACTGAGCAGCAATTAGCCGCCGGTGCTTTAGTGCAATTATTACCTGATGGCGACGGAAGTACTGAAAACAAAGAACAACAGCAAAGTGACTTTGAACATTTATGTCAGCTCACTAATACCATTAAAAGTGAAGAAGTCTTTTCATTAGAAGCTGAAGCATTACTTTATCGTTTATATCACCAAGAGCAAGTCAATATATTTGAGCCACAAATGGTTAGCTATCTGTGTGGCTGTTCTGCTGATAAATGTTTATCGGCAATATCGCAAATTGAACCAAGTGAAATTACAGCGATATTAGCAGAGCATGGAAAAATTTCGATGACCTGTGATTACTGTATCACTACTTATGATTTTGACGAACTGAGCTTAAAAAGTTTCATTTCGAAAGTTAATCATTAAAAAAATCACTCTTTTTGACGCTAAAACCAATCAAAAGCTTCGTTATTAATTATCACTTATTCCATATAGTGATAATTAATAGCTAACCAACACGTCGCCACAGCCCTCTAATTACTTAACCTTACGAATTAAAATTCGAAATAAACGTAACTTTCATGGTAACCATTCATGCTATTTATAGTGAAAACTTTCACAATAAACTATTTTTTACTTTCGTTTTGTTCGCTATTACCCTAAAATACCCCCAATAATGACAGCATGAAAACTTTCATGACTGGCTTCATTAATCGACTTACTTAAATTAAAATTTGTCATACTTAGGAGTGAATTTGCTATGACCGCCCCGAAAAACTCAATTGATTTGTCACAATACGGCATCGACGATGTTAACGAAGTTGTTTATAACCCATCGTATGAGTTACTTTTTAGTGAAGAAACTAAAGCTGGCCTTGAAGGCTTTGATAAAGGCATAGTAACTGAGCTTGGTGCAGTTAATGTAGACACGGGGATATTTACCGGTCGCTCTCCTAAAGATAAGTATATTGTTCGCGATGATGTAACTCGCGATACAGTATGGTGGTCTGATCAAGGTAAAAATGATAATAAGGCTATGACTCCTGAAACATGGGATCACTTAAAAGGCTTAGTAACTACACAACTTTCTGGCCAACGTTTATTTGTTGTTGATACTTTTTGTGGTGCTGATGAAGCAACACGCTTAAAAGTACGTTTCATTACACAAGTAGCTTGGCAAGCACATTTCGTTAAAAACATGTTCATTCGTCCTACCGATGCAGAACTTGAAAATTACGAACCCGATTTCGTGGTAATGAATGGTGCGAAAACAGTTAATGATAAATGGGAAGAGCAAGGTTTAAACTCAGAGAACTTTGTTGCTTTCAACTTAACTGAAAAAATTCAATTGATTGGCGGTACTTGGTACGGCGGCGAGATGAAAAAAGGTATGTTCTCAATGATGAACTACTACCTTCCATTACAAGGCATTGCTTCAATGCATTGTAGTGCAAACGTTGGTGAAGATGGTGACACTGCTATCTTCTTCGGTTTGTCTGGCACAGGTAAAACAACACTTTCTACCGATCCTAAACGTCAACTTATCGGTGATGATGAACACGGTTGGGATGACAATGGTGTATTTAACTTTGAAGGTGGCTGTTACGCTAAAACAATCAACCTAAGCAAAGAAAACGAACCTGATATTTACAATGCCATTCGTCGTGACGCTTTACTAGAAAACGTTACGGTTGATGCAAATGGTAAAATCGATTTTGATGATAATTCAAAAACAGAAAACACCCGTGTTTCTTACCCAATTCATCATATTGATAACATTGTTAAGCCTGTTTCACGTGCTGGTCATGCTAAAAAAGTTATCTTCTTAACGGCTGATGCTTTTGGTGTTTTACCACCCGTAGCTAAATTAACACCAGAACAAACAGAATATTACTTTCTTTCAGGTTTTACCGCTAAATTAGCAGGTACTGAACGTGGTATTACTGAACCAACACCAACTTTCTCAAGTTGTTTTGGAGCAGCGTTCTTAAGCTTACACCCTACGCAATATGCTGAAGTTTTACATAAGCGTATGGATGATGCTGGCGCTGAAGCTTACCTTGTAAACACTGGCTGGAATGGTACTGGCAAACGAATTTCTATCAAAGCAACGCGTGCTATTATTGATGCAATCTTAGATGGTTCAATTGACAATGCTGAAACTGAAACCGTACCGTTTTTCAACTTAGAAGTACCTAAAGTAATTGCTGGCGTTGAGGGAGATATCCTTGATCCTCGTAATACTTATGAAGATCCAAGTGTTTGGAATGATAAAGCGGTAGACTTAGCGAAACGTTTTGTTAATAACTTTGATAAGTTTACAGATACTGATAACGGTAAAGCGCTTGTTGCTGCTGGTCCTCAGTTATAAAACAATGAGTGAAAGGCTATTACTGAAATAGCCTTATTCAACAGACAATAAAGCCAGATGTTAAATTATTAACATCTGGCTTTTTTATTACCTAAAATTTGAAACTTCTATGCGTTATTTAAACACTAGAGGAAGATAAACTTTTGCCTGTAAGCCACCAGAGGGCTTGTTAGAGAGCTTAACCTTACCACCATGAGTATCAACGATACGCTTTATAATAGCTAAACCTAGACCGCTGCCTTCTGTCCCTCTAGCCGTATCCCCTTGAGTAAAAGGTTGAAATAATCGTTCAATATCAGCATCAGGAATACCTGCACCATTATCACTGACAATGAAGAAGGCGTAGTCTTTTTCTACACCAGTGAAAACTTCAATTTCATCCGTGGTATAACGAATGGCATTTTGCACTAAATTTGCCAGTGCTCGTCTAACCGCAACGTGACGTAAAGGAATTTTAGCGCATTCACCCGGATGAAACGTTATCACTCTATCAATGGGTGTTTCAACGTTCAGCACTTCATCAACTAAAAGGTTTAAATCACCGAGCTCTGCTTTATCTTTTGAGTCATGACGAATGTAATCAATAAATTGGTCGATGATATTATTCATATCATCAATATCGGTTTCAATACCTTCTTTAAGAAAGTCATCTGACTCATTCATCATTTCACTAGCTAAACGAATTCGGGTCAAAGGCGTACGTAAGTCATGAGAAATACCCGCCATTAATAAGTTACGATCTTCTTCGAGCTGCTTAATGCCTTTAGACATATGATTAAAGGCTTGAGTTACCGCCATAACTTCTGAGGTACCGCGCTCAATAAGCGGGTCAGGAAAATCACCTCGACCAACATCTTCTGCCGCTATCTCTAGTGACTTTAACGGTCGATTGAGCTGTCGTACAAAAACCCAACCGCCCATAACACTTAATAAACCGATAACAACCATAAAGAATATTAACGGCGAAAAGCTCCCTTTCTCCATACCTATCAGAGGTATTTTTACCCAAAGATGCGGTGCCTGAGGTGCTCGTATCCAAAAAAGGTACTCATCACCTTGCGAAATTCTTACTTCAGCTGGCCCACCAAGCAATGCAGACATTTGTTCAGATCGATAAGGATATAACCCTGCATTGGCTAAACCAAACTTGTAGGCATCTTCTTCACGATAAACACCAATGCCCGTTTCATTATGAAAGGCCTTTGCCATTTTCGGGCTTAGCTTGGCATCATTGATATCAATGAAAACTACACGTACCTGTTTAGCCAACAATTGATTCATTTGTTGCTGGTTTGGCTCAATAACATAGAGCGCAAAAGAAATGTAGGAAACGATTTGATTGATAAAAAGTAAAAAACCTATCAATAAAACCGTTTGTCCAAACGCACTGCGTGGCAATATTTTCATATAAAGGACTTAACTTGAAAGAATAAACTAAGCTGGGCTACCATCAGGCACAAAGACATAACCTAAGCCCCAAACCGTTTGTAAGTATCTTGGCTTAGCAGGATCCTCTTCAAGCATTCGACGTAAGCGAGATACTTGCACATCTATACTACGCTCCAATGCTGAGTAATCTCTACCACGTGCAAGGTTCATCAATTTATCACGTGATAATGGCTCTCTTGGATGGGTAACTAATGCCTTAAGTACAGCAAATTCGCCACTGGTTAACGGCATACTAATATCGTCTTTTTGCATTTCACGAGTAGCTAAATTTAAATGGTAGCCACCAAAACTAATAACATTTTCTTCTAGTGCAGGTGCTCCCGGAGCTTCTTGAGTACGACGACGTAATACGGCTTTAATACGGGCAAGTAACTCTCTAGGGTTGAAAGGCTTGGGCATATAATCATCTGCACCTAGCTCTAGGCCAATAATACGGTCAACTTCATCACCTTTCGCTGTTAACATCACAATCGGAATATTATTGGAGTTCTGACGTAAGCGACGACAAATTGACAAACCATCTTCGCCGGGTAACATTAAATCAAGTACTAACAAATGAAAGTTTTCACGTTCAAGCAGACGATCCATTTGCTCTGAATTAGCAGCACTTCGAACCGTAAAACCTTGTTCAACTAAATAACGCTCTAATAATGAGCGTAAACGCATATCATCATCTACTACTAAAATTTTAGGTGTTTCTTGAGTCATATGTTGTTTCACCTTGCTCGGTTTGTTTTTTATTATAAATATATACCCGTTACTATAAGTGATATTGCTTACAATAAGAAACTGGCAAAAGTAAAAGACTCTAAGTATTTGTTACAATTTATGTAATTCTTAGCTTAGCTTACATTATTTTAAATAGTGAATACTTTGCTCTGTTACACATTGAGTGAAACTTTTCTTGCGCTCACTGTGGGAAAGTGAAGATACCGCTTTTCTAACTAATATCATCTTTTGATCTCGCTCTGCTTTCGGTAAATGAGCAAGTTGTGCTTGAAAGCAACCAAATAAGCCAAAGTTTAATGCCACATCTGATTTCATAGTATCTTCACCTAGACAGCTTGCAAGCTTTTCTGCCAAGGTATTTTTATCCATTTCAGTGATTAAGTAGCTTAACTTATAGTCGACTTTATCGAACTTCCTCTCCTGATTACAAATGATAAACATATCGGCAACCGCAACAATAGGGATTAATTGTTGATGCTGCTTACTAAAGCGTTTTTTTAACCATTCATTATGAGCCTGCTCATTGGCAGGATTAACATCAACGGAAGTGCTTGCTGAATTCACCGAATAAAACCACCACGCTTGGCTGGGTAAAGCGTAACAAGTAAGAACAATTAATAATAATTTTAATTCTATTTTCATATGAATAGACTCTGACAAATATAAATTGAATTTGATCTCTCTTAAGATATTGTGCACCACAGCTAAAACTAAGTATAGTTAACTTATGTTTAAAAAATGTAGGAAGTAATATGGTCAACTCACTAAAAACCTTAGTAAACCTATTAATAATAACCATGGCATTATTGCTTACTTGCAAAAGTACACACGCAAGTGGTCCAGTAAAAGAATTTGAACAAGCGATGGCGCAACACAAAGGTAAAATTGTTTATGTTGATTTTTGGGCTTCTTGGTGTGTTCCTTGTCGTAAATCTTTTCCATGGATGAATACCATGCAAGCAAAACATCAAGAGCAAGGTTTTGTAGTGCTGAGTATTAATCTGGATGCGGAGGAAACATTATCAACTAAGTTTTTGAAACAGACCCCAGCTAACTTTGCCATTATTTATGATGCAAAAGGAAAGTTAGCGCAAAAATTTAAACTAAAAGGTATGCCTAGCAGTTACTTATTTGATCGCCAAGGCAAACTCATCAGTGCCCACACTGGTTTTAATGGTAAAAAGCAGCAACAGTATGAAGATGAGATTGAGCAAGCACTAGCCCAATGATAAATATGCCGATTAACAGGTAATAATTGAGCTAAGGGAAGCAAGGTTAAACATTACGGCTGTTTTCAAAGCCTGTTATTTTCGCGTATTTTTAGTGTATTTCACCCAAATATAAAGCCCGCTTATTGATAAAACAATCAATAATAAAGCAATGAAATCCATAAAAAATACGCCTATATCACCTAGAATACGGCCACTATGGCTATCAATAATAATACGCTCTAGTGTTAGAAATTGAGCACGATAAGCCAGTTCAGCCTGTTGTATTACTTCGCCAGAAGCCTGTTCGGATTGCAGCCATTTTGGTGTAATAAGTGGTTGAATAACTTGCCAATCAAAAAAGTCGCTATCCGTTTGGTAATAACCATCCGCACTATCAACGATCACCTGGCCGTTATTAATACTCATTGCTTTTATCATTTCAGGTACACCTGATTCCGTACCAAGCATATCAATTAACTCACCATTAAGGTTGTATAGTAAAATGCTTTGCCGAGTAGCTATAACAAACACTTTTTGCTGATTATGCTTCAAGAATAACTGACCAACACTAACAATTTTGGCATCGCTTTCAATCAACAAATGGCCCTCAAGCCAGACACTGTTATTAACTACCTGAATAGTTTGCTGTTGATAAAAACGAACATCTTGGGGAACGGAAATACCATAATAATCAAGTAGCAGAGTACTTTTAATAGGTTGGTGCGCCAAGGATAAACCATCGGTATGGTTAAGTGCGACTCCCGTAACAGATAAAAAAACAATAAAAAATGCAGCAAAAACGCCCAGTTTTCGATGCCACTTTCTAAAAGTGCGATTTAGCTGTTGAGATAATGGTTTAACAGTTTTTTTCATAAATATGCAGCAACTAAATAAAGGCTTATAAGTTTATACCCAAGCTACTTGAAGATGAATGTTTCAGGGCGCCTGAGCGATTCATGGTCAAGGCGCCTCCTTTTATCAAGGGTTATTCCCTTAAAAAAGGAGGCAACGAAGCGCATGATTTGCTCAGGCATCCCCGTAGGGCTGGTTTAGAAACGCTTTATGCTGCGTGATTGATTTTGACAAGGAAACAACCCTTCTCTTCAATCAATACCTTACCTAAAGGCGTTTCTAATTCCAGCTGACACCTGCATCTTCATGTAGCTAGGGTATATTAAGCTAGAGAGTAAAAAATAAGTCGTTATTTTGCCTGAGCATGTTCATTTTAGCTAGTCTCTGTTTTTAAAGAGTGACTTTACTATTTAACCACAGAGCAAGTCTGGCGACTTTTGTGGTTGCTCTTACCGATAAGGTTGCGCCCGTAATGCCATCAATATGCTGACTGAGCGTTTTATCTTTTGTCAGTGTTGCCTGCGCAAATTGTTCACTATAAAAGTCATGACGAACTTCATCACCTCGGGTTTCTCTAAAAGTAAGCACTTTGAGCTGTTTAATTGCATCTTTATGAATGTGAACGGCAATGGTGATTGGTTTTTCTTTACCCACCTCATTTAGAATCCAGACGTTATCATTAGCTTCTTGCCAGTAACGCACCCGCATACGACTGTATTTATGACTAAGAATTTCTGCAATAGTTTTTTTATCTTCCGCACTTAACCACAAGACTTGCACCGCAGGTACTTGCTCATGAAAAATCCCTTTAAGGAACTCCTCAGATGTTTGATATACCCCTTTAGCCATAACATTCATCGCTAAAAAGCAGTATAAAAGTACTAAAAATAAAAACTTTTTCACAAGTTTACTCTTAACTTTTAATAAATTAAAAAGCTCAACACTGTACAAGACAGCGTTGAACCACTTAGCTTAACAGTTTATCTATTTGTACTAAAACTGATAGCCAAAACCTAGGTTGAAGCCCTTTGAGTCTATAGAACCACCTAAGTCCTCATAATCCGCTTTTAACACTACGTCTTCATGTAAGAAATAACTAACACCAACATTTGTTGATTCAACAGTGGTTGAATCGCTATTACCTGCGTTGTTGTCATATTCTGCATAACGAGCGAAAACGCCTACTTTTTCACTTATTCTGTAAGAAGGTTCAAGATACCAACCTGTTTGCTCATCACGACCTAACGCTTTGGCTTCATCACCATTGATGTCCCAGCGCGCGTATAAAGCACGAACGGTGAAATCATTAACTTGATAAACAGCATGCGCTTCAAGTAATGTTGCATCTGCAGTATCAATAGGGGCGTCAAAATTATTGCCACCTTGAGTAATATCTGTTTGATACTGTACCGTTGCTGCTAGCTCTAAACCAGTAATGGCTGTGTATTTAACACGACCAGTATAAGCAAGGTTTTCTGCCGTTGCTTTAGCCACTTTTTGACGACCGTTACGAATTTTAAAGTCATCACCAACTTCTAAACCACTAGTCACTGCACCATCAAGACTTACACCACCTACTGGCTTATAATTAAATGATAAACCAGCCTCCCACCAAGTAGCAGGAATAATGTTCTTCTCAACACCGTTACGTTCAACACCATAGAATGTTGGAGGCTCATGCGTTTCATTGATAATGCCGACAGGAATTAAGAACAAACCAACTTTAGAGCTTGTCGCTTCATTAATATCAACTTCAACATAGGCTTGTTCAAGTTCAACTTCTCCTGACTTTCCTTCACCAGCAATAGAATGCTCTAGTTCAAATTCAGAGAAAAAACGTATGCTATCAGAAAACTCATGCCCGAAAAACAATACAAAACGGTGAAAATCTATCTTCGCATCTTGATCTTCATAGTTATTGTAATGTAACTCACCATAGCCACCAATTGTAGTGTTAGCAAACATACCGCCAGTACTTTCAGTAACCACTTCAACTTGATCAGCTGTTGCTTCAAGTTTTTTTTCTGTTTCATTTAAACGTTGTTCTAGTGACTTAAGCACTTCTTGTTGTTGAGTAATGACTTTACGTAACTCAACCGTTTCTTCGCTAGCGATAGCAGCATTACTTGTAAGCAATGTCGCAATAACTGAGGCAATTAATGTTTTGTTCATGTTATTTATCCAGAAAGTTATGTTATTTAATGTGTCTTATATTTATTTTCCGACATTAAACCACAAAACAAACAAGAATCAATAGCATTTGTATTATTTATTAGATTAAAAAGTTATTTCTTGATTTAAATCAGAGAAATTGTAAGTAAGTATGCTACCAAAACGAAAAAACCTATTTCAGTAAAACTGAAATAGGTTTTTAAAGAATACCAATTAAATTAATTGCTATAACACTGCAATTAACTACTTTTGATGCATATGCACATCGCGTTGTGGAAATGGAATGCTGATACCAGCTTTATCAAATTCAATTTTCACTTTTTCCATCATATCGAAATAAATGCCCCAGTAATCTTCTGCATTCGCCCAAGGGCGAACAAATAGATTTACTGAACTTTCACCGTGTTCACCAACCCAAATATCTACGGCTTGGTCTTTAAGTACACGCTCATCGGCTTCAATAATTGTGCGTAGAAGGGCTTTTGCTTTAGCGATATCATCGTCATAACCAATACCAAATACCATATCAACACGGCGAGTGCCGTTAACATTAATATTGGTTACACAACCATTAGATAACAAACCATTTGGAATAATAATACGTTGGTTATCGAATGTTTTTAGGATGGTATTAAAAATTTGAATTTCTTCAACGCTACCAACATAACCTTGCGCTTTAATGGCATCGCCATTTTTAAACGGACGGAATAATAAAATTAATACGCCACCGGCAAAGTTAGCCAAACTACCTTGCAACGCTAAACCAATTGCTAAACCAGCAGCACCTAAAATAGCAATAAACGACGCGGTTTGAATGCCAAGCATAGAAGCAAGAATAATAATTTGAATCGCTTTTAATAACGTACTTAAAATACTTAATAAAAACTGATGTAAGGTAATCTCAACCTTTTTCTTTTCTAGTCCTTTACCTACTAGGCTAAGCACTCTTTTGATAATAAAATTACCGACGAAATAAACAACAATGGCTAATAAAAACTGTACGCCGAATTGCAGACCCATCTCACCAAGCATTTGCATATAATGTTCTATTTTTTCTATATTGATTTCCATGAAAATGATATCCTAAGCCATGTTAAATAATAGTTAACTTTGAAGTTAACCTTTAATTTACAATTGTAAGCTTTCTACAAAATGGTGTAAATTATATTCCGCTTTATTTTCAGCCTTCAAGTACATATTTACCCCACATTAACTATTAAAACCTAACAAGGAACGTCCTTTATTATGGCAACCCTGCTATCTTTTTTTACTCATAAATTTTTTAAAATATTGTTAGCTTTATACTTGGGCATATTTTTATGTATTTGGCTGATTTCGTCACCGGTCGCAAAACACTTTATCAACCCAATTTTAGCTGAGCACCAATTACAGTTATCTGATGACTCAAGTATTCGATTTAATCCCTTTTTAATGCGTATTACCCTTAGTGATATAGACTTATCAAGTACAAAAAGCAAGCAGCAATACACTGTATTTTCCTTAGAAGAATTAACGTTACAAGTGGCTTTATGGCAATTAGCGTTTGATAAAATTGCATTGAGTGAATTTTCACTTACCCGAGGTACATTAAAAGTCATTCAGCATGATGACCACCTGATCATTGCCGGCATAACAATTCCTCCTTCAACGGAAGATGCAGAACTTAATATCGATCAAACTGCGGAGCAAGCTAGCCCACAACTGAATGAAGATGTAATTAACGAGCCTGCCACAAGCCTTCCTTATCAGCTAGTGTTACCTGATTTTCTCTTAAGCCAATTTGCTATTGAAATAGAAATAGATAGTCAAAAACTGCAGAATAAAACTCACCACATAGAGATTAAACAACTCGCATTAAGTCAAATAAAAGCAACAGAGACTAAACAAGAAGGTCATTTAGCCTTGACCGCTTTAGTTGATGAAACTCATTTGTCTCTTACAGCGAATACGCAATTAGTATCAGGTAAAGGTGATATCCACAGTAACTTACTTATCAATAACTATCCTATTGAAAAATTAGCACCATATGTTGAACAACTTACTGAATTAAAAGGCTCTCTTTCATTTACTAGTCAACAAACAGTAACCCTTGCTGAACAAGGTATTAATTTTAAAGTACAAAAAGCCAGCTTAACGTTGCAAGATTTATTGTTAGGTTTAGCTGAACAGAATTTTACTCTTCAAACATTACAACATAACTTTTCTGATGTTGCTGTTCACTTACAAGACAACAAAATTACTCATCTAGCAGGTAATAGTAGTATAAAGCTGACTGATGCCCTTCTCAGCCAAAATGAAAGCAAAGCGACCATTACCGCCTTTAAACAACTTAATCTAGATGACATCAATTTTGTGTTGGATGATGAGCCCAGTATCGATATTACCGATATAATAATGGATGACTTACTGTTCTCTAAAAAAGCAGCTCTAGCTGATGCTGTAGCCCAAAAAGCAATTGATAGAATTAATAAACTTTCTGATGAAGATGGTCTTGATATTGCTGCTGCATCAATTGTGAAACTACCGCCGGTTATGCAATTGAAACAATTAACGATAAATAACATACATATCCACGAAAAAAGTGTTGATATCAATAGTATTATTTTTGACACCTTAGTGGGTGAGATTATTGTTAAGGAAAACAAAGATATTGCTAACTTGATTCTTTTGGATGATAAAGCAAGCGAACAAAGCGCTACCCAATCGAATGTTACTGAGGAAGTCGCTGCTATTGAATCAGAAATCAAATTACAAGAAGCAGAAGCGAACCATGATGGCTTTGTTTTCAGCTTCAAAGAACTTCGTTTTATTAATGAAAATTCTTTTGCTTTTACTGACTTTAGTGTTGACCCTATCTATCAACGAACTTTATTTCTAGACACCTTAGATGTCGGAGCTTTAAGCAATAGAAAAGAGAAAAAACAGCAGCAAACCCCTTATACCCTCGTGGGTCGTAGTAATAAGTACGCCAACTTCAATTTAACGGGTTATTTGCAACCTTTTTCAAAACTTGCCACTTATCATATTGAAGGGGATTTTAAAGAATTTTCATTACCTGCTATTTCTTCGTATCTAAAAGCGTCAACGGGTATTGAAGTGAAAACAGGTCAGCTCAATACCGCTTTGGATCTAAGCCTTACTGGTGATGAAGTTGAGGGAAATATAATTGTGCTGCTACAAGCGCTAGAAACAAGCTTAGTTGATAGTGAAGAAGCCGGTAATCTAATTGATCAAGGTGCATTACCATTAAATATGGCTATGGGCATGCTAAAAGATGGTGATGGCAATGTAGAACTTGATGTCCCATTAAGTGGCTCTATCTCAGATCCAAACTTTGGTTTAAGTAGCATCGTTACCTTAATTACCAAAAAAGCCATTTTATCTGCAACACAAGATTATTTAATGACCACTTTTGTCCCGTATGCCAATATAGTTTCTATTGCGATCACGGCGGGTGAATTTGCCTTAAAGTTACGCTTTGATGATTTAGAATATCAAGTAAAACAAGTTGAGCCCGATGATCACCAAAACGCCTACCTAACTGACTTCATTGCCTTGATGCAAGACAAAGAAGATACCCGTGTCACGATTTGTGCTATCAGCACCCCTGCTGATATCGGCCTAAAAGCGGGAGTTTCTGTAGAAGACAAAGCTGATATTAAACAACTACTCGACATTGGCGAACAACGTGAACATGCCTTTAAAGATCATTTAATTGAACAAGGTAAAATTGATTCATCACGTATTTTATTCTGTAAGCCTCAAATAGACATCAGCGAAGGAGCAATGCCACGTATTGGAATATCAGTCTAAATTATGGCTATCAATAATAGTTCAATGTAGTAATATCAATTAGTTAAAATCAAAGGGAAATTTGAAGATGAAAAGCTTAAGCCAATTTTTAATACCGCTATTGTTACCATTACTTTTAAATAGTTATGCTTCATCAGCAGCAGAAGTAGAAACAACAGCTCAAGAAACAGTAAAAAATCAGCACGGTAAATTAGTGTGGGCTGACCTATACACCGGAGATGTAGAAGCTTCACTGAAATTTTATCACGACACTTTTGGCTGGACAGTTAAAGAATTCGCTAAAGAGCAGGCAAAGTATCATTTACTGTACGATAATGGTCAAGCCGTTGCCGGTGTACTTGAGCGTGATTCAAAGCGTAACAAAACGGATAATGCGTTATGGGTTGGCAGCATAGATACTGATAATGTTTCGAGTAGAAGTGCACTAGCCGCTAAAAACAATGCCACCATAATATTAGCTCCTCATGACTTTACCCTTTACGGTAAAAGATCGGTTTTAGCTGATCCACAAGGCGGCGTTATTGCCTTGCTTGAGTTAGATCTTACCAACAAAAATCATAAAAAAATAAGTAATAAGTGGGATTGGGCGCAATTGTTTAGTACCAATACCAAACAAGCTGCTTTGTTTTATCAAGACACTTTTGGTTATACTTTAGAGCCAATTAATGCCAAAAAAGAAAGCTTCTTTTTAATTCAAGCAGAAATGGTTCAAGCCAGTATTGTAAAGCTACCCGACTCATTTGAACAAAGAGATCGTTGGGTCAACTTTATTGAAGTTAACAACCTCTCCACTATATTATCAAAAGCCACAAGCAACGGCGCAACTATCATTTATCAACCAGAAAATAGAGGCTTAGCCATCATTGCTGATCCCAATGGCGCATTACTGGGTTTAACACAGCAGGAGAGTGAATAATGAAACAACTTAAAACCTTATTACTTACCGCTACTGTTGTTCTTAGTACCTTATTATTAACCGCCTGTGAGAATACCCATGTAAGTGGCTCTATGAGCTATGGTATGGGATATGGCGCTGGGTATCCGATGTACTATGGTAATGGTTATCATCGTCATACAAACGTTGTCGTTGTTAAACCAGCTAGAAATAACCGCTCTCGACCTACTAGAGCAAAGAGACGTTAGTCTAAATTGATTATTTGACCCATAGTTACGCATGACTGAAGAGAAACGCTTTTGAAAATAATGACACGCCAAGATAATTTTATTTATCTCACTTTTGCTTTAATTTTATTATTACTTGGCACGTCATTAGCTCAGCAGTTTTTTGAAGGTTCGGTGCAACGTTTAGTGCAATCTGCCACTATAGTGACGCTATTAGTTGCAGTTTGGGGGGTGGATTCAAAAGATTTCGTGCTGCGTAAAACCTTTATTTTTCCCATCGCTATTTTATTCTTTTCTTTTTTTAGTGCATGGCTTGATGATGCTGGCTTTGACCAAGTTTATTTACTGTTGCTGCTGAGTTTCTTTATCTCAAGCGCCCTTCGCACGGCTAAACAGGTATTATTTACCGGTGATATTGATGGTAATAAAATTTTAGGGGCCATTTGTTTGTATTTATTAATGGGGCTAATTTGGGCAACACTGTACACCTTAATACAACTAACTTTCCCTGGTTCATTTACTAACATCAACAGTAACAATGAATGGTTTACCTTATTCCCTGATTTTATCTATTTTTCTTTTGTTACTATTACGACCTTAGGATTTGGTGACATTTCGCCCATTTTACCTATTTCAAGATTTTTAGTTTATTTTGAAGCCATAGTTGGCCAGTTTTATTTAGCGATATTAGTGGCTAGTTTAGTGGGTTCACATATGAGTAATTTCGGTGCAAACCATAATTCACCTCAACATAATCTACCTCAGCATAATTCAGCTAATACAAGTTCAGATAAAAATAAGCGAATAAATAATTCACCTAATGACACCTCCAGTTCAGGTTCTTAGTACTAATCCACCAAGTAAACATAATAATAAGTTATTAACGTAAGGAAACTTCCATGAAAAACCAACAAGAGTTAACCAGTGATCAGGCATTTAACCGCCGGGTTATTGATATCGCCATTAAGCTTGCCGCCATGGCGATGATTATCCTATGGTGTTTTTCTATTATTAGGCCTTTCATATTAATTACCATTTGGGCTGCTATTTTAGCCGTTGCTTTATATCCTTTACATGAAAAACTTACTGCTGCACTTAAAGGTAATAAAAAACTCGCTTCAACCATTGTTGCCATTGTTGGGATATCAATTATCGCTATCCCTTCAATTAACCTTTCGTCTTCTGCTATTGATTCTGCCCAGCATGTCTATACAGGAATTGAAGAAGGTACTTTAAAAATACCAGCTGCTGATGAAAGCATTAAAGAATGGCCGCTAGTCGGTGAAAAGCTGTTCAATTTTTGGCAGGATGCTTCTCAAGATATTCAAAAAGTTGCCGGGCAATACCCTGAACAATTAAAATCACTTTCAAGCACTTTATTATCAGCAGTAGCTGGTATTGGTGGCGGTATATTACAGTTTATTGTTTCTTTAATTATTGCGGTAGTGTTTATGGCAAAGTCAGCCCCATTACATCAAGGTTTGAGTAAATTAATGCGCCGCTTGATGAATGACTTTGGCGATAGAACAATTAGTACCACTATTGCCACTATTCGAAGTGTCGCTACGGGTGTACTTGGCGTTGCCGTTATTCAATCACTCATGTCTGGTGTTGGCTTGATGATTGCTGATATTCCTGGCGCAGGTATTTGGGCAATTGCAGTTCTTATATTAGCTATCGCGCAATTACCACCCATTCTAATTTTAGGTCCTATTGCGGCGTATTATTTCTCTGTAGCGGACACCACTCCAGCCATCGCCTTTTTAATCTTTAGTATTATTGTTAGTGCTAGTGATGCTTTCTTAAAACCGCTATTTTTAGGACGCGGTATGAGTATTCCTATGTTAGTCATTTTACTTGGCGCTATTGGTGGCATGCTACTTTCAGGCATTATTGGCTTGTTTGTTGGTGCGGTAGTATTAGCCTTAGGTTATGAGTTAATGATGGATTGGTTAAGCCATACGCCAAAAAGTGAAGAAGACAATACTGAAGCTGAGCAAAGCGAATCTTAAGCATGATATAGCTAAGAGTTTACGCATAAGCTAGCGTGATTAATCACGCTATGAGTTAAATAAAAAAAGCGGCATAACCATCAATGGTTATGCCGCTTTTTTTTCTATTTTTACTTATTGATGATACTAATCTCGCTAAACAAATGACCCTTTTCAGGTGGTTTAAATATTAAATAACAGCCTTACCTTTTCAACGTTACAGGTAGTTTACCTAAAGCCTTTCTTTCATTGAAAACAACTGCCATGCTGGCATTAAACCCTGGGCTTATACTTTGCTGATTTTTACTCTCATAGATTCTATCGTCAAAGTTTAACAACACTGCATCGGCTAGTTCACTGTACTCATTTATTAAAAAGGGAGAACCTTTAGCAATAAGTATAGAAGGCTTTCCTAGCTTTCCCGCTAGCGTAAGTTGCTGTTTTAATAACGTTGCATAGGTCAGTTTTTTCTGTTGCTGAGCAGCACTACCATAACTTGGCGTTAAATCATCCATACCGCCTAAATCAACTAAACTGGCCGTTTTAATATCAACAGTAGCAATGACGACATCCGCTTCACTTAGCAGCGACTTCATTTGTTTATCCGACTCGGTATTACCGGCAATAAAGTGGCTAATGCTAATTTTTTCAACCTCACTTGCTGGCAATATTTGCGCTAATACCTTATTAGTCGCATAAGTTAACGCCACCAGTTCTTGCTGATTTGCGACAACAAAATGTATTCGTTTAATACCTGTTACAGTAAGAGGTAACAACTGGTTATTTTTCAATAATGTTACCGCGGCATTGGCAAGCGCTTGCTCAGTAATAATATGCTTTTCATTAGCAATAACAGCATTAGCCGAGAGCAGTTGTTGTGCTACTGATTCATTGCCCACTTCAATATATTTTTTCTTATATCGGTTTAATCTCGCGATCGATTGTTCAAACTCAGTTAACTGATATTCAGTGTGCTCAATGCGTATTGCTAAGGCCTTGGCCACTGCTTTTATAAAGTTATAAAAATTGTCGATATCATTTGGTGTTCGAACCTTAAATGGCATCACGGCAAGATCTGCACCTGCCACAAAGGTTTCAACGACAGCTTCAATGTCAGTAAAAAAGTGAGTAACACCCGCCATATCAAGAGCATCCGTCGCAATAATGCCATCAAACTCCATCTCTTCTCTTAACAAGTTGGTTAATATTTTACGGGACATGGTCGCTGGGCGAATAAGTTTATCGCCACTTTTACTGATAAATAAACTGTTATCTAGGGCTGGAAACTGAATGTGAGCCGTCATTATCATCGCGGGTTTAGCGTGATCAATAGCCCAAGCAAAAGGTGCAAGATCCACCTTATCTATAGTCGCTCTGTCATGATCAACTCGTGGTAAACCTAAGTGACTATCAACGTGCGTATCACCATGACCAGGAAAATGCTTCAAGGTTGCCATCACGCCTTGTGCTTGAATGGCTGTTACCGCACTAGCACCAAGCTCTGCTACTTGGACAGCGGACTCGCCAAAAGATCGCGTATTAATCACTGGGTTATCAACATTGGTATTTACATCAACGACAGGGGCATAATTATTATTGATACCTAAGGCTTTTAGTTCTTTAGCAATAACTGCATTAACTTGCGTAGCAAAGTGAGTGCCATGCTCAGGATAGCTTGCGCCAATGCCCATATTTCCGGCAAAACCAGTCATTTTAGCAAAGCGAGCTACTCGACCACCCTCTTGATCTATTGAGATAATCAAGGGATTTCCTTGTTCTGACTTTAATGCCGCGGCTTGAATATCATGGGTTAGCTTCACCACTTGCGCTATCTCTTGCACATTTTCAGCGAATAATACGATACCACCGACATTACTGGTTTTTATCATCTGCGCAAGTTCTTTGGGTAGCTCAGTCACTACTTGTCGGCAATGTTTTGATGTTGGCACACTGGCCTTACCATCTATATCAGAACAAAAGTATCGAATATCGAGCGACATTCTTTGTGCAACTTTTCGCTCAAATGGAGTGAATGTATTAGTACTAGTGGAGTTATGGGTCATATTTTTTTCTGTTGCCTGACTTTGACAAGCGCTAAGCGCAATTGAAACTATCATTATTAGCGCACTTGGCACTAAGTAAGTTCGCTTATTACTCGATAATTTATCGAGGAAAGTACTCGGTAAGTGGCTCGGTCGATTATCCATCAAAGACAAAACCTACTTACTAAAAGCAAGAACATATTTTACTAGTTTATTGATACCCACTGCCGCTTCACTGATCGATTCAGCAAGCATATAGGCTGGTGTTGTCACAATTTTATGTGCTTCATCCACAACTACGTCAGTAACATCACAATCAATATGCGTTAAACCTTTGGCTGAAATTAATTTCGCCGTTGCGTTATCTTTGCCAATAGTGCCTTTTACGCCTGCGGGATAAATAAGCGGTAATAAAGCAGGAGCAATACACATAAAGCCTGCTGGTTTTTCTACTTTGGCAAAAGCTTTAGCTGCGGTTAATACTTGTTCGTTAACACTATAATTATCGTTGTCTAACGCAAAACTACTTAAGTTCTTTGCTGCGCCAAAACCACCGACAAAGATGATGGCATCAAATTCTTTTTCATTCAGTTCTATTAAATCTTCTACATCGCCACGACCAATACGCGCGGCTTCAACAAGTACATTACGGCTTTCCTCTTCGCTCGCTTCACCCGTGAGATGATTAATAACATGGTGCTGAGCTATATTAGGTGCAAAGCAGCGATAAGTGGCGCCTTGCTGAGCTATCGCTAATAACGTAATGACTGCTTCTTGAATTTCACTGCCATCATAAACACCACAACCACTTAGAATAACTGCTATATTTTTCATATTTAATCCTTTCTTTTTAACTATTTTTTATTGTTAAACCATATCATTAGCTGACAGCTTAATACTACCAAGACAGCAAAGAACATTAACAAAGCAAATGGCTTTGCACTGCCATCATAAAAGAAGGCTAGAATGGGCCCTGCTAACGCGCCTATTCCCCAACGAAGGGTACCAATAACCGCTGTTACTGTCCCTGAATGCGCAGGAAATTTAGTTAAAATTAAAGCATCACTGTTTACCGCTATCATGGAAATACTCCCCATAAGTGGAAAAATAGTCACAACGGTATAAATTAACGGTAATGCCAATACATTTACCAACATCAATGCCGTTGCTGCCATCGTTGCTAGCGTTAAACCAAAACGCAACATCGTCCTTGAGCCTTTACGCACCACAAAACGTGTATTAGTAAAATGCGCCATCATTAACGCTAAGATATTTAAGGCAAACAACAAACTAAAAGTATATTCTGATACTTCAAAAATGGTTAAATAGACAAAAGGAATTGCGGTAATATAAGCAAAAAAAGCCAGTGCTATCATCATTGATGAAATGATATCTAATCGTGCTTCAGCGTTGCTTAATACTATTTTATAGCGTTGTATAAAACTCATCTCAATTTTTTTAACCACAGGCCCTTCCGGCAAGGTCACATCCCTCGCATTAGGCAAATAGTAGCTAACCAATACCAGCACAATGAGGCTGTAAGCGGCTAATACATAAAAGATAAGTTGCCAGCTATGTGCCAGTAACAGCACACTGCCTATGCTCGGCGCTATCATAGGCGCTAACATCATGATCATGCTGACATACGAAAGCCCTTTCGCAGTATCTTTACCGTAATATTCACGCACGGCCCCCGGAACAACTACGGTGGCGGCACTGCTGACAAAAGCTTGAAAAAATCTAACGGTAAGAAATTGTTCTATATTGCTCACAAAAGGTAATAATAAGCTGGCAATAAAAAATCCGCCGATACCCAACAAAACAAGATTCCGACGTGGATGTTTATCTGCCATAGGACCAAACAATATTAAGCCTAGCGCATAACCCAACAAATAAATGCTTAAGCTATTTTGCACCATGCTCATAGGGGTATTTAAATGCTCAGCTAACGTTGGCATAGCGGGTAAATACATATCAACCGCTAAGGGAGAAACCGCTAATATTGAAGCTAATAAAGGTAATAACAACTTTAAAGAGACTTTAAGCTGTGCAGATGGTGTCAACGTATCGCCATGCTTTATTGCTGTGTTATCACCTGATGTATTATTGTTTGTCGCTGTCATTGTTTTTCCATCAATTGTGCTGTTTTTTGCTTGCTGGTGTATTCGTATACCAATTGACCTAATACCTTGACGGCCGTTTCAACATCCTCTCCCCATTGCACGCCATAACTCACCCGCATGTAATTTTGATACTTTCCTGATGGAGAAAAAATTGCTCCAGGGGCAAAACTAACTCCTTGTGTTAGCGCCTGTTGAAAAAATTCACCCGTTTTTACATGTGACTGACAGCGCAGCCAAAGCACACTGCCCCCTAAAGGTTTTGAAATACAGACTTCTGGCGGGAAATGTTCGGCAATTAATGCACGCATTCGCTCACAATTGTATGCCAGCGTCTTTCGTAATACACAAAGGTGGCGGTCATAATCGCCGCTCAGTAAGTATTCATTTAAGGTCCACTGCTGCAACATAGGTGTCGAGGCCGATTGTGCCCGCTTAATTCGTTTTGCTTGCTCTTCGAACTTACCCGGTAATAACCAGCCAATACGATAACCTGGCGCTGCTGTTTTGGAGAAGGAAGAACAGGTCATCACTAATCCTTTTTCAGAATACAACTGAGCAGGTTTTGGTTTATTATCGGTAAAGTATATTTCGCTATAAACTTCATCTTCAATCAATGGAATATCATGTTGCTCTAATAGAGAAACCATCGCTTGACGTTGTTCATCAGTTTTCATCGAACCTAATGGGTTGTTTATCGCCGTTGAAAACAAACAAGCAGTGATATCATGCTGATTAATAGCCTCAGCTAAATCTTCGACACAAACACCGTCTTCTGTACAGGTATAAACTTCAAGTGCTTTCATACCTAATGTTTCAATCAATTCAATCATGCCGAAAAAGCACGGAGATTCAATAGCAATAATATCACCACGTTTCGCTACACATTGCAGGGCAATGGAGAGTGCTTCTTGCGCGCCATTGGTGATGACAATATCATCAGGATTTGTCTCGACACCTTGGTCTTGATAACGAAATGCCAGCTGCATGCGTAATTTAGCATCGCCCGTTACTGGGCCATAACTTACTGCCTTTTCTGAGACTTTACTTAAGACTGAGCGCATTAATCTGGCAAGCGCTTTATCAGGCGGATGTGCTTGAATAGGATTTGAAATTCCAAGGGCAACAGTATTAGGTAAGTGCACCGCCGCATGGACTTGTTCAATCATACTGCGACCTTGCACTTCCACCGGATCACACTGAGCCCATTTTGCCGGTCTTGGTTTAAGCGTTCGTGCTTGCATTGCCTGTAAATAATAGCCCGATTGTGGCTTGGCACAGACTTGTCCTTGTCGTTCTAATTCAATATAAGCCTGCTTAACCGTTGGTACACTTATATCAAATTGGCGACTTAGTTTGCGTAAACTAGGTAACTTATCACCTGGGTGTAACGCACCTATTCTCTTTTGATGTTCAATAAAATCTATTACTTGTTGATACAAATATGCCGAGGAGCTTTTATCTAATAATTTCATTTATTTCTCAGAGTAAGTGCCTTGATTAACAACGCCAACTGTATAGGTTACATTTTCATATTTTTGTATATGTTATTAAATCAAATTATCCTTACAATGTCACGCTTATCCTATATACCCGATCCACTTGAAGATGCACGATTCAGCTGGAATTAGAAACGCCTTTAGGCAAGGCATTGATTGAAGAGAATAGTTATTCTATTGTCGAAATCAATAACGCAGCATAAAGCGTTTCTAAACCAGCCCCTTGGGGAGGACTGAGCAAATCATACTCTGCGTTACATTTCTTTTTAAGGGATTGACCTTAATAAAAAAATGCGCCTTGAATATGAATCGCTCAGACTTCCTGAAACGAGCATCTTCAAGTGGAACGGGTATAAGTCCTACTCAAGGAGTGACAAAATTTATGAACAATACGCTTTTATACGTAATTACCGTCCTAATATGGGGATCGACTTGGATAGCTATCAATTACCAATTAGGTGAAGTCGCTGCTGAAGTATCGATTGTTTATCGATTTGGCTTAGCAGCTTTATGTATGTTCGCTTATTGTCGCTTCAAGAAATTACCGCTGAAGTTTTCAGTCAAACAACACCTGCAACTATCCGCTTTTGGTTTAACCCTTTTTGGCTTTAATTATTATTTACTGTATAACGCACAAGCTCATATTAACTCAGCATTGACCAGCATTGCATTTTCCACTTTGATGATGGTTAATATTCTTAATGCACGTGTTTGGTTTAAAACTCGCATATCGAGCCGAGTTTATTACGGTGGCGCACTTGGCTTAATGGGTATTGTTACCTTGTTTTGGCCACAAATAAGTAATGTGCATTTTGGTGATAGTACTTTATTGGGCTTAGGCTTGTGCTTAATTGGCGTGATGTTCGCCTCTACCGGTAATATGATTTCGATTAAGAATCAGCACGACAATATGCCAGTACTACCTGCCACGGCATGGGGCATGATGTACGGCAGTCTATTTATGTTTGTTGTTGCGCTTGTTCAGGGTCAAACCTTTAACTTTTCTTATACTTTCGAGTACATCAGCTCATTGTTGTACTTATCAATATTCGGTTCGGTTATTGCTTTTGGTTGTTATTTAACATTATTGGCTCGTATCGGTGCACATAAGGCCTCTTATGCCACGATTATGTTTCCCGCAGTCGCTGTGGTTATCTCAAGCTTTTTCGAAGGTTTTATCTGGGATAGTTATACCTTTATTGGCTTAAGTTTAATGTTAGCAGGTAACTTAGTGGTACTCGCCAAACCAGGTATGCTAAAACGTTTCAACTCTACGAGTTTAAAACAGGTTAGCTGTAGCGATGCAAAATAATTTTGCTTAAATTAATCGTGTTTTCCATGTTAAAGCAAAGCACAAACTTGCTATAATAATGGCAGACTGATTAACAAGTAAACTAATTCAAACTTAGCCAACCACTTTAAAGTAACTTAGGTAACCTAATGCAACGACTAGCCCCAGCTTTACGTCAAGACAATGTACCTCTTGATTTAATTTCATTAATAAAAACTATTTTAGCTGCCACAAAAGAAATTTCGTTTCGTGTTAGCCAAGGTCACTTAGGTGACGTGATGGGCTCAACCCTTGATGAGAACATTCAAGGCGAAGTTCAGAAACAATTAGATGTTGTTGCCAATGAATTATTCAAAGATATTTTACTTGAATCTGGTTTTGTTAAAGCGATTTCATCAGAAGAAGAAGATCACTCAGTTGCTGGTGATGAAAATGGCAAATATATTGTTTCTTTTGATCCCCTCGATGGTAGTTCTAACATAGACATCAATTCATTGATTGGGACTATTTTTTCTATTCATGAAGCACCTAAAGATATTGCCGCTGGTGATGATGACATGTTTAAGCAAGCTGGTGACAAGCAAGTATGTGCTGGTTATGTGCTTTATGGTCCATCAACGATGTTAGTGATGACTACAGGTAGCGGTACCCATTTTTATGTATTAGACAGAACCCATGGCGGTTTCTTATTAGTAGAACGAAATGTACAAGTTCCTGCTGATACACAAGAGTTTGCCGTCAATATGTCTAACCAGCGTTTTTGGCAAGCACCTATGCAAAATTACATCAGTGATTTACTTGCTGGTGATACCGGTCCACGTGATAAAAACTTCAATATGCGTTGGATAGCGGCCATGGTTGGTGATATTCATCGTGTTTTATGTCGCGGTGGTATTTTCACATACCCTGCTGATAGTAGAAAACCTGAGCAACCATACAAACTACGTTTAATGTATGAAGCTAACCCAATGGCGTTTTTACTTGAACAAGCGGGTGGTTTAGCAATGACCAGTGAAGGGCGCATTATGGATATAGAACCAAATAGTATCCATCAACGTGTTGAAGTTATTATGGGTTCTAAGAATGAAGTTGAGAAATGCTTAAGCTACTATAAGTAAGCTAAACAAGCTTTACAGAAAAATTAGATTAATAAAAAAGGCTTATTGTTTAAAACAATAAGCCTTTTTTATATTTGGTTATGAAAGCTATAACTGAAAGGCTTTTCCATTAACCGTTAGTTGACTTTGGACATATTTGGCTTCAACCGTTATTTCGTTATTGTGGCGGTTCAAATAACCTTGTTCTACAAAATTATCCACCATAGGAGCCATACCTAATTTACTTAGGAATGCCATAGGTGCTTTACCTTTAGCATCGGCTTCTAAAGCCTTAATTAAGGCCATTGAATTCAAATTAGCACTATCAAATAAATCTTTGTTGATGTTGAAGTTAAATTCAGTTGCCACTTTACCTTCTTCGGTAACAACACTTAAATCTGTTATTTTCAAGTTAGGATCTTTAGCGAGTATTTTTTCTGCTACTGCTGATAGCACTTTTAGGCTTTCTTCAGTGTCATATTCACCTGAAGCATTAACCGACAAATTTGCCATAGCCGTGTTTAATTCTTGCAAAGCATGGACATCAATATTAGCTAACAGTACCGCTACGTTGGGCTCTTTAAAATATTGTCCTGAAGCGCTAATTTCCTTGGCTTGATAGTTCAACGCAAGCGCTAATAAATCATTATCTAATGAAACCTCGCTCGTTAAGGTTGCTCCATCTAAAGAAAAAACTTTACTGTTATCGTTATAAACACTAATCCCTGTAACGGTAAAGATGGCATCACCAGTTAAGATGGCCGTTCCCGCAAGATAATCACCGCTAACAACTTTTTGCTTAGTCGACATACCAACGGCACCAATAACAAGGCGTTCATCCTGCCCTTTAACATCGAGACCTCCCCAAGAAAAATCACCAATGATGTGTTCATTATTAATTAAGGTAAATTGGGCAAAAAATGGCTCAGATACAATCACGCTATCAGTATCTTGATAACTTATTTTATCAGTATTAATGAAGGTGGTAACATCTTTACTAAAGCCCAGTAGTGCACCGACATGCAGCTTTTCGTTAATAATATCAACTATGTGTTCATCTACCCCAAGCGCTGCAAACTTAAATTTCGCCGTTGAATAGCCTAAACCAAAATACCAATTTTTATCCGTAATTATGACAGGACCAAAAGAGATGTCTTCTTCTACGGTAATAGTCACCTCATTGAGGTTATTATCTTCCAAGGCTATTTTCATTTCTGAGACGACATCAGCACCGAACCAACCACCGCTATATTGGCTGGTTGTTAAGGTGATACCATCCGTTTCATTAAGTTTTACAAGTACTCGTTGACGTTCTGTTTCAACCATAGCGCCAATAAATTTTGGCGCAATTAGCAAACTAGCTAGGATTAAAACTATAGTGATATATATTTTTTTCATTATTAAAATTCCTTTTTAAAATAATTTTTAAGTTCAATTATCTATTATCAAATTGAACGTTGGCGTACCATTTCAAACAAACAGATGCCTGTTGCCACTGATACGTTCAAACTAGAAACAGTACCTGCCATAGGAAGCTTCACTAGTTGATCACAGTTTTCACGGGTTAATCTGCGCATCCCTTTACCTTCGGCGCCCATAACAAGTGCCATAGGTCCAGAAAGTTTTACATCATACAAACAGGTATCTGTCTCTCCTGCGGTACCAACAATCCATACACCTTGCTTTTGCAACTGCTTCATCGTTCTTGATAAATTAGTTACTTGTACTAAAGGTACACTTTCAACTGCCCCTACCGCAACTTTTCGAACGGTAGGCGTAATTTGTGCGGCATTATCTTTGGGCACAATTATCGCTTGTACGCCTGCAGCATCAGCATTACGTAGACAAGCACCTAGATTATGAGGATCGGTGACACCGTCTAAAATAAGAAAAAATGGTGCGATTGATTTTTTTTCTGCAGCAAGAATGATGTCATCAATATCATTTTCTGTATAACTTTTCCCAGGTCTTACACGGGCAATTACGCCTTGGTGTTGCTCACCTTCACTTTTTTCATCAAGCGCTTTACGACTCGCCAATTGTGTCCCGATACCGTATTTTCTCGATAAATTAATGATTGGCATTATGCGATCATCTTCACGACCTTTTAATAACCATATTTCAATAAAACGCTCGGGAGCTGCGTTAATTAAGGCATTAACTGCATGAATACCAAAAACTAACTCTTCATTTTTCGCCATGATCTTTCTCTATTTATATGAACAACGAGGCTAATAAGCTATTGCCTAAGCCTTATTTTCCGAACTTTTACGGGCATTTTTTCCTGGGCGTTTTTTACGTGCACTGCGTTTTTTTGCTTTGCTTTTTTCTTTTGGCTGGTCTTTAGATTTGTCTTTTGAACCACCTTTAGACTTGCTTTTAGGTTTATCACTCTTAGCTGTAGTTGCTTGAGTTCCAGTCTGAGCTTCTGGTTTATTCTCAGCTGACTTTGACGTTGAACGTCTAGAGCTTTTACCTTTCGACTTGCCTTTAGGTTTGCCTTGGCTTTCTTCAGCTTCAGAGCCTTCAAGTCGTAAGTCTATTTTCTTTTCGTCAAGGTTTACCGCGGCAACTTGTACCCGAATTTCATCACCAACACGGTACTTTTTGCCACTATTCTCACCGGATAGGCACATACGAACATCATCAAAATGATAGAAATCACGACCAAGAGAAGTGATATGAACTAAACCTTCAATATGTAAATCTTGTAAGCGAACAAACATACCAAAGTTAGTTACTGTTGAAATAACACCGGTAAAGTTATCACCAACATGGTCCTGCATAAACTCACATTTGAGCCAATCAGCCACATCGCGAGTTGCTTCATCAGCGCGTCTCTCTGTCATAGAACAATGCTCACCCAACTCTATAACTTCCTCCAAGGAATATTCATAGTTGCCTTCGTTGGCAGCATTTTTCGCTTCTTTTTCTAAAATAGCTTTGATTACTCGATGCACCACTAAATCAGGATAGCGACGAATAGGTGAGGTGAAATGACTATAAGAAGGTAGTGCTAAACCAAAATGACCTTCATTGTCACTTTGATAGACAGCTTGGCGCATTGAGCGTAACAACATGGTTTGAATAAGCTCTTGGTCTGGTCGACCTGCGACTTTCGCTAAAATATCACCGTAATCTCTTGGTTCCGGTGCTTCTTTTGACGGCAGGGATAAACCAAGTTCATTTAAATAGGTAACAAAGTTACGATACTTATCTTCGCTAGGTTTATCATGAACACGGAACAAACCTGGCTTTTCATGTTTTTCTATAAATTTGGCTGTCGCAACATTGGCCATAATCATACATTCTTCAATGATTTTATGGGCATCATTGCGAATAAGCGCTTCGACACTGGCAATTTTTTTATCTTCATTGAAGATAAAAATAGATTCTTGTGTTTCAAAAGCGATAGCGCCACGTTTAAGACGAGCATCTGTTAGCGCGTGATACATATGTTCAAGATTTTTTAAATCAGGCACTAAAGTTTGGTATTCTTGACAAAGCGCTTCATCACCGTCGAGAATCGCAGCGACTTTGGTGTAAGTAAAACGAGCATGAGAACGCATTACTGCGGGATAGAACTTACTACCTGATAGTTTTCCGGTAGCACTGATAGTCATTTCACACACCATACATAAGCGATCTACGTCGGGGTTGAGTGAACACAAACCATTAGAAAGTTTCTCTGGCAACATAGGGATAACTTGACTAGGAAAATACACTGAGTTACCACGTGATATCGCTTCATCGTCTAACGCCGTGCCGTGCTGAACGTAATAACTTACGTCAGCAATTGCCACCCATAAACGCCAACCACCTGATTTTTTTGGTTCACAATAAACAGCATCATCAAAATCTCTAGCATCATCGCCATCAATAGTAACCAAAGGTAAGTCACGTAAGTCTTTACGTGGTAATTTAGATGACTCTTCAACTTCATCAGCAATACTAGCCACTTCAGCTTGTACTGCGTGAGGAAATTGATGGGGTAAGTCATGGGCGCGCAAGGCTATCTCTATTTCCATCCCAGGAGCGAGGTGATCTCCTAAAACTTCAATCACTTTACCAATAGCATGAGAACGTTTAGTCGGCCTTTGAACTAATTCAACGACGACCATTTGCCCGTGTCTAGCACCCATTTTAGTTTGTGGATCAATCAATACTTCTTGTTTGATTTTACTGTCTTCTGACACAACAGAGCAAACATGATGATCAATATATAATCGACCAACGATAGGTGCTTTCCTTGGTTCTATAACTTCCAGTATCTTGACTTCTTTTCGACCTTTACGATCGGTACGGTCAACCAAAATGGCTTGCACGATATCACCATGAAAGACACGCTGCATTTCGTGGGAGGAAATATAGAAATCTTTACCTCTTTTATCGGTAATAGATGAATCATCAGGAGAAAAGAAACCAAAACCGTCACGATGGCCAATAACTTTGCCGCTAAGCAGGCTATTTTTTTCCGGCAGTGCGTATTGTTTGAATTTATTAAAAATCAACTGACCACTGTTTTCCATCGCACGTAAACGACGCTTCAAACCAATAAGTTGATACTCTTCATCGTACTTTAGTGTTTTGACCAAGCTATTATAACTTGGTGGCGGCGAGCATTTTTCGATGATTGATAGCAATAATTCGCGTGAGGCGACTGGCTTTTCATATTTTTTGGCTTCGCGTTTAGCGTGTGGATCGTTATAGGTCACTATAATGGGTCAATATTTAAGGATAACTACTTGTCAGTATACCATAAACTTTAAATTTACAACGCTTACACAAATGCTTAATTTGTATAACTGGTTCTTTTCGCTTGCTCTATTACTTTACTGGGCATTTTACTGGCAAGACCTGAAATTAAGACACTGATTTGTTTATGTATTACTTTATCATCAGTTACGGAGTGATGTAATTGAGAATAAAGCGCAGGATAATCTAATGGGCTACCGTAGCCCTGCTCATATAGACTAGCAAGTCGCATCTGTGCAGCTAAGTTATCTAAACTTGCCGCCGTTTTTAAATAAACAATAGCGCGGTCAATATCTACCTGCATAAACTTGCCCATATGGTAATAACGGCCCAACTGCTCTAAACCTTCTGCTAAACCCTGATCAGCGGCTAAATGCATATAATGCAGTCCTAGCGGAATATCTTTTTTCACACAAACACCATAAGCCAACATATCACCCCACAAAAATTGATATGAGGGCATATTCGCTTTATTGGCACGTGCTTCAATATCTTGCACTAATTGGCATTCATCAAGCACTACTTGGCTTAAATGCTTATTGTCTTTAATTAAATCCAGCAATTGATTATCAGTATAAATCTGAACGGCTTGCAAGTTTTTCTTCATAGCCAATGCTGAAGAACTGGAAAATAAAAATATAACAGAGAGAACAAAGAAAAATAATATACGCATAAAAATCCTAACTAGGCTAAATCAGCTGACTTCTCTGTATCGGCAAGCAAACTGCATCTATGAAATTTATTTAAATAATATAACCATAGTAAAGCAATTTTGGCGCCAACATAGTGTTTTGAGACTATTATTAATTCAAATTGGAAATTTACTATTATTACTATTATTTAGCGTATAGTAAGAGATTCACTAACATTATCAATTTACGGATAGCGTATTTCAGTGAGTTTTAAAAATAATAACTCCTCCATAATTTATTAAACACGGCGATTGATATGCTAATTGAAAAAGAGCTTTCTGAGTTAACCGTAGGCCATTATGTGGTAAAGATTATTCAGCAAGAGGGTTGCTTTTCGTTAACTGCCGCTGGACACATCAAAAGCAAAACAGTTATTAATCGTCTCAAAAGCAAAAATGTTTATCGTGTTCTAATTGATGATAGCAAAACATTACTGCCTAGTAGCCCCGAGGAAAGCGTCATTTTAGACGCATCCTCAATTGTTAAAAACAAAGAACTTAAGCACGCAAAGGCAATTTTTGACCAATCTAAATCCATTCAAAAGAAGTTATTTCATGATGCACTTAGTGGTAGTTGCTTAGACTTATCACCCGTAGTGGAAGTCACAAATAAATCAATCGATGCAATATTTAACAGCCCTGACTCACTTGCCTGTATGTTAAATATTCGAGAGAAAGATGAATACCTTTTAGAACATTCTGTTGCAGTTTCTGTTTATATCACCATTTTTTCTCACTATTTAGGCCTAGAGAGACACATTATCGAGCAACTATCTATTGGGGCATTTCTGCATGATATCGGTAAAATAAAAATACCTGATAAAATCCTCAATAAACCCGGTAAGTTGACCGTTGATGAATTTACCATCATGAAAACCCATGCCAATCATTCCATAGATATCATTAAAGAAACACCTGGCATTAGTGCGCTTAGCCTCGATGTTGCAGCCTTACACCATGAAAAGCTTGATGGGAGTGGCTATCCTTTTCAACTAGAAACTGAAGGTATCAGCCAATATGGTCGCATGATTGCCATTTGCGATATTTTTGATGCATTAACCGCGACACGTGTTTATAAAAAAGGCTTTGCCCACGGTAAAGCTTTTAGCATTTTGCGAGAGTTGGCAAAGCAAGGACAGTTAGATGCGAGTTTAGTCGACCACTTTATCAAATGTGTTGGGGTATTTCCTGTGGGTTCATTGGTGCAATTAAAATCAAATAAATTAGCATTGGTGCATGAGCGCAATGATAAAGACCCCATTAATCCACAGGTTCATTCCTTTTACAGCGTCAAGCTAAATCAATTTCTCAACAAACAAGAAATTGATTTATCAGGCAGTGAAGATTCAATTGTTAAAAGTGTCAGGGCAGAAGAGTTCGACCTTGATATGAAGCAAATTGTCGATATGTTGCTAATGGAAGGCTAGTTTTTTATCACGTGATAAAAAACGTATAACTCAACGAGAGTAAATCCTCGTTGAGTTATACGTTATACAAGCATTGAAAGTAACACTAAGTAATTAAATTGCTAAGCCGCGCTACTTACTTCTTTAACTTGCTCAACTTGATTCGCTTCTTTTTGCAGAATGATTGTTGCCTTTGCCTGTTTATCTTCTTTACGCTTATCTCTTAAGACCAATAGACAGGGTGTTAATACTAAGGTTAATACCGTAGCAAAAGCTAAGCCGCCAGCAATAGCCGTTGCTAGCTGTGTCCACCACTGTGTTGACGGTGCACCAAAGACAATAGTACGCTCAAAGAAATCTAAGTTGACCTGTAAGACCATAGGCAATAAACCCAAAATGGTGGTTATTGTGGTTAACATAACCGGTCGTAAACGCTGCGCGCCCGTTCGTAAAACGGCCTCAACCACAGGGTAGCCTTCTTTACGTAAAACATTGTAGGTATCAATCAGTACTATATTGTTATTCACCACAATGCCCGCTAATGAAATAACACCAATGCCGCCCATAACGATGCCAAACGGTTTTTGAACTAGTAATAGAGCTAAAAATACGCCAACAGTTGAGAATATAACGGCACTTAAAATCAATAATGCTTGATAAAAGCTATTGAATTGAGTCACTAAAATCATGGCCATTACAAAGAGTGCGATAGCAAAAGCATTCACTAAAAACGCTTGTGACTCTTGTTGATCCTCATTCTGTCCCTTAACATCAATATCCACTGACGGGTGCAAGCCAAGTGTCGGTAACTGTTCTTGCAAAATAGGTAACTCATTCAGTAACTGAGCACCGGCAATTAAGTTCGCCTGCACAGTGACAACTCGCTTAGCATCAACACGACGAATTGTATCAACTTTAGGTGCGGCTCTACGCTCGACAAAACTGCCAACGGGCACTAAACCTGACGTTGTTTTTAAACGGAGTGAATCTAGTCGACTTATATTACGTTTGTCTTCCGGAAAACGAACTCGAATATCCAGTTCATCATCAACATCGTCAGGGCGATATTCACCAAGTTTTAAACCGTTAGTAACCATTTGCACACTTGAGCCAACTAACGCAGCATCAGCGCCATAGGTAGCCGCTTTATTACGATCAATAATGAGCTGCCATTCTATGCCTGGTTTAGCACCCGTATCTTCTATGTCAGTAAATTTACCGGATGCTTCCAATGCATCACGTATAATTTTCACCGACTTATCCAGTTCTCCAGGAAAACGCGAGCTCAATTCAAGTTTAAGATCCTTACCACTTTGCGGACCGTTTTCATTTTTTCTCACTTCAATTTCAACGCCGGCTAAGTCATCCGTTAACTCGTGAATATTGGCCACTATTTCATCCGCTGAACGTCTTACCTGCCAATCAACAAAATTTAGTTTAAAAGTGCCGATTTGGTTATTGCCACCCGTTCGAGTATATAAGGTTTCAATTTCCTCGAGCGGTAAGATACGTGCTTCTATAGAACGCATAATCACGTCTTTTTCTTTTACTGATAAATCGCCATGAGAGCGCACAACCATAGTTGCACTTTGAGGCTCAACCTCAGGAAAGAAGCTCACGCCAAGACCAGATGCGCCATAGAGCCACATCACCACAAAAGATATCGCAAAGGTACCAGCAACTATTTTCCAAGGATGTCTAATTGCTGTTGTCAGTACACGTATGTATCGACCGGTAAAACCCGATAATTTATTAAATTCTCCCGCTTCAGCATGCTCTATTTGTTGTTGTTCTTTACTGCTAACAACGCGAGCTTTACCTAAAACAGCGCCTAAAGTGGGCACAAAAATGAGTGCCATTGCTAAGGAGGCTGATAACACCGCGATGAGGGTAAAAGGTAAGTACTTCATAAACTCACCCATAATACCTGGCCAAAACATCAAGGGCGCAAAGGCTGCTAATGTTGTCGCCGTTGAAGCAATAATCGGCCATGCCATACGACGAGCAGCAGTACCATAAGCAACAGCTTTGCTATGACCTTCATTCATCTGCCTGTCTGCAAACTCGGTGACAACGATCGCCCCATCAACAAGCATGCCTACTGCCATGATTAGGCCAAATAGCACCACTATATTTACCGTCATTCCTGCTAAAGCAATGACTAATATTCCTGTTAAAAAGGCGCCTGGAATTGCCAAACCAACCAATAAAGCGGTGCGGCCACCTAAAGCAGCAATAATGACAATAACGACCAATAATACCGCTGAAAAAACATTATTCTGCAAGTCTGTGAGCGTATTTTTAATTTCTATAGATTGATCACCAACATAATCCACTTTGACTTGTTGTGGCCATTTTAAACGGCTTTCATTGACAATTTCTTTAACTTTATCAACCGTTTCAATCAAGTTCTCACCAGAGCGTTTTTTGACTTCTATTGATACCGAGCGATGACCGTTTAATCGAGCAAAACCAGTAGGATCTTTATAAGCACGACGCACCGTTGATACATCTTGAAAGGTAATAACTCGATCGCCATCGACCTTAATAGGCAGTTCAAGTAAGTCTTGAATATTTTCAAAAACAGAAGGCACTTTGATGGCAAAACGTCCTTTGCCAGTATCCATAGTCCCTGCTGGTACTAAGCGATTGTTACGCTCAACAAGGTTATAAATGTCCGTTTGATCAAGCCCATAGCTTTCCATTAATAACGGATCGACAATGATTTCAACCATATCTTCACGGTCACCACCAATTTCAACTTCGAGCACTTCTTGCATGCCTTCGATTTTGTCTTTGACGTTCCGCGCTATTGTTATCAAACCTCGTTCAGTAACAGCCCCGGATAACACAACCGTCAATGCTGCTTCTTGGTTAGCCATGGTGACTTCATTTACCACTGGCTCTTCAGTTTCATTGGGTAATTTAGCTTTGGCTAAAGTCACTTTATCACGCACATCGGCAAGTGCTTCTTTAGGATCAAGACCGGCAATAAATTCTAACGTAACAGAGGCGTGCCCCTCTCCTGCATTGGAACGCATTTCTTTAATGCCAGCGATAGATTTAAGCTCATTTTCCATCGGCCTTACGAGCATGCGCTCAGCATCTTCAGGAGAAATACCATCATGAATCATAGAAACATAAATAATTGGAATGGTAATATCAGGATTGGCTTCTTTAGCAATGTTGTTGTAAGTCACTGCGCCAGAAATAAGTAGTAGTACAAATAGCATCAAAACAGAGCGAGTACGTGTCAATGCGGCTTCAATAAGCGTTAACATAATAGCTCCTATTTTTGTGTAGCGGCGGTTACAGTAGCAGCTTGTTTATCTTTGCTATTGTTAGCTTTGTCATCTACCTTATCGAAGATGGCCTCCACTCTGTCCCCTGCACGTACGAAGCCTTGACCTAAGACAATGATATCTGCTTGCTCGCCAAGACCTGTTAACCATATGCCATCACTTTCACTTTTAATGATCTCTATTGGCGTAAAGTGAACAATAGATTTTTTTACCGATTTAACACCGATATTACCTTGCTCATCTAAAGCGAGCAGTGCTGGTGATATTTTTATTGCAGACAATTTGGCTAAATCTATGGTCAATTCACTGCTTAAGCCCGCCAATAAATTCGCCTTTTTATTATCAATTTCCACTTCAATTTTAAAAGTATTGGTCGCATCATTACCGACACTGGCAATGTAACGCAGCTTACCTTGTGCTTGTGCACCATTTAATAAGGTTACTTGCGCTACTTGACCAACAGACAACTGACTTATTTGTTGTTCGGTGGCATGCGCTCTAACAATAAGCGGGTCTAAATCAGCAATCATGGCGATATCATCACCCGAGGCGACGTAGTCACCCACTTCAACATAACGTGTGTTAAGAATTCCGGTGAAAGGCGCTTTAATAATGGTATGGGCAATGTCTAACTCTAATCGCTTTATTTCAGCGTTAACCGATTCCAGTGCAGCATATGATTGTGCTAAATGCACCTTACCTTGATAACCTTGTTTATTAAGCTTTAACGCACCTTCGTATTCTACTTCACGTTGGTTCAATAATGCTTGGCTACGGGTTAACTGAGCAGGTAAATCATTTAAAGCAATTTTTGCAATAATTTCACCTTTAGCAACTTTTGAACCTCTTTTTGCTAATACCTGAATAATTTTTCCGTGTACTTCAGCTTTTAATGTCGTGATGCGATCAGGCTCGGTGCGACCATAAAGCTCAATTGTTTTATGAATGTGTTGTCCAAGTCGTGTTTCAACTTTAACTTGTGCAGTTATCTGCTTTTCATCATGACTAGGAATTTGTGCTTTAATCTCGGACTTTTGCTCTGCAACACTAGGGCCAGAAGCCATCCATAGCACTAAAACAAGGGTGATTAGTGCAGCAATAAGGTAAGGGCGTTGCGCTAACCAGCTAGATTTTAGGGTTAATTTCATCGTTATATCTCCATTTTATCGGAATATGATAACGTTTTTTAATAAAGAAGATATAAGCTAACGTGCTACAAACTGTTTATCTTTTGTAAGTTTTTGTACATTAAAATAAACAAGGTTACGAAGTATTCGCTTAGTAACAAAACATTTGATTGAACAAAAGTTGACGATTGGAATGGGGATAGATATTTTACGTGAGACAAGAGCACTAGTGTTTATTATAAAAATGCCAACGAGGGTAGGCTTTTACATTGCTTGGTAATTGCTCGTCATTCGCTTTGTATGTTTATGCCAAAGCGATGACTATATTTAGTTAAGAGGTAACTAAAATACTAGATAGAAAAAGATGAACCACAACCACAAGTGGTTGTTGCATTTGGGTTATTTACCACAAAGCGGCTACCTTCTAAACTTTCAAGATAATCAACTTCGCCATCAACAAGGTATTGCAAACTCATAGGATCGATCACCATCATAACGCCTTGCTTTTCAATGGTCATATCGCCGTCATTCACTTTTTCATCAAAAGTGAAGCCATACTGAAAACCTGAACAACCACCACCGGTAACATATACACGTAGCTTAAGTGCTGGGTTTTCTTCTTCTGTGATTAGCGAAAGAACTTTACTCGCGGCAGAATCGGTAAATTTAATGGGTAATTCAGGGTTTGACATGGTGCTCTACTTAGTACAACAAAGTACAAAAAAATACGCTACAAAGTGGGTGTTTAACAACGAGGGTAATTATCTTAAACTTGACTATTTTAGTCAAGTATTATTCTTTACCATAATGATACCACTCCGTATAAGAAAGTACTCACTGAATGATAATTTATGAGGAGATAGTATTATACCAATTCCAATAAGTTTCTTCCCACTCAGCGAGAGTTAAAAGGCTTAGAGGCAAGGCATTGATTGTAGATAATGGTTTTTCCCTTATCAAAATCAATAACGCAGCATGTAAGCCTTTTAAACTCGCCCTTCGGGAGCTTTCCAGCGACTCGATAACCGCATAGAATTTCTTTCATATAGAGTGACTATATGCAAAAAAATTCTATTTGTTCTCAAACCGCTGGTAAGCTCTGAGTGGGAACTAACTTAATGGACTTGGTATTAAGCGCTATTGATTGATTTGCCAAGAGACACTTTTTTCTTTCTTGGCATACTTTTGCCAGCGCGATTTAGTCAAGATTGCTGAGACTAAGACATTTTCAGGCGTAAAGTTAGCGGGTAAGGTAAATTCACCATTAATAATCTGAAAATATTGAAAACTAAATTTAAGATCGTTTTTGTTCAGCTTTGCTACTTCTGCCAGCTTAAGCTTTACTGTTTTACCACTTTCTTGACCTTCAAAAACTAATTCAATATAACCTTTACTATAACGACGCTTTAATTGCTGCTGCACTAAAGTTACTTGAAAGTGATATTGATTGGGAGTCTTGCTCGCTACTATATTGACATTTTCAACGAATAAACCTGCAGCTTCTTTTTCAGGTGCCATTATTTTTTCATAGAAGGCCAACTGCTTTTTCACTTCAAATTTCTGTTCAGCGGCTTCTTTGAGTAACTCTTGCGCTTTTATATTTGCAAGTTGCTCGACCGTTAGTTCAACTTCTAAGGTGTGAATTCGTGCTATATTTTCTTCTTGTTGCTGGTAAAGCTGTTCCAGCCTAAGCTTTTGTTGCTCAAGGTTAGTCACTTGAAAGTGATGGTAATAATTACCCACTCGGTAGCCGGTAAATAAACACAGACTTATCACTGTTATTAAAAACAAAGCCGATTTAAAAGTACCTAAGCGCTCAATAACAACACCCAAATTTATTTTTGCTAACCATTTCATTTGTAAAGTATTATAATCCCATAATGATAATATCAATCGCAACAATAAGAAAACACTTAGCTTTGCCAAAAACCTCTTGGCAAATATGCTTACTTGCCATTATTGGTGGAGCCGCCTCCGCTTTATTAGTAGTGCTATTTACCCTGACTATTGAAGAAATTCAACAGCTCTACTTAATTAAACGCGACAACTATAACAGTTTAGATGAGGTAAGTCGTTTTCATTTACCTATCATCGGCTCACTTATTATCCTCTTAATGGCTTGGCTTACTGGTTATAAATACATACGTACTGGCATCCCATTTGTGCTACACCGGTTAAAAGTAGCACATGGCATTATCCCTTTTAAAAACACATTAAATCAATTTTGGGGAAGTGCAGTAGCCTTAGCGTCTGGCTTTTCTGTCGGCCGTGAAGGGCCCGCGGTACATCTTGGCGCAGCATGTAGTAGTTATTTAGGCAGTGTACTAAAACTCCCCTATAACAGTACCCGAACTTTATGTGCCTGTGGCATAGCAGCAGGTATTGCCGCAACATTTAATACCCCGATAGCCGCGGTTATTTTTGTCATGGAAGTGGTCATGCGAGAATACAAAGCTCATGTTTTTGTACCTGTGATGCTCGCTTCAATTGTTGGCTCTTTGATTACTCGCAGTGTTTTTGGCACCAGTCATAATTTTCAACACTTTAATACCATAGCGCTTGAACAACAGCATTATTTCTCTTTAATATTATTAGCGATAGTCTTAGGCATTTTGGCAGCTGCATTTAATAAGTACCTGGTGGTAATCATTAAAAAAAGCGTTAAGTATCATATCGTACCGCGATTAATTCTTGCTGCGCTTATTACGGGTACGTTAGGTTACTTAGTACCTGGGGCTATGGGCACAGGCACAAGTGCAATTGATATTTCTTTAACTAACAATTTACCCTTAGGTTTTCTATTCAGCTTACTTATTGCTAAATTATTAATGACAATGTTCGCCTTAGGTTTAGGTATTCCTGGTGGAATTATTGGACCAACCATAAGTATTGGTGCCATTACTGGCGCTCTTGTTGGGGCTGTTGTTATACAAGTATTGCCCGGAGAACATGTAAGCAGTGACTTTATTTTGATGGGCATGGCTGGTTTTATGGCTGCCAGTTTAAATGCTCCCCTTGCCACTTTGCTTGCTGTTGTTGAACTATCAGGTCAACTCGAGTTGGTTGTGCCTGCCATGATAGTTATTACCATTGCCAGCATCGTATCGCGACAGCTTTGTAAAAATGAATCTATCTTCATCATGCAATTAGATGCGCAAAACTTGCTCTACCGCAAACCTCCGGTTGAAGAATCATTGCAAAATATTGGTGCTTTAGCGGTCATGAAAGATAATTTGTTGATTTTAGAGCAAGCAAGTCCTCGTACTATCATAGGAGAACTCCTGCACAGTCATGAGTCGCAATTAGTCATTAACAAAGAACCGACGAGCGAAACTGATCAGCTCAATAATTATTATTGGGCGCAATTAGATGTAGAAGTTGTTGACGATGAAAGTGAAGATATTGAACATAATCTCGCTAATAAACTAATACTGCACAAACTTATTCCACTGAGTCATCAAGTCACTTTAGCAGAGGCTTATTTAGCACTAGTAGAGCAGCGTTCAGGCGCTGTATATATTTACCATAAAGATATCAATGACTGTATTGGATTGGTGACTTTTGAACAACTTAGAATTTATTTATTAGAAGGAAAACTCAATTAATGAGCACGTTTTTAATCAACAATATCCTCTGGCTTAAAGCATTTCATGTCATTTTCATGGTGGCTTGGTTTGCTGGTATATTTTATTTGCCACGCTTATTTGTTAACCATGCCGAAACCAAGTCTGATGAAATAGCGCAACAACTTAAAGGTATGGAAAAACGTTTACTCTATTTTGTTACCCCTTTTGCCATCTTCACCCTGTTGCTCGGTGTAGCAATAATATATGCCTATGGCTATGACTGGTTTGTTGCCGCAAAATGGCTACATATCAAATTAAGTTTAGTCATAGTGCTCTTTGCTTATCATGGGTATTGTTTTAAGTTAGTTACCACCTTTGCGCAAGATAAAAACATCCGCTCAGGGCGCTTCTATCGAATTTTCAATGAGATCCCCGTTCTGATTTTGTTTGCTGTTATTATCTTAGCTTACGTAAAGCCAATGTAATTATGGATTATTTAGGAATTGTAAAGGTAAGATAACCTATGTGGTATTTATATCTGGGCTACGTGGCAATACAGTTTTATGCTATTGCCGATGTATTCTCAAGAAACTCCCTTGCAGCAAGTGCTGTGGTTTTTTCAATAGCGGTATTTTTCATTTGGTCCTTTATACCAATGCTGGGTTATATTTTAGCCAAAGCTTTAGGTGCAAAAGGATATGCAAAAAAATTACCCTTACTTCTTTGTGGTGTGATCATTGCGTTGAGTGAACACGCTTTAACTTACTTTAATTTAATCGCAGAAAAGCAATATAATATTGGCACGGCACTTGTGTTTATATTGTGCTTTGTTATCGCCTACTTACCATTGAATAAGCAAGAACTGGCAAGCTAGCAGCAACGCATAACCTCATTTTGAAAGCTTCATTTTTCAAGCTTTATCGTTATAATCAAGATAAGATGATTTGTCACCTGGTTAACGAATCATTGGTATTCTGTTTACAGCATTGAGAAACATCAAAATGAAGTACTTTTTATTCGCGGTATTAGCGATTTCAACCTTATTTTCATCTGCAAACGCAAGCCAACAATCTCCCTTGCTTTTATCAAAGCCTAAAATTGTTGGCGGCGAACTTGCTTCTCAAAGTGCTTGGCCTTGGATGTCAGCATTAGTTTTTACCTATAGTGATGTGAATAGCTCTTTAGACGTTGCTGGCACTCAATACCAGAGTGAGCCGTTTACATATGCTCCTTCCGGTCAAGCGAGTGCCACTATGGTTGATTGCGGCATTGGTGATAATTTATGTAGTTTAGCTGAAAATAAAATATGCTTAATTGCCCGTGGTGAAATAGACTTTTCGGTGAAAGTTGCTAATTGCCAGGCTGCAGGTGGTATAGGTGCGATTATCTATAACAATACTTCAGGGGTTATAAGTGGCACCTTAGGGGAAGGTTTTATTGGTAACATTCCAGTAGTTGCCATTAGCCAAGATGACGGAGCACTTTTACTCAATAAACTCGACAGTATTGCCACAATTAATCTATCCGTAAAACAAGATCTTGCGCAAAGCGCCAGCTGTGGAGCAAGCTTTATAGGTGAAAAGTGGGTACTTACCGCTGCTCATTGCGTTGAAGATGCCAATATTGAGTTTTTAAAAGTTAATATTGGTGAATATGATTTAAGTGACGGCGCTAGTAACGCTAAAGCTATTAAACGTATTTATATCCATCCCGAATACGATGAAGGCAGTGCCTTTAATAATGATATCGCGCTGATTGAATTAGTAGAATCTAGCGACCAAACAGCGGTTAAATTACTCGATTACAATACCAGCAAACAATTAGCTATTGCTAACAGTCCCGCCACGGTTATTGGCTGGGGTAACGTAAATGCTTACGGTCAAAATGACGAAGCTCCTGTAAATAGTCAGCCCGATCAATTACGCCAAGTTGAGCTTTATTTATTAAGCAATGAAGAGTGCAAAGATCAATTAGCGCAAGCTTATAGTGATTTAAATAATACCACCTATTCACCCAATCAAGTGGGTATTACCAATAGCATGATTTGTGCTGCATTTTCAGGAGACGTTCAAAAAGGTTCATGTCAAGGTGATAGTGGCGGACCTTTAGTAGTGAATACCAATGAAGGTTGGCAACAAATAGGTATCGTTAGCTTCGGTGTTGGTTGTGCTAATGAGGCTTTTCCAGATGTTTATGCCCGCGTAGGAAATTTTACTACTTGGATTAATAACATCACCCAAGGGATTGCTATTGAGTCAAGTTATGACTTTGCTTTAACGCCACAAAATAAAGCGCAAACAACACAACTAACCGTCACCAACAATACTAATCTGATCGCTAATCTAAGCTTCACGCTATTTACTGATAACATAAGCAGTAATGGCTTTAGCTTGAATACTGATAATTGCACTCAATTAGCAGCAAAGCAAAGTTGTCAAATCCAAGTTGATTTTGATGCCAAAACCCTAGGAAAACATAAAGTACGAATTGTCATTAATAGCAATGATGTAAATATCCCAACGAGCCAAAGTTACATAAGTGCTGAAGCAGTTGCTTCCAATAGCGACATCAATACTCAGCTATCAAATGGCTCCTCAGAATTACGCTGGTTTAGTGGTGGTGACCAACCATGGCTGCTCGATAATAGCGAAGCAGCAATAATGAGCGGTGCTATTGGCGAAGATCAACAAAGCGCTGTTTTACTGACATTTTCTGGTGCAGGCACCTTATCATTTGATTGGTCCGTTGCTTCTGAAGAAAATACCGACACCCCTGATGAGCCGTTTGGTGTTTTATATCTAATTATTGATGATAAACAAATCAAGTTTATCTCAGGAGAGGTCGCTTACACTAAGGTAACTATCGATGATTTAGCCGAAGGGGAACATCAAGTAACTTGGTTATATAAGAAAGATGGCGGTACTAGTGAAGGCACAGATAAAGCTTCTTTAAAGAATGTTATTTTCACTCCGACAGTGACAGCACTTCCGTCTCCTCCCACGCCTACACCCTTACCTCCAAGCACAACAGACACCAAGTCGGGAGGTGGTAGTGTATATTTTATGTTGTTCCTGCTCATCATGCTCACAGCTAAACGTCGACTAACCTAATCGTTAACTATCAACGCTAAAAGGCAGGATTATCTGTCTTTTTTTATTTTAGCCTTATCATCTTTGCAGACAGGTCAAATGTTCTTTAGCATTCGCAAGTAACTGTATTATAAATACACTCGATTAAGAACTATGCTTTAGAGTGCTTGAGCCATTTCATTTCCAGGTGCTGTGATGCAGTAATGTTACTTTCTACTGAAATCCTGCTCTTTGAATGGTAGCGGGTATATGCTATATTCTTGGCAAATTTGTCCCCTTTCAATGTAATAAATCAAGATGATGAAATTCCAAGGTAACCATATTCTCTCGGTATCACAATTTGACCGTGAAGCTATCGCAAAGATCCTGCAAGTTTCTGCGCAAATGGCGCCTTATGCGTCTCGAAAAAAGCGTTGTCATGTGCTTGATGGCGCCATATTAAGTAATTTATTTTTTGAACCGAGTACTCGAACTCGAGTCAGTTTTGGTACCGCTTTTAATTTGCTCGGCGGTTTTGTACGCGAAACTGTTGGTCAAGAAAACTCATCATTAAGTAAGGGTGAATCTTTATTTGATACTGCCCAAGTGATCAGTGGCTACTCAGACGTTATTGCCATGCGTCATCCACAAATGCACTCGGTAGAGCAGTTTGCACAAGGCAGTTCCGTCCCTGTTATCAACGGTGGTGATGGTGCCAATGAACACCCCACTCAGGCACTACTTGACCTATTTACTATTCAGTCTGAAATGATGCACTTTAACAAAGGTTTAGATGATTTAAATATTGTTTTGATGGGCGACTTGAAACATGGTCGTACCGTACATTCATTATCAAAACTACTAAGTCTTTATGATAATGTAAAAGTCACCATGGTTGCGCCAAAAGCGCTACAAATGCCTGATAGCGTTATTTCAACCTTAAGCGACGCTGGTCATGAAGTTATTTTGACTGAGACTATGGCGGGTAATTTATCTGCAGATGTCATTTATCAAACAAGAATTCAACAAGAACGCTTTGCCAGCAAAGATGAAGCTGAGTTATATCGCGGACATTTCAGTTTAAATAAGAGTGTTTACCAGAAATATTGCCAAGAAAACACGGTAATAATGCACCCTTTACCACGCGACTCTCGCCCTGAAGCTAATGAACTTGATACTGATCTTAATGACTTAGACAACTTAGCTATTTTTAGGCAAGCACAAAATGGTGTTTTAGTGCGAATGGCATTATTTGCCTTAACGTTAGGTGTTGAAGATCAATTAACCGATTATGAAAAACCAGTAAACTGGTTCACAAATAAAAACGCCTAATGGCAACATTCCTTATTAGTAACGATTTTAGAAGAAACAATTATGAATAAATCAGAACAGTTATTTGAACAAGCTCAAAAGATTATCCCTGGTGGCGTTAACTCTCCAGTACGTGCTTTCAATGGTGTTGGTGGTACTCCGTGTTTTATAAAACGTGCTCAAGGCGCTTATATTTATGACGCTGATGATAAAGCTTACATCGACTATGTTGGCTCTTGGGGACCTATGATTTTAGGTCATAACCATCCAGCAATACTTGAAGCTGTTATTACTACCGCTAAAAATGGTTTAAGTTTCGGTGCTCCGACTGAAATTGAAATTACCATGGCTGAGAAGGTACGTGAGTTAGTACCTTCAATGGAATCTTTACGCATGGTTAGCTCTGGTACAGAAGCTACGATGAGCGCTATCCGTTTAGCACGTGGTTATACTGGCCGCGATAAGATATTAAAGTTTGAAGGTTGTTATCACGGTCATGCCGACGCTTTGTTAGTAAAAGCGGGTTCTGGTGCATTAACATTGGGCGTACCTAATTCACCGGGTATTCCTGAAGATTTTGCTAAACATACCCTTACCGTTAGCTACAATAGTATCGACGAAGTGAAAGAAATTTTCGCAAAATATGCCGATGAGATAGCGTGTATTATCGTTGAACCTGTTGCAGGTAATATGAACTGTATCCCTCCTGTTGAAGGATTCCTTGAAGGTTTACGCGACGTATGTGACCAATACAGCAGCGTATTAATTTTTGATGAAGTAATGACTGGCTTTCGTGTTGCACTAGGTGGCGCTCAAGCTCACTATAATATTAAACCTGACTTAACTACTTTAGGTAAAGTCATTGGTGGTGGTATGCCTGTTGGCGCATTCGGTGGCAAACAAGAGATCATGGATTATATCGCTCCTGTTGGTCCTGTTTATCAAGCAGGTACTTTATCAGGTAACCCAATTGCTATGGCCGCAGGTTTAGCTTCATTGACTGAATTAGCTCAAGGAAATAAACACCAACAACTTTCTTCTGCTACAGAAAAGTTAGCCATGGGCTTAAAAGCGGCAGCTGAGCGTAATGGCGTTAGTTTAAGTGTTAACTACGTTGGCGCCATGTTTGGATTTTTCTTTACGGAAGATAAAAACCCTATTACTACCTATGAGCAAGCGACCCAATGTGATGGAGAAATGTTCAAGCGCTTCTTCCACTTAATGCTTGAGGAAGGCGTATATTTAGCACCATCATCTTATGAAACTGGCTTTTTATCAACATCACATACCGATGACATTATTGAAAAAACCTTAGTTGCTGCCGATAAGTGTTTCGCTCAGTTGTAACCAGTTCACGATAGAGATTAATCTATAATTTATATATAAAAAAAACGCTGCCCGTAGCAATACAGGCAGCGTTTTTTATGTTTTTTTATCTCATAGCTATTTGTATAAGATAATGCTCACTATTGAGTTATACCAATTAAATTAATTAATGGAGCAAATTTTAATGAGAATAAATTTTCAAGAACAAGGCGCTTGATTGAGTAATAGCTGGCTATTGGCATTGAAAGCAACGATGTTATTGGATATTTAGACCATTTAAAAAGATCACTTAGTTAGTTTGGTTGGTATTTTTTAGCCAAAAGTTAGCTATTCAATGCTTCATTGCTCAACTCACCATGTAACCAATCTAAGCCTTCTTGCCAACCTAAATTGAGGCCATCAAATACTTTCAAATTCCAACCATCACGTTGTCGTATCGCACCAATTTTTCCTACCGACGCTTTGCTTTCATTATCATAAGTAACGACAGCAATCGCTGCTAAGTTTTGATGCGAAGCCACGCTAACCTTGGCCTCAAATGAAAAGTCATATTGATTTATTTTATTAATCAGCAGAGCAAAATTACTCGAAAATAGTTTAGTCAAAAAATCATCGTACTCTTCAGACATTTCTAAAGATATGACAACATCTTGACTGACAATAACTTCGGCAATATGCTCAGTTAAAACATTAATTTTTGCAAAACTAAGTTGGTATTTCTGCATAACGTCCTGCCCACATATTTTTGTACTTAGAACAACAATACTAGACCTATATTTTCAACTTAACAAACGTGTGTTTGAATTTTTTTACCTGCTTTATTAATAAATTTAAAGGTAATGATCGAATAACTGTACATTCACCATTTCACCGGCTTTTACTCCGCCTTGCTCGCTAGGTAAAACAATAAAACAATTAGCCCGAGCTAAGCTAGATAAGATACCTGAACCTTGTGCACCTGTTGAAGTAACAACATTTTCACCCGCTTCATTAATCGATAAAACACCCCGTTGAAAATCCAGTCGACCTGGGGATTTCCGTAGGTCACTACTACATTTCACCGTTAGATGCGTACGCGTTAAAGGTTTGGCATTTTGCATTTTAGTTAAGGCGACCAACGCCAATTGATGAAAGGTGACTAACGCTGAAACGGGGTTACCCGGCAGTCCGAAAAAGACACTGTTAGCTAGCTTTCCAAAGGCAAAGGGCTTACCTGGTTTCATTGCTATTTTCCAAAAGCCAATTTCACCTAATTCATCTAACACTGTTTTAGTGTAATCAGCATCACCTACCGAAACACCGCCAGAAGAAATAACGGCATCAGCTTGCTCATCAGCACTAACAAAAGCAGCTTTTATCGCCTCAAAATCATCAGAAATAATACCAAAATCAATAATATCAACATGCAATGTTTTAAGCATGGCAGCTAAAACAAAACTGTTAGATTCATAGATATCACCTACTCGTAAAGCTTGACCAGGTAATTTAAGCTCATCACCCGTGGCGATTAAAGCCACTTTTAATTTGCGATACACAACAACTTCAGCCACACCTAAAGAAGCAAGCACGCCAATATCAACCGCTGCTAATTTATGACCAGAATAGAGTACTTGCTGGTCAATCTTAATATCTTCACCAGCATTTCTTACATGAGACCCAAAAGTCTTTTCTTGTAAAAAGGTAATGTTCTCGCCATCAGCTTTGACATTTTCTTGCATCTCGACAGAATCACAACAATCAGGCATTTTCGCCCCAGTCATAATTCGAATACATTCGCCAGGCTGACATGTTCCTTGAAATGGTGCTCCTGCCATAGATCGTCCAATTAGGACCAGTGTTTTACTCTCGTTAAAACTTTCAAAAGCAAAGGCATAACCATCCATTGCTGAATTATCGTGTGGCGGTACATTCAATGGACTAGCAATGTCTTGCGCTAAAACATAGTGCAGCGCTTGTTCAATGGGCAAGGTTAGTGTTTCAGTGATAGGTGATACTTGCGATAGCATATTAGCTACGGCTTGTTCAAAAGGTAAAAGCCCTGGGGCGGAGCAACAATCAGACATAAAAAACTCGCTTAATTAGATATTACAATTACTTAGTACGATAAATTTCACTCTAAACTAGATAGCTTTTCAAGCTTGTTAAGAGAAAGATTGGTAAAATCATTATAGATAAATTCGTTAACGATAGTATCGCTTAATTACTGACAAAATTAATAGTGATTTAACTGCCCGTTTATTGATTACAATCAATAATGAGGTGGGCAAAAAAAATTACCATCTCGCAATGCAATGGGTATATACTCATTTTAGAACAGAATTTTATTTTATTACACCGAGCTATCACAGCTAACATTGTTTTATTTTTTGGCTAAATTAAGCCAACTATTCGAAGCATTCATGTTGTGACATGCCGTGACTAAAACCATGTCTTTATTGGCTTTTAGTTGCCAGGGTTAACAAGGAAACGCGTTAGCCTCCCTACATTTGGAAAGGTGACATGTTAACAGACAACTTTGGCCGTAGGTTCTCTTACCTGCGTCTCTCTATTACCGACGTTTGCAATTTTAGTTGCACTTACTGCTTGCCGGATGGATATCAGTGCGATCAACCGCGTGATTTTTTATCACTATGTGAAATCAAACGTATAGCGAAAGCTTTCGCCGAGTTAGGAACTGAAAAGATCCGCATAACCGGTGGTGAGCCAGCCCTGCGTAAAGACTTACCTGAAATCATTCGAATTTGTAAAGAAACAGCTGGCATCAAAAAAGTTGCCATTACAAGTAATGGTTTTAAGTTACCAGATCACCTGCCTCATTGGTTAGATGCTGGTATTGATGCAATCAATATAAGTATCGACAGTTTAGATCCTCGTCAATTTCATGCGATAACGGGGCACGATAAACTTAAGACCATCCTCACGGGGATTGATATGGCATTGGCTGACGGCAGAGCCTCAGTTAAAGTTAATACTGTATTAATGCGTGATCACAGCGGTAGAGAAATTCAAAGCTACCTTGACTGGCTAAAAGACACCCCTATTACCTTGCGCTTTATTGAATTAATGCAAACAGGTGATAATAAAGAATTTTTTGATGCGCAGCATGTACAAGGCTCGCGTATTAAGCAAAACTTAATTCTCGATGGCTGGCTTCCAGTCATTCAAAATAAGTCTGCAGGTCCTGCCCAAGAATTTTACCACCCTGATTATCAAGGTAAAGTCGGCTTGATCATGCCTTATTCTAAGGATTTTTGTAGTAGCTGTAACCGCTTACGCATAAGCTCAAGTGGCAAGTTACATTTATGCCTATTTGGTGAAGAAGGTTTGTCATTACGTGAACAATTACAAAGTGATGATATTGAGCCTTTACAAGCAAAAATATTAGCATTACTGGGCGATAAAAAAGCTACTCACTACTTGCATGAAAAACTGACAGGTGCCACTAAACACCTTGCTATGCTTGGAGGGTAAATATGACTCATCAAGTTATTGATTGTTTAGGTGTGGTACTCGCTGGCGGTTTATCTTCTCGTATGGGACAAGATAAAGCGCAACTAAAGCGCCTGCAAAAGACAACACCTCCATCAGCAAAATCAGCGCATAGCATGTTAGATTTTTCTAAGCAGCTTTTAGCTGATGCTGGTATCAAAAATATTGTTATCAGCGGTGATAATCATCAAATTCCTGACCGTGTGTCACATGCTGGACCTGTTGGCGGGATTTATAGTGTACTTTCGCATTACCTTGCAAATAGCCCTGAACACTTACAACCAAAAGCCTTATTAATCTTACCCGTTGATTTACCTTTAATGACTGCCAGCGCTTTAACCGAATTACGACTAAAAGGTGAGCTTAGCCACAAAGCAACGTTTTTCAGTGATAGTCAAAAAAACAGGCACCATATCCCTTTATACTTACCCAATAATGCATTCTTGAATATGTTTTTAATGCAAGCATTTCACCGAGAGGAATTGCTAGCAAACAGCAAAGGTAATAATAAGAAAAATGGCCCTTCAGTGAGAGCCATGTTAGAGCAAGTGCCTCATCAAGCCATTGCTAGCCTAAATAATCAGGTGCTATTTAACACCAATACGCCAGAGCAATGGCAACAAGCACAACAAAAATTTTAAGCCACACGTATCTTATGAAGTTGCATGCACATCAATCCAATAAAACAGTGGTAACAAACACGTAAGAACAGTAATTTTAATCTAAAGATTTAGTAAAGGATAAACCTATGTCAGCACATGGCGGCAAAACTTTCGTTCCATTAAATATCGCCGTTTTAACGGTATCTGATACACGCAGTGAAGAAAACGATACTTCTGGTCAAGCACTTGTTGAGCGCTTGACACAAGCAGGCCATAACCTAGCCGATAAAGCGATTGTGATTGATGATGTGTATCAACTGCGCGCACAAGTATCAAAATGGATAGCGGATGACTCTATTCACGCCATTATTTCTACCGGTGGTACTGGCTTTACTGCCCGTGATAATACCCCTGAAGCACTAACACCATTATTTGATAAAGCAGTAGAAGGTTTTGGCGAAGTATTTCGTCATGTCTCATTATTAGAAATAGGCACTTCAACTATACAATCACGCGCTTTTGGCGGTATTGCAAATAAAACGGTAGTGCTTTGTGTACCTGGTTCAACCAATGCCTGTAAAACAGCTTGGGATAAAGTCATTAAAGAACAGCTTGATGCGAGCCATCGTCCTTGTAACTTTGTACCACACTTGAACTTAAGTGCCGAGCAATGTGAGACACGTAACTAATGACAACGAATACTGCTAGCAACGAAGCACAAACATCTGAAAAAGCGCCAGAGTTAAGCCACCTTAACCAACAAGGTGAAGCAAACATGGTAGATGTTACCGAAAAGGCCATGACATCTCGTACCGCTACCGCGCAAGGTTATATTAAAATGAACCGAGCGACCTTTGAATTAATCACCACAGGTAAGCATAAAAAAGGCGATGTGTTTGCAGTTGCGCGAATTGCTGGTATTCAAGCGGCGAAAAAGTGCAGCGATTTAATTCCTTTATGTCATCCTTTGATGCTAAGTAAAGTGCAAGTAGATTTCACCCTTGATAGTGAAAACAGTCAAGTACAAGTGAATAGTTTATGTCGCTTAACAGGGCAAACAGGTGTTGAAATGGAAGCATTAACCGCAGTTTCTATTGCTTGTTTAACCTTGTTTGATATGTGTAAAGCAGCTGACCCTGCAATGATGATTCATGGTATTGAAGTATTAACCAAAGAAGGTGGCAAGTCTGGTCATTGGCAAAGTCCGTCTACCTAATTAAGAGAAAACCTTATGATAAAAATTGTTTTTTTTGCAGCACTTAGAGAGCAACTTGACTGTGCTGAACTGTCTCTAGCAGCAGATGATGCTAAGACAGTCGATGATATTAAGCAGTTATTAAGTGATAAAAATGAACAGTGGCAACAAACGTTCAGCAATACGTCACTGTTATCTGCGGTAAACCATGACATGGTTGATGGTAGTCACTTGGTAAAATCAGGCGATGAAGTTGCCTTTTTCCCTCCAGTTACCGGCGGATAACTTATGTTGAAACAAGAGATATCGATCCAAACTGATGATTTTAGTTTAGCTGATGAAGTTGCCTTACTTGAAAAAGATAATGTAACGGATGGTGCGGTCGTTACTTTTACCGGCAGGGTTAGAAACAACAATAATGGTAATTCAGTGACGACCTTAACGCTAGAACATTACCCTGGTATGACAGAGAAATCACTCGCTAAAATTATTATACAAGCCAAAGAACGTTGGAATATTGGTCGGGTAAAAGTGATTCACCGTATTGGCGAGCTTAGTATAGGTGACCAGATTGTTTTTGTTGGTGTAACCAGTAAACATCGACAAGATGCCTTTGCAGCGAATGAGTTCATCATGGACTATTTGAAAGTTAAAGCTCCCTTTTGGAAAAAAGAACAAATTACCGATGACGGTCAAACCTCTGAAAATTGGTTAGATGCTAAAAACAGTGATAGCGACAAAGCAGATCTTTGGAGCTAACGTGCTACGTATACTGTTAGTCACGGTCTTGATTATGAGTTTACTGGATGTAAACAGTAGCCAAGCTTACCAAAGTAACGTCAACGACAGTACTAAGACTAAAACGAAGAGTGATAGCAATAAAAAACCACTACGAATTGCTGTTGCCTCCAATTTCACACCGGTATTAAAAGTATTACTTGAAGACTTTACCAAACAAACTGGTATAAAAAGTCAGGTAATCAGTGGGGCTAGTGGTGCCATGTTTTTACAAATTAAATATGGCGCTCCTTTTGATATTTTTCTCAGTGCTGACAGTCGTCGGCCCAAAGAACTTGAGCAAGCGGGCTATGCACTAGCAGGTAGTAGGAAAACCTATGCTATCGGTCAGTTAGCATTATATTCGCCATCATTGAATGCTAATGTAAACTCAATTGACCAAGTATCTCTTGAGCTGTTAGCTCTTGATCCCCTAAGGAAGCCACCTGCACGCTTTGCCATCGCTAACCCTGACACTGCACCTTACGGTAAAGCAGCAAAAGAAGCATTAACTCATATGGGTTTGTGGCAAGCTTATGAGTCTCGCTTGGTCAAAGGTATTAATATTGGCCAGACATTTACCCAGTTGCGTAGTAAAGCGGTTGCTAGTGGTATTGTTGCCAATAGCCAATTGGTGTTAAATAACTTATCAGGGATCATTATTCCCAGCAATTACCATCAAGCGATAGAGCAACAGTTAATTATAATTCGTAACAGCAAACAGCAAGCAGCTGCAGAAAAGCTAAGTCATTTTTTGTTATCCTCTGAAAGTCAAAACAGAATAACGAGTTATGGCTACGCGCATACAAAGCAAGTAAACAATACAGATATAAAGTTAATCGAGTTGACGGCTAAATGATAAATTCAGACTTACAAGCACTCGTTACCACGCTAGAAATGGCGGCATTAACCACGTTCATTTTATTAATTATTGGTACTCCCCTCGCCTGGTATCTGGCCAAAATGACCAGTCGATTTAAGGTTATTATTGAAGCTGTTGTGGCATTGCCACTAGTTTTACCACCTACGGTGCTCGGCTTTTATTTACTTATCGCTTTTTCACCCGAATACTTACCTGGGCAACTATGGCAACAAGCTACCGGTCAACAACTCGCTTTTAGCTTTTCCGCAATCGTTATTGGCTCTGTTTTATATTCATTGCCATTCGTCGTTCAACCCTTACAAAAAGCATTTGAACAACTAGGTGACTCATTGTTAGAAGCTGGCGCATTACTTGGCGCTGGACCTATCGATCGATTTTTCTCTATTGTATTACCGTTAACAAAAGCGAGTTTTATTACTGCGGCAAGCTTGGGTTTTGCCCATACCGTAGGAGAGTTTGGTGTCATATTAATGATTGGTGGCAATATTCCTGGTGAAACGCGGGTACTTTCTATCGCCCTATTTGATCATGTAGAAGCCTTTGATTATGCCAGAGCGCACTTGCTCGCCATCAGTTTGTTGATTGGTTCAATGGTGTTATTAGCTGCTATTTACTGGTTAAACTTACCGACAAGAAACAACACTAAAAATTTAAGCCAGGTAAGATCAGTCAAATGATGAGTAATACTAAATTAAATAAAGTACCTGCAGGTGAGTCTCCTCAACTCGACATCAATATTCGTGTTAACTATCAGCAATTCGAATTAGCCATCAATTTACCATTACCCTTAAAAGGTATCACAGGTATTTTTGGCCATTCCGCTTCCGGTAAATCAACCTTACTGCGTGCGATTGCAGGTTTGGAAAAAACACTTACTGGTGACATAACCTTAGCCAGTGCTAACGTTGCAGATAAAGTTTTAGTCAATACAGAGCAAGACCATTACCTCAAACCCGAAGCGCGTCAAATTGGTTTGGTTTTTCAAAATAGTCGCTTGTTTGAGCACTTATCAGTGCTAGGCAACTTAGAGTTTTCCGTTAAACGTTGCAAAAACAGACAATTGGACTTGAATGAAGTCATCGAACTGACAGAGCTGACAACATTGCTTGAACACCAAGTAAATCAATTATCAGGTGGTCAACAACAAAGGGTTGCTTTAGCAAGAGCCATTTTGGCTGAACCCAAGTTATTACTACTTGATGAACCCTTAAGCGCGCTTGATCAACACAGTAAAACTCAATTGTTAAAGATGATGTTAAATATTCAAAAAAAGCTGAACTTGCCTATGCTATATGTCAGCCATTCATTAGATGAGTTACAGCAAGTCTGTGACACTTTATTAGTGTTAGCAAAAGGTAAGGTCGTTAATTTTGGTAATATTCACCAAATCATTCATCAGCTAAATAATTTTGGTGATAATACGCTTATTCATCAACAAACCAGTTTGTCACTGCCTATCAGACAATTTGATAATGGTCATGGTTTAACGGTATTAGCGCTAAACGCACAACAAGACATTTACCTAACCAGTGATAAAGCCTTCGAAAGACAGACTCATCTGCGTTGCTTTATTTTGGCAAGTGATATTAGTATTGCATTAACAGAGCCAAATAATAGCTCCATTGTGAATCATCTCTTTGGCACAATAAAACGAATAAGTCATAGAGAAAACAAGGTACTACTAACCATTAGCTGTGCTGCTCAAGAGTTTTTTGTCACTATCAGTGCCTTCTCTGAGAAAAAATTATCGTTATCCAACAGACAACAAGTCTATTTGCAATTCAAAGCCAGTGCTGTGCGAACTTTTATCCACTAAAGCAAATAGAAACAAATGAGGAACCTACGTGTTAAGTAATCAAGAGCAACTCAAATACTCCCGTCAAATCATACTCGATAAAATTGGTAACCAAGGACAAATCGCGCTGCGTAACGCTAAAGTACTCATCTTAGGCGTGGGCGGTTTAGGTAACCCTGCAAGCTTATATTTAGCTGCTGCTGGCGTTGGTACACTCTATATCGCTGATGGTGACTATATAGAGCTCAGTAATTTACCCAGACAAATTCTCTTTAGTGAAGACAATATTAATGAAAATAAAGCTGATGTGGCCGCTGAAAAATTACAACAGCAATTTCCCGATGTGACTATTGAAGCGATAGATGAAATGTTCGATGAAGAGTTAAGTGATTATTATCTTCCACAAGTCGACTTAGTGCTCGATTGCTCTGATAATATCCAAACTCGCTACTTAATTAATCAAGCATGCGTACAACATAAAGTGCCACTGATAGTGGGAGCCGCTACTGGCTTTGATGGTCAACAATTGACTATAGACCCTCGCGATGAAACCAGTGCTTGTTACCATTGTCTTTTTCCTGCTAGTGAGAAAGCACCCACTGATAACTGTCAAACCATTGGCATTATAGGCCCCGTACTCGCCATGATTTCCGGTATGCAAAGCTTGCAAGCGATTAAGCTATTAACGGGTAATAAAGTACAACTCAATCAGCTTAACTTACTTGATGGTTTAGCGAATCAATGGCAACAATTTACAATGAAAAAACAAAAGGGCTGCACAGTTTGTGGTTCAAATTAAGAGTTATAGCCGTTACAGTTTACCTAAGCTAAATTGACAGTCGGCACTTGAGAGAATCAACTCAGTGCCATTTTCAGTCACCATCTCTTGCGTTATGTCTGCCCACTGGTAATAAACATTTCTATGCACTTTCGCCTGTAAATTCCTGCGAACAGTGACATACAAATCACCATTTTCAGTAACAATTAACGGATGTTCTGCATTAAGAATAAACTCGTCATCCAAGTTAGTACTAACCTTCATAATGTTGTTGTTTTCATCCGTCCAATGCCACTGCGTAATTACAAAAGGGGCATCATCAACTTTTATTTTCACTTTCTCCACTGGTGTTACTAAGAAGTATTCATCAACATTTTTATTAACTTCTTTAATCAACACAGACGCAAATAATTTTACTAAAGGTAGTCTTTTAAAAATACCGCCTTGATAAAACCAATCACCATTGGCTTTTATCTGTATATCAATCTCTCCACAATACGGAGGATTCCAAGATTCCACCGGTGGCATTTTTGTTTGAGTTCCACCTAACTGAGTCGAAATTTTATCCAATGACATACTGCTCCCCTTGTTCAAACTTTTCAATTTTCCAAATGCGATAAGGTAACTGTATTAAGCGATAAGTAAATTTCCTTATAACTATTATCGTGCTAACTTAATGCTTGATACATTTTTTTAACATTTACTACCGTTAACGTATTACGATTTGTAGTAATTATCGTAAGTTATCTTACAAGGAAAGATCTTTTATGTCACAAATCCTATCAAAGACTAAGCTAAGTTTAATAGTCTCTTCTGCCCTGCTAATAGCAGCGTGCAGCAATCAAAATAATGAAGCAACAAATGCCATGAACGATATTACCGCGCCTATAGCTAAAAAAGTTCCCCATAAAATGGTTATTCATAATCATACGCGTGTCGATGATTATTACTGGATGCGTGACGATAGTCGTAAAAATCCAGAGGTTTTAGCACATTTAGCCGCAGAAAATGATTATATGAAAGCCCAGCTTCAGCATACTGAAGCAATGCAAGAAAAGATCTTTCAAGAGATTAAAGCGCGTATTGAAAAAGACGATAGTTCAGTACCAACCAAAAAAGGTGATTTTTACTACGCGAGTCAAATGCAAGGTGAAAATGAATACCCTATATACGTAAGATCATCTGATTTTTCAGGCAGTAATCTTGAAGTATTACTTAACGTCAATGAATTAGCCAAAGCACACGATTATTATCAAGTAAGTGGTTTAAGTGCTAGTCCAGATGGCAAGCTACTCGCTTACGGAGAAGATACCGTTAGTCGTCGAATTTATACCGTACAATTCAAAGATATCGCGGGTAAAACATTACTTGATGACAGACTTGAAGGTACCAATGGTGGCATTGTTTGGGGTAATGACAATAAAACCGTGTATTACATCAAAAAAGATCCACAAACCTTGTTAGGTTACCAAGTATTTCGTCATACTTTAGGCACCCCCCAAGCGACCGATGAAATGGTCTATGAAGAAAGCAATAAAGCTTATTATACCGGCCTGAGTAAATCTAAAGATGGCAGCAGTGTCTTTATTTGGCATTCAAGTACCGAAGCAAGCGGAGTTTCAGTTATTGATGCTGATAATGCCAAAGCAATGCCTAAAAAATTCATTGAACGTGAAGAAGGTCATGAATACTCTATCTCTAAGATGAATGACTGGTATTACATCAATACTAACTGGCAAGCGACTAACTTTCGTTTAATGAAAGTTGATAAAAAGCACCTTGGTGATAAAACACAATGGCAAGATGTGATTCCAGCGAATGATGCAGTTAAGCTTGAAGATTATGAATTATTTGCCAATCACCTTGTTTATCAACAACGTGAAAATGGCATTAGCCGATTGACTATTCAAGAATTATCAAGCGGGAAAAAGCAACAACTTAGCTTTAATGATACTGCGTATACCTTATCGCTATACGGTAATAATGAATTAAAAAATAATAAATTACGCCTTTACTACACTAGTTTTACTACGCCAGGAACACATTACGATGTGGACTTAAATACCCTTGATAAAACGCAATTAAAGCAAGCAAAAGTATTGGGTGATTTTGACAGTAATAATTATGCCTCTGAGCGTATTTTTGTTAAAGCTCGAGATGGTAAAAAAGTACCGGTTTCTTTAGTTTATCGTAAAGATAAATTCAAAAAAGATGGCACTAACCCATTATACCAATATGCCTATGGTTCATACGGGCACACAATCGATCCTTCTTTTTCAGTGAGTCGATTAAGCCTATTAGACCGTGGTTTTGTCTATGCTGTTGCGCATATCCGCGGGTCAGAAATGCTGGGACGTCCTTGGTATGAAGACGGTAAGAAGTTAACAAAAATGAATACCTTTACTGATTTCATTGATGTCACTAAAGACTTAACAGCACAAGGTTACGGCGATAAAGAAAATGTCTTCGCAGTTGGTGGTAGTGCTGGAGGTTTACTCATGGGCGCAGTTATTAATATGGCTCCAGAGCAATACAAAGGCATTGCCGCAGCAGTACCATTTGTTGATGTAGTAACGACTATGCTTGATGAAAGTATTCCACTAACAACCAATGAGTTCAAAGAATGGGGTAACCCAAAAGAAAAAGCTTATTATGATTATATGTTGTCCTATTCACCTTATGATCAAGTGAAAGCACAAGACTACCCTAACATTCTAGTTACAACAGGATTGCATGACTCACAAGTACAATACTTCGAGCCAATGAAGTGGGTCGCTAAGTTACGTGATTATAAAACTGATGATAATGTATTATTGTTTAAAACTGATATGGAAGCTGGACACGGTGGTGCTTCTGGCCGCTTTAAACGCATTCATGATACCGCTTTACAATATAGCTTCTTCATTGACTTGCTTAATAAGAGTTAATCAATTCAGTTAGCTTAAATTATCTTCACCTTAGACACATCTGGGTGAAGATAATTATTTCTCACTTACCCATCCCCAAACTTACACGCACTATACTCCAAGCCATTTCCTTTACTAATGACATTCGCATTAATATTCTTTATATTGATATAACCGATGGACTACCGATGCATGTGTCAATGAAGACTTTCCTCCAGCTATCTTTTATAAGTATGCTATGCATCAGTCATCAAAGTTTTGCTGACCATAGCCCCAATGCTCTACAAGTGAGGACCATTGCAATTGCACCCTATGGTATCGATGACTCAGGAAAACTAAGCGGTATCTACTATGAGCTAACGCATTCATTACTTATCAAGAGTGGCTTAGCGTCAGAGCATCATATATTTCCCTACGGCCGGATAATACATGAACTAAAATTGGGTAAAACAGATCTCACCATCATGTTCAAATATAAAGAGCTCGCCAATTACGTTGATTATATTCACCCACTTCCAGCGTTAAAAAATGTCGTCATTGGTCGCCATGGCCATGATTATCAGAATATTGAACAACTAGAAGGCTTGAACATAGCTTACCTAAACGGTGCAAAGTTTAGCTATGAGGTAGATAATAACCCTAAGATTCATAAACAAATTGTGGTAGATTTTAATCAAGGTTTATTGATGTTAAAGAAAGGTCGTGTTGACGCAATCATAGGGCCTATGAAGCCTATTATCAGTGGTGCAAAACAATTAGGTCTAAGTAAAAGTTTTTTTGGTAAACCCCTTATTGTTTCTGAACGAACTCCTTGGTTACAGTTATCGAAACAAAGTAAAAGTCATATTTCCGCCGAAAAGATCAAAGCAATATTCAGTAAAATGATTGCTCAAGGTGCATTAGAGAACCTTCAACTAAAGTACCAATAAAACCTCCTTGAATTGATTAATTCGTCTTTGGAAATCGCAATTCTGTATACTGTGTAAACTTATGTAATGTCGCTATTATCATCCAGCATCTTTGATTACACTATAGTCATGAGTTATTTTTTAACATGAGTTAATCACTTTATGACACGTCGATTTCGACTACTGCTTCCATTATTCTCAAGCCTGTTATTATTAGCTTGCAGTAGCACTTCACAAGTAGATGAAAAATTAAAAGACCTTCCTCTTCCCAAGAACTGGCAAGATAGCCAACAAGCCTTGGCCGTTGAACATAATTGGTTATCTGAACTTGATAACTTACAAGTTCATCAATTAGTAAAAAAGGCATTAGCGGCTAACCATCAATTTGCCATGCAAGCTTACACACTCGAAATAGCCGAACAGCAACTTATCATCTCGGGTAGCCAACTTTGGCCAGAGCTTGATCTAGCATTTCGTAGTGGCCGTAATAAAGACAATCAAACCGATAGTTATTCAAACAGTAACTCAGTTAACTTGAATTTAAGCTATGAAGTGGATATTTGGGGCAAGTTATCTGATGCCGATCGCATGACTAATTATAACTATCTCGCGCAAAAAGCCACTTTTGAGCAATACAAGCAGCAGCTTGTAGTCAACGTATTAACAACTTGGTTTCGCGTGATTGAGGCAGAAAAATTACTCGCCCTTTATCGCAGCAGAGTTGCAAATTCTCAGCAGAATTTAGCTATCATTGAAGCAGGCTATAATTCAGGGTTAACCGCTGCACTTGATGTCTACTTAACACGTAACGATTTGAACAACGAGTTAACGAGAGTATCAGAGCAAGAAACAGAAAGAACCAAACTAATTAGACAGCTTGAACGCCTGATTGGTGAATATCCGAAAGGCGAGCTTTTAGTCAATGCTAACTTACCTTTACTCACCACAGACATTCCTGTTGGCTTGCCGTCAGAACTAATCAGCCGAAAGCCAGAATTAAAAGCCAGTTGGTATCAATTGTTATCGCAAGATGCCGGTTTAGCTTATGCGCATAAACAACGTTTTCCTAGCATTGTATTGTCAGGTTCGGTCGGTGACTCTACCGCAGACATTGGTGACTTACTCTCTGATTCTTCATTGGCATGGTCACTACTGGGCAGTGTCTCAGCACCCATTTTTAATGCTGGGCGCCTGAAAGCAAATGAAGAAAAAGCCCGTATAGAACTCAAACAAGGTGAACAGTTGTACCTTGATACTTTATATAACGCTTTTAGTGATGTTGAAAATGCTATCACCACTGAAAAGAACTTAAAGAACAGTTATTACACCATGTTGGCCGCACAAGAAAATGCAAAAATCGCCTCCACATTATCTTTCGAACAATACCAAAGTGGTTTAGTTACCTATACCACGGTGCTTGATGCGCAAAACCGTTCTTTTGAAGCACAATCGACACTGATAAAAATTAAAAACCAACTCATTGCCAATAGAATCAATTTACATCTTTCCTTGGGTGGCGACTTCACCACGCCGTCACTTGCCTCATCACCTGCACCAAAGGCCGAATAACCATGTCTCTCATCAATGAAAATAAAAGTTCAAATTATAAAAAAATATTATTGCCGGTCATTATTATCATTGCCACCTTAGTATTAATGATGGTTATTTTTAAAAACCCACCAACAAGTAACCGTGGAACGCCTTCAAAAGCACCGCAAATGACAGTGGAAATCATCACACTTACACCTCAAACCTATCAAGTGATGGTACAAAGTTTTGGTACCGTCAAACCAAGAACTCAAAGTGTGCTTTTCGCCCAAGTTTCAGGACAAATTAATTACGTAAGTAAACAATTTAGAGCGGGTGGTTTTTTCGAGCAAGGTGACATATTAATCCAACTTGATGATAGAGATCATCTCGCTGAAGTTAACATTGCTCAAGCAAGTCTAATGTCAGCCAAACAAATTTTACAAGAAGAAGACGCACGGGTAAAACAAGCAAAAGCTGACTGGAAAAGGCTTGGCAATGGTAAAGCGCCTAATGCATTAGTATTACGTCAACCTCAATATGAATCGGCAAAAGCGCAAGTACTTTCTGCAGAAGCTCAGCTGGATAAAGTAAAATTATCGCGAGAACGGACAAGTATTGTTGCACCTTACGCCGGCCGTATATTAAAGAAAAATGTTGATATTGGTCAGGTGATTTCAAGTAATACCCAGTTAGCCGATATTTTTGCTGTTGATTATGTCGAGATTCGCCTACCGATAAAAAACAAAGACTTACCGCTAATGAAATTGCCTGAAGAGTACCGTAATGCTCATGAGCAGTCCGAAACTAGTCGTTCTAACAGTAATAATACTGATAACAATAACTCTACGATTAGTAATGTTGTTATTTCGTCTGATCTGATGGGCGATCAAGTATGGCAGGGAAAGATTGTTCGTACTGAAAGCGCCATTGATGAAGTATCGCAGCAACTCTATGTCGTGGCACAAATTATTCGCCCATACGACGGCGAGTATAATCAAGGTGCGCAAATAAAAATGGGCCAATATGTGACTGCGGAAATTACCGGGCGAGAAGTCGACAATGCCTTAGTAATACCGAGCAGTGCCATTTATCAAGGCAGCTATGTGTATATAGTTGAAGACGGCTTATTGATGCGTAAAGAGATTAAATTAGGATGGCAAAACGGTACTGAGTCTATCGTCACGCAAGGATTAATCGCGGGTGACCAGTTAGTACTAACCTCATTAGGGCAAGTCAGTTCAGGCACACCGGTTGCCATTGCAGGTCGAACGCCTAGCAAAAAATCAAAAAGCCCTAAAGAGCGCCGTCAAAAATCAGAGCAAATAGCCAAAAAATCAACCACAACACCTGCTACTAAGGTGAATAACTAATGATTGCTTGGTTCGCACGAAATCATGTTGCCGCCAACTTACTATTAATTACCATTTTAATAGCAGGTTTATTTAGTTTATCTAATCGCATTCCACTGGAAGTGTTTCCCTCTTTTGCCACCGACCGTATTAACGTTAATGTGTCATTACGCGGCGCTACCCCAGAGGACGTGGAAAAGAGTATATCTATCCGCATAGAAGAGGCCGTGCAAGATTTAGAAGGCGTCAAACAAATTGCTAGCCGTTCACAAGAAGGCTCTTCAGCGGTCAATATTGAAGTTGAGTCAGGCTACGACCCTCGCGAGATGCTCGCCGATATAAAAAGCCGTGTTGACGAAATAAATACTTTTCCTGCTGATGCAGAAAAACCCGTAGTCTCTTTAGCGACACGTAAACGTGAAGTTATTGCCGTGACTATTGCCAGCATCTATAGCGAGAAAGAAACTCGTGAATTCGCTGAAAAAGTCAGAGATGATTTATTAAAAATACCCGCGATTACCCAAGTGGAACTCAGTGGTGTGCGCGACTACGAAATATCGATTGAAGTACCTCAAGATAAATTACGTCAATATGATTTAACCATAGCGAAAATATCTTCTGCTATTTCAGATTCAAGTACTGATATTTCTGCTGGTAATTTAAAAACCAAAGGTGGTGATATTCTGTTGCGCTCAAAAGGCCAAGCCTATCGCAAAGACGAGTTTGAAAAAATAGCCATTAAAACTAATGTTGATGGTTCTATCATTCGCCTAAGTGATATTGCCATCATCAAAGATGACTTTGAAGAAACCCCTGTTCGTACTCGTTTCAACGGTAAACAAGCCGCATTTATAGATGTTTATCGAATCGGTCAACAAAGCGCGATTGACGTTGCCGATGCCGTAAGAACCTATATTAATGATCAACAAAGTACATTGCCTGTAGGCGTTGAATTAAGTTTTTGGGATGACGATTCTCAAATCGTGAAAAATCGTATTTCGACATTAACAACCAGTGCCTTACAAGGCGGTATCTTAGTACTAGCCTTATTAACCTTGTTCCTCAGACCCTCCATTGCCTTCTGGGTATTTATTGGCATTCCGATTTCTTTTATGGGCGCCTTTATTATGATGCCGGTGTTTGGTGTCACCTTAAATATCATGAGTTTGTTTGGCTTTATCTTGGTATTGGGTATTGTGGTCGATGATGCCATTGTCACCGGAGAAAATATTTATACTCATCTAAAAACGTCAGAATCAGGTGAAATGGCAGCCATTCGTGGCACCGAAGAAGTTGCCACGCCAGTAACTTTTGGTGTATTAACAACCGTAGCAGCATTTCTGCCACTGGCCTTTATTGAAGGTGCACGTGGCGCTTTATTTGCGCAAATTCCAGTGATCGTTATTCCGGTATTGATATTCTCTTTAATAGAATCAAAATTCGTTTTGCCTTCGCATTTAAAACACTTAAAACTACGTTCAGAAAAAGAAAAACAATCAAAGTTTAGTCAACTACAGCAATCATTCGCTGATGGTTTCGAGCGAGCGATAATCCGTTTTTACCAGCCCTTATTGAAACGTGCCATAAGCAACAAGACCACCACCTTAGTTGGTTTTGTCGGCGTTTTCTTAGTTATTCTTGCCCTTATTATGAGTGGTTGGACTAAGTTTATATTCTTTCCGCGAATCCCTAGTGAAACCGTAAGAGCAACACTAACCCTACCTGCAGGTACACCATTTGAAGTAACCAATAAGTATATTATTAAAATGGCTGAAAAAGCAGATGAGCTGAAACAGAAATATATTGAGCCATCAACTAACAGCAGTGTCATTATCAATATATTAGCCACCACTGGCGGTCGTGGTGGTGCTTCAAACTCAGGCAGTGTTCGTTTTGAAATCACGCCACCAGAGTCACGTGAACTTGCCATCTCCTCTCGTGAACTAGTTCGTGAATGGCGCAATTTAATTGGACCTATTCCTGGTGCGGAAAGCATTACCTTTAGAGCGGAGATTGGTCGTTCGTCAGACCCCATTCATGTTCAGTTTAAAGCAAGTTCACTAGACACATTGAAAGAGATAACTGATAAAGTGAAAGTCAGACTAGCCACCTACCCTACGGTATTTGATATTGCTGATAGTTTGTCTAATGGTAAAGAAGAGCTGCAAATTGAATTAACCGAACAAGGTAAAGCGTTAGGGTTAACCCGAGTTAGTATCTCAAACCAAGTAAGGCGTTCTTTCTTTGGCTCACAAGTTCAACGCATCCAACGCGGTAGAGATGATGTACGGGTAATGGTTCGTCTACCCATAGAGGAACGCCGCACCATGGCTGATTTAGAAGATATTCTTGTGGTCACGCCTTCAGGGGGCTCAGTACCACTATCTCATGTTGCCAAGCTTATCCCTGGTAAAAGTCCGTCGACCATTTCAAGAATTGATCGCTACCGCACAGCCAATGTAAGTGCTGATGTTGAAAAATCAAATACTAACATGACGGTGCTGCAAGCTGATTTAAAAAGCTATTTAGATGAGTTAATAGTGCAATATCCAGGCGTTAGCCACTCCCTTGAAGGCGAGGCGAAAGAGCAGCGTGAATCTTTTGGCTCGCTTGGTTGGGCACTGGTCTTTGTCTTCTTTATTATTTATGCGTTGTTAGCTATTCCTTTCAAGTCTTATATTCAACCAATCATCGTCATGAGCATAATTCCTTTTGGCATGATAGGTGCTGTTATTGGTCACTGGATTATGGGTATGGAATTAACCATCATGAGCTTACTAGGCATGTTGGCGCTAATCGGCGTAGTCGTGAATGACTCGCTAGTATTAGTAGATTTTATCAATAAAAAACGCAGCGAAGGCGGTGAGTTAATGGAAGCGGTGTTAACTGCAGGTGCGGCTAGATTTAGACCGGTAATGTTAACCAGTTTGACTACCTTTATTGGTTTAATGCCGTTGTTGTTTGAACAATCGACACAAGCACAGTTTTTAATCCCTATGGCAGTATCATTAGGTTTTGGTATTTTATTCGCCACTTTCATCACCTTGATACTAGTACCGGTCAATTATTTAATTGTTGAACGTTTAAAAAGCTTATTTTCATCAGAGTCACCTATCGACCAACAAAATATCGCTGCACAAGCCTAGGTGGTAATCCCTGCTCTTCACTTATCCTTGAGCAGGCTTATACGAAAAATTAGGGGGTAAATACGGATAAAGTTGCACTTTAGTTAAGCAATTTATGATTTTTCAAAATATTTACTAAAAAAGTAACATAAAACGCATTTTTTTCTTGTCAACAAGCAACGAAATGCAATACAATCGCCGCGCTGTTAAAGAGCAGCACTCATATTTCTATAATATGTATCAGTACACCTCAGTGGTGGCTATAGCTCAGTTGGTAGAGCCCCGGATTGTGATTCCGGTTGTCGAGGGTTCAAGTCCCTTTAGCCACCCCATCTTTAACTCTCCATAAGTTAAAGAATAGAAGTACGAAAAGATAATCGGTGATTAGCGCAGCTTGGTAGCGCACTTGGTTTGGGTCCAAGGGGTCGCAAGTTCGAATCTTGCATCACCGACCACTTTTAAATATCCTCCTCTGAAAACACACACAACAAATTTACAACTCATAAACTGCTCCTGTGTATATCCTGTATTCTGTTAAATCTATAACGATCATATTACTATCTAACTACTGTAGTGAGTCTCTTGAAACTCAACCCCTATGTTTATCTTTTACATGAGTTGCTGACTCGAGCAACTTGGCAACAACTGGTTAAAAAAAACTCACCTCCTATACTTTAGATGAACCAAATATAATGTGGAGGTTCCTATGACTATTTCTAACCGACTCGACTCCTACTTAACCGCACAGAATATATCTTTTCAGGCCATTGAACATGATCACAGTGCAAGCTCTTTTGATAGTGCTATTACGGCGAAGATTCCCCTGAACCAAATAGCCAAAGCTGTCATTTTAAAAGACCATGAAGATAGAAAATTAATGGCTGTATTACCTGCTAAAAATAAAATAAGCTTATCTGTAATTAATGATGAGCTATTCGGCAGTTACAAGTTACTTAAAGAAAAAGAAGTCTATCGCATGTTTAGTGACTGTGAGCATGGGGCTATTCCGCCCGTAGGTGAGGCTTTCAATATGCAAATGATATGCGATGAGCTATTAGACCAATTAGATTATGTTTATATTGAAGCTGGTGATCATCGAAAGTTATTACGTATTAACAATGAAGATTTTAAAATCATGACTGCAAATAGTAAACATTTGCGTTTTAGTAATGAAGTTTTTCATTAATGGTGATGATCTATGTCTTCTGATTCTGCGCCACAGCGTTGCTTCTAACTTGGTGAGTACTGATGTATCGCCTCAGATGAGTACAGGAGCAACTACTGCAGAAGGATAGATTAGTGAACGGTAACTAACAAAATCAGTTACAGGCTCAACAAACTCTTAATCATCAATTACTGTCCTGTTAATTTTCTACCTAATAATTTTGAAATTTGATTGGCACTAACGGGTTTACTAAAAAAATACCCCTGTGCATAATCGCAACCAAGCTCCTGAAGCATAGTCGCTTGTTCTTCGCTTTCAATACCTTCAGCTGTAATTTTATGCTCAAGGTTATGCCCCATTTCAATCATCGAACCAACCAAAAGTTTTGCTTTATGGTCGACAAGAATGTCATCGATAAAATATTTATCAATTTTTAAGTAGTCTACATTAAGATGTTTCAGTGAGGCGAAGGATGAATAACCAACACCGAAATCATCAATTGCCAGTAATATACCCAGCTCTTTTAAATGCTCAAAAACGGCAAGATTTTCTGGGTTAGTCTGTATCACCCCTTCAGTCACTTCTAGTTCAAGATCACCCGGCAATATTCCTGTTTCTTTAATAACACGCTTGATCAGTGGCACCAGATCACTATCAAGAAAATGACTTGGTGATATATTAACAGCCATTATAATTGAAGAAAAACCAGCTTCCTTCCACAACGTTGACTGGTTACAAGCTGTTTTCAAGACCCATTCAGTGAGTGGTTTTATCATGCCGATTTGTTCGGCCATGCTGATAAAGTCTACTGGAGAAACCTGACCGAGCAGTGGATGATTCCAACGAGATAAAGCTTCAACGCCTATGATGTTGCCCGATTTAATATCAACTTTTGGTTGATAAACGAGTGACAATTGTTGTTGTTCTATCGCTTCTCTTAAATGTTGTTCTATTTTAAAACGGTATTCTGCTTTATCGGTTAGCTCTTTCTTATAAAAAGCAAACCTATTTTTTCCAAGATCCTTCGCCGCATACAGCGCAGTATCTGCTGCTTTTAATATAGTTTGTAGGTCGATGCCATCGTCGGGATAGTGTGCAATACCAATGCTACAGGCTGGTGTAAACTTTCTTCCAGCTAGCTCTACAGGTTTTGATATCAGTTCAAGACAACGTTGAGCAACGTGAGCAGCACCGTAGTCATCCATCACATTATTAACGGCAATACAAAATTCATCGCCACTAAGGCGAGCAATATAATCAATTTCACGACATGCGCTTTTTAAACGCTGTGCAACTTTCTTAAGGAGTAAGTCTCCAACGTCATGCCCTAGACTATCGTTAACCGTCTTAAAATTATCAAGATCGATATATAACAGGCCAAACTTGTTTTTTTCACGTGCTGATATTTTTACTAACTCTTCAATGTTTATATAAAAATGGGGGCGGCTGGAAAGCTTAGTTAGCTCATCGGTATAGGCTAAGTTTTGAATACGTTTTTGATTTTGTTCTCGCTCCATGACAATACCAGCAAGTCGAGCTGCTGATGTAAGATCATTAGATTCTTGTTCGTTAGGCAATGCCGGATAGTCATGATACATACCAAAAGCTCCTAATACTTTTCCAGAAGAGCTTTTAATAGGTTCTGACCAACAACTGCGCATACCATAAGGAAGTGCTACGTACTTTAAGTCAGCCCACTTAGGATCAGTTGCAATATTTTCGACAAGTACTCGTTTTCCGGTATAAGTAGATGTACCGCAGGAGCCAACTTGTGGGCCATATTCAAGACCATGTACTGCTTTGCAATAAGATTTTGGTAGGCTAGGTGCACCCGCATGTAACAGCTTCCCCCCCTTTAATTCGAGCATTGAACAACGTAATCCAGAGTGACGCTCTTCGTACATTAACGCAATTTCAGCATAGATTTTAGAGGCGGGCTTGCCTTTGGCAATTAGCTCAAGAATTTTGGTATTTCTTTCATTGAAAAATTCTGATTTTTTTTGTTGTGTTATATCAACATGGGTACCAATTAAACGTATTGTCTCATTATTCTCACCGCGGGTTACTTTAAAAGCACGAGAGCGAATAAAAACGTCATGGCCTACTTTATGGCGCATACGCATTTCAACTTCAAATGTGTCTACTTCCCCAGATAAGAATTTCTGAACATTCTTTAGGACAAAACCTTTATCATCAACATGAACCATTGCAGCCCAGGTACTTAACGTATTTTCGAGCTCATGTTCACTGTAACCCAGCATACTTTTCCAGCGAGGGGAGTAATAAACATCATCCGTAGCTAAATCCCAATCCCACAGACCATCCGATGCACCGCGCATAGCCAGAGCAAAGCGCTCTTCACTATTAAGAAGTTCCGCGGTACGAACGTCTTTACTTAGATGTGCTGCGACAAGCTCTGAACGTAATTGCTCAATCTCTTTTTGTAGCTGTGTTTCTTTGTTCGCTATTTCTGTCATATATCCTCAAATCACTACATCAAATAATACAAACAGTTTGAGTTTTATTATTTGTAAAGCCTAACTAGGAAAAATGACATTCCTTCACATATTTAAACTAGCAAACAATGTTAAATACACAAAGCTGTATATTTGTGGTCAGAGCTGTTTATATTGGTTAAGGAATACGTATAGTACTTTCATTAACAATATTAATGATAGATGACTTTTGCTAGCTTGCTGATTTTACTATCTAATTATGGAACGATTGTAACTAAGATCTCCTAGTTACAATCTATTCATATGAAAACTTAGTTAAGTGGAAAGCTAAGCTTTAATTTTGCTAATTACTGCTAACGTTAATTTTATCGTCACCGTATCAATAAATCACTATACAAACGTGATTTATTATTTTAAAAGTAAGTTACCTAGAGAAGTAAATTAGTAATAGATGAACATACCAAAAGTGCAATTCAACCCCAAGGTTCATAAAAATATTGGGATAGAAATCATTGAATTATCTGATATCTATAAGCGCTCTGATGATGACATTGAAAATTTTATTGCAAAACCACACCGTATAAAATTTCACAATATATTGTACATAACGCAAGGTCGCGGAACACACTTTATTGATTTCAATACCTATACTACTCAAGCTGGAAGTGTTGTTTATATTAATAAAAACCAAGTTCACGCATTTGATTTAATCAACCAACCACAAGGTAAGCTGATTATTTTTACTGATGAATACCTTGATACTATTCTTACCACGATCAAAACGCCTTTATCCGCTCATAACTATCTACTTACCTCCTATTCGCCTACCTTTTCATTATCAAAAAAAATAAGAAACACCTGTGACGTACTGCTCACAGAGATTGAAAAGGAATATCAAGTAAAAGACCCTAATTTGAATTTCTTAAACTTAATATTTTCGGCAGTATTAACCAAGCTATCAAGTGAGCGACCTCGATCTTTTGAGCAATATTTGAGTGAATCTCGTACGGAAAAATTTATGACATTCATTGAGTTACTTGAAGTAAATTATACCAACACACGCGATGCAAAAATATATGCTGACATGTTGCATATGACGTATAAGTCGCTTAATCAAATCTGTAAGCTGGCAACAAAACAAACGACAAAGCAACTAATTAATGCGTATATCATTTTAGAAGCAAAGCGAAAGCTTTCAATTGAAAATATCCGCGTTCAGCAACTTGCTGACGAATTAGGCTTTGATGAGGTCACTAACTTCGTAAAGTACTTCAAAAAGAACACTCTTCTCACCCCTTCACAATTCAAAAAATTAAACCAAGGTTAGATATTTACCATTTTTATGCCTCAATTCACCTGAACAGTTACTAAGCAACAACATATAATTCCCTCATCTTATTTAGAAGGAAATAACGATGAAAAAAAGCTTTTTAACGACTGTCGTAGCAGGATTGTTAACCATCACTGCCTGTAACGCTACCCCTGTGAATTCGGAGATAAAGATGAATATATCAAATCAAGAAAAAGCCATTGCCTTACTTAATAGTATTGAAACCGGTGACCAAACCGCTATTAGTTATGTAAATCCAGTAAAGTATACCCAGCACAACTTGGCTGTAGGAGATGGATTAGCTGGTTTTGGTGCTGTTTTACAAGCCTTACCTAAAAATAGTGCCAAGGTAAATGTAGCGCGTTCATTTACTGATGGGGAATATGTATTTACTCACACTGACTATAACTTTTTTGGCCCCAAAATTGGTTTTGATTTGTTTAGATTTGAAGACGGTTTGATTGTCGAGCACTGGGATAATTTAGACGATAAATCAGCAACACCAAATCCAAGCGGACGTAGCCAAATAGATGGTCCAACAACAGTGGATGATTTAGATAAGACAGATGAAAACAAAACATTAGTGGCAAACTTTGTTGATAGCATATTAGTTAAGGGGCAATTTGATCAATTAAGCGCCTTCTTTGAGGGCGACTTTTACCATCAGCATAATACGGTAATCGCCGACGGTTTATCCGGATTAGGTCAAGCGCTGGAAGCAATGGCGAAAAACGGCATTAAAATGGTCTATACCAAAAATCATAAGATACTCGGTGAAGGTAACTTTGTATTAAGTATCAGTGAAGGCTCTTTTGCCGATAAGCCGACTTCATTTTACGATTTATTCCGTGTTGAAAATGGAAAAATTGTTGAGCACTGGGATGTAATGGAAACGATTATTCCAAAAGAGCAATGGAAAAATACAAACGGTAAATTCGGTAATTTATAATTAATTTGTTTGAAATATTAAAGAGAGATATCGCGCACTTCAACACGATACCTTTCTTTAATCATTGTCTGAAATTAGCGTTTATATCCGCATCCTTACCATAGATAAACCAGTACCATTTAGCTTCATCAGGGGCAATCAACAGTGTTTTCAATAGTTATATTCCAAGTCAAAGGCTAGAGATACTATCCCATCACACAGTTAAAATTAATATAATCAGCTGGTTGACGAGTGAAAGATGTCAGGCTATTTTACAGTTAATATATATTCGTCAAGGTATTTCCTTTATCATACTGTAATAGCTCACTATTATTAACTTGGCGTGTTTTGTGCTTTATATTACGAAACATAAGTGATGACGTATCCACCTTCGTATACTGTGTGAAGGAATTAAAAGGAATATCAATATGAACAAATCAATTTTTAAAATGCTTGGACTAGCCTGTGTGTTGTTATTTGCAACATCATCAAATGCCACAATAATAACACTTGACGAACTTCCTGGTGGAAGCTTTAGATATCAATCTTTACCGATTTACACTGAAGCTGGATTTGAAATATCAGTTAGCTGCACGAACTGTATTAATGTAATCAGTACATTAAATGAATCTGCAAACTATGCTAATAGAACTGGAGCAATCGGCTGGGGAGCAAACAGCCGCTTTCTTGAAACATGGAATAGCCAAGCAATTTTCATATTATCAGCGACTTCAGGACAGAATTTTGATTTCCTTGGAATGGATATGGGTTGGTATAACAACAGTACCAGCAACGCCAGTTGGGAACTTACCAGCTTAGATAGTGCCAATAATCAGATTAACCAAGTAGATGTGATCGGCAAAGGCAATTTTGCTTTCAATATGACAGGCGTTAATTCAATCCAATTCCGTAATCTTTCTGGTTTTAGCTCATTCGATAACCTAGTTGTATCAGAAGTACCTGAGCCTTCTACTATTGCTATTTTCGCATTGGGCTTGATTGGTTTTGCTTCTCGTCGATTTAAGAATCCATCTTAATAATTTAAAAATAATCAAATTCTATAAAACATCAACGATAATCGTTGGTGTTTTTTTTTGGCTATACTGTGACTAATCTACTTAGCTATAGATGCCTATTGATTTAAATCTAAATAAAAAAATAGCACCTATGGGATAATACTTAGCTGCTTATTTCAAATTTTTTGACATAATATCAAAGTAAAATAATTATAAGAGTCCAGTATGAAAAAAACATTAACTCAAGTGACCATCATTTATTATCAGGTTGAGTCCCTTGAATTACTACATGAAGTAAAATCCTTTCCAAAAAATCATCAAGGAAGAGTTGTCTTACCTGAAGAATTTAAAAAGGGTAAATCAATTATTGCTGTATGTGAAGGTGAAATTACCATTTTAAACAAGGTTGGCGATCGTATTTTGTCCGTAGGTAAAATTGCTTAAGCAATTTTTTATTTGAATAGAATAAAGTTAATAGTGTTACTTTGACCAGCCGTTGATCAACTTTTATTTACTCTAATTAACAGGTAACACGTACGTTCGTGATTAAACATCACGGCATACGTGAAAACTCTTCGTTTTGTACTTCATTTTTTAGCCATTCAATAAATAATTCTATTTTTGTGTTTTTATTATTAGGTAACGTAGCAACATAATACCGCTGTGGACACAGAATTTTTTTATCAAGAAAGGGTTTAATCAACTCTCCTCTCTTAATTTGATTACTGATAAGACTCTCCCTACCCATTGCTACACCAGCATTATTCATAGCTGCGATAACGGCCAAATCTGAGCGGTCAAACCTGATACTAGCACTGGAAGCTAAGCAGTTTATATTGAAATTGTTTGCCCATAATGCCCATTCATCTGTGTTGGAATCATATCCCCATGCTTGGTTATCATGTAACAACGTACACTGACTTAAATTATTAATCTTGCCTATTAAATCAAATTCTTCAGCGTACTCCGGGCTACATACCGGTACTATCGTCTCTGTCATAATATCTTGACAATATAACTTACTCGGTTGTTTTTCATCAAAATAAATTGCTACATCAATGCCATGTCCATGAAAGTTGATATTTTCATTTCCCGTCAAGATGTTGAGTGAAATAGCAGGGTATTGCTTTTGAAAACCGGCAATTCTAGTCACCAACCAGCATTGCGCAAAAGAAGGTCGAGAATAAACAGTTAACTCACCAGAAATTTCATTGCTTTTTACCTCGAGTATTTCCTGATTTAAGCTACTAAATGAGGACTTTACCGCGATATAAATGCGTTCACCTTCCTTGGTTAACTCAATTTTTCGGTGTGAGCGTTTAAATAACAAAATACCTAATTCGCTCTCCAAGGCATTTATTCGATGAGATATGGCACTTGGCGTCATCGACAGCTCTTCCGCCGCAAGAGAGAAAGAACAGTGCCTAGCGGCCACTTCAAAGGTATGCATTTTAGACAGTTGAAAACTATTTAACCGTTTATTGTTAGAGATAACATTGTCTTGAGTATACATAACGCAGGCTATTCCATGGACGATTTTCGACAAGTTCAAACAACAACAATACCATCATGCACAACATAAAATAACTCAAATTCAATAATATCCTGCTTTCTTAACGATTTTCACCTTCTTGTTTATATCTAACTCATGTGAAGTTGAATTATCATCATTTGTCAGTCAGTGACGATTATTGTTTAATACTATTAAGCACAACATCATAAAGCGGATTGAGAGGTAATAATGAACAACGATAACATTGCACAGCTAATAGCTGACTTTCCCCTCATAAAAAAAATGGTTGAACTAAAAGAGGTAAGCTGGTTTAACCCTAATATTACTTCGCTGCAAGAAGGCCTTCCTTATGTCGGACTTGATAACAATAATATTCAAGATGCCAGTGACCGATTAGCACGTTTTGCCCCCTACATGGTAAAGGCATTCCCCGAAACGGCCACAACCAATGGCATTATTGAATCTGACGTAGTTGAAATTTCAGCAATGAAATCGCAACTAGAGCAGCAATATGAAGTAGAAATTCAAGGTAAACTGCTGCTAAAAAAAGACAGTCACCTGCCCATTTCAGGTTCAATCAAAGCGCGTGGTGGCATTTATGAAGTATTGACACATGCTGAAAAACTAGCAATAAAAGCAGAGGTGCTTGAGCTTTCAGATGATTACAGTAAGCTATTTACCGAAGAGTTTAAGTCCTTTTTTAGCCAGTACAGCATCGCTGTTGGTTCAACGGGAAACCTTGGTATGTCTATTGGTATTATGAGCGCAAAACTAGGTTTTTCAGTGAGTGTGCATATGTCTGCAGACGCGCGCCAGTGGAAAAAAGAAAAACTCCGCTCTCATGGTGTTAATGTTGTTGAATACACTGAAGACTATGGTGTAGCCGTAGAGCAAGGTCGCAAGGAAGCTAAAAATAATCCCGAGTGCTTCTTTATCGATGATGAAAACTCCCAAACACTATTTTTAGGCTACTCCGTTGCCGGTGAAAGACTGAAACAACAGTTTGATGCTATGCATATTGTGGTAGATGAAAATAATCCACTATTTGTCTACCTGCCCTGCGGCGTCGGTGGTGGTCCTGGTGGCGTAGCATTTGGGCTGAAGATGGCTTTTGGTGACAACGTGCATTGTATATTTTCCGAGCCAACACATTCCCCTTGCATGTTACTTGGAATTCTCACTGGATTACATGATGGCATTGCCGTTCAAGATATCGGCATCGATAATATTACCGCTGCTGATGGCCTGGCTGTTGGAAGAGCTTCTGGCTTTGTTGGCCGGGCAATGGAAAGACTGTTAGATGGTTTTTATACCATCAGCGATCAGAGAATGTATGATCTGCTTGGGCTATTAAATAAGGTAGAAGGTATTCAATTAGAGCCCTCTGCAATGGCTGGTATGTTAGGCCCCATTGTTGTTGCTAACAGTGATGAATATCTAAAACGTATAGAGATGAGCAATGAAAAATTGGTAAACGCAACACACCTTATTTGGGCTACGGGGGGCGGCATGGTTCCGGCGGCAGAAATGCAAAAATATCTATCAAAAGCTGGTAGCTAATCTTATTATGGTCCAATGAGCTAGCCGCTTCAATAAGAATAGAAAAAGAGCAAGTTGCTCTTTTTTAATTTAGATTACGAACAAAAATGTTCACTGACTTTATCAACAATATAACCACCAATGGGGATGGCCGAAGTCGCTGCTGGCGATGGCGCATTACAGACATTAATTGTTCGCTCGCTATTAGCAAACAAGAAATCATGCACTAAACTGCCATCATTCATTACTGCTTGCGCACGAATACCTGCAGGATATGATTTGAGATCTGATAGCTCTATTGAGGGGCAATATTTTCGCACCAAGGTTAAATAACCCTTTTTAAAGAGTGAATTTTTAAACTCAGTAATGCCAGAACTCAAGTTTTTCCACAGTACTTTCCAGAAGCCAGCAAACATCACCATTTCTTTAATATCACGTAAGTTAATATTAACTTTGCCATAACCTTCTCGTTTAAAACCCAATACCGCATTGGGACCAACAGTGACACTGCCATCAATCATCCGAGTTAAATGCACACCTAAAAAAGGTAATGTTGGATCAGGAATCGGATATATTAAGTGATTAACAATGGCGTTTTTATTCGCTGGCAACTGATAGTACTCACCACGAAACGGTACAATTTGAAAATCGACTTTAATATCTAACATTTTAACCACACGATCAGCCATTAAACCTGAGCACGTGATTAAGTAACGGCTAGAAAATTCACCTTGGTTTGTACTCACGCGAATCTCTTCTGCCGTTTCCTTTAACTGAGTTACTTTGGTATTTAGTCTGCATTCACCGCCCAAAGACTGAAATTCCTGCGCCATTTTAATGGTAATGAGTTGGTAATCGACAATGCCTGTCGATCTAACCAAAATAGCGCCAAGCCCGGTAATATTAGGCTCCTCAATTTTAAGTTGCTGCTTATCTAATAACTCCACTTCAATATTATTCTTTTGGCAGCGTTGATAAAGCGCCTCCATGCGCTTTACTTCTAATTCATTGGTGGCAACCAACAACTTACCGCATTGATTAAAAGGAATATTATGTTGCTGACAAAAATTGATAGTGGCATCTACCCCTGCTCGACAAAACTTAGCCTTTAAACTGCCAGGCTCATAATATACGCCAGCATGAATAACACCGCTATTATGTCCAGTTTGATGAGTGGCAAATTCACTTTCTTTTTCCAATAATAATACTTTTTTATCTGGATAGCGTTGTTTTAGCTGCCAAGCAGTCGATACACCAACAATACCACCGCCAATAATTATGTAGTCATAGATCATATAAATACCTTAGCTTTACGATTTCAGTTTTGCGTTTTCACAATAAGCACCGCGCTGACGCAGTAATTCACGATAAAGTCCTTTATCGGCGACAAATTTATCACGACCATGTAACCAAGCGTGGTTATTCACCACTAACATACTGCCCACAGGAACACGGACATTAAAGGTATTTTTTTCTGCTTCTAATGATGTACCTATTTCATATAAATACTGACCTTGGCGCATATTTAAAGGTTCAGCAAATTGATCGATAAATAGCATTTTAGGTCGACCATTATCATCTTCTTCGAAAAACACCGGATGTTGCATTTTATAAGTAATATTTTTACTCGCTGGCGATGTCCATTGAATATCTTCTTTCGCCAACGGATGATTATAGAATTTTTCTAAATCTTGCCATTCATCTACATGTAATAACAAAGAATCACCGCCCGCCATATTCTCTTCCGCTATTTTTTGCATAATAACCCAGTCGGTGCGTTCCTCTACATAGGTGCCATCATTGTGTAATTCCATACGTCGATGAGCTTGACGTAAATAACTATCACTATTATCTTCATTTTTTACGCTGAATCGCGCATAAAACTTGCCATACATAGCATCTAAATTAGGTACACCAATTAAGTGAGAAACAGCAGTCGATAATAAAATATTGAACTCAAGCTGATCAAATTCAGCCGCAACAGGCTCGCATTGCAACATAAAGGCACCCGTATCTCTATTCTTGATTATACCTAACAGTAAGGCACCTAAAGTATTATTAGTGAGGTTATTAAGAATACCCGCAACATGAAAACGCAAAAATGGCTTGTACTCTATCGCCTGCACTCCTAACGGTAATGCCTGTTCAATAAATCCTTTTACTGTTTCAGAGCTTAGCTTTATCACTTGTAAACGTGGATTCGCTGCAAATGGAGCTACCGAAAAGCCATATGGAATTGATTCATTGTTTAATTTTATTGCTGATGTATTCATTTTATCACCCTCTTATGCTTTTGATTTAAAACCTAGATAGTAAATGGCTAACGACTGCTAGCTTCACTGTAATTTTTATTGGTCTTCATTAGTGTTTTACTCTATCTAGAAAGCGAGAATAAATATAATATATAGTTTTTATAATTTTCATAACTTTTACTTATCGGTGACGTTACTATGAATTTAAAGCGCCTTGAATATTTTTGTCAATTAGCCATGTTGGGCAACTTTACTCGGGCTGCACATAAAATTGGCATTGCTCAACCAGCACTGACCATTGCGATTCAAAAGCTAGAACAAGAAGTTGGATTGAAGTTAATTAATCGGGCTGAAAAAAACGCCTTATTAACCGCTGAAGGTGAAGTATTATATAAACTGGCAACCCAGTTATTAAGCCAAGCAAAACAGCTTGAAATAGAGTTAGAAGAACTCAAAGACCTAGAGCAAGGCACTATTCGATTTGGTGTTTCTGCTATGATGGGCTCTTATTACTTCCCCAAAGTACTAGCAACATTTAAACAAAAGTATCCAAAAATAAAAATGCATTTGGTTGATCAAGGCACAGCTGCACTTGAGAAAATGTTACTCAATGGCGAACTTGATTTAGCCTTAGTTCGCAGTGATTCAGAGAACCCACAACTGCGCTACACTGAGCTTTTTAATGAGGAGGTTGTTGCAGCCATGGCCAGCTCTCATCCGCTAGCTAATGAGCAAAGCATATCACTCGCACAATTTTGTCAGCAGCCATTGGTACTATTTCATGAAGGGTATTTCTTGCGTGAAGTCATTAGTCAATATTCAAAAAAAAATCACTTAGCCTTAGATATTCGTATGGAAACGAATCTTATTGAACTGCAAAAATCATTGGTGCGTAGTGAGGTGGGAATTACCACTTGTCTATCGCGTATTTTACAAAACGAACAGCAGATGACATCAACTCCCTTTGAGCCAAAAATTGAATTTAAGCTGAGTTTGGCATGGAAAAAAAATCACTACCTCTCTAAAGCCAGTAAAGCTTTTATGACACATTTAAGCTCAACGCTTGATCCTATGGGCTAAACTTGAAAAATTGGCTCTCAACTGCAGAGAACGATGAATTCAAAGCCCCATATAAAAAAGCCACTACTGATGAGTAGTGGCTTTCTTTATACAAAATCTAAACTAATTTGAATTTAGATAAGGTTATAGAACCTTGCTGTATCGTCTAATGTCTTTTTAGCTTTCTCTATTAACTCATCAATTTCGGCTTTGGTAATAACCAAAGGTGGTGAGATAACCATGATGTCGCCACATGAACGCATAATTAAACCATTATCCATTGAATAATCACGACAAACACCACCACCAGCGGCATTAGGGGCTAAACGTTCTTTAGTTGCCTTATCTTTAACAAGTTCAATTGCTGCAACCATGCCTAAACCACGCGCTTCACCCACAATAGGATGGTCCGCAAGTTCTTGCCAGCGTTGCTGTAAGTAAGGTGATATTTCACTTTTAACTTGATCAACAATACCTTCCGATTCTAAAATTTCGATATTTTTTAGTGCGACAGCCGCCGCTACCGGATGACCTGAATAAGTGTAACCATGGTTAAAGTCTGCACCTTCTCCGATCACTACATCAGCAACTTTATCTGAAATGATAACGCCGCCAATAGGCAAATAACCTGAAGACATTCCTTTAGCGATAGTAATCATGTCTGGTTTTAAATCAAAGTATTCACTCGCGAACCATTCGCCTGTACGACCAAAACCTGAAATAACTTCGTCTAAAATAAAGAGAATATCGTACTTGGCTAGAATTCTTTTAATTTCAGGCCAGTAGCTATCTGGAGGTGTTATAACCCCACCAGCACCTTGGAAAGGTTCTGCAATAAAAGCAGCAACGTTCTCTTCGCCTACTTCTAATATTTTAGCTTCCAATGATTGGGCTGCTTTAAGTCCAAATTCATCTTGAGACAAATCGCCACCTTCAGCAAACCAATAAGGTTGATCAACATGCACAATACCATCAATAGGTAAGTCACCTTGTTCATGCATATAACCCATTCCACCTAGGCTTGCCGCAGCAACAGTAGAACCATGATACGCATTTTTACGACTGATAAAGGTTTTCTTCGTTGGTTTGCCTTTTAAGTCCCAGTATCTACGCACCATTCTAAAGTTTGTGTCATTCGCATCAGAGCCTGAGCCAGTAAAAAATACTTTATTCATATGAGCAGGCGCAAGAGAAGCTATTTTTGCTGCCAGGTTAGTTGCTGGTGCCGTGGTTGTTTTAAAGAACAAGTTGTAATAAGGCAGTTCTGTCATTTGTTGACTTGCTGCTTCAACGAGCTCTTTACGACCATAACCAATATTTACACACCACAAACCCGCCATACCATCGAGATATTTTTTACCATTATCTTCATAGATATAAACACCTTCCGCTTTAGATATTAATTTAATACCTTTTTCTGCTAGCTCTTTATTATCACTAAATGGTTGAAAGTGATGTGCTGTATTTTTCTGCTGAAATTCTGATTTCATAACATAACCTTTTAATTTTTATTATAAATTATCCGCTCTATGAGAGCGGTCTGTTTAAAACGTTTTTTAAAAATTACACTCTACTTAGCAAGCTCTTTGAACATGTTTTCGAACGCATCTAAGCCTTCTGTTAATACTTCATCTGTGATGGTTAGTGGTGGTAAGAAACGGATAACATTTCCGTAAAAACCACACGCAAGCAATACCAAACCATTTTTAGCCGCATGAGCGATAATAGCTTGGGTTAATTCAGTATTTGGTTGCTCTGCATCACCGTTTTGGATTAATTCCATGGCAATCATTGAACCTTGATTACGTACTTCTAAAACTAGTTCAGGGAATGCCGTTTTTAACTGGCTTAAACGGTGGTTAAATTGTTCACCAATGTGTGCTGAACGCTCAACTAAACTTTCTTCTTCGATAATATCTAAAACCGCTAAAGCAGCAGCACAAGCGACAGGAGAACCACCATAAGTTCCGCCTAAACCACCTGGCAATGGTGCATCCATCACTTCACTTTTACCCACAACGGCTGCGATTGGGAAACCACCCGCAATGCCTTTTGCCATGGTCATTAAATCTGCTTCAACCCCTGAATGTTCAAAAGCAAACATTTTACCGGTACGGCCAAAGCCCGTTTGGATCTCATCAGCAATTAACATAATTCCATGCTGATCACAGAGTTGACGTAAGGCTTGCAAAAATTCAGTAGGTGCCGCATAAAAACCGCCCTCACCTTGTACAGGTTCAACAATAATGGCTGCAACATCGCTAGGTGCGATATCGACTTTAAATAAATTCTCTAGGGCTTTTAACGATTGCTTAACCGTAATGTCATGGCATTCGATTGGGAATGGGGCATGAAAAATATCACCAGGAAATGGGCCAAATAAGTTTTTATAAGGTGTGATTTTACCTGTTAGCGCCATGGTTAAGTTGGTACGTCCGTGAAAACCACCATTAAAGGCAATAACACCACGACGACCAGTATGGGCACGAGCAATTTTCACACAGTTCTCAACGGCTTCAGCACCTGTTGAAACAAATATCGCTTTTTTCTCAGAATCACCTGGGGCGATATCGATTAGTTTTTCTGCTAATTCAACAGCAACTTCATAAGGGTTAACCATCACACAAGTATGACTAAATTTATCTAACTGTGCTTTTGCAGCAGCGACAACTTTTGGATGACTATGACCGGTATTACACACCGCAATACCCGCACCAAAGTCGATATAGCGATTACCTTCTACATCCCATATTTCTGAGTTTTCTGCACGCTCTACATACACTGGGTACATATTGCCTTGGCCACGAGCGATCACTTTAGTCTTTCTGTTTTGTAACTCTTGATTTGATGTTGTCATTGTATTGTCTCTAAATTCTTTTCTTGTATTAAATAGCGAGAGAGTCATTTTTATAGCTCTCTCAACATAATATAAATTGAGTTAAATTTACCTAAACTAGGTTATTTATCTAAACCGCCCATACATAGGTATTTAATTTCTAAGTAATCGTCTAAACCGTATTTTGAACCTTCGCGGCCGTTACCTGATTGCTTAACACCGCCAAATGGAGCAGCAGCGTTAGAAATAATGCCTTCATTGATACCTACCATGCCAAACTCAAGGCCTTCAGCTACTCGCCAAACCGTACCAATATCACGAGAATAGAAATACGCCGCTAAGCCGTATTCTGTATCGTTGGCAAGTTCAATCGCTTCTTCTTCAGTTTCAAAAGCAATAATAGGTGAAACTGGACCAAAGATTTCATTGGCTGCAATGGGCATATCATTGGTTACGCCAGTTAGAATTGTTGGCTGATAGAACAGTTCACCTGCTTCTGAGCGCTGTCCGCCAAAGGCAACTTTCGCACCTGCCGCAATAGAGTCAGCAACCAGTTTTTCAACATCACAAACCGCTTTATCTGAAATCATTGGGCCAAGGTTAACGCCCTCGACTAAACCATCACCAATGTGCAATTCAGCTACTGCATTTTTGAATTTTTCGGTAAATTCTTCTAATACGCCTTGTTGTACAAGAATACGATTGGTACAAACACACGTTTGACCTGCATTACGGTATTTAGAAATAATCGCACCTTGTACTGCAGCATCAATGTCGGCATCGTTAAAAACAATAAAGGGTGCATTACCTCCTAATTCCATTGATACTTTTTTCACCGTTGTTGCACATTGAGTTAATAATAATTTACCAACACCTGTCGAACCGGTGAAAGTGAATTTTGCAACATCAGGATGTTGCGTTAATACTTGTCCCATGCCGCGAGAGTTACTACCAACAACAACGTTAAATACGCCAGCAGGAATACCTGCTCGCTCAGCTAATTCAGCCATTGCTAATGCCGACAACGGTGTAGATTCAGACGGTCTAACCACAAAAGTACAACCTGCAGCTAACGCCGCCGCCGCTTTACGGGCGATCATCGCATTTGGGAAGTTCCATGGGGTAATAGAAGCAACCACGCCAACGGGTTGTTTAATAACAACAATTTTTTTATCACTCGAAAGTGCAGGGATGGTATCGCCGTAAACGCGTTTACCTTCTTCAGCGAACCATTCTAAAAATGCCGCACCGTAGGCAATTTCACCTTTAGCTTCAGCTAAAGGTTTACCTTGCTCTAACGTTAGGATACGTCCTAGGTCATCTTGATTTTCCATGACTAAATTAAACCAGTTACGTAACAGAGTTGCACGTTCGTTGGCCGATTTAGCTGACCACATTTTTAATGCACCTTTGGCAGCAGACACGGCCAATTCAGTTTCGGCTACATCAGCATTACTCACTTGAGCAACAACTTCCCCAGTCGATGGGTTGATTACTGGGAATTGTGTTTCACTACTATGCCAACTGCCGTTAATATATGAAAAGGGTTTGATAAGCTGGCTGTCTTTTATGCCCGCGGCTTCTAAATTACAAGTAACTTCAGTCATGGTTTTATCTCACTAGTTATTTAATAAACAATAACGGTATTGAAACCTAGTTTTAATTAAGGTTAAATACAAAACAATAAACCTTTAGTTTGAAGTAGACAAAACATGTATAAACACTCGATTATTCCTAAACCAGTTAGTGAATATGATTTACGTTTACTGCGTATTTTCATCTCAGTAGTGGAACATGGTGGATTTTCATCGGCAGCTAATGCCTTAGGAATAACGCGCTCTACCATCAGTGTGCATATGTCTAATTTAGAAACTCGCATGAAATTAAAATTGTGTTTACGTGGCCGTGGAGGATTTTCTTTAACTGAAGATGGTCAGGCTGTTTACCAAGCCGTACTTGATTTATTTGCCACGATGGATGATTTTTCTTTATTAATAGATAGCTTAGGCAGTGAATTAAGTGGCGAATTAATTATTTTATGTGCGGATCAACTTGATGAAAGCAAACAGCATAAAATGGCGCAAGTGATTAAAAAGATAAACGATGCCTCACCTAATTTGCACCTAGTGTTAGATGGTGACTCTATCTCAAATATAGAGAAGGCTCTGCTAAAAGATAAAGCTCACATCGCTTTGTTTCCAAGCTATCAACAAATCGAAGGTTTGCAATACCAACCGCTATTTAGCGAATCTATTTATCTATGTTGTGGCAAGCAGCACCCTTTCTTTAATCAAGTCGATACGGCTATATCTGAAGAAATATTAGGGCAAGCCGCTGCTATACACCCAGGCATCAATATAGATTTAGCTGGTAAACAACAATTAGAAAAACTTAACTTATCTGCAAAGTCTTATCAATTTGATACCCGTAAGGCCATGATTCTATCTGGCTGTTATATAGGTTTTATGCAACAAAGTTTTATTCAAGCAGAACTAAACCGTGGCGAGATCAGAATAATAAAACCCAACAGTCATCATTATCAATTTAGGTTATCTTTAGTGAGTAAGAAAACCCCCAGAGAAGTCAAAAAAGTTGAGTTATTAACGAATGTGTTTTCCCAAGTGTTTGAGCTATAAAACTCGTGAGTACCTGTACTTGAAGTTATATATTTCATGAAGCTGTCAGTATCGCGTATAAAAAACAGGGATTATACCCATTGGTATAACCCCTTTTCACTTCGTTAACTTTAATACTATTAGTTTAGTAAAAGGCTTGTAAACCCGTTTGAGCACGACCGAGTATTAAACCATGTACATCGTACGTCCCTTCATAGGTATTTACCGTTTCTAAGTTAACCATATGACGAATAACATGAAACTCATCTGAAATACCGTTGCCGCCGTGCATATCACGCGCCATACGAGCAATATCAAGTGATTTACCACAGTTGTTACGTTTAACCATTGATATCATGGTTGGGTCCCACTTTTTGGTATCAATAATACGACCAACACGTAGTGATGCCTGTAAACCTAACGAGATTTCGGTTTGCATATTAGCGAGTTTAGTTTGGAATAACTGTGTTTGTGCCAGCGGACGTTTAAATTGAATACGATCTAAACCGTACTGACGTGCACCATGCCAACAGAACTCAGCAGCGCCCAATGCCCCCCAAGAAATACCATATCTCGCCATATTTAAACAACCAAATGGTCCAGCTAAACCGCGTATTTCAGGAAACATATTTTCTTCTGGCACAAAAACGTTATCCATTACGATTTCACCCGTAATTGAGGTACGTAAAGATATTTTACCTTCAATTTTTGGCGCTGATAAACCTGCCATGCCTTTTTCTAGCACAAAACCACAAATTTGATTTCCTTCAGCTTCATTTTTTGCCCACACCACAAAAACATCGGCGATAGGTGAATTGGTAATCCACATTTTTGAGCCAGTTAAACGATAACCGCCATCTACTTTCTTAGCGCGAGTGATCATACTTGAAGGATCAGAACCTGAACCTGGCTCGGTTAAACCAAAACAACCTATGTATTCACCCGTAGCAAGCTTAGGTAAATATTTTTCTTTTTGTTCAGTAGTACCGTACGCATTAATTGGATGCATAACTAATGAGGATTGCACGCTCATTGCACTTCTATAACCACTGTCTACTCGTTCTACTTCACGGGCGACTAAGCCATAACTTACGTAATTAACACCTGAACAACCGTAACCATCAATGGTTGCACCTAATAACCCAAGCTCACCAAACTGACGCATGATATTTGGATCAAAGTCCTCATTACGGTTAGCCATTAATACACCAGGCATTAACTCTTCTTGGCAAAAGGTATGTGCCATATCACGCACCATTCGTTCATCTTCTGATAATTGGTCGTTAAGTAGAAGTATGTCATCCCAATTGTTTAGTACTGAATTTGTCATGTTATTCCTCCGTTATAAAATTTAGATTTAGATTTAGGTTTAGTTACGTTAGGTTTACTTTGATTTTAATATTTCATCAGTGTGCTGTCCCAGTGTGGGTGGAGCAGCGTGATAAGTAATTGGCGTTTGTGAAAATCTTACCGGATTGCCGACCTGAGGAACTTTACCTGCGGTAGGATGCTCTAGCTCAAAGGCCATTTTACGATGTTTAATTTGTGGATTTTCAAACACACGGTCAATTGAATTAATTGGACCACAAGGTACATGTACTTCTGAAAGTGCTGCTAACCAATAATCTAACTTTTGTTTGATAAAGTAAGACTCCAGTAAGGGGATAAGTGTTTCACGATGCTTTACGCGTAATGCATTGGTTGCAAAATTCTTATTCTCACCAACCTCTATGCAACCCAGTACATTACAGCATTTTTGAAATTGATCATCATTGCCAACGGCTAACAGGATATAACCATCTTGTACTTTCATGGCTTGATATGGAACAATATTTGGGTGAGCCGACCCTAATCTTTGTGGTACATCACCACTCACTAAATAACTACTGCCTTGATTCGCTAAGCAGGCAACTTGCGTATCTAATAGTGCAATGTCTATCTGTTGACCTTCGTTCGTTTGAGTTCGATGATATAAGGCAGCTAAAATACCCGACACCGCATACATACCTGTCATTAAGTCCGTTGTTGCTACCCCTACTTTTTGTGGTCCACCTCCGGGTAACGAATCTTTCTCTCCAGTGATGCTCATCAATCCACCCATCGCTTGAATCATGGCATCGTAACCCGCTCTATTCGCATACGGACCATCTTGGCCAAAGCCAGTTATTGAGCAATAGATAACATCTTTACGAATTTTTTTAATGCTCTCATAATCTAAGCCGTATTTTTTAAGTCCGCCAACCTTATAATTTTCAACGACAATATCTGCTTGTGTTACTAATTTATATATTGCTGCTTGTCCATCAGCACTTGTCATATCTACTTCAATCGACTTTTTCCCTCGATTAGCGGCAAGGTAATATGCTGATTCAGCAGTATCCTCACCCTGCTCATCTTTCACATATGGAGGACCCCAGTGGCGAGTATCATCTCCCTTTTCAGGTCGTTCTATCTTCCACACTTCGGCACCATAATCAGCCAATACTTGTGTAGCCCAAGGGCCTGCTAAAATTCGGCTAAGATCGAGTACTTTGATTCCGGTGAGTGGGCCTGCCATTAAATGCTCCTTAAGTGAGAGTGATGATTACTACGCTTTTAAGTTAAAAAACTGAGGCACCATTTACCTCATGATAAATAAAATGGCTAAATGCACTGGTTTTACACACAACCGTTTATAACCTTATTGAAGTGTTATTTACAACAAAATTTTAATATTTATTGATGTTTTGTGCTTTATTGTTTATTTTATCCAACACTAGATTTATTTAAAATATGCTATAAGGCAATGTGTTTATGAAAAATTTAAGCCACTTTTATATTAACGGACAATGGGTCTCTCCAGAAAAACCAAATGACTTTATCGTTGAAAACCCTTCAAATGAACGTCAAATTGGTACTATTTCTCTAGGCACTAATGTCGATGTTGATAAAGCCGTTACCGCGGCTAGAAACGCATTTAATCAGTATGGTTTTAGTTCAAGAGAAGAGCGTATTGCACTATTAGAGAAACTATTAAGTGCCTATATGAATCGTTATGACGAGATGGCGCAGGCTATTTCCCAAGAAATGGGCGCGCCAATCGATTTTGCCACGGCTGCTCAAGCTGATTGTGGCCGGGGGCATATTCAAACGGCGTTGGATGCTTTAAAAAATTATGAATTTCAGCACACCTCAGGAAATGCCACCATAACCCATGAGCCAATTGGCGTTTGTGGATTTATTACACCGTGGAACTGGCCTATTAATCAAATTGTTTGCAAAGTTGCGCCAGCACTAGCCACAGGTTGCACCGTGGTTTTAAAACCGAGTGAAATTGCGCCTTTATCCGCCCATGTTTTTGCCAAAATAATTGATGATGCCGGTTTCCCAGCAGGAGTTTTTAATCTTGTTAATGGTGATGGAATGGGCGTTGGCTCTGCGATATCGTCTCACCAAGATATTGATATGGTTTCTTTTACTGGCTCAACTAGAGCGGGTTCATTAATTTCGAAATCTGCAGCCGATACGGTAAAACGGGTGGCACTAGAGTTAGGTGGTAAATCACCGAACATTATATTTGACGATGTGGACCTAGAAGCGATCGTGACTAAAGGTGTTGTCGGCTGTATGGAAAATACGGGTCAATCATGTAACGCACCAACACGTATGCTAGTGCAAGAGTCTGTTTATGATGATGCCGTTAAAATAGCGACTCAAGTGTCTAATAACATAAAAATCGATAGGGCTGATAAGCCAGGTAATCATATTGGCCCATTAGTTAGCAAAGCCCACTTTGATAAAGTACAAAGCATGATCAAAGAAGCAATAGAATCAGGCGCTACATTATCAGCCGGTGGTCTCGGTAAGCCTGAAGGTTTTGAATTGGGTCATTTCACCAAACCGACAATATTCTCAAATGTGAACAATAAAATGAACATCGCACAAGAGGAAGTATTTGGCCCCGTTTTGGTGATCATTCCTTTCAAAGATGAGCAAGAAGCGATCACGTTAGCAAACGATTCTCCTTATGGTTTAGCTGCCTATATAAATACCCCTGATGAAACAAAAGCGAGCCGTGTTGCAAGGCAAATGAGGGCTGGAATGGTAAGGATTAACTGGGCTTCACATCATTACACTTCCCCGTTTGGTGGTTATAAACAATCAGGAAATGGTCGTGAGTGGGGAACATATGGCTTTGATGATTATTTAGAAATTAAAGCGACTAGCCGTTAGTCTTTGAAATTTTAATTATAAGCTTAAATTTCCCCTAAAAGGGTGTTGATTTATTGACTTGACTATGTTTCTATAAATAAGAATTTGAAGAATATATTTAACATAACGATGTCATTCTGAGTTTTACAATAGCTTTTATAAGTAAATAACAAACAAAAACAGGGTATGAACCATGAAAAAGAAAAGTATATTACTAATAACAACAATGCTTGCTTCACTGGCCGCATCTGCATCAGATAAAGTAGTTAACGTTTATAACTGGTCAGATTATATTGACCCTGCAGCGATTAAACAGTTTGAAAAAGAAACCGGTATCAAAGTTAACTACGATGTTTATGATTCTAATGAAATCCTCGAAGCTAAGCTGATGGCCGGTGGTTCAGGTTATGATGTTGTGGTACCAACAGGTTCATTTTTAGAACGCCAAGCAAAAGCAGGTATTTACGCACAAATCGATAAAAACAACCTGTCCAATTACAATAACATTGATAAAGCAATGGCTGGTAAAATGGCGCTTCATGATCCAGGTAACAAGCACAGTGTGCCGTATACTTGGGGAACGATTGGTCTAGGTATTAATACTGATATGGTTAAAGCACGCTTAGGTGATGTGGAACTTAATAGCTTAGATCTTATCTTTAAGCCTGAAGTCGCAGCTAAGCTAGCTGATTGTGGTATTGGTATTTTAGACTCACCTGCTGAAGTTATGTCTATCGCGTTAAACTACGCAGGTTTAGATCCTAACTCTGAAAGTGATAAAGATCTTAAAGCAACTAAAGCGATGATTAAAAAGGCTCGCCCTCATTATAAATATTTTGACTCAAGCCGCCTGATTGCTGATTTAGCCAATGGCGATATTTGTGTTGCGTTAGGTTATAACGGCGATATGTTGCAAGCTAATAGTCGTGCAAGTGAAGCTGGACAAGGCGTTAAAGTTGAGTACTTAATTCCTAAAGAAGGCACCATTGCTTGGTTCGATATGATGGCAATTCCTGCTGATGCGCCTCACAAGAAAGAAGCTTATGCCTTTATCAACTTCATCTTAAAAGCTGAAACAGGTGCTGGTATTTCTAACTATGTTTATTATGCTGTTGCTAATGAAGCTGCTACTAAGTTTGTTAATGACGACATTAAATCTAATATCGGTATTTATCCGGTTGGCGAAACAAAAGAAAATCTGTTTTCTCAACTCGCTCACACCTCGCGTTTTGACCGTAAATTAACGCGTGCTTGGACACAAATCAAAACAGGTAGATAGTTTTAATCATTGACCATAAGGGCATTAGCTTGCCCTTATGCTTAAGACATTAATTTGCTCTTATTCTTTAGAACATAACTACAATAACAAATATCTAAATCCTGTCGAAAATATCCCTAGGAATCTCGAATGACTCAAGAAACAACTATGCCTCTTTGGAAACAAGATGGCGCTAAACCTTTTATTCAAATAAAAAACGTGACTAAAAAATTCGGTGAATTTACCGCCGTAGATAATGTTTCGTTAGATATTTATGAAAATGAATTATTTTGTTTATTAGGAGGTTCGGGATCAGGAAAAAGCACCCTGTTAAGGATATTAGCCGGTTTTGAGGACCTCACCTCTGGTCAGGTACTCATCGATGGCGTTGATATGGCTAATATTGAGCCATGGAATCGACCGATAAATATGATGTTTCAGTCATACGCATTATTTCCTCATATGACCGTGGCTAAGAATATTGCTTTTGGTTTAAAGCGAGATAACGTGCCGAAAAAAGAAATTGCAGAACGTGTTACTGAAATGCTTACCATGATGCAAATAGAAGCATTTGCAGATAGAAAACCCGATCAATTATCAGGCGGTCAGCGCCAACGTGTCGCGTTAGCAAGATCATTGATCAAACGCCCTAAATTACTATTACTTGATGAGCCTTTAGGTGCACTGGATAAAAAGCTTAGAGAAGAAACTCAATTTGAATTAGTTAATATTCAAGATAAGTTAGGAGTTACCTTTGTTGTGGTGACTCATGACCAAGAAGAAGCCATGACACTAGCGACCCGCATTGGCGTTATGGGTAATGGTATTATTACCCAAGTTGATGAACCTCGCGATGTTTATGAATATCCAAGCAGCCGTTTTGTTGCAGAATTTGTTGGCTCTATTAATTTATTTGAGGGTCGTATTTATGAAGATGAAGTTGAGCATGTAAAAATAAAGTCAAAAGAAGCTGGCTGTAACTTTTTTGTCAATCATGGCATTAGCTGTGCCCCTAATCAAAAAGTGACAGTTGCTGTTCGTCCTGAAAAAATGAAAGTCACCCGTAGAAAACCAGATCAGGAATATAACTGCTTACACGGGCAAATCATCGACATTGCCTATATGGGTAACCTGTCAATTTTTAGGGTCAAGTTAGAGAGTGGCGTCATTGTTCGTGTCACCTTACCTAATCTTGTCAGAGAAAACCGCAATCCATTAACATGGGATGACTTTGTTTACCTTGCATGGGATGACGACAGCAGCGTGGTATTAACATCATGAGTAAAGTAACCGGCACTTTTTGGCTCGGTCGTTATGACACAGTCAAAACTCGATTTAGTTCATTAAAGAAAATTCGCTGGGGTAGATATTCTGTTATCTCTATCCCTTCCTTATGGTTAGCCTTATTTTTCTTTATTCCCTTTTTAGTTGTGTTTAAAATTTCACTGGCTGAATCTGCTATAGCTGTACCTCCTTATACAGATATGTTTGCTTGGAATGTAGAAGATGCAATTATTGATGTAAAAATAAAACTCGGCAACTATTTATACCTTTTTGAAGACTCCTTTTATTTAGACGCCTATTTAAGTTCAGTTAAGATCGCCGCGGTCTCTACTTTTTTTACTTTATTAATCGGCTTTCCAATGGCCTATTTTATTGCAAGTAAAACAGGCACCATGCGAACGCTTTTATTAACGCTTGTTATCTTACCTTTTTGGACTTCATTTCTATTAAGAGTCTATGCTTGGATGGGCTTTCTTAAAAAGAACGGTATTGTGAATGAGTTTTTACAAGGCATTGGCCTTATCGATCAACCTATTCAAATGTTACAAACCGACTTTGCCGTATACATTGGTATTGTCTACACCTACTTACCTTTTATGATCTTACCTTTGTACACCACCTTAGAAAAACTAGATGGTAGTTTGATTGAAGCGTCTAAAGATCTGGGTGCAGGACCAATTAGAACCTTTTTCTTGATTACCTTACCCATGTCTATGCCAGGTATTTTAGCTGGCTGTTTATTAGTGTTCATACCTGCCGTTGGAGAATTTGTTATTCCTGCCCTATTAGGTGCGTCTGACACGTTAATGATAGGACGAGTGCTTTGGGATGAGTTCTTCCAGAATAGAGACTGGCCAATGGCCTCAGCAGTGGCGACCATGATGTTACTTATTTTAGTTGTTCCTATAATGTTTTTACGTAATGGCAAAAAAGAAGGAGCTGAATAATGACTAGAAATTCAAAGTTTTTATCAATCTCATCGTTATTTGGATTTATATTTCTTTATGCGCCGATACTTTCACTAATTATTTATAGCTTTAACAAATCTAAGCTAGTGACGGTATGGGGTGGATGGTCTGTTAAATGGTATGCTGAATTATTCAGCAACCAACAAATTATTGATGCGGCAATAGTGAGCTTAAAAGTTGCATTTATCACCGCAACGCTATCCGTTATTCTCGGTGTTCTGGCGGGTTATGTACTGAGTCGAATGGGTAAGTTCCCTGGTAAATTAATCGTTTCAGGTTGGATAAGTGCACCGCTTATTATGCCCGAAGTGATCACCGGTTTATCACTCTTGCTATTGTTCGTTTCTTTAGAGAACTTAATAGGTTGGCCTGCAGGAAGAGGCATTACCACGATTATTATTGCCCATACTACTTTTTGTATGGCGTATGTTGCAGTAATTGTGCAGTCTCGCTTGTCACAAATGGATGATTCATTAGAAGAAGCTGCGATGGATTTAGGAGCAAAACCACATAGTTTGTTCTTTCTAATCACCTTACCTATTATCTCTCCCGCGATAATTTCTGGTTGGTTACTGGCGTTTACTATGTCGTTAGATGATTTGGTTATCGCGAGTTTTGTATCCGGTCCAGGTAACAGTACGCTACCTATGGTTATCTTCTCTAAGATAAGACTAGGGGTGTCACCTGAAGTGAACGCACTGGCAACAATCATGATATTAATTGTCGCCATTGGTGTAGTCGCTGCTATGTGGCAAATGAGAAAAAAAGAAACCACCCTCTAAATAACGCTCATTTTTAGTCTTTTTTATTAAGGTTGTATCGTTGTACAGCCTTTTTTATTTTCAAAGGGATTCGTTACATGAATAAATCCGTAAAAACAAAAATTATTTTTTCCACCCTGTTATTACTTATCATCACAATAACCTCATTATTAATCGTCTCTTCAATCTCTGTTGATAAAACCGCAACCTCTTTATCTGAATACCTACAACCAAAAATTAAAGAAAGCAGTTTAATGCCAATGGTTATTGCGGCAGACGCTGAAACGGCAAGAAATGAAGTGTTTTTTGACCAAGTAATCAATGAGGCTGATCGCCTTGCAAGTGACATTGCGTTTTTACGGGTACAATTTCGCGCACTTTTTTTATCTGCTGAAGATGTTCGCCATATTTTAAATATGTATATCAAAAGTGCTATGGAAAATAATCAATCAGCCGTTGGCGTATATGCTGTTTTTCTTCCTAATGCACTTGATGGTGCTGATGAAGCAAATAAAGGTGCAGACGATCTAGCAACAAATGAAGCAGGAAGATTTGCTGTTTATTGGGCTTTGAACGAACAAGGGGAAGCTGTTGAAGAAATAATGCCTGAGGAGATGATTAACGATACCAGCCCTAATTCAACTGGACAACCCTATAACTCCTGGTTTACTTGCCCTATTGAACAACAACAAAATTGTTTATTAGAACCCTATATAGACAAAGTTGATGGTAAAAACATATTAATGACCTCAATAGCGATACCCATTAAATTCGCGAATAAAGTCGTTGGTGTTGTCGGTATTGATATCGCGTTAGCTGATATCCAAACAAAAGCAGAAGCGTTCTCAACTAAAATTGCGGATGGCAACAGCCGAGTATTGATCGTATCTGAAGATAATTCGGTGATAGCTGATTCCAACAATAGCGCTAATCAAGGCGCTTTATTTTCTGAAATAATTAATAGTACTCAGTTAAATGAAGGCATTAGTGAGAATGATCGCAGTTTTACTTTAGTAAAACGTATTCATTTAGGTGGCATCGCTCAGTGGAGTATTTACACCGAAATACCTAAAAAATTTATTACTGATGAAGTTAATCAGACCATGACTGTGTTAGATAAAGGTACTGAAGACCAATTTACCAGTGTACTTTATATGAGTTTATTGGTGTTAATCATAGGTAGTATTGTAATCTTTTTCATGGCTGAAAAATTAACAGTACCCTTAAGAGCTGTGGCAGACGCTTTAAAACAAATAGCCAGTGGTGATGCTGATTTAACTCAACGTATCAAAGTTAATTCAAAAGATGAAACGGGTCAGCTTGCCCATTCATTTAACCAATTTGTAGAAGGGCTGGCTAGTATCGTAGGTCAGTTTTCAGAAGGTGTTAAAACCACCTTTTCTGCCTCTGAAACAGGTAAAGCGTTATCGACAACAACAAACTCACAATTAGCTAGCCAACAGTTAATGATTGAAATGGTCGCGACGGCAGCAGAGGAAATGTCGCAAACCTCTACCGATGTTGCGCAAAATGCCGTATCAACTGCTGATGCGACTAAAGAAGTTAGAAGTGCAGCTTCAAATGGTATTATTAAATTAAAACAAACCACCAGCACCATTTCAAAACTGGCAGAACAGATGCAATATTCAAACGAGCAAGTAGATAAGCTGTCAACCAATAGCGATAATATTGTTAATGTACTCAACGTGATTAAGTCAGTTGCAGAACAAACTAATTTACTTGCCTTAAACGCAGCCATCGAAGCCGCAAGAGCAGGTGAATTAGGTCGTGGTTTTGCGGTTGTTGCTGATGAAGTAAGGGCACTCGCGGGTAGAACGGCCAGCTCGGTATTTGAAATTGAAGGCGTCGTTAATGAGTTACAAGTTTCAACGAAAGAAATGGTGGCAACTATCAGTGAAAACGTTAAAAGAGCCGAGGCTTGCACTGAACAAGCACAGGAAACGCAAACGATCTTTGAAGTTATTGAACAAGAAGTGACTAACATGACGGATATGGCGGCAAATATTGCTTCTGCCGCTGAAGAACAAAGTCATGTTTCAGAAGAGATCAGTAGCACCTTACAGAATATAAATACCACCACTGACGAGCTTGCGCAAAGTGCTCAGCAGACCTTAAAAGTAAGTGAAGAGCTGTTGGTGTCAGGACAAGATCAAGAACAGCTCATCGGGCGATTTAAGTTTTAAGTTTAAAGCCAATATTTTGAGTTGAGTTGAGTTGAGTTGAGTTGATAAATCATAAATTGATGGCAATAAAAAAGCTAACAATACCTTGTTAGCTTTTTTTGTTTACATGAGCATATACCCAAACCACTTGAAGATGCGTGTTTCAGGACGCCTCATTTTCTTAATGGTTATTCCCTTAACAAATGAGGCAACGAAGAACATGACGTGCTCAGACGTCCCTATACGGTTGGTTTAGAAACGTTTTATCCTACGTGATTGATTTCGATAAGGGAGTAACCATTATCTTCAATCAATGCCTTGGCTAAAGACGTTTCTAATTCCAACTGAAACCTGCATCTTCATGTAGTTTGGGTATAAAAGGTTAGATACCTAACTTATCTCTCATCTGGTAATACCAAGCACCCATCGCGGTGTAAGGCGTTTTAAATAACCTACCACCAGGGAATGGATATTGAGGTAAGCCAGCAAATACATCAAACCGTTCTGCTTGGCCAGTAATTGCATCGGCAATAACTTTACCGGCTAAGTGGGTCGAAGTAACACCATGGCCACTATAGCCTTGAGCATAATAGACATTGTCATTTATACGGCCAAATTGTGGTAACCGCATCAACGTGAGTAAAAAGTTACCTGTCCAAGCATAATCAATCTTCACATCTTTAAGTTGAGGGAATGTTTTCAACATTTTAGGAATGATAATTGATTCAATTTTAGAAGGCTCTCTAGCACCATACGTTGTGCCACCACCGTAGATCAGACGACCATCGCCCGATAAGCGGAAGTAATCTAACAGGTAGTTACAATCTTCTACGCAGACATCGGTCGGTAATAATTGCTTTTGCATAGCTTCTGGTAAGACTTCAGTGGTGATTATTTGCGTTCCACATGGCATTGATTGTTTCTGTTGCTTAGGTAAAAGCCCTTCTAAATAAGCATTACCAGCTACAACAACAAAATCAGCCGTTACACTACCTGAGTCTGTTTTAATGACCGCTTTTTTACCATGAACAATATCAACAACGATACTGTCTTCGTAAATTATTCCACCTAACTTTTCAAACGCAGCAGCTTCACCAAGGGCTAAGTTGAGAGGATGAATATGACCACCTGCTTTATCTAATAATCCACCCACGTAACGTTCAGTACCGACATGGTTTTGAATGTCACTTGCACTTAACAGCTCAGTTTCATGGTAGCCATGCTTAGCCCACAGTTTTTGCTTTTCAGCCATTTCATCCAGCTGTTTGTTGTTACAAGCGGCAAAAACACCTCCTGGTCTTAAATCACATTTGATGTCGTAATCGTTAATTAAACGTTTAATTATTCGACTACCTTCAAAGGCCATTTGTCCCATTTCAGTACTAACATGTTTACCATAATTACGTTCAATAAAGTCCATATCTCGACTATAGCTATTAACTAACTGGCCACCGTTGCGACCTGAAGCGCCAAAACCAATGCGACTGCCTTCAACAACCACCACTTTGAAGCCTTTTTCAGCCAAATGTAATGCGCTTGATAATCCAGTAAAACCAGAACCAACAACGCATATGTCAGCAGTAATATCTTCTGTCAGCTTTGATCGCTGCACTTTATCATTAGCACTTGCCGCATAATAAGAGCCGGTGTGGGAAACGTGATTCATAACTTGCCTCTGAAATTTTAAATTTATTAACTATTTTATTAGCTATTTTATTAGCTATTAGATAAGTACCATTTAACTTCTAGCTCACTAATATGCATATCAAATTGCTCTAACTCTTTTTGTTTAACAGTGTGATAGTTTTTAGTAAATGCTTCGCCTAAATAGCTTGTAAGTATTTGATCTTTTTCTAATTCTGCAAGTGCTCTATCCAATTTTAATGGCAGTGCTTCACAGTCGTCATCAAACGCGTTTCCTACGGTAGGATTTATAGGCTTGATTTTATTGGTTATACCATGATGAATAGAGGCTAAGATCACAGCCATCACTAAATAGGGGTTAGCATCAGCGCCAGAAACTCGATGTTCTATACGCGTTGCATTTTTATGTCCTCGAGGAAGGCGAAGTGCAACTGTTCTGTTGTCTACTCCCCAATTTTTTGCCATTGCAACATAGTACCCTGGCATAAATCGACGATAAGAATTCACGTTAGGACATAACAACGGCATGGAAGCGGGCATTAGCTCAAGCATGCCACCGATAGCATGTTCTAATGTTTCATTATAATCATTATGCTCATCAGCAAAGACATTGTTGCCACACTCATCTAAAAGACTGGCGTGGACATGCATACCACTACCGGCTTCATTTGAATAAGGCTTAGCCATAAAGGTCGCATCAAAATTATGCTTATCAGCAACTGTTTTGATAATACGCTTTAACAAAATGGCATTATCACAAGCAGCAACTGGATCGGCTTCATGTTTTAAATTTATTTCAAATTGTCCAGGCGCACATTCAGCTACTGCGGTATCTGCAGGTACATTTTGCTCAATACATACTCTATTAATATCGTCTAATAATGCACTGTAATCATTCAGTGTATCGACGGAGTAAACTTGAGTATGTTCATCTCTTTTACCCGTTTTAGGTGAGATAGGAGCTTGTAAATTTCCTTTGTTATCTTTATTTTTATCTAATAGATAAAATTCTAATTCAACGGCAACAACAGGGAATAAATTTATTTCCGCTAATTGTCTAACAACATTACTTAAGATATTACGTGGGTCGGCAAAAAAAGGCGTTCCATCGTGGTTGAACATGCTCATTAATACTTGCGCGATTGGGCGATCATGCCAAGAGGCCATATGAAGGGTGTTCGCAATAGGTTTACAGACCATATCCGGCTCGCCAATATCTTGCCCGAGCCCACACTCTTCAATAGTTTCTCCAAGTACATTCATGGAAAATATGGTAGCGGGCATATTTAAGCCACTGCTATAAATTTTTTCTAAACTACTTTTTTCAATGCGTTTTCCTCGAGCAAAGCCGACTAAATCAGAAATGAGGACATCTATAGCCTCAACTTCTGGGTGATTGGAGAGAAAATTTTCTACCTCAGTTGTCTGTCCAACTTTTATCATAAAGTTACCTTCGAAATTGATACATATAATTTACCCATCAAAAAATGATGAATATTTGCTTCACTATCTATTAGTAAGTAATTGTAATAGCTACGTCAAGGTAAAATCAAATAAATAAGCTATATTTTTTACATAAAATGACTTTATTGTCATTTTATTGCCTTTTTGTAAAAAATATTCATTGAAAACCGAAGTTTTTTAATTTACCTTAGAGTTATTGAAATTTAGCAGTAACTTATTTGGAATTGATTCGATGGTTAGTAAAAATCAGAAGCCTGTTGTCGGCATTACCTGTTGCAGTAGTCTTAACGGGATTCATCATCAACAAGTTGTTGGTGATAAATACATTCGTGCCTTGATGGCCGGTAGTGATGTTATCCCCGTTCTAATTCCTAGTTTTGGTGAAGCTATGTTAGAAATATTACCGCATTTAGATGGTATATATTTAACAGGTAGTTATTCGAATATGGAACCACATCATTTTGGTGGCACTGAATTAGGGGTCGATATGCCACGTGATCCCAATCGAGATACCACTAATTTAACCTTATTAAAAAAAGCAGTAGAGCTAAAAATCCCCGTGTTGGGTATTTGCCGAGGTTTTCAAGAAATGAATGTTGCGCTGGGCGGAACATTACATCAGCAAGTATTTGAACTCGATAATATGACAGAGCATAGAGAAGATAAATCGGTCTCTATGGATGAACAGTACAGTGTGTCTCATGACTTAAACTTATCTGAGGCCGGTATATTATCTTCGATTATGGACGGAGAGTTAATTCAACAAGTTAATTCATTGCATGGACAAGGCGTTGATAAATTAGCTGACACTCTAAAAGTGGAAGGCACAGCACCTGACGGATTAATTGAAGCATTTTCATTGGCGGATAACGCTAGTTATTATTTAGGGTTGCAGTGGCATCCTGAGTGGAAAATTGCTGAGAACCCTTTTTACACCGAAATATTTAAAAGTTTTGGTGATGCTTGCAGAAAATACAAAGGAAATGAAGCATACAGTTAAAGCCATTAATGTAATAAACTAACTCTTTTTCAATGCAGGTACTGCCTGTCAGTGTAGTTAGTTTATTAAGGATAATTATGGACGTAGGCAAAAGATTAAAAGAAGTTAGAGAAATGTATGGGCTTTCACAACGTGAATTAGCAAAGCGCGTTGGCTTAACAAATAGCACTATTTCAATGATAGAAAGAGATGCTGTGAGCCCATCGATTAGTTCGTTAAAGAAAATTTTAGAAGGCGTTTCTCTAACGGTTACTGAGTTTTTTACTTTAGAAATTCCCACTGAATCGCAAGTGGTCTTTAAAAAAGACACCTTAGTTGATGTAGGGAGTGACGGTGTAGAGCTACATTTGGTTGGTACACCGCAGCCAGACTCTAAACTTGCATTTTTGATTGAGCGTTATCAACCTGGATCAAGTACTGGCAAAGATATGATCACTCATATTGGTGAAGAAGCAGGTACGGTGATTGAAGGAAGTATTGAGATAACAGTGGCAGGACGTAGTTTTAAGCTAACTAAAGGCGATAGTTACAAATTTTCGACAAGCTTACCGCATAAGTTTAAAAACTCATCGAAAAAAGTTTGTAAAATTATTAGTGCGCATACGCCGCCTTCTTTTTAGCGTAACTCTGTAGCCTTGAAAGCGAGCTGTTATTAATTTTTTTTAGCACCCATATGGGGGTTAATTAAAAAGTGAAAGTACATTAGATTGTATTTAATTTGATTTAATTTAAAAACCATAAAACCATAAAAAAAGGAATAACATGAATAAAATTAAATTGTTAGCAGCAACATTCGCGCTTACGGCTATAGCTCCACTTGTCTCTGCAGAAGTCAGTGTTACAGGAACATTAACGTCGGATTATGTATTTAGAGGTGTTAGTCAAACAGACAGCTCTCCGGCTATTCAGGCGAGTTTAGATTACGAACATGAAAGTGGATTTTTTGCCGGCGTTTGGGCGTCGAATGTTGACTTCGAAGACGATGCAAATGCAGAAATTGATTTCTACGCGGGTTACTTTGGCGAAATTAATGACACTTTTTCTTATGATGTTATGTATAACTATTACACCTATCAAGGTTACAGTTCAGCAGATGACTCTGATTACGGCGAATTTCTTTTTAACGCTTATATTAACTCATTCACGTTAGGCCTTGGTTATGCTTCTGATTATGTAAATACAGGTGATTCAGCACAGTATATTTCAGCAGCTTATGATATCGAACTTCCTAAAGAGTATGCCTTAACTTTACAAGCTGGCTATACCATGGGTGATGCATTTGACGATGCCGAGTATATAGATTACAGCGCAACAGTTGCAAAAACATTTTTTGACTTTGATTTTACTGCTGCCGTAATAAATACCGATATTGATGATGCTGACAATGCAGATTTTAGATTTGTTTTAGGTGTTTCACGCACATTTTAAGCACTTTGTTCACATAGCGTGAACATCTGTTTGCTTTACCTTTAGCCTGCTTGTCAAAAGCAGGCTAAATTTTTTATCTTCTACTCAAATATCCCTAACTTTTAACAAAATTTACTTTATTAGAAGTACGTAAAACCTCTCTGTCGCGACAGTTGAAAAGTAATAATTGTCACTAATTCAAGTACTGCTAATTTACCTGCCCTCTTATTCCTTATTTTTCGTTTAAAATATAATTTTGTAATAAACACAGCATCAATTTTTTATCATAGTAATAGTCTGATAAATAAACTAAAATAATACCTGTGTTGCTTTTTTGTGCTATCCCTTAGCTTTAACGTCTATGAGATCTACTTCATTGTTTTTTAATCGCTTTCTGTATTTTATTATCTTGCTTGTTGGTGTTTTTATTCCAACTTATAGTAATGAGCATCCTTTAGAGCTTACTAATGAGTACTCTGTGGAGCTGTTAACTGAAGACGAGGGTTTTGTTTCTTCTGAGATATATTCGATCATTCAGGACAACCAAGACTTACTTTGGTTTGGCACTGCCGAAAATGGCGTTATGCGTTATGATAGCCGGAAAATAACCCTCTTTGAATTTGATAGTATGAGTTCAAACGGTTTATCCCATAATGATGCTGGCAATCTCATGTTAGATCGTAACGGAAGAATATGGATTGGTACTTGGGGGGGAGGCGCTAATCTTTATGAACCAAAAACAGGAAAATTTCAGCATTTTATTAACGATCCTCTCCGGGTCGATTCTATCTCATCTAACCGCATACAATCTTTATTTCATGACCAAGAAGGTACTATTTGGTTAGGCTCATATGATCATGGCTTAAATCGATATCTTGGCAATAACAATTTTGAGCATATTGAGAAAGGTGACGAGATAGAATCAGGTTTATCCCATAATAGAATATGGGATATAGAAGATAATGATAAGCAAAGCTTATGGGTTGCGACTAGTTTTGGCTTGAATTTATATGATAAAAATAATAAAACTTTTTCTCATTTTTTCCCTGACCCAGATAACCCTACCCCCACGGGGGCAAATGAAATTAGAAGTATTTTAAAAACTTCAAAAAACAAGCTTTATGTCGGTACACAAAAAGGCCCCTTTACTTTCGATAAACAAAGCGGTCTTTTTACACCTTTAAAAACCCTTGATGATCAATACCTAGGTCAAGTCAATTCTATGATTGAGGATCAAGAAGGCTATCTTTGGTTCGTCTCCAGTAAGGGCTTGTTTCGACAATCAAACTCAGGTCCTCAAATTGAACAGTTTGTACTTGATAATAATAACGGCTTGAGAATAATTTTCGAAGACAGTTCGAGAACCATATGGGTTACTAGCGAAACTCACGGTATATATAAAATAGTGCCTCATCGTAAGTTTAAATCGATTAACAGTTCTGCGCTAACTGCACCAAATGGTATAACGGTTGATGCAAATGGTGATTTGCTGATTGTCTCATCATCATCTCAATTATTTAAATGGCAAATATCCTCACAAAAACTAGAAATACTATCAGCACCAATCTTTAGCAATGAAAATGGTTATGGGGTAAATCGGCTATTAGAAAAGCCCATTATATTTCTAGATGACAATAATATTTTATGGATTGCTCAGGATGATGGTTTAGCAAAATTTAACTTGAAAACTACGCAGATTGAGTTATTAAAATATCCAAAATCTGATCCAAGCTATAACGAATTCAGAGAGTTACGAGCGCTCAATACTGATAAATATGGCAAGCTTTGGATTGGTACTTATAAAAACGGTGTTTATCGCTACGATCCTTTGACGAAATCTTTTAATCATTTAGACGATTCTTTCGGATTATCTCATCCGGAAGTATTGGAAATATTTAAAGACAATGCACAAAACATCTGGGTTGGTACGGGCGATGGAGTCAACCTTTGGGATGAGAGTAACCAACAGTTTATTTCATTTAAAAGTGAGCATAATAACAAAGATAGTTTATTGGGAACAATAGTTCAGGATATACATCAATCTAAAGATGGAGGGATCTGGATTGCCACCCAAAAAGGCCTCAACTTATACCTGCCTAAAACAAATAGTTTTAAACATTTTAGTAGAAAAAATGGCTTACCTACTTCTTTGATACGTGCAATTGAAGATGATAATAGTGGTCATTTATGGCTGACAACAAATAAAGGTATTTCAAAACTAAACCCAATATCTGGAAAAGTAACTAACTTTGACAGTTACAATGGCTTATTAGGTTTAAATTACTATCCAAATAGCCTGGTTAAGGGTGGAAATGAAACACTTTTCACTAGTAGCCAAAGAGGTATTGAATTCTTTAACACATCGGCTATTGAAGCTAATAATAGCGAGTTCAATATTATTTTAACGGGGTTCAATAAAATGGGACACTCCGTAAAACTTGAAACACCTTATTCTTATGTAACTGATATTGAGCTTTCTTATATTGATTACTTTTTTTCTTTTGAATTCTCAGTATTAGATTTCATTTCCCCGAGTAAAAATTTGTATGCTTATAAGTTAGAAGGCTATGATGATAATTGGATTGATATTGGCAATCGAAATGTCGCTTCTTTTACTAACTTAGATGGTGGCTCATATAAATTTTTGGTCAAAGCAACGAACAGCAGTGGTAAGTGGGGGGAAAAAATACTCTCTATTAACTTGTATGTCTCGCCACCGCCTTGGAAGACTTGGTGGGCATATAGTTTATATGCACTATTAACACTGCTTGTTGTATTCATTTCTATTTATTTTAGAACACGTTTACAACAAACAGAGATAGCCAGGCAGAAGCAATTTGTTTTAGCACTTGAAGAACAAGTTGAAGAAAAAACAGCATCCTTAAATACAAAAGCGAGTGACTTAATCGCCGCCAATAAACAGTTGGAAGTACTTACCTATCAAGATGGGTTAACAGGGCTTTATAATCGCCGATACTTTGATAAACAACTGACAACAGAGATAAATAGACATTATCGTCAACAGCAATCATTATCTCTCATTCTTTGCGATATTGATCACTTCAAGCTATTTAACGATCTTTACGGTCATCAGCAAGGTGATAATTGTCTGAAAAAAGTAGCAGAATGTATTGGTACTAACGTAGCAAGAATGACAGATGCCAATTGTCGTTATGGTGGTGAGGAGTTCGCAATTATCCTACCCAATACATCCGTAGAACACTCGACTCTGGTTGCTGAACGTTTATGTTTTGCTATAGAAAAGATGAAAATTCCTCATGAAAAATCTAAAACAAGTAACTTTGTCACCTTAACTATAGGGGTTGTTACTATTCCTCCTAAGCAAAAAACATCCGTTGACGCAATTATTTTAAGTGCAGATAAAGCGCTCTATATGGGTAAGAAAAATGGAAGAAATATGGTTGTCCGAGCTGATTAATAGCTAGCTGCAGGTTGTAGTCAGTTGTAGGCGTTGTGATTAAATCAGTGAGATAAGTTTCGTTAATTAATGATTCATGCCCACGTCTAATATTGTCACGATTACCTTTAATCCGAGTGTTAGAGACACTTGTATTTTTATAAAAAAGTGCACCTTAGTATTTATTACAAAAGTGTTATGCTAAATTATCCTGTGACCTCTTGTTATTTCACTAATAGGATTAAGTTCTTTGGATGAACAACCCCCAATAAATAGTCTCGATAATGAAGAATTTCAACAAGCCCATGTTGTTTCTTTATTTGCCTTGGTGGGTATGTCAATTACTGCCGTCATGGGACTCATTGGGCTATTCAACAACAATTTCATTTTAGCTGCGAGTTTATTCTTCGCCTCTTTTGTCTATTTCCTTGGTTATTATGCTTATAAGAAACACAACAATGTCGCATTAAGTTCCGCTATTATTCTCTATTCTCTCTATTTATTAATGTTCTATCTTGTTTACTCTGGTGGTGTTGAGAATACAGGACCTTTATGGATATTTATTGTAGCCCCTGTTTCAGTCTTTATTCATGGTTTAAAGCGCGGCTTGATTGATATTGCAGTATTCGTTTCAATCATAAGTACCCTAATGTTTATGCCAACAGATATTATTGCTCATGCTAACTACAGTACTGAATTTAAATTACGCTTACTCTATTCTTTTTTAACCGTTACCTTTCTGTCAGCTTTGTATGAATATTCAAGAAATAGATCTTATCAACACACCTTAGAATTAAGTAAAAAATACCAACAGCTTGCCCACTTCGATCCCTTAACTCAACTTTCCAACCGTCGTGATGCACTCGGTGTTTTAAAACAAGAACAAGCGAGAATGATACGTAGTAAAGAACCATTATCCATCATCATATGCGATGTTGATTATTTTAAAAAAATTAATGACCAATATGGTCACAATGCTGGTGATGCAGTGTTGATAGAACTTGCAAAAATATTTACCAATAATATAAGAGAACAAGACTGTGTCGCTCGCTGGGGTGGAGAAGAATTTTTATTTATTTTACCGCAGACACTCGCGATAAATGCCAATGTTTTGGCTGTAAAAATTCAAGAAAAATTGCAAAACCATTTAGTTGATTATGAAGATAAAGAAATTAAAGTAACGGTCAGTATGGGTATTGAACAATTCAATGGCAATCAAAGCATTGATGAGATAATCAACAGCGCAGACAAATACTTATATCAGGCGAAGAATTCAGGAAGAAATCAAATATTTCCAAAGTTTTAAATCTGCGATTTATCAAGGGGTAATGAAGTGCACCTAAACGTAATGCTAATAACCACATTAACCTCCGCTAGACCTTTATTTAGTAGTCGCCATACATTTTCTTAACCAGCTACTAGCACTAACGTTATCAGAGAAAAAACGATGCTTCACACACGCTTCAGTATACGCTTTTTTACAAATATCCTCTGTAATTGAAGGACTATCGGCATACTGAAGATTGATGGCTACAGCGCGTACTTGAACTGCTTTTAAATAATTAGTGAAATAGGCCATTGCCTCAGGTGTTGCCAGTGCTTCATTACGAAGTATGACTAAGCTAGTATAGTTATTCATATTTAACTGTGGTCTTAAGGACGTTATTTGTTCTTCCATACGTTCAAAAAACTCTGTATTGCAAGGTCCTGCAATATCCACAGTAATAAGATCATTATCTACCGTTATATTGCTACTTCCGTGTGGCAAAAAAGTACGCTTTGACATGACGTTCTCTGAGTAAACTTAGGTTGAATAAGTCTATAGTAACAATAATGAATTCATAATGCTCGATCGCGAATGATTAGACTTTTGAAAATGACTTTTACAGTTGTTTGATAGGTAGGAGATAACCCTTATTGGGGTATCTCCATAATAATCCCTTAAGCTCGATGACCAGTAGTCGCTTTATCCACTAAATAAAGAATGGATTGGTAATCTATGCCTGCATGATGCGATAAACCTATTTCGCAGGTTCTACTATTGCTATAACCCACAGAGCAGCCTGATGGTACTTGCTCTTTTAAGGTGGCTAAAGCATTTTCATTTAACTCTGGGGTGGTAAAACCTTTATCTCCCGCAAAACCACAACACTGAATATGTTCAGGAATAACAACATTATTACTGCATAACTTAGCAAGTTGCTCCATTTTATCGGTTAAGCCCATACGTCTACTGCTACAAGTGACATGCAGCATGATAGTATCGTTTAATTGCTTAAAAGCTAAATGTTCAGCCAATACATCCGCAACAAAACCTACTGGTTCATAAATAGATAAATTTGCAGTGGCGGCTGTATTTTCAAGTAACATTGATTTACAGGGACTAGTATCAATTAAAATTGGATATTTACCATTTTCACTCAGCTCAGTTAGCTTGGTTAACAGTGAACTTCTTTTCTGTTCAGCCTCATCAAACATACCTTTACTATTAAATGGCATACCGCAACACTCACCAGTGAAGTCAGGACTAATAATGTCAAAACCTGCCTTTGCTAAAACAGCATAGGTCACTTCAGTTAACGAACGTTGCTCAGTTGCATCAACCGCTTGTCCCATACTTCTACTGGCACAACTGGGTATATAAACAACCTTGGGTTTAGCACTATTGCTGTCTGGGATCGTTTTGGGCTGATAACTAGCTTTATTTGGCAGGTACTTACTCCATAGTGGAATACTATTCGCTGACAATTTACGCACGGTGCCCGTTAAACCGCCCATCACAGTATTACCTAGTAGGCGTTGACTAAAACCAGCAATGGCTAAGGAAACCCGTGTCATTTTTTCTATGCTGGCAAAGTTATTCGCTAATTTTTTCGATACCCCTTGGTACTTAGTATTTCTAACATTGCGAAGATCTCGAATAAGGTCACCGGTATTAATGCCGACAGGACAACGATCCGCGCACAAACCTGTTGCTGCACAGGTATCTATACCTAAATAGTTGAAGTCTTTTTCAAGTTCACTTAACAATTGAGGGTTATCACCTGAGGCTGTTAAACGACTAATTTCACGATAGGTGGTAATACGCTGTCTTGGTGTTAGACTCAGCCCTTTTGAAGGACAGACCGGCTCACAAAAACCACATTCAATACATTTATCGACAATGTCATGTGCTGCCGGTAGGTTTTTTAAGTTTTTAATGTGAGCTAACGGGTCATCATTAATGATAACGCCGGGGTTTAATAAATAACTTGGGTCAAATAAGGCTTTTAATTGCTGCATCAAACTAAAACCTTCTTTGCCCCACTCTAATTCAATGAATGGCGCCATGTTGCGTCCAGTACCATGTTCAGCTTTCAATGAACCTTGGTAATCGACTGCCACTAGCTGGCAAACGTCATCCATAAATGACTGATATCGGTCTACTTCTGACTGCGTTGAGAAATCCTGGGTGAAAACAAAATGTAAATTACCATCAAGAGCATGGCCAAAGATAATGGCTTCATCGTAATGATATTTTTCAAACAGCCCTTGTAGTTTGGCAACCGCATCTGCAAGTTGTTCAACAGGAAAAGCAACATCTTCAATGATAACAGTCGTACCTGTTTCTCTTACGGCGCCAACCGCAGGGAAGGTACCTTTTCGAATGGCCCACAGTTGTGAGTACTCACTCGCAACATCAGTAAATTTGATGACATTCGTTTGTTCAAAGTCGCTTAATAGACTTTCTAAGTCAGCTATTTGCTCGGTTAATAACTGTTGATTGGCTGCACGCGTTTCAATCAGTAATGCGCCAACATCTTGGTCGAGTGTTTTAATAAATTCAGGCAAGCCCTTCATATCACTTACTGAAGCTAACGATCTTCTGTCCATCAATTCAACCGCAGACACATTTGCATCAGCTAGCGCGCTTACCGCAGAACAAGTTGTTTGCATATCAGGAAAAAACACTATCGATGAAGCACGGTATTTATGCTCGATGACCGTGTTATAGGTAATCGAAGAAATAAAACCTAAAGTACCTTCTGAGCCAATCATCAAATGTGCCAAAATATCGATAGGGTCTTCAAAATCAACCAAGGAGTTAATAGCATAACCCGTGGTATTTTTTAATCGATATTTATGCTTAATTAACGCACTTAACGTCCCATCGCTACGAGTTTTAGTAGCCAGTGTATCTAACTGTTCTAATAATTGGGTATGGCTAGTTTTAAACGCTGAAATACTTGCTTCATCAGCGGTATCAAGGATGCTACCGTCATGTAAAACAAGGCGAATATTATCAAGCGTCTGATAACTATTTTGTGCAACACCACAACACATACCACTGGCATTATTAGCGGCAATACCTGCAACTTTACAGGTATTAATTGAAGCAGGATCAGGGCCTATTTTTCGTCCATAAGGTAATAAATACTTGTTAGCGTCAGCACCTATCACGCCAGGTCCCAGTTTGATTTTTAGACCGAGATCTAATATTTCATGGTCACGCCAGCTATTAGTGAGCATAATTAAAATTGAGTCAGATTGGGCCTGACCCGAAAGGCTGGTACCAGCAGCTCTAAATGTTACCGGTAACTTTGCTTGTGCTGCAGCTTTAATGACCCTTACCACTTCAGCTTCGTCATCTAAAATAAGTACTAATTGTGGTACTAAGCGATAGAAACTTGCATCAACGCCATAAGCTAAACGTCGAGTATAATCGGTAATAATACGTGATGCAGGAATAAACTCTGCCACTTGCTTAGCAAGCAATTGATAATGCTCAGGTAACATAAAATCTTCCCAAATTAACTATTAACTATTAAATATTTATTAATAAAACAATAAGCGCTTTCGGGCCGTGAGCACCATAAGCTAACGTTTGCTGAATGTCAGCAGTTTTCGATGGTCCTGATACTAAGACAACATTGGTCGGTAATTTATCTTGCCATTGTTGCGAAGTCATTAAGCTACCAAAGTCAGCATATAATTTATTGGCATCGACAATAACAAAGTGAACTGGCGGCACCAAGGTTAAGCTTCGTGGCTCATTTTCGTCTGGCCATAAGACTATGCTACCTGTTGCAGCAATTGAGCAATGCGAGCTTGATAAAGCGGCTGGGCATTCATTAAAGAGCATTTCTTTATTATTATCAATTGAAAAATCATAGACTTGTAGATCTACTTTGCCATCTAGTGCATTGATAACCTCACGGTGAGAATCATTTTCACCATAAAGCAATTTAGAGATATTTAGTGCCTTAAGCTGCTCGCTGATAACCTCGGCCATATTTTCTTTAGTTGTTTTGATCACTTGAGCATGGTTTTTCTCAAGTTCAGAAATAAACTGAGCTAAATTTTCTTCACGACTAAATTCAGGGTAATTATAAGGGACTTCTTCAGGCAATTTTTCATAATCTGCCCCCTTGACCTCCGCTTTCAACTTAGCAAGAATATTGCCACGCGCGGTATTACTGACTGCTTTGATATCTGCTTTTGTGTTTGTCATAAGGTTAGCCTCGCTCTTGCTGTGATTGCTTCGCTTTTTTTTGTTTAGCATTAATACGCTGATGTAAAGTCGTTGCTGCCGGTTTAGGTGCCGTTCTAACACTTGTCCAGCCACCTAATTTTTTAGGCATCAAAAAGCGAAAGCGTGTTAAACCCCACATTGATAAGGCATACAATTTTGGTGACTTATGCACTTGTGCCCATACTTTCCAAATGAGTGCTTCCACACTACTACGACCTGCTCCCTGCCCTTTCATCACTTGAGGTTGCTGAGATTTAGGCTTTACACTCTCTTGGCGCAAACGTAATAATATTTTAGGAATAGGGATTTTAACGGGACAAACTTCACCACAAGCTCCACATAAGGTTGATGCCGTTGGTAAATTAGTCGTCGCTTCAAGTCCCAACATATGCGGTGAAATCATTTTACCAATAGGACCAGGATAAACGGTTCCGTAAGCATGACCACCTATACGGGTATACACAGGGCAATGGTTCATACAGGCGCCACAACGAATACATTGTAACGTTTGCTTTAACTCTTCATCAGCAAAGGCTTGACTACGACCATTATCAAGTAAAACTAAGTGCACTTCTTTAGGGCCATCTTTTTCACCAGGCTTTCGAGGTGAATTGATCATATTAAAGTAGGTTGAAATGGCTTGTCCGGTAGCGCTTCGCGTTAACAAACTTAACAGCGGTGGCACGTCTGCCAAGTGTTCTATCACTTTTTCTATGCCTGTTATCGCTATATGCAAATCAGGAATAGTGGTACACATACGACCATTACCTTCGTTTTCCACTAAACACAGTGTGCCCGTTTCCGCTACAGCAAAGTTAACACCTGAGATACCCACATCAGCCTGACAAAATTTATTCCTGAGCACCTCTCTTCCTTGCTGAATTAAGGTATCAACATCGGTGCTGTACTCAAAACCCTCGATATTATCAGCAAATAGTTTAGCCACTTGTTTTTTGTTTTGATGGATAGCTGGCATGATAATATGAGACGGGTGCTCTTTGGCCAATTGCACAATGTACTCGCCCATATCTGACTCAAGACATTCTACATTTCGCTCTTCAAGGTAGTCGTTGAGTGCCGTTTCTTCTGACACCATAGATTTGCCTTTAACGACTGACTTCCCCTTTTTTTGGGCAATAAGCTGAGCAATAATCTCATTTGCTTCAGTAATCGTTTCTGCCCAATGCACCTTAATGCCATTTTTTTCAAGGTTACCTTCTAATTGCTCAAGTAAGAGCGGTAACTTAGCCAAACAACGCTGCTTAATTAATTTGCACTGTTCGCGTAATACTTCAAGCTCATCTTCTGATGAAAAAGCGCCTTTACGCTTATCCATCAAATAATCCATCGCACCCCTGAAGTTCGATCTTAGTTCTTCATTGCCGAGATCTCGGGTAACGTTCGCACGAAAGGCTTTAGCTGATGCTGCATATTTACTTTCTTCTTCGATAATATGTTTCATAGTGACCCCTTAGACGAATTACCTTTTATACGATTAAGTAAGTAACTCGCAATATGTTCACCACGTAATGACTGTTTTTGATAATCAAGCGCGCCATTTATATTCATCATGCAACCATGATCGGCACTGATATATCTAACAACATCAGTTGCTACAAGGTTTTTACTTTTATCAGCAACCATAGCGGCCGATATATCCGCATGTTTTACTGCAAACGTACCACCGAAACCACAACATTCACTTTCATAATCATGTATGACTAACTCAACGTTCGCGAGTTGAGAAATCAACTTATTGCCAGTGATATGCACGCCCATTTCTCTTCTAGCCGCACAAGACGTATGCAACGCAACCCGCTCTTTTGGGCCCTGATCGATAGGTTTTAAACGCAGTACATGCACCAAGAATTCTGTAAATTCAAAAACACGCTGACAAAAGTTATTGATTTTAGGATCATCACCAAGCAAATCGAGATAATGATGACGCATCATGCCACCGCAAGATCCCGAAACGACAACGACAGGAATATCCAGAGGGAATTGTTTCACCTGTGCCATCGCTACCGCTTTAGCTTCATCTTTATAACCTGAGTTATAGGCTGGCTGTCCACAGCAACTTTGCCCTTGTGGGTAAATTACCTCAATGCCTTCGCGCTCAAGTAATTCAATAGCATCCATGCCCGTATCTGGAAAAAAACTATCAACTATACATGTACCAAATAAATAAACCTGCTTTGGTTTTTTAGGATAGTCACGGAGATGCTGAGTATTAAGTTGTTGCATAGATTGCTCTCTATTATTGTAATACCAATCGGGCTAATTTATTGATCACTTAGCGAGAATTAAAAGGTTTAGAGGTAAGGCATTGATTGAAGAGAATGGTTGTCCCCTTGTCAAAATCAATAACGCTGCATGTAAACCTTTTAAACTCGCCCTTCGGGAGCTCATTAGCAAACTGATAACATCACAAAACGAATGAAATATAGACTAACTATGCTAAACTCATTTTGTTTGTTTTAAGCTCGCTAATGTAACTCTAAGCTGACCAATAAACTATTCCGTTTGGTATAAATCACAGTTTCAAAAAATAGCGTTAATCAATCATTTCAAAACTGTTGAAGTAGCTACCTTATATAAATAGCTGCACGAGTATGTAAACTTGCAAACCTAGGCATAATTTAGGACAAGCCTGTCTGCAAGTTTTTGATGGCTATTTAATTAGCCCATTACTTAGCCGAGTAAGGGATCACTAATGTTGAATACATTGATAGCAATTAACCCAAGCACGCCGACAGCTATTACATAATAAATAGTTGGTAATATGGTTTTGCGCAATGTTCTACCCTCTTGCCCTAATAAACCAACAGTTGCGGAAGCTGCTACCACATTATGAATAGCTATCATGTTGCCTGCAGCTGCACCTATAGCTTGTAAAGCGACAAGTAAGGCACCTGAAACAGACAGTGCATTAGCAACTTCAAACTGAAACTGACTTAACATCATATTACTCACGGTATTTGAACCTGCAATAAAAGCACCAAGGGCACCAATACTAGGCGCAAACAAGGGGTATAGATCACCAAACGTTTGCGCAACAAAACTTGCCATTGCAACCGGCATCGCTGCTAAGTCAGCGCCATTAACACCTGAGTTGATTAATATGCGTACCATAGGGATGGTAAAGATAAGTACAAAACCGGCGCCCACTAACGTAGTCGTTGACTGTTTAGCTGCATCTACTACTTGTTTGAATTTCATCTGATGCAAAAATAATGTCAGAATACAAACAAAGAACAAAATACCACCAGGTAGATATAAAGGCTGAACACTCGCACTAATACCTACTTCACCAAGAATGTTGCTAAAACCAAATGAAAGGCTCTTTAATAACGCTTTAAATTCAGTTGAAACACGGCTAAGCACAAGGATTATTGCAACAAGTAAATACGGTAACCACGCTCTAGTTAACGACATTGATTTTTTAGCTTCGCTGTTATCTTGTTTAAATGATATTTTGCCTAACCAGTGAGCAGGCCATTGTTCTTTTGGTGCGAAATCCCATGCCTTGTTTGGCATAAGAAAGCCACGTTTTGCTAACGGTACCACAATAGCCATACCGACCAATGCGCCAATTAGTGAAGGAAACTCAGGACCAAGAAAAACGCCCGTTAATGCGTAAGGGACGGTAAAAGCTAAGCCAGCAAAGATTGCAAAAGGAGCAATTTCAAAACCTTCTTTCCAACTTTTATTCTGACCAAAGAATCGTGTCAACATCACCACCATGAAAAGTGGCATTAACGTACCTACAATGGCATGCCCAATGGCAACCTCTGAGGTTATTAATCGTAAAAATTGCTCCCAACTACTGCCATTAGCAATTAATTGCTCAGTAAGATTACTCTTATCTAAGCCGCTGCTAACACCAATAATAATGGGTGTACCTACCGCGCCAAATGACACCGGTGTTGATTGAATCATCATACCAATCATCACCGCCGATATTGCAGGGAAACCAATAGCCACCAGTAAAGGTGCAGCAATGGCCGCAGGTGTACCAAAACCTGATGCGCCTTCAATAAAGCAACCAAAGAGCCAAGCAATAATAATTGCCTGCACCCTGCGATCTGGGCTGATATTAGTAAAACCGGCCCTTATACGTAAAATAGCACCAGAGTGCTGTAAGGTATTGAGCAACATTATTGCGCCAAAAATGATCCACAAAACAGCAATGGTGATCATTAATCCTTGAAGGGAGCTGGCAACGATTCGATTAAAGCTCATTTCCCAGGCAAAAAAGGCTATAGCTGCTGTTACGGTGTAAACAACAGGCATAGCCTTTTTTGCTGGCCAATGAAGCCCTATAAGTAATATTGCCGACAGTGCAATCGGCATAAACGCGAGTAAAGCTTGTAGTGTAATTGACATATTTTATCCTCGCCCTACTTTCATTTTCAGTAGGTGCTTTGTTATAGTTTTATATACCCAAGCTATTTGAAGATTTGTGTTTCAGGACGCCTGAGCGATTCATGCTCATGGCGCCTCATTGTATTAAGGGTTATTCCCTTAAAAAAGGAGGCAACGAAGTGCATGTTTTGCTCAGTCATCCCCGTAGGGCTGGTTTAGAAATGCTTTATGCTGTGTTATTGATTTCGACAAGGGAACAACCATTATCTTCTATCAAACCCTTACCTAAAGGCATTTCTAATTCCAGCTGAAATATTCATCTTCATGTAGCTTGGGTATACAATCTAACCCTAACGACATTATTTATGAATAGCGCTATAATGAATTCATTATTAACTAAAAGAGTGTAATAGATGCCTAATGCTAGCGAATTGGCTTTGTTTTCATTAATTGTTGAAGCTAAATCCTTCAATAAAGCTGCCCAGTTGGCAGAAATATCACCAGCAGCACTGAGTAAAAAAATATCTAAACTTGAGAAAAACTTAGGCATTCAATTGTTGTATAGAACAACAAGACGATTAAGTTTAACGGAGGCAGGCGAAATACTTTACAGCCACTCTAAGGATATTAATAAGCAAGTAAATGATGCAGTTAGTGCCGTTAGTAGTTTTAGTGAAGGTCTATCTGGCACCATAAAAATGACAGTACCAACCATTTCAGGGGAATTAATACTCGCGCAAGCGGTTGCTGAATTTTGTCAGCTACATCCCAAATTAAGTGTTGAAATGCGCTTAGAAAATGAGTTTGTTGATTTGATTAAAGAAGGACAAGACTTAGCAATTAGAACGGGTGTATTAAGTGACTCTAGTTTAATAGCAAAACCGCTACTGCAGTCAAATTGGATCGTATGTTGTGCGCCAGCTTACATTGAAAAGCATGGTACCCCACAAACACCTCAAGAATTATCCCGACACAACTGCATGGCTTACACCTATCAAGACAAAGGTGCGCATGATTGGTATTTTAGTCAGTCAGATGAAGCCTATTATGTAAAAATTTCAGGAAACTTTGCTACTAATAACTCACAAGCTTTACGTAAAGCTGCTCTTGCAGGATACGGCATTGTCTATGTGCCACGCTGTAGTGTTTATGATGATATGCAACAGGGTGACTTAGTGCAATTATTACCTGAATTTCATGGCCGTCAATTAGGCATTTATGCGGTATATCCTTATACCAAACATCAGTCTCAAAAAGTACGCCTGTTAATTGAGCATATAAAAGATTGCTATCAACAACAGGCCGAATACTTCTAATATCCTGATTATTACGGTGTGACTGCTGACTTTATACCCAAACCACTTGAAGATGCGTGTTTCAGGACGCTTGAGCGACTCATGATCAAAACTGCATCTTCATGTGGCTTGGGTATAGAACACGATTAAGTACGGAATCGTTCAACAGATTTGTTAAAGCTAATCGCTAACTCTGTCATTTTCAATGAGGTGTCTCGGCTTTCCATACTGCCTTGGCACACCGCATCACCCACGGTTTTAAAGTCTTCTACCCATGAGCGCATATCTACCACTTGATGATGTGATTGCTCGGCCTGACTGGCCACTTCAGTACTTACATTACTTAAACTCAAGATGCTTGATTGAATTAATGACAGAGATTCAACTGTTTTTTGTGACAACGCAACGGCTTGATCAGCCTGCGTTTGGTTGCTTTCCATAGAAGTAACGATTTGAGAAATAGCGCCAACAATACCAGCCAGCATAGTATTAATTTCAATCGTAGACTGATGAGTACGTGTGGCAAGAGTTCGAACCTCATCGGCAACAACAGCAAAACCTCGACCAGACTCACCCGCTCTTGCTGCTTCTATTGCAGCATTGAGCGCTAGTAAGTTTGTTTGATCTGCAATACCTGCAATGGTGCTTACTACAGTAGAGACTTGATCACCCGATTTACGTAACTCAATTAACATTTCTGAGGACGCTTCAATATTGTTCGCTAATGAAGAAATACTTGTCGACGTTTTAGCTACTTGTTGTGCTCCGTTTTCAACTGCTTGCGCACCTTCTTTGGCTTGTTCAGCTGCACTATTTGATTGTTCAAAACCATTGGAGATTTGGCTTTCTAAGGTCACCATACTTGATAACAGCAACTCTATTTTTTCATTTAATAAATTAACTTGTACATCAGCATTTTCAGAAGTGGAACCCAGTACATCGACCAACTCATTTATGTTATTAGCGATATGTCTGACATCAGTAATACCACTATTAAAGGCTTTAAGTAGACGGTTAACACTATCAGCAGCAAGACCAATTTCATCATTAGAGAGTGTTGGTACAACCCTTGTTAGATCATAGTTTTTTGCTACCTGATCCAATTCTTCAGCCAATTCTCGAATAGGTAAAGCTATTTTTTTGTGGGAAAGGGTATAAGCAACTACTGCGACTGTCACTATGCTAGCAAGCAGAGCTAATACTAGTCGCTGAATATCAGCGATTTCAGTGTAGATTGCTGTCGAGCTATTATTCGCATCTTGGCTAACATCTTTACTTATTTTGGTTAACTTTTCAGAAACATTTCTTGAGTGCGTATCAACTTCGACTAAGATAGCTCGCGCGCCATCCCAATCAACTTCATCAGCGGTCATAACACGCTGAAGTTGAGTCATTACGGTAACTAATTCATTAATTTCTTCAACTATTGTTCGGTATTCTTGGTGCGACGATAATGCACCATTTGCCATCAATAATTGGTCCAGACGTTGCTTTTTTTCATTTATTACATTAGAGAATTCATTCGCCTCAATCATAGTTCCGTACAAGCCGTACGCCGCTATTTGTATAGCATCTAATGATTGTTTCACTTGTTGTAAATCACTTAACTCAGGCAAGGTTGCACCAATGAACTGGCTAGTTCGTTGCTTTACTTCACTCGCAGCACCAAACAAAGTTACTGAAGCCGCAATAGCGACAATTAAAACTAACAAATAACCTAGTAAGACTTTTTTACTAATTGAAGCCATTTAATTCCTCTGGAGTGTAATAAGCTGAGCATCGTACACTTATACACGAAAAAGAAATCAAATATAGGAACTTGTCTATAAAAATATAATTTACTCAGATATTTCATCACTATGATTCGAGCGATACATGAGACTTCAATGAGATAATGGCCTTCAACAATGATATCAATTTAAAAAGTTTTTTAATTGATACTCGTTATTTTTAGCCACTTAATAATTATCCAATATGGATATCGTCACAACGGTTAATAATAAAGTAATACATGTCGAATTTATTCAATAAGTATCATTTTCCAGAGTTTATGATTATTTTTTAAAAAGGAGTAAGCCCATGACTACACGATTAAATTACTTTGCCACCTCGCCTAAAGCGATGGATATTTTATTAAACCAAGAGAGCTACCTTGATGAAGCATTTAAAGGGAATAAACTGCTATTAGAATTAGTAAAAATAAGAGTTTCACAAATTAATCAATGCGCACTGTGTATTGATATGCACAGCAAAGACGCACTAAAACTTGGAGAAAGTTTCGATCGTATTTATGGCTTAAACGCTTGGCGTGATATGACATGCTATTCAAGAAAAGAACAATGCTCGTTACAATGGGCAGAACTTATTGTATCAGACCAACCCGCTACAGATATTGAATACCAATCCGTTTTGCAAGTGTTAGGCGAGCAAACCTTGGTTGATTTAACCATAGCGATTAATGCCATTAGTAGTTGGAATCGTATTGCCAAAGCATTTAAGCCAGCCGTAGGCAGTTTCGATGCCAATTAACGCGATTTAAAACAGGATTGAGCTAAAAAGCATCTTTAAGGAGTCCGCTAAGCGTGCCAGAGCATTTAGATTTTACATTATTCCAACCTAAGGGACGCTTAGCTTCTATTGTACAAGGCGTGTGGTCAACTTCTGTTGCTATACATAGCCCAAATAACATAAAAAGATGGCTACACAGTGATGCCTGTAGTGGATTTTTGTTTAATCTAAGTGAGCCAATACAGTTAAATGACCTATCAATTTCTACCGGTGGCGTGCTGCTGCCAGTAAGTAAACAAGCACAAACAATTACCTTACCTCCCGGCGCAGTGGTGGTTGGCGTTCGCTTTCATCCAGCAATGAGTTTTGCCATTTTAGGCAACATTTATCAGCAAGCTACCCAGATAAAGAAATCTGAAACTAATATTCTTTCACTGCAAACACTTGGTAATCAGCTTGAGCAAGCAAAAGGCCATTACGCCCGTATTGTGGTATTTTATCGATGGTTAAATACCATGCTACTAACAATTGATAATATCCCTGCCCCTTTAATGTCAGCTTTAAAAGCATTAGAAGATAAAAAATCACCAGGGGAGTTGAGTAATCATGTGCTTTTAAGCCAACGGCAAATTGAACGGCACTTTCAAAAATGGTTGAATATGACGCCAAAATATTATCAAAGAATATCACGAGTCAAAAATGCGTTAAAAGTACTTAAACTTCATCCGGAAACAGCACTAGCCGATTTAGCGCTAAGCATAGGTTTCACCGATCAGGCGCACATGACCAGAGAGTTTAAGTATATCGCTAGAATCACCCCTAAGCATTATGCTCAAAAAGTGATTGATGATAAGAGCAATGCTCTATCAATAATAAAACCAAAAGTTGGCTAAGCATTGAATATTAATTAACACAACTATTTGAAGCTCGATTCTTCTATAGATAAAGCATAAGACTTATATTCCATATCAGCCTTTAAGATATGCTTAGCTAGCCAATTATAAAGAAACATGGCTATTTTATGGTGTACATCAAGATCATAATCATCGAGTTTACCTCGTAGTAAGTGAAATTTTTCTCTTAATTCACCATGCTTCTTAATGTGCCCTTCAGTGTCGGGGTAATTAATTTGTCTTAATAAGTTTTCCTCAGATTCAAAATGTAAATCAATATAAGAGGATAAACTTTGAAAGAGCATAATTGCAGCCTCCTTATTATCTTGATGGAAGAAGTCATTAATCATAGTAAAGAGCACTTTATGCTGTTCATCTATTTCTATATTGCCAATAGAATATTCCGCAATCCATTGAATACCAACTTTATCGGCTACTTTATGATGAGAGATAATCTCTATCGGATTTTTTACCGCTTTAGTCACGCTATTTAAAATGGCACTTTTCTTCAATGGTTTAATTAGGTAACCACTTAGTCCGAATGGGATCCAACGCTTAATGACCGATTTATCCTTATGATGGGCATACGCAATCACAGGTACTTTATTACCCTCTTCACGAATCAATCTTGTAACTTCTAGGCCATTAATTATTGGTAAGTCGTAGGCTAATAGCACTACATCTGGTTTGAAGGTTCGGATTTTTTCTAGTGCTGCTTGTCCGTCATTGACTAAAGCATATATAAATACCGTGTCAGCAAATATTTCCTCAATCACTTTGGTAAATAAATCAGAAGATTCTGCAATTAGTATTTTATAGCGAGACGTTTTAAGACATGCCTTTTCAGCATCCTCTGTAGTTAATAGATCCGTATTAACACCAATAACTGTTTTCTTTTTCGGTATATGGAGTTTTTCAATTCCCTGCTTTATTGACTGATTATTGGCTTTTAATTTTATTAATTGGTCTACAATTTTTTGAATACTACTCGAAACATTTTCATTAATGTCGCCAACCGAGAGTCCTATTAAATTTTGTAAAACCGCTTTGGCTTCCTTATTATCTAGCGCTTCATTTGTTGCCGATAAAATCTCATTTTCACATTTACTTACTTCCTGAGTAAATGATTTTTTCAAGGCGACTCCGTGTTCTATACAAGACGCCAGTTCATCTTCACCTTCTGAAATAAGCTGCTCTAAACTACTATTCTTATGGTTTTCTATTAGCTGTAATTCTTGTAACAAAACCAGCTTTAACCGATAAGGGTTGTTTAACGGGTTGATAATGACATAGTTATCAAATAGGCCATTTTCACAGGCTAAATAAGCACGGTAAGTTTCACGGTTACTAATGAGTAAAATAGCACTATGTGGCGCAATTTTTTGTTCGTACTCTTCTAAATAATTAATATAAAATTGGATGGTATTTTTAACATTGTTAGACGCTAGCAATAACACTTTAGGTTTCATTAACGTTATATCATGCAACTTTTTTGGATTATATTTGTAAGATTTAAATGAAAGCTCTAATTCCATTATTTGTTGAATAGCCGGCTCTACGCTATCACGGTCTTGGTAAACCATAATAACATCGGGATGATTTGGTAAGCTTATTTGACTCATAAGTGATTTATCGCTTTAAGTGTTTTTATTTCATTGTTTTTTAAAGAAAAGTCAGCGAGCCAAACTTGAAAATCATGTGCTCTAAGAGGCCGACTGTAGAGATAACCTTGTTGATTGAAACAACCTAAGTCACTTAATTTATCGGCTTGTTCTTGTGTTTCTATTCCTTCAGCAATCACATCTACCTTAAACGTTTTTGACAACAAAATGGTTGCCATCACAATCGCAACATCTTCAGGACAATGTTCAATGTTATCAACAAAACACTTATCAATTTTTACATTATCAATAGGTAAGCTTTTCAAACGTTGTAAGGAGGAATACCCAGTACCGAAGTCATCAATGGCGACTTTAACCCCTAACTCTCTTAAGGCACATAAAATCGGGGTATGGTAGTTATTGTCTTCTGAGAAGAGTGATTCTGTCACTTCAAGTTCAATAGACTCAGCAGGTAACATTTCATCTACTAATGTCTTTTTCACTTGGGCGAGAAGATCATTTCGTTCAAATTGTCGTAGTGAAACATTAATTGCCATAACCCCAGTAAAGATATTTTTAATACGCCACTGTCTTAATTGCTGGCATGCCGTTTTTAAAACAAAATAACCAAGCTCTTTAATAGATCCGTTAGCTTCAGCGATTGGAATAAATAAATCAGGAGGGATTAACCCTTGCTCAGGGTAATTCCACCTAATTAAACACTCAACACCATATACTTCGTGGGTTTTTGTATTTACTTGTGGTTGGTACCAAACTTCAAATTGATCTTTTTCAATCGCTTGGGTAATTTCACTCTCAAGCTCTAGCCTTTGCTGTATATGAGCCTTCTCTTTAACATCAAAAAATGAGTAATGATTACCTCCTGATTTTTTTATCTTATACATAGCAACATCAGCGAATGAAATAAGCTCCCTCACATCCTCAGAATCTGAAGGAAATTGGCTAACGCCAATACTAATTGTTGTCTTAAATTCACCATATTTAGTTTGAAAAGGGACTTCAAAAAGAGAGAGTATCTGCAAGCATATTTTGTCTAGATTTTTTAGTGCTTTCTCGCCTTCAATAACAACAATAAACTCATCTCCACCAGTACGCGCTATAATGTCATTATCTCGTAACTTTGCTTCAAACCGGTTAGCAACACTCTTTAAAAGCTCATCCCCTACATCATGACCAAGCGAGTCATTAATCATCTTAAAGCGGTCTAAATCACAAAAAAGCACAGCGAAATAGGTCGGTTGTTCTTGATGAAGTACGCATAAATGGTTCAATTTTTCAAAAAGTAAATGCCGGTTAGGTAAACTAGTTAATGAATCATGGTAGGCATGAAAGTGCAGCTCTTCTTCGGACTTTTTTCGATTGGTGATATCTGTAAATTGGCAAATATAATTAGAAATTTGACTCTCTTTATTTCTAATACTGCTGATATTTAACCATTCAGGATACACTTCCCCATTTTTACGTTTATTCCAAATTTCCCCTTGCCAAGAACCTTGGTCAATTATTTGTTGCCAAAACTTTTTATAAAAATATTTATCCTGTTTCCCTGAATTTAAAATGGCAGGTGTTTTACCTATAACTTCTTCTTCACTGTACCCGGTTATATTTGAGAAGCTTTTATTGACCGTTTGTATCAATCCTTGATTATCAGTCACAATGATCGCTTCATTGGTATGATCGAATATTTGTTCAATGATAGAAGTTTTTGTTAGTTCGGCATAATTGCTTTCTTGAATAAATAGCAATATTTGTTCTGAATTTTGAGTCTGCTGGCGAAAGTAGCAAGTTTCTACTGGGAGGTTACTACCGTCTTTACGAGTGAGCATTGAATGATAATGTCCATAAATAGCACTTTTCCCTGATAATATTTTCTTTGCCGAACAGTTATCAATTTCATCTATATTTTGACCAAGTACATTTTCTTTTAGAAATCCTGTCATAGCGAGAAACTGTTCATTTACTTCCTCTAATTCGCCATTGAGATTTAAGACCAATATTCCGGTATCAATTTCACCTTGAGCTAATCCTTTATCTAAAAGTGTCATCCCAAGTAATTCCTTTTATTAAGATGAGAGCTCACCTCTGAAATATATTCTTCATATACTTATATATTAGTTATATATTAGTTATAATTCAATATAATGCAATTTTTTACCTACTCAATATTATGTCTTGTCTGTGAATTTTTCCTGAGCGGGAAATAACTGAATTATCAGGGTGCATTATTGACGCTGAGTCATATTTTTTACATAAAAAAAGCGTAATAGATAACTATTACGCTTTGAAAATGGCATTGAAAATAGGGTGAGATTTAATGTCTACGTTATATCTCTTTTATACGCACGCTTCCACCGCTGGTTTTTAATACCAACTCAGGTCCGCCGCCATTGATAGTACCTTCAATTGAGCGTTTAGTGATTTTTCCATCAACGGTAAACTCACTTGATACACGCCCACCACTCGTTTTAGCCGAAAGGTTTACAGCTACATTTTTAACTAAATAAGCAGTAATAGAACCACCAGAAGTTTTGACCTTGCTATCTTTGGTCGGTTTTGTTGGTAATTTAAGCTCAATACTGCCACCAGAGGTATGGGCATCAATTTTTCCGATGATATTATCCAGATCTAAACTGCCCCCTGAGGTTTTAATATCAACATTGCCTTGTATATCCTCTAATGAAATCGAACCACCTGAGGTATAAGCGTCTACTTCACCTTCAAGGTCTTCAATTTCGATAGAGCCACCACTGGTATTAAGATCTACATTATAAGTTTGCGGTAGAGTAACTTTATAGGTGACTCTTATATGGTTATTACCGAAGCTAAAGCCACTACGATCGAAATCACCTTTAATGGTGACATCGTCACCATTATTTTTAAAACTGACTTCCATGTCGTCTTCATTTTTTCCAGTGATTTCGACTTCAACAAGTACCGTTTCTTTTGCATGCGTTTCAATATCAATAGCACCAACATCAGTCGCAATTTTCAGTAAACCGCCATTGGCAACAGTAAACTCTTTATTAATGGTTTTGGCTTGTAAACCACCAGCCATTAACAAAAGAGCGATAGGTGCATATTTAAAAGTATTGTTCATCTTTAACATTAGGTATCTCCGTATATCTTTATTGGAATTTTCATGACAAGTGAATAAGTTTACTGCTCACTTAGCCAATTTTTTGGTCATTATTAAGTGAGATGCAACAAAGAAGTAAAAGGTTTAAAGCTAATTTTTATTTAAATAATAATTAAATACTTCAGCCCTTAGGCTAACCACGAACTTAAGAAAAAACCACCAATGATTAAAATAATAAAGAGTAATAATGCCAGTATTAGAGGTTTAGGTCCCGCTTCTTTAATAGTTGCCCACTGGGTTTGGGCGCCTAAAGCTGCCATTGCCATCGCTAAAGAAAATTGGCTGGCAAAACTCAATACTGTTTTAAGAAGTTCAGGCAAGATGACGATACTATTAATCATGGCAGTAGCCATAAAACCGAAAACAAACCAAGGAATAGCGATAACACTTTTTTCACGTTTAGTTTCACTATCTGTGCCAATACGATTTAGTGCTGCACTTAGCATCAGAATAAATGGCGCTAACATCATCACTCGAATAAGCTTAACAACAACGGCCGTTTGCATAGTCTCGCCATTAATACTTTGCCCAGCAGCAACCGCTTGTGCGACTTCATGGGCAGTACTACCAATATAAATACCAAAAGACTGGTCGGTCATATCAACCCATTGATAAATAAACGGGTAGATAAACATCGCTAACGTACCGAAAAGCACGACAGTCGCAATGGCAATAGTAATGTGCTGTTGCTTTGGTTTAAGTACCGACTCAGTAGCAAGTATCGCTGCCGCACCACATATAGCACTACCAGCCGCAGTTAAAATGGCAACATCACGATGTAACTTCAAGACTTTAATGCCAACAACAGTACCCACAGTGAAAATTGTACTTATCATCACTAAGTCAATAACAACAGCTTGCCAGCCAACGGCCAATATTTGCTGAAAACTGAGGCCAAAACCAAATAATATAATGCCAAATCTCAGTAATTTCTGTTTGCAAAAAGTCGAAAAAAGTTGGTCTCTTTCATCTTCAACTCTCAATGAAAAATGCCCATAAAACATGCCAAAAACAATCGCTAATGGTAAAGCACTCAAACCAAAAGCAGATACTTGCTCTACTTTTGCTAAAGCAATTGCCAATAGGGCAATGATGGGAAGAACTATATAAGTGGGCATAACGAATCTCTTGTCTAATAAATGACTGTGTGTTTACACGTGATCACCAAAGAGTAATCACTTTATGGAATATAATATAACGGAAAGTTTTAAATAAGAATAATGGATTGATTCGATGTATAGTATTCAAAAAACCGAACCAAAGGTGCTGAGTTAAAACTGAGCACTCAGGCCAATAATTTTTAGGGGGAAATGAAGCTATGAGTATATCGATAAAAAAACTTCAACTGTTTGAAGCGACTGCACGCTTAGGGAAACTCACGAAAGCAGCCAGTGAACTCTCTTTAAGCCAATCAGCCGCCAGCCAAGCGTTAAAAGAATTAGAACAGAGTTTAGGTTACCCATTATTTGAGCGGACTGGTCGAGATTTATTGATCACCGAAAATGGTCTTAAGTCGTTGCCTAAAGTACGTCAAATAAGCGATTTACTTGATAGCTTAAAACTGGCCAATTTAAACACCATGAGTGGTGTATTGCGAGTAGTAGCCAGCGCCACCATCGCCACTTATTTACTACCTCAATTGATTGCAAAATTTGTAAAAATTTACCCTGAGGTTATACCTGAAATACATATAGGTAATACCCAAATGGTGATAGATTATTTAGATAAAGGTAAAGCCTCTATTGGTTTAATAGAAGGCCCTGCAGTGCATAGACATTTACAAATAACGCCATGGCAAGTGGATAAATTGCAAATTTTTTGCGCACCTGAACATTCATTAGCAGAAAAAGCGACTATCAATCTCGAACAGCTGCAGCAATACTCATGGGTATTGCGTGAACATGGCTCAGGAACACGCGCAATATTTGATGCTGCAATTGAACAAATGGGTGCCCAAATTAGCTTAGGTATTGAATTGACTAGACAGAGTGCTATAAAAGAATCGGTCAAAGCCGGTTTAGGCTTAGGTTGTCTGTCACAACTTAGCATTGCTGAAGAGCTAAATAACGGTGGATTAATTGCGTTACATTCACCATTAAATTTGTCTCGTCGTTTTGCTTTAGTCACCAATAAAAATAGCTATCACAACTCGCTAGCCCAAACATTCATTGATTACTTAATGGATGAGCCTCTGACAAGTAGAGGTTAATAGAAGCATAAAAACGGCAATGAAAAATATTCACTGCCGTTTTAGGTTTAGGTTTTGGTATTAGCGACTTATTACTCGCCTTTCTTTCATTATTAGCGCTAAACGCTTATTCATACCTAAGTGCCTTGATTGGATTTTTTCTCGCTACTTTAGCAGCATTACCGCCCACAGTGCTCCACGCAATAATCAGTGATAACAAACCAACACCTAAACATATTGGTACCAGCCAAATAGCATCTATGCGATAAGGAAATGCTTCTAACCAGGTTAGCATCAAGTAGGCAGAGATAGGCCAAGCAATGAGATTAGCCAACACTACTGGCTTGGAGAATTGCCAAATAAGTAAACCAACAATATCTTTAACACTCGCGCCCATCACTTTTCTGATACCGATTTCTTTGGTTCTTCTTTCTACCGTGAAAGCAGATAAACCATATAAACCTAAACAAGCTATAACAATGGCTATCAATGAAAACACCAAGAATAACTGGGCGGTGGTGAGCTCATCATTGTATTGCGCTTTCATCATTTCACTCAAAAACTCTAAGTTAATAGGCTGCATTGGTACGTTGTTCTTCCACACACCTTCAATCGCACGAATCAAATTAGGAATATTATTGGTATCAAAAGAGATATTGGCTACCCGAAAACGTTCTGGATTCAACGTATATACTGAAGCTCTAACGCCAAACTTAATTGAGCGAAAGTAAACATCTGGGATAACGCCAATGATAGTTAAATGCTGTGTTCCGCGGATATCACTTTCCAATGTTTTACCAATAGCCTCTTGCGCACTGCTGAAACCGAACTTTTTCAAGGCCGAGCTATTGAGTACCACACTTGATTGACCCACTGTATCTTTAGCAACGTCTTTAATGGTGTCTGAACCAAAATTTTCATCAAACAAACGGCCTGCTATCGGCTTCACTTGATAAGCTTCAAAAAATCCATAACCCATATTATGGTAATTCATCAATTCAGCTTCATTAGCTCCTCCATTGGCATGTGCTTCAAGTAGCTTAAAATTATTATTATTCTCATTGTCTTGCGATGGTGCCTCAGAAGAAAACGTTACACTCGTTACTTCAGACAAATTTAATAACTCTTGCGTTAAACTTGGTAAGTTATCCCCGGCGTTGCGAATACTAAGCACCAGTTTGTTATCACTTTCATAACCAACCGCCATGTTATTAGAGAAAATCGTTTGGCCATAAACAACCAAGGTTGAAATCACTAAAATAATGGATGTCGCGAATTGAAAAACCACCAACACGCTTCTAAATTTTGCCGAACTTTTCGACTCAACACTTTTACTCGATTTTAGAATTTGTCCAGGTAAGAAGCGTGATAAATACAATGCAGGATAAATGCCCGCGCCAATACCCACACAAACAGCCAGCCCAATTAAGGTGAACAATAAACTTGGATCATTCATTAGATGTAAAGCTAACTCTTTACCTAACACTTCATTATAAAATGGTAATGCTAATTCAACAGCGACCAAGGCAAACAATAAAGAGAGTAAAACTAAGGCAATCGCCTCGCCTAAAAATTGAATAGCCACTTGAGTTCGGCTAGCGCCTAAGACCTTACGCATAGCAACTTCGCGCGCTCTTTTACTGGCTTTAGCGGTAGATAGGTTCATAAAATTAATACAAGCAATAAGTAACACTAAGCTTGCGACAATAATAAAGGTAGTAATCATTTTACTATCGCCCATAGGGGTTAAATCCCCGCCATTACCCGCGTGGCTTTTGGCATGTAAATGCAAGTCTGCCACTGGCATTACTCGCAGTTTAATTAAATCGGTAACCTGCTTACCTGAGGCTTTTTCACCTAAAATATTAACAAGCATCTCAACCAGTGGACTTTCATTATTCATCCAAAAATTAATACGTTCTTGTAATTGCTCTGAAGAAATACCCGGATTCAATTTAAAATAGGTATAAACATTTAAGCTGGTCCAAGTATTTAACATGCCATCATTATCGCTAAACAAGGCTGGCTGTAAATAAATCACCATATCGGTATTTAAATGCGTCGCATCGGGTAAATTTTTCATCACTCCAGTGATAGTCAACGTTGCTGTATTGCCGGCAACACAGCATACGGTAAGCGTCTCACCAATAACGTCACTTTTACCAAAGTATTTGTAAGCTAAATCTTCAGTGATAACCAAGTCCATTGGTTTATTAAAGGAAGACTCTTTAGAGCCATGAATAAAAGGTAAATCAAAAACATTAAAGAAACTGCCATCAACCATAGTAAATTGTTCTGGAAAGGCATTTTCATTTTGTCTTACTGTCATATCAAACTGAATAAAACGTACGCCGGTTTCAATTTCATTTTTAGCAAAATCACGAATTGCTTCCATCATGCTACCCGCTGAACGGACAGAATCAAACGGTTCTTGATTAGGGATAGAATAGGCAGTGTGCGTACGTACTAGTTGACCATGATCTTTAATCCAGGTATCAAAACCGGATTCTTGGCGAACAAATAACATGATTAAAATACAGCTCATCAAACCGATGGCGAGACCAAAAATGTTAATAACCGAAAAAATACCGTTTTTAATGATATTACGCCAAGCGGTAATAAGGTAATTGTGAAACATAAAATTCTCCTAATTAGCAATTAAGCCGTTTGCTCAGCAGCACGAACACTTTGTGCAACCACATGACCATCAAATAAATTGATAGTACGTCTAGCGTAATCAGCATGTGCTGGGCTATGTGTCACCATCACTATAGTAGTGCCTTCATCGTTAAGTGCTTGTAACATTTCCATTACTTCTTGACCGTGTGCACTGTCTAAATTACCCGTTGGTTCATCGGCCAAAATCATTTTTTGATCACCAACAACCGCTCTAGCGACTGCGACTCGTTGTTGTTGCCCGCCAGATAACTGACTTGGTAAGTGCTTAGCGCGATGGGCAATACCCACTTTATCCATGACCTTTTCAACTTTAGCTTTGCGCTCTGCTGCTGGAATATTGTGATAAATTAAGGCTAATTCAATATTTTCAGCAACGGTTAACTCATCAATCAAATTAAAGTTTTGAAAGATAAAACCAATGCTTTTTTTACGAATAACGGAAAGCTGTTTTTCTGAATAACCAGCAACATTTTCGCCATTAAAGATATAATCACCACTACTGGGTGAATCCAACATACCAATAGTATTAAGTAAGGTTGATTTACCACAACCTGATGGTCCCATAATGGCAACAAACTCGCCTTGGGCAATTTCAATATTTACATTGTTTAAGGCTGATGTTTCTACATCTTCAGTTTGATATACGCGTGTTAAATTATGTAGTTTTAGCATGGTAAATTCCTTTGCTCTTCACGAGTCTTTTAATGTTCTGTTCAGTGATGAATTATGTTTATTACTTGTTATGTAAAGCTGTTCATTGCGGCCAGATAATCAGCCGCTAACGTGTGATTCACTAATTAAAGTTAAGGCGCTGCATCTCTTGGTAGCTGCTATAAGGGCTAGTGACAACTTGTTCACCAAGTTCAAGTCCTTCAATAACTTCTATAAATTGGTTATTTCGTCGTCCTAGGCGCACATTACGCTTCACCGCTTCGCTACCATTTGGGCTAACAACAAACATCCACTTGCCGCCAGTATCTTGAAAAAAGGCACCATTGGGGATCAACAGTGCTTCACTCGCATCGCCAAGTGTCAGCTTGATTTGAATGGTTTGTCCGCGGCGAATGCCTTTGGGCTGCTCGGAGGTAAATTTAAAATCGACTTCAAATTGACCGTTTTGCACTTGTGGATAGACTTTGGCAATGACTAAGGAGTAATTTTTATAGGTCGCCGTTTGACCAATATCGACACGGCCTAGGTAAAATTCATCAATAAAAGCAGTGAGCTTATAATCGTTAGGTGTATCTATTTGTCCAAGACGCTCACCGCGGGCAATGCTTTGGCCTACTTCAACATTAAAGCCAGATAACTTACCTGCTACCGGCGCTTTAACATTCATGTTGTCTAAATTTTGACGTGAAATAGCCAAGTTACTTTCTAAACGACGACTCGTGTCTCTTAAAAACGTGAGTTGCTCTCCTTGCATACGAGCATCTGATTGCTGACTTTCAATAGTTAGCGCCAATCGGTCTTGATACCAAGTTAAGGTATCTTCAGTGTCTTCCATTTTCGATTTGGTAATCGCACCCGTTGCGATAAGCGATTGTGAACGGTCAACTTGGCGAGTTAACAATTTAATTTGGTGCTTAATATCAACGATGTTACGTTTATGTTGTAGACGATTCTGCTCTAAATTTAACTCAATAGAGCGCATATTATTTAGTTGCTCTGCGACGCGTGTTTCATTGCCTAATACACTGAGCTGCAGTGAAGCATTAGACAACTCTACGATAAGATTACCCGCCGTTAAGCTCGCGCCATCTTCCACTAGAATCTTTTCTACACGTCCTCCTTCAATGGCATCCAAATAAACTGTTTTTGCCGGCGTAACTCGACCACGGATAGGGATGAAATCTTCAAAAACTCCTGAAGTTACTTTTGAAATAACTACCCGGCTATTATCTACTGATAATACTTTCCCCGTACTCTTACTAGCGATCATATAACCCGCAAAAACAACGATGAGCATGATCAAGGTTAGACTTAGCCATTTTTTCATTGGGCTAGCATTGGTGGTGACTTTACGATCCATTCCTGCACCCGAAACGGCATTAGTTACAGAAGTGAGCGGTGTGGTATTTTTTGTCATATTAACTTTTGTCATAGTAGTTTTGTCGCAATAATTTTATCGTAATAAGCTCTCAATAACGGAGCTGGCCTAAACCAAGAATAAATAAATTTAACGTTCTCTTTAGCCTTAGTAATCCAATAATCATTCCAACTTGTAATCGATTGTTTTTATTGCTTTTTATAAATAGTTGCTAAAATAACCTAGATTAAAACTGTACGTTTATGAACAGTAGGTGTACGTTAATGAACACTTTATGCAGTATATACCCAAGCCACTTGAAGATGCGTGTTTCAGGACGCTTGAACAATTCATGATCAAGGCGCCTCATTTTATTAAGGGTTATTCCCTTAAAAAAGGAGGCAACGAAGAACATGGTTTGCTCAGACGTCCCCGCAGGGCTGGTTTAGAAACGCTTTATGCTATGTTATTGATTTCGACAATAGAATAACTATTCTCTTCAATCAATGCCTTGCCTAAAGGTATTTCTAATGCCAGCTGAAACCTGCATCTTCAGGTAGTTTGGGTATGGATTACTAAAACGACTGAAAAAAGCTAAGCGGTATCCAAAGACAACCTAGGCACTATCTAAGTACTGCCATTGCACTGACCAAAATTGAAGGGTGATTAAGCGTGAAGAAAGAAGGAAAAATTCTCATTGTTGATGACGATGAAGATATTTTAACGGCAGGTAAGTTATTACTAAAACGCCACTTTTCACAGGTAAGTACCTGCAATGTACCTGAACACATTCCTCGCTTTATTAACGATCAGCATTTTGATGCCATTATTTTGGATATGAATTTTGGTCCGGGTGAAAGCTCTGGTGCGCAGGGATTTTATTGGCTACAAAAGATATTAGAAATTAAGCCAGAAAGCGTCATTATCATGATCACCGCCCATGGTGGCGTTAATGTGGCAGTTGAAGCAATGAAGCTAGGCGCCACCGATTTTATTGCCAAACCTTGGCAAAATGAAAAAGTTATCGCAACGGTATCAACTGCAGTTTTACTGGGCAGAAGCCGTAGTGAAACGCAAAAATTACGTGAAACTAATAAAGTATTAGTACAAGCGAGTAACCCGGCAAGCCAGCAAAATATGCTCGGCCAATCTCAAGCGATGCAGCAGATACAATCGTTAATCGCTCGATCTGCACCAACTGAAGCTAATGTGATGATATTGGGTGAAAATGGGACTGGCAAAGAGTTAGTTGCCCGAGAGATACATCAACAAAGCGCTCGCGCTCAACAAGTGTTTATGTCTGTTGATTTAGGCGCAATCAGCGAAACTTTATTCGAAAGTGAATTGTTTGGTCATAAAAAGGGTTCTTTTACTGGCGCACAACAAGATAGAGTTGGCCGGTTACAAGCGGCAGATGGTGGTACCTTATTTTTAGATGAGCTAGGAAACCTACCTCTTCATCTACAAGCAAAATTACTGACTGTATTAGAGCAGAGAAAAGTCACCCCCCTGGGTGCAAATAAAGCTATCGCCTTTAATGTTAGGGTCGTGTCAGCAACTAACTTATCTAAAGAAACGTTAAAAGATGAACAGCATTTCCGACAAGATTTATTATTTAGACTCAACACCGTTGAAATTAATTTGCCGCCTTTGCGCGAACGTAGCAGCGATATAACATTACTAGCCAGCCATTATGTCGACTTTTACGCAAAAAAATATCAGCAACAAGGTAAAGGTGTTAAACAGTTGAGTGATGACGCATTAGCAGCAATATCCTCTTATTCATGGCCCGGTAACATCAGAGAACTGCGCCACGCAATTGAGCGTGCGATGATATTAAGCCAATCTGAAATGCTGACTTCGGGTGATTTTCAGCTTGATGTCCCTAGCCATGTTAAACCAAGTCAATCGGCATCAACTTCAAAGCACAAGGTAATAGCAAATCAGTTTGAAACAACCAGCGCTGAGATAATGCTACCAGAAGAGCTGAATTTAGAGCAAATTGAGAAAAATGCTATCGCTTTAGCCCTTAAAAAGCATCGATTTAATATAAGTCATACCGCAAAAGAACTTGGCTTAACACGTGCTGCACTCTACCGCCGGATGGAAAAACATGGACTTTAAACGCTTTTCACTCTTAATAGCCACGCGCACTATTTTAGCCATGCTCACGTTGATTTTTCTCACGCAAGCAATTATGAGTGATGGTTATCACGCGACCGTACTGTTGCTTTCGGCAGTATTACTGATACAGTTCTTTGAAATAACACGTTTTATTTCAAAGACCAATGCAGAATTAGTCCGCTTTTTTGAAGCCGTCCGTCATGCCGATTTTTCACAACGCTTTGAGCTAAAATCCCTTGGTACAGGATTTGATGAATTGGGTTCCACCTTTACTGATATTCTAAAACGTATTCAACGTGTGCGTTCAAATCAAGAGGCCGAACTACGACATATTAAAGCCATTATTGAACATGTCCCAGTACCGCTGTTAAGTATTGATCATAATGGTAAAATTACTTTATGGAACAATAGCGTCAGGCGCTTATTTGGTACCAATGCAGTCACCCATATAGATGATATGGCACAGTTTAATGAAGACTTCCCAAAAAAATTACAAAGTATTTTAGCGGGTGAGCGCACACTAGTTCATATCACTATTGATGACATGGAACATAAGCTCATTATCTCGGCGACTGAAATAACGACAGCAACACAGCAAGAAACCTTACTGAGTATGCAAGATATTCAAAGTGAGCTAGCCCTCGCTCAATTGCAAGCATGGCAAGACTTGGTCAGTGTCTTAACTCACGAGATAATGAATAGTATTACGCCGGTAGCATCACTGGCTAAAACAGCTGTAGATTTAGTTCAAGATGTACAAGAAAAAACCCGGACCTTACCCGCTATTACCGACGAGATAACTGAAGAATTAGACGATGTATTAGGAGCAGTAAAAACTGTCGCTAGGCGAAGTGATGGCTTAATGCAGTTTGTCACCAGCTACCGTCGTTTAACACGCCTGCCCTCGCCTAATAAAAAAACAATATCAGTAGCGACTATATTCGACCACGTCACAACGTTAGCCAAGCAGAATTGGCAAAAAGATAACATTGAACTAACCGCGAGCATCACTCCTCAAGCTTTAGATATTCATGTTGATCCAGATATGATCGAACAAATATTGCTTAACTTATTGTTAAATGCTGAACACGCGTTAATTACAACAGCAGGAGTAATAGAGAAGAAAAACAGTACACCAAAAATAGCATTAAACGCATTTTTAAATGTCCGTGGCCATGTCATCATTGAAGTTGCTGATAATGGTAAAGGTATTGAAAATAAAAACATGACACAAATTTTTGTACCCTTTTTCACTACCAAAAAAGAAGGTTCGGGTGTCGGTTTAGCTTTAACAAGACAAGTGATGTTAGCTCATAATGGCAAGGTTGCTGTGCGTAACAATAGCCAAGGTGGCGCAACCTTTAGTTTAACTTTTTAACTGTCGCGCCTATTTAAATCTAAATTTACTCGCTAGGGTTAGGTAGTTGCCATTGCTCGAATAAACCATCACTATTGGTAGTGACAATTTTATCGTGAGCTAAATAAGCCACACTTAGTATTGACGAACGACCGCGAGTCATTTCAGATTGCCATTCAGCAACTAATGCACCATCAGATACTCGCCAAAGTTTAATAACTTGCTTAGGAGATCCCGTTAAAAGTAGCGAATTATCAGCAGAAAATAATGAATCATTAAACTCAAAGAAACGTAAACTAGTATCTAATTCAGCGAGGACTTTTCCCGTTGATGAATCCCAAAAAGTACGGTCTTTGATTGCATCTAACGTAAAAACAACCTTAGCATCACCACTAATTTTGACATGGTTCACTCTTGAACCATGAGAAAATTCCTGAACATTATCCCCTGAGCCAGTTTTCCATAAACGTGCTTTTTTATCACTTGAGCCAGTCAATGCAATTTCACCGTCATCAGACAAGCTCACCGAATTTATATCTAATCGATGTTTATCAAAAGTGCTGACCTTATTGCGCTTCACATCGATGATACTCGCTTTACCGCTGCGAAAGCCTAATAATATTTTTCTGCCATTTGCAGATATATCCATATCATTGATAATATTATCTGCAACTTGCCACTCACCTATGTGTTTATTACCCTGCATCGAATACAAACGCACCGACACTTGATTCGATACTAAATAAAATTGATTATTTTCACTAATATCAAGCAACTCGATGAATTGCGCATCATTACCCATTAAGCAATGTAATGGCGATTTCACCTGCTTTTTACTCCATAAACACACTGTTTTACCATCAGCAACTAAATTAAGCTGACCATCTTTAGAGAGTGCTGAGGCTGCAATGATGTTATCACTATGACTTAACGCTAATTCTGACGTACCGGTATGAACGTCTTGTTGGCTACAACCGAAAAGGCTTAATAGGCTTACCGCACTTATTAGCATTGCAACTTTTACCATACTCAAACATTCCTTAATAAATTTGTGATGACATTGGGAATCATCCATGACTATATACGATTACTCACTGTGCTAAAAATGATTAACTGTATTTAATCGCATAAAAAAATACTTGGGAACAAAAGCATATATCGCTATAGTTAGCTTTCAACTAATCAATTTAATCAAGTATTCGGTCACATAGGAAGTCACCATGGACAGTATTAACACTTCAGCTTTAACAACACAATTCTCTGCCACAGACACTTCGCGTTCAGCGCAGACAGCTACGGTGCCAGTCGCAAGTACATCCATTGTTGATACTCCTCAACAATCCGAAGCCAGTGCCCCAGATAAAAGTAAGCAATTACAACCAGACCAACTGGCATTATCTGAAGAAGCGAGAGCTAAATCGGCTGAAGCCGAAGCAAGCACAAAAGAAAAAGATGAAGGGAAGAAAAACATAGATGCAAGTAGCTTAAGTGGTGCTATGTCGCCAGCAGAAGCGGCGGCCGCAGAGAAAGCTAAAGAAAGTGATCTCGATACACAAATTCGAGAATTATCAATGGAGATCCTCGAGTTAAGTGTAAAAGTTCAAATGCTACAAGACAAAGAAGATAAAGCGTCAGTAAAAGAGCGCCAATCACTTGAAGTAGATTTAGCGATGAAAAAAGGTAAACTTGAAGCTTTGTTAGAGCAAAAGTTACAACAGGCTGGTGCTGGTCAATAGTCCCTAATCAAAAAGGGTAAAACGAGTGGCTATCGTTTGCCAATATCATTACCATCAAAATTTTAGCCCGCCTTTATTTAAGACAATAATATCGATTTTACTGAAATGAGGCTCATATATAAAGTAGTACAAAAACTTATGCGTATCATAATCTATCTCTTGTTTTCGTTAGCTTCAGTGTCTGTACATGCAGAGACAATTGCCCCCTTCACTACTGACGGATGCAGCGTTTTTCCTGATGGTACCTTTGAGCAGAAAGAATTATGGCTATCTTGTTGTACCGCTCATGATTATGCTTATTGGCAAGGCGGTACCTATGAAGGCAGGTTAATCGCTGATGAACAACTTCAGCAATGTGTTGCTAAAGTGGGTGAACCACAAATAGCGAAGCTCATGTTAATGGGTGTTCGTGCAGGGGGAAGTCCATATTTCCCGACGTCGTTTCGATGGGGATATGGTTGGTCATACCCTCGATTTTATCAAGCATTAACGATAGAAGAAAAAAGACAAATTAGCACGCTAGCAACTAGCCCGGTTGAAAGAAACCAGTAGAGTAATGATAACCTGCTATCGCTCTACAACCCTCATACTCAAAGGAGTTCACCCTAATATATTTAAGATTCAGTCATTAAATCTGCAAGTGCATGTTCAATATCGCTATGGTTAAAATGAAAACCATGACTGAGCAATTTTTGCGGATAAATATTCTGGCTTGTCAATAATAGCTCTGCACCTTGTCCCATTAAAATATTTAATACAAATGCAGGTACGCTAAACCAAGTGGGCCGATTAACTTCTTTGCCTAATGCCTTAGTAAACACTTCATTAGTTATTGCCTTAGGAGAAGTGCAATTAATAGCACCTTCAATACACTTTATTTGTACACTAAAATGAATAGCGTGAATCATGTCATCTATATGTATCCAGGACATATATTGTTGGCCATTACCAAGTTTTCCGCCTAAACCTAAAGAAAAGGGTAAACGCATTTTCTCTAATGCTCCACCATCACTTGCTAATACGATACCAGTACGTAATAACACCACACGACAGTGTTCTTTGGCTTTAAGTGCAAGTTCCTCCCACTTTTGGCAGAGGGTGTGCGCAAAATCAGAATGAGTAACTTTTGCATCTTCATGCGTTGATACAGCACCCGTTTCACCATAATAACCTATGGCTGAACCACTAATTAAACAACTTGGTTTATCCGTGGCGCGTGCAATCATTTCAACTATTTTTTCAGTGATGTTCCATCGACTCTGACAAATATTTTCTTTTTGTGCGCGACTCCAGCGTTTATCAATAATAGGCTCACCGGCAAGGTTAATGATCACATCAAAATAATTTTGCTCTGGTAACTGTTCAATAAACTCAATGTTTTTAGGTAAATATAGTTGTGCTTTTTGAGTGTTGCGCGTTAAAACAGTGAATTGATATTTGTGATTAAAAGCACTAATAAAGTGTCGACCAATTAAACCTGTACCACCGGTTACTAATATTTTCATATTCACTCCGCTACATTTAAGACTATTACTCTTAAGAATACGTGAGGGATATCAAATTCGATCAATTATGATCATAAAGTAAATACCAATCACGAATCAGTAATTAAAAACGCATAACATTGAGTAAAGTCGCTTTTAATAATGAGTATAGTCGCTTTAAATTAAGCTAAAGGACTGTGTTTGAAATAGTCTAATTTATATCCATGCCAAGGATTCAGAGCAGTCACATAAGTTTTGTAAATATATTTCTGTTAATTGATATGAAATATATGTCGGCTGAAATTATCTAAGTAATTTCAATCCATAAGAAGTTAACAGCCCAAGATGGCGACAAAAAAGGATACACCATGGTGCAGTTTGGATTCAAAAACCTGTTACTAATTACAATAACTGTCTTAGTCGGACTTTCCGTTTCTTTAACAAGCTATTTTTCCTATATAAAAGAGGAAAAAACCCTGACCGCTCTCATTATCAAAGAAAACAGTGAATTCGTGCGGAAACAAGCGGAGCTCATAGAACAACAATTGAATGAAAAAGCATTAGGTTTGGCCCGAATTGCAAAACTCTATGATGATCAAGGAGAAGAAGCCGGTACTGAGTATTTTGTTAAATTAACAAAAACCATTGCTTATTCGATGAACCTCAATAGCTCTGCCATTGGTTTTGAAAGTGGCGTTGGCTACTGGAATCAAACGAGTAATACTTGGCCTGAACATATATTTTCAGGTGATGTTAGAGATGAATCATATTACCAATTAGCTCGCAGAAGCTCAGGCACCGCAACAAGTGAGCCATATTTTGGTTCAATGACTTATTGGGTCAGTATCGTTCATAAAATTAAAAATGGTATGATTTCAGTTGATATGAAATTGGATTTTTTGAATGAGTTAGTTGAGAACTCCGCAGAAATACCAGGGGCTGTAGCATTAATTTTTAATCAAGACACCACCGTTTTGGCTTCGACAAGTAAAACGGTTAAAAACAAAAAACTAGCAACGAGTTACCCTTGGTTTAAAGAGGCAGCGTTAAACGCTGTTAGCCATGAAAGGGGGATATATACCTATCAATTAGATGGTGTGGATAAGTTACTGTTTGCACATCAAATTAAAATAGCTGATAAATATTGGTATTACACTTTAGGTCTAGATACAGAAGTTGCCTATGCAAGTCTGTCTAAAGCGAAGCAAAGCGCTATTATCAGCAGTATTGCCGCAACATTAATAAGTGTTATTTTGGTGTTCATCTTATTGCAAATTATTTATCGCCCTATACTTGTATTAAAAGAAACAATCACTGCACTTTCTCAAGGTAATGGCGATTTAACACAGCGACTTAAGGTAAATTCAACTGATGACTTAGGTCAAATTGCAGATGGTGTTAATCGGTTTATAGAAAGCTTGCAATCAATGATATTAGAAATAAAAGAGGCAACAACAGCACTAAATGGCAATGTCTCTAAGCTGAAAGACCAATCAGAGCATAATACCGTTATATTAAATGGCCATGTTCAAGAAACTGAGCAAGTGGTAACGGCTATTGAAGAAATGAATGCTACTGCGGGCTCTATGGCAAGCGATATTGCCAATGTCGCTCTACTAACAGATAACGCCAACAGCGCAGGTCGTGAATCGATGAAAACAGTAAGCCAAGCACAAGGGACTATTGCAGAGTTGGTTACTGACGTTGATAACTCGGTAGAAAGTGTGAGTGAAATGAGTAGTAAAACCGATGGCATAAATTCTATTTTGAGTGTTATTGGTGGCATTGCCGATCAAACCAATTTATTAGCACTTAACGCGGCTATTGAGGCCGCTCGCGCTGGTGAACAAGGTCGTGGTTTTGCCGTTGTTGCCGATGAAGTGCGTAACCTTGCAAGCCGAACCAAGTCAAGTACCGATGAGATTGAAAGTGCACTTTCTAGCCTATTAAAAGGTAATCAAACGGTTGTTGATTCAATGAGTGTCACCAAAGAGCGTTGTCAAAAAGCGGCGACAGGTGCAGGTGAAGTATCAATAAGTTTAGATGAAATGACAGGTATTGTGTCTGAGATTAATAATTTAAGTACACAAGTTGCCACTGCAGCTGAAGAACAGAGCAATGTCACCCATGAGGTCAGTAAAAATATGACCGCAATTAACGAGATTGTCGGCGAGCTAGATAACAACGGTAAACAAGCGTTTGCTGAGCTCAATAGTATTGATGATATCAACCAGCAGTTAACTGAGATTATCAGCAAATTTAAAGTGTAGTTTGTACCTACATTTACTGAAAAACCACAAAAAAACCGTAGTACTTAAAAAGTAATACGGTTTTCTTCTTTAAAGCTCAACTAGGTTCAATCGTTGCCGTCAGTTATTTTTTAACCCATTGCCCTTCAGCATTTTGAATTAAATGTCCTGGCTGAGTTTTAGCCATAGACTTTTCGCCCGCTAGCTTAGTAACTTGCTGCATAGTGATTTTATTTTTTCGCGCCAAGTTAAGGTAAATATCTTTACGTTTTTTATTGACCATATCTACCAAGTCGCTAACTTCAGTGCTTGCCACTACCACACCTAGATAACCATTAGACATTTCACCAACAAGCCCTTGCTGTTTGGCTTGATCGAGAGTAACTGCCCAAGCTGAAAATGCTATGGAAGAGGCAATTAACACTAGGCTCACTTTTCTAATTAAGTGCTTGATTGAGTGTTTTATTAATTTATTCATTATTGCTCCTAAAAGATATCACTATCGTCACTGAAAATATCATCGAGTTCTTTATCGACTTTGACTCGAATCTCATGATCAATCTTAAGATTCAAGTTAATCGTGATTGGCTCTTTAGCACTTACTTCAACTCGATGAGTGCAGGCAGTAAATAAAAATACAGCTAGCAGTGGTGCCAGTATTTTAACCATAAATGTTCCTTAATTGTTTAGTTCTTTAGTTCTTTAAACCCTTGATAATTTTGCTTTCAAAATCCTCGGTAATATTGAGTGATTCAATTAAGCCTAATAAATCATAGCTAAGATTTAAATTCAAATTTACATCATTGTCCAAATCAGGATTTCGGCCCCTAATGGCTGTATCTAATAACATATAGCCGTCATCCGCCATCGAAACTTCTGATGAGAGATGATGGTAGTGCAAGTTTTCCAAGGCGCTAAACGCCAGCTTTAATTCAGTGCTACTGGCTTTTAGTTCTTCAACCGCGGGGTTATTATAAACTTGGATAATACCGTCACCGACATTTTTTATGCTACCGCCTTTGATGAGAAAGTTTTCACCATCATATTGAATGGGTAACTGCCCTGAGACTTTTCCTGTCACGACTATACCTTGCTTTTTATCTAACTCGAGTAGTTTTTCTAAATCTATTCTAGTTAGTGCTACTTTCACTGGCAGATCTTTCCTAAAAGGCCACTGAACTTGTGGTATATCAAAACGTCCACCTAATAAGTGTCCGCGAATATTATGTGCTAATAATTTCATACTATCTTTTGAAAAGTCGATATAAGTTCTTGTTGAAAAATTATTAATGGGTGTCGCCGTTTCTATCTTGGCAATGGTCAGATTAGATGACGTTTTAGTCTGGTCTGGTCTCGATTTTATCTCACCATTTTGTAACTGCAGCTTTTGTTGCCAGTTAAGCTCTTGTAGCCAAGTACCATCAACTTCCCCAGTAACATCTTGTACCGTTAGTGTGAGTATCATTGGATTAGCTAATAGGTCATCACTATTTTTTAACTGTCCGCTTAAGTGATAGTCGATATTGCCATCAATAAGCTTCAACTCAACAGGTAGTTTCAACTTCAAAGCTAATAAATCAGTAAGCAACACATCTTGTGCCGACACAATCACACTCGGATGACGTAAATCCCCCATTAAGATAGCGGTCGCTATGGGTACATCATCGGCAATCACTTTAGTATTTATCGTTATCTCTTCGATATTACCACTGAGCTTTGTAGTTAACTTAAGTTCATCAACTTTTAATATATTAGGATAATTTAGCTGTTTTATCTGACTGTTAATATCTAATGCAAACGTCACTGATTCACTATTTTTAGACTGCGGTTGATTGTCATTTTTAGCAATCGACACTTTACCTTGCCAATGACTGATTAACGATTTTATATTCGGTTGAGCATTGGGGGTTGATTGTTGAGATTTCCTTATCGGTTCACTAACTGACTTATTTGACGGTAAGCTGAGCTGAGCTAATTCGATTGCCGTGCCTTGGGCAAGTGTTAGCTGCCAAATGTCACTGTACTGCACAATTTCCCCTATGACACTTACCTTTACTGGCTGTCTGCTATAAGGCTGTAATTGAGCAATGCTTGCTGCTCCTGTCAGTGATAATTTTGCTTTTTGTAAGTTAGTTGTTATTGCTGGATCATCATTAAAATTAAATAGTACATCGTTTAACGAGAGTTTTATTGGCCCATTTAAATTTCTACTAACAATATCAAGGCTATCGCTGGCTATAGTTTGCTGGGCAAAGTCAATTGTTAGCGAACCCAATGACTGAACTGTTAAGGAATTTATAGCATTGTCTGTGAGCACATTTATTATCTGCTGGTCCACTCTTTGCGCTGTGAGTTGCTCAAGTAACTTTTCTGCATTAAAAGCTAACTGTATGTTATTACGCTGGTAATCTTTATGAGTAAAGTCAAATTGTAGGGTTTCTCCCACTAAAGCTGTTTGCCACGACAATGTTGTCTCTAGCTCAATCGGCCCTAATGAAGAAAAACCTTGTGATGCCTCGAAAGAAAAATCAGTCATTTGATTGGTCAGAGTCAAGGTTTGCTGTTGCCAATCAAGTTGGCTATTAAGCTTCCCCGCAGCAACCCAAGAGTCATCGAGCAAGAGTGTTGATAAACTAAGAGGCAAAGCTCTTTGGTGTCTGACGAGAAATGGCCTGAGCTTTGCTAAATCTGTCGCTAAACTAGCACGAATCTCATCACCATTTTTAGTTAACGCCAAAGCAAGAACACTTTCATTCTTTTGATTAGCTAAAGAGAATGCGAGCTGCTGAGCATTGGCTGAAAATTGCCCTTGATAAGTGTGGTTTTTATTAGCTTTTTGATGGGTTTGTTTATTAGTTTTTTTATTAGTAAGGGGTTGGTAGCTAAAGGTTTTGATCTCAACCTTAATCGGAATTGAGAGCAACGCAAGGTCATTAATTTTTTTTCTAATAAGTGTGGGTAACTCACTGAATTTTACGTTACTTGAAGTAGGGTTTTCAGGGAATTGAAAATCACCTTTAGCACGTACCGTAGCTACATCAATATTTATCGCTGAAATAGCGTCGGCTATATTATCTACGTCTAACTTGCTGGGCTCAAATCGCCATTCTACCAGACTACCAATTAATTCTATTTCCGCATAAGGAGAATCAATACATATACGGGTGATCAGTAAATCAAAGTTGTTATTTACTTCAAAATCAATACAGGTTAACTCACTATTATGCTCAGTCAGATAATTATTTACTATTGATGTCACCACCGAGCTTCGACTATAAAATACCGCACTGAGTGTGATAACAAAGACCAAACATATGGCTAAGGTAAATTTAAACAACCGCAAAATAATCCCTTACCTTCAAATATGACTGTGAAATAGCGTATATCGATTACCTATATGATAACTTAATATATTGATTAACTTTATCATTATTAAGTCGTTGTGGAGATAGGCGATCAACTATTTCTAATGCTTGATGCACTTTACTGAGTCCGATTTTGTCCTCTAAAGGTAATTTTTCAAATGATTTATCATTAATTGTTTCCTTAAGTAAGGCTAATGCCTCATTAAGAGAGGTTTTAAAGTCAGGTTGCAGTTTCTGCTCTTCGACGTTTTTCAATATTTTTTTTGCAGTAGTTAACACACCAGTTAAAGCCACTATTGTTTCACTTTCAGGGATATCTTCATCATCACTGTCGGTACTCTCATCACTATCATCTTTATTTAAGCGCTCAATAAAGTCCCCAAGGAAATTAGTTAACGTGGTGGTAGAAGTGGTCTCGCTAGATTCGTTAGTGGTAGCTTCCGCTGAAGTCCCGCTTAACGTGGCATACTCACCTTTTGAAATAAGTCCAAATTGATAAAGCTTTTCTTTTAACGCGCCTACATCATCAAATGTTAGTTCTGCACCGCTAAAAAACTCACTGCTGATAGCATTAATCTTTTGCGCTCTACTTGATAAATATAAACTGTTATCAACAACAGCTGGCTCTTCACTTTTAGCAATGCTTTCAGCATGTTTTTCAGTGATTGCTTGTATTTCAGCAGTATTTTGCTGACTCACCGTTGAATTGTTATTAAAAGTGGCGCTATACAGGCCTAGGTTATTGATCATTTGGTAAATACCGTAATAAATTGACACTTTTATTACGAGCAATTTATATACCAATTACACTTGTTATTTTAATGACACTAATGCTAACAAATCTTGATAGGCTCAAAAAGCATAAGGTACTGTCGTAAGCTTTACTAAGCACCTTACTAAAGCGCTTACTAAACCGCTTACTAAACCGCTTAAAATATTATTTTTTTAAACGGTTTATTTTCTAACTATAAATATCAAATTTAAAGTAACGTGCACAATAAGGTATGACTTTTTGTTTATGGTTTAATCCTATTAAACGTCTTGACGAATAAGGTAATCAAAAGCTCCCAAAGCAGCATTTGCACCACTTCCCATCGCAATAATAATTTGTTTATAAGGGTTGTTGGTTACATCACCTGCTGCAAAAACCCCTGCAATAGACGTCTCACCTCGGCTACCTGCAATAATTTCACCGCGATTAGTTAATTCTATTTCACCTTGTAAAAACTCAGTGTTTGGCATCAAGCCTATTTGCACAAAAATACCTGCCAATGCCAGTGAATGATGTTCACCTGTACCTCGGTCGGTGTAACTTAAGCTAGTGACACGTGTACCATCACCATGCACTTCAGTGGTTTGCGCATTAGTAATAATAGTGACGTTAGTTAATGAATTAGCTTTTCTCACCAAAACATCATCTGCACGTAGCGTGTCTGCAAATTCTAAAACAGTGACATGCTCTACAATACCGGCTAAATCAATGGCAGCTTCAATACCTGAATTACCACCACCAATAACCGCTACGGGTTTGCCTTTAAAGAGTGGTCCGTCACAATGAGGACAGTAAGCAACCCCTTTGCCGCGATACTGATTTTCACCCGGTACATTCATTTCTCTCCAGCGTGCGCCAGTTGCTAATACCACCGACTTACTTTTTAATACGGCGCCATTTTCTAAGCTAACTTCAACCAGTCCTGTAGCTTCATTGCGCTTCACTTTACTCGCTTTATTACTGTTCATGATATCTACATCATATTCACGAACATGTTCTTCTAAACTAGCAACAAGTTTTGGCCCTTGTGTGGCTTTGACCGAGATAAAGTTTTCAATCGCCATGGTATCACTGACCTGTCCGCCAAATCGGTCTGCAACTAAGCCAGTATTAATACCTTTTCGTGCCGCATAAATTGCGGCGGCGGCACCTGCAGGCCCACCACCGACAACTAAAAAGTCATAGGTATCTTTATTCTCTAATGCTTTAGCTTGGCGAGCACCCGCATTGGTATCTACTTTATTTAAAATATCGGTTAATGACACACGACCCTGACTAAATGACTCACCATTTAAATACACACTGGGGACTGCCATCACATCACGATCAAACACTTCCGTTTGAAATAACGAACCGTCAATCATGGTGTGTTTTATATTCGGGTTAATGGCTGACATCATATTTAAGGCTTGTACTACATCCGGACAATTCTGACAGCTTAACGAGATGTAGGTCTCAAAAACAAAATCCCCTTCGAGGTTGCGTACTTGTTCTATTTGCTCAGCTTCAATTTTTAAAGGGTGTGAACCACTGTGTAATAACGCCATGACTAATGAGGTAAATTCGTGCCCCATTGGTAAACCTGCAAAACGCATTTCGCTATTACTCGCCACACTACGGACTAACATAGATGGCACGCGTTCGTTGGCCGCTTGTTCACTATTATTACCATTAATTTCAGTGATTAATGTTGATAATTCAGCGATTTGTGTCACTAATTGAGCAAGTTCTTTTGCCTTAGGGCTTTCATCAGTAAAGGTGATTAGCTCGACTGGAGTTTTTAAGTTGTCTAAATAACTTTTTAATTGTGTTTGTAAATTTGTGTCTAACATAATGACCTCTGAGAATATTTGATGGAAAGTGGAAAGTGATAAGGGAAAGGAACTTTAGTTTTGCTATTAATTAGCAAGTGCGAAACATCCTTATTCCGCCGAAGTTTGACTTTAGATTTGAATTAAATGCTTTCTGCTCAAGGCGCGAGGGCTGTAGCATAGCTTGCCTATGTGAAGCCCTCGTAACGCAGAGCAGTAAGCATTTAAACGAATCTAAGGAAAATTTAACTAATCCTAATTTAGATTTTGCCTACTAGGTCTAACGATGGAGCTAAAGTTTCAGCACCTGGTTGCCATGCTGCTGGACAAACTTCACCATCATGCTCGGCAACATATTGTGCTGCTTTAACTTTACGTAGTAACTCAGCTGCGCTTCGGCCTATGCCTAAGTCATGTACTTCAGCGATTTTAACTTCGCCTTCTGGATTAATAACAAACGTGCCACGAAGTGCTAAACCAGCTTCTTCAATCATGACACCAAAATTGCGGGTAATTGCGCCAGTTGGATCACCAATCATTGGATATTTGATTTTGTTAATCGTATCTGAGGTGTCGTGCCATGCTTTATGAGTGAAGTGGGTATCGGTTGATACTGAGTAAACTTCAACGCCCATTTTTTGTAATTCGTCATAGTGGTCTGCCATGTCACCTAATTCGGTAGGACATACAAAAGTAAAATCAGCTGGGTAGAAGAAAACTACTGACCATTTATCCGCAAGGTCTTTTTCACTTAGTTCAACAAATTCACCGTTGTGAAAAGCAGTAGCGTTAAAAGGTAATAATTTAGTATTAATAATTGATTGGTTCATTCTGAACTCCCGTTAAGTGTTATAAATATGTTTGAAACGTTAAAAGTGTTTCGTTGAAGACGGGGTAATAATAGAGCCAGAGGAAGAATTAGTATAATCGATGATAATTATTAATATGATAGTTAAAACCTATCATATAGTATTCTAAAGAACACTATAGTGAGCTATTTGAAAGGTTTTAGCTTTTAGTAAGAATGGATAAACTAGGTAATGATACCGTTGAGAGACTTTCTAACACTGGCCACTATCGATCTAACGCATTGCATACGTGAATAATTAGGTCTAATCACCAAAGAGATGCCTCGTACAGGCACTGGGGCTTGAAACTGACCATAATGAATAGTATCGCTAGCTAAATTTCCTTGTGCAGCAAGGGCTGGTAATAAAGTAATGCCCATGCCGCTTGCCACCATATGACGTAGCGTTTCCAAGCTTGTCGCTTGAAAACTATTATCTTCTTTAGCACCCGCAGAAAAACAATAGCCCATTGCTTGGTCTTTAAGACAATGGCCATCAGCTAAGGTTAGAATTTTTTCATCATGTAAGTCGGAGAGTGATAAATCTTTTTTATTGGCAAGTCGATGATTTTTTGGTGTTGCCAGCATCAGTGGTTCATCAAACAATTGGTATGATTCAAATTTATCCATTTCATCAAGGTAAGGCAAAATTAATACGTCTAATTTACCTTCATCCAATTCCTGCAATAATACCTTGGTCTGATTTTCATGTAGAAAGAAGTTGATGTTAGGTAGTGCTTTATTCAAGTCTGCCATGATATGTGGCAACAAATATGGCGCTAATGTAGGTATTAATCCTAGATGTAAATCACCCGCAAACGGGTCAAGCAAGGCTTTAGCACAAGATTCAAATTGTCCTGCGGCTTGTAATACTTTTCGCGCTTCTTTAACTAACTGTTCCCCAGCAGGCGTTAACATAACATTGCGGCGATGACGCTCGACCAGTTGCAAACCTAGTTGCTCTTCCAGTTTCATTAGTTGCCCACTCAAAGTAGGCTGACTAACAAAACAAGATTGAGCCGCTTTACCAAAGTGTTTATGTTTATCGATAGCCGTTAAATATTCTAAATCGCGCAACTTAATCATAGCTAAGACCTATCTTTTAATAAGAAAACAGAGAGTTTGGCTATGGTATTATGATCACGTGTTGAAAGCGAGTTTCATAACGTATGTGAAGTCGAAATGTTGCACTCAGTTTAGCTTAGATTAGCTTAAATAAAGCCACTTATAATAAGTTCAGTCATGCACATTGACTAACTATGGCCTAGCGATCCTTTAGCTAAGGGTTAACTAACTGCTAGCCAAATACCAACAGCTATCATCAAACTACCCGCAATACGATTCATCCATTTAACATTATCGCCGCGACTTAAAAATAACCGTAGACTCTTACCACCCGTTGCGTAAGCCATCATGCTAGTAAATTCGGTAAACATGATAACGCCGAGTAACATCAGTAATTGTGGTGCTACTGCGCGGTCAACACTAATAAAAGGAGGAAGCAGGGAAATCATAAAGGCCCATCCTTTGGGGTTAGCAATAGCGGTGACGAACCCTTGCGTGAATAAAGAATAACGACTGACATCGCTGGGCTTATTGTCACCTATCGACATTTTACCCCTTGAGCGCCACATATTAACGCCTATGTACGCTAAGTATGCACCACCTATCCACTTCAACACTTCGAATACATCTGGGTAGTTAAGCATAATACCAGCAACGCCAAACACAGCTGCTATCGCAACAATTGCGACACCAATGAGTTCACCAATCATCATCCACATGGTACGACGCACACCAATGCTCATGCCTAGCGTCATCGCCAATGTCATGCACATACCTGGCGTGATTGAGACAAAAAAGAAGGTAGGAAGAAAGACCGCAAGAACAGCTATATCAGGCATTCGATTCACTTTTAAGTTGAAGATAGGAAAATTCGGAGACACTGTAACAATAAAGTGCAGCATTGATTATAAAATAACGATGAATAATCGAATTTAAAAGGCTAAATGCAGAAAAGCAACGGTATAACCAAGCTATTGAGGTTTATTTAATACGAGTAGAAAAGTGATTAATATTAGAAAAGAACAAAGAGAGAAAGTAGTAGGTCATGCAGAAGACAATAATTACTGTGAGGAGCAAGTGCCCCTCGCCAGTAATAGATAAAATTGCTTAACGCAGAAGCGTAAACCAACCCATTACCATTGGTAATAATGGCATAGCAAACATTGCCACAATAATCATTGCTAAGTGTTTGAAAGAGGAGGGATCTTTAAAATCTTCTTCGTGCTGAGACATGGTCTAGTTTCCTGTACTGCGGTTAAACAACTAAAATATGGCGCGGATTTTAGCCGATATTGTTAATGATGGACAGAGAAACTTGATCTAGATCAAAGGGTATAGCGACGAAAAACTAAAAGTTAAGTCACTAATCTTCGCGTAACCAACAACTTACCGAGCAGGTATTCTAGCTATTCGATTTTGTTATTTGATATTTGATATTTGATATTTAATTAATCATCTTTAAAAATACCAACATAAGTCACTTGGCTGGTAGATTTGCTGGCTCGATACATACCTTTAGTATTGAATGGTAAGCTGATATTACCTTTACTATCTATAATAATCACACCACCCGTACCACCAACAGGCATGAGCACATCATGAATAACTTCTTTACCCGCTTGGTCAATACTCTTACCTTGATATTGAACTCTGGCACAAATATCAGCCGCTACGTTATAACGAATAAAGAATTCACCATGACCCGTTGCTGAAACAGCACAGGAAGCATTATCAGCAAAAGTACCTGCACCAATAACAGGTGAATCACCAATACGACCATAACGCTTATTTGTCATACCACCAGTAGAAGTACCTGCAGCAATATTGCCAAATTTATCAAGCGCAACAGCGCCAACCGTACCCACTTTATATTCAGTATCTAAAGCAAAGTGCGCTGCTTGGTAGTCTTTATTTTGTTGTTTAGCCTTTTTCATTTTAGCTTTAGCGCGTTGCAATGATTTATATCTATGGTCAGTATCGAAGATCTTATTATTAACTAACTTAACCCCTTGGCTTTGAGCAAAGCTTTCTGCGCCAGCACCACTTAACATCACATGTACTGATTCATCCATCACCAAACGTGCTAGATTTATCGGGTTTTCAATATGTTCAACTCCCGCGACAGCGCCTGCTTGACGGTTTTTTCCGTCCATAATTGAAGCGTCCATTTCATGAGTTTCATCATGGGTATAAACAGCACCTTTACCCGCATTAAAAAATGGTGAGTTTTCGAGAACATTTATTGCAGTGATTACCGCATCAAGGCTAGTACCACCTTGCTCAAGAACCGTATAACCTGCTTCAACAGACTCTTTTAATTTAGCACGATAAGCCGCTTCTTTTTCAGGAGTAAAATGGTCTTTTTGAATAGTGCCCGCACCACCATGAATGGCGATAGCAAAAGGAACGTATTTTGCTAAGACAGTATTAGAAAATGCAGTATTAGCAAAGGCTGATACAAGTAAAAAAGTTAACATCGGTCGCGTTATTTTCATTATTATTCCTCGTTATTCTTAGACTGTAAATCTTAGGCAGTTAATAGGTAGTAACTGACCGGTTTTTCAACTCATAACAATCAGATGAATAACTCGCTAAATCATGACAATGCTTGCGATGATATAAGCCACAAGTGTTACCGCGCCACCAAACAATGCGTAAGGCATTTGGGTTTTAACGTGCTCAAGTAAATCACAACCTGATGCGATGGCTGATACACACGTAGTATCAGAGATTGGAGAACAATGATCACCAAAGATACCACCACCTAAAATAGCAGCAATCACTAATGAAGGCGGTAAACCAAGCGCTTGAATTAATGGCACGCCAATAGGAATTAAAATGGCGAAAGTACCCCACGAGGTTCCTGTACTAAATGAAATAATAGCACCTGCAATGAACAACATAGGTATCACTAAAACTAACGGTAAGTACTCACCAACAATTCCTGCAATAAAATAACCAGTGCCAAGCTCTTTCAAGCTAGCGCCAAGAGTTAATGACAACAGCACTATCGTGACTAACGGTAATAGTTCAGCAATGCCTTTAAAGCCTATTTCTACTAACTCTTGATGTTCGAAACGATTAGAAAAACGCAATAAAAAGTAACTTACAGCCAAACCTAAGCAAGTGGCATAAAGTACCGATTTACTACCGTCACCTTGGGTGATATCACCATTGCCGCTCCAATACATAAAGAAAAACATGCCGAAGATCATGCTCATTAAAGGTACCAACATAAAGCGTGCTTTGGTGGCTGGCACCATGGCCTCATGCAGTATGGCTTGTGATAGTGTTTCTTGAGGTGCAGCTGTTTGCACTATTGAAGATTCAGCTATTGAAGAGCGCTGCGATAAATCATCAGATTCTACCCTTTCCTTTGTTTTTTCGCTGGTATTCAATGCCAACTCTGCCGTTTTCATTGGCCCATGTACTCTATCGGTCACTACCGTATAAACCACCATGAGCAAAGCGATAATAGCGTAGAAATTAAATGCGACTGATCCCCATAAAATAGACACAGAAGACTGCCCTAGTTCATAGTTATTTAATAGTGCGAGTACATACGCACCCCAACCATTTAGTAATACTAATATACATACTGGCGCACTGGTACTGTCAATAATATAGGCTAAGCGAGCACGACTCATTTTGAATTTGTCGAATAAATCACGAGACAAAATACCTGCAGTAAGCACACTAAGATTTGATTCGATAAAAATGACCATGCCGGTAAACATGGTTAGAGCACCTACTTGTCGCTTACTTTTGGCGATACCTTTATTAACTAACTTTTCGACCGTTGCAGTAACACCACCTGAATCTCTAACATACGCCAGTAAAGCGCCAATCAGTAAACTGAAAATCAAAATACGAGCATTACCAGCAGAGCTGACCACGCCGATAACACGTTCAAGAGAGCCAATAAAGGCATGAAAAATGACATTGCTATGCTCTTGTGATGCTAATAACAACTCAGAGGTAAATACGGCAGTAAGCAAAGCAAGAATGACTTCTTTTTTCCAAATAACAATAATAATAGCGACCAAAGGAGGTAGCACTGACAACCAATCCATAAAAGACCTTAAAGCATGAGTTTGATATTGAGTGGCTTGATTATACTAATTCAATTAATCAAGCTAGTCGTAGAGGGAGCAGTGTGGCAAATAACTAAGGCAGATTCAATATATACCCGTCACCAATCAAGATGCTGGTTTCAGAGTGCTTGAGCAATTTCAACTCAAGGCGCTGTGATGACATAATGGTTATTCCATTGTGAATCACAGCAACGATGAAGTGATGTTGCTCAAGCGCTTCTTCGATGAGTTTTAAATGACTTTATACTGCGTCAAATAATCAAAACATAGAATGACTATGCTTAAATCATTCTTCTTGCCTAAAATCATTTAAATTCCCACTGAAAACCTGCACTTTGAATGGTAACGGGTATATACCCGCTCCACTTGAAGATGCCCATTTCAGGAAGTCTGTATCTTCAAGTGGACGGGTATATTGACTAAGTGAAAATAAAAAACCCGACTAAATGTAAATTTGTCGGGTTTTTTATTATTTTTAAAAGATAAATCTCAGTACTATTTAATAGTAATCATCTTCTTTATTGTGCGCTTGTGGATCTTCGATAATATCGTTGATATTAACTTCAAAGTTATCATTGTTGTTACAATCAACCATATAAATAGTATGTGTTGAGCCATCAACCCAGGTAACAGTACCACTGCCTTTTTTACTGCCACATTTCATACCAATATGAATATCTTTAAATTCCATAAGCCCTCCTCAACGCTAACTTCCAAGGTGTACTGAGTTTGACTTCAGTACGACCAGTTAGTTCATTTTTTGAACACCCAGTAATTAAGTATAGTATTGATGTCATGAAATGCTAGTAGATTATTGTCTGATTTAAGCATGAAACTGCTGAACGTAAGTAACTGGCTCAAATTTATAAAAGAATATTTAAGGAATAAAAGCACTACCTAAGGTACAACTTGCGTTCGCACCAGTGACTGCTGGCAGATTACTGTCTAAACCTTGATCAAAAGCGTATGCAAGCCAAGCAAACGCCATAGCTTCAAGAATATCACCATCAATATTCAGTGCTTGCATGGTGTTTATTTCAAACACAGTGTCGGATGCAGTTAATCTACTGCTAAGCGCTTCCACTAGAGCCTTATTATGGACACCGCCGCCACACAAGTAGACTTTACCTTGTGCCGTTAGCGCCATAATGGCGTCGCTAATACTCTGTGCGGTAAAAGCCAATAGTGTCGCTTGAATATCGGCATTATGATTGATTACTGTTTCATGTTGCGAATGAGTTGCCTCTTTAAAAGCTGTTAATTGCTGTTCAAGCCATTCAAGGTGAAAATATTCTCTTCCTGTACTTTTAGGTGCTGCAGAATTTATATAATCATCTTGCATCAACTGCTCTAGCAACAACGGAATAACTTGTCCCGTTGTTGCCCAAGCGCCATTTTTATCAAAGCAGTCATCACTATTTGGGTGATGTTTAGTGAACCAATCATCAAGTAAAGCATTACCTGGTCCTGTATCAAAACCCAAAATAGCTTGATTAGAATCTCGTGTTGGCAAAAAGGTTATATTGGCAATACCGCCTATATTCACCACAAAGTTCGCGGCGGTTGTTTGAGTGAATAACTGTTGATGAAAAATCGGGACTAAAGGTGCGCCTTGACCACCTAACGCCATATCTTTACGACGAAACTGACCTACCACGCGAATCCTAGTCAACGTTGCCAACGTTTGGCAGCAACCTATTTGTAAAGTAAATGGGTTATCACCACTTGGTCGATGACGAATGGTTTGCCCGTGATTACCAATTGCAATAATATCTTCAGGAGCTAGCTTTTCTTGATTAAGTAATGCATTGATGGCCTGAGAAAATAACTGTGCTAATTCAACATCCAAATGAAATGCACGATCAACCTCATTACTCCCAGGTTGATAAAGTGAGGTGATTTTATCTGCAATAACAGTGCTATAACTTTGATAGAAACTAGCAACTAATCGAGGCTGTTGCCCCTTATCAGTAAAATCTACTAGCGCCAAGTCGATACCATCAGCACTGGTGCCTGACATTAAGCCAATATAGTATTTTCCTTCTGCTACCACTTTATTATTAATCATTAGTCGCTATATCACTTGCTTGTGTCGAAAGTAATGCATTTTTAGCCCCTGATAAGGCTTGTAGACGTTCATCAGCTAATAATAAGAATTTGGCTTTATATTTTTTAGCGATAGGCCTAGCATCAGGTAATTTGACGGTACGCGGATTACGATGTACGCCATTAAGCAAAAATTCGTAATGTAAATGCGGGCCTGCCGCCAAACCGGTAGCGCCAACATAACCAATGACTTGACCCTGCTTGACACGCTGACCTTTTTTGACTGCTCGTTTAGAAAAATGCAGATACTTAGTCACTATGCCATTACCATGTTGAATAAAGACATAGTTACCATTGTATTTATTATAGGTCGCATGCGTCACCTTACCATTACCTGCCGCAACAACTGGTGTGCCGGTCTTAGCTGCGTAATCAATACCACGATGTGCTTTCCAACGTTTCTGTACTGGATGAAAACGTTTTCGTTTAAAACTCGAGCTTATATATTTAAAGTTTACAGGTGCACGCAGAAAAGCCTTACGCATACTTCTGCCATCAGGACTGTAATACTCATCATCGGTAAAACGAATAGCTTGGAATACCTCATCTTGGTTAGTTATTTCTGCCGCTAAAATATTGCCTGTACCTATATACTCACCGTCGATATATTTTTTTTCATAAGTAATATGAAAACTGTCGCCTTCACGGATATCTAAGGCAAAATCAATATCCCAACCAAAAATATTGGCAAAGTTAATGATTTGGCTATCATTCAAGCCAGCACTGACGCCTGCATTCCAAAAACTAGAGTTGATAGTGCCGTAACTAAAACTTTCTCGTATCTCTACTTCTTTAGTTTCACGATGAGATTGATAACTGTCTCCCACTAAATTAATAAATAAGGTATCAGTTTTAGAAAGAGGATATTCAAGCGCGGCTAATTGTTGCTCTTCATCGCTGGCAATGCGTAATTTATCACCGACATTAAGTCTTTTTAATAATTTACTCTCTTTACCTTTAGCGGTACTGACCGCATAGGTTGTTTGCGCACTAAAACCCAACCGTTTTAGTATCAAGGCTAAAGAGTCTCCACTTCGAACCTTCACGGTTTGCCAGCTTAGTTGGGCGAGTGTTTCTAACGAGTCTTGTATTTTTACTTTTCTTTCTAATTTCCCGCTCACTAAGCTACCTTCACTTTGCGCACCGACAGTTTTAGCTAACGATGGTATCTGCTCAATTGTGATGTTGTTGTTGGCTTTGCTACTACTTCGCTGAGGTAAGGCACTTTGTTTGGGCGTTGTACCTTTGGGCACTATATCTTCTGGCAATGATACCTGAATGCGTTTTCCTACTTGGATATCATCAACATCATGACTTTCGTCATTTGAGGGGATGATCAATAAAAGCAGTAAAAAACAACTACTGGCAATAATTATCCGGCGATGTAACTTAGGTAGGTTTTTAAATATTTCTAATAATTTTTTCAACAGGATACGACTCGAAACTTTCATAGCGGGAAATGATAAATCAAAAACAAATTCAGTAATCTACCGACTATATCAAAACTGTACCTAAACTACAGAAAAAATAATGCGATTACTGACTGCACTCATCGATGAAAACCCTAGTCTTTGTAAGCAAATGTAATTAATCACATTCAAAGACAAACTGAGTAAGAGGCACTTATTTAAATTTGGTTCTCCACTAAGGTTAATAACAGCAACGTCCTAAGTTTTTAATGAGGTGATTTACTTTTAAAAATAAAAAAATCAACTTAACTTGCTTAAGTTAGCCCTTTATTAACTCTGTTTATCATTAAGATCACTATTTCTTTACTAAAAAAGCCATTATAAAGTTTTATCCCACCCGCAAAGTGCAGTAGAATTCGACCATTAAATAAACTTTACCTAGTCAATATAACCACTCAACTTACCAAAACAGTGTGCGCCTTGTTTTCAGTGCTCCGCTCAGTAGTTATCATTTATTAAAAGACTAAGTACTCAAAGCCAATCAGTGGAGTCCTAATGACCGATTTTAACCAAGCATTCGCCGAACTAAAACGCGGAGCAGAAGAAATATTAGTAGAAGAAGAATTATTAACAAAGCTTAAGACAGGTAAGCCGCTAAAAATCAAAGCGGGTTTTGATCCAACAGCACCTGACTTACATTTAGGCCACACGGTATTAATTAACAAGCTTCGTCAATTCCAACAATTAGGTCATGAAGTTATTTTCTTGATTGGTGACTTCACCGGAATGATTGGTGATCCAACGGGTAAAAATGTTACGCGTAAGGCACTCACTAAAGAAGACGTATTAGCCAATGCTGAAACGTATAAAGAGCAGGTCTTTAAAATATTAGACCCCGCGAAAACAACCGTTGCCTTTAACTCTACTTGGATGGATAAATTAGGCGCGGCAGGTATGTTACAACTTGCCTCTCGTCAAACAGTTGCCCGTATGATGGAGCGTGACGACTTTAAAAAACGTTACGCTAACGGCCAGGCCATTGCTATTCATGAGTTTATGTACCCTTTAGTGCAAGGTTGGGATTCAGTTGCACTAAAGGCTGATGTTGAGCTAGGTGGTACCGACCAAAAATTTAATTTATTAATGGGTCGTGAATTACAAAAATCTGAAGGTCAGCGTCCACAAACAGTATTAATGATGCCATTACTTGAAGGCCTAGATGGCGTTCAGAAAATGTCTAAGTCATTAGGCAATTACATTGGCATTACCGATACGCCTACTGACATGTTTGGCAAAATAATGTCAATTTCAGATGTATTAATGTGGCGTTACTACGAGTTACTTAGCTTTAAACCACTTGAAGAAATTGAAGGTTATAAAACCGAGATAGAAAATGGCAAAAACCCGCGTGATGTTAAAATTGATTTAGCAAAAGAGCTTATTGCACGTTTTCATGATGAAGCGGCTGCACAAGCTGCCCATGATGAATTCATCAATCGTTTCCAAAAAGGTGCGTTACCTGATGATATGCCGGAATTAACGATTACCACTGAAAATGGTGAAATAGCCATTGCTAACTTGCTTAAAGATGCAGGATTAGTCGGTAGTACTTCTGATGCCTTTAGAATGATCAAACAAGGCGCGGCTAAAATTGATAGCGAAAAAGTTACTGACCGTAGCTTAGTTATTAGCGCTGGAACAACGGCAGTTTATCAAGTGGGTAAACGTAAATTTGCACGTATTACTGTAAGTTAAGTTAGTCAAAAAATTTACTTATCTTATATCAAGCCAGTACTTATGTTACTGGCTTTTTTTATGCCTTTTCTACTATTTTCTTTGCTTGCAAGGGAGACGTCATTTGCTATTACTGGTTGTTTTATTCTGTCATTAAGATAATGTAGAGATCAATAATTATGCATATGGATGGCACTTAAATGATTATATTCTCACTTCATCTCTTGCTACTTACTACTTATTTTACTTAACTACACTTAGCCAAATAAAATTACTTAAATCAATGAGTACGACTTAAAGAGTGAGGTTGTAAATGACTAAACCTGCCCAGACAATTCTATCATCTCGACGTTTTAACGCTGCCCGTTCATTATCACTATCTTTAGCTGCATTGAGCACACTTTGTTCAGTAAGTGCTTACAGTGAACAAACAGATAAGGAGCGTATCAAAAGTTTAGAGCAACGCTTATTAGAACTTGAGCAACAAGTGCAAAAGAAAAACAATCAAAGCTCAACAATAACTAAAGATGGAAAAAACAAATCAAATAATAGCAAAAAGGTTGTAGTCATACCTAAAACTACTCAGCGACCTAGTCATGACTTTGAAGCACCTGATAAAAGTATTGTACTGAGTAATAGTGATACCACCTTACAGATTGGCGGACAGATTTGGTTAGATGCTATTTATAATAGTGGCGAAATGACCAATCGGGCGGGCTTTCAAACATCATCCATTGCTTATGAAAACAATACCACTAAAGACAATACCCTGCTTAGTGTTGGCCAATCTAATTTATCTTTTAAAAGCTACACTCCGACCCAGTTTGGCGCTATGACCACTCGCTTTGAGTTTGATATGTTTGATGACCAAGGTAATGCTGATTTTAACCTTACCCATTTATGGGGAGAAATAGGTGATTTTGGTGCCGGTCAAACCTTTAGTGGGTTCATGGACATTAATTCCTTTCCCAATATTTTAGATTTCTGGGGTCCTAACTCCATGGTATTTAGCCGCCAGCCTCAAGTGCGCTATAGCACAGCAGTAAGTGAAAGTGGCCGAATAATGTTTACCATAGAAAAATCTGCTAGTGATTTTGCCGTGCCAAAATCATCTACCAAAGCAGATTATGACGATATTAATGAGTTGCCTGACTTGACCGTGTCTTACTTACACAAAGGTGATTTTGGTTACATAAAGTCGGCTATGGTGTTTAGACAACTTGGCTATGAAACCTTATCGACTAAAGATACAACCTTAGGTTGGGGACTCAATATTTCAGGTGCCATCACACTCACCTCTGCGGACTCGATAAAGTTTCAACTAGCGCATGGCGAAGGTATTGGTCGTTACGTTAATGACACCTGCTGCAGTTATTACAGTGATGAAACCGGTGGCGTTGATGCAGGTATAGACGGTAATGGCCGGTTGAAAGCTATTCCTGTGACTGGCGGATTTGCCTATTATAATAAACAGTGGAGTAAAAAGTGGAGCAGCGCTATTGGTTATAGCTATTTAACTATTGATAATCTAGTGACGCAAAAAGACAAAGCGATCAAAAATAGTGCTTATTCAACGGCGAACCTTATTTGGTATCCTGCTAGTCAAATAAAAGCAGGCGTTGAATTACAGTATGGTGATGTTCAAAGTAAATCAAACCTTGAAGCGGATAACTTTAGAGTCCAAGCCTCGGTCGGTTTTAAATATTAATAAGGAATCTATTTAATGAAGTTAACTAACTACCTAGTAATTTTTGTTCAACTCTTAGTATTAACCTGTGCCAGCCCGGTATTGGCAAAATCTCCACAACAGCCCGTTATACAAAGTATATTAGATGATGCCTATCATAAATTTGAAAATGATACTTCAGGCAAGAATGCTGATTATATTCCTGCATTAGCCAAGGTGGATTCAGCTTATTTTGGCTTAGCGGTAGTCACTCCTCATGGCAAAATTTATACCAAAGGCGACGTAAGTCAGCCTTTCTCTATTCAATCTATTTCTAAAGTATTCACCTTAGCATTAGCAATGGAACAAAAGGGCCCACAAACTATTGTTGATAAAATAGGCGTAAATGCCACAGGTTTAGCATTCAACTCAGTGACGGCTATAGAACTAAATAAAGCACGCAGCGTGAACCCTTTAGTTAATGCCGGTGCAATAGCCACGGTAAGCTTACTTGATGGTAAAAACGAGAAAGCTAAGTGGTCGGCTCTTTCCGCTTGGTATGATAAATTTGCCAACCGAAAATTAAGTGTTTTAGAAGATGTTTATAAATCTGAATCTGATACAAACGGTCATAACCGCGCAATCGCCGAATTATTAACGTCTTATGACCGTTTTTATGGTGATGTCGACCTCAACCTAGCTGTATATACTCGCCAATGTTCAGTTGCCGTTACGACCAAAGATCTTGCCGTGATGGCATCGGTATTCGCCAATAACGGTGTTCATCCATTAACAGACAAACGTTTGATGAGTAGTGATAATGTCTCACGGGTGTTGGCAGTAATGACAACCGCAGGACTTTATGAAAATAGTGGCCAGTGGGCTTATCAGGTAGGTTTACCTGCAAAAAGTGGCGTTGGTGGCGGTATTATCGCGGTATCACCTGGAAAATTTGCGGTCGCTGTTTTTTCACCTAGGCTTGATTCTGCAGGTAATAGCATACGCGCGCAAAAAGCCATTGATTATATCGCCGAAAAATTACACGCTAATATTTTCTAATGCATTAGTATAAATATTGTTAGCACGCTTTTACGGTTTTAGTTACCGCACTCCTTGATACTAGGCGTGCGGTCAACGTCAAAATTACGCAGGTAAATTTTTTAAAAAATCACCTGTCACAATAGAAAAACCGCACGATTTCATCCATGCAATAGCCTCTGACTCTTCAACAAACACTCGTCGTTCATAATCCCCTTCACTCTGTGGGACAATATTTTCAAGTTGCATGCTCTTCCAAGCAGATGGTGAATAAATATGACAATCTTTAATACAGCCATTATTTTTAAATTGCTGGCAATGCTCAATTAAATGAGATTCCATCTCAGGAACACCTAACTCCCACTCATCAAAATAGGAAAAAATAGCCCAATGAGTTCCATTTAAATGCGCTGTTTTATCTCTAAATTCTTGACTATATTGAATAGCCGCTTCTTCATTCCAGCAACCACTGAACCACTGTAAGACATAATTATTCTGTACTAATATTCGCCAATCACCATGTACTGCAAACATATCAATTTACCTATAAAAATAGCGGGTTGTGCGCTTTAGTTACCATTAAACGGCTTGTTCAATTGAAGTAAAGTCATAGTTTTCTATTAAGCTATTTACCTTCATATCGATACATATACCCATAATTTATATAGGGATTTAAGGAGTTCAAACCACAGTACATTTATTTACATAGCTTGATCTACATCATAACGGCTTTAAGGTGAAAGCGTAAACTGTGACATATTGTCGCAGTTGGTTGTTTTTATACCATACTGTATGAACACAACACTTTGGCGATGTCATGTTAGTAAATAAATTTTTTAACGTCTTTATGCGTTTTCCCCAGCAAACAGTCTCTACATTGAGAACAGCGCTTACCCAAGTGTTGGTTCTATTTTTATGTGTCATCATGCCCGCACAAGCCCTTTTCGTAAGCCCTCCTAAAGATCCTATGCCGTTAATTAAGGAGATCTTTGCCGAGCAAACTAAAATTAGTGAAAAACAAACCACTAACGAAGGTGGGCCCTTAGTTTGGACCGTATACAAACAAGGAACTGAAGGCGAAGAAATTTTAGGTTACGCCTTTGAAACTAACGACATAGCTAAAATTCCTGCCTATTCAGGCGAACCAGTCAATATGTTAGTGGCTATTGATCCTAAAGGCGTTTATTTAGGCGCTAAAGTATTAGAGCATCATGAACCGATCATATTAGCGGGTATTCCTGAGAGTAAATTACATAATTTCACCAAACAATATGACGGTTTACATGTGAGTGACCGCCTAAAAGTTGGCGGTAACAAAACCGACAACGTTATTCATATCGATGGCCTTTCCGGCGCAACCGTTACGGTAATGGTGATGAATGTTGGTATTGTAAAATCAGCAACAAAGGTTGCTCGTGCGCTAGGTATTATTAGTGCTAGCCAAGAAGTAATTCAACCGATGGGAACCATTTACCCTGACGTTTTTGCCAAGTCAGATTGGACTACCCTCACAGGTGATGGCTCTATTCGTAAGTTATACCTCAACAGAAAAACGGTTGATGAAGCTTTTGTTGGTACTGACGCTGAACATGTTGAAGAAGCGAGTAGCGAACAAAAACAAGATATGTTTGCTGAGGTTTATTTTGCACAATTAAACATTCCTACAGTTGGTCGTAACTTATTAGGCGATAGTGAATATGACTATATTATGTCGTCACTAAAACCCGGTGAACACGCACTTATTTTAATGGGTACAGGTTACTCATTTAAAGGTTCAGGTTATGTTCGTGGTGCTATTTTTGATCGTCTTCAAATATTACAAAATGGCGATGCATTTGCCTTTAGGGATTTAGATCATAGTCGTGTACCCGATATTTATATTGAAGGAGCGCCACAATTCACTGAACGTTCAGTCTTTATTATTCGTGACCACCACAAATTTAACCCCGCTTCTGATTGGCAACTAGAGTTATTAGTTCGTCGTCAAACCGGTCCTCTAGAAAGCATATTCACAAGTTTTAAAGCTGATTATCATACCTTAGACAAATATTTAGATCGCCCAGCTGTCATTATGCCTGAGCCAGAATTAACGCTAGCGCAGCAAGTATGGAAAGAAAAAGAAGCCGAAGTCATTGTACTCATTATCTTGCTTATTATTGTTGTGATGAGTTTGTTTTTCCAAGACATCCTTGTTCGTCATCCAACATTTATGCATAACTTCCGTCACTTATTCTTAATTGTTACGGTAGTATTTATTGGTTGGTCTTGGGGCGGACAACTCTCTGTAGTGAACGTATTTACCTTCTTACAAGCCTTTATGTCTGATTTTTCTTGGGACTTGTTCTTACTTGACCCGGTGATTTTCATTCTTTGGGGCGCAGCAGCAGTCACCATGATTTTGTGGGGCCGTGCGGTCTACTGTGGCTGGTTATGCCCGTTTGGCGCGTTACAAGAATTAATGAATATTTTTGCCCGCCACATCAAAATTCCACAATTTGAATTACCTTGGGCTGTACATGAGCGTTTATGGGCCATCAAATATCTAATTTTATTAGCGTTGTTTGGCTTGTCGATGGAGTCATTATCACTGGCAGAGCAATTCGCTGAAATAGAACCATTTAAAACAACTTTCCTACTAAAATTTGATCGTGAATGGCCGTTTGTATTATATGCATCTATCCTACTCATTATTAATATTTTTAACCGCAAGTTCTTCTGTCGTTACTTGTGCCCGTTAGGCGCAGCATTATCAACGAGTAATAGCATTCGTTTATTCAGCTGGTTACGTCGTCGTCCTGAATGTGGTCAGCCTTGTAAAACATGTGCTAAAGAATGTGAGATTCAAGCAATAGATCCAGATGGTGTTATCAATATGCGTGAGTGCCATTACTGTCTTGATTGCCAAGTGACCTATTTTAATGAAGAAAAATGTCCACCATTGAAAAAAATAGCAAGAAAAAAAGCAAAGTTTAAAGAAACAGAAATAGAAATAACCGAAGTAGCTTAATTGGATCAAGCGAGCTAAATAACAAATTTAATTACATTTTAAGTAAAGTGGAGAATACCAATGAGTAAAGAAGAGTTAAATTTAACGAATGACTCCAATGAAGTTACATTGGAAAGCGAAGAACGTCGTAAGTTTTTTGGTAAAAGTGCCTTAATTGGTGCAGGTGTTGTAGCAGCGCCAATGACAGCAGCTATGTTTGCCTCTACTGCGCAAGCACAAAGAAAAGAATTGGCAATGAGCCCAGTGGTTCATCCAGGTGAATTAGATGAGTATTATGGCTTCTGGTCAGGTGGTCATTCTGGTGAAGTACGTATTATGGGTATCCCATCAATGCGTGAGTTAATGCGTATTCCAGTATTTAATACTGACTCAGCAACAGGCTGGGGTTTAACTGAAGAATCTAAACGTGTTAAAGGCGACAGCGCCGATATCATGATGGGTGACTCACATCATCCTCATATGAGTATGACCGATGGTAGTTACAACGGTAAATATGTTTTCATTAACGATAAAGCTAACTCTCGTGTAGCACGTATTCGTTGTGACATCATGAAGTGTGACAAAATGCTTACGGTACCAAACGTACAAGCAGTTCACGGATTACGTGTACAAAAAGCACCATATACTAAATATGTTGTTTGTAATGGTGAATTTGAAATTCCAATGAATAACGATGGTAAAGACGGCATGAGAGATGTCAGCACTTACCGTTCGTTATACAACGTAATTGACGCAGAAACCATGGAAATGGCTTTCCAAGTAATGGTTGACGGTAACTTAGATAATACTGATGCTGATTTTGATGGAAAATACTTCGCATCTACCTGTTACAACTCAGAAATGGGTATGAACTTAGGCGAAATGATTTCTGCTGAGCGTGACCACGTTGTTATATTCAGCTTAGCGGCTTGTGAAGCTGCACTTAAAGCCGGTAAATTCAAAACTTACAACGGTAATGATGTACCAGTATTAGATGGCCGTAAAGGCTCTGAATTAACACGTTATATTCCAGTACCAAAATCACCTCATGGTTTGAATACTTCGCCAGAAGGTAAATACTTCATGGCAAATGGTAAATTATCACCAACAGTAACAGTAATTTCTATTGCTAAATTGGATGATTTATTTGCTAACAAAATTAAACCTCGTGACACTGTAGTAGCAGAGCCAGAGTTAGGTTTAGGTCCTTTACATACCGCTTTTGATGGCCGTGGTAATGCTTACACTACCTTATTCCTAGATAGCCAAATTGCTAAATGGAATGTTGAAGATGCTATTAAAGCGTACAAAGGCGAAAAAGTTAACTACATCCGTCAAAAACTAGATGTGCATTATCAACCAGGCCATAACCATACAACACAAGGTGAATCACGTGATGCTGATGGTAAATGGTTAGTTGTTTTATGTAAGTTCTCTAAAGATAGATTCTTACCTACTGGACCACTTAAACCAGAAAATGATCAATTAATTGATATTTCTGGTGATGTAATGAAGCTTGTTCATGATGGCCCAACATTTGCTGAACCGCATGACTGTATTATGGTACACCGTAGTAAAGTTAAGCCTAAGAAAGTTTATACTCGTGATGAGCCAACATTTGCAGAAACATTAGCAATCGCGAAGCGTGATGGTGTTGATCCGATGAGTGACAATAAAGTTATTCGCGATGGCAAAAAAGTACGTGTATATATGACTTCTGTTGCACCAACTTATGGTATGAGTGAATTTACTGTAAAACTAGGTGATGAAGTTACGGTAATCATAACTAACCTTGACCAAGTAGAAGATGTTACTCATGGTTTCTGTATGACTAACCACGGCGTACAAATGGAAATTGGTCCTCAACAGACTTCTTCTATTACCTTCACTGCCAACAAACCTGGCGTACAATGGTATTACTGTAACTGGTTCTGTCATGCACTACACATGGAAATGCGTGGCCGCATGTTCGTTGAAGCATAAGCTTTAACTTAACAAGCAGTTAATTAAGAATTCAAAAGCCTGATACTTTGCAGTGTCAGGCTTTTTTGTGATCTTAATAACAGGAAACTGGTTCTGTCACGCAGTTAATATACTGCAAGCATGGAAATGCGTGGCCGCATGTTCGTTGAAGCATAAGCTTTAACTTAACAAGCAGTTAATTAAAAATTCAAAAGCCTGACACTGAAAAGTGTCAGGCTTTTTTGTGATCTTAATAACAGGAAACTGGTTCTGTCATGCAGTTAATATACGACAAGCATGGAAATGCGTGGCCGCATGTTCGTTGAAGCATAAGCTTTAACTTAACAAGCAGTTAATTAAGAATTCAAAAGCCTGATACTTTGCAGTGTCAGGCTTTTTTGTGATCTTAATAACAGGAAACTGGTTCTGTCACGCAGTTAATATACTGCAAGCATGGAAATGCGTGGCCGCATGTTCGTTGAAGCATAAGCTTTAACTTAACAAGCAGTTAATTAAAAATTCAAAAGCCTGACACTGAAAAGTGTCAGGCTTTTTTGTGATCTTAATAACAGGAAACTGGTTCTGTCATGCAGTTAATATACGACAAGCATGGAAATGCGTGGCCGTATGTTCGTTGAAGCTTTAATTTAACAAGCAGTTAATTACAGATTCAAAAGCCTGACACTGCAAAGTATCAGGCCTTTTTTTGATCTTAATAACAGGAAACTAGTTCTGTCATGCAGTTAATATACGACAAGCATGGAAATGCGTGGCCGTATGTTCGTTGAAGCTTAGGCTTTAATTTAACAAACAGTTAATAACAAATTCAAAAGCCTAACACTGAAAAGTGTTGGGATTTTTGTGGGCTCTGTAATAGGAAACTGACTTATCTTGGTGTAATACAAATAAACATGAAAAACCATTGGCATCTATTTGCCGATACTTGACAGTTTAAGCTCTAAACCTTATAAATCAGCGGTATATCGTGCCTACATACAGACAAATACAATTACCCACGCTATTGCAAGGTTTTTTTATAATTTCATTCCCTATAAGAGCCTATAAATGAAACTTATTTAATCGAGATCAACTGATTTTCATCGAATAATGCTATGCTGCATTTAGTTACCCCTTTATAGAATAATTGTTTTGCTACTCTTTAAAAAATCACTTGCCATCTTGTTCATCTTCAGCAGTTTTTATGCTCAACAAGTAAGTGCGCAAGAAATTCAATTATCACCCGCTGATGATTTACAACAAGCTCTTAATAATAGCCAAAATGGCGATGTTATTACATTAGGACCTGGGAGTTATTTCGGTAATTTCATTATCTCCAATCAAGTAACACTTCGTAGCAATAACAAAGGCGAAGCCATTATAGACTCTCTAGGTAAAGGTCATGGTTTATGGCTCAAAAATTCACAGATCACCATAGAAAACCTAACCATAACCAACTGGGGTCATGACTTAACTGACCAAAATTCTGGTATCTATTCTCACGGTAAAATAGACAATAACAAAGTGCCTAGCTTAACCATTAGAAATAACATTTTAATCGGGGACGGTTTTGGCATCTGGCTTAATCAGGCTGACAAAGCGATTATTAGCCATAACCGCGTTAAAGGAAATTTAACATTACGTTCAGCTGACAGAGGGAACGGTATTCAAGTTGCCAATGTCACTAATAGTCATGTTTTTCTTAACGAAGTTAGTGAAACCCGTGACGGTGTTTATGTTATTTCCAGTCAAAATAATATAATTGAACAAAATACCATGCACCATTTACGCTACGGTATTCATTATATGTATTCTTATGATAATACAGTAAAAGATAATACCGCTTACGATACTCGTGCAGGTTACGCCCTAATGAGTTCACGTCGATTAACTATTACCGGCAATAAAACAACCAACAGCGAAGATTATGGTTTTTTACTGAATTTTATTACCCAATCTACTTTTAGTCATAACTATGTTAAAAACGTTTGGACAAAGCCTGAAAACAAAGTGCTTGGCCGCGATGGTAAAGGTTTATTTGTTTATAACTCTGGCTACAATACGGTAAAACACAATATTATTGATACCGCTGAAATAGGCATCCACCTTACTGCGGGCTCGGAAAACATCAAAATCTTCGGTAATAGCTTTATCAATAACCCCACCCAAGTTAAATATGTTTCCAATAAAAAACAAGAATGGAGCAAAGATGGTCGAGGTAATTACTGGAGTAATTATTTAGGCTGGGATATGGGAAATGATGGCATCGGCGATACTATTTTTGAACCGAACGACGGTATAGATAAACTCGTCTGGCAATATCCAGAAATGAAAATGATTATGGACAGCCCTGCAATTTTAATTTTGCGCTGGGTTCAAAGACAATTTCCGGTACTTAAACCTCCTGGCGTTAAAGACAGCTACCCATTAATGAGCGCCCCAAGTTTAACAAAAAACGAGCAAGCCGCTACACCACTTGCTGTTACAACCTCTACCTTTACAAAAAGTAATTCTGCGCAGTCAGCAAACACCACTAGCGCAAGCTTGAAGGAATAATTTTATGAGTACTCCACTAGTATCACTCACCGATGCAGGTATAAGCTACCAGCAACTCGATGCTTTAAAGTCAGTGACAATGCACTTGAACCAAGGTGAGGTTCTGGGTTTATTTGGCCATAACGGCGCCGGTAAAACTACAATGATGAAACTCATCCTAGGGGTTATTTCTCCAAGTCGCGGTACGGTTGAAGTCATGGGCATGGCACCTGATTCAAAAGAAGCGTGGCATTGCCGCAGTAAAGTTGGTTACTTACCTGAAAACGTGAGCTTTTATGAACAGCTTACCGGCTTAGAAGTATTAACTTATTTTGCAAAATTAAAAGGTTTCAATAAAAAACAAGCTATTGATTTACTTGAGCAAGTGGGTATTACCCATGCAATGAAAAGACAAGTAAAGACGTACTCCAAGGGTATGCGTCAACGCTTAGGTCTAGCACAAGCATTTATCGGTGAACCAAAGTTATTATTGCTTGATGAGCCAACCGTTGGTTTAGATCCCATTGCTACCCGCGATTTTTATAAAACAGTGGATCAATTAAAGTCAAACGGCTCTAGTGTCATTCTATGTTCTCATGTTTTGCCAGGTGTTGAGCAACATATTGATCGGGCGATGATTTTATCGACTGGTGAATTATTAGCTATGGGTACGTTAGCCCAATTGCGCCAACAAGCTGCTTTACCTGTTGCTATTAAACCCTTTGGACTTAATGGAGCCGTAGCTAATGACAGCAAACTAAAAGGTTTTTTAACCGCCAGCTGTCCGAATACTTTATTGGTACCTGAACAGGAAAAAATGAAGGTATTAAAGCAGCTACTCAGCCATGAAGGCTTAGATGATTTACAGGTAGATACTGCAAATTTAGAGCAAGTTTATCAGCACTTCTTGTTGAAACATGAAAGTGGAGAAAAAAAATAATGAGACAAATATTAACCGTTGCCAATAAAGAGTTTCACGATGGTTTAAGAAATCGTTGGTTAATCTCAATTACACTCATTTTTGCTCTACTGTCTATTGGTCTAACTTACTTTGGCGCAGCAGCCTCTGGTGCTGTGGGTGTAGCTTCACTTTCAACAACGGTTGCCAGTTTAGCCAGTTTAGCTGTTTTTCTTATTCCACTGATTGCCTTGCTGCTAAGCTACGATAGCTTTGTCGGTGAACAAGAAAGCGGTACCTTGTTGTTACTATTGACCTACCCATTAAGTAAAAGCCAATTATTACTTGGTAAGTTTATTGGCCAAGGCAGCATTATCGCCCTAGCGACCTTGCTTGGTTTTGGCTCATCGGCGGTATTACTGTATTTCCAACTCGGTGACATCCAAGTATTAACAAGCTTCTCAGTATTTATTGTTAGTGCGATTTTATTAGGCTTAAGTTTTACTGCAATTTCTTATTTAATTAGTTTATCGGTAAGTGAAAAATCTAAAGCCGCTGGTTTTGCTTTAATCACTTGGTTCTTGTTTGCGCTTGCCTTTGATTTAGCGTTATTAGCTTTACTTGTTGGCGTTGAAGAAGGTATTACCCAAGCCGGTTTAACGCAATTGATGATGCTTAATCCTGCGGATATTTTCCGTTTGGTAAACCTTTCAGGCCTTGATAGTAGTGATGTTAACGGCGCTCTTGCTGTTGCCATTAATGCCAGCCTCTCACAAGGACAGTTGTTCACCGCTTTATTTGCTTGGGTTGCATTACCCTTGAGCATCGCCATATTTATCTTCAAAAGGAAAAAACTGTAATGTCTGCTATTTTTAAAACGCTCGGTGCACTTTTTTGTTTAATTGTCATATCTGCTTGTTCAGATAATTCAGCACAACAAGCCGTAATTCATAAAGCTGTTGCCATGGAAAGCAGCGATGAATGCCATTTATGTGGCATGCTTATCACCAATTTTGATGGCCCTAAAGGCGAAGTTTTCCGAAAAGAGCAAGGTGATAAAGTCTTTAAGTTCTGCTCTACCCGCGATATGTTTAGCTATTATTTAGACCCAGAAAATACCCGTAATGTCAGTCAAATACTGGTACATGATATGAGTAAAATGCCTTGGGGCAGTGACAGTATTGATGATAAATATTTTATTGATGCTAAAACTGCTTGGTATGTAACTGGCTCTGAAAAAACAGGAGCTATGGGGAAAACACTAGCGAGCTTTAGTTTACAAACGGATGCTCAAGCGTTTGCTGATGAGTTTGGCGGTAAAGTACTTAGCTTTAAAGACGTGAATCAAGATAGTCTTTGGTAGAGAGTCATTAAAGAGAACCCCATTATAAATGGGGTTCCATGACATTAAAGCTTTTCTACGCGATACCCTTTAGTTTTCAATAACGCTAAAACACTTTTATCACCCGCTAAATGCGCAACACCTACTAAAACAAATTCTTTACCTGTGCTTTTACCATTGTCAGAAAACATGCGATCAATATGTGATATCCAAGTGTGGTTTCTATCGGTTAGTAATTTTTTAAATGTTTTAGGATCATCCTTCATTGGAAGAATAGCTAACGTATTAAGCTGCTGTTCATCACCTGCTCGCCAGGCTTTAAGTAAGCCTAAAAACATCGCTTTAAAGTCTGTCATTTGCTCAAGGTTTGACTTGATGAAACGATCTTCATCGCCAATACCCATATTAGCAATCATATTCATTTGAAACTCAGCGCTCTCCAAATAGGCTATCTCTTTATTATCTCTAGTTGCTTGTTTGCTGTAGAAGATATCAACACCTTCTCCTGATAACTGTGCTTTTTGCGCTTCTAATAACGCCAGCATAGTGACCAAAAACCCAGGTTTAAAGTGCTCAAACATAGCTAGATCGACACCTAAAGAAGAAACATACTGACTGAGTTCTTTTTGCGTTTTCGTTGATAAAAAACTGCTAATAGTTTTGCCATTGCTATAAGTCATTTGTTGCATCATTTTCAGTTGAAAATCAGCATTACTGGCATCGGATAAGTTAGCTTCTAATACTATGCTATCGCTTTGTTTATAAGCCTCATTAAATTCTTTGGGTAGTGGGAATTCTGACGGTGGTAAAATGTGCACTGTCCCCCCGATAAAAATATAGTCATTGCCTTTACTGACTTTCCAAACAGATGATTGTGCTTGCGCGGTTAAAGAAACAAAACTCATTGCAAGAAGGGATGCACCAATAAATAGATGCTTATAAGTACTTTTAATCATTAAATATCCTTATTCTTTTGTGTAAATAGTGCAGTTCAAGGTTAAAAAGCGCTGTAATCAGGCGATAATCTATAATATTGTCGGTTTCCCTGTTCAAACCTTAAGCCAGTTGTTAGGCTAGCGTTTTACTTCTAGCGCATTCTTTACTCTGTGTTGGCTAACTTATGGTATTAACATTGCCGATAAAATTACTGCTACTCTACCTACTTGTATTGAATTTATCTAGTTGTAGCTCAATGAACAACCCTGTGACCTATCATACTAGTTTTGATTTTTCTCAAGTAAAAACCTATAGCTTTTACCCGAGTGATTCAAAGTTTTTTGATAGTCAAAGCCTGAGCCATGCACAGCGAAACCGTATTGAAATAGCAATAGAAAAGAGCCTCAATGCACAAGATTTTGTTTACAGTGACCTTGAAAGTGCAGATATGATAGTGACCTATCACCTAGTTAAGGGGACACGTCAAGATTACCAAGATTATAATAAAGTCGTGCTATTTTGCCCACACTGTTTAAAAGCCAATACTTGGCAACAAGACAACGATGATTGGTCTATTTATCCGGGCGGTTTGATTATTGATTTAGTCGATCCTAAACGTAATCGTTCTGTGTGGCGCAGTATATATCCGCTAGATTTCAAGCCAAAAGATAACAGCACCACACAAAATGAAAAAACAATGGAAGCGGTTGATGTTATGCTGACTCAGTATCCTGGAAAATAAAAATGACACAAAAATATTTATTTATCCCAAGCTCTATTCAAGCCGCTTTTACCGATTTATAATGCTCCATTCAATAACATAAGAATCTTACCCATATATGAACTACCCAGATGACGAAACAGGCCAAGTATTAGCCGAAATGCACCAAGCAGGTATAGACTTGAGCCAATCACATGATGTGGTATTTTTTCATTTGTTTGAGAAAGAAAGCCAAGCACAGGCTATGGTTCAACATTTAAACGAACACTTGCCCGAAGTAAAATGCGACTTACACCCAGATGAAACACCTAATGTTTGGGATGTAGATTGTACCGTTGTTATGACACCATCACATGAAGCTATTGTTAAACAAGAAGAAGCTTTTGATAAAATCGTTACCCAGTTTGCTGGTTACACCGATGGCTGGGGGATTGAAGCTTAATTACCGCTTCTGAATAATACTCATGTTTAGCTTTTATCTAAAAAAATACTCTATGTATGTCTTCATAGCGGCCGAGTCTGTTGCACTCTCTCTGTGTAAGCGCCATGGGGCGATGTTCAATCGTTTTCGCCAATTTTTTGTTGTTAGAATTGTGCGTAGTGTTGGTGCTCGGGTAAACCTTACCGGCATAATTGATGACGATACCGATATTTTAATTGTTAATCATCAAAGCATGTTTGATATCTTCTCTCTTGAAGAGGTCGTAGGCTTGGATACGCGTTTTATCGGTAGAACAGGTATTATGGATAAATGGCCTGTTTCTCGAATTGTCGATAGGGTTGGTCATATTACCGTCGATCAAAAAGACAGCCGTGCCATCATCAAATTATTAAAAGACGTAAAAATTTGCAAAGGTAAAAAGGTTATCATCTTTCCTGAAGGAACACGCTCACAATCAGGACAAATTGAACCTTTTGAAGCAGGTGCAAAATTACTGGTTGAAAAGCTTAAACTTAAAGCTCAACCCGTTGTTATTAAGAATATCTTAGATGTTTATAACGAGTCTGATAAATCAGCGACTTCAGGTACCATAGAGATAGAAGCTTTACCTGCAGTCAGCATTACTGATAATTGGTACGAAGAGATACAACAACAAATGAACAAAACGTTTAGCCGATAGCTTACAGCACTGGCTAATTAGCTATCAGACCCGCTGATTGCGGCAATATGGCACACTGGGTAATTGTTTGTAACTGATAAAATATCGGCACCTTTTTAACTCGTTACAACAACGAGTTGTTATACCTAGCTTGGTGCTTCCCAATGAAAAAATCTCTCTTATTTACCGTCATACTCATGGCGTTTGATTGACCAATAGCTAGCTATTGGTATTGAGGGAAGAAATTGAAATACAGCCACTACTAGTTCTCATATCACACGACCAAATTTCGAATTAAAAGTATTGTTTTTTTTACTTTATTCTTACATAAGCCGTTAGACAGTAATTTTATTTTTTCCCTATGATCTTAGTTGTGCCTTTTTCTTTTTTTGGCTTTTCAACAATATGAAAAGCCGGTAATGAAACATGCCAATAGATAGCGGCTAGGCGTAGAGCCAATGCTGCAGAGATTGAGACAATCATCGCATTGGTATCATTCCAATTTAATCCATGCAATATAATAAATAAACTACCACCTAACATGGCCGCCAGCGCATAAATCTCTTCACGTAAAATCATCGGGATTACATTACATAAAACATCTCGAATCATACCGCCGGCAATACCCGTAATAGTACCTAATACCACAGCCACTGGGATTGGTGCGCCCAAGTAAAGTGCTTTTTGCGTGCCTAAAACCGCAAACAAGGCTAAACCTAATGCATCGGCAATGAGCAAGAAACGCTTAGGGATCCGTTTTGGTTGTCTGATAAGCACTATGGTGAGTATTGCAGTCGCTAAAATAACATAGAGGTAGTAGGGTTTTTCCACCCAAAAGACGGGCGTTTGTAAAATAACATCTCGAATGGTACCGCCACCCACAGCAGTAACTGAAGCCAACACCACAACACCAAAAGGATCAAGTTGATAACGCCCAGCCATAAGCGCCCCTGATAAGGCAAAAACAATGACGCCAAAAATATCTAAATAAAATAAAAAGTCGTTCATGTAAATACCAAATTAACTAAAGGGAGATTAGCTTGACGTGACTAACTGCCAGCATAGTGCTGACAGCACGAGTAAAAATAAACTGCTATAGATAGTGAAATTAATTTTTCGGCTTGCGTTAATAATATCGCGTGGCTCTGGCTGTTTGCCAAGATCATTAAAGGCGGCCTTACGTAATTTTTCGCCTTGATACATAGCAACTCCGCCGAGTCTCACGGTAAGCGAAAAAGCATGTACCGCTATAAAAAAATTATTATTGAGTTTAAAGAAGTGGCCTCGAGTTAAGCGCCAAAATAATAAACTGCCCTGCCCTACAGTACTTAGTAATATCAATAACGCCATTAACCGGCTAGGCAACCATTGGATAAGCTGGATAAACAGCTGACTGTAAAAGCCAAAGTGCTTATATCGCCCTAATTTAGTATTCCAACAATAATGCATTTCTAACATTAGTCGGTAGCTCAGAGCCGCTAACGGACCAACGATAATAAAGAGGAAGCTAACCACATAAATTTGCTGCAAACTGCGAAGCAAGTGCATTTCAATAGCTGCTTTACTTAAACCCACTGATGAGAGTTGATCTGTTTCTCGCAAGAGTAATGGCTTGAGAGTTTGCTTTGCCAGATAGTTTTGTTTAGCAACTAAAGCTTGCGCAATACCTATGTTTACCTGCCCTAGATTAAGGCTGCCTAGGGCAAGATAAAGTAATAACCCTTGCCATAGGTAATCAACCGCAATAAAGTCAGCAAAGAGCCATAAAATAATAACTATCGGTACCAAAGTGACTAACAGCGCTAATAAACCAGCGATGGTTTGATGTTGAGTACCATTTTTACTGTTATTAACCTTATTACCTAACTGTAAGCAATAAAATTGGAAAAAGCGTAGTGGCTCATGGGCAATGAAATGACTAACTAAGGACTTAATGATCAGCACTACCATGAGAATTAACACATGGTAAGTAAAAGGTGCTAACTCGGTGAGTACTGTCATTAATTATCCCTTTTCAATTGCCAGCTTCTAGTTTAAGTAAAGTGCTTAGGCTGCGCTAAGTACTTTACCTTTAAGTTGTCCTAACATATTCAGTACTAGTTGCGATGAGTTAACCGCCGCTGTTTCTAAATACTCTTCAAAGGTATGCGGTGATTCTTTACCAGCAATATCAGAAAGTGAGCGAATAACAACAAAAGGTGTTTTAAGCTGCAAACACGCTTGGGCTATTGCAGCACCTTCCATTTCAACTGCTGCCATAGTGGGGAAGTTAGCACGTGCTTTGGCGACATCTTCTTCTTTAGTCATGAAAGTGTCTCCTGTAGTGATCAACCCTGTTACCGCTTTAATGTTTTCCCCAGCTGTTTGGCTTAATTGTTCAATGCCTTTTTTTGCCGCTGCCACTAAATCATCATGTGGCATAAACGCCGCAGGATTGGCTGGTAATTGGCCAACTTCGTAACCAAAGGCAGTCAAATCAACATCGTGATAGCGAACTTCTGAGCTCACCACAATATCACCTACTTTTAAGCTCGCATCAAAACCACCAGCAGAGCCAGTATTAACAACGTAATCTACTTGAAAACGGTCAATTAATATTGCTGTTGCTAGCGCCGCCGCAACTTTACCAATCCCTGATTGAACAATAACGACATCACTACCGTCTAATTGGCCTTGGTGAAAAGTGTAACCTGCATGTTCTGTGCTTTTAGCATCGGTTAATTTTTCTTTTAAAATGGCAACTTCTGGCTCCATTGCGCCAATAATTCCTGCTTTCATGATCATTCCTAACTGTGTTTAATATAATTAAAATGTGTAAATAATAACTGCTTATTTCATTTCACTATGGCAATTTGAAGCATTTTTTTATGCGTATTCCTGCAGGCCGAAGAAAATAAGGTTATCGATAAATTGAATGTTTTCTACCGCTAGAATATTTTCAGTTGTCTGTGCTAACAATAACCTTGTTAACGCTTTACCATCACCACCTGTTAATATAATGCGATTAATATCACCTAATTTCTGTGCTTGCTCAATGGCTCGCTCAATCATGCCTAGCGTTGCTGCCCAACACGCGTTGTTAACATTATCAGTCGTGTTAACACCAAATGCTAAGCTAGGCATTGTCTTACTTTTTGCATGAACCAAGGTGCTATGGCTTAAAATACTAGTAAACAGTGCGTTAATACCAGCTAATATCCAACCACCTTGGTGTTGACCATTACTCGTCAATAAATCTACAGTGGTCGCAGTGCCTGCATCTATTATTAATACATTTTCCTGTGGGTAAAGATGTATAGTGCCTAATAGTGCGAGCCAGCGGTCTATACCTAAGGTTGTTGGTTCTTGATACGCTGAAATCAAGGTGTTTTTTTTCTGTTCACTATGCACTTGTTTATAGTTAATTTTTTCTCTTGCACACCAAGTAGCAAGTTCATCGGTTAATGCCGACTTCGCCACATTGGCAACGATTAACTGGCTAGCTTGGTTGAAGTATTTTGTAAAATATTCTTCAGAAAACTCACTATTGCTTAGCTGCGTAGTCGCTGATAGCTCACCGCTAATGAGCTGCACATATTTCGTTCGGCTATTGCCGATATCAATTAATAGGATCATTCGTCCATCCTAAGGCTTACTTCACCACCGTAGACTGGTTTAACTTGCCCGTCGACCTCTAGTAGTAAAGCACCTTGGTTATTAACTCCTCGACATATGCCATGAGTTACTCGTTCGCCGGTAATTAATTTTACCCGCTTATTTAAAAAAGCATCATGAGCATGCCACTCTTCTAACATCGGCACTAAACCCACTTGCTGATGTTGTTGTAATCGCTTTCGTAAACAACTAATTAATTGTGCACTGAGCCCATTTCTATCGATTTTGACTTTACTGTGTGATTGTAGATCTGTCCATTTTTGTTCAATTAATTTACCTGCGTCCACTGGCATATGTAGATTTAAACCAATGCCAATAACACAATGACTAGGCTCTAATGCCTGCCCTTCAAGATCAATTAAGATACCTGCGAGCTTGACGCCATCAAGATAAATATCATTAGGCCACTTCAACTGAACTTGTACGTTACTATGGGCTTTTACTGCATCGCTGACCGCTAGTGCCGTGAGTAAACTTAATCCCATAGCCCCTGATAATCCTTGTTCTAAGTACCAGTACATAGACAAGTATATTTGCGAGCCAAAAGGCGAAATCCACTGCCTACCACGACGACCACGACCAGCGCTCTGATATTCCGCTAAACAAACCTGTCCTGATGTTACTTGATTAGGCAAACGCCTCATTAAATAATCATTGGTAGAGTCAATTAAGCTATGCACTTCAATCAATGGTAAGTCGCTTTGCTTTTCAGCTTGCGGGTTTGTTTCATCAGCCAATAGACTGATAATTTTCTCTTTCTCTAATAAGTACAGCGGCTGCGCCAGCTTGTAACCTTTACCGGTGACACTGTAAATATCTAAGCCAATTTCGGTTAATACTTTAATATGTTTAGCGATAGCAGTACGACTGATGCCTAATTGCTCACCGAGCAACTGTCCTGAAATAAATTGACCTGAGGCTAATGACTTAACTAAGTGCTCTTTAACTGTTTTAGTCATCACTACTACCTCTAATAGAATTACTATCTCCAATAACAGTGATATTTTCGATAGGATTTAAATCACTCAACGAAGAGAATGATCTCTCGCCTTTATGTGTAATCATGCGCACTTCAGGTATTAATGATACTGAGAATTTTTTTGCTACATTCTGTTGAATATACTTAGCTAAACTAATAATTTCTGCCCCTAGTTCACTACCATAATTCACTAGAACTAAGGCTTGTTGTTGATGAACGCCAACGTCGCCATGCCGAAATCCTTTTAATCCCGCCTGATCAATTAACCAACCAGCGGCCAGTTTTATCTCACCGTTTTTCTGAGGGTAATGGGGGATTTTAGGGTATTGCTGCTGTAATTGAGCAAAGTCTGCGTCATTGACTATGGGGTTTTTAAAGAAACTACCTGCATTAGGTAACTCTTTAGGATCAGGTAACTTGCTACTGCGTAATCCAATGACTTGCGCCATCACTTGTTTAGCCGTGCTTTCTTTGGCAAGAGTATCTAGTCCCGCATAAGAAAGATTTGCTTGCCATGCTTTCGGAAAATTAAAGGTCACTTGAGTAATTAACCCTTTGTTATAACGTTCCTGCTTAAAAATGCTATCACGGTAGGCAAATCGACAAGCTTGTTTAGTGAGCGAGTGCAGTGTTTCACTGGCAAATTCATACCACTGTATTTCTTGACAAAAATCAGCGAATTCGACCCCGTAGGCGCCAATATTTTGCACTGGCGCTGCACCAACGCTACCGGGAATCAAGGCTAAATTCTCTAAACCATAAATCCCTTGATCCAAACAAAAACAAACAAGGTCATGCCAGTTTTCTGCTGCACCAACCGTAACAATAAAGTGATCGTCTTGTTCAACAATATTGATACCGTTAAATTTCGGCTGAATAATAGTGGGTGCTTGAGATTCTACAAATAAGGTATTACTGCCATCGCCCAGAATATAAAAATTTTCCGAAGATAAATCAGGTAACTGCTGTAATTCTGCCAGGGAGCTTGGGAAATAGATACGTGAGCAACTCGCCTTAATATTAAAGCTGTTACTGCTTTTTAGGGAGTAATTTTGATTTGAGTGCATAGCCATGAAAATGAAAAATGAAAGAATCATTATTGTACTGAAAAATCTACTTAACTCCAATTTTTCACAACGATTAACCAAGATAAGGTAACAAAGAATTTCTTGCTACCTTATTTACATGGATGACTCATTTTATTTATTACTAGTACTTTACTAGCACTTCATGAGTAATTTACTGTTCAAAGAGACTAAATACGCACTAGAACATCGTTAAGGGCTAAACGAGATTTTGGTAACTTGGCATTGAAATCGTCTTCCGGGTGATGATAACCAATAGCCAATGCGACATCACATTGATAACCATCAAGCTCATCGCTAAACTCTTTATTCACCAACTCAATATCAATACCTTCCATTGGTGTGGAATCAATTTGCAGTCGAGCAAGTATATGAAGAGTATTACCTAAGGCTAAGTAAGTTTGTGCTTTGGTCCAAGTGCTGGTATCACCAGATTCGCTAGTATTTAGCTCAGCAAATGAATAAACAGCAAAAGCTGCTTCTCGTTTTTCAGCAAGTGTGCGTTTGTCTTCAATACCTTTGTCAACTACCTTGGCATAGTCCTCACGTGTATATTTTGGATTATGAGCAAAAAGTATCACCTGCGAGCTATCAAAAACATGTTTCTTATTATACTCATGCATATTGGCAAAGGTATTATTCAAGCGCTGCTTGGCGGCATCACTTTCGAGTACGATAAACTTCCATGGCTGGGAATTGATAGACGAAGCTGAAAGACGCATGGCTTCATATAGGACATCTAAATCTGTTTGAGGGATTTTTCTCGTTGCGTCGTATTTTTTTACCGTATGGCGGCTAGCAAGATCTTCGATAATAGGGTGAGTCATAATGATTCCATCAAGAAAAGTAATATCAACATAAGGTAGTAGCTATGACGTTGATATTCAATGCCGCTAAGGTGTTTTTTTACTTAACATTACCTTAGCGACTATATGGCTTCGTTTGAAGACTATTTATTTACGTCAACCACGACACGACCAGTAACGTTGCCATCAAGTAACTTACCTGCCACGTCGATAGACTCTTCTAAACTAATCACTTCTGCTATCGATTCCATTTCCGTTGCTGGTAAAATTTCCGATAGTTTTTTCCATGCTGCTATTCTATCTGCTCTAGGACGCATAACACTATCAACACCTAATAAAGAAACTCCTCTTAAAATAAAGGGAGCCACTGAGGCAGGTAAGTCCATGCCTTGTGCCAAACCACAAGCCGCAACAGCGCCACCATATTGGATGCTTGCGCAAACATTGGCGAGAGTATGACTGCCAATAGAATCAACTGCGCCAGCCCATTTTTCTTTCATTAACGGTTTACCTGGCGCTGATAATTCATTTCTATCGATAATCTCAGTCGCACCTAAGTCATATAGATAATCATGTTGATCACTACTACCTGTCGAGGCAACAACTGAGTAACCCATTAAGGAAAGCAGTTTCACCGCAAAACTACCAACACCACCAGTGGCGCCCGTAACGAGAATTTTACCACTTTGGGGAGTAATACCGTTTTTTTCTAATGCCAGAATACACAACATAGCAGTATAACCTGCGGTACCAATTGACATAGCCTGCAGCGGTGAAATAGCTGCAGGTAAAGGAATGAGCCAGTCACTATTTACTTTCGCTTTTTGTGATAAACCACCCATATGCTTTTCACCAACTCCAAAGCCGTTCAGTAACACTTTATCACCAACTTTGAATTCATCACTTTCACTGTGTTCGACAATGCCACTGAAATCTATCCCTGGTATCATAGGAAAACTTCTTATTACGGGAGCTTTCCCAGTTATAGCTAAGGCATCTTTATAATTAAGCGTGCTATAGAGGACTTTCACTAGGACATTACCTTGGGATAAGGTTTCCTCAGGTAATTCAGTGATCGATGTCTTGTAACCGTTTTCATCTTTATTTACCAGTAAACATTTAAACATATGAACCTCCAATATAGACTGATCGTCTATTAATTAATAAAATATTATTTTTTTAACAACTGTAAGAAATGATTGATAAAAATATCAATCGGCTTAGTTGTTTGAACCAACTTGCAACGGCTTACCGCACCTTCCCAACCAATCCAAAAAAACTCTGCTAACAAGTGATGTTCTTCTTGTTCAGCATCAGGGCAAAGCACATTGAGGTGATCAAAGATTTTATTTTGCCAGCCCTGCATCACCATCACTAACTTATCTCGGTGGCTCTCAGGTAAAACAGCAATTTCTTGTTCTAAGTTGCCCACTAAACAGCCACGATTAAAATTATAGCGTTCGATACCTGCTTTAGCATCATCAACAAAACTTATTAACCTTTGTTCAGGCGCTAACTGGTCATTTTTTAAGTGCGAATCAAGTTTACGACCGAAGTAGTTGTCGTAATAGTCAATTACCGCTAAACCAAAAACTTCTTTATTAGCAAAGTAATAATAGAAAGATCCCTTAGGTACCGACACTTTTTTTAATATCTGATCTAAACCCGATGAAGCAAAACCAAATTGCGTGAAGTGTTCAACGCCACTACTGATTAGTTCAGTTTTGGTATTAGTGGTATCTCGGCCAGACTTTGCAGGTCTGCCTCTTCGTTTTTTAATAGTATCTAATTGCATAAACCAATATTAGACCGATCGTCTATTTAAATGCAAGTATTAAATTGTCTAAAGAATGAACAAGAAAATAAATACAACAACAACTAACATGGTCAAATAAACTATTTTCATGGTCAATTTAACTAAAAAGTTAAAACAAAATATTCTGCTTGATTTTCATGCAATCCAAATAAAATAATATATTCATTAATTATCAACAAGTTAAAATATTATTAATCTTTGGCACAGCACTTGTAATAGCTATTGCATACCAGACGATGTTTAACATCCAAATAGAAAACTAACACTACAACGTAACCAACAAATACAAAGAGAAGAAGGAATTTATTATGAGCACATTTAACATGACTAAAAAAACTAGCAGCAAAATTAAAGATGTAAGCCTTGCACTAGTACTTATCGGATCTTTAATGGGCGCCACGCTAAGCACTAGCGTTAATGCCGCACCTTTACCTGATGTTGAAAAAGCCGTAAGCGACTTTATTGTTGCCCAGGGAGAAAAAATGATTACTGAATTAAATACACAATTACAGCAATCTATAGAGAACGAAATTGAAGAATTTTCAGCCAACTTTTCATTTGATAATACGTCAACTTGGTTAGCAATAGAGCAAGAAGACAAGCAAGCTACACCAGCAGTTAACGATGATAGCAAAGTAGCTAATTAAGTAACCAGCAGAGCTTTAAACCAACTTAATAACATGTAATCAAATTGCATGTTATTAAATTTAAAAACTAAATAGTTAAACTAAATATCAAAAATAAGCAGGAGAAAATTATGGGATTATTCAGCCGTTTTACCGACATTGTTAATGCAAATTTAAACAGCATGTTAGACAAAGCCGAGCATCCAGAAAAAATGATTCGCATGATCATTGGCGAAATGGAAGAAACATTAGTTGAAGTGCGTTCAACAGCAGCCAAAAATATTGCTGAACAAAAGACCTTGGCAAGAAAAGTTAAAACGACTCAGGAAGGCGTTGCTCATTGGCATGACAAAGCAGAGATTGCGTTAAATAAAGGTAGAGAAGATTTAGCAAAATCAGCCCTTGCGCAAAAACATAAATGCCAAGCTGAATTAACTCAGCTAAATGAAGAAAATGTACAATTAACTGACTTGTTGAGCGCCATTCAAGAAGATGCGCAACGCTTGCAAGATAAGCTTAGTGAAGCCAAACGTCGTCAAGATGCATTAAGACTTCGTCAAGAATCCGCTGAAGTGAGATTAAAGGTGCGAGAAAAAGCTGTGATTCATAATATTGATGAAGCAATGGCTAAATTTGAACGTTACCAACAAAAAATTGATCATCTTGAAGCGCAAGTTGAATCTTATGATTTAACAAAGAATAAAGATTTATCAACACAGATATCTGACCTTGAACAAGACGATAACATTGAAGCTGAATTAGCTGAAATGAAAAAGAAAGTTGTTAACGGTTAATGATTGAATATAGCAACTCCCTCGTTTAGACGAGGGCAGTCATTTTATATAAGTAATAGTGTAAACGTTAGATTGTAAAACTAAGGAGTTCCCATGAAATATGACAGAGAATATTCAAGTATAAAAAGTGTTCGCCAGACATTATGTAAAGACGTCGCAAATAAAAAATTGACTGGTGTCTGTGCAGGTATTGCCAAATATTATGACTTCCCTCGATTAGCTGTGCGCATTGTCGCTATTGCCGTACTGATTATGTTACCCGTAGCCACGGGCGTTGCGTATGTCGTAGCAAGTATGTTGTTACCTAACAGTAAATATTACTAATTTAGAACTAATCTAAATACTTTTCATCTCTATAAAAGTGAGGAAACTATGAGCTTCTTTAAATCCTTAATACTGGCAATTATCGCGACTATCTTCTTAACCTATGTTTTTGGTGTTGGCATGCTGGAGTTAATGGACTTGCATGTGATGATGGACGGTGAAGCCGTTGAACCACTGAAAGCTATAGGAGTTTCAGCTTTAGTGGTTGTGGTATTAGTTGTGGCCGCACTAGGAATTGTATTAAGTGTTTTTGGTGGCATGATATTTATTGGCTTGGTTATCTTTGGAAGCATTGCCATGGTGACTGTCGGCATATTTTGGCCAATTCTATTAATGGCTGTCGTTATCTGGCTTTTTACTCGAAATAACAGTAGTCGAAATAAAAACACTAAGCAATATGCTTAGTGTTTAGTGAGAGCAGTAATAATCTAGCAAGCTAGATTTAAATAATATCGCTCAATTTTATTTGAAAAATTTAGCTAGAATGTTTTTACATTCTTCTGATTTAACTAAATGAGAAAACGCTTGGCTTTCTTCACTAATAACCTGGCTCAATGCTAATTTATTCGCTTGACGTATTAACCGTCGACTAGTCATTACTGACTCAACAGGCAAATTGGCAATGGCTTGGGCAACATCGGATGTAAGTGCTAAGAGTTCATCGGGCTGACAAGTTTGGTTAGTTATGCCATAACTCAATGCTTGCTCTGCGTTAAACGTTTGTCCAAGCACCATTAATTCAAAAGCTTTATTTGGACCGACTTTTTGAGTTAATAACAAACTAGATCCTGCTTCTGGACATAAACCTAGCTGGGTAAAAGGCAATTTAAATTTACTATTATTAGCCGCTATGACCATATCACAATGCAATAATAACGTAGTGCCAATACCCACAGCAACGCCAGCAACACCAGCAACAAGAGGTTTAGTAAATTCTGACAGAACTTTAACAAAGGCAAGGGCCGCTAATTCGTCATCAGCGGAACATTGAATAAAATCATGCAAGTCATTACCAGCGCAAAAACACTGTTCATTTCCTTGAATAACTACGCAATGAATACTTGATGTTTGCTCTGCATAAGCGAAATACTGACAGAGCTGCTTATACATATCGTTAGTTAATGCATTTTTTTTATCAATACGATTCAAGGTAATGGTAAAAACACCTTGGTTTTCTGTCGTTAAAATCAAATTATCCATTTTCCACCAGTTTAGTTACATAGGTTTATCAATACGGTATAGTCAAACTCTAATACTTGTTATCAGGGATGTATAGTTACAATGAGAAATATTCACTATAGAAAAGTCAGTATTTTGTTCGCTTTATTATTCGGAATGACCAGTAATGTCTACGCAACAAGTCCGATTACAGTAACCGATGGATATATTAAAGCAAGTATACCTGGCACTGACATTACCGCCGCTTATATGACAATAAACAATACTAGTGATGAAGCGATAACGTTACAAAAGGTCAGCAGTACAATATCTGATCGCATTGAGATTCATGAACACAGCATGGCTGACGGTATGATGCGTATGCGTGAAGTGGGTGAAATCACTATCAAGGCTAACAGCAAAGTTGTGCTTCAACCATCAGGATTACACCTCATGATTTTTTCACTAAAACAGCCTATGAAAGAAAAAATTGTTATTCCATTAACATTAAAGTTCTCAAATAAAACAAACATTAAAATTCAATTACCTGTTCGTAAATATAAATAGTACAATACCAACAACCTCATCCTTGGAGTGGATATGAAAACAATGTTTTCTACAAAATCAATTGTCTGGGCCTTTACTGGCATATTTTTTCTTCTATATGGCATTGGTGTTTATTGGAGCACTGCTCCTATGTCCATCAACATTCATGCTGAAGTAACACAAGCAGCTAAAGCTGAAAATGTCGCCCCTGTTGTTGGCTATACCACCACCACTGCTTTGATAAAAGTCAGTGAAGCACTGCTAAATAAGCCTGGTGGTTATTTATCAAATGACATAATGCCACCTTCTCTCTTTTTAGATAATATGCCTGCTTGGGAGTTCGGTGTATTAGAAATGGTTCGTGATATAGCATTAGTGATGCGTAAAGACTTTAGTCGTTCTCAATCACAATCCCTTGTTAATAAGCATCTACTCGAAGCGCAACCACGTTTTAATATCGACAGTGAAAGTTGGGCAGTACCGAGTGCAGAATCTGAATATGGAGAAGCTATTAAGCAACTTTATGCCTATCGTTCCGCATTGGTTAGCACTAATGGTAATAAGGCTCAGTTTTATGCCCGTGCCGATAACCTACGAGCCTATATTGAAGAAGTACAAAAGCGTTTAGGCAGTTATTCTCACCGTTTAAGCTTGAGTGTAGGTCGTGAACAGGTAAATACTGATTTAGCGGGTGATAAACTTGCAGAACAATCAAGCCAAGGTGTTTCTCATTTGCAACTGCAAACAAGTTGGTGGCAAATAGATGATGTATTCTATGAAGCCAGAGGTGCTACTTGGGCATTACTGCAATTACTTAGAGCCATTGAGATAGATTTTAATAGCGTGTTAGAAAACAAAAATGCCAAAATTAGCTTACAGCAGATTATTCGCGAGCTAGAGGCAAGTCAAGAATCAGTATGGAGCCCAATGATTTTAAACGGTAGTGGCTTTGGTCTTCTTGCCAATCACTCGTTGGTCATGGCTAACTATATTTCTCGCGCAAACGCAGCATTAATCGATTTAAATGAACTTTTAACCAAAGGATAATGACATGAAAAAGACTTTACTCGCTGGCAGCTTAGCGGCACTAATGTGTGGCACTGCCCAAGCCGATACTCTATTAGGTTTATATATCGGCGGCCAAATCTGGTCTAACGAAGCCAGCGGTAGCTTTGGTGAAGGAGCTGATAATCAATCAGTTTTTGAATTTGATGATGAAAACCAAGGCAGCTTCTATGTCGCTTTTGAGCACCCAATTCCATTAATTCCTAACATTAAAATAGCATCAACAGCCCTTGATACGGTTGGCGGTACTACATTAAACGACAGCTTTAAGTTTGATGGCATTACTTATAATACTAACTCAACATTAGATACTACGTTAGATGCCAGCTTCGTTGATTACACCCTTTATTATGAAGTATTTGACAACGATTTGTTAACCTTTGATTTTGGTTTAACTGCGCGTGATTTAGACGCTACTATTCAAGTCATAGAACCTGCAACCCAGTTACAAAGTGATTTAGATGTCTCTGGTATTATCCCAATGTTTTATCTATCAACTATTGTTGGTCTGCCTTTTACCGGTTTAAACGTTTTCGCCGAAGCTAACTTTATTAGCTATGACGATCAAACTGTTTATGATGCACAAATTGGCGTGAGCTATGCAATTTTAGATAATCTTGCAGTCGATTTTGACGTAACACTTGGTTACCGCACAGTGAAAATGGAATTAGATGATTTAGATGATTTCTATAGTGATTTAACTTACGACGGTTTCTTTGCCGGTGCTGTTGTTCATTTTTAGCACCTAGCCATTTGGCATGATAGATAAACATAAAATAAAAGCCGTTGATATTTAAAATATCAACGGCTTTTTTATATCCAAATAAATTTAGTCATTATTTATTAAGGTGAGAAAAGCGTCCATAACGCTGGTGTAAAATACCGACCCGCTCTACATACACTTGGGTTTCTTTATAGGGCGGAATACCTCCGTGACGTTTAACTGCGCCTTCCCCTGCATTATAAGCTGCTGAAGCTAATTTATTATCACCCTTATATTTTCTGAGTAGGCGTGCTAAATGTTTAACGCCTCCCTTAATATTCTGCTGGGCACTTAACGAATTCCGTACGCCAAGCTCTTTCGCTGTTGCAGGCATTAACTGCATCAAACCTTGAGCGCCCTGCTTAGATACAGCTTGGGGATTAAAATGCGACTCTGCATGGATAACGGCTCGAACAAAAGCAGGGTCAATATCATATTTCAACGCAGCTTTATTTATATCATTCTTATAAGGCTGTAAATAAAGGGTTGCTTTACGCCAGTCAATTAATGAATCAACTTCGCAGGCATAACAATCAAATCGATAACGACTAAAATCAACATCAAGTGGTTCGATATCAGAGAAAGACGTTATCCCTGAGGTTGATTTATAGGTGTAAATATTTGCTATTTTTTTTTCAAAAGCGTAACTGACGCTTACAGACGTAGCTAAAATTAGGAACAAACCTAAGCGGCAACATTGAAATTGTTCCCTTGAAAATCTTCTCATCTACCCTCCTTATTCAATACACTTAACATAGACTAAAATCCTTTCATAATTCTATATTCCATTTTGGAATAAAAAATCGCTATCTATTCCTTTTGATCTGAATGAAATTTGTCTATTCTTCATCCATCAATTGTCATGGGTGAAAATAGTTATGTTGCCAGAGCAGCGCTTATTAAATCAAAATACATCAAATTCAGCAAACAATAGTAGTGCCTTAGATGCAAATCAATTAGCTTCACTACAACAAACCGTTGCTGATTATTCATCACTACAACTTGCTTGGGCAAGCGGTTATCTAGCAGCGAAAAGCGAACAAGGCCATAATGCCCAAATCGCACCGGCTGCGCCAGCTATTGCTGCCAAGACTTTAACTATTTTATATGCCTCGCAAACAGGTAATGCTAAAGGTGTTGCCAGCAAACTTGAGAAAAGCGCAAAAGCAGCAGGCATTAATGTTGTACTTAAAAACATTGCTGACTATAAAGCCAAAGGCTTAAAAAATGAAAGTCACCTGTTAATAGTAGCCAGTACTAATGGTGAAGGCGAAGCACCAGATGATGCCATTGAGTTTCATGAATATTTATTAGGTAAAAAAGCACCTAAATTACCTAACCTTAGCTATAGCGTTTTAGCTTTAGGTGACAGCAGCTATGAATTTTTCTGTCAAACAGGTAAAGATTTTGACGAGCGTTTAAAAGCATTAGGCGCAAAACAAGTCACCCCTCGCCTTGACTGTGATGTTGATTACGACAGCGAATGCGAAAGCTGGACCTTAAGTATTGTTGAATCTTTGAAAGATGAGCTTACTCAAGCCTCTTCAGGTTCGGCAAATGTTGTTGATTTACCAACAGCAGGCGCTGAAAGTCAATATTCAAAGCAAAACCCATTTGAAGCTGAATTCTCTTTAAGTCAAAAAATTACTGGTCGAGATTCTGCTAAAGATGTTCGCCATATTGAAATTGACTTAGGTGAATCAGGTTTAACTTACCAAGTAGGTGATGCCTTAGGTGTTTGGTTTGAAAACGACGCTGATTTAGTGGCTGATTTAATTGCTACCTTAAGCCTTACTGGCGAAGAAAAAATCAAGTTAAAAGTAAATGGCGCAAATCAGGTTTTCACACTAACAGATGCCTTAACTACCCAGTTAGAAATTACACAAACAGCACCAGCATTTGTTGAGTTTTGGGCAAAAATTTCTGGTGATAAAGCACTGACTGAAATTGCTGCTGATAAAAACACAGCTAGAGAATACGCTGGTGAGCACCAAATTATCGATGTGGTAAAAGCAGCAAAAACTGAAATTGATCCTCAATTCTTTGTTGAAGCACTTCGTAAAATAACCCCACGCTTGTATTCAATTGCATCAGCACAAGCTGAAGTTGAAGAAGAAGTTCACTTAACCGTTGGTTTAGTAAGTTTTGATGCAAATGGCGAACCACGCACTGGTGGCGCCTCAAGCTTCTTAGCAAACCGCTTAGAAGAAGGTCAAAAAGTACGTGTTTTTGTTGAACACAATGACAATTTCCGTTTACCTCAATCGGATGATACTCCTGTCATTATGATTGGACCAGGGACCGGTGTTGCACCATTTAGAGCTTTCATGCAAGAACGTGAAGCGCGTGATGCCAACGGCGATAACTGGATGTTTTTTGGTGATCAAACTTTCACTCAAGACTTCTTATATCAAGTTGAATGGCAAAATTATTTAAAGTCCGGTTTGTTAACACGCATGGACGTAGCCTTTTCTCGCGACCAGGCTGAAAAAGTTTATGTACAAGACCGATTAAAAGAACAAGCAAGTGATGTTTTTGCTTGGTTAGAACGTGGCGCGCACTTATATATTTGTGGTGATGCTAATCGTATGGCCAAAGATGTTCATCAAACCTTGGTAGAAATTATCCAAGAGCACGGTAAATTAAGTGCAGAACAAGCAGAAGACTATTTAAAATCACTTAGATCTAATAAGCGTTACCAGAAGGATGTTTACTAATGAGCAACAATTTCACAAAAGTTGAAAACCCTGTATTGATTGTTGAAGGTAAACAGGCCGACAATGAACGCTTAAAAGCTGAAAGCGATTACCTTCGTGGTACGATTAAAGACGATCTGCAAGACAGAATGACAGGTGGTTTCACCAGTGATAACTTCCAGTTGATTCGTACTCACGGTATGTATCAGCAGGACGACCGCGATATTCGTGCAGAACGCCAAAAACAAAAACTCGAACCATTGCATAACGTTATGCTTCGAGCACGTTTACCTGGTGGTATTATCAACCCAACACAATGGTTGGCTATTGATAAATTCGCTGATGATTATACCTCTTACGGCAGTATTCGCTTAACTACACGTCAAACATTTCAGTTTCATGGTGTATTAAAACCAAATATTAAATTAATGCACCAAACACTACACAGTGTTGGTTTAGATTCAATTGCCACTGCTGGTGATGTTAACCGTAACGTACTTTGTACTTCTAACCCGGTTGAATCAGCATTGCATCAAGAAGCTTACGAATGGGCGACCAAAATCAGTGAGCATTTATTGCCAAAAACACGTGCTTATGCCGAAATTTGGTTAGATGAAGAGAAAGTAGAAACTACTGAAGCAGATGAAATTGAACCTATTTTAGGTAGTAATTATTTACCACGTAAATTTAAAACAACGGTAGTCATTCCGCCGAATAACGACATTGATGTACACGCCAATGATTTAAACTTTGTTGCTATCAGCGAAGGTGGCGAGTTAATTGGTTTTAACGTACTTGTTGGTGGTGGCTTAGCCATGACTCATGGTGATAAAGCAACTTATCCTCGTTGTGCCGATGATTTTGGTTTTATTGCCAAAGAGCATACGTTAGCGATTGCCGAAGCGGTTGTTACTACTCAACGTGATTGGGGAAACCGTGTTAACCGTAAAAATGCTAAAACTAAATATACGTTAGATAGAGTTGGTGTTGATACATTTAAAGCTGAGGTTGAACGCAGAGCAGGTATTGAGTTCTCTGAGTCTCGCTCATATGAATTTACTCACCGCGGCGATAGCTTTGGTTGGGTTGAAGGTATTGATGGTAAAAACCACCTGACCTTATTTATTGAAAATGGCCGTATTCTTGATTTCAACGGTGCTAATTCTGATAGTAAAGCGTTAAAAACAGGTATGCGTGAAATCGCCAAAATACATAAAGGTGATTTCCGTTTAACTGCCAACCAAAACTTAATTGTTGCTGGTGTTTCAGCAGAAGATAAAGCAATTATTGAACAACTTGCTCGTGAGCACGGTTTAATTAATGACGGTGTTTCTAATCAGCGTAAGAGTTCAATGGCCTGTGTTGCCTTTCCTACTTGTCCATTAGCCATGGCTGAAGCCGAGCGTTACTTACCTGGCTTAGTCGATGATGTTGAAGCTATTCTTGAAAAGAATGGCCTAAAAGATGACAGTATTATTTTACGTGTTACTGGCTGTCCAAATGGTTGTGGCCGTGCAATGCTTGCTGAAATTGGTTTAGTCGGTAAAGGTCCTGGTAAGTACAATATGTACTTAGGTAGTGATTTAGCCGGTAGTCGTGTACCAAAATTATACAAAGAAAATGTTGATGAAGCTGGCGTATTGAGTGAAATTGATGCCTTGAGTGCTCGTTGGTCTGCAGAACGTAATGACGGTGAAGCATTTGGTGATTTTGTTATTCGTGCAGGTATCGTTGAACAAGTTATTGTGAGCTTTAGGGATTTTCACCATGCTTAATACCACAACAGGTATTGCCGATAAAGAGCTTACCAGCCCTTTTGAAGTAGCCTTTCCTCATCCTGCTATAGGAGAGTGGAATCAGTCTTTGGAAAAACAAACAGCGATTGCTCGTGCCGAGTGGGCAATGGAAAACTTGCCAGGTCAGTTTGTTTTATCCTCAAGCTTTGGTATTCAATCTGCGGTGATGTTGCATTTACTCACCCAAGTAGATAGCAATATTCCGGTATTGATAACGGATACAGGACATTTATTTCCTGAAACCTATCGATTCATTGAGCAATTGACTGATCGTTTGAACTTGAACTTACAAGTTTATCAAGCAAAAGAAAGTGCGGCATGGCAACAAGCTAAGTACGGTGAAGAGTGGGCGCAAAGTGATGATGCACTTAAAGCCTATAATCGCCGTAATAAAGTTGAACCGCTAGAGCGCGGTTTATCTGAGTTAAATGCTAATACTTGGTTTTCTGGTGTTCGTCGCCAACAATCGGCTCACCGAGAAGGTTTGTCTGTCGTGGGTACACTGCGTGGTCGTTATAAAGTACATCCAATAATTGATTGGAGTAATAAAGACGTACATGAGTACTTAACTAAGCACAACTTACCATACCATCCCCTTTGGGATGAAGGTTATGTATCGGTTGGTGATGTACATAGCACAAAACCATTAACATTGGGTATGAGTGAAAGTGATACTCGCTTCGGCGGCGGTCAACGTGAATGTGGTTTGCATACTGATGGTGATGGTATTTAATTTTTACTCACATCTAGTAAATAATTAGATCAACAAAAAAAGCTAAAAGAGAAAACTCTTTTAGCTTTTTTTATGTCTGTTAATCCATGACTAGATTCAAAATAGACATTAACTACAGCAGCTAACTTTATATTTCTGTTGATTAGTTGATAGGCTTGGATCTTTATTTATCTGCTTGACGTCGCGGTGGCGACCACACCCAAGGGGCGACGTACCGCCGCGCCTCCCCTTGGAACCCCTGCGACGCCCTACTCAGCAGAACATTCAATCCCCAACTAGCGTAAACCTCGATTCCTGCCGATTTATCATCCCTGAACAACGGCAGCCCTCGACGTCAGGACAATATGCTCCTGCATTGTCTAATAAGTTACATCCATGTAACGTCTGTCTCGGGTCGAGGTCTACCTTTGCTAGTCGATGATTGAATTGCTGAGATGGGATTTGGAGTACTTGGCACAGCCACGGAACCTAGCAGGTGTCATCCCCGTGGTTACTTAGTCGGGGATCTAGCTCTTAGTGACATGGATTCCGTACAAGACACTTACGGAATGACGAACCTTAAAAATAGAGCAGTTCCCCGATCAACAAGCACCCAATCTGCTTGAACAAACGCCGGAGTGAAGCACAATATTCACGTATCGCCATCATGGATGATGGCAAAAGCAATGTGGCACATGGATGTGCCTTCATTGCTGTTACGTCGAAGATATTGTGCTGAATGTAGGATTACGTTTGATGTAGCAGCTCCGAGGGATTCCAAAGGGAGGCCGGAGGTAGTCTTCCTTTGGGTGTCGTCGCCACCGCGACAAATCATTTTAATCTACTCCGATCTACTTATTTAACGATCACTTTTCCCACTTTGTGTCATAGTTTTATTGAAAAATGATATTGCCGAATGTAACCCTATTTATTAATATATATGGCAAAATATAAAAAATCATGACGGCGAATAAATATGAATGGGAAGAAAATCAAAGAAAGTTTATTAGCATTCCTAGATACTGGTAGTGTGATTGTAGCCACAAGCCCTGCTGCAAATATTAGAAATATCACTCATGCAGGAGTTTCAGAAGACAATATTTTTGAACATTTATCACTGTTCTTAAAAAGAACGAAAATAAACATAGAAATCCCAACGTATTTAGCGAATACAGAGAGTTTACAAGTCACAAAAAAAACTATACGCATAATCGATGCTCTAGAAAGCCTTAAATTAATAACCAAGGGGCAAGAAATGACAAGCGGTTTGTATGATAATATCCAACCCACCCCTTGCATAATTTATTCAATAACGCCCTCAGGATTAGAAGCAGCTTTAAAATTACAGGAGCATGACGATGCTGAAAAACGCTATAAGGAACAAGGCACAAGAAACACAATCTCAATATGCATCTCCATTTTTGCGCTATTAGCTGTATTTTTAAATTCCTATTTTTCATACGAAAGACTTAATCGATTAGAAGAAGTTATAAAACCTCAAAAAATTCTATACGAAGTTCAATCAAAGGATTCACGATTTGCCAAGGCAATTAAAATATAAAAAAATGCTATTAAACCTTAAAAAAAGACAAATAATATTATGGGTTGAAATTTAATATACGATATCAGTTATACGCACTAAGCGGTCTTACAAACCGATAGAGTATTCACAACGAGGTCGTATCTTAGTATTGAGTTATTCCCATTAGGCTCGTTCTATTGAAAAACTCTGTACTTCACTTATATTTTTGATATCAACCGCTAGCATCACTAACCTATCAATTCCCAAAGCGACTCCTGAACACTGTGGTAATCCATGATTTAATGCCGCAATGAAGTTTTCATCAATAGGCTTAACAGCTAATCCTTGAGCAGCTCTCTTTGCATTATCTTCTTCAAATCTAACTTGCTGTTCATTAGCATCAGTTAATTCATTAAACCCATTAACCAGCTCTATGCCTTTGAAGTAACATTCAAATCGTTGTGCAACACGAGGATCATCAATTGATTTTTTTGCTAGTGATGCTTGCGCTATTGGAAAATCATAGATAAATTGCGGCGCATCAATACCTATGGTTGGTTCAATGATTTCAGTGAAGATAAATTGAAGCAGCAAATCGGCATCATTCATTTCAACTAGCCAATCAGCAGATTTACCATACTTATTTAATACCTCAGTAAGCTCATCAAAAGTGGCGGTTAGTGGATCTACAGAAACTGTTTTAAGGAATATATCTTGATAGCTAGTAAATATCGCCTTATCACCACCTAAAACGACTTGCAGTAAGTCTGCGACCTCTGACATCAAATCAAACTGATCAAAGCCAATACGGTACCATTCAAGCATGGTGAACTCGGGATTATGATTCTTACCTGACTCTTCATGACGAAACGCCTTCGCTATTTGAAAAATACAGCCATATCCAGAAGCAAGTAACCGCTTCATATGAAACTCTGGCGAGGTTTGTAAAAATAACTCGGTCGAATGACCTACTGGACTATCAGCTAAAAAATCATACTTACAGGAGAGTGCATTTAAATAGACATCGGTCACTGTGCCTTGAGATAAAGAAGGTGTCTCCACTTCAACGACATTGCGTTCAGCAAAGAACTGTCTAATTTGTTGTAATATTTTTGCTCTTTTTTGAGCGTTTTGCCAAGTTAGTGTGCTTTGCCAAGTCATGTGAATACCGTTAATAGATTAGGACGTTGCATAGACAATAGATTCCCGACAAGAAACTTCGGGAATGACGACTGTTGCCATTGTAGATAAAGCCAACAGATTTACTAGATCTTTAATTAATAAATGGTTTTTTACTTTCTCTTAAGATCAAAAAAGGCCGCGTTAGCGACCTTCTTTATTCGATATTATTTCTAATATGGATTGATAAATTAATTTAATGCTAGATGAAGTGTTTGCAAAGCAGAAGCACGGAATTGACGTGAGTCAATGAGTACTTCCAATGCAGCTAACACAAGTTCTAGCGAAAATTAGTTATCAATTAAGCCATAATCTTAGAAACAACACCAGCACCAACAGTACGACCACCTTCACGGATAGCGAAGCGTAAACCTTCGTCCATCGCTACTGGGTTGATTAGCTCAACAACAAACTTAAGGTTGTCACCAGGCATTACCATTTCAACACCTTCAGGAAGCTCTACAGCACCTGTGATATCTGTTGTACGGAAGTAAAACTGTGGACGGTATCCTTTAAAGAATGGAGTATGACGACCACCTTCATCTTTAGAAAGAACATAAACTTCTGATTCGAATTTAGTGTGAGGTAAGATTGAACCTGGAGCACAAAGTACTTGACCACGTTCAACATCTTCACGCTTAAGACCACGTAGAAGAACACCACAGTTCTCGCCAGCACGACCTTCGTCAAGAAGCTTACGGAACATTTCAACACCTGTACAAGTTGATTTTTGTGTATCACGGATACCAACAACTTCTACTTCTTCACCAATTTTGATGATACCACGTTCAACACGACCTGTTACAACTGTACCACGACCTGAGATTGAGAATACATCTTCGATAGGCATGATGAATGCTCCGTCGATTGCACGCTCTGGCTCTGGAATGTAAGTATCAAGTGCATCAGCAAGCTCAATGATTTTCGCTTCCCATGCTTCATCGCCTTGAAGAGCGCCTAAAGCAGAACCTTGAATTACCGGTAAGTCATCACCTGGGAAATCATATTCAGAAAGAAGTTCACGAACTTCCATTTCTACTAATTCTAATAATTCTTCATCATCTACAACGTCACATTTGTTCATGAAAACGATGATGAAAGGAACACCAACTTGGCGAGACAATAAGATGTGCTCACGTGTTTGTGGCATAGGACCATCTGTAGCAGCAACTACTAAGATAGCGCCATCCATTTGTGCAGCACCAGTGATCATATTTTTGATATAATCGGCGTGACCAGGACAATCTACGTGTGCATAGTGACGTGCTTCAGTATCGTATTCGATGTGAGAAGTATTAATTGTAATACCACGTTCACGTTCTTCAGGAGCGTTATCGATTTGTGCGAAATCTTTAACTTCACCACCGTGAACTTTAGTTAATACAGCAGAGATAGCAGCTGTTAAAGTTGTTTTACCGTGATCTACGTGACCGATAGTACCAACGTTAACGTGCGGTTTATTACGTTCAAATTTTTCTTTAGCCATTTTTCAATTACCTTTAAGTTTAGTAAACTATATAAATTAAAAGGCGCAGTCAAAATGACCTTGCCAGATGTAAATATTCGAGTAATGGATTCTCTAACGAGTTTCCATAATTTTTTGTGCTACCAATTTCGGCGCTTCATTATACTGCTGAAACTCCATAGAGTAAGATGCACGGCCTTGAGTAGCACTACGCAAGTCGGTAGCATAGCCAAACATTTCAGCTAAGGGTACCAATGCATTTACAATTTTCGAACCTGCAGGACCTTCGTCCATACCATCAATCATACCGCGACGACGGTTTAAGTCACCTACAACATCACCCATGTTGGCTTCTGGTGTAGTGACTTCTACTTTCATCATTGGCTCTAAAATAACAGGATTTGCTTCAAGCGCACCTTTTCTAAAGCCCATAGAAGCAGCAACTTTAAATGCTATCTCGTTTGAGTCAACATCGTGAAAAGAACCATCATAAAGAGTAACCTTTATGTCTAATAACGGATAACCAGCTAAAACACCACTATCCATCTGTTCTTTACAGCCTTTTTCTACTGCAGGAATAAATTCTTTTGGTACTGTGCCGCCAACGATTTCGTTAACAAACTCAAAGCCAGCACCTTCTTCATTCGGTTCCATCTTCAACCAAACATGGCCAAATTGACCTTTACCACCTGATTGACGGATAAATTTACCTTCAACTTCAACAGTACCGCGAATCGTTTCTCGATAAGAAACTTGTGGGTTACCAACATTACACTCAACACCAAATTCACGCTTCATACGTTCAACAAGGATATCTAAGTGTAGTTCACCCATACCCGAGATGATGGTCTGTCCAGTTTCATCGTCTGTTGCGACTCTAAATGATGGGTCTTCTGCCGCAAGTTTACCCAACGCAATACCCATTTTTTCTTGTGCTGCGAGTGTTCTTGGCTCTACGGCAACTGAAATTACCGGTTCAGGGAACTCCATACGCTCTAGTGTAATAATATGTTTCGCATCACATAACGTATCACCCGTGGTGACATCTTTCAAACCAATTGCAGCGGCTATATCACCAGCACGAACTTCTTTTATTTCTTGTCTGTCGTTAGCATGCATTTGTACTATGCGGCCAAAACGTTCTTTTTTACCCTTAACTGGGTTATAAACGCTATCACCTGTTTGCACTACTCCTGAATATACACGGAAGAATGTGAGTGTGCCAACAAATGGGTCTGTAGCTATTTTAAAAGCGAGTGCTGAAAAAGGTGCTTCATCATCTGCTGAGCGAATACCTTCAGATTCATCTTTATCATCATTAATACCCGTAATAGCGGCGACTTCAGTTGGTGAAGGCAGATATTCAATAACAGCATCGAGTACCGCTTGAACGCCTTTATTTTTAAAGGCACTACCACAACTACACAGGATAATTTCATTTGCTAGTGTACGAGCACGTAAACCAACTTTAATCTCTTCTTCGGTTAAATCACCTTCTTCAAGGTATTTATCCATTAACTCTTCGTTAGCTTCAGCGGCTTCAGAAATGAGGTTTTCACGCCATTCTTCAGCCATATCTTGCATATCAGCAGGAATTTCTTCATAGCTGAAGGTCATACCTTGATCACTTGCGTTCCAGTTGATGGCCTTCATCTTAATCAGATCAACCACACCTTCAAAATCGTCTTCAGCACCGATAGCTAAATGTATTGGTACTGCATTTGCGCCTAGACGAGTTTTCAGTTGCTCAACTACATATAAGAAGTCAGCACCTGTTCTATCCATTTTGTTCACAAACACTATACGTGGTACAGCATATTTTTCCATTTGACGCCAAACCGTTTCGGTTTGCGGCTGTACACCTGATGAACCACATAGCACGAGTACAGCACCATCAAGAACACGTAAAGAACGTTCTACTTCAATGGTGAAATCTACGTGACCTGGCGTATCAATAATATTGATACGATGGTCTTCAAATTGACCTTCCATGCCTTTCCAGAAACATGTAGTTGCTGCAGAGGTTATGGTTATACCACGTTCTTGCTCTTGTTCCATCCAGTCCATAGTGGCCGCGCCGTCATGCACTTCACCAATCTTATGAGATAGACCTGTATAGAATAATACGCGTTCTGTGGTTGTCGTTTTACCTGCATCTACATGCGCACAGATACCAATATTACGGTAGCGCTCTATAGGAGTGATACGGGCCAAAATGAAATCCTCTTACTATTACTGGTCAGTTAACAAGTAATATATGTTTAGTGTTATTAACTAAATATTCGTTGATGAGAACATCTCAACAGCCAAACACTTAATTAATAAAACTCTGACTCATATTTCTGACTTAATGATAAAAGCACTAGTCCGTAAAATGAGTATGGCTAGCAAGAGAAACTCTTGCTAGCCATGTATCTACCTTTGAGTAAACCCAAAGGTAGATAATACAATCAGTCAATACTGCTAGCTTACCAGCGGTAGTGAGCGAATGCTTTGTTAGCGTCAGCCATACGGTGAACGTCTTCACGTTTCTTAACCGCTGAACCTTTGCTATCAGACGCATCTAACATTTCGTTAGCTAGGCGCTGAGCCATTGATTTTTCACCACGTTTACGAGCTGCTTCAACTAACCAACGCATGGCTAGAGCATTACGACGCACTGGACGTACTTCAACTGGAACCTGATAAGTAGAACCACCAACACGACGAGATTTAACTTCGACAGATGGGCGGATGTTATCTAAAGCTTCTTCGAAAAGCTCTAATTGATCTTTTTCAGATTTCTGAGCTAAAATATCTAATGCACCGTAAACAATTTTTTCGGCAGTAGATTTCTTACCATCAACCATAAGGATGTTGATGAATTTTGCTAAAAGTTCGTTATGGAACTTAGGATCTGGCAATATTTTACGTTGCCCAACGACGCGTCTTCTTGGCATCTTAATTCTCCGTAGTATTCAGGATAAATCCAAAATATATAAATTTTAAAAATTTCTTAATTTGGCCTTACTTAACGTTTTTATCTTTTACCTATCAAGTAGGTAAAGGAGGGAAAACTTAAGATTTAGGTCGTTTAGCACCGTATTTAGAACGGCCTTGTCTTCTATCGCTTACACCAGAACAATCTAGCGCGCCACGAACAGTGTGATAACGCACACCTGGTAAATCTTTAACACGACCACCACGGATTAAAATCACGCTATGCTCTTGTAAGTTGTGACCTTCACCACCGATGTATGAAGTTACTTCGAAGCCGTTAGTTAAACGAACACGAGCTACTTTACGTAAAGCTGAGTTAGGTTTTTTTGGTGTAGTAGTATACACACGAGTACAAACGCCACGACGTTGTGGACAAGCTTGTAACGCTGGAACGTTACTTTTTGTTACTTGTCTAACACGTGGTTTGCGTACTAGTTGGTTAATAGTTGCCATTATAGCTCCTGATTAGTTGTTACCAAGGAAAGTAGCCTTGATAAATTATTGCATAAGCTTTAAATCAATGGGAAAAGCTTACACGCTCGTAATATATCTTTTACCTTATAAAGGCGTGAAATTCATCACTCCTTTTATATTATGCACACTGGGTACAGAATATCAGGTCGCGAAATTCTATAGGTCAATGATTGAGCTGTCAAGCATTTATAGCAATTACACTCACTAAGTGATCATTATCAACTAGCCAAACGATCCTATAATGTTGTTGCTTTCATTGAGAGTAACTCGTTATCTCTCGAACAAGTGCCTTGTTAATCAGCGTCTTTATTGTTGAACTCTGTGGCCTTTGTTAACGTAGTTGGTAATAGTTTGCTAGCTTAAATCTCTAAACTAGAAAAACAAAAAACCGCACCTCTTTCAAGGTGCGGTTTTATTATAACGCTTTACTATATGGAGTAGCAGGCTAGCCCATATAACAAATTATTAATGATTACCTGACAGTAAATCTGAATTTAAGGCATCAGTTAATGCTTTTTCTGCATCATCAGCTGAAACAGTAGATTCAACCGCTGGTGCTAAAGCAGCAGCTTTACGTCTTGCTCGTTCTTGATGGTACGAATAACCTGTACCTGCTGGGATTAAACGACCAACGATAACGTTTTCTTTCAAGCCACGTAGACCATCTTTCTTACCTGCAACAGCAGCTTCAGTAAGTACACGTGTTGTTTCTTGGAAAGACGCCGCTGAAATGAATGATTCAGTTGCAAGTGATGCTTTAGTAATACCCATCATCTGCATTTCATATTCAGCTGGTTGCTTACCTTCAGCTTCAAGTTCACGGTTTGAGATATTAACTCGCGCCACTTCAACTTGTTCGCCTTTAAGGAAAGTAGAATCACCTGCATCAAGAATTTCACACTTACGGATCATTTGACGTACGATAACTTCAATGTGCTTATCGTTAATCTTAACACCCTGTAGACGGTAAACTTCTTGTACTTCGTTAACGATGTAGTTAGCAACTGGAGCAACACCACGTAAACGCAAGATATCATGTGGAGATTCAGGACCATCGGCAATAACTTCACCTTTGATTACTGGCTCACCTTCATAGATATTCAATAGACGCGTTTTCGGGATCATCTCTTCGTAAACTTCACCGCTAGGCTGAGTAATCAATAAGCGTACTTTACCTTTGGTTTCTTTACCGAAAGCAACAACACCCGTTTTCTCTGCAAGTATCGCAGGAAGTTTAGGTTTACGTGCTTCAAATAAATCAGCTACACGAGGAAGACCACCGGTAATATCACGAGTTTTTGAACTTGCTTGTGGTATACGAGCTAGTGCATCACCAACGCCAACATCCGCGCCATCTTCAAGGTTAACAATCGCATTACCTGGAAGATAGTAAAGTGCCGGAATTTCAGTACCAGCAATCATTACTTCTTTGCCTTTCGCATCAACAAGCTTCAATGCTGGACGCATTTCTTTACCTGTTGCATTACGTTGTGCAGCGTCAGTAATAACGATACTTGATAAACCAGTTAACTCATCAGTTTGGCGAACCATAGTTACGCCATCAGCTAGGTCAACGAATTGAACCTTACCTGCCACTTCCGTGATGATAGGATGCGTATGTGGGTCCCAGTTAGCGATAGTATCGCCAGAGTTCACTGCTTCGCCATCATTCTTAGAAAGTACAGAACCGTAAGGAACTTTATAACGTTCTTTCTCACGGCCCATTTCATCAATGATTGTTAACTCTGATGAACGAGACGTAATTACGAGATGTTTCTCTGAGTTTGTTACAAACTTAGCGTTTTGTAATTTCAAAGTACCTGTGTTTTTAACTTGTACGCTGCTTTCAGCAGTAGCACGAGATGCAGCACCACCGATATGGAACGTACGCATTGTTAACTGTGTACCAGGTTCACCAATTGATTGTGCAGCAACTACACCAATAGCTTCACCTTGGTTGATCATATGGCCACGAGCCAAATCACGACCGTAACAATTAGCACAAATACCAAAGTCAGTATTACAAGTAATGATTGAACGTACTTTGATTTGATCTACTGAGTTGTCTTCAATAACATCACAGAGTGCTTCATCAATTAGTGTATTACGTGGAAGTAATACTTCATCAGTACCTGGAATTAATACGTCATCACACACGACACGACCTAGAACACGTTCGCGTAATGGCTCAACAACATCACCACCTTCGATTAGTGGCGTCATTAATAAACCGTCATGTGTACCACAGTCATGGTTAGTAACAACCAAATCTTGTGCAACATCAACTAAACGACGAGTTAGATAACCCGAGTTAGCTGTTTTAAGTGCCGTATCGGCAAGACCTTTACGCGCACCATGAGTTGAGATGAAGTATTGTAATACAGTCAGACCTTCACGGAAGTTAGCTTTGATTGGCGTTTCGATGATTGAACCATCTGGTTTAGCCATCAAACCACGCATACCCGCTAATTGACGAATCTGTGCAGCACTACCACGAGCACCCGAGTCAGCCATCATAAAGATTGAGTTGAAAGAATCTTGTTCTTCCATTTCGCCATCTCTGTTCATAACCATTTCTTTCGAAAGGTTATCCATCATCGCTTTCGAAACTTTTTCGTTAGCAGATGACCAAATATCGATTACTTTGTTGTACTTCTCACCGGCAGTTACTAGACCTTGGTCAAACTGGGCTTGAATTTCAGCAACTTCAGCTTCTGAATCTTCTACAATCGTATACTTAGCTTCAGGAATAACCATATCGTCGATACCAACAGAACAACCTGCAATCATCGCGTAATGGAAACCTGTATACATGATTTGATCAGCAAACATTACTGTTTCTTTCAAACCTAAGTTACGGTAAGCATGGTTAATCAGTTTTGAAATTGGTTTTTTACCAAGTGGCTTGTCAATTAGGTCATAAGGTAAGCCCTTAGGACATACTTGCCACATAATTGCGCGACCAACTGTAGTATCACGTAACTTAGTTACTGGTTCCCATTCACCATCAGCATTTTTAACGTGCTCGGTAATACGAACTTTAATACGAGCATGAAGTTCAGCAACACCTGTACGGTATGCCTTTTCTACTTCTTTTTCGTCAGTAAAGTACATGCCTTCGCCTAAACCGTTTATACGAAAACGTGTTAGGTAATAAAGGCCTAATACAACATCCTGCGATGGTACTATGATTGGCTCACCGTTAGCCGGTGCTAGAACGTTGTTCGTTGACATCATCAACGTACGTGCTTCCATTTGTGCTTCGATTGTCAACGGTACGTGTACCGCCATTTGGTCACCATCGAAATCGGCATTGTATGCCGCACAAACTAGTGGATGAAGGTGAATTGCTTTACCTTCAATCAACACAGGTTCAAAAGCTTGGATACCCAATCTATGAAGTGTTGGTGCACGGTTAAGCATAACTGGATGTTCACGGATTACTTCATCAAGTACATCCCAAACTTCAGCGCCTTCACGTTCAACTAATTTCTTAGCAGCTTTAATTGTAGTTGCTAAACCACGTGCTTCTAATTTACCGTAGATAAATGGCTTGAATAATTCAAGTGCCATTTTCTTAGGCAAACCACACTGATGTAGTTTAAGCGTAGGACCAACAGTGATTACTGAACGACCAGAGTAATCAACACGTTTACCTAGTAAATTCTGACGGAAACGACCTTGCTTACCTTTAATCATATCGGCAAGAGATTTAAGAGGACGTTTGTTAGAACCCGTAATAGCTCGACCACGACGACCATTATCTAATAATGCATCAACAGACTCTTGCAACATACGTTTTTCGTTACGTACGATAATATCTGGTGCAACTAAATCTAGAAGACGTTTTAAACGGTTGTTACGGTTAATAACACGACGGTATAGATCATTAAGATCAGAAGTCGCAAAACGACCACCATCTAATGGTACCAACGGACGTAAATCAGGCGGTAAAATTGGTAAAACATTCATAATCATCCACTCAGGCTTGTTGCCTGAAGCAGCGAATGCTTCCATTAATTTTAAACGCTTAGTGATTTTTTTACGTTTAGTTTCACTACCGATTTCTGGTAACTCTTCACGCATTTGCGCTACTTCACCGTCTAAATCAATTTGTTGTAGTAAAGCTAATACCGCTTCAGCACCCATTAAGGCATCAAATTCATCACCGTGTTCTTCTAACGCATCAAGATATTCTTCTTCCGTTAGAATTTGGCTTTTTTCTAATGTTGTCATACCAGGTTCGGTTACAACATATGATTCGAAATAAAGCACACGCTCAATATCACGTAACGTCATATCAAGTAGTAAACCAATACGTGATGGTAATGATTTTAAGAACCAAATGTGAGCCACTGGACTTGCTAATTCGATATGACCCATACGGTCACGACGAACTTTAGTCAATGTAACTTCTACGCCACATTTTTCACAGATAACACCACGATGCTTTAAGCGTTTGTATTTGCCACAAAGACATTCATAGTCTTTTACTGGGCCAAAAATACGCGCACAGAATAAACCGTCACGTTCTGGCTTAAAAGTACGATAGTTAATGGTTTCTGGCTTTTTAACTTCACCAAATGACCAAGAACGTACCAAATCTGGCGACGCTAATCCGATGCGAATACCATCGAAATCTTCGGTTTGATTCTGTTGCTTAAGAAACTTAAGTAAATCTTTCACACACTTCTCCTGTCGGAGTTAAACTTTGAGAAGAAGGCAAAATAATTTGCCTTCTTCGCTTACCGGCTTACCCATCAGGATAAGCTCAGTTGACTTATGGTTTGAAACCTAGTCTTTGTCCAACTCGATGTTAATACCTAACGAGCGGATTTCTTTCAACAATACGTTGAATGACTCAGGAATACCTGGTTCCATGCGATGATCACCATCTACTAAGTTTTTATACATCTTAGTACGACCGTTAACATCATCAGACTTAACCGTAAGCATTTCTTGCAAGGTATAAGCAGCACCATATGCTTCAAGTGCCCACACTTCCATCTCACCGAAACGCTGACCACCGAACTGAGCTTTACCACCAAGTGGTTGCTGAGTTACGAGTGAGTAAGAACCAGTTGAACGAGCATGCATTTTGTCATCAACTAAATGGTTTAGTTTCAACATATACATATAACCAACAGTAACAGGACGTTCAAACTCACGACCGGTACGGCCATCAGTTAATACGAACTGACCACTTTGTGGCATATCAGCAAGCACGAATAACTCTTTAATTTCTTTCTCTGCAGCGCCATCAAATGCTGGTGTAGCAATTGGTAGACCAGCACGTAAGTTACCTGCTAAGCGCAAAACTTCGTCATCAGAGAAGCTTGCAACATCAACTACTTGACGAGACTCACCTACATTGTAGACTTCTTGAATGAAGTTACGTAGTTTGTGAATTTCTTGTTGTGCTTCTAACATACGGTTAATCTTTTCACCGATACCGCGACACGCCATACCTAAGTGAGTTTCTAAGATCTGACCAATGTTCATACGTGATGGAACACCTAACGGGTTCAATACGATATCAACTGGTACACCGAATTGATCGTATGGCATATCTTCAACAGGTACTACGTTTGAAATAACACCCTTGTTACCATGACGACCAGCCATTTTATCACCAGGCTGAATATGACGTTTAACAGCTAAGTAAACCTTAACGATTTTTAAAACGCCAGGTTGTAAGTCATCACCTTGAGTGATCTTACGACGCTTAACTTCAAACTTCTTATCAAAATCTTCTTTGATATTATCAAATTGCTCAGCAATTTGCTCAAGTTCAGCTTGTTGACCTTCATCAGCTAAGTTTTGTGTTAACCACTTGTCACGAGACATTGACGTTAAGTCAGACTCATTTAAACCAGCAGATAACAATAACTTCTTAGTACGTGCGTAAATACCATCTTCTAAAATGCTTAATTCATCGCCAAGATCTTTCTTAACTTCTTTAAGTTGCATTTGTTCAATTTCAACTGCGCGAGCATCTTTTTCAACGCCGTCTCGAGTGAATATTTGAACATCGATGATAGTACCTTTAACAGAGTTAGGTACACGTAATGAACTATCTTTAACGTCAGCAGCTTTCTCACCGAAAATTGCTCGTAGTAGTTTTTCTTCTGGCGTAAGTTGTGTTTCACCTTTTGGTGTTACTTTACCTACTAAGATGTCACCACCATTTACTTCAGCACCAATATAAACAACACCCGCTTCATCTAATTTAGATAATGCTGATTCGCCTACGTTTGGAATATCTGCCGTAATTTCTTCACTACCCAATTTAGTATCACGTGCAATACACGTTAACTCTTGAATGTGAATAGTAGTAAATCTATCCTCTATTGCAACACGTTCAGATAACAACATTGAATCTTCAAAGTTGTAACCATTCCACGGCATAAAGGCGATACGCATGTTTTGACCTAAAGCCAATTCACCCATATCAGTTGAAGGACCATCCGCTAATACATCACCACGTACAACTGGCTCACCCATACGACACACTGGACGTTGGTTGATACAAGTATTTTGGTTAGAACGCGTGTATTTAGTTAAGTTATAAATATCAATACCGGCTTCACCAGCATGCATTTCATTTTCATTAACTTTTACAACAATGCGCGATGCATCAACATAGCTAACTACGCCGCCACGTTTGGCAACTGCAGTTACACCTGAATCAACAGCTACTACTTTTTCCATACCAGTACCAACAAGCGGTTTATCAACTCGTAAAGTAGGTACAGCTTGACGTTGCATGTTCGAGCCCATCAAGGCTCTGTTTGCATCATCGTGTTCAAGGAATGGGATAAGTGACGCCGCAACAGAAATAATTTGTTGTGGAGAAACGTCCATATATTGAACTTCAGCAGAAGCTTTTAAGATAAATTCATTTCTATGACGACAGTTAACTAAGTCTTGTACTAACTTGTTGCTATCATTACGTTCAGCGTTCGCCTGAGCGATAACAAAGTTACCCTCTTCAATCGCTGATAAATAATCAATTTCATCAGTCACTAAACCGTCAATAACTTTGCGGTATGGTGTTTCTAAGAAACCAAAATCATTAGTTCGTGCGTAACAAGAAAGCGAGTTGATCAAACCAATGTTTGGACCCTCTGGCGTTTCGATTGGACAAACACGACCGTAATGCGTTGGATGTACATCTCGTACTTCAAAACCAGCACGTTCACGGGTTAAACCACCCGGCCCTAAGGCAGAAATACGACGCTTATGCGTTACTTCTGATAACGGGTTGTTCTGATCCATAAACTGTGACAATTGTGATGAGCCAAAGAACTCTTTCACTGCCGCAGAAATTGGTTTAGCGTTGATTAAATCTTGCGGCATGATTGCATCTAAGTCACCAAGACTTAAGCGCTCACGTACTGCACGTTCAACACGAACAAGACCAACACGGAATTGGTTTTCAGCCATTTCGCCAACAGAACGAATACGACGGTTACCTAAGTGATCGATATCATCAACTTCACCTTTACCGTCACGAATGCCGATTAAGGTTTTCATTACTGAAATAATGTCTTCTTTTGACAAGATACCAGTACCAACATCATCTGCATTGCCAACACGACGGTTGAACTTCATACGACCTACCGTTGATAAGTCATAGCGTTCTGATGCGAAGAATAAGTTAGAGAACAACCCTTCAGCAGCGTCTTTCGTTGGTGGCTCGCCTGGACGCATCATGCGGTATACTTCAACTAAAGCTTCAAGCTTGTTAGTTGAACTATCAACACGAAGTGTATCTGACATGTATGAACCAACATCAAATTCGTTCATGTATAAAGTAGATAATACTTTATGGCCCGCTTGGCTAAGCTCGGCTAATAATTCTAAAGTGATAATTGCATTTGCTTCAGCAATTACTTCACCTGTAGATTTGTCGATGTAAGCTTTTGATAAAACACGACCAACGATATAATCTGCTGGTACTTCTAGTTTTTCCAATTTTGCTTTTGATAAAGCGCGAATATGGCGTGCTGTAATGCGACGACCAGACTCAACTAACACTTCACCTTTTTTGATAGAGATATCAAAAATAGCAGTCTCGCCACGAAGACGTTCAGGGATAAGATCCATGATCAACTTATCACCTTTGATGGTGTAATCAGTTGTGTCATAGAACATCGCTAAAATTTCTTCAGTCGAATATTCTAATGCACGTAAGATGATTGACGCTGGTAATTTACGACGTCTATCTATACGTACAAATAAGTTATCTTTTGGATCGAATTCAAAGTCTAACCATGAACCACGGTAAGGAATAACGCGAGCGTTATATAATACTTTACCTGAGGAGTGAGTTTTACCTTTATCGTGATCAAAGAATACACCAGGAGAACGGTGTAATTGTGAAACGATAACACGCTCAGTACCATTGATTACGAAAGTACCGTTATCTGTCATCAACGGGATTTCGCCCATGTACACTTCTTGCTCTTTGATATCTTTAACAGTACCTGCTGCGGCTTCTTTATCGTAAACCACTAAGCGTAATTTTACGCGTAATGGTGCAGAATAAGTCACACCACGAATTTGACATTCTTTAACGTCAAATAATGGTTCACCTAAACGATAGCTTACATATTGTAATTCTGAGCTACCTGAATAAGCTTTAATTGGGAAAATAGAACGAAAAGCAGCCTCTAGACCGGTTTCACCTGTTGCGTCAATATCAATAAACTTGCGGAAAGAATCGAGTTGAATGGACAACAAGAATGGATATTCCATTACTTGTGCACTTTTACCAAAGTCCTTTCTAATTCGCTTTTTCTCAAAGTATGAGTAAGCCATGGGGTTCCTCAGCTTGCTGGTTATGGCCAAATCTGCCCACTGAGCAACGCTCAGTCAGACAGGTTATGCTGTAATATTTACGTCTAAATATTACTAGATGATTTAAAATAATCACCTAAACGCTTAATAGTAAATTGTTAACAAATAAAGAATATTTATTCTCTAACAACAAAAGCGCAAAAAGGCCGGTGACGTTTAAATCACCAGCCATGCCTTTTCAGGCAAACAATCTGTTTAAAAACAGATTATTTGATCTCAACAGAAGCACCAGCTTCTTCAAGAGTTTTCTTAAGTTCTTCAGCTTCAGCTTTCTCTACGCCTTCTTTAACAACGCCAAGAGATTCAACTAAGTCTTTAGCTTCTTTAAGGCCTAAACCTGTAGCGCCACGAACTGCTTTGATTACTGCAACTTTCTTCTCACCGAAGCTAGTCATAACAACGTTAAACTCAGTTTGTTCGTCAGCAGCTTCAGCAGGTCCAGCAGCTGCAACAGCAGCAGAAGCAGAAACACCAAATTTTTCTTCCATTGCTTCGATTAAAGCAACAACGTCCATTACTGACATTTCAGCAACTGCGTTTAAGATATCGTCTTTAGAAATAGACATACTATAATTTCCTAATTTTTAATAAACAGGCCATTTTTACTTTTCTTATTAAGTAATAAAGCACTGTTTGAAATAACTACAAATACAAAAAGCTTGGTTATAAGCAATAAGCTTATATAACCTATGCAGCTTCCTGTTCTTTCTGATCGCGTATAGCAGCAAACGTGCGGGCTAATTTGCCTGCAGATGCTTCTTTCATAACGCTCATCAAACGTGAAATCGCTTCGTCGTAAGTAGGTAGCTTAGCTAACATATTTACGTCTACTGCGTTGCCTTCAAATGCAGCTGCTTTTAATTCAAAGTTTTCGTTAGCTTTAGCGAAATCTGTGAATAAACGTGCAGCAGCACCTGGGTGATCACTTGAAAAAGCAATTAATGAAGGACCTTTGAATACGTCAGAAACACATTCAAATTCAGTACCTTCTACTGCACGACGTGCTAATGTGTTACGGACAACTTTCATCCATACACCATTTTCACGTGCTTGCTTACGCAATACAGTAATTGCTTCAACTGCAACACCACGGGCATCCGCGATTACAACTGAGTGAGCGCCATTAGCAGCTTCTTGAACTTCAGCAACAATTGCTTTTTTGTCATCAAGATTGATAGCCATTGGCTTTAACTCCTGGTTCAGACCGGTAAAAGTACCGGTATTTACAATCCTTAGCTAATAATCACTTACTAGCTAAGCCATAACGGCGAGGACCAGAAAAATCTAGGAAATATCTGGGTAATCACCATCTACGTAGGATAAATTAAGTAATTAAATCAGAAGAAATAACTACACCTACGGTCTTGGACGGGGGTTGTGTATTTATTCAGCTTCATTCGATTTTACTCGAAAAACTGGCCAAAAAAGTTCACAACTCCTACCAAAATTTAAGGGGCGAAATTATAGATTATAATTTCGCCCTTGTAAAGATTCAATACACAAACTTTACTCAATAATATTTACACGTAATAAATTACAGGTAATATTAAGCTTGAGTTAGTGTTGCTTGGTTGACGACAACGCCGGCACCCATAGTTGTAGAAAGAGAAACTTTCTTCAAGTATTGACCTTTAGCATTTGCAGGTTTTGCTTTTTTAAGCGCTTCTAGCAAAGACTCTAAGTTTTCTTGCAATTGTGCAGGTTCGAAATCAGCCTTACCAATAGTAGTATGGATGATACCGTTCTTGTCGTTGCGGTAACGGATCTGACCAGACTTAGCGTTTTTAACAGCGCCAGCTACGTCAGGAGTTACTGTACCAACTTTAGGGTTAGGCATTAAACCACGAGGGCCTAAGATTTGACCTAGTTGACCAACAACACGCATTGCATCTGGAGAAGCAATAACAACGTCGAAGTTCATTTCACCGGCTTTTACTTGCGCGGCTAAATCTTCCATACCAACGATGTCAGCACCAGCTGCTTTAGCTTTCTCTGCGTTTTCGCCTTGTGTAAATACAGCAACACGTACTTCACGACCAGTACCATTTGGTAATACTGTAGCGCCACGAACGTTTTGATCTGATTTACGAGCGTCAATACCAAGATTTACAGCAACATCAACGCTTTCACGGAAGTTAGCTGTAGCAAATTCTTTTAATAAAGAAACTGCTTCATTGATATCATATTCTTTTGTTACGTCTACTTTTTCACGGATAAGACGAGCGCGTTTTGATAATTTAGCCATTGATTAGTCCTCTACCACTAAACCCATTGAACGAGCAGAACCCGCAATGGTACGCACTGCAGCTTCAAGTGAACCAGCAGTTAAATCAGGTTCTTTTGTCTTAACGATTTCTTCAAGTTGAGCTGTAGTAACAGTTCCAACTTTATCAGTGTTAGGACGACCAGAGCCGCTTTTTATGCCAGCTGCTTTTTTCAATAAGAAAGAAGCAGGTGGAGTTTTTGTTTCGAAAGTAAACGAACGGTCACTATATACAGTAATTACTACTGGAACCGGAGCGCCTTTTTCTAAAGAATCTGTTTTCGCGTTGAACGCTTTACAGAATTCCATGATGTTAACACCATGTTGACCTAATGCAGGACCAACTGGTGGTGACGGGTTAGCTGCACCAGCAGCTACTTGTAGCTTGATTAAAGCTTGGACTTTCTTAGCCATTTTAAAATACCTTTTGTTTGGGTAGTTAACGCAATCACTTAACATTAAGGTGGAATTCACCAACTCGACATAAAGTTTTCGCTTCCCTGTTTACAAAATTCGCTTTAAAAACAATTGTTTTCACAACAGAATAAAGCGCATTTAGTGCGCGCTAAAAATAAGCGGCAGCGGATTATATATTAACCAGCCATATCATTTCAAGCGCTTTTATTGTTACCTAGAAAATAGTGGTGTTCTGTATTTACATCAAAACACTGTTTCCCCTGTAAAATCAGCGTTTTTCCGCTACTTTATTAGTAGTAGAAATGGTAGCTTCTATACGACGGTTTTGTTCGTGAGCTGCAGCTGTATTATCTGTATTTAGTAATTCGCTTTCACCATAACCTATCGAATTTAAACGACTTGCATCAACACCAAAGTCATTAATTAAAACATCAACAACAGCCTGAGCACGCTTAGCAGATAAAGTCTGGTTATATGCAGCACTTCCCTTTGCTGAACTATGCCCTTTAATTGTTAAACTAAGATCTGGATAAGCTTCCATAAATTTAGCGACTTTAACCATAATTGGTTTATATTTTTCTTTAACTACGGCTTTATTGCTATCAAAGTTAATAAGTAACTCAACGGTATCTTGCGCTTCAGTAAAAACAGTACAGCCTACTTCATTTACTTTGTCCGTTGCAGGAGTATTAGCGCAATTATCTTTGCTATCTAATACACCATCATTATCACTATCTAATTCAGCGATAGGAGCAACAGCAGCGATAGGGGCAACAACGGCAGCTTTAGTTTTTACTGGCTCACTACGCTTTATTTCAGCTTTTTGTGTACCAAAGAAATAGATAAAGCCTAACTTAGCAGATAGGTCAGTGTAATTATCTTCAAATTGATAATGGCCTTTTCCTTCAAAATAAAGTGCCATATTCTTACTTAAATAATGACGGTAGCCAGCACCTAATGCTGCAGAAAGATTTGATTCCTCAACATCTAAAACATCTGCGCCACCCACAACATAAAAACTGTCTTTAAATGGGAAATATAATAGATCTAACGCAATACTTTTGCCTGATGATAAATCAACGTTATGATTTTCAGCAACCGGATTAAAATGAGTATAAGAAAGTCTAGTTTCAAATAACTCTGAGATACGGTAACCCGCCTCCGCACCTACACCTGAAGCATGATCAATTGATGAGTTGGCATTGCTATTAAAAAGACGATCCTCATCTGTTTTTAAATACAAAGTATGGCCACCAAGATACACCTTGCCAACTAAACTCTCAGCACTTGGCTGCTCAGCAGCTGATAACGATAAAGAAAAAATTGATAAACCGATAAACTGGCTTATTTTTGAAACTGGTAAGTAGCGCATTACATATTATCCCTATGAATGTAGTCCAATGATTGGTTTTTTACGGCGCATATTTTAATCGTTTCTTCTTTATGTTGCAGCAATTAGTTATCAATTTGTAAAAATATCTTTCAAATTGTTATTAAAAAGACATTGATAAGCTGTATTTCGGGCTACATAGGCCTTTACCTCCTTGTTTGGGCTAAAGTCTCTTACATTTAACATTTTAATTTTAGTTATAATGTTTTCATAAAAATGTCAGTCACATTATTACTAGGTCTCATATGTCTATATCTGCACACAACAGCAAACTACAAAGGTTTGTTGAAAGTAAAAAATTCCAAAGTTTTCTTATTTTCCTTATCCTCTTTAATGCAATTAGTCTGGGCCTTGAAACAAGCCAGTTTGGTAAAGCTAATGCTGAGCTTTTACACACCATAGATACGACCATCCTAGTACTGTTCACAATTGAGCTTTTATTAAAATTCATTGTTTATCGAAATCAATTTTTTCGTTCAGGATGGAACTGGTTTGATTTTATAATCGTTGCCATTTCCTGGGCACCTACAAGCGGTGCATTATCGGTTTTACGCGCCTTTAGAATATTGAGAGTTTTACGGTTACTTTCTGTCGTTCCGCAAATGCGTCGTGTGATAGGCGCCCTAGGGCATTCATTACCAGGTATGGCTTCAGTAGTTGGTGTCTTGAGCATTATATTTTATGTGTCCGCTGTACTAACCACTAAGATATTTGGCACTCATAGTGATGCAAACATGCAGGAATGGTTTGGCAACATTGGGCTTCTGCTTACACCTTATTTCAGGTAATGACATTAGAGAGTTGGTCTATGGGGATAGTTCGTCCAACCATGGAGTTATTTCCCCTCTCTTGGGTATTCTTTGTACCCTTTATCATTATTACCAGCTTCGCGGTCCTTAACTTATTTATTGGTATTATCGTTGATGCGATGCAAGTCATGCATGAAGAAGAAGGTAAACCTAAACAAGTCATAGCGACTAAAGAAGATATGTTAATACTTGAACAAAAAATTGATAAGCTAAATCAATTACTACAGAGTAAATCTAAGCCTGATAGATAGTGGAATTAAATATTATCTTATGTGATTAAAGTATTATCAAATTAATACCAATAAGTTAAGGTTAACTTTATAAAAAATATAACCTTACGGTAAAAAAATGACAACGGTTTCCCTTTATTCTCGTTTATGTAAACTACTGCTACTTGCTATGGTGATTATTGTCTCCGCTTGTAGCAGCACACCACAACCAAGCAACCCACCTCCCCTAACCAAGGCTAATATTTATATTAACCAGCTGGCTTTTGACGTGCAAGCGCCCAAACAAGCAGTAGTTGCTTTACCCATAGGTGAAACAGCAAGTCGTTTTATCGTTTATCAAGATTCAAACATGATTTATCAAGGTAAGCTTACTTCTCAACCAAGCTTCTCTGAATGGGGCCAAGGTGCTCACTATTACCTCGCTGATTTCTCGCAAGTAAAACGCCGAGGTGAATTTCATATTGTAGTAAATACACCCAAGCAGCAACTAGCTTCATCAACGTTCGCGATTAAACATAATGCTTACTTTGCACTTACCGCCAAATCACTAATCAATTACTTTAAAGCAAGTCGTCATACTAATCCGAGAGATGAATCTATTCGCATGATTGGTACTGAACGTTACGTTAATGTTTCAGGTGGTTGGGTAGATGCAGGAGGGGATCAGGGCAAACATTTAAGTCAGCATACTGAGTCTAACTTTTTAATTCCTCAACAAGGCGCAATAGCTACCTGGGCCATGGCAAAATCTTATGATAGCTTAAATCGATTGTATGACCGCAAGGCCTTAACATTGGAGCTTGCTGAGGAAGTTATTTGGGGCGCAGATTATCTACATAGAATATTAGACAGTGAAGGCTATTTTTATACCAATATTTATGACCAACGAGGCTTGGCAGAAGAACGTTTAATCACAGGTTATCAAGGAGCTGAAGGTGATTATAACACTAACTTCCAAGCCGCTTTTCGTGAAGGCGGAGGCATAGCTATTGCTGCGTTAGTAAGAGCACATGAACTGAGTAATAAAACAGGTGTTCAAGGTGAATTTTCTGCAAAGCAGTATTTAATCGATGCGGAACGTGCTTTTACTCATTTACAAAAGAACAACCTACGTTATGTTGATAATGGTAAAGAAAATATTATCGATGATTACACTGCCCTCATCGCGGCCACCGAACTTTATCGCATAACTAAAAAATCGAAATACTTAAAAACCGCGCGTCACCGTGCTCATAACTTAAATAATAGAATGACGTCACAAGGTTGGTTTGTCAGCGATGATGATAATAGACCCTTTTATCATGGGGCTGAAGCAGGATTACCTGTTATTGCCTTAGTTGATTATTTAGCAATAGAGCGTAATCGACAAATTAAAACTAAAACTAAACGGACTATTAAACTATCGCTTGATTATCAACTCGCCTTAAATTCTCAGGTTGCTAATCCATTTAATTTGGCACGCCAAACATTTAAAAGCTACAAAGATGGCCAGCACACTAAACAACAAGAAGGCTTCTTTATACCGCATGCAAGTGAAGCTAGCCATGCTTGGCAAGGTGAAAGTTCACGCTTGGCCTCATTAACCGCTGCAGCAATATGGGGTGGTAAAATCACTCACAGTGATAAAAGTGGTGCTTTTGGTATCAATGATGAACTCGCTTATTTTGCACAAAGCCAAATAGATTGGATCATGGGTAAAAATCCTTACCAAGTAAGTATGTTATACGGTTTTGGCGTTAATAACCCACCGCATGCTAAAAGTGCGGGTACTATGTTAAATGGTGGTATTTCAAATGGTATCACTGGCGCAACATCATACCTAAATGGCCGTGGCATTACTTGGGCTGAAGGACCTGATGAAAATAATAGACGCTGGGTAGAACAATGGTTACAAAATTCAACCTGGTATTTGTTAGCTATGACGGCAATGACTGAGTAATTCACATCAATGGACTGAGCTATTAAACTTAGTCCTTTGACAACACCTATTCTTAATTTCTTCAAACACAGACTTCTACATTAGAATCTTTTCATCAAAGCAGCTGATAGCTAAATAGCTTTATCTAACGTTTACTCTACTCTTGAACTTACACAGACGAATATTAATCAGGTAATGATTAACCTGTAATAACGACTCTGTAATACTGAAAATTTAGTGCTACTAAACGGATTAATTAATCACAAAAAAAAACGCTTGCACAAAGCAAGCGTTTTTATATCAAGTGTTTTTTATATTCAGAAAAAGTGGCTACTTAGCTACCCTTCTCAACTTGACCAAATTCTAAATCAACTGGCGTTGAACGACCAAAGATAAGTACAGATACTTTGATACGGTTTTTCTCGTAATCAAGTTCTTCAACTACACCATTAAAGTCAGCGAATGGTCCGTCAATAACACGGATAACTTCACCTGGTTCAAACAATGTCTTAGGCTTCGGCTTATCTGTTTCTTCAAGACGTTGTAAAATACGATCCGCTTCTTTCTTGGTAATCGGTGCAGGACGATCACTTGTACCACCAATAAAGCCAAGAACACGTGGAACACTTTTCACTAAATGCCAAGCATCAACATCCATTTCCATTTGTACTAAAACGTATCCAGGAAAAAACTTACGTGAGCTTTTACGCTTTTGACCTGCGCGCATTTCTACTACTTCTTCAGTAGGAACTAAAATCTCACCGAATTTCTCTTGTAAACCGTGGATTTCAATGTGCTCAAGCAATGTTTTTTGAACGCGACCTTCATAACCAGAAAATGCTTGTACTACGTACCAACGCAATTTCGGATTTTGATTAACTTTCTTTTCTTCGCCTTCAGGAGAGATATTTTCTTCTGACATATTTTCTTCAGACATAACTAAACCTGCATACCTGTAACTAAACCAACTAACCAGAATAGAACGGAGTCTAATCCCCAAAGTAGTAATGACATCAATAAAGTCACTACTAATACAATACCTGTCGTCTGTACGGCTTCTTGGCGTGTTGGCCAAACAACTTTACGTACTTCAGTACGAGCTTCTTTTGCAAATATAGCAGCATTACGACCTTTTTCAGTTTGTAATGCAATTAAACCAGCAATACCAACCATTGCCACAACAGCCACTGCTCTAATTAATACTGACTCTTCACCGTAAACGTAATTACCCGCAACAGCACCCGCTAAAAGTAAGAAAATAACTCCCCACTTTACTGCATCGAAAGAACTGCTTGGTTGCTCTTCTGTACTTGCATTCATAATTCTATTCCGTATTTATCTACTTTCTAATAACACGACTTGCAAACACAAGTCGCTTAAACATAAATGAAATCATCTATGTTTACTCAAAAATGGCAGGGGTGGAGAGACTCGAACTCCCAACCATCGGTTTTGGAGACCGCTGTTCTACCAATTGGAACTACACCCCTACAGATTGCTTATAAAGCAATAGTTACACTTATCAGGTGAATCTTAGTTTTTTGGGAAATAAGAGATACTCGAGAAGTGAGGCGCTATTATACTCAGCCCAGTGTTTTACTCAAGAAGTATTTGATGTATTGGCTAAGATAAGCCGTTTCTCTGCAATAGCATCTTTAAATAATCAGAACATGATTATTTAAAACGCAATAGATGCTCAACTAGCCTTCTTAAGAAATACTATTTCGTATTATTGAAACCCGGTCACTCATTTAAAATGCGACTCTATACTGTTGGAAATTTCTTTCCAGCGTTAAATTATGCGCACAAAAAAGGCCGCGTTAGCGACCTTCTTTATTCAGTACTATTTCTAATATGAATTTGTGTTTTAACAGATGATTTAACAAGACGTTGGCACGGAGTTGACGCTAGTCAATGAGTACCAACAACCACGTTAAATCGATGTTAAAGACAAATTAAGCCATAATCTTAGAAACAACACCAGCACCAACAGTACGACCACCTTCACGGATTGCGAAGCGTAAACCTTCGTCCATCGCTACTGGGTTGATTAGCTCAACAACAAACTTAAGGTTGTCACCAGGCATTACCATTTCAACACCTTCAGGAAGCTCTACAGCACCTGTGATATCTGTTGTACGGAAGTAAAACTGTGGACGGTATCCTTTAAAGAATGGAGTATGACGACCACCTTCATCTTTAGAAAGAACATAAACTTCTGATTCGAATTTAGTGTGAGGTAAGATTGAACCTGGAGCACAAAGTACTTGACCACGTTCAACATCTTCACGCTTAAGACCACGTAGAAGAACACCACAGTTCTCGCCAGCACGACCTTCGTCAAGAAGCTTACGGAACATTTCAACACCTGTACAAGTTGATTTTTGTGTATCACGGATACCAACAACTTCTACTTCTTCACCAATTTTGATGATACCACGTTCAACACGACCTGTTACAACTGTACCACGACCTGAGATTGAGAATACATCTTCGATAGGCATGATGAATGCTCCGTCGATTGCACGCTCTGGCTCTGGAATGTAAGTATCAAGTGCATCAGCAAGCTCAATGATTTTCGCTTCCCATGCTTCATCGCCTTGAAGAGCGCCTAAAGCAGAACCTTGAATTACCGGTAAGTCATCACCTGGGAAATCATATTCAGAAAGAAGTTCACGAACTTCCATTTCTACTAATTCTAATAATTCTTCATCATCTACAACGTCACATTTGTTCATGAAAACGATGATGAAAGGAACACCAACTTGGCGAGACAATAAGATGTGCTCACGTGTTTGTGGCATAGGACCATCTGTAGCAGCAACTACTAAGATAGCGCCATCCATTTGTGCAGCACCAGTGATCATATTTTTGATATAATCGGCGTGACCAGGACAATCTACGTGTGCATAGTGACGTGCTTCAGTATCGTATTCGATGTGAGAAGTATTAATTGTAATACCACGTTCACGTTCTTCAGGAGCGTTATCGATTTGTGCGAAATCTTTAACTTCACCACCGTGAACTTTAGTTAATACCGCAGAGATAGCGGCTGTTAAAGTAGTTTTACCGTGATCAACGTGTCCAATAGTACCAACATTTACATGTGGTTTATTACGTTCAAATTTTTCTTTAGCCATTGTAAGATACCTCTGGGTATAGTAATTATTTACTGTTTAAGTTTGATATTTAATTTGAGATAAGGATAGATTAATCTAGGAATGGTGCTGATAGGCAGATTCGAACTGCCGACCTCACCCTTACCAAGGGTGCGCTCTACCAACTGAGCCATATCAGCATTCATATACAAAGATTGGAGCGGGCGGCGAGAATCGAACTCGCAGCTTTAGCTTGGAAGGCTAAGGTATTACCACTATACGACGCCCGCGTTTTCTATCAGATATCTTTTTTTTTGAACTATACTTTTCAACAAAGTATAACTCGAAAGATGGTGGAGGGAGGTGGATTCGAACCACCGAAGGCTGAGCCGTCAGATTTACAGTCTGATCCCTTTGGCCACTCGGGAACCCCTCCACTTTAAGCCTATACCTTTTCCAAGGTACCCTATAAAAGCATTGCTTTAATAAGTATTAATGGTGCCGACTGCCGGAATCGAACTGGCGACCTACTGATTACAAGTCAGTTGCTCTACCAACTGAGCTAAGTCGGCACTACATTAAGTGGTGCGAATTCTAGTGTAATGTTTTACGCCTTGCAATAGCTAAATTCAAATATTTTGCACTTTTTTCATCTTTATTGTTTGTTTGATGGTTTTTCATTCAAAGGAAGGTCGTTTTTACTGCTCAACGGCTTGTTACTGGTGGTTAAAGTAAAAAATCCGACACTGTTAAATGTCGGATCTCTTTATTTTTCTTTGTTAGGACATATTTTTGGCTATATTTCTTACTATATATAGCCGTGTTATCCCTTAATTAAATGCAATGCTTAGTGTGATAAGGAGGAAGCTGGCATTCCACCTAATTGTCCTGCTGACATTTGTGGCATTATTGGCGTTTGTTGATCAACTTGTGCTCTAGCCGCTGCCGCTGTTAAAGCGCCAACTGATTTATTTCGTGCTCTCACCATAGGAGCCGGGATGATACGACCCTTTATTTTCGGTTCAGGTGCAAAGTTAGCCGCCGATTTACCCAGGAGGCGAGTATGGATACAAGATCTAATTTCTTCTAATGTGTAATTGGCTTTTACTTTAATACGAAGGTGTGGAATTGAAGCGGCTTCTAAACTACCACTCACAAACCAGTCTTTTTTAATTTTATAACCTCGGCCCTGCGTATCGACTAAATCAATCGCGCCAAGTAGTTTCATAGTGCTACGATCACAAATAACAAAATCTAAGTATTTGGTTTCAGCACTTTTTGCTGCCGTTTGACTGGCTCGACTTGAGACTCCATTGCGTATCGTTACCACATCACTGAGCCTGACGCGATTCAGCACACGGTATTTCGCACCTAATGCTTGTTCAACAAGATTTTGGAAGTTTTTTTCTGCGGGTGTAAAAATTGCTTTTTTACTATCAAAAGGAAAAGGAAAGCTATTGTCATTTAAACGACTTGCTAACACGGCAACAATTACCACTAAGGTAATCAAGGTAAATAATATCAGTTCCATACATTTCTCCAGCGATTCAAATTCTTGACGCTTTCTCTCTATTAGAGAATAAACGTACTACTTAACCTTGATTAAGCAAAATTTGTGCCGAAGATTGATGTTTAGAAAGGTTTATTAAGATATGATTTTGAATAATACTTATTTAAGAAATAGATGCAGCGTCAAATACTGCACCTATATAGTAGTATTAATTTAGGCAGGGTATTTTTCTTCTAACGCTTGGTATAATTGCTGCTGAAAATCTTCTGCACCAGTATCTAAAGTAGTAACTAGCTTTGCTAATACTTCATTATCTTCTTCACCGTGCCACTCTTTAATATAACTACCCTCTTTATAACCGTGGTCTTGGCGGAAAAAGTTTAGTGTATTTTTACCTACATATTGTCTGAATAATTCATCTAGATCCATATTCATTAACGACATGCAGTCAGCTAAAGCTTTGGCATCAAAAGCTCTACTTGTAACAGCAGCCGATGCTAAGTTTTCTAGCGCTATTTTAAAGTCACTTTCTGCCGTACCTTGGTGTAATTCTTTTGAAAGTTCACTGGCAATTAATTCGGCACTATCACCAGACATTAAACGTAAACTCAAACCAAAGTGAAAAATATCAACGAGTTCTAATTGCACTTGAGCGATGTCAATTTCTTGGTGTTTCCACCATTTCCAACCATGATGGTCTAACATCTCAGCACATTCTACCCAAATTGCACGATACCATTCATAGCCATTTTCACGCCAAGTGTCACTAACACGACTGTTCATCGCATCTTGCATGACCAGCATTTGGCTAATTTGTTTCTCGGCTATAGAGAGTGCAGTTGATAGTTTTTCGCTCATGTATTTCTCAAATAATAATGTTAGTACTGTTATTTTGCCGTAGCTGATAGCTTGTGACAAGTATTATACTAAACGGATTAACTTATTGACCAAGTTAGCGCTACATCAGCTCGAAAGGTATTAGCTGTTTCTTTTGCTTTAAGAGTAGCTTTATGACTATATTAGGTAGGTAAAACTCTTCTCCCTCTGCTTATTGTTACCATATCACCAAGTAAACGAGTTAGCTCAAGGAAAGTTCTATGAAGTATTTAGACAATAACCTACTACTTAACTCCGTCATTGATCTCATTGATGATTTAATTTTTTATAAAGATAAACACTTCAGATATATTGGCTGTAATACTGCTTTCCTCAACTTTGTCGGCAAAAAAGCTGAGGACCTTATAGGCAAGGATGATTTTGAAATATTTGATCATGACTTGGCTTGCCTATTCAGAAAGCACGACAAACTCATGCTAGCTGAAGGTAGTGTCAGATCCAATGAAGAATGGGTTGTCTATCCTAATAACAACAAAGTTTATCTGTTAACCAAAAAAATTCCTTTTGTTTATGATGGTATTAACACCGGAATTTTAGGCATTAGTCGTGATATCACTTCGTTAGAGAAAGCCAACCAACAATTAAAGCAACAAACATTATTGGATGAACTTACACAGATAAAAAACAGAAAAGCATATAACCTTAAAATTAAATCTTTACTCGCTGTTTTTGAGCGTTACCAAACCCCTTTCTCAATTATCAGCATAGATATTGATGATTTTAAAAATATTAATGACAACTTTGGTCATGATGTTGGCGATACGGTATTACGGAGTTTTGGTGCGCTTATCGAGAAAAATATTCGAGAAACTGACCACCTATTTAGAATTGTCGGTGAAGAATTTGTCATTTTATCAGAGTCAAAAACTAAAGTTGATGCGATTCAGTTAGCCGAAAAATTAAGAAAAATTGTGGCTTTTAATACTATTCTTACCGATATTAATATCACCATCAGTTTAGGTATTTGTGAAGTAACTACTGGTGATGGTCCCAACTCTATAGCTAAGCGAGTTGATAATTTACTTTATGAAGCGAAGTCCCATGGAAAAAATAAAGTGACTTATCATTCAGTAACATAAAATTTCAATTTATAGTTCAAATTCATGGGCAGACCTTACTGTTTGATATGCTCACTTTAACTGAACAGTTTTTTCCTTACCATAGCGCGATAAGCTTTCGGCGTTAAATGTAAGTCTTTCTTAAATAATCGAGTTAAATGTCCTTGATCTTGATAACCCACCTGATCTGCTATTTCTTGAATAGTTAAATTACTTGATGCCAATAGTTCTTTTGCTGTTTCTATTCTTAACTGCTGCCAGTATTGTGTCGCACGAACGCCCGTTGCCGCTTTGAACCGGCGGGTAAATGAGCGTTGACTCATACCAAATTGCTTAGCAATTTCTGTCAGGGTTAATTCAGTATTTAAATTTGTCCGTAGCCAAAATTGAATTTCAGCAATCAATTCATCCGCATGCCTATCACCCGATCCCTCCAAATAACGTTGTTCCTCATAAGGCTTGCGTATCTCATGGGAGAAATTTCGTTCTACATTTTGTGCCGCTTCTTTACCGTAATGCTGAGCGATTAGGTGAACAATAATATCTGCCAATGCATTTAAGCTAGCTGCACAATAAATACGTTCAGATTGCGTAATAAAGAAATCGGGCTTTAAATCAACTTGTGGATAGTCTCGCTTAAATTGCTCAACATAATGCCAATGCGTGGTTGCTGAGTGATTATCTAATAAACCTGACTCTGCCAAAAAGCACACCCCAGTGCCAACACCAATTAAAGTACTTCCTTGCTGCCAGCAATGCTTTAACCAAGCAATTAATTTTTCATGACTTTTAAGTACGGGGCGAGGATTACGCCACAAACTGGGCACAATAATAATATCAGGTGGGGTTGATTTAACTAATAATTCACTATCAAGGGTGATATCGGCAACCATGGTAATGCCTGCACGTGACTTTATTTTAACTGACGATTCACTTAAAAATTGCGTGTCTAGTTTTAATACTGATTTATCATAACGCCTAGCAAAAGCCTCACCAGCGAGTAACATCTCTATGGGTAAAGTAACTCCCGTGGCTAATACATGCGGATAAATAGCTAAATTTACCGTTAACTTATTTGTTAGATAATCTATTTTTATCCGCTTATTAGGCATCATTCCTTTCCTCTTCATTATTTTTGGCCATTATTGCATACTACAAGGCCATTTTGGCTTATTATTATTTTGAGGAGTCATTAGAATAGACACTATCAAACGCAATACGACTATTTTGCATTTATTCAAATTCTTTAAGTGGATTATTACATGACACGTTTACCTTTAATTATTGGCATGGGCGGTATTAATGCTTCAGGCCGTACCTCATTTCATCAAGGCTTCCGACGTATAGTAATCGATAAATTAACTGCTCAAGCACGCCAAGAAACATTTGTCGGATTAGCAAGCTTAATGAAAATTGTCACAAAAAAAGATGGTGCTTTAGTTGATGGTGACGGTAACCTTGTTTTAGCTGAAGAGATCGAAAGCAAGTTTGGGCAAAAAATTCTTGCTGGTACCCTAATTCGTAAAATTGAAAAAAATCATTTTGATCCTGATGCGACTCACTGGCATCAAAAAATGAATGTCACGCCTACAGATAAACCTATAGCGTTTGAACTACGTGCTAAAGAATTACCTCAACCGGTACCAAGTTCATGGTTGGTTACTGACTTAGGTGCAGGTAGAGTTTCTGTCGAAATTCCTGAGCAACTAACAATTACTCACGATTCGTACCGTGATAATCCGATTAAAGCCGCAGGGCAATTTCCTACTGGATTCGATCCTACTGAGCTTTACAAAAGTCGAAACCATCCGCGCGGTTTGCAAGTAACAATCTTTGCGGCGACAGATGCTATTCGCTCTACCGGATTAGAATGGGATGCTATTCTAGATAAAATTAGTCCCGATGAAGTTGGTACCTACTCAGCTTCAATAGCAGGACAAATGCATGATGAAGGCTTTGGTGGCTTAGTTAAAAGCCGTTTAACCGGTTCTCGTGTCAGCTCTAAGCAATTAGCGCTGGGACTTAATACTATGTCTACCGATTTTATCAATGCTTATGTTACTGGCAATGTTGGTACTACTTTTACTAGCTCAGGTGCTTGTGCAACATTTTTGTATAACCTACGCGCCGCAACACATGACATGGCCGCTGGCCGAACACGTATCGCTATTGTTGGTAGTAGTGAAGCGCCTATTACGCCAGAGATGATTGAAGGCTTTGGCAACATGAGTGCATTAGCCAACGAAGAAGGGCTAAAAAAACTTGATGGTACTGATACTGCTGATCATCGTCGAACTAGCCGTCCATTTGGTCAGAACTGTGGTTTTACTATGGGTGAAGGCGCACAGTTTGTTGTCTTGATGGATGATGCGCTTGCCTTAGAGATGGGCGCAAAAGTACTCGGCTCTGTTGCCGACGTTTTCATTAACGCTGACGGTTACAAAAAATCAATTACCGCACCAGGACCTGGTAACTATATTACCATGGCCAAATCCGTTGCTTTAGCAGAGCAAGTTTTAGGTAAAGAAGCATTACAAGAACGTAGCTTTATTTTGGCGCACGGTTCAAGTACTCCACAAAATCGCGTTACTGAGTCATTAATTTATCATAAAGTTGCAGAGTGTTTTAACATTGAAAATTGGCCTGTTGCAGCACCTAAAGCGTATATTGGTCACACCTTAGGTCCTGCTAGTGGCGATCAAATGGCGATGGCATTAGGCATTTTTAGCGATAATATTATGCCCGGTATTACCACTATTGATGAAGTTGCTGAAGACGTTCATAACGAACACCTTAATATTGCTACTGATCATTGGCACTGCCCTGATATGGATATCGCTTTTATCAATTCAAAAGGCTTTGGTGGTAATAATGCAACCGCGACTGTTTTTTCTCCAAAAGTAAGTTTATCAATGATGGAGAAACGTTATGGTGCAGAGGCAATGGCAACTTACCAACAGAAGTTAATTGAAGTAGAACAAGCCCAGCAAGTGTATCGTGATAACGCTAATGATGGTCAGTTTGATTTAATTTACAAATTTGGTGAAGGTCTGATCGATGAAGCCAATATTGAATTAACTAACGATCGTTTACGCTTCACTGAATTCAAAAATAGCATCGCACTACCTAGCAAAAACCCTTTTGATGATATGGTTTAACCTTATCTAGTAAGGTGTTAGCTTACTAAAATGGCAAGCTAACACCTGATATGTTCCTGCTCTTCCTAAAGTACAAAATCGAGTCACTTCTCCTCCTATTATAGTTTTCCTAAACAAAGATAAGGCAAAATATGACTCGGCTTCGCATCATTTTAATCACTTTACTATCACTATCAGCCTTTGCTGCTAATTCGCTCATCACTCGTTTTGCTTTAGAAAAAACGGCTATTGATGAAGCTAGCTTCATTATGCTTCGAGTTGTCTCAGGAGCACTCTTCTTGTGGTTATTTTTAGCGATCAAAAAAGATAAAAAAATAGCACAAGGGGGGACATGGTTTGCTGCTTTTGCTTTGTTTATTTATGCCGTCAGTTTTACCTATGGTTACGGATTGATTGCAGCTGGCACAGGTGCCCTATTACTCTTTGGATCAGTACAAATTACCATGACCGTTGCAGGTTACCGTGAAGGAGAACGACTGAACGTAATACAGCTAGTCGGCTTTGTTTTAGCAATTGTTGGGCTAGTCATTTTGATGCTACCGGGTATAAGTGCACCTTCCTTTATGGGAGCATTTTTGATGTGTATCTCAGGGATCGCTTGGAGTATTTACACGCTACAAGGCAGAGGAGCAAGTAGTCCTGCAGCTAGCACTGCCGGTAACTTCATAAAAGCTGCCCCTATGGCAACACTGTTATGGCTCATAGTTTACCTGTTTACAAACAACACTATCGACTTAGCAAACACTGGTGTTATTTATGCATTGCTATCCGGTATTGTCACTTCTGGTATCGGGTATATTATTTGGTATAGTGTTTTGCCTGAGCTTAAAGCCACTCAAGCCGCGATTGTGCAATTAAGTGTTCCGCTATTAGTCACTTTAGCTGGGGCTCTACTACTAAATGAAGTCATTACATTACGTGTCATATTCGCTTCAATTACCATATTAATTGGCACCATTCTAGTACTGACTTTCAAGCGTAGGCATTAATATCCTCTTTAACAGTACATACCACCTTCACAGCGCCATGGTACTGAATAACTAGAATGACTCAAAAAATTTAATCAAAGTAAGGAAAATCTTAACAACTTTCATTTCTTACCTTGCCATACCCAGCTATCTCCAACAGAGAACCTTCAATAAACAACCTTCAGTACCCGGTCCAAACTGTATTTTATTTTGATAACCAATTGAAAACGGCATTATATTCAAAATAATTATAAGCTAATAGCATTATATTCTTAAGCTGTATTTATTTTATACCGTGAGCTTTCACCTCGCCTACAACAGCTATTTTTACTGAACTCTCGTTGCAAAAACTTGTTTTTTTGTTTGTTTTTTATTCAATTTATAATGTTCACACATCAAATAATTGTAGATAATATACAATATAACGTATATAAGTGTGTCCGTCTTTCAGGGTTATTTGCTTAAGAAACCCCGCTGCTGACTGGTGAAAGTACAAGGGAAGCTAAGTCAGCTTAAAGGACACAACAAAACAATAATAATATAAAACAACAATAAAATAGGTAAAACCAAATGATTACATCAAACTTAAAGGCACGTAGATCTCTCGCTGCTATTGCCGTAGGTACCGCACTAATGCTTTCTGCTCCTAGCGCATTGGCTATCGACACAGGTACGGTTAAAGGTCATATAATTAGTAATGAAGGCGTTGTTATTAGCAATGCCACCATCACCCTAAAACATAAAACCAAAGGGCTGGTATTTACAGTTCAAACCAACGACAAGGGTAATTACTCACTGCGTAATGTTCCAGTTGGTGACTATAATATTACCATCACAAAAGATGGCTTCAACGGAGCAGAAGAGCCAAATATCAGCTTGAGAATTGGTCAACCTGTTATTATTGATAGTCAATTACTGTCAAGCTCTGCGACAGCGCAAGAGATTGAACGCATTGATATTCTTGGCAGTAGTATTCGTCGCGTAGATTTAGCGTCTTCAACCTCAGGTGTTACCTTCAATCAAGAAGAGCTTGATAGAATGCCAGTAGATAATGGCTTTGAAAATATCGCTTTGTTAGCACCAGGTACCTCTTCTGCAGGTGGCTCAAATTTTAAAGGGGCATCTAGTTTTGGTGGTTCATCTTCTGCGGAAAACGCCTATTACTTGAACGGTCTGAATATCACTAATATTAAAACAGGTTTAGGCGCGCTATCCCTACCATGGGAAGCTATTTCACAGACACAAGTGAAAACAGGTGGAGTAAGCCCTGAGTTTGGTGGTGCTTTAGGCGGTATTGTTAATGCCGTATCAAAGTCTGGTGATAATGAATTTAAATTTGGCGGACAAATTCGTATTGACCCCTCTTCAATGCGCGCAAGCCAAGACACTGTTTATCTTGCCAACGGCAATGTTTCTAGTGATGGAGCTACAGGACAAGATAGCTACCAATTTACCGAAGCAAGACTTTGGGTAAGTGGTGCAATTATCGAAGATTCACTATTCTTCTATGGCTTATATGAGCCACGTAAAGAAGATGAAACTTACTCAACACAAACCGTAACAACAGACCGTGTGCGTGAATCAGACCGCTGGTTTGCCAAAGCAGATTGGTTTGTTAACGAAAATCACTCTTTTGGCTTTATGGCGATGAATAATAAACGCACATGGACAAAGAAAAATTACGCCTATGACTCACAAGCCAATACTGTTGGTGAAAAATTGGGGGTTAACTCACCCGGTGAAGATGGCGGTCAATTATATAGCATTAACTATAACGGTTACTTAACGGATAACTTCAGTGTAAACGCGGTAGTTGGTCGCGTAGTTGAAGAAGTGAATACTATTCCGAGTTCAACAGCACCCAGTGTCTGGGATGCAACTGACGGCTGGGTTAAATTAAGTAACGACACAGACAGCACTTTGAAAAACGAAGAATACACTCGTGATCAAGCGCGTATAGATTTCAGCTTAGATCTTGAAGAACATGCGATTAGTTTTGGTGTTGATTATACCAATGTCGCTGTTGATTATTTAGAGTTTCCTAATGGTGAAGGTGACGCTGCTGCTTGGTGGACAGTATATACTGCCGGCGATGGCAGTGTTTCTGGTGCGCCAGCAGGCGATACCTATATCGAAAAACGTGTCCGTAATAGATTTACCGATTCTGATGTTAGTCAATTAGCCTTTTATGTAAACGACTCATGGCAAGCGACAGACAATTTGGTCTTAAACATGGGTGTGCGTTATACCCAATCTGAAAATACCATGAACAGTGGTGAAGCTTATGTTGATTTTGATAATCAAATAGCACCACGATTACAAGCCATTTATGACTTATCTGGTGATGGTAGTTCAAAAGTTTATGCTACTTATGGCCGTTTCTTTCAGCCAGTATCAGCAAACATGAACATTACTCAAGGTAGTTCAGCAACTGACGTACGTGATTATTACCGCACAGACCAACTAGACAGCAATGGTTACCCAGCTTTACTGACTGACGGTTCTCCTAGCCATGGCTCCGCATATCGTGAGACAGATATTCGTCAAGACAGCACCAACTTAGCCGCTGGTGGTATTGCTTCTACCACATTAGAGCCAATGTACTCAGATGAAGTCACCCTAGGCTTTCAGCAAGAAGTCTTTGATACCATGACTTTTGGTACACGCGTTATTTGGCGTGAACTTGGCCGTGGTGTAGAAGATAGTGATATCCAATCACCGTTGAATAAGAAATTGGCTCAACTTGGTTATAATGATGTCGGTGGTACATGGTTCTTACACAACCCAGGCGAAAGCTTAACCATTGAACAAGATTTTGATGGTAATCCTGATAATGGCCTTGAAGCAGTAACTTTATCTGCTGAGGAAATGATGTTACCTAAGATGGAACGTCATTATGCTGCTATGGAATTCACCCTTGATGGTTCGATCACGGATAGCTTCCGCATTAACTCTTCTTACACTTACTCTAAAAACTGGGGTAATACCGAAGGTCTAGTTAAAACGGATAATAACCAAGCAGATCCAGGTTGGACAACTTCGTACGATTACGGAGATGTTATGGACCACGGCTATGGTCTGTTACCAAATGATCACACCCATGTATTCAAATTTAACGGTAGTTACGACATCACTGAAAACATAATTTTTGGTTTCGTTTCGAGTATTAGTTCTGGTCGTCCACAAAGTTATCTTGGTCGTCACCCAACTGGCGTAGATAGTTGTGCTGCGGGTAATGTATGGGAAGCATGTTATGGCAATTCTGGTCATGAGAGCTTTTACGATGAAAACGAACAACCAGCTAAACGTGGTTCAAAAGGTAATCTTGATTGGGTTACTAATGTCGACTTATCATTAACTTATATTACCGAAGTAATGGATGGTGATTTATCATTCAAAGCGACCGTTTATAACGTATTTGATAGCGATTCAGCGACCAATATTAATGAAACAAGAACCTCCCTAAATGATGACGGAAACTTAGTTAAAAATGCTGATTACGGAAGTATTACTGACCGTCAAACAGAACGTTATGTCTCCTTTGTTGCCCGTTACGAGTTTTAATAGTTACTGTTTAAGCAGCTAATATTTAGCTGCAACTAAGATTCAAGCCGCTCTTAAAGAGCGGTTTTTTATGGCGAAACTTTAAGTATCATGTGTACTCTCCTTGCCTAGTCAAAGCTAACCGATAAAGCTGTACATAAAACCAGTAAACGCATTATACTTAAGCCTTTGTTGTTAATCACTAACACTTGGATATGGCTTGAAACTCTATATTGCCGAAAAACCGAGTTTAGGTCGCGCTATTGCTGCCGCATTACCTAAGCCACAAAAAAACCATAAAACACATATTGAGCTCGCTAACGGTGATGTGGTCAGTTGGTGTATCGGACACATTTTGGCGCAAGCAGATCCTGAAGACTATGATGCCGAATTAAAAAAATGGCGCATGGAAAGTTTGCCTATAGTGCCGCAGCAATGGCAATTAAAACCCATTGCTCGAACTCGCTCACAACTCACTGTCTTAAGAAAATTGGTGAAACAAGCCGATGAAATTATTCACGCAGGCGATCCCGACAGAGAAGGTCAATTACTCGTTGATGAAGTGATTGATTACTTTAAATTATCCAAAACAAAAAAAGCTAACATTAAACGTCTGCTGATCAGCGATTTAAACTTACCTGCCGTTAAGCGAGCCCTTACGTCACTAAAACCTAATAGTGATTTTATGCCGTTATCTATTTCTGCTTTAGCACGTTCACGCGCTGATTGGCTTTATGGTATTAACCTTACCCGTGCATATACATTGCAAGGGCAAAAAACCGGTTACAACTCGGTATTGTCCGTAGGTCGTGTGCAAACACCTTTGTTAGGTTTAGTGGTTAGGCGTGAGCAAGAAATATCAGAATTTGTCAGTAAACCTTTCTTCCAAGTTCAGGCTCATATTGCACTAAGTTCAAAGGACGCCATCGCTTTTACAGCAAAATGGCAACCAAGTGAAAACTGTCAACCATATTGCGATGAAGAAGGTCGAGTTTTGGTAAAAGCATTAGCAGAGAATGTCGTTAAACGCATTGCTAACCAACCCGCAACAATCAGTAATATTGACAGTAACGAAAAACAACAAGCCGCCCCATTGCCCTTTAATTTATCGCAATTACAAATTAGTGCTGCTAAGCAGTTTTCTATGAATGCCAAGCTTGTGCTTGATGTTTGTCAGGCTTTATATGAAAGACATAAACTGATTACTTACCCACGTTCAGATTGTCGGTATTTGCCTAAAGAGCAACTAAAGCAAGCAAGTGGCATTGTTAATACACTCGCCAACTCATCATTACCTTGTAATAAACCCGCTCAAGGGGCAAATACTTCTTTAGTGAGTAAAGCATGGAACGATAAAAAAATAACCGCCCATCATGCAATTATCCCTACCGAGAAATCACCTGAGAACATCAATTTAAATACCTTTGAAAAAAATGTCTATTTACTGATTGTACGTCAATATTTAGTACAGTTTTATCCTGCCTATATTTATCAGCAAACCAAAGTGGAATTATTAATTGCTGGCGGGAATTTTATGAGCCAAGCAAAAACAGAAAAACAACTGGGCTGGCAAGTCTTATTCCCAAAAAGTAATAAAACGAAAAACCAAAGTAAGTTAGAACATGGGCAAGAACAAGAGCAAACATTGCCCCCTTTAACAAAAGGGCAACTATTACATTGCCAACAAGGCGAATTAATAGAAAAACACACGTCACCGCCGCAATCTTTTACTGATGCAACGCTGCTCGGTGCCATGACCGGTATTTCCCGTTACGTCAATGATGCGGCCATTAAAAAAGTACTGAAAGAAACCGATGGTCTGGGTACAGACGCTACTCGCGCCGGCATTATAGATTTACTTTTTAAACGCGGGTTTTTACAACGTCAAGGCAAAGCGATCACCGCAACGGAGGTTGGTGTTGCGTTAATCACCGCCCTGCCCACCATGGCTACTTTGCCAGATATGACAGCACAATGGGAAGCAACACTCACGGCAATCAGTGAGAAAAATGCCAACTATCTAAGCTTTATGCAACCTTTAACAGTTATAGTCAATGAGATGGTACAAGGTGCCAGTCAGCAATCTTTTTCTGGTTTACCTAAGGTTGCTTTTAAGCCTAAACGCGGCAAACGAACATTTCAGAAGAAAGCGGTAAAAAAAGCAAGTTAGCGCCAAGCTACTTGTCTGAAGGTAAACTATACAAAGGTAATTAATCTCAAATATCTTTAAGAGGTAGAAGTTGATTAGTCTTTTTCTAAGGCGAATTTAGGCGTTAATAGCTTGGCTGTTACAAGTGAATTTAACGCTGAAGTAAGTTGGACTTAACGTAAACTATTTTTTAATGCGCCAAGTAATGCCATATAAATTGGATCACAAAACTCAGTAACCGCCTTTTCATTATCTGAAGTGAAACTAGAGCTCCATTCAACCAACACACCCGTGCTACTTTCAGACAAATTAACCATACCTAAATAGTTATCTACCGCTGACTTAGCAATAGCATCTGGCCCATCATCAATAGAATAAGTAAAAGTATAATTACTGGAATCTAGTGATACTAAGGTTTCGTGAATAGCATCATTTAAAATGCGCTTAGCGCCTACTTCAGTACCACTAGCAGGGCCTACTTTAACTAAAGAGGTGATCACCCCTTTCGCCCACGACATATCATGAAAGTTGCCTATTTGTTGCCAAACTGCTTCGATTGACGCGTCAATGACTATATTGTTGTAACATCTACCCATGAGTAGCACCTGATTGTAGAACATAAAATATACAGTTAAGTTTATGCCATCACAGTAAAATTGCCAAATAACAGGAAACTGATAATACACAACTCAACGTGTCTATACTCAATCCAGATAAAGATGAGGTTTCAGCTGGCAATAGAAACGCCTTTAGACAAGGCATTGATAGCGTTCCATTGTTTAAAGGAATAACGCAGAAGAAATTGCCTTTCGGGGGATGTCTGAGGAAATTAAACTCTTCAAGTGGCTTGGATAGATAATCTATGGTCCTCATTATCCCCAAGCAAACACTTTTCTATCGTCTCAGATTGTAATATCATCGAAAATATTCTGAGTAAAAAGCAAAGAGAGCAAGATGATTATTCTGCAAAACGCCATGGAAAAAAGTAACTTATATAAAGTCGATGAATTTGGCGTGAAAAATTACAACTATGGCATATTAGCAATACTTTCCTTCGTCCTATTTGCCTTTATTAATATCAGCTTAGGTTATGTCACCTTTGTAGCAGAAACCGCCGTAGAGGGATCACCCGTAAAGAATTATGCTGATGCTTTTTGGCTGATGCTGATGTCATCAACCACCATCGGCTTTGGTGATGTCTATCCAATTACGTTAGAGGGTCGTATTGCTGTTTTTACTATGTTCATTTTAGGTGTCGGCATATTAGGTGGTGTAGGCGCTGTTTTTGCCAATAAGATTTTTGGCTTTGCTGATACCAATATAAAAAATCGAGAACTTAGACAGCAAAATGAAGAAATCTTGTTACAAAATGATAAGATTTATCAAAAATTAACCGCATTAGAAGATAAGCTAGAAGCGTTTAATAGAGAGACGAAATAATAGATCGAGCTTGAATAACTAGCTCAATATCAAGTTTCCCTTTGAAGATAATACTTTAGCCAAACGTTTAAGTGTACTTGTTCAAGATTAACAACCTCAAATAGCGCTGTTATAAGAGCCTTTCTTAAGCAATATTTAGTCATGTCATCGTCAGGTAAAACCGCAGCCTAATGCCCGTATCAAGGTAACAAATGATGTTTTACTATCTTCCTTAGCGCATCTGATGTATAACAGCGCAATGAAAATTCCAAAGCGACTATTGCCTCTCGTAGAAGAAGGCTTAATTGATGAAGTGCTCAACCAATTAATGAGCGGTAAAGAGGCCACTGTTTACCGAGTTCGTTGCGGCGATGAAATTCGCTGCGCGAAAGTCTATAAAGAAGCCACTAAACGTAGCTTTAAAAAAGCATCACAATACACTGAAGGTCGAAAAGGCCGCAGTAGTCGACGTGCTAGAGCAATGGAGAAAGGCTCTAAGTACGGTAAAAGCCAACAAGAAACCGCTTGGCAAAATGCTGAGGTTGATGCTTTATATACCCTTGCAGAACACGATGTACGTGTCCCACAGCCTTATGGCTGTTTTGACGGCGTATTATTGATGGAACTGATCACTGACGAGCAAGGTGATGTTGCACCACGACTTAATGATGTTGTTATGCCAGCAGAACAAGCGATAGAAGATCACGCTTTAATGATGATTTATATCATGCGCATGTTATGTGCAGGTATAGTACATGGTGATCTATCTGAATTTAATGTCTTGGTAGATGCTTATGGCCCCGTTGTTATCGACTTGCCTCAAGCAGTTGATGCCTCAGCCAATAATAATGCCAAAGCAATGTTACTGCGTGATGTCAACAATATCACTACATATTACGCCCAATTCGCCCCGAACTTAGCATTAACCAGATTTGGCGAAGAGATGTGGGCACTGTATGAAGCAGGTGAATTAAGCGATACTACTAAATTGACAGGCCTATTTGCAGAAGACACTCAAAGCGCCGATGTTGAGACGATATTAGCTGAAATTCAAGCGGCTTTTGAGCAAGAGCAGGACCGACTTGCCTATCTCAAAGAAGCTGCTGAGCAAGATTAATTTAAGGCACTTTTTCCTATAGCCCTATTTTAAATAATTACTAAAATAAAAAAGGCACATTAACCTAAGTTAATGTGCCTTTTTTGTTATTACTTCTTAGTATATTTCTCTAACCATTTAAAAACTTCGTCATACCAAACCACTAAGTTGTCAGGTTTACGAATATGGTGATCTTCATCTGGAAACATCACTAAACGACTATCAATGCCTTTACGCTGCAAGGTGGTAAATGCCCCTAAACTTTGTGCGTAAGGGACACGGTAATCTAATTCACCTTGAATCACTAACATAGGTGTTTGCCAGTTATTAACATAAGCAGATGGATTGAATTTAGTGTAATCAGGGCTTACTTTGCCTTTAGCACTACCATTTTCTTTGCCCCATGAAGGACCGCCCATATCATACTCTGGGAACCATAACTCTTCAGTAGATTGATAAAAACTTGGCATGTCATATAAACCTGCGTGATTGATCAAACACTTAAAGCGAGTAGGCCAATTTCCGGCTATCCAGTTCATCATGTAACCACCGTAAGAAGCACCTAAAGCACAAGCATTATCACCATCTAACCAAGGCTGGTCTTTGACGATAAAATCTAACCCTTTCTGTAAATCTTCTAATGGTTTACCACCCCAGTCACGACTGATTGAATGGGTAAATTCTTGTCCATAACCCGTAGAACCGTGGAAGTCGACCATAACGACACCATAACCCTGCGCTGCCCATAATTGGGCATTCCAACGATAATGGAACATATTGCCAAAACTACCTTGAGGACCACCGTGTACTAAAAAAGCGATAGGGTATTTTTTACCTGCTTCAAAGTTAGCTGGCTTTAACCAATAACCGTGCACGGTTTCATCATTCCAACCTTTGAAGTTAAATTGTTGGTAATCAGCAAACTTTACGTCGCCCAGCTTATCTTTATTGATGTGAGTTAATTTCGTTAAGTCATCACCATGGTTATCAATGGAAAAAATATCTTGCGGTGAATTTAACGTATGGCGAGTAAAGTAAACTTTATTACCGTGGCTTGAGATATCACCATTACTACCAACATTAGAAATGCTACGCACTTCATCAAACTCAGGAGTAATAGAAAAAATACTTTTTTGGCCAACATCTTGCGCCACAACATAGACAGAATTGTTATCTGGTGCGAAAGCTAAGCTACCAATTGAACGATCCCAATCAGCAGCAACTGCGCGGATTTTTCCTGTTCTGTTATCACGTAACTGTAGGGTAAACTTATCTGCTTCATAGCCTGCTATTTTCATGGCTTTATAAGCAAGATATCTACCGTTGGGTGAATAAACAGGACTTGAATCCCAGGCGTTATTCTTTTCGGTAATATTCTTTAGATTAAAAGCTGTTTGCCCTTTTGCAAGAGACACTTCAAAAATATCAAAGTTAGTGCTCCAAGCATGATCTTTGGCTGCGGCTTTACTTGAGGAGTCTTTCGCTGAAAAGGCTAAAGATGTTGCATCAGGGTGAATACTTACTTGGCTAATACCTGCAAAATCACTTACCCAATTTGGCATAATATCTTGCGCATGCTTAAGCTGACCGTTTTTATCGGCATGAGCAATAAATAAATGTTCTTTATACTCTGTTGCCCATGCATCCCAATGGCGAACCATTAATTGGTCATAGGCACGAATATTATATTTTTTCTCTTCATCCGCTTTCTTTGCTTCAACGGTGCAGGTTAACGTTTCACAGCCTGGCTTAACGGTAAAGGACAAAGCGAACACTTGGCCATTTTTAGATAATTTAAACCCGTTAACTTCTACCGGAAAATCTGATATTTGCTTAGCTGTCTGATCTTGTAAATCCTGCTGCCAAATTTGGCTACTACCATTACGCGAAGAGAGGAAATACAAAGATTTTCCATCATCAGCCCAGACAACATTACTTTCAGCTTTCTCATGCTCAGTAAGTTGTGTAATTTGGCCCGTTTTAATATTTTGTTTATATAAGTGATTGTCTTTAGAGCTACTGCCTTTTTTCAAACCATAAACCAGTACATCACCTTGAGGAGATAAAGTGACATCATGCAGTTGGTTTAATTCATTAAGTTTTTCAACAGTGAACACTTCAGACACTGAGTCTGCTGCTTTGACCGAAGTTACCGCCGTCATTAATGAAAGCGCTGCAAAGCTAAGTAATTTTTTCATAAGAGTCTCGAATAATTGTCAACTCAGCAAGAATATACAATCCGCATACGTTACACAATTACTTACCTGTATAGCTTTAACTTTAGCACAGTAAAATTCGACTACGACGTACACAGTTTTTTACGTTAGCGCATAAAGATGATGTTAATGAAGACTGAAAGACTCGCGCAATGTTAACAAATATTTGGAGGTCATCAGTTAGACGTTTAAATAATATACAGCTATGATTAAAGCGCTTCATGGAAGTAGGCCATCTCTTGATAGTGATGTTTGCGATCTGTAGTAAATGAGTATGGTTCATATACAACAATCAATATTAATGGATTTATTATGCTTAAAAAAATGTTTTTAGTAATCTTACTATTACTCTTTTGCCAAGGTTTTGTTTACGCTACAAAACTACCAACAAGAATATCCTATATTACCATTCCTGTCGTAACGCCCGCACAAAGCTGGCAGGTATCTGCACAATTACGCGTGCCAAGAAACTCAAATTCCGCAATTCCCGCCGTTGTTATTTGGCATAGTTCTGCAGGTGTTGATAGTACCGGGGCTTTTTATGCCCGCGCACTCAATCATAGTGGTATTGCGACCTTAGAACTTGATTTATGGGGTGCACGTGACTTAGCTGGAGGAAGCGAGAATAGACCTGAGTCTCCACAAGAAACCTTACCAGATGTTTTTGCCGCTCTCGCTTATTTAGCTCAGCATCCCAACATAGATAAAGATCGCATTGGTGTTATTGGCTTTTCTTGGGGAGGCATTTTATCTATGCTAACCGCAACAGAGCAATACATGTCGATGACTGGTTTACCCTACCGTTTTGCTGGGCATGTAGCTCACTACCCTCTTTGCTGGTTATTTAATTTTGCACCTGGTTTTGAGTTTGATAACTTTACCGGTGCACCCGTTCTCATTCAAACCGGCGCCAAAGATGATTATGATTTACCCGAAACCTGCCCCGCATTAGTAGATAATCTATCTGAACACGATCAATCATTTGTGAAGGTTAAAGTTTACAAAAGAGCTTTTCATGCATGGGATCGATTAGAGCCTAAATGGATCGTTGACGACCCCTTTTCACATTTAGGCCAAGGTGGACTAGTAACATTAGCACCTAACATACTCGTTGCTTATAAATCTCGATATCGGGTAATAAAGTTTTTCACTGGGTTATTTAATTTACAAAAGAGTAAATATAATGAACATGATAAGAATGAATAGTATTACCGTTAATGAGGTAACCGGGTCATAAATACAAACAGCCCGATGTTATGTTTAATAACTCGGGCTGTTTCAGTACGTATTCAAGTATAAATTAAGTTAGCTACTTGTTTGCTTGTTTCGCTTTTTTATCATTTTTCTCTTGGCGGCGTTCTTCAATAATATTTTGAATATCTCCACCTATGTGACTTTCACCACGCTCTTCAGCTAAAGAGATTTGACGTTGACGTTCAGCATAACGGCTACGTTGTTGTTCAGACACTTTATCATGACAACGGTGACAGCTTACGCCTTTAACATAATGCTCACTTTCTTTTTCTACGTCAGTTAACGGAAAACGACAGGCAAAACATTGATCGTATTGACCTTGCTCTAGTTCATGATTAACTGCAACACGACCATCAAAAACAAAACACTCACCTTCCCACATAGTCTCAGTACTTGGCACTTCTTCAAGGTACTTTAAGATGCCACCTTCAAGGTGATAAACCTCTTCAAAACCTTGTTCTTTTAGGTATGCCGTAGATTTTTCACAACGAATACCACCAGTACAATACATGGCAACTTTCTTGTGTTTATTCTTATCTAGGTTCTTTGCAACATAATCAGGGAATTCACGGAACGTTTCGGTGTTCGGATTAATAGCATTTTTAAAGGTACCAATCTCAATTTCATAATCGTTACGAGTATCAACTAAGACCACCTCTGGATCAGAAATTAAAGCATTCCAATCTTTTGGTTTCACGTAAGTGCCAACCACTTGGTTAGGATCAATACCTTCAATACCCATAGTGACGATTTCTTTTTTCAATTTCACTTTCGTGCGATGAAATGGATTTTCTTCACTATAAGATTCTTTATGAGAAATATTATCTAAACCGGGTTGTTCACCTAAAAGAGCAAGTACTGCATCAATACCCGTTTGCGGACCTGCAATAGTACCGTTGATACCTTCAGCAGCCAATAATAGGGTACCTTTGACGTCAACACTGGTCATTTTATTTGATAATGGCTCACGTAATGCTTCAAATGCGTCTAAACGCACGAACTTATATAATGCACAAATAGTGATAGTTGACGCTGTTTGTATTGTCGCAGACGTCGATAACTGTTTTTCTGATGAACTCATGGTCTCTCCATTGAGCTAACTGGAACGTAAATCCAGAGCTGTAGATTAAATTTTTAAAATCAATAATAAACGTAACTTATTACTTCCCAAATAAAGTATTAAATAATGTACCTAATAAATCACCTAAGCCACGTTTTAGGGAGGCATATTCTAGCAGAATTATTTAACAATAAACATAGCGCACAAAGTAGACGATATATAGCGCAACTATATTAAGATAAGAACAGATAGGAATAACATTAAGCGCAAAAAAAAACGCCACCTTGCATCAGCAAGGTGGCGTTTATCAGCTAAATTTATTCGCTTTCTCAACGCTAACAAATTCAAGAACAAGAAAGAAGCACGGAGCCTATGACTATAGGTGAGTACTTCTAACGCTGTTATTGAGCTTGTTAGCTAAGAGCTGGCAATAAATTAGGCTTCTACTTGTAAAATTACAGTATCTGCTTTTGACGTGTACTCTTCCATCTTATCAAAGTTCAAGTAACGATAAGTATCAGCAGCAGTAGCATCAATTTGAGAGGCATACTCCATGTATTCAGCCACACTTGGGAGTTTACCTAAGATAGCACCAACACCCGCAAGTTCTGCTGACGTTAAGTAAACGTTTGCGCCAGTACCTAAACGGTTAGGGAAGTTACGTGTTGAAGTAGACAACACCGTCGTATTATCACCGACACGTGCTTGGTTACCCATACACAGTGAACAACCCGGAGTTTCTACACGAGCGCCGGCTTTACCATAAATGTTGAAGTAACCCTCATCTTTAAGTTGTGCACTATCCATTTTTGTCGGTGGTGTAACCCACATACGTGTTGGTAATGAGCCACCAAATTTTTCGATAAGCTTACCAGCTGCACGGAAGTGACCAATGTTAGTCATACATGAACCGATAAATACTTCATCAACTTCAACACCAGCAACGTCTGATAATAATCGTGCATCATCAGGATCGTTAGGACAACAAACGATAGGCTCTTTGATTTCATTTAAATCAATTTCAATAACATGAGCATATTCAGCATCGCTGTCAGCAGACATTAATGAAGGATTAGCTAACCATTCTTCCATGCCTTTAATACGACGAGTAATAGTGCGAACGTCACCGTAACCTTCAGCAATCATCCACTTAAGCATAACAATGTTAGACGTTAAGTACTCTGCAACAGCGTCTTCTTCAAGTTTGATTGAACAACCTGCAGCTGAACGTTCAGCTGATGCGTCAGATAATTCAAATGCTTGCTCAACGGTTAAACCTTTAAGACCTTCAATCTCTAATACACGTCCAGAGAATTCGTTTACTTTACCTGCTTTTTCAACCGTTAATAAACCATTTTTAATTGCTGTATAAGGAATAGCATGTACTAGGTCGCGTAATGTAATACCCGGCTGCATTTCACCTTTAAAACGAACTAGAACTGACTCAGGCATATCTAAAGGCATTGTGCCTGTAGCAGCAGCAAAAGCAATTAAACCAGAACCCGCAGGGAATGAAATACCTAATGGGAAACGTGTATGAGAATCACCACCTGTACCTACAGTATCAGGTAACAACATACGGTTTAACCAAGAGTGAATTACACCATCGCCCACACGAAGTGAAACACCGCCACGATTCATCATGAAATCAGGCAAGGTGTGATGGGTAATAACATCAACAGGCTTAGGGTATGCAGATGTATGGCAGAATGACTGCATAGTTAAATCAGCAGAAAAGCCTAAACATGCTAAATCTTTTAATTCATCACGTGTCATAGGACCTGTTGTATCTTGAGAGCCTACAGTTGTCATTTTAGGTTCACAGTATTGACCAGCGCGAACACCTTCAATACCACAAGCTTTACCCACCATTTTCTGAGCAAGGGTAAAGCCTTTACCTGTATCAGTAACAGCAACTTGTTTAGCGAATAAATCAGCTTCAGGTAAACCTAATGCTTCACGAGCACGACCAGTTAAGCCACGACCGATGATTAATGGAATACGACCACCAGCACGAACTTCATCTAATAATACTGGGCTAAGTGTAAATTCTGAAATAACGTCACCAGCAGCGTTTTTAACAACACCTTCGTATGGGTAAATGTCGATAATATCGCCCATATTCATTTTTTGTACGTCTAATTCAATTGGTAATGCGCCTGAATCTTCCAAAGTGTTATAGAAAATAGGAGCGATTTTGCCTCCTAAACAGACACCGCCACCACGTTTGTTTGGAATACAAGGAATATCATCACCCATGTACCATAAAACAGAGTTAGCTGCAGATTTACGTGAAGAACCCGTACCAACAACATCACCAACATATGCTAGTGGGATACCGTCTTTTTGTAATTCTTCAATTTGAGAGATAGGACCAACAACTCCATCTTCTTCAGGGGTAATACCGTCACGTCCAATCTTAAGCATTGCTTTAGCATGTAATGGAACATCAGGACGAGACCATGCATCAGGAGCAGGAGATAAATCATCGGTGTTCGTTTCACCAGTAACTTTAAATACTTTAACCGTGATTTTTTTAGCCACTTCTTTTCTAGAAGTAAACCAAGAACCATCTGCCCATGATTGCATTACTGATTTAGCTGCAGCATTACCTGCTTCAGCTTTTTCTTGTACATCATGGAAGGCATCGAACATTAATAAGGTATTTGATAAACCGTGTGAAGCCGCTGAAGATAGTGCTTCATTGTCTAAAAGGTCAATCATCGGTTGAATGTTATAACCACCTAACATGGTGCCTAATAATTGTGTGGCTTTTTCAGGCGTTAAGATAGATGAAATCGCTTCACCTTTAGTCACTGCAGCTAAAAAACTTGCTTTAACGTAAGCTGCATCATCAACACCTGCGGGTACACGATTTGTTAATAAATCAATTAAAAAATCTCCTTCACCGGTTGGTGGGTTTTTAACTAATTCGACTAATGCTGCTGTTTGTTCAGCGTCTAAAGCTTTAGGTACAAGACCTTCAGTTGCACGTTCTGCTACGTGGTTACGATATTCTTGAAGCATGATATTCACCTTCTTATTGGAGACACTAGTCACTTTAGGGATGACTCGATTAATATAGAGCCAATTAAGGACAAAGTTTTTAAGTATCTAAGATTAAAACAGGATTGAAAATTCGTCTTAATAATACAATATTGTCGACACTTTTTGTTACTTACAACTAGTTACGATGGTTATTTTAAATATTCACAAAAAATATAATCATTATACTTCAAAGATATACGTAACTTATTGTTTTTGTTTGTACGACTATAATACTAGTAAATTATTCGTTATTTTTAAAATTGTCGGAAATACCTCGATTCCACTTAAGATTCTATTATGCAAAATAGTTAACCATTAGGCCTGTTAAGATGGCTGCATGATTATAGTTATAGTATAGGGGATAAGATGGTTTTCAGCGATTAGACGGACTTTACATCTGCCAAAATAATCGTATTTTAGTCGCGAACTTGCAGGGATATAGGGGACTTTAGTATTTATACCAAATCCATTAAGGTATTTCCCACTCAGCGAGAATTAAAAGGCTTAGAGGAAAGGCATTGATTGAAGAGAATGGTTATTCAGGAGAATATGCTCCTGCATTCTCTAATAAGCTGCATCCATGCAGCGTCCTTGTCAAAATCAATAACGATGTATATAAGCCTTTACCTTTTATTAGGTACTCGCCCTTGGGAGCTTGTCAGAAAAGCAACAACTGCACAAATTTGTTAGATGTAGAATGACTATACCAGCACAAATTTTATTTGTTCTAACTTCTCTGGCATAGCTCTGAGGTGGGAATAAATTTAATGGAATTGGTATTAACATCACCTTGAAAGAGAATTTCCAGTGTAACCAACAATCCAATATAAGTCACATAACTATATTATCTAGTTGTCATTACTGTTATGAATAGTGCTTATTTAAGCAAATGATTAGTAGTTAGCAGAAAATCAGGTAAAATAGGCGCAAAAATTTGTCCTTGCTAATAATGACAATATTATTAGCCATATTATAGCTAGAGAGAGTATCAGATGAGCTTATATTCAGAGTACATTAAAGAAATAGAAAGTCGTAAAACCGATCTAGGATTGGCACCTTTGCCAATTGATTCTGCCGATTTATTATCTGAGATTATAGCTCAGATTAAAGACTCAGCTAATGCGCATCGCGAAGAGTCTCTTAACTTTTTCATTTATAACACTTTGCCAGGTACAACAAGTGCTGCAGGTGTAAAAGCAACTTTCCTAAAAGAAATCATCCTAGCTGAGTCTGTCGTAGCAGAAATTACACCTACATTCGCTTTTGAATTGTTATCTCATATGAAAGGCGGTCCTTCAATTGAAGTACTTCTTGATTTAGCATTATCTGATGACGCAGCAGTAGCAAAAGAAGCGGCTGAAGTATTAAAGACTCAAGTGTTTTTATATGACGCAGATACAGCGCGTCTTGAAGCAGCTTTTAAAGCTGGCAATGCACTTGCGAAAGAAATTTTAGAAAGTTACGCACAAGCTGAATTTTTCACAAAATTACCAAATGTTGAAGAAAAAGTTGAAGTAGTGACTTATATTGCCGGTGAAGGTGATATATCAACGGATTTACTTTCTCCAGGTCATCAAGCCCATTCTCGTGCTGACCGTGAATTGCATGGCCAATGCATGAGCACACCAGAAGCTCAAGCAGAAATACTAGCATTACAAGTTAAGCATCCTAATGCGAAAGTGATGTTAATTGCTGAAAAAGGCACTATGGGTGTTGGTTCATCTCGTATGTCAGGTGTTAACAACGTTGCACTATTGGCAGGTAAAAAAGCAAGCCCATACGTACCGTTTATTAACATTGCACCGGTAGTTGCTGGTACTAATGGTATTTCTCCAATCTTCTTAACAACCGTTGATGTAACTGGCGGTATTGGTCTTGACCTTAAAAACTGGGTTAAGAAAGTAGATGCAAGTGGCAACGCAGTTGTTGATGCAAATGGTGATGCAGTTTTAGAAGAAGCTTACTCAGTAGCAACTGGTACTGTGTTAACTATTGATACCAAAGCGAAGAAATTATACAACGGTGACAAAGAGCTTGCGGATATATCTTCAGCCTTTACACCACAGAAAGTAGAATTCATGAAAGCAGGCGGTTCTTACGCGGTAACATTTGGTAAGAAATTACAAACGTTCGCAGCTGAAACACTTGGCCTAGCAACACCACCTGTATACGCAACTTCAAAAGAAATTTCACATGAAGGTCAAGGTTTAACGGCCGTTGAAAAAATCTTTAATAACAACGCTGTTGGTGTAACGTCTGAAACACCATTACATGCAGGCTCAGATGTTCGCGTTAAAGTGAACATTGTTGGCTCTCAAGACACGACAGGTCCTATGACATGTCAAGAACTTGAAGCGATGGCAGCATCTACTATTTCTCCACTAGTAGACGGTGCATACCAATCAGGTTGTCATACAGCGTCAGTTTGGGATAGCAAAGCTAAAGCTAACATTCCTAAGCTTATGGCATTCATGAATAAGTTCGGTCTTATTACTGCACGTGACCCGAAAGGCGTTTACCATGCAATGACTGATGTTATTCATAAAGTACTAAACGATATCACAGTAGACGATCGCGCAATCATCATTGGTGGTGACTCGCATACTCGTATGTCTAAAGGTGTAGCCTTTGGTGCTGACTCGGGTACAGTAGCAATCGCGCTAGCCACAGGTGAATCTGCTATGCCAATCCCTGAGTCTGTAAAAGTTACTTTTAAAGGTAACATGCAAGGCCACATGGATTTCCGTGATGTAGTTCACGCAACTCAAGCCCAAATGCTTAAGCAATTTGGTGGTGAGAACGTATTCCAAGGCCGTATCATTGAAGTGCACATTGGTACTTTATTAGCTGACCAAGCATTCACATTTACTGATTGGTCTGCAGAAATGAAGGCTAAAGCGTCTATCTGTATTTCTGAAGATGAAACGTTAATTCAATCACTTGAGCTTGCTAAGAGCCGTATCCAAATCATGATCAACAAGGGTATGGAAAACGAAGCGAAAACCCTTAACGGTTTAATCGCATTAGCTGACAAACGCATCGAAGGCATTAAATCAGGTGAAACTCCTGCATTAGCACCAGATGATAACGCTACATACTACGCAGAAGTTGTGATTGATTTAGATGTTATCGACCAGCCAATGATTGCTGATCCAGATGTTAACAACGAAGATGCATCTAAGCGTTACACCCATGATGTTATTCGCCCTGTTTCATACTACGCTGATAAATCAGTTGATTTAGGTTTTGTTGGTTCTTGTATGGTTCACAAGGGTGATATGCAAATCATCGCTCAAATGTTCCGTAATATGGAAGCACAAGGTAACAAGATAGAATTTAAAGCACCATTAGTTGTTGCACCACCAACTTACAATATTGTTGATGAACTTAAAGCTGAAGGTGATTGGGATATTTTACAAAAATATTCAGGTTTTGAATTTGACGATGCTGTACCTAAAAATGCTGCTCGTACTAAATACGAAAACATCATGTACCTTGAACGCCCAGGCTGTAACTTGTGTATGGGTAACCAAGAGAAAGCTGAACCTGGTGATACTGTTATTGCAACGTCAACGCGTTTATTCCAAGGTCGTGTTGTAGCTGATACTGCTGAGAAAAAAGGCGAATCACTACTTGGCTCTACACCGTTAGTGGTACTTTCAACTATGCTTGGTCGTTTCCCTTCAATCGAAGAGTACAAGTCTGCTGTAGAAGGTATCGATTTAACTCGATTCGCTCCTCCTACGCATGAAATGACTACTAAGTATACTGCTCAAGCAGTACCGGTTAAAGTGGTATAATAGATAGATAGTTAGTGGGTAGAACGTCTACTTTAATAACTAAATAACATAAAGCAAAAAGGGTTACTTAACTGATTGAAGTTAAGTAACCCTTTTTTTTGCCTATGTTTTATATTTTTTAAAATGAATTCATATTACTCAAATTGATAATCACTTCTTAACAATGCTGACCGCATTATTTTGTTGTTGCGCACTCAAGCTTAGCAGTGAGATTTGGCATAATTAAATTGGGTGACGCACGAGGGAAATCAAAGCTTTCAACACCTTTTATTAGTTCTAACTTATACCCATAAGAACCGCAAATTAAATAACTTCTGCGTAATAAAAATGCAGATAAACGCTCAAAGCTGACTTTATTATTCGGAATAACTTCTAACTGATAATGGCTGTCATCAAATTGAGTTCTTTTGAATTGTAGTTTGTGATCAAAATCCCATTCTGACTGAGCTTGACCTAAAACGACTTGACTAGGTCCTGCACAAGCCGCTAACAATGAAATACATAACAAAAAAACAATAGAGTGAAGTGCTGATTTTAGAGTGAAATTTAACATAGTTACCATCCTTTTAACTGTTGTCTTAACAGTCTAGCAAATAGAAAGCTATGACAGCAATAGTGTTAAATCAGTTACTTAAAAGAAATTATATGTCGACAGGATGCTCAATCAAATTAAAACTCGTTTTTGGCTCACCGTAGACATAAATACTACAATTCATCCAACTTGTAGGAATTCTCCAAGTATTATTATTTTCTACCGTATAAACATGACGTTTATTAGCGCAACGAACATCTAAAGTATGCAAGGACCCTTCAATATTGGTTAATGAAAACTCATTTCTAACTAAGTCTGCATACCAGTAATCACTATCAATAGCAGCATCAATAACTATATCCTTATCACTACTGATTACAGAATCAATATCTGCCATGACCTTTTTAAGTTTTGCTAAATAAGGCTTAGCCTCTTCAAGCTTAATAAGCTGTTTATAGGTAGCAAATGCACTTTGAAACTTAGATAAAGTAGTCTCTAAGTAAAATTGTTGATACAGCACTGAAAATTTTAAATTCTCACTTTTTACTCCGCTATCAAGGGTCACTCGATCAAGGTGATATAACTGTAATGTATCATTACCTATTTCTCTTGCATAATTTGCCGCAAGAATGTGCATGTAGTTATTCTCACTCAGGTGCATTGTTTTTCGTGCATTCATCTTAGCTAATTGATGCTCTACTGCCTGGTAATCTTTATCTTTCAAGGCTTGAGTAGCTATTTCATATTTTTTCTTAAATCTTCGAGACACTCCTTTAGTTCCAACGTTCTTGCCCATACGGTAATCCATTTGTACTGTATTAACACACTGCTGTATTGGCTTACCATTTTCAAATGCCGGTTGATACTTCCATTTAGTCACGGCTTTTAGCGTTGCCTTATCAAAATCTTCGCTACCAGAAGATTCTTTAACTAAAGCATCAGATACGTTGCCTTTTTCATCAATAACAAAACTAAGAATTGTCCAGCCTTCACGGCCTTCTCGAGCCGCGTCAATAGGATATTTAGGTTGAATACGTTCAATAGGCTCAGGAATGATAATCGTTGATAGGTGCTGAGAAATTTCGTTGGCAGAAACTTGGCCGTTAGTGCTAACAGCTAGAAGAGCAACGGCACTCGCGTAGAGTATTTTATGACTCATAATTAAATCCTTTTATTTGTAGCGTCGTCCAAGGTTAACAGAATGTTAACCTTCAATCTATAGGCACAAAAAAACCAATTATAAATGACTAAAATTAGTCCCTACAATTGGTTTTATTAAATAATTTTTATTTCGCTAACCGAAAGTAAACGTTATTATTTTTTCTTTTTAACTGCTTTAGCATTTGGTAAATCAGTGATTGAACCTTCAAAGATTTCTGCTGCTAAGCCAATTGACTCATTTAACGTTGGGTGAGCATGAATGGTTAAACCAATATCTTCTGCATCAGCACCCATTTCAACGGCTAAACAAATTTCGCCTAACATTTCGCCAGCATTGATACCCACGATAGCGCCACCAAGTATACGACCTGTTTCTTTTTCGAAGATTAACTTAGTTTTACCTTCGGTACGTGCAGAAGCGATAGCACGGCCAGATGCAGCCCAAGGGAAATTAGCGATTTCAATGTTTAAACCTTGCTCTTTCGCTTCAGATTCAGTAACACCAACCCAAGCCATTTCTGGATCAGTGTAAGCAATTGAAGGGATACAACGAGGTTCGAAAGTATGCTTCTTACCAGAAATAACTTCAGCTGCACAATGTGCTTCATGAACGGCTTTATGCGCAAGCATAGGTTGACCAACAACATCACCAATAGCGAAGATGTGTGGCACGTTAGTACGAAGCTCGTTAGTTACGTTGATGAAACCACGCTCATCAACATTTACACCCGCTTTATCAGCAGCAACTAAGTGACCATTTGGCTTACGGCCAACAGCAACTAAAATCTTGTCATAACGTACTTGTTCTTTTGGTGCTTTTTTACCTTCAAAAGTAACGTATAAACCATCATCTTTTGCTTCAACAGCAACAACTTTAGTAGACAACATGATGTTGAATTTTTTCTTGTTGTAGTTGTTATAAACTCTAACGATATCTTTATCAGCTGCTGGTACTAATTGATCAGCAAACTCAACAACAGATACATTAGAACCTAAAGCAGAATATACAGTACCCATTTCTAGGCCAATGATACCGCCACCAAGTACTAATAATTCTTCTGGAACATCTTTAAGTTCTAGTGCGCCCGTTGAATCAATAACACGTGGGTCATCGTTAGGGATAAATGGTAAGTCAATTACTGAAGAACCCGCTGCGATAATTGCGTTATCAAAAGTAATAGTCGTTTTTTCGCCGTCATTACCTTCAACTTCGATAGTTTTATCAGAAGTGAATTTACCGTAACCGTATACTGTAGCGACTTTACGGGCTTTAGACATGCTGCCTAAACCACCAGTAAGTTGAGCAATTACGCTTTCTTTCCAGCCACGGATTTTATCTAAATCAATTTCAGGTTTACCGAAAGTAACACCGTGAGAAGCCATTGCAGCTGCATCATCAATAACTTTAGCAACGTGAAGTAATGCTTTTGATGGGATACAACCAACGTTTAAACAAACGCCACCTAATGTTTCACGGCTTTCAACTAATACTACGTCTAAACCTAAATCTGCTGCACGAAATGCCGCAGAATAACCACCAGGGCCTGCACCTAATACTACTACTTGAGTTTTGATATTGTTACTCATGCTTATCCTCATTGAATATGTAAGCTGATATAGGGTTTCTGTATCAGCTTTTATTTATAATAATTTCTTGTGGCGAAATTCTACGCCTATGCGTTGAATTTCGCCAATATTAATTAACCACTGCCGACTAAAGTCTGAGTGCCTAACGCTTGAATGTACGGATTAAAGTACTAACTTACGAATGTCAGACATAACACCTGCTAAATGCACCGTGAAACGTGCAGCTAATGCACCATCAATAACGCGATGATCGTAAGACATTGATAATGGCAACATCAATTTAGGTTCGAAGTCTTTACCATTCCACTTAGGTTTTATTTCTGATTTAGAAACACCTAAAATAGCCACTTCTGGTGCATTAACGATTGGCGTAAATGCCGTACCGCCAATACCACCCAGGCTAGAAATAGTAAAACAACCACCTTGCATATCTGTTGCTTTTAGCTTGCCATCACGTGCTTTCATACTGATTTCAAGTAATTCACGAGATAACTGATGAATACCTTTTTGATCAACATCACGAACTACCGGTACAACCAAACCATTTGGAGTATCAACCGCAACACCTATGTGAATGTACTTTTTAAGAATCAAGCTTTCACCGTCTTCACTCAAGCTTGAGTTAAACGTTGGGAATGCACGTAATGCATCTGCCGCTGCTTTCAAGATGAAAACTAATGGTGTAATTTTAAAACCAAGCTTTTGCTTTTCACAAACAACGTTCTGTTCTTTACGGAACGCTTCAACGTTAGTGATATCAGCTTCATCGAATTGAGTAACATGTGGAATAGTTACCCAATTACGATGTAAAAATGGTCCAGATATTTTCTGAATACGCGTTAATGCTTTCGTTTCAATTTCGCCAAATTTAGAGAAATCAATCGCTTTAGCACTCACTACTTGTAAACCACCTTCACCCGCAGCAACTGAACTACCTGCATTCGCTTTTGGACGAGATAGCTCATATTTAACATATGATTGCACATCTTCTTTTAAGATTCGGCCTTTACGACCAGTGCCTTTCACTAAGGTTAAATCAACACCAAATTCACGTGCAAGACGACGAATTGAAGGTGAAGTGTAAATAGTACCTTTCTTGACATTACCCGCTTGTGGATGATGTGGAACAGGTGCTGATTTTACAGCTGCAGGGGCTGCAATAGGAGCAGCCGCTACTGGTGCAGCTTGAACTGCAGGTGCTGCAGCAACAGGTGCAACGCCGCCAGCAGTTTCAAGTTTTATAACCAGAGAACCTTGCTTAACTTTGTCACCGTTGCTAATAAATACTTCTTTCACAGTACCGGCATGCGTTGATGGAACATCCATCGTTGCTTTATCTGTTTCAAGTGTGATTAAACCATCTTCTTCTTCAATCACATCACCAACGCTAACTAATACTTCAATAACGTCGACTTCGCCGTCTTCGCCAATATCAGGTACTGCGATTTCAATCACTTGCGAGGCAGTAGCAACAGCGGCAGCTACTGGAGCCGCTTCAACAACAGCAGCAACCGGTGCTACAGGTGTTTCAACTACGGCTGCAGCAGGCGCTTCTTCAGCTGGAGCAGATACTGCACCAGTCGCCTTCATTTCAGCAATAATATCGCCTTCTTTAATTTTGTCGCCAACTTTTACGGTTAAGCTAACAAGCTCACCCGCAAACGGTGCTGGAATATCCATTGAAGCTTTATCAGTTTCAACAGTAACAATACCTTCATCTGCTTCTAAGGTATCGCCAACCGCAAAACAAATTTCAATTATTTCAACTTCGTCGCCACCCACATCAGGGACTAGAACTTTTTCTATAGACATAATATTTTCCTTATTAATACTCGTTACCAATCACATTGTATGTTTCAGAGTGCTTGAGCAATTTCAATTCAAGGCGCTGTGATGAAATAATGGCTATTCCATTATAAGTCACAGCAACGATGAAGTGATGTTACTCAAGCGCTTCTTCGAGGGGTTTAAAATAACTTTATACGGCGTTAAATAATCAAAACATAGAATGACTATGTTTAACTAATTTTCCTTGCCTAGAGTCATTTTAATTCCCACTGAAATCTTTCAATTTGAATGACAACGAGTATTTACGCTAATTAAGCGTAAAGTGGGTTAAGTTTTTCAGTATCAATATCAAAGCGTTTGATTGCTTCTGTAACTACTGAACGTTTGATTTCATCGCGATTCGCTAACTCGAATAATGCCGCTACAACAACGTAAGCTGCACTTACTTCAAAGTGAGTACGTAAATTTGCACGACTATCACTACGACCAAAACCATCAGTACCTAAACAACGGTATTCAGTATCAAGATATGCGCGTACTTGATCAGAGTAGTTTTTGATATAGTCAGTTGCAGCAATCGCAGGACCCGCTTCTTTAGTAATAATTTTTGCAATGTATGGCACACGCTGTTCACTTTCAGGGTGAAGCATGTTCCAACGAGTCACGTCTTGACCATCACGGCCTAGTTGGTTAAATGACGTTACTGAATAAACATCACTAGAAACATTGTAATCATTCGCTAGAATTTGAGCTGCTTCACGTACTTTTTCAAGGATAGTACCTGAACCTAGCAACTGAACATTAGCAGTCGCTTTACCTTTAGCAGGCGCGGCTTGTTCTAGTTGATAAATACCTTTAATGATTTCGTCTTCAACCGTTTTGTTGTCAGGTATTGCTGGATGTTGGTAGTTTTCATTCATTAACGTTAAGTAGAAGAAAACATTTTCATTTTCTTCATACATGCGACGTAAACCTTCACGCACGATAACAGCAATTTCATAACCGTAAGTTGGATCATAAGTAACACAGTTAGGGATTAGACCCGCTTGAACATGTGAATGACCATCTTGATGTTGCAGACCTTCACCGTTAAGTGTTGTTCTACCTGCCGTAGCACCTAATAAGAAACCACGTGCTTGGCTATCGCCTGCTGCCCATGCTAAATCACCGACACGTTGGAAACCGAACATTGAGTAGTAGATGTAGAACGGAATAGTAGTCGCGTTACAAGTAGAGTAAGACGTACCCGATGCAACCCAAGAGGCCATAGCACCTAATTCGTTAATACCTTCTTGTAGAACTTGCCCTTTTTTATCTTCACGATAATAAGCAACTTGGTCAGCATCTTGTGGAACATACTTCTGACCTTCACTTGCATAAATACCAACTTGACGGAATAAACCTTCCATACCAAAGGTACGTGCTTCATCAGGAATGATTGGCACAATGCGCTTACCGATTTTCTTATCTTTTAATAAGCTATTAAGTACACGCACAAAGGTCATTGTTGATGACACTTGACGCTCACCTGAACCCTTTAAGATAGGATCAAAGATTTTAAGCGCTGGAATTTCAAGTTGCTCTTCCGCTTGAACACGACGTGCTGGTAATGAACCACCTAATGCTTCACGGCGTGCTTTCATGTACTTGAATTCTTCGCTGTCTTCTGGAAACTTGTAGAAAGGTAAGTCAGCAATATCTTCATCTTTTACTGGAATATTGAAACGATCGCGGTAATGTTTAATTGCTTCAACGTCCATTTTCTTAACGTTATGTGCAATATTTAATGCTTCACCAGATGCACCTAAACCAAAACCTTTAACTGTTTTAGCTAAGATAACGGTAGGACGACCTTTAGTATTCATTGCTTTTTCATAAGCTGCATATACTTTAACTGGATCATGGCCACCACGGTTTAAACGCCAGATGTCATCATCTGACATGTTAGCTACCATTGCGGCTGTTTCAGGGTATTTGTTAAAGAAGTTTTCGCGCGTGTATTTACCACCTTTCGCTTTACAGTTTTGGTATTCGCCATCAACTGTTTCATTCATTAACTGTAATAATTTACCTGATGTATCACGAGCAATTAGTGAATCCCAGTAAGAACCCCAAATAACTTTCACTACTTCCCAGCCTGCGCCACGGAATGTACCTTCAAGTTCTTGAATAATTTTACCGTTACCACGTACCGGACCATCTAAACGTTGTAGGTTACAGTTAACAACGAAACATAAGTTATCTAAACCTTCACGTGAAGCTAAACCAATAGCACCTAATGATTCTGGCTCATCTGTTTCACCGTCACCTAAGTAACAGTAAACACGTTGACCTGAACAGTCTTTAATACCACGATCAGTTAAGTATTTTAAGAAGCGTGCCGTATAGATAGCTTGTAATGGACCTAGACCCATAGAAACTGTTGGGAACTGCCAAAAATCTTTCATCAAATGTGGATGAGGGTATGAAGATAAACCTTTGCCATCACACTCTTGACGGAAGTTGTTCATTTGATCTTCTGTTAAACGCCCTTCCATGAAAGCGCGAGAATAAATACCAGGAGAAATATGACCTTGTGCGAAAATGAAATCGCCGCCATTTTCTGGCGTTGCCGCTTTAAAGAAGTGGTTAAAACCTACATCATACAAAGTAGATGAAGAGGCAAAACTACCAATATGACCGCCAAGCTCTAAATCTTTTTTAGAGGCACGTAATACTAATACCAAAGCGTTCCAACGAATTGCAGCACGAATACGTGATTCAATAGTTTGGTCCGCAGGCATGTTTGGCTCTTGACCTGGCGGGATAGTATTTACATAAGCAGTAGTTGCATCAAATGGTAAATGAGTACCACCACGACGTGCGCGTTCAATTAACGTTTCTAATAATTGATGTGCGCGCTCTGGGCCTTCATTTTCTAATACTGACTCCATTGATTCTAACCACTCTTGGGTTTCTGCTGAATCAATATCGATATTTGGTAGATCTGACATATTGTTTAGTCTCCAATACTTTTTTATTTAATAAAAAGTTTTAATTAAATGTTTAAAATTAAATTTCTAACTATTCGTTATTTCACTACATAAATTCTTTCTTCTAACGCTGTGCGCTTTGCGCATAATTCTTTTACATTCTGCGCATTGAACGTTCCATGCGACTGTTTTCTTGTGTACATTTCTTTAAAGAGTAATAATACGTCTTCGATAAACGCTAAATGTCGATGACTTGCACCCCAAGCTTTTTGAGGTTCGCCACTGACTTATCTACATTCTGCGCATTGAACGTTCCATGCGGCTGTTTTCTTGTGTACATTTCTTTGAAGAGTAATACTACTTCTTCGATAAACGCTAGATGTCGATGACTTACTCCCCAAGCCTTTTGAGGTTCGCCACTGACTTATCTACATTCTGCGCATTGAACGTTCCATGCGACTGTTTTCTTGTGTACATTTCTTTGAAGAGTAATAATACTTCATCGATAAACGCTAGATGTCGATGACTTACTCCCCAAGCCTTTTGAGGTTCGCCACTGACTTATCTACATTCTGCGCATTGAACGTTCCATACGACTGTTTTCTTGTGTCGATTTTAATAATACTTCTTCGATAAACGCTAAGTGTCTATGGCTTGCTCCCCAAGCTTTTTGGGGCTGGCCACTGAGAATGGCATCAAGCAAACGCTTTCTATAATCGGTAATCTTGCTAAAGATATCAGGCCGCTTTGCTAATACTGTTAAATTTTGTGCAATATTATCTGCTAATAATGACGACATGCTGCGAGCAAGCTGTAAAATTACCGCATTATGTGACGCTGCACAGATAGCTAAATGAAACTCAACAACGGCTTCAGCTTCCCCTCGAAAGTCATCTTCTAATTGGCTGTTACCAATTTCATTATGCTTTGCTTGAATTTGTTCAAAGTCCGCAGGTGTACCACGCATAGCAGCGTAGTATGACGCCATACCCTCAATTCCATGGCGAAACTCTAATAAATCAAATTGTGATTCATTATTATTGGACATTAATTCAAACAAGGGATCAGAAAAACCGCTGAGTAAATTGTTACAAACAAAAGTGCCCCCACCTTGTTTACGTGTCACCAAACCTTTGGCTTCTAACTTCTGTATTGCTTCACGTAATGATGGTCTTGAGACTTCAAATTGCAGAGCAAGTTCACGCTCAGGTAATAATTTTTCACCTGGCTGTAAACTGCCTTCAATTATCATGCCTTCAAGCTGAGCTAAAATAATATCAGCTAATTTTTGTGGTTTTACTCGCCCAGTGTTTTTGGCTGCTTGTACTGATTTATTTGTCGTTACGTTTGTATTCATAAAAGTAAATTAACTAATTATTTCAATAATAATAAAAGACAATAAGGCTTGATATCACTCGCCAAACACATGGTAAATTGGTAAGACCAATCAGATTCTGGGTAATAAAGTAGCAAATATAGCTACTTTTGACAAGTAAATTTAGTTGATGGGTGGTGTTTATGCAAGTTTTTTATGCGCTAAAACAAATTATTTTAACTATTTTAGCGCATAAAAGGAGATGAGATGGATTGGTCTGACCAATCCTATTTGACTAGATTTAATTAATTAAGCAGGCCACTAAGCGTCAAGATTGAAATAACGGCAAGGACAAGTAGAACATTACGTTTTGCCAGTCTAACGAGTAAACAAGGCTCTGCTGTGCAATCGTTTTCGTTTACCAAAAGGTCTTCCGATTTTTCTGCAACATCAATTAAAACTTGATGGGTTGGTTTTTGACTATCAAACAAACTTTCTAACCAAACAGGCATCGCTTTGGAGAAGTGACCGACAAACATATAACCGAAAGAAGCTATACGCACAGGTAACCAGTCTAACCAAAAAAGTACATCATGATGGTTTTGACATCCATTCATGATATTTGGCGCAACGTTGCCCTCATGAACAGCTTGATGATGCTCTTCAGATTCAATGTCGCTTTCATCTACTGAACTGACTTCTGCTTGAGCTTTATTTTCAGCGGCACTAGCCATACATTTTGCTTTTTTATGTTCAATAACTGTCGTTAACAAACGGTAAAATACTGCGCCAGCAGCACCAAAAACGGTGAAGAACAGCATAATAGCAATGTAATAACGGTAGTTTAACCAAATAAGTGCTTGGCCGAAGCCCATCTCTGGCAAATTTTTATCTGATAATAGTTGCTCGTGATGCATTTCTGTCGTCGTTTCTTCACCACGAAAAGCAGAATGCAAATAACTCTTGTAGCTCTTTCTAGTGGTGGTACAACCAAAACAAACAATAAGTATCACGGTAGAAAATAATAGTTGCAGTACGGAGTTATCAATAACGTCAAGTAATAGGTATGTCGCAATAACTGGCAAGATAATAAACACTGCACTAGCTGTAGTACCTTGCTTAGCAGTAAAGTTTTTGCTAAAAAAATGGTGATAATGTTGGTAATAAAAATTAAATTGCCATACTTTTGCAGATAAAGATCGATCGGCTGCTAATGCAATTAATAAACTTAATAAACTCATGTTAGGTGTTGTTCCTTGTCGCTTGTTCAGTCAAACACTGACGAAAGTATTGCCAGTCAAATACCGGCCCGGGATCGGTTTTTCTAACCGGGGCAATATCACAATGACCAACAACATTGTCCATAATAATAGCAGGAAATTGATCTTGCAAACAAAGTGTTAACGAGATTAATTGCTGATATTGTACTGCTGTATAAGAGATATCATCTGTGCCTTCCAATTCAATGCCGATGGAATAATCATTACAACGATCTCTTTTGTTAAATGATGAGACTCCTGCATGCCAAGCTTTGTCAGTAAAAGCAACATATTGAATCACATGACCATCACGGCGAATAAGGCAATGTGCTGAAACCTCAACACCTCTTAAGTCATTAAAACTGACATGGGCGTTACAGTCTAATTGGCCAAGAAATAAATCACTAATGTAATTCCCACCAAATTGACCTGCAGGCAATGAAATATTATGAACAACAAGTAAACTAATTTCTTCATCCAATTCACGTGGAGAGTAAAACGGTGACGGCAGGTGTTCTGCCTGAGTTAGCCAGCCAGAGGAAATTGAAAACATGTGTTTCTCATTTTTATAGTGATTAATGCGTTTAGTATATATTCGCTTCACTTGAAGATGCTCGTTTCAGGAAGTCTGAGCGATTCATAATCAAGTATCTTCAAGTGGAGCGGGTGTAAGATTACACTTTGTACTTTATTACTTGCTAACATACAATATCGGTACCCTTAATCAAAGGCTGCTTAGTATGGCTGAAGTTGACCCAACAAACAAAATGGCAAAAATATTCGTTTGGATAGCCTGGATAATTGGCTTAGCGCTATTAATGTTCGTGTTTCAGGATGTTCTAGACGAGCAATACAATCCAAATAGCCGCCCGGAAATGCGCTTAACGGAGAATGGCCAAGCTGAGGTGATTTTAGATCAAAATCGGCAAGGTCATTATGTTGCCCGTGGCACAATAAATGAGACTCCTGTTACCTTTTTACTCGATACGGGTGCAACTCAAGTATCCATACCTGCACATATTGCTGAGCAGTTAGGTTTAGTCGCACAAGGAAATTATCGAGTACAAACGGCTAATGGCAGCATTACCGTTTATAAAACTGAAATTGCCCAATTGAGCTTAGGTAATATTTTCTTGTATAATGTCGCCGCTCACATTAACCCAGCAATGAAAGCAGATGAAATACTTTTAGGCATGAGCGCACTAAAACAAGTAGACTTTTATCAAACGGGTAAACAATTAATCTTACGGGACCCCCTGTAATAGGAAGAAAGCAATGCTTAGTTCACAATTAGAAAAATTACAGCAAGATATTAGCAAAACAATCTCTTGGGCCCTTTGTGAAGATTTAGGTGCCGTTGATAATGCTATGCCTCAAGCAAGCCAAGATATTACCGCGATGTTAATTCCCGAAAATGAGCAAGCGGTTGCCACTGTAATTACCCGTGAAGATTGTATCGTTTGTGGTGTTGCTTGGGTGAATGAAGTATTCAAACAACTTGATGCTTCCTTAAATAGAACCGTTGAGCAAGCGACAAAAATCACTTGGTTCGTTAATGATGGCGAATCTGTTGCCGCTAATAGCACTCTGTTCGAACTCGAAGGAGATGCGCGTACTTTGTTGACCGGTGAGCGTGTTGCCTTAAATTTTTTGCAGACGTTGTCAGGAACCGCCACCTTAACCAGTCACTATGTGAAAGAGTTAGCCGGCAGTGAGACTAAACTCCTTGATACCCGTAAAACGTTACCTGGATTACGAAGTGCACAAAAATATGCAGTGCTTTGTGGTGGTGGTGTAAACCACAGAATTGGTTTGTTCGATGCATTTTTAATAAAAGAAAACCATATTGCCGCTTGTGGTGGTATTAGCCAAGCAGTTGCTACTGCTAAAAGCAATCACAGTGATAAGACTGTTGAAGTGGAAGTAGAGTCTCTCGATGAGCTTGAACAAGCACTTAACGCGGGTGCTGATATTATCATGCTTGATAACTTCACCCCTGAAATGATAGAACAAGCCGTCACGGCAACACGTGGCAAAGCAAAACTCGAAGTCTCTGGCAATATGACCATTGAAATTTTGCAAAAATACGCCAAAGCAGGCGTCGATTACATATCAAGTGGCGCACTAACCAAACATGTTAACGCTATTGATTTATCTATGCGCTTTAAATAGACGCTACGATTCATAAAAAAAGCGTTAAGCATCTTATGCTTAACGCTTTTTTTATGAGAGGTTGATCGTATATTTCAAATAAATTAGATTTAATTAGGTTCCCATTAATCCCCAAACTACAGCCACAAGAGCCGTTACTGCTATCATGATGCTGTATATAGTGCCAATAAAACTAAATTTTACGATGGTAAAAAAGTAGCCCTGTTTATACACTTTCTTCTGCATTAAAAATAAATAAATGGGTATCCATAACAATAAACCGCCTGCAACTAGTCCAACAAAATTTGCCAGTTCTGGACTGTTGGTTTTTATATTAGCTTCTAATAAATCAAGCATTTCAGAAAGTAGTAATGCAATAAAAATAAAACTGTGACTATGCAAAGCCACCGTTAAATGCTCCATATATAATCGCTTAGAAAAAATAAACATCACTTTCAGTAATACCGCAAAAAGTGGCAGTAAAATAAACATCAACTGAGGAAGCTTACCTATAACTTGCTCAATGAGTGGGCCGGTATCTGAGTTAAAAGCTTTTTCAGCTTTTTTAATTAATTCTTTAAAAAAAACATTAACTTTTTTATTTTTTTCTTCGGAAAGAAAATCAAGTTGTACCGTTTCATCCCCATTGTCATCTACATCTAAGTCTTTCTTAGCGTTAACGTCCTTATCATCGCTCTTCTCTTTTAAAAGACTAGTAATCAATGCATCAAAACGGGCTTGTTTATCGGTAGGTAACGGTTCTTTAACTTGCTCAAAATCCAACTCGACAAGTTTTCGCGTCAGTTTTATAATGCTTTTGTTATTACCTTGAGTATAGTCACTGTTTAAATCATTAAGATAAATGTTAAATCTTGCTAAATCAGCAGTTAATTTTGCCACCTTAGTAATAACTTCAACATTTTTTTCTACTTTTTTTTCTAACGTGCTTCTCTCTGTTTCCAGCGTTTCTATATGGCTTTTAATCTCGGTAATCATACCTTGCCTGCCGTTTAGATTAATGACGTTATCATCACCCGCCACAAAAAACTTCAAGGTTATAAAAAACACAATACTAATAAATAAATACAATCGTAGCGGCGGTACATAATGCACCCTCCTACCAGCAAAATATTCATTCGTTAAAAAAGCGGGTCTAGTGAGTAATGGAATAACTGTCCGACTGGCGCGAGAATCAAAACTAAAAATATCATCTAATAGGTGCATGATAACCACCCAAAAATATTTCAATTTCGAATCGGCCTCTTGTCCACAATGAGCACAATAAGGTCCATTTAATGGGAAATGGCAATTTTCACAGCTTTGATTATCCTCAATCGGGACAATTACCACATCATTTGTAGATTCGGCTTCGGTTAACTCTGTTGTTGGCATAATGAATAATTATTGAATAGCAATAGACAATAAAAGCATAACACTATGTGAATATAAAGTTACAAAGTAATTAAAAAACTTAAGTAAATAAGGTGTCGAGACTGATCTATTCTGCTAAATTGATATTTGAGATATAAGATCAATTCAATATATTTCAACTAACTCTATTAAGACTGGTCAACTATGCTTAGACATAATCACCAAAAAAACACATTGAAAATAAAGCCAAAAGCAGGAGAATTATAATGGCGTTTGAAGTTAAATTTGAATTAACCGAATCAGACTTAGAGCATTTCCGCGATGTTATGCGTAAAGCGCAAGCAGGTGCCAAACAACTTAGCGAGCAAGAGATTTTAGCTAATGCTAAAAAGATTAGTCAAAATATAAAAGATAATGTACCCGAGTTTGTTCGTGACCGAATTCAAAAGCTAGAAACTTTCGTTGCCATGATTGAAGATGATGAATGGCAGATCCCAAGTGACGAGCGAACCGAAGTATTAAGCGCTTTGGCTTACTTTAGTGATCCAGAAGATTTAGTACCTGATCATATTCCGGTATTAGGCTTTTTAGACGATGCAATTATGATCGAACTTGTTGCTGAAGAATTTAAAGATGATTTTGAAGCCTTTGAAGAGTTTTGCGCATACCGTCAACGTGAAGAAGGTCGTAGCGGAGATGCAACTATTACACGTGAAGAGTGGTTAGAGTCAAAACGTCACGAATTACATAGTAGAATGAGAAGTCGTCGTTCATCTAGACGAAGTGGCCGCTCTTCATTTCGTTCTGTTTTTTAAAGTAAACATCATTAAAGCTATTTCTATTTAATAATTAGAACCAGCTTTCAAAATGGCAAAGCATTGGCTTTGCCATTTTTTATCTTCTAATTTCAACTCTACCCCACTATTCTTTCTACAGATCGCTTGGTCTACCTGCATCCCCTTGACTATAATCACACACTCCTTGAGAAAATATTGCCCGTAAAGACGTTAACTGTTCAGCTAGCTCTATGCCACCATACATACCTTGTTTAATCGCTTGCTCAAACGGAATTTTATAACATTTGAAAACGCTGCCTTGCCAAGGACCTTCAGCTTGGATACGGCTATTTGAAAAAATAGCGTAATGCTCTGCACATGCTCCTCGTTTTAATATTTTATTTCCATAACCAACGTCGTTCCAATTACCATCCCAAACATCTTTTCCTTCCGCCAGTACAGCACCTTTATCATCAAAACAAGTATCTTTTAATTGTGTAGGTTTACTTTGAGCCGCATTAAGTTTCGGAAATTCAGTACGTTTTAATAGCCATATATCCATAAGGTCAAACGCTTTATTTGTCGGATCAAAATCACGTCTTGCCACCCAAATCACCTGATTTTCATAATGCCCATTAGCTTGTTGCAAACGTAAACGGGTACTGAAGGATGCTGACATATGATGCATGTCCAATTTTTCTTCTAAGTAATGGCGAACATCAATAATGGGTAAATCAAGTTTACCAATAAAAACCTGTCCTCCTCGATAAGCGGCTTCGATCGCGTTAAGTGAAGCACTACGTCGAGGTGCCATTTCATTATCAATCACTTGCGTTATATTATCGCTGCCCCATAACGAAATCCAAAATGGCATTTTACGCCCGAAGGGTGTCACAATGGTTTCAGCCTTCATTTGATGTTGTGCTTTCCAACTGCCGATATTTTTATTGAGATGAACAAATTCAGCTAAGGTTATTTTCTTTTGTTTTAAGGCATGTAGTCCATATTGCACCCCTTCATTATCCCATGTGCTCTCGACTAATCCGTATTTATCACGCCTGAACAGCCAAGCCATATCTTCCCAATAATTCCAATTCGTTTGCTCAACTACATCGTCACTATAAAAATGCCTTAAAAAACCCTGCCTAGGGTTATGAATAAAAGTTGATAAGCCAAAGTAACCGTTAATACATTCGCTATTGCCTTGTGGGAAACTCGGCACCATGCCGGCCATCAATTGAGCTACGGGTTGAAGAAAAGCAATTTTTTGTGGGAAATCTTGTAAGCTGTTCATGCCTTCAAGTAATTGTCGCTGCTCCCACTGTTGCCAACGCAGATTATCTGTTGCTCGAAAGGTAAAGTAATTATTAAATAAATCGCAATCTAAGGTATAAATTGTTTGGCTTAACATGTCAGGATAAGAATATTGAGGAATTAGGCCATCAAGAATTCCACGGCTATTTTGACCGATAAGATATTGTGCCAACCCTCCACCTGACCCGCCAATACCCACTGTGTATAATGGCTCGCCAAATAAACTGATAAAATGAAGTTTAACTCTACGAGCAGTATCTTCTGCCAATAACATATTATAGGTATAGCTAGTGCGATTACCGCTTGAACTTATAATTGCATAACCTTTTTGCACTTCTTCTAAACGACGAGTAATTGTTCGTGTCGCTTTTTGTCTACCTTGCCTAAAACCTATGCCCGAACCGCCATGAAACTGATAAATTAATTTTTTATTCCACAGTGAGCTTACCGTACGCGTACCTAACTCTTCTGGGGTTACTGCCATAGCAATAGTGTATATAAAACGATTGATGCTACCTTGCTCTGCGCGAAACAATTGCAAAGGTAACTGGGCATCTCTTAAAGAGGTTAATTGAGAAAACTGCTCAGTAGCAATTTTAATGAGCTTTTCATCATTATTTAGATAATAAAACTGTAGATGACTTTTAAATAGGCAATCTTTTGAATAACCAATAACTTTACTGCGCTGTGCTAGATTTTCATAAACAGGCACACCAAAGCCTTCTTGGTTATCTACTAAAGGCTGACCTATATGAGAATCTATGGTCATACAATAGAACGGGTACTGCTTTGAGCCTGAATATAAAGAATTACTTGGGCCAACATCATCGAGCTTGACCGGAAAGTGAAATGTTTCTGTTGGTCGAGTAACTAAGCTAATATGCGGAGAAATTGGCAATAAAAAATTATCCTCTGCTGTGGCTAACCGCTTAACTTGCCGATATTTATAAGGCTGCTCAGCAGGATAAAGCCATACTAGAAAAGCAATCAGAGCGATAATAGATAATATAAGTTTTTTCTTTTGCATCACAACACCACCGAAAAAAATTACCCCACCTAAGTTAAATATAGTGGAGTTAGTTGAGTCCGGTAGAAGATATTACGCTGAAAAAGTCGCCGCTTATTTCAATTTAGCAACAAAGGTTTCCCTAAACTTAGCTAATTTAGGTGATACCACGGCTTGGCAATATTGATTTTCTGGATTATTTTTAAAGTAATTTTGATGATAATCTTCTCCACAATAAAAGGTAACCGCTGGACTAACTTCGGTGACAATAGAATCATCAAATAGCTGCTCTTGATTGATTTCTTCAATGATAGCTAAAGCAATTTTTTGTTGTAGAGCATCATGGGTGAAAACTTCAGAACGGTATTGTGTTCCGATGTCATTTCCTTGTCGATTTAACTGCGTTGGATTGTGCAAACTGAAAAATATCTCTAATATTTCCCTATAGCTAATCACTTCACTATCAAACTCTAGCTGTACTACTTCAGCATGACCACTGCTACCAGTACAAACCTCTTCATACGTTGGCGCTGTACTCTGCCCGCCCATATAACCAGGCTTCGCAGTAATAATACCCTTAACCATATTAAGCGCACTTTCAATACACCAAAAACAGCCTCCTGCTAAAGTCGCGGTTTGTACCGCTTTATCGTTGCGTTGATCTGTCATTATATCCACTGCCTTAATCATTGTTTCTTTTATGATTTATCACAGCCTTTTTTGTCGTGAAATAGGCTAAGATATCATCGTTAATTTATCTATACCCAAGCCACTTGAAGCTGCGTTATTGATTTCGACAATAGAATAACTATTCTCTTCAATCAATGCCTTGCCTAAAGGCTTTTCTAATTCCAGCTGAAACCTGCATATTCAGGTAGCTTGGGTATATACCATTATTATACTCATATTTAGCCAGTAAGAAATATATGCCACAATTTTTCAAAAGAACGAGTAAAATACAAGCAATTATTGCCTTGCGTAGCATTGCTATCGCGATTCAATTATTGTTGATTCTCTTCGTCAATTTGGGCTTAGCGTACGAGTTACCATGGACGCCATTGGTAAGTGTTATCAGCTTAGAAGTTCTTTTTACTTTCGGTAGTTATCTTTATTATAGCCGTAATCATTTAAGTGAAAAGAAGGCCAGCCAAAAAGCAATTTTAGTACAAATATGTGCTGATATTATTTTCCTTTCTCTATTACTATTCTTTAGTGGCGGAGCAACCAATGCTTTTGTTTCTTTATTACTCATTCCTATCGCGATAGCCGCGGTCACTTTAACGCCATTATTACTAACGGTAGTTGCCTTCCTTGCCATTGCTTCTTATAGCATTTTACTATGGTCATTACCCATGAGTGTTATGCACGGTAATATGCAAGGTCACTTTATTGGCATGGGTATCAACTTTTTATTTTCAGCACTCGTAGTTGCTATTGTTGTGGGTAAAATGGCACGTAGTATTAATCAACAAGAACTTGCTATTGCGGCCTATCGTGAAAATTTATTGAAACAAGAGCAAGTCACCTCTTTAGGTGTTGCTTCCGCTCAGGTAACCCACCAGTTGGCGACGCCTATAGCCACAGTGCAACTGCTGGCTGATGAATTAAGTGAAGATTTTCCTGACAACGAAATAGTGCTTGATATGCAAAGCCAACTCACTCGTTGTAGAGACAGCTTATCTGAATTTCGTGCTATGGTTTTCGATATTAAAGAACAGGTGATTAAAGCCATTAATTGCCAAGATTTATTTGATGAAATAACCGATAATGTCCGAGTCAATAATCCAGCAGTCAGCTTAAAATTACAAAAAAATAGTGATGAACACGCTAAAGATGTCACTATTGATGCTGATGCTGCTTTGCTACCTGCTATTCTCAATTTAATTAATAATGCAATCAGAGCGAGTAAGGCCAATAACAGCAATGCACTTAGCCTCACTTGTCAAACGATTGAGAATAACTGGCAATTTACTATTCGTGATTATGGCAAAGGGTTTACTTTAAAGAAACTGAATGAGCTAGGAGTAAAACCAGTCAATAGCGATCAAGGTTTTGGCATGGCCGTTTTTCTTAGTCACGCCAGCTTAGAACGCCTTGGTGGTAAATTAGCTTTAACAAACCATCAAGAGGGCGGTGCACTAGTTACTTTAAGTCTACCAATTTCATCATTAACTTCAGGAAATGATTATGCCTAATTCAGCAATAGCGACCGTGCCATCTAAACTATTAATCGTTGAAGATGATGTTATTTTTGCCAACACTCTTAATAGACGTTTGACTAAACACGGTTTTGATTGTGTTCAAGTAGATAATAACAATGATGCGTTACTCGCATGCCATCGCCACACACCTGATTATATTTTGCTAGATATGAAACTAGCCGAAGAAAATACCTTATCAATCATCACACCATTACGTAAATTACGTCCCGATAGTCGCATTGTGCTACTTACTGGTTTTGCTAGCATTGCTACCGCAGTTGACGCAATAAAATTAGGTGCCGATGATTATCTATCTAAACCCGTAGATAGCCAAACACTGCTCGCGACGCTTAAAGGTAGTAAAGCAGAAACCATAGAAGTTGATTCCAAAAACGAACAAACTTTATCTGCGGAGCAAGTTGAATGGCAACATATTCAACAGGTATTGAAAGCTAACCAGGGGAACATTTCGGCCACGGCTAGACAGCTTTCAATGCATAGAAGAACCTTACAACGTAAGTTACAAAAGCGACCTCAATCGACTTAGGTTGTGAACTTAATCCGTGTTAAAAGTTATAGGCTAGATGCTGATGAAACCTAACCATCATTTCTTCTTTAGTCGGGTCTATTTCAAGTTCTACGGCCATTAACTGTATTGCTTGCTCTATTTGATTTAAAAATCGACCAAAGCCATGGCCACTATTATTTTCAGGTGTTGCGACAAAGACTAACTGAACATTATCCGTCAGCTCAGCTGCATTCCATTTACTCACAATACCGCATGGACTTTGCTCAGGGTTATACCCTAACATTTGCAACTCACCCACTCTAGATACGATCTCATGAATACTGTATCTAACAATAGGTACTAGCCCATTGGCAATCAACGCACCATTGTTTAGATTATAGCGCTTTGCCGCCATAGTAAAAACATCCGTTAGATACATATACAAAGGGTTGTAAGGATCTTTAGAATTACTATCGATTTCTACTTGTTGCAATAACTCATTACTGATATTCAAGGTAACAACAGCATAATTCATGGCACTATGGTAACTTGGTACCGTCACTTTTTGGCTAGCATAACGTTTATTAATCTCACGCAATTTATGCGCTTTGGTAATGGTGCAACCTTTATTCTTAGCAAACAGATCGTAAGTCAAATGTTGATGATCTCGCAAACGCACATCGCTTTTATCGAGTTTAATTTTTTCACAAAACTTTTCCACCACTTGGCTGATTTTACTATGAAAATTAGCAGCATTAACTCTAATTTCACTACCCGTTGCTAAAAAGAGTAAACACACTTTCTTCGCTCTTTTACTCCCATCAAAAAACGATTTTTTAAGATGATGGCTCTCAGGGTTGTAATAAAATAAAATTTGCTGATTAGTTTGCCATTGATGCATTTCTTGGCTGTACCTTACGCGCGCGAGTTTGTCATTGGCGATAAACTGACAATTTTCTAGCTCTATTTCATCAGTCAATTCAAAAAACAATGCCGATAATTGCTGATAAAAATCATAATATGGCTGTGGCTTTAAATCGCTGTATTTTCCTGAAAATTGCTGAAACAGTTCATCGGTCAAGGTAAACTCGGCTAGAATATATTGATTATCGCGCACATTACCAGGTAAGTAAGCTTTGTGAGCGGCACTTCGTTTTCTAATAATTGACATGTTCATCCCTAACGTTGTTAACCTTTTAAGTTAAGCACAGTATAATGAGCGAGAATGAAGCTTTTGTGACGTAAAGATGTCACTAATATGACAAGCATTTACCCGTAAAAGGACCTAATTTGTTAAACGATCAACAAGCCCTGATTGAAGCTATTAATCAAACGATGCCTTTTGGTAAATATGCTGGTAGAAAATTATTACAATTACCTGAACCGTATCTGGTTTGGTTTCATAGCAAAGGTTTTCCTGAAGGAAAATTAGGACAACAATTAGCCTTGATGTATGAAGTGAAGCTCAATGGTTTAGAAACCATGCTGCAACCTTTATTACGTACGTAACCTGAACTCTGCTTAATAAATATTTCTCTAGCCGCTATTTTTACTAACTTCTTTGTTAAATCCACTTGCAATAGGCCAGCTATTGACGCGTAAATTTGCCTCGAATTAAGAAAAAATATCAAGCTAGATATGTTGAAATTATTTACGTTATATAATTCATGAGCTTAACTATCACTTAAACAGAGTTCAGCTTACTTAATAACTTAAAATACAGATTGTTTCTCAAATAAGTTTTTTTAACGGCTCCTAGTCAATAGTAAAAACCTTTTTTAGAGTAATTTTGTCTATCAAGTTAGCTCTTTATTATCTATCGCAATAACGTTTTATCATGATGCGCAGCTAACAAATTGTTTTGCCAAGGCAAACTTTCATGATAAAAATTTGCCTACCATTTTTCCTTACTTTATCTTTTTCTCTCCTCTTCAAAATTACATTTTTTCACTTGCATCACTACAAAAAATCCTCTTAAATGACTCGTCGATTGATGAAATTTCATACTACTTTCAGATAAGATAGAATTCGATAGTCGACCACTCTGTAGTCTTAAGTAATAAATTCTCTCAGGTAAGCGAGGGACACTAAATTTGTTTATTAATTGATTTGTCAAATAATTACGAAATTTTTATAAGGTGGAATAAATGAAAAGACAAAAAAGAGATAAATTAGGTAGAGCGCATTCTAACGGATATCAGGCTGGCCTTGGCGGCAAAACTAAGGAGCAGTGTCCTTATCAAAATATTGATGCTAAATCGCAATGGCTTGGTGGTTGGCGAGACGCCATAAGTGATAGAAATTTGGGGTTATTTAAATAGAAATCAACTGAAGACTTTATCCCCGAATCTTAACGATTGGGGATAAATATTATCAATAAACTGAGCTATAGCAAGCGGATTAATTAAATCACTCGAGAAAAACGTTGCTGATTAACATGCTTTTTCATGTAAGCATCAAAGCTCATACAAATGATACGAATTAATAAGCGGGCTTTTTGCTCTACCTTAATATGTTGAGCATTATTTTCTACTAAACCATCGTCAATAAAGGTATTTAATAATGGTAAGTCTTCAGCAAAATATTCATCAAAATCAATATTGTATTTTTCACTAATGACTTGTTTATCTAAATACAAGTTACACATCAATTCTTGAATAACTTCACCACGTAAAATGTCGTCTTCAGATAAGCTTACGCCTTTGATTTGGGCATGCTGTTTTTCTGTTATTGCTTGGTAATATTCTTTCAAATCTTTTATATTCTGGCTAAAACTATTACCAATAGAGCTAATTGATGATACGCCTAAGCCTAATAAGTCACAGCCACCTTTAGTAGTGTATCCTTGGAAGTTACGATGCAAGGTACCATCACTTTGCGCTATCGCTAATTCATCATTTGGTTTAGCAAAATGATCCATACCGATAAAGTCATAACCAAAGTCACAAAGCGTTTCTATGGCTAATTTCATCAAGGCAAACTTTTCTTGTGTACTAGGTAACCATTCATCACGTAATTTACGCTGTGCGGCAAAACGGCTTGGTATATGGGCGTAACTAAATAGAGAGATACGGTCAACATCCCACTCATGGGCTTTTACTAACGTTTTAGTGAAATTCTCAAGCGTTTGATGCGGTAAGCCATAAATAAGATCAATATTAATAGATTTAAAGCCAACCTCTTTGGCGTGCTGAATAAAGTCACCAATGAACTCTGTTGACTGCACACGATTAATAGCTTGTTGTACTTTTAAATCAAGATCTTGCACACCTAAACTTAAGCGATTGAAACCTAAAGAATATAAATGCTCAGCTAAGTCCATCTCAATTTCACGAGGATCAATTTCAATACTCATTTCTAGTTCATCCGAGAAATTAAATTTCTCTTTTAATAAAGAAACAAGTTGAGTAATTTGCGGGTGAGTTAAAAAGCTGGGTGTACCACCGCCCCAATGCAGTTGCTTAACAGTATACTCTTCAAACAAGGGTGCCTGTAGTGCTATTTCTTGCGCTAAATATTCAAGGTAAGTATCTGCTTTTCCACGATGACGAGTAATAACTTTATTACAACCACAGTAATAACAAAGTGTATGACAAAATGGGATATGTACATAAAGTGACAATTCACGGTTTTGCGAGTTTTCTATCGCTTTAATAAAGTCCTCATGTTTAAAATTATCATGAAACTCTAACGCTGTTGGATAAGAGGTGTATCTTGGTCCGCTGGTGTTATATTTATTTAATAGCGCATTATCGAAGAATTGACTTACTTTCATATTTTCATACCGTTTTATTTAGTGAACGAAAATATTATAGCCTTTTATAATTTGTACGCATTGATCAAGCGCAACAACAGACCTTAATAAGATCTGTTATTGGAATTAAGGCCTACTGTTGGCGCTAAGGAGTTAAAAGAGTAATTTGCTCAGTAGTGAATTGAAAAAGCTTATCCAAATCAATCACAACCTCGTCATGCCTTTTATTTAACGCTGTTATACGTTGATAATCTTCACGCATACGCTCTTTTTTCGTTAGCGTTTTACGTGCATCTAGAATTGAAAGGCTTTTAATTTCTTCATATAAGCCAAAGATACCCGGAAATTTATCAGACATTTCCGTCAATGTTTTCAATGAAGACAACAATACCGACAAACGCCAGCATCCTTCATCAAATTCACATTGCTCTTCCTGCATAGCACGTGTAATTAATAACACACTATCAAGTACTTTTTTATCGTGCTTATTAAGCGCTAGCTCTTGTGCCTGTTTTGCTTGTGCTTGTTGTTCTTTTTGCCGCGCTACTTGTTTTAATAACTTACCTGCATAAAATGCTAAGGCAAGTACAATAATAACGCCAAACAACAAAGCATAAAGCCAAAAATCACTCATTGATGTTACTCTTTCTCTTCAAAATCTGAAAAGTTAGGGCGATCTAGTTTATCCCATAAGTCATCTTCGCTATCACTGCTGTTAGATTCATCACTTGCGTCTTCATCTTCATCTAGACCCAATTCTGCAGATAATGCTTGATGACGTTCCATTTTCTCATTGTAGTAGTCAACTTCTTGCTCTGTTAAAGCAATATCGTCTTCTTGTTTAGCTAAAATACTTTGTAACAACTCATCTTGCTCAATAGCATCAAGCTCTTGTTCAGCAGACAATTCAACCTTCGTATTCTCAACAACAGTATTTTCAACAAAACGCACAGCCGCGATAGGTGCTGATTTCTGGCTGTCTTGTTTCGCTTTTGCTTGCTTAGATTTTTCTGCTTTAGCTTTTTCGGCTTTAGTAATTATTTTACCTAAAACAATCGGCGTTTTATTACCAAGGCGCGGATCTTTATTGCCCCCTTGCTGATTATTATCAGTTTGCTCTGGCATTGCTTCTTTTTGACGATTTCCCGCCACCTTACCCGTTGTTTTACGGGTACGCTTCTCAACTTTTTCTAATTCTTGCTTACTTAACTTAGGTTTAGCTGTCGGTGCTCCACCTGGTTTTCTAGATTTTTTTGAACGAGACATAGATACAGTTACTTTTTTACTAATAATGTCAGCTATTTTACGTTATTAATGGCTTAAAAACCTTAAAAAGCAGAAAAAAGACACAAAAAAAGCGCCAATTGGCGCTTTTTTATGTCTCATTAACTTAAAGACGAATTTTAATCTTTGGGTGAGTATTGATTTCTCCCCCTTTAGAGATCACAGCGATATTATCATTACAGCTTAGTACTGCCACATGAGTATCGTGAACGTCTCTTATAAAGCTAAGCTTATAGCCAAATTGCGCTAAGCTACTGGCAGCAAATTTTTGCGCCAATGTTAAACTTTCCCAAAGTTTATCTGTATCGCCCAACACTTCTTGCCGGCGCTCCAACAGATCTTCTCTTTGCATTGCTGCAGCCATAATTTCCCCTCCCTAGACCAATTATGATTTAGATAAGTTTTTATTTATTATTATTATTAGTATTAATACTATTTTGAATGAAATTTAACCTACTTTACATGTAACATCAATAGCGATTACACTGTTACCTTAAATTAGTTGGTTTATAACCACATAGTCTTTGATATATAAGGTAAAAAATGACACGTGTATTAGATGAATTATCAGCGTTATTAAAACTAGAAGTCATTGAACAAGGCATCTATCGAGGACAAAGCCAAGATTTAGGTTATAAAGCTCTCTTTGGTGGTCAAGTTATGGGCCAAGCACTTTCGGCGGCTCAAGAAACAATTGCCGCTAATCGCTTTGTTCATTCGCTACATTCTTATTTTTTACGCCCTGGTGACGCTAGCTTACCCGTTGTTTATGAAGTAGAAGTCATTCGTGATGGTTCGAGTTTTAGTACCCGTAGAGTGCAAGCGGTGCAAAATGGTAAAGCCATCTTTTATATGACCGCATCTTTTCAACATGCTGAAACAGGCTTTGATCACCAAGATACCATGCCTACTGTAGCGGCTCCCGAAGATCTTCCCTCATTTACCGATTATATAAAAGCCAACCAAGACTATATACCTAAGTCATTACGCGAAAAGTTTTTAGCTGAAAAGCCTATTGATGTCCGTCCTGTTCAACAATATAACTGGTTGCAACCAAAGCCTACAGATTCTGTAAGCCAAATGTGGATAAAGGCCAATGGCGATTTACCTGATGATTTAGGCATACACACCTATATGTTAGCTTACACGTCAGATTTTCATTTTTTACCAACAGCATTACTGCCCCATGGCGCCAGTCATTGGCAACCAAACTTCCAAATTGCCACCATAGATCACGCTATGTGGTTTCATCGTCCATTTCGCTTTGATGATTGGTTACTTTATTGCATGGATAGTCCGTCTGCGAGTAATGGTCGCGGGCTAGTGCGAGGTCAAATATATAATCGTCAGGGAGAGTTAGTCGCGTCTACCATGCAGGAAGGTGTAATTAGGCAACGCTAGCGACAGCTATTAGTCATATGGTTATATGGTTATATGGTTATAAATTTATAGCCATATGACTTTTTAGATTACTTAGTTTGCAGTCAAGTAAATGACAGCTATATAGCACCTGTTCTTTTTTCTAATGCTTTACGTTTTTCAACCGCTAGAGAAGTAACTCTCGCTTTTAATACCGGCTCTAAACCTAACATAAAATACACTTCAGCCATTAAAAATAATGGTCCGATTAGAAACTGGCTCAAATCATCAACAAAAGCCGGTTTGGCTTTTTCATAATAATGACCAATAAACTGAATAATCCAACCAACAACGAATAAACCTAGTGCGATATAAATCAAACCTGCTGTGCCACTCAATAATTGCGCAATAAACAAGTTAATTAAAATGTATATCAGCATGCCCAATGCCAATAAACGATGCAAAAAAATATAATAAATAGCGACAACAGAAAAAATAGCCATTGCTAAGGTATAGTGCAAAGTCACTTGAGCACTAAAAACATCATCCAGGGTTATTTCAAAGGCAATAGTACTCAACATCAGTGTTACGGCTAACACTATCAAAGGGACGCCAACAAAATGGGTGTTGATGTTTTTCTGATTCAAATGCACACTTTTATAACGCGCTAGTTGCTCTTCAATTGACTTCATTTAAGTACTCTATGTTATGAATTCTGTTGCCAGTCATGTCCACTAGGATGTTGAAAAACACGCAAATCAAACTGTGGTGCTATGGCAAAAAGGTGATCAAAGATATCAGCTTGGATTGTCTCGTAAGCAAGCCAATCAGTGGTGTTAGCAAAACAGTAAATTTCCAATGGCAAGCCAGTTTGCGTGGCGGTTAACTGCCTCACCATACACGTAAGATCATTACGAATATGACTATTTTGTTGTAAGTACTTGGTAATATAAGCTCGAAAAGTTCCTATGTTAGTCAGTTGTCGACTATTTAAAGAAGTAAACGATTGGGTGATCTCACCGCTGTTGTGGCCGTGTTCGCTCTGTGCCAGCTCTTGCTTTTTATCACTAAGGTAATCTTGTAATAAATACGCATTAGTCAGTTGGTTTATTTTTTCAGCACTACAGAAATCAATACTAGCAATATCAATAATAACGGTACGCTTAATCCGTCGTGCGCCGGTATGATACATATTGCGCCAGTTTTTAAAGGAATCACTAATCAGCGCGTAAGTAGGTACTGTGGTAATCGTTTTATCAAAATTTTCTATTTTCACCGTACTTAGACCTATTTCTAGCACATCGCCATCGGCACCATATTTGGGTAACTCAACCCAGTCGCCAGCAACAACCATTCTATTCGCTGATATTTGAATACTAGCAACCAAACCTTTAATGGTGTCTTGAAAAACTAACAAGAGTACCGCGGTCAAAGCACCTAAACCACTTAATAGATAAACCGGTGAGCGGTCAATGATAAGCGAAATAATGATAATACTGGTCACTAAATATAAAGCTAATTTAATGATTTGAATAATAGCGCTTAACGGTAAAAACCGTTGCTTGGCACTTTCTTTATAGATGCTTCGACTGACATTAAGTAAGGCGCTAATACAACGTGAAATTTGAAAAGTAAGTAACACTTTACTCAATAAAATGAGTAAAGTACTGGCAATACTGGTGGTTTCTAAGATAAGTGGCGTTAAGAAGAGCATTAATACTAGCGGTAGTAGTAAAGCCATTCGACTGAGCACGCCATGCTCCATCAATGCATCATCCCAGGTATTTTTACTATTAATAATGATCTTATTCATCAAACCTAAGACTTGATGTTTCGCAATATAATAACTTAGGCTAGAAATCAACAAAATCATACCAATACCGACAGCAGTTGCGCTACTGGCTAAATATTTCGAGCTGATACCTTGCTCACTCAACCAAATACTGATCAGTTCATTCATACACTTCTCCTGTCATCTTATTGGTGAGGGGCTTAGCTCAGGGACATTCCGCATTTAAAATTAGTCATCACGTTGGGCATTATATTGCTGTCTCATGTTCTCAAGTCTTGCATCTTTATCATGCCAAAATTGCGTTAACCATTTTTGAAAAGCAATTCTATCATTTCGATCTGAAAAATTGATATGACCTAACTCACTAGCAATATCGAAGGTCTGGATATCAATGTGTACCTTCTCCACCTCTCCGTAGATAAAATCACTGAAATTTGGAATTCCATCGGGATAATAGATAGTAACGTCAACTATTTTGGTCAAATGCTCACCCATTGCATCTAATACAAAAGAGATACCACCTGACTTTGGCTTCAACATATGTTGAAAAGGAGAACCTTGCTTATCATGCTTTTTTTGAGTAAAACGCGTACCTTCAATAAAATTCATCACACTAACTGGTTTGTGTTTGAACTTAGCACATGCTTTTCGAGTTGTTGCTAAGTCTTTACCACGTAGATGAGGATTCTTCTTCAAGAAAGCTTGGCTATATCGTTTCATAAAAGGAAAATCGAGAGCCCACCAAGCCAGTCCTAATAGGGGGACATAAATAAGTTCTTTTTTTAGGAAGAATTTTAAAAATGGAATATTGCCGTGTAAAGCTCGTTGTAAAACGACAATATCAACCCAACTTTGATGATTTGCTAACACCAAATACCAATCATTAATTTTAAGCGCTTCTAAACCTGTCACCACGATATTTGTTTTAGTAAATAACTTTTGAATTATGCTATTTGTTGCCACCCAATTACTGGCCATTAAATCAAGTAAGTAACTAAATATTTTTTTGGAGAAAGTTAATGGAATTAACGCTTTAAACAGGGAAAAAACTAAAATAGGTAACAGCCAAAATATGGTATTAAGGATATAAAGGGAAAAGGATATAAAACCGATCAATTTGGCTGGTAAGAAATTTAGCATATCTTGATAATAACTAATAATAATAGATAAGTAACACGGATAACGTCATTTAATCATGATTTAGCTCATAATTAAATTTTTTTATTGCTCCTCTATCAAGCAATTCATTTTAAAATCACACTATTCGTTAAATAATCGTTAAATTATCTTTTTGGGTAAAAAGTGATCTCTTTTTTTTTATCATCCAATAATATCGCTGTTTATCTGAATATAAGGGTGTAAAACACATGGTTACCTGCAAATACTTTATAAAACGATTGAAAATAGACTTTTTAGTATTTTCTAATAGTGAATAATTACCTTTAATAATTGAGTTTTTAATCAGTTTCAAGCATACTAAACAAGCTTAATAATAGGAGATAAAATGAACTTTAATAGAGCTGTAATCAAAGTAGGTAGTGCCTTAGTTGCACCGACTAGCGATGGTTGTAGTGGCCAATACATCTTAGCAATTGCACAATTCATTACCAAATGCCAACAGCAAGGTAAGGAAATTATTTTAGTTTCATCTGGCGGTGTGGCAGCTGGCCGTACTATCATTCAACATGGCTCACCAAAGCTCTCGCTTTCCACTAAAAAAGCCATGGCAAGCGTTGGTCAGATGCAAATGATGGCTAATTGGCAGCGTTTTTTTGATATCCCTTGTAGCCAGATACTCATCACTCAAAATGATTTAGCCGATAGAGAACGCTTTATCAGCATTCAAGAAACAATAAAAATTCAATTAGCCAATGGTGTACTACCTATCGTTAATGAGAATGATACCGTCACCACCAAAGCACTCGCTATCGGCGATAATGACAATATTGCCGCGTTAGTTGCCCAGGCATGTGAAGCAGACAGTTTATTCATATTAAGTGATATTGATGGTGTATTTACCAAAGACCCAAATATCCATGACGATGCCGTATTAATCCCTAATATCGATAAGATTACCGATGAAATTTATGCCATGGCTGGTACAAGTCGTAATCCTTTAGCGAGCGGAGGCATGAAAACCAAAATACAAGCCGCTGAAAAAGCCGTTGAACACGGCATAAACACCTATATAGTCAACGGCTCGAAAAGTGAGGTATTTAGCTCACTTTTAGCAAAAGTTAATCCAGGCACTCGTTTTGCCGCAGATAAAGATATTATTACCGCTAAAAAGCACTGGCTTAAACACACATTAAAAAGTCGAGGTAAAATTAAACTCGACCCCGGTGCAGTTAATGCGGTTGTGAACAAAGGCGCTTCTTTATTACCTTCTGGTATAAAATCAGTGACTAATAGATTTAAAGCAGGTGATGCTATCGATCTAGTTGATGCAAGCAATAATGCGGTGATCGCCAAAGGAATTACTTTATATAGTCACTATGACTTAAAAAGAATTATGGGCAAACACAGTAATGATATCACCGATATTTTAGGCCATGACCAAGGCGATGTTGTGGTTCACCGTGATGATATGGTTATATTATAATTAAGCTATAGCAAGCAGATTAAAATAACTTAAACAATTTTCGACAAGAGTAGCAAAATGACTGATTTTAATATCGCCACTATGGCACAAAAGGCTAAACAAGCTAGCAGAGTGGCTGCACAACTTAACAGTAGTGAAAAAAATGCGCTATTAAATGACATTGCCACAGCGATTGAAAATAATAGTGATGCTATTATCCAAGAAAATAGTAAAGACATTGCAGCAGGTCTAGAAAAAGGCTTGTCGCAAGCGATGTTGGACCGATTAGTGCTCACGGATAAAGGCATTAAGGACATGAGTTCTGCTATCCGTGAGATTGTTGCTTTAACAGATCCTGTTGGAGATGTTGATAAACTATCATTACGCCCGAATGGCATTCAAGTCGGTAAAATGCGCATCCCTCTTGGCGTCATAGCCATGATTTATGAAGCGCGCCCCAATGTTACAGCAGAAGCCGCCGCCTTATGTATTAAATCGGGTAATGCCGTGATCCTACGTGGTGGCTCAGAAGCAATTCATTCCAACTTAGCTATCGCTCACTGCTTACATCAAGTATTAACGACTCATAATGTTGATGAACATATTGTTAGTGTTATTCCTGATACTAGCCGCAGTGTTATTGAGCAACTATTACAGCAAAGCGACACGATTGACCTAGTCATTCCACGTGGCGGTGAAGGTTTGATCCGCTATGTTAGTGAAAATAGCCGTATCCCTGTTATCCAACACTATAAGGGCGTATGTCATTTATACATTGATAAATACGCAGACTTAGATAAAGCGGTCAACATTTTAGTCAATGGTAAAACCCAGAAGCCAAGTGCGTGTAATGCCTTTGAAACCGTTTTGGTACATAGTGATATTAGTGCAAAGTTCTTACCATTAGCGGCTAAAGCACTGAATGATGCAGCACAAGTGAAAGTTCATGCGTGTAAGAATAGTATTGGTTTTTTCCCTAATGCTGAGTTGGCAACTAATGAAGATTACCAAGCGGAGTATTTAGCGCAAGAAATTGCTGTAAAGGTTGTCAGTAGCTTTGATACAGCAATTGGTCATATCAATGAATTTACCTCTGATCATACTGAAGTCATTATTAGCCAAGACATTTCACGCAGTCAAAAATTCATTCGCCAAATAAACTCCTCTGTAGTGATGGTGAATGCCTCTTCACGCTTCTCTGATGGTAACCAATTAGGCTTAGGCTCGGAAATAGGTATATCTACCAGTAAACTACATGCTTATGGCCCAATGGGCCTAGAAGCGCTAACCACTGAGAAGTTTGTTGTTTTTGGTGATGGTCAAGTTCGACTATAAGCGATAAGATTTATATCTAGTAGATAATTAACAAAAAAACCTAAAATCCATCAGAATTTTAGGTTTTTTTATTCCAATCAGACTAATTTATTAATCCTTTTTGGTATTAGCTAAAGTTTAATGAACGCGTCGAGCATTTGGTTTTTGTTTCACTATGCTCAATGCTAACCGGTCAGCCCATTGCCCGTCGTGTTTAGCCTGACAAGCTTGTTCACTATCAAAGCGAACGCTTTTTTTAATGTTTTTAACCACAACTCCTACTTTTAATAATTGCTTTTGGATAGTCGCAATCATTGTTTCATCATGTTGCAACGCCTTCATTGCGTCAATTTCTTCATCGGTATTAAATACACAAGTAATCACTAAACTAGCGGGGAAATTAGTGTAATTGGCTCTATGGGTTAACCAAACAAACCCCGCCACTTCATGCAAAGATGACTCACACGCTATCGTTAACGCTTTACAGACATTATTATCAATTTTTTGATTCGTTTTGCTTAATTTCATCTTCATCATCATACCAATTCAATTTTATCTATTTTAACTGCGGCTAAAACGGAAAACAATAAAACCATTGGTGTTAAATCTCACAGCGTCTTCTTATACCTACTAAAAAAGTAGAATTCAGTCACTAATGCTTGTGATTTTCTTAGTTACTGAGTATGCTACGCGACCTTTTTTCTCACAGGCATTCTCGTAGGTATTAATGATGATAGGTTTTGATTACGGTACATCCAACTGTGGTGTCGCCACTATGCGTAACGGCCAACCCCACATTATTCCGTTATTAGGTAATGAATCATACATTGCTTCAAACCTATATGCTCCAAGCCGTGATGTGATCGCCAATTGGCTTTCTCAACAGTTGGATAGTCCGCAACAAGCAAACTTCATCGCGGAGAGAAAAGCTCAGTTACAAAAAGGTCAAGCGGCGCTGCGAGAGTTAAAATTTGACGGTATTTCCAGTGAGTTACTCTTTGGTAAGTCTGCCTTAGCTCAATACCTTGAAGACCCTGAAGAAGGCTATTACATCAAATCACCTAAGTCATTTCTGGGTGCTAGTGGTTTAGCGACGGCACAAATTCAGTTTTTTGAAGATATTGTTGCTTGTATGATGAGTAATGTAAAAAATCTCACTGAACAAGCACTGCAAAAAGAAGTGACACAAACGGTTATAGGTCGACCTATTAACTTCCAAGGTTTACATGGCGAAGAAAGCAACCGACAAGCCATCAGCGTATTAACTAATGCGGCAAAACGCGTTGGTTTTAAAGACGTTGAGTTTCAGTATGAACCTGTTGCTGCTGGTTTTGAGTTCGAAAGCTCATTAACAAAAGAAACACGGGTATTAGTTGTTGATATTGGTGGCGGAACGAGTGATTGTTCAATGCTGCTGATGAGCCCAGATTTCACTGACAACGACAATCGTAATGATCACCTGCTCGCTCATACCGGTGTTCGTGTAGCAGGTAATGACTTTGATATTCAATTAGCCCTTCAAGGCATCATGCCAAGCTTTGGTATGAATAGTTTATTAAAGACAGGTAAACCGATGCCAACCAGTAGTTTTTATCAAGCGCTAGCCATTAATAACATTAATGAGCAAACAGAATTTTATAGCGCCAAGAATAGACGGAACTTGGTTCAATTATCTCGTGATGCCAAAGAAACAGCTATAATCGAGCGCTTGGTGGCAGTGCACGACCACAAACTTAGTTATCAATTAGTCAATGCAGCTGAACAAGCAAAAATCGCGCTAACAGAGCAAAGTAAGCAAACAATCGACTTAAGTGATGTTACTGATGGACTTTGTGCTGAAGTGACCAAAGAAACGTTGCGCTCAGCCAATAAACGTACCTTAGAAAGCATTGCTAATATAATGCAATCAGCGGTACAACAAGCCCAGTGTCAACCCGATGTGATTTTTGTTACTGGTGGTACCGCAAAATCTCCTGTATTGAGTGAGTTTTTACAGCAACAAATGCCTAATGTTCCGATTGTAGTTGGTGATCATTTTGGTAGCGTTACGTCAGGTTTAGCGCGTTGGGCTGAGAAAATATACCAATAATTGCTCTAACCTTTCATTTATTTTTTGATAATTAAACGTAAGTAGATTGAGTACAAAAAAACGACGCGAATGCGTCGTTTTAGTCAGCGGCTATAGATCTTTAAGTCTTAAAGGCTATTCAACTTAAAGCGCTTTAACAAGCATAATATTGCCTGTTATTGCGACAATGACACACTGGCTTTGTGCACTAATGGATTCCCCATTAGCTTCCTCAGCTAAGCGCGCTTGCCAATCAATACCCGAATAACGAATACTACCACTGCTTACATTAATTTCAGTACTTGCTAAAACGGTTAAACCAACCATGTCACTGGAGTTATCCGTTGTGTCTTTTGAATTCTGTAATGACTTTAATGGTTTCCATAAAATAGCAGCAACAATCGCTGTTAATACGCCAACGGTAAATATTTCACTTTGCCAACCTTCGACAAAACCAACAGTCACTAAAATACCGGTAGTCAAACTTGCAATAGCAAAAAATAATAACGGACCACTTAACCCCATGATACTCAGTTCTATAACAAAGCTAATACCCGCAATTAAGTACCATAAATGATCAGGGTTTTCTAAAAAATATTCCATAAAACCTCTTGGGTAAAAAGAAAAGTAGACTAAGCGTATTAGACTTTATAGCCAAACACGTTAGGCCTACATTATCTACTAGTTAGACAACTTCAAACTACTTGAAACAGCAATGGCTTGTGCAACAGTATTAGCAATGTTATCACCTGTTTTTCCATCCGTCAGTACTACAGTACTTTCGTTAGCAATGGCTTGATGAGCTGCAATCGAATCTTGTGCTAGCGTTAGCATGACCGCCGCGTGACCTTGTTCGCTATTTGCCGCATTACCTACCACCTCTAAAGCATTAGCATCCGCATCAGCAACTAATCGTATGGCTTCAGCTTTACCCGTTGCTTCGAGAATTTGTGCTTCTTTAGAAGCTTGCGCTGCTAGAACTTGCTCAGCTTTTGCTGCCTCAGCATCCAATACTCTCGCTTGCTTCTGGCCCTCAGCTTCTGTGATCGCTGCAGTTTTAACCCCTTCTGCGGTTAATATCACTGAACGTTTTTCACGCTCTGCGGTCATTTGTTTTTCCATATCTTCACGAATAGTCTGTGGAGGCGTAATATCTTTTATTTCATAACGCGTCACCATAACACCCCAAGGCGCTGTAGCTTCGGTCATTGAGCTTAATATTTGGGCATTTATCGTATCACGGTTTTGAAAACATTCGTCCAACTCCATTGAGCCTATGGCATTACGCATACTAGTCATAGCAAGTTGAACTACCGACATCTTATAGTCAGTAATATTATTGGTTGCTGCGGCCGCATCAGTAACTTTCATAAACAAAATACCATCAATATCTAAACTAATATTATCTTTAGTTATTGCTGCTTGTGACGTTATTTCTAATGATTGTTCTTTTAAATTACGATCGGCAGCAACCGATTGCACGTAAGGAATAATAAAATTTAAACCCGCAGCAAGAGTTTTGCTGTACTTACCTAAGGTATAAATAACATAACCTCGGTTTTGCGGTACAAAATAGATACCTTTTTTCAGCGTATATAAAATAACAATAGTCAGCCATAAAACAGGACTAGTGATGATGCCTTCAACAATGTTTTCCATAAATATATTTTCCTTTTTATTCGAAGTGAAATCTAAATTCAATTGAGAATTATTTTTAACAACACGTTAATAGACTGTTACGAGCAAAGCAAGCTATTTCATCAAAGCTGCTCATACCCGTTCTGAGATGGCGAGACGTCGCATTGCCATAAGACTAGCGTCTTACTGTTAAAGAAGTAAAAGAGTATCAGTCAGTAAAGCTAATAATGGGAGAAGTAGTTAAAGCTGATGCTAACGTTTGGCCGCCCTTGTGCTAGGGCTTATAGTAGTAGATGGCTATTGTTAGCTAGAAAAATGTAAAAAGCACCAACAAAGAGTGGTGCTTATAAAGTTTACCAATAATATCGATTAGCAGGATTATGACTGGCGATAGCCTCCTACTATTATATAGCTAACAGTAAAGTTATTAGCTTATATAAGTACAGCAATAATCAATTAAGGTTTTCGCGCGTACTTCAAAAGAACTATTTGCCGGGACACCAAAAGATTGCCCGCCGCTAATGTTCTGCCATTCAGTAGCCCCTGCCAGTAAAATTTCACATTCACCTGCAGTGATTTCCATTAATTCTTCTTCATTGGTACCAAATTTATATTCACCTGGCATCATGATGCCTAAGGTTTTAAAACTTCCATCATTGAAAGTAACCTTACGGCTGGTAACTTTGCCATCAAAATAAACGCTGGCTGCTTTAGTAACGGTAACTTCTTTAAACTCTGACATAGGGATTCCTTTAGTGTATTGGTGATTTAAAAGCGTGGGGATTAAAAGAAAAAACGGGAAGCCATTAGCCTCTATTGAGCAATGGCTTCCCGACTAATACCCTGCGATATAAGTGACCACGGGAATGACAACCTATAAGGGTGTCATTCTACGTCTCAATTATTTTGCACTAGCAATTTTTTTCATGTCAGTCATATAACCGCGAAGTTCTTTACCAATCACTTCAACACCATGACTGCGAATCGCTTCGTTTACTTCAATCAAACGAGCATTATCAACGTTATTTGAACTTTCTTTTAAGCCTTCGCCTAATTGTTCTAACGTTAAGCTAGCCGTGTAGTCTGCAAGTAATGGCACAGCAGCGTGAGTAAATAAATAGTTACCGTATTCTGCAGTATCAGAAATAACAACGTTCATTTCGTGTAACATGTTACGTGCAATACAGTTAGCAATTAATGGCGTTTCGTGTAACGACTCATAATATGCAGATGCATTGATGATACCTGAATCAACCATTGCGTCGAATGCTAATTCAACACCGGCTTTAATCATCGCAACAACAAAGATACCTTTATCGTAGTATTCTTGCTCTGAAATCTCAGTGTCACACTCAGGTGATTTTTCAAAAGAAGTTTCTGCTGTTTCTGCACGCCATGTTAATAAGTTAACATCGTCGTTGGCCCAATCTGCCATCATAGTTGCAGAGAAACGACCTTCAATGATGTCGTCCATATGTTTTTGGAATAAAGGACGTAAAATTACTTTTAACTCTTCAGCCATATCAAACGCTAAAATTTTAGCTGGGTTTGATAAGCGATCCATCATGTTAGTGATGCCGCCATGCTTAAGACCTTCAGTGGTTGTCTCTAAACCGTATTGTAATAATTTACGTGCGTAAGCTGCGTCCATACCTTGAGCAATTAGTTGTTTGTGACCTAAAACTGCAGCCGTTTGCAACATACCACAAAGAATTGTTTGCTCGCCCATTAAGTCAGACTTAACTTCAGCGATGAAAGAAGACTCAAGAACACCCGCTCTATCACCACCCGTTGCGCTTGCGTAAGCTTTAGCAATGGCTAAACCGTTACCTTGTGGATCATTTTCTGGGTGAACTGCGATAAGTGTTGGAACACCAAAACCACGTTTGTATTCTTCACGTACTTCAGTACCTGGACACTTAGGAGCAACCATAACTACTGTGATATCAGAACGAATTTGCATGCCTTCTTCAACGATATTGAAACCATGTGAGTAAGCTAGCGTTGCGCCCTGCTTCATCAATGGCATTACCGCAGTAACTGCTGAAGTATGTTGCTTATCAGGTGTTAAGTTTAAAACTAAATCGGCTTGAGGAATTAATTCTGCGTAGCTACCAACTGTGAAACCATTTTCAGTAGCCCACTGCCACGATTGACGCTTTTCGCTAATCGCTGCATCACGCAATGTATAAGAAATATTCAAACCTGAATCACGCATGTTTAAACCTTGGTTTAAACCTTGAGCACCACAACCAACGATAACAATGTTCCAATCTTTAATGAAGTTACAACCATCGTTGAATTCTTCACGTTTCATAAAACGACATTTGCCTAGCTGACCTAGTTTTTCACGTAAGCTTAAAGTATTAAAATAATTGCTCATGGGGATCCTCTGAATTTGGTTCTTTGTTAAGTCAGTTTTCCTGACGATGAAAATACCATACCCTAGATATTATGTTGCAAAAAGTGATATATTCGCATCACTACGTTGCGTTTATTGCAGCATAGATAAAAGATTCAATACAAGGGCAATAAATTATGGATCAAAAAGCACTGTCGATGTTTGCCCACTTGAGCCAAACATTACACTTTGGTAAAACAGCACTAGCACATCACATCAGTCCATCTACGCTTAGCAGAGCAATTCAACGACTGGAAGATGAAGTGGGGGGCGAATTATTACACCGCGATAATCGAACGGTAGTACTGACCGATGTAGGTAAAAAATTCAAAATTTATGCCGAGCAACAGCTTGAGCAATGGCATAGCTTCAAACAATCCCTTGACCATAAGCAAGCCGCCCTAACAGGAAAACTCCATATTTACTGTTCCGTGACTGCTGCGTACAGTCATTTACCGCCATTGCTGGAACGTTTTCGTGCTCGACATCCCTTAGTAGAAATTATGCTGACCACTGGGGATGCAGCTGATGCCCTTGAACAAGTACAAAATCAATCCGTTGATTTTGCTATCGCTGCTGCTCCTGAGAACTTACCCCGTAGTGTTTACTTTCACCACCTTGATACCATAGCACTCACGGTGATTGCACCGACAATGACTTGCAAGGTGCAGCAGCAACTGAGTCAAAAAGTATTAACTTGGTCTGAAATTCCAATAATTTTGCCTGAACATGGCGCTGCTCGAAAAAGATTTGAGCTCTGGTATCGTAAAAAGCAACAAGGAAAACCGACCATCTACGCCACAGTTTCTGGTCATGAAGCCTTGGTGAGCATGGTTGCTTTAGGCTGTGGAGTTGGCATAGTGCCGCAAGTGGTGGTGGATAACAGCCCAGTCAAAGATAGGGTAAGCAATCTCGAGAATATTGGTGATATTGAACCCTTCGAGTTGGGTGTTTGCTGTTTGAATCAAGCAAAAGCACAGCCATTGATTAAAGCTTTTTTTTCCTCGATAGTTTAATTAATATAATTCATTAGACCGAAACGGCATTCATTAAATGACGTAACAATCTGTCCATAGCCCGATAAGATAGGGCCTCAACCAAATGTTTATTACAAATATTCAAGCTCCCTTCCATGTCTGCAAGGGTACGGGAAATTTTCAAAATTTTGTGATGCGCGCGGGTTGATAAACCTAACTTTTCTACGGCAAGTTCTAAAAATTCATTGTCATCCGTATTTAGATCACAATACCGCTTTAACTCACTACTGCTGATGTGCGCGTTGGCTTTGCCTTGCCTTTCAAGTTGGATAGTCCGACAGACTCGCACTCGTTGTTGTACCTGTGCGCTTGACTCATTTTTTTGGCTGCTCTGCGCCCATGTACCTCGAGGCAGTCTTGCCACTTCAATTTGAATGTCAATGCGATCAAGAAAAGGTCCTGACAAACGATTTAAATAACGTAAAACTTGTTCTGGCGTACTCCGTTGGTCGTTATAAAACCCGGTAGGACTGGGATTCATCGCTGCAATTAATTGAAAACGTGCGGGAAAGCATTGTTTGTGTAAAGCTCTGGAAATAGTAACTTCACCCGACTCCATTGGCTCTCGTAATACGTCTAATACTTTTCGTTCAAACTCAGGTAATTCATCTAAAAATAATACACCGTTATGCGCAAGCGTGATTTCTCCAGGCTTGGGCTGACTACCACCTCCGACTAAAGCCGCTGATGACGCCGTATGATGTGGAGCACGAAAAGGTCGAGTAAACCACGACTTACGTGTAATACCTTGATGACTAATCGATTGAATAGCGGCGACTTGAAGTGCCTCATCCTCGGTCATCGGCGGTAAAATACCGGCTAAACGACTAGCTAACATGGTTTTACCGGTACCTGGAGGGCCGATGAATAATAAATTATGACCTCCGCTAGCAGCAATTTCCAACGCTCGTTTTGCCAAGGGTTGCCCCATAACATCGCTCATATCCAATGCTTGATCTCGTTCAGTCACCTCTTCTACCATTATTTTCTCAGTCACTAGCGGTAAAACTTGTTGACCGGCAAAATGAGAAAACAGTTGCGTTAAATGGCTTATGGCATGAATTTTTGCTTGTTTAACCCAACTGGCCTGTTCGATATTTTGTGTAGGAATAATCAAAGTCCGCTTACTTTGATTACTTGCCATGGCAACAGGGATCTCACCAACAATAGCCCTTAGCTCACCGGATAAGGCCAGCTCCCCAGCAAATTCATATTGAGATAGATCAACGGCTGGAAGTTGTTCCGACGCAGCGAGAATTCCAACCGCTATGGGTAAATCGAAACGGCCACCTTCTTTGGGTAAATCAGCAGGAGCCAGATTAACCGTGATACGTTTAGCCGGAAATTCGTAACCACAATTTATGATGGCGCTACGCACCCTGTCTTTTGACTCTTTTACTGAGGCTTCGGGTAACCCAACGATATTAAATGCTGGTAAACCATTGGCGAGATGAACTTCAACCGTAACAAGGGGAGATTCAAGGCCGATTCGTGCCCGACTGTACACACAAGAAAGTGACATATAAATTCCATTTAATAGGTTCCTTTTTTCCAGTGTAGTCCAAATATTTTTATATACCCATGATACTTCAAGATGCGAGCTTCAGGATGTCTGTGCGATTCATGATCGAGGCGCATCTTTTTATTAAGGGTTGTTCCCTTACAAAGAGATGCAACGAAGAACATGATTTGCTCAGACATCCCCGTAGGACTGCTTTAGAAACGCCTTAAGCTACGTTGTTGATTTCGATAAGGGAACAACCATTATCCTCAATCAATATCTTGCCTAAAGACGTTTCTAATTCCAGCTGAATCCCCTATCTTGAGGCAACATGGGTATATTGGTTTATTACCTAATGTCAATTACTGCACAAAAATACTCTAACAAAAAAACTTGCACATAGGATTAGAGCTATGGTACTAATTTAATAAGTAAGCGACACTGAACATAATAAAACCAATAATCAGTCTGCGCAAAATAAACAAACAAAGAGATAAAATGCACATATTTAACTCAATTATTATAAACCTTCTCGTCGTGGTGATTCTTAAATCATCTCGAGGGTTTTGTTGAGCTAAAAAAAAGCATTCAATCAAATAACAAACCCTCGCTTCGCAAGAACCGAGGGTTTTCTTTTTAGTTTCTTTTTAATTGATTTTTTATTAAAGATGAAGATGCTGGAAATACAGACATTAACAATATAACAATTGGAATCATCATGACCAAGAGTAAAACGCTAACAGGCGGCGCATTATTATTTGAAGTATTACAAGAGCACGGTGTACAGCACGTTTTTGGCTACCCAGGCGGTGCCATCATGCCAATTTATGACGCTTTGTACGATAGTGATGTAAAGCATTTTCTATGTCGACATGAGCAAGGAGCAGCATTTTCTGCTGTAGGTTATGCGCGTGCTGCTGGTACTGTTGGTGTCTGTTTAGCGACCTCAGGTCCAGGGGCTACAAACTTGATTACCGGCCTTGCCGATGCGCTTGCTGATTCGATCCCAGTTGTTGCAATCACAGGACAAGTTCCTACTGCTGCAATGGGTAGTGATGCCTTCCAAGAAATTGATATTTTTGGTTTATCTCTTGCGTGTACTAAGCATTCTTTCCAAGTAACTGATATTAATGAGCTTGAAAAAGTATTACATCAAGCCTTTGAAATTGCTCTAGAAGGTCGTCATGGACCGGTACTTGTTGATATTCCAAAAGACGTTCAGCTAGCTGAAGTAACCCAGCGTTTAGATAAACTGTCTCATTTAAAGAATAAAGTAAAATTACCCCTTGCAGATATCAGCAAGGCCCTTGATTTACTAACGCATGCTAAGCAACCTATTTTGTATGTCGGTGGTGGTGTTGGTATGGCGAACGCGGTAGAAGAAGTACGCGATTTTGCTGAAAAAACAGGTATGCCAAGTGTTTCGACATTAAAGGGGTTGGGTGCGATAAATCCGGATAATGAAAACCATCTGGGAATGCTAGGTATGCACGGTACAAAAACCGCTAACCTTGCTGTGCAGGAAAGTGATTTATTAGTGGTAGTTGGCGCTCGTTTTGATGACCGAGTGACTGGCAAGCTAGATGAATTTGCTCCGAATGCTAAAGTCATTCATTTTGATATTGATACCGCTGAGATTAATAAACGCCGCGATGCTGACGCTGCTATTTTAGGTGACTTAAAGGGTAATTTACCGTTATTAACGACTGAATTAAACATAGCAGACTGGCAACAAAAATTGCAGCAAATGAACACTGACTTTGCTTGGCGATATGATCACCCCGGTGATAATATTTTTGCACCAGCCGTATTAAAAACGGTGAGCGACCTTATGCCGAGCAACACTTGTGTAACCACTGATGTTGGTCAACACCAAATGTGGGCCGCCCAACATATGACCTTTGATGACCCAAGCAACTTTTTAACCAGTGGCGGCATGGGCACTATGGGCTTTGGTTTACCCGCAGCAATAGGCGCACAAATATCACGTCCTCATGATACAGTTATAGCGGTATCAGGTGATGGTTCGATTATGATGAATGTACAAGAATTGGCCACGATTAAACGTTATCAGATCCCAGTGAAAGTTGTGTTAATTGATAACGCAAAACTAGGTATGGTTCGTCAATGGCAAGACTTATTCTTTGACGGTCGACTAAGCGAAACTGATTTGTCTGACAACCCTGACTTTGTCATGCTAGCCAGAGCGTTCGAGATAAAATCACAGTTGATCACTAAAAAGAGTGAAGTTAAAGCAGCCATTGAAGAGATGTTAGATCATGATGGCCCTTACTTATTACAAGTAAAAATAGATGCAGCAGAAAATGTTTGGCCGCTAGTTCCACCAAATACAGCAAACGATAAAATGATGGAGGGTGTTTAATATGAGTTCTTTGACGCTGAATAAGTATCAATTAATCATTATGGCTGATGATAAACAGGTAGTGTTGGAGCGAATTTTACAAGTCACTCGCTATCGCGGTTTTCTAATCAATGGTATGAATGCCGAAGTAAATACGGGTAACAATGTTGCCACAATCACTATGAGTGTCAGTAGTGAACGTCCTATTTCTTTGCTTATTGATCAAATAAACAAATTGATCGACATCAAGGGTGTCAAAGTGGACAATAGTGAAGTGCAAATACAACAACACAGCGCTTAAATAACACGGCGCTTAGACAACAAGTAATATAATAAAAATTCGCTCTCTACAAATTTACATTACTCTGACATTGGCGTCGGGGTTTGTTGATTATTCAAGAGCAACAAAATTAGGAAAAGATAATGGCTAAAGTAAATGCAGACTATATTTGGTTCAATGGTGAAATCATGCCGTGGCAAAATGCTACTGTTCATGTAATGAGTCATGCACTTCATTACGGTTCATCAGTTTTTGAAGGCATTCGTGCCTATGAAACACATAAAGGCACTTGTATATTCCGTTTAGAAGAGCATATCAAGCGTTTATTTGATTCAGCAAAAATTTACCGAATGAATATTCCATACACGCAAGAAGAAGTTGTACAAGCCTGTAAAGATGCTGTTGTAAAAAACGATTTAAAATCAGCATATCTTCGTCCATTAGCCTTTTTAGGTGATATCGGTATGGGTCTTCGTCCACCTATCGATGCTAAAGCTGACCTTATGATTGCCGCATTTAGCTGGGAAGCATACTTAGGTGCTGATGCTGTTGAGAATGGTGTTGATGTGGGCGTTTCTAGTTGGAACCGTTTAGCGCCAAATACAATGCCTACTGCAGCAAAAGCAGGTGGTAACTATTTGTCTTCACAGCTTATATCTACTGAAGCTGCTCGCCATGGTTATGCCGAAGGTGTAGCACTTGATGTGAATAACATGGTAAGTGAAGGCGCAGGTCAAAACTTATTTTTAGTACGTAACGGTGTTATTTATACTCCACCGGGCACAGCCTCTATTTTGCAAGGTTTAACACGAGATGCTGTTTTCTACTTGGCTAAGCAGTTAGGTTATGAAGTACGTGAAGAATCTATTGCACGTGAAGCACTATATCTTGCTGATGAATTCTTTATGTGTGGTACAGCTACTGAAGTAGTACCGGTTAAATCGGTAGATGGTTTACCTGTAGGTACTGGTTCTCGTGGACCAATCACTAAAGCACTTCAAGAAGCCTTTTTTGGTATTTTTGATGGCACTACCAGCGTACCAGAAAGCTGGTTAGATCCTGTAAAATAAAATGCCTTTAGGCTCTAGTTCCTCGTTAGGAGTACTCACCTATATTCATAGGCTCCGTGCTCCTGACTTGTCTAGAGTCAAAATACAATTTTATTAACCTTCTCTATATAAAGTTATTTTAAAAGTTCATTTAGCTTAGTAATAACAAAGTGAATTTTCAAAATTATATTATTAAAAAATAAGTTCTCAAACTCACCAATTGGAATGTAAAAATCATGCCTAAATTAAGATCTGCAACTTCTACTCAAGGCCGTAACATGGCCGGTGCCCGTGCTTTATGGCGTGCTACAGGCATGACAGATGGCGATTTTGGGAAACCTATTATCGCGGTAGTGAACTCTTTCACTCAATTTGTACCCGGTCATGTGCATTTGAAAGACATGGGACAATTAGTTGCTGGTGCCATTGAAGAAGCAGGCGGTGTTGCTAAAGAATTCAACACTATCGCTGTAGATGACGGTATCGCTATGGGTCATTCAGGTATGCTTTATAGCTTACCTTCACGTGATTTAATTGCCGACTCAGTTGAGTACATGGTAAATGCTCATTGTGCTGATGCCATGGTTTGTATCTCAAACTGTGACAAAATCACCCCAGGTATGATGATGGCAGCAATGCGCTTAAACATCCCAGTAATTTTTGTATCTGGTGGTCCAATGGAAGCCGGTAAAACAAAATTGAGTGATCAAATTATTAAGCTTGATTTAGTTGATGCCATGATTAAAGGTGCGGATCCAACAGTAAGTGATGAAGACAGTGATAAAATTGAACGCTCTGCCTGTCCGACGTGTGGTTCATGTTCAGGTATGTTCACCGCCAACTCCATGAACTGTTTAGCAGAAGCATTAGGTTTAGCTCTTCCGGGTAATGGTTCAATGTTGGCAACACATGCTGATAGAGAGCAATTATTCTTAAAAGCGGGTAAACAAATTGTTGAATTAACGAAACGTTATTACCAAGATAACGATGAATCAGCTCTACCACGTAATATTGCTTGTAAAGAGGCATTGCACAATGCCATGTGTTTAGATATTGCGATGGGTGGTTCAACCAACACTATCTTGCATTTATTGGCAACAGCACAAGAAGCTGAAATTGATTACACCATGGAAGACATGGATAAATTATCACGCATCGTGCCACAGTTATGTAAAGTTGCGCCATCAACACCTGAGTATCATATGGAAGATGTGCATCGCGCCGGTGGTGTGATTTCAATTCTTGGTGAATTATCGCGTGCTGGTTTATTAAAGACTGACGTACCTAATGTTTTAGGTACTACGTTAGCTGATGTAATCGCCAAATATGACATTACCCTTACTGACGATGAAGACATTAAAAAATTCTACCGTGCTGGCCCTGCAGGTATTCGTACTACTAAAGCCTTTAGCCAAGATTGTCGCTGGGATACCTTAGACGATGACCGAGTAAATGGTTGTATTCGTAACCTTGAAAATGCCTTTTCGTTAGAAGGTGGTTTAGCGGTACTTTCAGGTAATATTGCAGTAGATGGCTGTGTTGTTAAAACTGCAGGTGTAAGTGACGACAACTTAGTATTTACAGGTCCTGCACACATTTTTGAAAGCCAAGATGATGCCGTAGCCGGTGTTTTAGACGGAAAAGTAGTCGCTGGTGAAGTGGTTGTTATTCGTTATGAAGGCCCTAAAGGCGGCCCAGGCATGCAAGAAATGCTTTATCCAACCACTTACTTAAAATCTATGGGATTAGGTAAAGCCTGTGCCTTATTAACTGACGGTCGTTTCTCAGGTGGTACTTCTGGTTTATCCATTGGTCATGTTTCTCCTGAAGCAGCTGACGGCGGCACAATCGCCTTAGTTGAACAAGGCGATATCATACATATTGATATCCCTACTCGTGAGATTACCTTACAAGTCTCTGAAGCTGAACTTGATGCACGTCGTGCTGTAATGGAAGCTAAAGGCAAAAGTGCTTGGAAACCTGCTGATCGTGTTCGTCCAATTAGCTACGCACTTAAAAACTACGCAATGTTAGCCACTAGTGCTGATAAAGGTGCTGTGCGTAACAGAGACTTATTAGATGGTTTAGTTGATAAGTAAAACTGAAAAATGGTGCTAGAAAAGACAAAAGACTTTCTAGCTCAGCTAATTTGATTTCGTCATTCCCGAGTTTTCTTATCGGGAATCTAGCTTTCAGATAATGGATGCTCGATATAATCAACTCGAGCATGACTATTTCATAGTTAGCTGCATTTTTTCAAGTGATTGACAGTAATTTAGGCAAAACCATGACAGAAACACTCAAACAAGTATCCCCACAAGAGCCATTAGATTACCTACGTCGTATTCTACTTGCCCCTATTTATGATCTAGCGGTTGAAACTGAATTGACGGCTTGCAACAAATTGTCCTCCCGATTAAATAACCACATTTATTTAAAACGTGAAGATCAGCAACCCGTACATTCGTTTAAATTACGTGGCGCTTACAACAAACTCAATAGTTTAACTGAAGAGCAATGCATTCATGGTGTTATCGCTGCTTCTGCTGGTAATCATGCACAAGGTTTAGCACTAGCGGCTAAAAAACTTGGCATCAATGCCACTATCGTCATGCCCAAAACGACCCCAGATATTAAAGTGGACAATGTAAGACGCTTTGGTGGAGAAGTACGATTAGTTGGCAATAGTTTCAATGAAGCACAAGCCGCTTCAATCGAATATGCCAAAGCAGAAAATAAAACCCTTGTTCATCCCTTTGATGATGTTGAAGTCATTATTGGCCAAGGCACGGTAGCTAAAGAATTATTACAACAGCTACCCCAAGCTGATGTGGTGTTTATACCTGTTGGCGGTGGTGGACTTCTTGCGGGTATGGCTGTTTATTTAAAACAGCTAAATCCAAGAACTAGAATTATCGGTGTAGAAGCTGAAGATTCAGCCTGTTTAAAAGCCGCACTTGAAGCAGGAGAGCCCGTTGATTTAACTCAAGTAGGTTTGTTTGCCGATGGCGTTGCCGTTAAACGTATTGGTGAAAATACTTTTGGTTTGATTCAAGAGTTTTGTGATGAAGTGATCACGGTTTCAACCGATGAAATTTGTGCATCTATCAAAGACATCTTCGAAGAAACACGTGTTATTGCTGAGCCTGCTGGTGCATTATCTTTGGCCGGCTTACAAAAGTATTGTCTGACTAGCAAAGGTGGTGAATCTTTAGCAGCAATACTTTCAGGCGCAAACATGAACTTTCATACCTTGCGTTACGTGTCAGAACGCTGTGAATTAGGTGAAAAGAAAGAAGCGATATTAGCGGTTACTATTCCCGAAGAAAAAGGCAGTTTTAAACGTTTTTGCCAATCCATAGGTAACCGCGCCATTACCGAATTTAACTATCGTTATTCTGGTAAACCTAGTGCTGAAATTTTTGTCGGTGTTCGTCTTGGTGGCAGTGTGCAAGAACGTCAAGAGTTACTTCAAGGACTAGAAAGCGCGAATTATCAAGTAAGAGATTTTACTGATAATGAATTAGCTAAATTGCACGTTCGCTACATGATTGGTGGAAAAACGCCTCATTCAGCGAAGAACGGTAACGATGAGCGACTCTTTAGTTTTGAGTTTCCTGAACATCCAGGGGCATTAGAGAAATTCTTAGCCGCTATGGGTGAATACTGGAATATCACCTTATTTCATTACCGTAATCATGGCGCAGCATTTGGTCAGGTACTTGCTGGTTTTGATCTTGAGAAAAGTCAGCAGAACGAATTCTTCCAACATCTCGATGACCTTGGCTATCAATGGCAAGAAGAAACTGACAACCTCGCTTATCAGACATTTTTGAATTAATGTTGAAGAGCCAATAAAGTAATACTTTATTGGCTCTTATCTATTAGGTATTACTTAGCTGGAATGGCCGCATCAATTTTCTTTAACGACCGTAAAAATAGCCCTAATCCACCCATAGCCAAGACCAAAATAACGATTAAGTCAAAAGAAGTCATAGTTCTAAAACTAAAACGAATAGAGGAAATTACACCAAAGATAAGACCTGTAATTGAGCCTAGCGCTAACAGCCAACCAATAGGGTTCTTACTGTTATAGAAAATAATCCCAACGCCAAACATAAAAGGGATCATCACCATACCGCTCGTTACGCTGTAATTCCCCCCCATGGCAGAAAAGCCATAAAGACGCATCCCCATACCGAAACTAGAGCTCACTGTAATTGCATTAAGCAGTAAGTAAAAACCACCGCACATCATGATCAATCCAATAAAAAACTGTCCTAAACCACCTGATGTCCCACCTGCTCCACGCATAAAATTCCTTATTTATAATCTGTTATACCAATTTTATTGGTTAGATATTACCTGAGCAAAGGTAATAATGGCAAGACTTTGATTGGACGCCATAAATAATGAGTTGAGCTTGGGTTATACGAACTACTGATAAGTAAAATAACAAAGATATTTAAGTGCTATTCCACCTGTTCATACATTTTCGACCAGACCGTAGAAACAAGACAAAATGTATATTTAACCTGAACTCTGGATAATGAGTGCTTGATGTTTAAGTAAAATCAACAACTTAGATTGTTATGTATAAAAAGTAATATAATTAAAGTAGTTATAAGCTTTATCAATGTTTCATTTTATTCAATTATCAAGGCAAAACGTTTATGAATAGCTGGCTATTTATCGACGTTTTAACGCTGAGAAATGGATGAAGAGGAATGTTGAGCAAGTGCTGCTTATCCAGAGTTCAGGTTATTTACACTCATATGTCATTGTTTCAGGTAATAACCTAGTTTTTAAACTTTATCGACTTTCCTGCTTGATAACCGCCATTACATTGCGCGTTATGTTGTCACAGCGATCACCTGCAAATTCATACAAACTAAGCTTCTGTTCGGTGAGTATCTCCCCTATTTCGATTTTTAACATTTTTTTAGCTCGATGAAAGCGCACTTTTACAACGTTATATTCAAGTGAAAGTATTTGAGCAATATCATTTATCGCCATTTTTTCAATGGCACGTAAAATAAAGATCGCACGATAATTTATCGGTAATGCGTTAATTAATTGTTCTAGCGTAGCTTTAGTTTGTTGATTAGCAATAGCGTCATGAATGGGCTCGGCGGCAGTATCAAGTTCAATTAAATTAAACACTTCTTCCTCCTCTTTATAGCTTAAGCGACTAGATTTTCTTAAACGCATCAAAGCAATATTTCGCGTTATAGTGGCAATCCAAGTCATAAAACCTTTTGGTCCCGTAAAGGTAGCGAGTTTTTGATAAGCGGTAATGTGCGCTTCTTGCACAATATCCATCGCCTCATCGTCATCAGCAAAAATGCCTTTGGCTATGCGAAACATAAGCTGGTTATAGCGACGTATTACGACTTCGTAGGCATTAATATTGCCCGCTAAAATATGCGTAATGAGTTGGTAGTCTTCTGTTGTCGTTAAAGAATCCATTTCGGTCATGTGTTTGCCTGTAAATCACGTTTAAGTTAACTTTTTTTACTTCATTTTTTTAAGGTTACCGCCATGGTATTTTAATACATGGCAGTATGCAGCTTGAGCCTATTTACAATGATAGTAAATATTGTACTAAATCATCTTTTTCAGAAGGCATTAACCCTAAAGCCAAGTGATTATTATAATGTTCGACTACATCAAGTAAGGTTGCGGCGCTACCATCATGAAAATATGGCGGATGCTGCCATACGCCTGCCAATGGCGTAGTACGGTATTTTCCTGTGAGACTTCTGCTGGCTAATGTGGGGTCTGTCCCAATAACATCAGGGTAATGAAGCTGTGTGCCAGCATCGGTAAATTTATCGCCGCTATGACAAGAACTACAGTTGCCTTGATTATTAAAGACCACCTTGCCTCGCGCAGCCGCGTCACCATCAAAGCTCCCTTCAGGGGCTTTAGGGGCATCTAAGGAAAATTGATAAGCCTCTAAGGCAGGTAGTTTGTCGGTAAGTAAATCAGGATCGTGCATAATATTGAGTCCTAACCTTTCATCAATGAAATTACCTGCTGCGCCCATTTGTGTCACGGCAACATAAGCATTCCAATATGAAATACTTCCTTCTCCCGTATAGGTTGCTAATGCGACGTCTTTTAAGCCATAAGCTGGTGGTATTACGGTAGGATCATTAAAACCATCTTGATTCCAATACGCATCATACTTACCAGCCCCCCAAGATAGCAGTACGTCTTGCGTCGCCTGGTCTTGTAAAACTGGTGACAATGACAAAATAACACCAGGATTTAGATCTCTATTTGCCCAGCCATCTAATCGTTTACCAATGCCAGGAGCAACGGAGTCATCAACTGTTGAGTGACACAAGGCACAAGTCGCCCCAAGGCTAACTAAGGTATCTTTACCATTAATTTCTTGAACATCACCTTGTAAACCTACAACTGCATTGAGTTTTAATAAGGTGATAGTAGTGGCAGGGTCGGTAAGATCAACCGTTTGTAATACCCCTTCAGGTAATACCTCAGAATCAACTTTAAGGCCGACTGATAAAGCAGTTACCGGATCGACTGCACCAGCAACTACATTGTGTAATTGCAACGTATCTGTCCATAGTTGCTCATCGCCAAAGGTATCAAAGCGGAATATCTCTTTGCCTTGTGAAACAAGTTTAGGGTCTAACATTGATTCTTCTTTAGATGAATCATTACATCCTGACAGCCCTAATAATATCAGGGGTATGAGCGTAATTATCTTGCTTGTATATTTCATGTTGCTCTCATATTTTCTAATAAGTGTAATTAATAGATGTATGAGTTAAGAAAAAGTAACAAAAATATTGAACAAATTGTTAGAAAATAAAGGCTGCTCTGTGCGCTAAGCGGAAGTTAGCTTCAAAATATTTGCGATATATTTTCTAATGAATTGACTCTGTCATATTACTGAGAAGTCTCAGTAATAAATCCAAATCAACCTTTCTAAAATCCTAACTGATTGATATTATTTGAAATAGCCTTTAATTTTATGTTGGATATTACTGAGACTTCTCAGTAATATCCAAGACCTAACAAAAATAAAATATTTTTAGTTTATAAGGTACTGAAAATATGGGATATTAATACGAATTAAATTAAAGTTATGGGACGGACATTACTGAGAAATCTCCATAATAAGCTGTTATAAGCCTTAAAGGATTTCGGTGCATTCTAAATTTCTAGATTACAAATTAACTTTTACTCTCTCAATACTATTTATGTATCCGGGAATAGCTGTCTATTTGTTTCTTCATCATAACTTCGAGAAGCTTTTTGTTTTTACAGTTGCTGCTTTAATTGGTATTTTCTTTTTCTATCAAAGTTATAGTATTTTCAAAAGTGTTCGAGGATTTTTAAAAAGAATTATTATTTCAACTCTTTTAGTAAGTGGCTCTTTGTGTGTTGCGGCCATTTCACCAGAAGCTAAAAATGCTTTTGCTGGTGCTATTTTATTTTTGTTTGTTCCAAGTATGTTTATATCTACTTATCTTTTATATAAGTCTAAACCCGCTTTAAAAGTCAAAGCATTGTACAAACAGGCTTATAACAAGCCATTCAAGCAGGACAAATAACAGTTGGCTCTTAATGGGGCGTTATATGCCTTCAAGGATGATTTGTGAAGTCTGCTCTTTATCAACTATTAATCGTTATCTTGGTGTTTATTGCACTAATGTTTACTCTTCCTCCAATACCATCTGTTGAAGTAGGTCACGGTTATGATACTTTTCCAAATCCTAGTTTATTTATTGGTTTAGTCTTAATCGCTTTGTCAGCCTTAATAAGTATCAAAGCATTAAATTCTCCAAAGTTATTTTGGGTTTTATCGTGTATAGGTTATGTTTTATTTGCTTTAGCAATTCATGCTAGAATTTGGTGGTAATGGCATATAACAAGCTGTTAAAACAGGACAAAATTCAGTTGGCTGTTTTCGTCCCTCAACATTTTAGCCAACTAAATTTTGCCTCTTAACAGGGCGTTAGGTGTACTCAGTGTTGACTTCTGAACCAATTTATTCTGAATATAGTCTTGAGGAACTATTAGATTGTTTACAGCATATTGATCAAGTTAAATACCCTGAGAGGTACCAAGTATTACTGCAAGAAATAGATAATAGAAAAAAAGGTATCCCCTCTAAAGTTAGCTTTAGGCAACAGCCAAAGGCTCAAACGCTTAAAAGAGGTGATGGAGTTATAGTCAAATTAATATCTGAATTAAAGTTGGATACTTCCAGATTATTGAAAACTATTTTTATTGTAGGTGGTATCTTTACACTATTGGCATTTGTGTTTACTCCACAAACCGAAGGATACGGTAATTTTATAGCAACCATAGTGTTTTTATTTTTATGTCCCTTTTTACTTATTTATTGTATTCACGCAATAAAAAGGGGAGAAATAGAAGTTAAATCAATCACGGTAAAACGTAGTGATTCGCCAGGTGGTTTTTGGTTTGGTATTTTTATTTATGCAACGTTTTCAACTTTTATAATGTGCTCTCTAATTTGGCAAACATACACCTAACAAGGCGTTCAAACCTTGGAGTAACCTCAAATTAATTTATCAAAAATCGGCGTTTGGGGAGCTGGGTTCATAATTGTAGGGGTAATATTATTTACTTTCGGATTTCCTGTATCTTTACTAGATGAAATAGAAACAAACAATATTGGCTATTTTCAAAAAGAAAATGACAAATATGGGGTTCAACTCGAACTATCGCCATTAGAAAATGAATTCTATATTGTTGCTGAGTTTGACGGGAAAACAAGAAATGACGGTATAGATAGTATCAGTATTTTATTAAACAACGAATTAGGTGAAACTGAGAGATTAAAATTAACATCTAGTCGCTCAAGTACTAATGAGGCTATAAATTCTGGATGGTATGGTAAAAAGGTTATCATTGGATATTTTAATATAGATAATAAAGATAACTATCAATTACTTATAGATAAAGTGAATAGCAAAGGCACCATAGATAATTTAGTTTTATCCATACATGCAAATTCGAATCGATTCTACGAAGGCTTTTTAATAATTTTAAGTATTGTCTTGTTTCTTTCTGGCCTTCTATTAGTTGGTATAGATATATTCAAATACGGTTATAACAAGCTGTTCAAGCGGGACAAATAACAGGGCGTTATCGATACAAAAACTAATCCAAACTGCCCAATAGTTGTAATAGCTAATGTCTCGAATGTGGCAAAAGTGATCATGTCTCGATAGTGCGCTAAGGAGAACTTAGCCACAAATTATTTGCCCTATATTTTCTAATGTAGATGGAATGAATCATTTGTTTTTACTTTAAAATATTATTACGTTTTATTTCTCATTGGTTTTGATAGTAAAGACTGATAATGTTTGAATCTTGTTAAAATATATAAAGGATTAACCTTGAAGTTTTTTCGAAATTTTGTCCTTTATTATTAATTTTTATAACCCTTTTTAGAGAGAAATTCATGTCTAAAGGATTAGGTCAATGGAAGAATTCGTTAAAACCAGCACAAATTGCAGCAGGTATGAATGCTGCGTGTAAAAATGCTCGACGGTTAAGTGAGGATGCTGAAATACTATTCAATTTAAACCGCTTTCCTTCTGCTATGTCCTTATCTATTTTATCTATCGAGGAGTCGGGAAAAGTAAGTGTTTTACGTGAACTTGCATTAGCTAGAAACGGTAAAGATGTAAAAGATGCTTGGAAGGATTATCGCTCGCATACCAAAAAAAATAAAATGTGGATATTCCCATCTATGGTCTTAAGTGGGAAAAATAAGCTTGAAGAGTTCAAATCTTTAGTTGATGAAAAAGCAGAACACACACGACTTTTAGATGATCTTAAACAAGTAGGTTTTTATACTGATTGTCTTGGAAAGGCTCATTGGTCAGTCCCTAGTGAGGTAATAGAAAAAGAATTTACGCAAAATATACTTAAAATAGCAAAAATGCAGTCTAAAGATATGGTTTATACCACTAAGGAAGTAGAACTTTGGATAAAGCATATGAAGCCAGTATGGAAAGGACCTATGGATTTAATGAAAGAGGCCATAAATAACTGGTTTGATGAAATGCTCAAAGAAAATCTTATTAGTGAAGGTAAATCTACTTTTAAAGACTTTATTGGGTAGTCAGCTTGTATTATGTGTATCGATACAAAATCTAATCCGAATCAACCTTACAGTTTAAATGTTTAATGTCTCGAATGTGGCAAAAGTGATCATGTCTCGATAGTGCGCAGAGCGGAAGTTAGCTTCAAAATATTTGCGATATATTTTCTAATGGATTGACTGTGTCATATTACTGAGAAGTCTCAGTAATAAACCCAAATCAATCTTTCTAAACCCTAACTAATTGATATTGTTTGAAATAGCCTTTAATTCTATGTTGGATATTACTGAGAAGTCTCAGTAATATCCAAAACCTAACAAAAATAAAATATCTTTAGTTTATAAGACACTGAAAATATGGGATATTAATGCACATAAAATTAAATTTATGGGACGGACATTACTGAGAAGTCTCCATAATAAGCGGTTATGTGACAAGGAGTAGTCGTAAGCATGGATTCAAAAATAGATTTTTCATCATATTCTCTAAATGATCTTTATTCTTCCGCAGAATCAATAGATCGAGATGTTTATCCTGAAAGAGCAAAAGAAATAGATGGCTTGATTCGTCAAAAAGAAGCTGAATTTCCTGAAGAAATTGATACAACCAAAGATATCGGAGAAAAAGCTACAAAACCTGATAGGTTAATGGCAGCAATTATAGATGGTGTTATCGGAATCATATCACTAGTGCCAGTTATATTTTATGTAGGCTTTGATTCATTCAAAGAACCATCTTTATCTCTGCTGGGGATTTTGTTTATATATGGTGTTTTCGTTACGATGGTATTACACGGCTATCTTTTATATTACTACGGACAAACAATTGGCAAAAATTATATGTCTATTCGTATTGAAAACTTAGATGGTACAAAAGCAAGTTTAGCTACTATTTATTTTAAACGGATGTTACCAATGCAATTGATCGGTTTAATACCATCTTTTGGACAGTTTATATCAGGCATTGTAAATCCACTGTTTATTTTTGGTAAGCAAAGACGTTGCTTACATGACTACTTGGCTAAAACAAAAGTCAGCTACACAGGCACATAACAAGTCACTTAAAAGGACAAAAAAAGTTGGCTTTTGCTCCTTCGTCGCTTATTTTAGCCAACAATTTTTTGCCTCTTAGTGAGGCGTTAGCTGCTTAGTGAAATCAATCAGAGGTCGGCATGAATATTAAATTTAACGATGTTTTAGAGCTATTTGAGTTAGTTAATTTTGGTTCTCCGTTCGATCATGAGGGGTATATTTGTAAAGAGTCAGGAAGAACGTATTTTTATTCTGAATTTGGTGACAATGAAGAGGAACTACCAGACGATATTAATGATGAAAAATATTTGACCATTCCTCATAAAAATGAATTGAATCTTGGCAATAATCTCGCTTTCGATTTTACTCTAGAATACTTACCGACAGAATATTAAAAAGTACGTTCAATCGTAAAGGTGCCTATGCAAGGTTTAAATCTTTACTAGAGAGCGCTGGTAAAATTGAAGAGTGGTATAAATTTGATGCAAAGCACACTGAAGATGCATTACGAGAATGGTGTACAGAGCAAGGTATTATATAATCAGCAGCTAACAAGCGCATTAACAAGGACAAAAAACAGTTGGTTTTTGCTCCTTCGTCGCTTATTTTAGCCAACAATTTTTTGCCCATTATTAGGGCGTTTTATGCTTTCATAAAATGGAGTTTTACGATATGACTGAGCAGAAAATCAAAGCTATAGTACAAAAGCATTCAACTAAGCTATTTATATTTGGGATGATAGGTATTTCACTATTAGATCTATTATTTTCCTTCTTATTTGAACATGGTATCTCCCCTTTAATGACTTTTATATTTTCATTTAGTCTAGCAGTATATGTTTTTCAAAAAGTATTAACTGAGTTGCTATCTACCGAATAAGAAGATACATAAATTCATCTGGTGTTTTGCATATAACAAGGCAATTAAACGGAAAATGAAGTTCCCCCGTTTTAGTGGACAAACTTGTTTTAAATAATGCTGTACATATAGAGTTACAAAATTGGAGTTGGTATAAATGGATGTTGAAATGAATATACTAGTGTTTGTTGGACTTGGTGTATTACTAATTGGAGGTATTGGGTTTCTTATCACTGCGTTCAAACAAAGTATTGTATGGGGGTTGCTTTGTTTACTCGTTTCGCCTGTAAGCTTATTATTCCTAATAAAGCATTGGGGTAAAGCAAAAAAAACATTCTTTATACAGTTGGCCGGCTTAGCTATTATGATAGTTGCTGATATATTAGCTCGAAGTACCAATTTATAGGTTAAGCACATAACAAGGCAATCAAACGGGAAATTTACAGTTGGCTCTTTTCGTGCCTCAAACATTTTAGCCAACAGTAATTTTCCGCTTATTACGGCGTTATCGATACAAAACCTAATCCGAAGTATTGATTGTCTTTAAAAGCTAATGTCTCGAATGTGGCATTAGTGATCATACTGGAGCAAAACTCAAAGGTCAGCGGCCGTCACAAAACATAATTAATTTATTAAGTTTTCACATGCTGTGGCGCCAATCGTCATTTCGGACAAGGCTTCACCAATGGTTCGTGTTTTAAGCTCATTAACACTGCTCGACATTGGAAATATATTTAATAGGTCTGGTATTATTGCTATCTTCTTTTCAATGGTGCTAGAATTAAACTAATTCTTATCGCCTAGTTATTAAGTATTTAATATCTAGCTAATAGTACCTAACTCATAATCTAAGTGCTGCTTGTGCCTACTTTTATCAATAAAACAGTAATGGTTTTTTTGCTTTGTTTGATCTTTATTGGTCAATCTATGGCATCAATGACTATGTTTTATAGCATGACAGCTATGCAATTAAATATGCAGTCGATGACTGAAATGACCTCGATAAAAAGCTCGAATCATCAAAGTGAAAAGATGAACAACACTGCTCATGATATGAGTGCTATGTCTGATTGCGATGAAGAAGCAATGACGAACACAGTTTGTTCCACTATGTCGACACAAGAATGCTGTGAACAAGAATGTGACTGCTTATCAGGTGCCTGCTCAACAGTCTCGGCATTTTCAATAATTATCAATTACACCCCGGTATTCGCAACACCTAGTAAAATAAATTCACTCAATACTATCACCACAAGTCAAACTCTTACCTCCCTTTATAGACCACCAATTCTGAGCTAATCACAGTCTCATTGCGTCTACATTTTGCTGTATAAATTTTTATAGTTGATAACTCACAAAGTATCACTGATGCAAAAAATCGTCTCGTCATTACCGTAAAGTATTCCCTCAGGAGGGAGTCATGTTTTTATTTTCTTTTCCCGTTCAAGCTCGCGCAACTGTTGCCAGCATCATCACATTAAGTGTGTTATGTGCTATTAGCCCTACTCTTCAGGCTGCTGATAATAAAAAGGTTTGGTCATTTAATAGCACAGTAACAACCGCGCAAAAAAACGACCCTTGGCTCACGGGCAATAAACACCAGCAACAAGCCGTTGAGGCCATGAGCAATGCAGCTTCAAGTTTGCCAGATCCTAAAATGTCGGTCGCATTTGCAAACCTGCCTACCGATGGTTTTGATTTTTCTCAAGAGGGTATGACACAGCTAAAAGTGGGGATTACCCAGATGTTTCCTCGAGGTGATAGCCTGACAATAAAGAATCAGCAATTGCGTATTCAAAGTGAGGCTTATCCGTTTCAACGGAACGACAGAAAAGCCAAAGTTGCTGTTACCGTTGGCAGTTTATGGCTGGATGCTTATTACGTTCAACAAAGTAGTGCCCTGATAGAACAAAATCGCTCCTTGTTCGAGCAATTAGCGGATGTAGCTCAAGCCAGTTATTCTTCAACGTTAGGTAAAACACGCCAACAAGATATTGTTCGTGCCCAACTTGAGTTAACACAGCTAGATGATCGACTCGATAGGCTCGCACAGCAACAAAATTCTTACCTAGGCAGGTTATCACAATGGCTATCGACGGCATTTCTTAATGATCCTATGCAAGTAAATATTGCTGAGGTGGGTCAGCTACAGAATATGAAATTAGCTAAGCAATTACCCCAGTTAGATTTACTACATGAAGATTTAAATCACTCGGGCTCTGCTCGTTCAAATGCCGACAGGAATGGCCTTAGCAGTACTCGTTTGAACAATCACCCTTGGTTATCTGTTGAGGTGCTCACCGAACAATTCGTTAAACACCCTGCCGTTATTGCACTAGATAAAAAGATACTAGCGACAAAAACAGGCATAAATTTAGCAGAACAAGCCTACCAACCTGAGTGGGGTATTAACGCAAGTTATGGCTATCGTGATGATGATCCCTCAGGTAACAATAGAGCAGATTTATTCTCTGTTGGGGTGACTTTTGATCTGCCACTGTTTACTGATAATCGTCAAGATATGACAGTAAAATCAGCAGTTTCAGCAACAGAAGCAGTAAAAACAGAAAAAATATTATTACTGCGTCAGTTACTGGGTGCTTTCTCTAGTGCACAAGGGCGTTTATCACGTTTGAACAATCGTAAAACACTTTACCAAACCAGACTGTTGCCACAAATTCACGATCAAGCAGAAGCCTCATTAACGGCATATACCAATGATGATGGTGATTTTTCAGAAGTCGTACGATCACGCATCGCCGTACTTAATGCTGAAATAGAACAACTAAAAATTGCGGTTGAACAGCAAAAAATAATTTTAGAACTGAATTACCTTTTTGTCGGTAGTTTGGCTACGAACAATACATCGAAAAATCCGCAGCAAACTTTTGCTCAGCGTGAGGAAAAATAATGACTATCAATAAAAACAACAATGACTCAGTAGAACGCCCAGTAGTGAAAGTTAGACACATTACGTTAACAGGCATAATTTTAGGCTTAGTTTTCGGGGTAATAATCACCTTAGTTGTAACAACTTTTTTACCCTCAAAAACAGACATTAACGATAGCGATACCGAAGAAAATAAACCTTTGTATTGGGTAGCGCCAATGGATGCAAATTTTAGACGTGATCAACCTGGTCAATCCCCTATGGGTATGGATCTTATCCCTTATTACGGTAGTCAAAATAATACGATTGATGAAGGCGCTGGCACTATAAAAATATCGCCGAGTGTTATAAATAACTTAGGTGTGCGTACTACAACGGCGACTTATCGCCCACTCAAGACCACAATAGAAACCGTAGGTTATGTCACTTATGATGAAGACAAATTAGTGCATATTCACCCACGTATTTCCGGCTGGGTTGAGAAGCTCTACATCAACGCTATTGGTGATCCTGTAACCAAGGGGCAACCGCTTTATGACATATATTCACCTGAATTGGTTAATGCTCAAGAAGAATTACTGCTCGCATTGGATAGAAAAAATAAGCGTTTAATTTCAGCTGCTGAAAATCGTCTTATCGCCTTACAAATCCCTCGTAAAGCTATTAACGCCTTAAAAAAGGATAAAAAAGTACAGTTAAACGTTACTTTTTACGCACCACAAAATGGTGTAGTGGAGAGCTTATTTGTCAGACAAGGTTTCTACGTAAAACCAGAAACCATGATGTTATCTATAGTCGATTTAACTCAGGTATGGGTAAAAGCAGAAGTTTTCGAGCGCGATGTTTTTAAAGTAGTCATGGGCGATAGTGCTAGCATGCGTTTAGATTATTTACCCTCGAAACAATGGCTCGGTAAAGTTGAACACGTACACCCTATGTTAAATCCAAAAACAAGAACCGGTATTGTTAGGTTGCATTTTAATAACCAGAGCGGTGATTTAAGACCTAATATGTTCGCGCAAATTTCAATAGCGATCAATGACAACGAACCCGCTTTGCAAGTACCAAAAGAAGCCGTTATTCGCACGGGTAACCAAGACAGAGTTGTTTTGGCACTAGGCGATGGTTACTTTAAGTCGGTCGCGGTGAAAATTGGTCGTTTTGATCGTGATAATATCGAAATTATTTCGGGTCTTTCTGAAGGAGAGAAAGTAGTTAGTTCCGCTCAGTTTTTACTCGACTCAGAGTCTAGCAAAACGTCAGACTTTAAACGTATGCATATTGAAGAGTTTCAATCTGATGATTTTATGGACGAAAGTAATAATGACGTGTCTTCGGCAATGGTAAATGGCACCGTCACTTCCGTGATGACCGATCACCGCATGGTTACTATCGATCGTGAAGCGATTGAAAAATGGAACCGAGAGCCCGCTAGTGTTGATTTCATTGTGAGTGAATCCGTGGATATGGCACTATTTACTGTTGATGCTTATTTAATGTTTACCTTCGAAATTAGAGAGGGTGAATTCATTATTGTTAGCGCTATGGCGATGAAAAAAGGCATGTCAGGCAGCTCTTCACATGATATGGCTCAGGGAGAGAAACAATGATTGCTGCCATTATTCGTTGGTCAGTAGGTAATCGTTTCTTCGTCATCTTGGCCACTATGATTTTAGTGGGCGCAGGTTTATATGCAGTAAAAAATACGCCTATTGATGCATTACCTGATTTATCAGATGTGCAAGTTATTATCAAAACGAGTTATCCCGGACAAGCACCGCAAGTTGTTGAAGATCAGGTAACTTACCCACTTACCACCGCCATGTTGTCAGTACCTGGTGCAGTAACTGTTCGTGGTTTCTCTTTTTTTGGTGATTCTTATGTGTACATTATTTTTGAAGAAGATACCGATCTTTATTGGGCGCGTTCTCGTGTATTAGAATATTTAAGTCAGGTATCTCCTAATTTACCGAGTGATGCAAAACCGCAATTAGGCCCTGATGCGACAGGTGTTGGTTGGGTATACCTCTATTCGTTGATCGACAAAACCGGCCAACATGACTTAAGTCAATTACGTAGCTTACAAGATTGGTTTTTAAAATATGAACTGCAAACGGTAAAAGGTGTTTCAGAAGTTACTGCACTTGGCGGCATGGTTAAGCAATACCAAGTACAAGTTGATCCAGACAAGCTACGTGCTTTTGGTATTCCACTTTCTCTTATTCAAACAGCCATCAAACAAGGTAACCAAGAGATTGGCGCTTCTGTGGTAGAAATGGCCGAAGCTGAATACATGGTAAGAGCAACGGGTTATCTAAAAGGCGTTGAAGACCTTGAAAATATTCCCTTAGGTGTCAATGAAAACGGCACACCACTATTACTTAAAGATGTTGCCCAAATAGGCACGGGGCCACAAATGCGCCGTGGCATTGCCGAGCTAAATGGTGAAGGTGAAACCGTCGGCGGTATTGTGGTGATGCGCTTTGGCGAAAATGCTCAGCAGGTCATTAACGGCGTAAAAGTTAAACTAGAACAGTTGAAAAAAGGCTTACCTGAAGGGGTCGAAATTGTTCCCGTTTATGATAGATCGGCATTAATTGAGCGTGCTGTAAGTAACTTAGCGATGAAACTGTTAGAGGAGTTTGGTGTTGTCGCTTTAGTGTGTGTTATTTTTCTCTTTCATCTCCGCTCTTCTTTAGTGGTGATTATTAGCATTCCTGTCGGTATTTTAACGGCCTTTATCGTGATGCATGCGCAAGGTTTGAATGCCAACATCATGTCTCTTGGCGGTATCGCTATTGCCATTGGCGCTATGGTTGATGGTGCAATTGTAATGATTGAAAACATGCACAAACATATGGAGCGTGAACCCCAAGATAAACCCTTATCAAACGAAAAACGTTGGCAGGTTGTCGTTGATTCCGCCAGTGAAGTGGGCCCGGCATTATTCTTCAGCTTACTCATTATCACAGTCAGTTTTGTGCCAGTGTTTACCCTTGAAGCACAAGAAGGTCGAATGTTTTCGCCGCTTGCTTACACCAAAACCTATGCAATGGCAGCCGCTGCTGCGTTAGCGATTACCTTGGTACCAGTATTAATGGGGTACTTTATTCGCGGTAAAGTACTCGCTGAACATAAAAATCCGGTAAATAAATTCTTAACGGCATTATACCTACCTGCACTCAAAGCAGTATTACGCTTTCCAAAAACCACCCTATCTGCCGCTGTGGTTGTGTTTATCATTGGTTTATATCCGTTAGATAAAATAGGCAGTGAATTCATTCCTCCGCTTGATGAAGGTGACTTGATGTATATGCCAACCACTTATCCTGGTATATCTATCGGACAAGCAAGACAGTTACTGCAACAAACCGACAAGCTGATTAAAACGGTACCTGAAGTAAAAACCGTGTTTGGTAAAATGGGACGTGCAGAAACAGCAACAGATCCGGCACCGTTAACTATGATAGAAACCTTTATTCAATTTAAGCCTAAAAGTGAATGGCGCGAAGGCATGACTATCGCTAGTTTAAAAAAGGAACTTGATGCGTTAGTAAAACTACCCGGCGTCACTAATGCTTGGGTTATGCCAATAAAAACCCGTATAGATATGTTAGCTACAGGCATAAAAACACCTGTTGGTATTAAAATATCGGGACCAAAACTTGAAACGATTCAAGAAATTGGTCAACAGCTTGAAAGTATTTTGGCCAAAGTACCTGGTACCGCTTCAGTATATTCTGAGCGTGTTGCTGGCGGTCGCTATATCAAAGTTGATATTCAACGTGGTAAAGCGGCTCGTTATGGTTTAAATATTAGTGATATTCAGCAAGTAGTTGCCACTGCAATTGGTGGTATGAATGTTACCAATACCGTAGAAGGTTTAGAGCGTTATCCGGTTAGCTTACGTTATCCCCAAGATTACCGAGACTCACCAGAGCAGCTTTCTCAACTACCTATAGTTACGCCCAATGGTCAGCGAATCTCGTTAGGCGATGTTGCCCATGTATTTATTGAAGATGGACCGCCGGGCATAAAATCAGAGAATGCTCGATTAACCGGTTGGGCTTTCATTGACTTGGCTGATACCAAAGGCGTTGATGTTGGCAGTTACGTGACTCATGCACAAACAGTACTGGATAGGGAATTAAAACTTCCTACAGGTTATTCTATTACGTGGGCAGGTCAGTATGAATACATGCAGAGGGCGAAAGCTAAGCTGACGTATGTGGTGCCACTAACGTTGGCAATTATCATTGTATTACTGTATTTAAACTTTCGAAATGTCATTGAAGTTGCCATGATTTTAGGTACGTTACCGCTCGCTATGGTAGGCAGTATTTGGTTAATGTACTTACAAGGTTTCAACTTCTCTGTCGCTGTAGGCGTTGGTTTTATTGCCCTAGCTGGTGTTGCAGTAGAAATTGGCGTTATTATGCTAGTTTACTTAAATCAAGCGTATAATGCCTTATTGGCCGATAATGCCACAGCTGGAAAAATGACAACAAAAGCAGATATTTTACAGGCAGTACTTCATGGGGCAGGTTTAAGAGTCAGACCCATTATGATGACCGGAGGAACTGTTATTGTTGGTTTATTACCCATATTATATGGCACTGGTACTGGCTCAGAAGTAATGAGCCGAATTGCTGCACCTATGGTAGGTGGTATGGCAAGCGCTATGTTATTAACCTTACTCGTTTTACCTGCGCTCTATTATTTATGGCGTTCGGCTAATTTACCAACGACTGATGTTGTCGTTTAAGAAAAATAAGATGATGAAACACACTAAAAACCTTATATCATTTAGCCTTGCGTTCTTAATTATATGCGCAAGTATTCTTGCTAAGCCTGTCCAGGCAAGAGTTTTAGTGGTAGCTTCTGATGAATGGTGCCCTTATATCTGTGACGACACTCATCTTCCGGGGTTTTTAGTTGAGATAGTGACAGAGATCGCTGCCAGTAATGGCGTTAAAGTAAAGTTTTCTTTAACGCCATTAGCAAGAGCGTTAGACCTCACTAAAAAGGGAAAAATAGACATTCTGCTGGGTTTAACTTCACAGCATATTGGTGACTTTCAGCTCAAAAAAAGTCACCTAACTTTTGGTGGCTTATATAATGACTTTTATGTACGCGCTAGTGATCCATGGCGCTTTAAAAGTATTGCTGACTTAGAAGTTGCGCTAAAAAGTAATGCTATTTTAGGTACGATCAACGGTTATGAGTATGGCGACAGTATCGGTAGGTTATTGAAAGATAATACAGCACACATATTTTCAGCTAGTGGTAATTCCCCTTTGCAAAAACAATTGAAAATGTTGCACTTGGGACGATTGGACATTTTATTGGACTCAAGATTTACTGTGCAATATCAGCTATCTAAGTTGTTAAAAACATCAACTAGGGCCGAGCCCTCAATCGTTTATGCCGGTACTGAAGGAATTTTTACTCCGCTATTTTTAGGGTTTTCACCTTTACTGAGTAAAAAATACGTACAACTTTTCGATAATGGCTTAACTAGCCTTAGAGAAAATGGACGGTTAAACAAAATATTAGAAAAATATGGCGTAACAGATTGGCATCAGCAATCTGTTACCTTTCAAGATGAAGAATTATCACTATTATTGGAGGGGTAAAGCTTTCTTGCAAAGCTCCCCTGATTCCATATTACCCTAAACATCAATATGAAGACTATAAATGCACTTTTTCAAAATAATATTACTTGTTGGTTTAGCTCATTTTCTAGCGATATCTATCGCCTCTGCTAATTCAGAAATTACTCAAGCTCCATTAGATAAACACCAATGGAGCTATGACACTGACCCTTATGGTAGTGAAGCTATTATTAACGAAAAACTGATTAGGCATGGTGGTATTTGGATAAAGTTTAAGCGAGTGCCTCGCGTTGATGCCAAGCGTAATTCATGGGTTGAACTCATTCATCGATTACCTGCCACTTCTTTAGCCGGTAGCCAAAAAATACGTTTAACCTACCAATGTGATATTGCTCTCATTATTAAATTATCACAGCTAGAATACGGTAAACATGGCGATCAAAGTTATGCCCATTATCAAATAGAATTACCACCAACAAATCAGTGGTCAACTAAGGAAGTTGATTTGAAAGACTTCTCCCGACCAAAATGGACACCTGCCAGCTCAACAGATTATGGTTTATTACCTGAACATGTTGATGCAATTTATCTGACACCAAGCATGACAGATAAAGATGGTGGTGAAGCTATTTTGCAAGTTCGTGCGATTGAGTTAATACCTTAAATCATTACCTTAGGAAATTACCTTAAGTCATTACTTTAAGGAATAGCCTTAGGCCATCCATTCAAATACCACGTTTGAAATTCAACTATTTTTCACAAACATTCAATTTATCAATGTTTTAAATATTTACCCAAAGGCTATTTTTTTAATCCAACAATAGAATATTCGCCACCGACGGTGAGTTTAACGACGACCGGTTTATCTGATGTGTTTTTCCAATACCAACCATGAACACCAGTGAATGGCGTGGTAAAACTACCTTTCATTTCCGTCAACGTCGCAATTGCATAACTTTCATAATAACCTGTGGTATCGCCTTCGGGCTCGCCGTGTAAATCAAAGAAAAGTGCAGTGCCATCAGTTTGCCATTGATATTCCATTTTCTTAAACTGCGCCATAGCAAATTTATACTCAACACCACGTCCTGCAGGGACAATAACTTCAATAATATCGGTTTCTTGTTGATTTTCTGTATTGAGTTCATCACTTTGGTTGCTGCTGATTGTCGCAGAGCCCACTGGATTTGCTAAAGCTGTTAAACCAAGTTTTGCGCCAATACCTGTTGGGTCTATATTGTATTCTGCTGGTAAGATAAAACTAATAAGTACTAAACCAGCAATCACCAGCGCGATAATAGTTGATTTGAATAAAGCCTTATTTGATAACGTATGTTGCATATATACCCGTTCTACTTGAAGGTGCATGATTCAGCTGGAATTAGAAACGCCTTTAGGGAAGGCTGAGTAAACTATACTCTACGTTACATTTCTTTTTAAGGGAATAACCCTTAATAAAAAAATGCGCCTTAATTATAAATCGCTCAGACTTCCTGAAACGAGCATCTTCAAGTGGAGCGGGTACAAGTCTCTTAAATATCGAATTGAGTAAGTGAGTGTTTTGCTAACCTAATAATATTGATAACTTAGTAACCTTGATAACTCAGTTAACTCGTAAAATAGCCAGTTAACTGAAAGCCTATCAGCATAAAACCAGCGCTCATTAATAGGGTATTACTTGCCGTTGAAAATTGGGCAAACGAATGATGTTTTCGCCAAAAACTAATGATCAGTAATATAAATGTTAGCGCGGCAAACTGCCCCAACTCCACCCCTATATTAAAAGCAATCAAGTTCTCCCATAAACCCTCTTTGGCTAGTTGAAATTCTTGTAATTTTGTCGCTAAACCAAAACCATGAAATAAGCCAAAAATTAGCACTGCCATTTTAGCATTTGGGCTAAAGCCTAAGATACGCTCAAAACCACCTAAGTTATCAAAGCCTTTATAAACAACAGACAAACCGATAATAGCGTCAATGATATAAGCATTAACTTGCACATCACCCAGCACACCAAAGAGTAAAGTTAAGCTATGTCCCAAGGTAAACATACTGACATACAATAAAATGTCTTTGCTCTTATATAGAAAAAAGATTACGCCAGCTAAAAACAGCAAATGATCGTACCCGGTCACCATATGTTTAGCGCCAATATACATAAAAGGGAAGAATTGAACCCCAGTATTGTTTTGTAAAAAAAGACGGGTACTTTCATCGACGCCATGCGCCATAGCATTGAAAGAAAATAAACCCACCATGCTCAATACCATGGTAATTAAGGCTAGGCGACTACTTCGAGGAAACATTAATTACTCCGCTGATTTCAGCCTAAATTGAGTGATAAGAATGGGTGTTAAAATGAATTGCATTAAAACTGAGTACATAATGCCAGTTAAATAGAGCCTGACAAGTGCTGCCGCTAATATTTTTAAATTCAACTCATTGCTTACAAGGCATCGACAACGCAATATTCAACTCATGTTAATTTCACATGGTGAAATTTTTATCAAAATCGCATAGTGATAAACACAGCCTTGGATAATTAAATACTGCTCTTGAGATCCTTCAGCAAAGCACTGTTTTGCCACATGTTCATAGTTAAATGAGAGTCATTTACTACGTCTATTTAAAGAGAATTAAGTACACATTAGTGTCCTCGTACAACGACTGCAGTAACAAATAAATCAAAGCTGACACTTGTGTCAACTATTGATTCTGCTATAGTGAATCAATACGAATATTCAACTCGACACTAAAAATCAAAATTAAAGCGGAAAGAATAATGGTAGCAAATACAATAAAATTCCTGTTAAACAACGAGCTAGTAAAGATTGAGAACTTAGATCCTAATACGACTGTTTTACAATACTTACGTGAAGAGCGATTTAAATCTGGCACAAAAGAAGGCTGTGCTTCAGGTGATTGCGGGGCTTGTACCGTAGTACTCGCTGAACTAGATCCTAAAAAGACTGGTCAACTAATTTATAAATCAATTAACTCCTGTATTACCTTTGTTGGTAATTTACATGGCAAGCAATTGATTACTGTTGAAGACTTGAAGGAAGGCGCTCAGTTACATCACGCCCAGCAAACAATTGTTGATAACCACGGTTCACAATGTGGATTCTGTACCCCTGGATTTGTTATGTCGTCTTTTGCTTTGCATAAGCAAAACAACACACCAAATCGTGCTGAGGTATTAGAAGCATTAGCCGGTAACTTGTGTCGTTGTACTGGTTACCGCTCAATTATCGAAGCGGCCATCACGTCTAGCGAAAGTGCGGCAGAAGATTCATTTGCTAAGCACTATCAAGCAACCGTTACTGCGCTAACAGCATTAAAAAAATTATCAGCGCCTGCATTAACAGGTAATAGCCATAACTATATTGCGCCAAAAAATATCGATGAGTTGGCGACTGAGTTAACCAATGAGCCTAAATCCACGTTAGTGGCTGGTGGCACCGATTTAGCCCTTTCTGTTACACAGAATTTAGCAACCATTGATAAGCTTGTTTATGTCGGTAATGTTGCAGAATTAACGACTATCGAAGAAACAGAAACTGAGATTATTATTGGCTCTGCACTACCTTACAGTGAATTTATCGATACCTTGCATCATTACTACCCTGATTTAGGGGAAATGATCGAACGTATCGGTTCTAAGCAAGTACGTAATACCGGTACTTTAGGCGGCAACGTTGGTAATGCCTCACCTATTGGTGATATGCCACCAGCGTTAATCGCTTTAGGTGCAACCATGACACTGCATGTTCAAGGTCAAGAACGTACCATCTTAGTTGAAGACTATTTTGTCGACTATAAGAAAACTGTGCTTAAGCCATCTGAATTTATTAAATCAATTCAAATCCCTAAACCTACCGCGGGGCAAACGTTAAAACTTTACAAAATTTCTAAGCGTATTGATGACGATATCTCAGCGGTATTAGCGGCCTTTTTTATTGAAAGGAAAGTCGAGCAAAAAGATGGGCAGCAGGTTCAAGAAATTACTAATGTCCGTTTAGCTTTTGGTGGCATGGCTGCTATTCCTAAACGTGCACCTGCGACTGAAGCCATATTGTTAGGCAATAGCTTAACAAAAGCGTTAGTAGCGCAAGCAAAAGAAGCGTTAACGACCGATTTCCAACCAATGTCAGATGTTCGTGCTTCTGATAAGTACCGGATGACCGTAGCTCAAAACCTGATTGAAAAATGTTATTTAGAGTTGCAGAGCGCCAATGCAAGAGAAGTTATAGAAACACGAGTGGTAAATTATGCGTAGTCTTATTGATGTAAAGAAAGCCGTTACTAATAAAGTACAAACAAACACAGACAAAAGTGTTGTTAACGGACAAAAAAATGTTGGTTTAGGTGGCGTAGGTCGTTCTAAAAAACATGAAAGTGCTGACAAGCAAGTGGCTGGCGAAGCCATTTATGTTGATGATCGCCCATCACTGCGTGGTGAGTTACATGCTGCGGTAGGTCAATCTACCATGGCACATGCCAACATCATCTCAATGGACTTATCTGCCGTTAAAGCTGCTGAAGGTGTTATCTCAGTCATTACGGTTGAAGATGTGCCTGGACATACCGATATTGGTCCAGTATTCCCTGGCGACCCAGTACTAGCCATTGGTAAAGTTGAATTTATTGGTCAGCCCATCTTTGCTGTAGCGGCAACAAGTTTCGATCTTGCTCGTAAAGCGGTTAAATTAGCAAAAATTGAGTATCAAGAGCTTGAAGCCGTGCTTACGGTAAAAGACGCGTTAGCGAAGCAAAACTTTGTTCGCCCGCCATTTACCATGAAACGTGGTGATTCTGACTCGGCTATTACAGCGGCAGATCATCAATTATCCGGTGAAATCCTCGTTGGTGGTCAAGAACATATGTATCTTGAAGGGCAAGTATCAACAGCTGAACCGACCGAAGATGGTGGTATGAATATTTTCACCTCTTCACAACATCCTAGTGAAGTACAAAAGTTAGTAGCTGAAGTTTTAGACATTCCACTAAACAAAGTATTAGTTGATATGCGCCGCATGGGTGGTGGTTTTGGTGGTAAAGAAACACAAGCAGCACCTTGGGCATGTATCGCAGCCTTATTGGCAAATGTGACTAAACGCCCAGTTAAGTTTAAGCTAGCGCGTATGGACGATATGGTGATGACAGGTAAACGTCATCCCTTTGAAAATAATTACACCGTTGGTTTTGACAAAGATGGTCAAATCAAAGGTATTAACATCGAAGTTAATGGTAACTGTGGTTACTCCCCCGATTTATCTGATGCCATTGTTGATAGAGCAATGTTCCACTCAGATAACGCTTACTACTTAGATCAAGCAACCGTTACCGGTAATCGTTGTAAACTAAACACTGTATCTCATACCGCTTACCGTGGTTTTGGTGGTCCGCAAGGTATGATGACCATAGAGATGGTTATGGATGATATTGCGCGTCATTTAGGTAAAGACCCGTTAGACATTCGTAAAGTAAACTTATATGGCACTGATGACCGTAACGAAACCCACTACCATCAAAAAGTTGAGCATAATAACTTAAGCGAAGTTATTGAGTCATTAGAAGAAAGTTCTGATTACCAAGCACGTCGTAAAGCCATTACTGAATTTAACGCTACCAGCCCTATTTTGAAGAAAGGCATTGCCTTAACACCCGTTAAATTTGGTATTTCATTCACGGTACAGCATTTGAACCAAGCTGGCGCACTTGTTCATGTTTACACTGACGGTACCATTCACTTAAGCCATGGCGGCAGTGAAATGGGCCAAGGTTTGAATACTAAAGTAGCGCAAATTGTTGCTGAAGAATTCCAAGTTGATGTAGATACTGTTGCCTGTTCTTCAGCACGTACCGATAAAGTGCCTAACTCATCCCCAACAGCAGCCTCATCAGGTACTGACTTAAATGGTAAAGCAGCAGAAGCTGCGGCTAAAACCATTAAACAACGTCTCATTGACTTTGCTTGTGAAAAATATCAGGTTGAAGCAGAACAAGTACAATTTGAAAACAACAATGTCATTGTCGGTGAGCAAACGTTCTCTTTCGCTGAATTCTCACAAATAGCTTACATGGGCCGAGTATCTTTATCTTCTACTGGCTTCTATAAGACCCCCAAAATTCATTTTGACCGTGCTACAGGTAAAGGTCGTCCGTTCTTCTACTATGCAACGGGTGCCGCTGTATCAGAAGTTATCATTGATACCTTAACGGGTGAATACAAAACCTTACGTACCGATATTTTACAAGATGTTGGTCACTCAATTAACCCAGCAATTGATATTGGTCAAATTGAAGGCGCTTTTGTTCAAGGTATGGGCTGGTTAACGACTGAAGAGTTAGTATGGAATGAACAAGGTCGTTTACTTTCAAACAATCCAGCAACTTACAAAATCCCAGCAATTAACGATGCACCTAAAGATTTCCGTGTTGCCTTAGTGCCTGATGCATCAAACCGTGAGCACACCATTTACAACTCTAAAGCAGTTGGTGAACCACCATTTATGTTAGGTATGGCCGTTTGGTCTGCACTTAAAGATGCTATCGCCAGTGTTAATGATTACAAAACTAATCCGAAACTAGATACGCCAGCAACACCAGAGCGAGTATTGTTTGCAGTTGAAGCCGTTAAAGCAGCGACGGCGAAGTAATTCGCCCTTTCATCTGAATTAAGTCGGAATAAATAGGAATATCATCATGAAAATGAATTGGACCGGTGCAGCACACCAATTGAACAAACAAGGCAAAGCCTATGTTATCGCGACAATTGTTGGGGTAACTGGTTCAACTCCGCGTAATAGTGGTACCAAAATGGTGATAACCCATGATGATATTTTTGACACCATAGGTGGCGGTCACCTTGAACATAAAGTGATTAAACATGCACACCAGCTGTTAATGGCTGAAGATGATTGCCAACAGCTAGAGCATTTTCAGTTAGGTGCACAACTTGGTCAATGTTGTGGTGGTAATGCCAGCGTATTGTTTGAAAGTTTTAGCGCCAGTGGTGTCAATATCATGCTGTTTGGCGCAGGTCATGTGGGTAAAGCACTAATGCCTATTCTTGCTGGTTTACCTTGCAGTATTACTTGGGTTGATAGCCGTGCGGATCAATTCCCCGATGATGCAGGAAATTATCATAATGTCACCACATTAGTCAGTGAAAACCCGGCTGAAGAAGTTGCTCTCATGCCAGCGAATAGTTATTACATTGTCATGACGCATAACCATCAACTGGATTTTGAGATCAGTCACAATACTTTAAAACGCGCTGATTTTGCTTATTTAGGTTTAATTGCCTCTGATACCAAATGGCGTCGTTTTCAACAACGATTCCAGCATCGTGATATTACTAAAAGTTTAGTAGAAAAGATGAACTGCCCCATTGGATTACCGCAGGTACAAGGTAAGTTGCCGATGGAAGTAGCAGTGTCAGTTGCTGGTGAAATTATTCAGCTGTATCAAGCTGAGCTAGCGTCACAAGCATTAGCTAATCCCAGTGCCAACAAACAAAAAGATGCCAAACCACAAAGCACTAAACAAGGTATAGCTTGGCAAGAGCTAAAAAGTTTAATGACGGAAGAAGTCAGTTAGTCAGTTCGTGCAATGAGTATAAGTATTCTCAACGTTCACGTTTATCAAATTTTAAGGAGAAGCAAGGTGTCTCATTTTGCCCTGCAAAGTAAAAAAGTTATTGTTCATGCTGGTGATCAGAGCGAAATGATCGCTGCCTGCATCGAAATAAAAGGTCAACTAATCCATAACATTCACCCTTATGGACAAGCCCTTGATTGTCCAATAACCGATTTAGGTGAACAGGTACTTATGCCAGGTTTGGTTGACTCTCATGTTCATATTAATGAGCCAGGTCGCACCGAATGGGAAGGTTTTAATACCGCAACTCAAGCAGCAGCGGCAGGTGGTATCACTACCTTAGTTGATATGCCACTGAACTGTATTCCAGTTACAACAACCAAAGCTGCTTTTGAAGAAAAACTAGCGTCAGTACATGACAAACTTTGGGTAGATTGTGGCTTTTGGGGTGGCGTTATCCCTGACAATATTGATGAACTTGACGATTTACTAACTGCAGGTGTTTTAGGCGTTAAATCCTTCTTAATCGACTCAGGCATTGAAGAATTCCCTAATGTTGCTGCAAAAGACATTCGTGCTGCTATGCCTATTTTAGCGAAACACGACGTGCCATATTTGATTCATGCAGAACTAGATTGCGGCAGTTTTGACGACGTTAAAATTACGGATAAATACAATAGTTTTTTAGAATCACGGCCTAAAAGCTGGGAAAACAATGCTATCTCGTTAATGGTAGACATGGCGCGTGAATCTAAAGCAGCCGGTGATAACTGTAAAATTCACATTGTGCATTTATCAAGTGATGAAGCGCTCGATACCATTGCAAAAGCAAAAGCTGAAGGCTTGCGTTTTACCGCAGAAACCTGTCCACATTATTTAACTATTGCCTCAGAAAACATTCCTGATGGCAAAACGTTATTTAAATGTTGTCCACCTATTCGCGAAAACAAAAACAGAGAGCAGTTATGGCAAGCAGTAACTGATGGTCGCATTAGTTTTATCGTCTCAGATCACTCACCGTGTACACCGCAATTAAAACACATAGATACCGGTGATATTGAAAAAGCATGGGGCGGTATTTCAGCACTGCAATTTGGTTTGCCGCTTATTTGGACCGAAGCAAAAAACCGTGATTTCACTCTGGTTGATTTAGCCCGCTTGATGTCACATGAAACCGCCAAGTTTGCTGGTTTAGACAAAATAAAGGGCCAAATATCTGTTGGACATCATGCCGATCTCATGGTTTTTGATGACACAGCCAGTTTTATCATCAGCACTGACATGATCAAACATAAACATAAAATCACCCCTTATGTGGGGCGCAAAGTTGATGGCCAAATAATGCAAACATTTGTTCGTGGTCAGCAAGTTTACTGTAATGACCAATTTATCAGTTCGCCTATTGGCAGACCGTTACTTAAAGGCCAGCTGTAAGTTAGCTGTCTTCTATTTAACAAATGAAATGAATTAAAAATTAACAATAAGAACTAAAACAAACTAACACTCACGCAACCTAGCGGAGCCTTTGAAAGGTTTGGCTAACAAAGCGTTAACAGGAGATGAAGTAATGATTGAAGATTGGTTAGCACAAAACAAATTATCTACCGAAGATGCAGCATTAGAACAAAAATTAAAGACTCATTATGTCGATTTAGCTAGCGAACGCGTTGGCGGTGAAACACTGTCATGTAGTGATGATTTCTTTGCTGAAATGGAAAATTTATTAAAACCCGGTCGTGGTATTTTTATCGAAGAGAAATTTACTGAACGCGGTAAATGGATGGACGGTTGGGAATCACGTAGAAGTTATGGTCGTAACAATGGTCGTGATTCAGATTGGTGTATTATTCGTTTAGGTATCAGTGGTGTTATCCGTGCTTTTGATATCGACACCAATTACTTCCGTGGCAATGCTCCAGAGAAAGTATCGGTTGAAGCTTGTGTAAGTGAAGTTCAACCAAACAAAGATACCGTTTGGCATACTATTTTTGAAGCCACCGATGTTGAAGCACACAGCCAAAACCTTTTTGTCCTCGACGCTGAAAAAAAGCTAAATAACACAGCTTTTACCCATGTGCGTTTAACCATGTTCCCTGATGGTGGTATTGCGCGTTTTCGTGTGTACGGTGAAGCCGCCGTTAATTGGAATGATTTTGTTGACGGTGAACTGATCGATTTAGCGTCAATTAGAAATGGCGCTAAAGCATTGTTAGTTAGCGACATGTTTTTCAGCGATAAAAACAATCTCATTATGCCAGGTCGTGGTGTGAACATGGGTGACGGTTGGGAAACTAAACGTCGTCGTGATCCAGGTCCAGATTGGTCAATTGTAAAACTTGCCGCTACCGGTAGTGTTAATAAAGTCATCATAGATACGTGTCATTTCAAGGGTAATTTCCCTGACACCTTTATGCTTGAAGGCTGTATTAGCGATAGTGATGATTTTTCTGATAGCGCAACAAGCGTAACTTGGACTCCAATTATCCCAAGTACTAAATTGTATGCTCATCGTGAACATTTGTTCACTAAAGAAATAATCACTGAAAAAGATCAACCTTTTACTCATGTACGTTTAAGCATCTTTCCTGATGGTGGTATTTCTCGCATGCGTGTTTTTGGTAACCGCCAAGGTTAGTTAGCACTTTTTTCGTCAGGTTAACGGCACTGTTATTCAGTGCGGTTAACCAAAACGATTAATAATCAATCGCTATTTTAAGCTTTTACTAATAGGCAGTAGTGATTAAAGGAAACTAAAATGATATTAGAAGATTTAAACCAATTACCTGCAGCGGAGGCTAGCCATACATTTATGCAGTGTTGCACCGCAAATGCTTGGGTAAAAAAAATGGTTGCAGCGCGTCCATTTTCTTCTGCGCTAGCAATAAAAAAAGCCGCTGATGATGCGTGGCAAGGTTTAACTGAACAAGATTATTTTGAAGCCTTTGAAGGTCATCCAAAAATTGGTGATGTCAGTAGTTTACGTGCTAAGTATGCTAATACCAAAGAATTGGCAGGTAACGAGCAAGGTTTAGTTAAAGAAGCAAATGACGATGTGCTTGAAGTACTTTCTCAAGGTAACAGCGACTATGAAAAAAAGTTTGGCTTTATTTTTATTGTTTGTGCAACCGGAAAAAGTGCTAAACAAATGTCTGATTTATTACAGGCACGTCTACCAAATAATAAAACGCAAGAGCTTGTTAATGCCGCTGAAGAGCAACGTAAAATATTTCAACTACGCATTGATAAAGCATTAGCTGAAGGCTAGTCCTAAATTTATTAAGGAACAAATATGAGCCAAATTACTACCCATATACTTGATACTACCCGTGGATTACCCGCGAAGAATGTACCTATCACCTTGTTTGCTCAAGACGGTGAAGGTTGGAAAGAAGTCAATGGTGGTGTCACCAATGAAGACGGACGTTTACCCGGTTTATTGGCTGTTGACGAAACATTAGCAGCGGGTGTTTACCGTATGCATTTTGCTACCGCGGTTTATTTTAAAGCCAACAACGAAGCAGGGTTTTACCCATACGTTGATATCGTTTTTGAAATCGATGCCAGCGGCACGCATTACCACATTCCATTATTGCTAACCGCATATGGATACTCTACTTATCGCGGTAGCTAATTAGCTATTCACAATAAGTAGACACTGTTTCAAGCCAGTAGAAAGATATTAAGCGTTACCATTAACCGAGAGATTAAGATGACCAGTAAAATCATTAATGTTGTACCCCAAGAGCTAACGGCAGAGAATTTCTCAGCTTATGGGGATGTAATTTCGGTGTCCGAAAGTGCTGAACATTTCGCCATTAATGATGGCCATACTATGCGTTATCACGATCTTGCCGAGGTTGATGTTGCCGAGCAACAGGGCAAAACCCTGATTAATATTTTTCGTTCTACCCCGCTGGCTTTTCCTTTACCAATAGAAATGATGGAGCGTCATCCATTAGGTAGCCAAGCGTTTATCCCTACAGGCAAGCAACCTTATGTAGTGGTTGTTGCGCCAGCAGGTGAACTTGATACCAGCAAAATAAAAGTGTTTTTAGCCAGCAGTGAACAAGGGGTAAATTACCATAAAGGTACTTGGCATCACTTTTGTTTAGCGCTCAATGAAGTGAGTGACTTTCTCGTAGTCGATCGCGGCGGAGAAGGTGATAACTGTGATGTTGAAAAACTCGACGGTTCACTGGTGATCTCATTAGCAGCTAAGTAATGAAGACTTCAATAGTAATATAGTAAATAGATAGCACGGTATTAAGCCGTGAAAAACAGTACAGCACCCAGTAATAGTAAAATTCAATAAGTAATAGGTTAAGAAATATGTCGAACAACACTGCAAACACTTCTTCAACGAGTGAAGCAATAAGTAAAGCTACAAGTACCGGCCGCAAAGCATATCGTGGCGAAGTACTACACTTTTTAGCGGATCCTGCCAAAGTATCAGAAGAAGAGAGTTATCAGTACTTTGAAGATGGACTATTAGTCATCAACCATGGCTTAGTTGAAGCCGTCGGTAACGCCAAGGATTTACTGAAAACGTTACCCGCCGACGTTGTCGTTACCCAATATGACAATGGCCTAATCATGCCTGGCTTTATTGATACGCATGTACATTATGCACAATCCGAAATGGTCGCTTCTTACGGCGAACAATTACTCGAGTGGTTAGAAAACTATACCTTCCCTGAAGAAAAACAATTTGCTGATCTTGAACACGGTAAACGTGTTGCTGAATTTTTCTTAAGCCAATTATTAGATGCTGGTACCACCACAGCATTGGTCTTTGGCACAGTACATAAAGAATCTGTTGAAGCTTTTTTTACCGTCGCTCAACAGAAAAAATTACGCATGATTTGCGGTAAAGTGTTGATGAATCAAAACTGTCCTGATGATTTATCAGATACCGTTGAATCAGGTTACGCCGACAGTAAAGCGCTCATTGAAAAATGGCATAACACTGACAGATTACAATATGCGGTAACGCCACGTTTTGCACCGACTTGCTCAACGGAACAACTGAATAAAGCCGGTGAGTTATTAAAAGAATATCCTAGTGTTTATTTACATACCCATTTATCTGAAAACAAAGATGAAATTGCATGGGTGAGTGAATTATTCCCTGACAGTGACGGTTACCTTGATGTGTACGATAAAAGCAGTCTATTAGGTCGCCGTAGTGTTTTTGCTCACGGTGTACATTTGCACGATCATGAGTGTCAGCGCTTAAGTGAGACCAATTCAGCCATTGCTTTTTGCCCAACCTCAAACTTATTTTTAGGTAGCGGTTGTTTCAACTTAAAGCAAGCTGAAGAATTTGATGTGAATGTCGGCTTAGGTACTGATATTGGTGCCGGCAGCAGTTTCTCTATGTTAACCACACTCAACGAAGGTTATAAAACTCAGCAATTACGTGGTGATAAATTAAGCCCCTACAAATCATTATATTTAGCGACCTTAGGGGGCGCTATTGCCTTAGATTTAGAAGGGACTATTGGTAACTTTATTCAAGGCGCTGAAGCTGACTTTATCGTGCTTGATTATCAAGCAACACCTTTAATGGATGTACGCATCAAACGCTGTACAACCTTAACTGAAAAATTATTCGTGTTGAGCATGCTAGGTGACGATAGACACGTTAAAGCGACGCACATCATGGGCGAAAAAGTTTAATTAACAAATTATTTAATACCTGAAACCTGCGAATACGGCATCAGAAGTACTCATTTATAGTTATAAATTCCGTGCTTCTTCTTTGTACTCACAAACTTCAGACATCAATTAATTCACTAATGGTATATACAAACGCTTCACTTACTAAAGGCTAAGGAGCTAATAAAAATACCAGTACTACATATAACAGGCGGTTTCCTAGCGCGGGGCTAAGGCAACATCACTTACAGACAATGCTTTATAAAAACGATAATCATAAGACTATATTGTATAGAGCATTAGTTACTCAAAAATTTAGTTAATCATAAAATTATAAAACCCTTATTTCGAGTAAAGGTACAAAAGGAAAGACTATGGACCCGTATATTACTGAGTGGTTAAACCTAATCATTCGCTTCGCACATCTTATCGTTGGTATCGCTTGGATCGGTGCTTCATTTTACTTTGTTTGGTTAGATAACCATCTTGAAAAACCACCCGAAGCAAAAGCTGAAAAAGGCATTTCTGGTGATCTTTGGGCCATTCACGGTGGTGGCTTCTATGAAGTAGCAAAATATAAATTAGCGCCACCTAAAATGCCAACCACATTGCATTGGTTTAAGTGGGAAGCTTACACCACTTGGATCACAGGTTTCTTACTACTCTCGCTTATGTTTTATGTTGGCGCTGAATCTTACCTCATTGACCCGCGCGTAAAAGATTTAACCCAGTGGCAAGCTATTGGCTTAGGACTAGGCTCGATTGTTATTGGTGTGGGTAGTTATGAGTTATTAGTACGCACAAAACTTAAAGACCATGGTTTAGTATTAGCCGTTATTTTATTCGCTATTGCGACAGTTTTATCTTACGGATTAACCCAAGTCTTTAGTGCCCGTGGTGCTTACATGCATATGGGTGCAATCTTAGGTACTATCATGGCTGGCAATGTGTTTTTCGGCATTATGCCATCACAACGCGCCTTAGTTAAAGCGGTAGAAGAAGGTGCTACTCCTGACTCTAAATATGGCCTTAATGCCAAGTTACGCTCAACGCACAACACCTATATCACCTTACCCGTGTTGTTCATTATGATTTCAAATCACTACCCAATTACCTATAACCATAGTGCAAATTGGTTAGTACTAATGGCCATCATATTAATCACTGCAGCCGTACGTCAGTATTTTGTTTTACGTCATTTTGGCCAACAAAAACCTATGGTATTAGTGAGCTCTATTATTGCCACTATCGTGCTTGCCTACGCTATTGCCCCCAAGACAGTTGAACTCTCCGCTGAGCAAAAACAGCAAGGTGTTAGTAATGCGCAAGTCCAACATATTATTGAAACCCGTTGTAGTGCCTGTCATTCAGAAGCACCAACTGATGATGTATTTAAATCTCCTCAAGGTGGCGTTATTTTTTCAGACATGGCTTCTATCAAACAATGGGCACCGAGAATTGAAGCTCGTGTTGTCAACTCCAAAGACATGCCGTTTATGAACAAAACCCAAATGACTGAGGAAGAACGTCTAACGCTGTCACTTTGGTTATACCAAATCAATTAAGTTTATTCCCACTCAGAGCTTGTCAGCGGTTTGAGAACAAACAGGATTTTTTTATGTATAGTCATTCTATATTAAGGAAATTCTGTGTAGTTATCTAATTGCTGACAACCTCCCAAAGGGCGAGTTTAAAAGGCTTATATACAGCGTTATTGGTTTTGACAATAGAACAACTATTCTCTTCAATCAATGCCTTGCCTCTAAGCCTTTTAAGTCTCGCTGAGTATGAAAAAGCTTATTTGAATTGGTATTAAGATAAAGAAAAAGATAAAGGATAAGAAATGAAGCAAAGAACAATCAAGCACGGTTATAAAGTTGCAGGCTGCTTGTATAATTTAGTCAACCATGAAGTATTACCGGGTCTTAACATTCATGCCGATGACTTTTGGAATTCTGTTGCTGAGGTGTTAGCTGAGTTTACTCCGCGTAATCAACAGCTATTAGCGACAAGAGCTAATTTACAAGCGCATATTGATGTTTGGCATACTGATCCCGCCAATCAGCCTTTTAACCAACAGCGCTATGAGTTGTTTTTAAAAGAAATAGGATATTTGGTCACCGAGAAAGCAGATTTTACTATCTCTACTCAAAATGTTGATGATGAGGTTGCCCTTATTGCGGGCCCTCAACTGGTAGTGCCCTTGATGAATGCACGATTTTCCCTTAATGCCGCGAACGCACGATGGGGTAGCTTGTATGACGCTTTATATGGTACCGATGTTATTGGTGACGATAATGGCGCGAAACAGACCAAAGATTTTAATCCTGTTCGCGGACGTAGAGTGCAAGCATACGCGCGCAGATTTTTAGATGAAACTTTACCGTTAACCCGTGGTAGTCATATTGATGCGGTGAAGTACCATATCGTCAAAAAAGCCTTTACTGTGACCCTTTTCACTGGTGAACAAGTGCAGTTAAAAGAGGCACAACAGTTTGTTGGCTACAAAGGGTCTGCCGCTGCTCCCTCTACCCTACTTTGCCGTCATAATGGTCTACACATTGAGATCCAAATAGATAAAGACAATGTTGTCGGCAAGACCGATGCCGCTGCTGTTAAAGATGTAGTATTAGAGTCGGCGTTAAGTACTATTCAAGACTGTGAAGACTCTATTGCCGCGGTAGATGCCTCGGACAAAACCTCGGTTTATCGTAACTGGTTAGGTTTAATGAAAGGTGATCTTGCTGAGATTATTCAAAAAGGCAGTAGAACCATCACCCGTACCTTAAACCATGACCGCAACTATTTATCGCCTGACCAGAAAGAAATCACCCTGCCAGGTAGAAGCCTGCAATTCATTCGTAATGTAGGTCACTTAATGACCACAAATGCTATTGTCACAGCAGAGAATGAAAAAGTACCTGAGGGCATTGTTGATGGCCTCATCACCAGTTTGATTTCACTGCATGATTTACAAGGTAGCTCGAAATTCAAAAACTCTAAACAAGGCAGTATTTACATTGTAAAACCTAAAATGCATGGCCCTGAAGAAGTCACCTTTAGCCATGATTTATTTAGCGCCATTGAGCGTCATTTGGGCTTAGCCCAAAACACCATAAAAATGGGAATCATGGATGAAGAACGTCGCACTTCTGCCAATTTAAAAGAGTGTATTCGCGCCGCACAAACACGCCTTGCGTTCATTAACACTGGCTTTTTAGACCGCACCGGTGATGAAATTCATACCAGTATGCATGCGGGCGCTATGGCTCAAAAAGCCTTGATGAAAGATGAACCCTGGATAACAGCCTATGAAAATAGAAATGTAAGAATTGGTTTGCAAGCAGGCCTGCAAGGTAAAGCGCAAATTGGTAAAGGCATGTGGGCAATACCGGATCAAATGTCGGAAATGGTTAAAAGTAAAATAGCCCATCCAAAATCGGGGGCAAATTGTGCTTGGGTTCCCTCGCCAACTGCCGCTACGTTACACGTAATGCATTACCACAAAGTCAATGTTCAAGAGATTCAAAGTGCCATGCAAGCCGAGTTTTCTTTACCGGGAACTATTGATGATTTAAGTGAGTTATTGACTATCCCTTTACTTAAAAATCAAACCGAATTATCAACTGCGGCAATTCAAAAAGAACTAGACAATAACATTCAAGGTTTATTGGGGTATGTGGTTCGTTGGGTGAATCAAGGCATTGGTTGCTCCAAAGTACCTGATATCGACAATATAGCCCGCATGGAAGATAGAGCAACCTTACGAATATCAAGTCAACATGTTTGCAACTGGCTTCATCATGGTGTGATCAGTGACAGCCAAGTACTTGAATCACTACAGCGCATGGCTGAAGTTGTTGATCAACAAAATGCTGCCGATAGCAGCTACATTGCTATTGGGACAGATTTTGGGGAAAGTATTGCTTTTAAAGCTGCCAAGGATCTTATTTTCCAAGGCAAAGAGCAGCCAAGCGGCTATACCGAACCGTTATTACACCAAAGACGCCAAGAAGTTAAAGCCATGTGTTAACTTTATATACCCGTTACCATTCAAAGTGCAGGATTTCAGTGGGAATTAAAATGACTTTAGCCAAGGAAAATAATTTAAGCATAGTCACTCTATGCTTTGATTATTTAACGCCGTATAAAATCATTTTAAACCCATCGAAGAAGCGCTTGAGCAACATCGCTTCATCGTTGCTGTGATTTATAATGGAGTAACCATTATTTCATCACAGCGCCTTGAACCGAAATAGCTCAAACACTCTGAAACATGCATCTTGATTGGTAACGGGTATATACAACAATTTAAGCTCAGTGCTTATTTAACATCATCGTTTTTAAAAGCCACATTACCTGCAACGCCGGTAATGTGGCTTTTGCTTTATAAGTTAATGACAAAGCTCAACGCGAGCAATCAAGCATAACTTCGATTAAGTCAAAGTATTTGTTATGAATACTATGGCTGCCAGATAACATTTGTTATAAAATTGTTTACTGCATCATCAATGAAGTTATGAGGTATTTGTGTCGGTAAAAAAAGAATCTGTAGGGCAAGTTCGCCAAAGAAATGTTGCACTTATTTTAACAGCGGCCAAAACAGAGTTTGTTACACATGGCTTTAAAGGTGCGTCAATTAAACGCATCGCTGAACGTGCAAATATTCCTCGAGCAAATATCCATTATTATTTTGATGACAAAACTGATCTTTATCAGCAATTACTCACTGAAATAATTGTCAGCTGGAATACTAGTTTCGATACCTTAAGCATTGATGATGATCCTAAAACAATTCTTACTGCTTATATCCATGAAAAAATCATGCATGCCAAACATGATCCCGATGGCTCAAAAATATTTGCCAGTGAAGTCATCCATGGCGCGCCTATTCTTAAAGACTATTTACATACTGAATTTAAGCAATGGTTAGATGAAAAGATCACCATCATTGAAACCTGGATTAAACAAGGTCAAATAGATGTAATCAACCCACATCACTTGTTATTCCTTATTTGGAGTTCCACCCAGCATTATGCTGACTTTAATGTGCAGGTATTGGCTGGTTTTGGTAAAGAGGCAATGAACGATGATGATTTTGATGATGTAATCCAGTCACTGACTTCAATTATCCTAAAAGGCTGCGGTTTATCTTAAGCCAAACAGTGGTGTTTATCTCACTAAGCTAGAAGATGCTTCGCCATCCCTGACAACTTTACTGGCATTGTTGACATGATTTATTGAAAAGCTTACTGTCATCTTAGTTTTGAACGTTCCTAGACCTTGAGAATAAATAATAGAAACTAACCTATGAAAATTGAAGAGATAATGAGTGAAGAAGTCACTTGTATAGATTTAGATGACAGATTATCTGTTGTTAGAGAACTATTCATTAAGCATAAGTTTCACCATTTAATGGTTACGGATAGTAAAAATCAACTAGTAGCTGTTATTTCTGAAAGAGATTATTTAAAAGCGACCAATTCAAATATAGAATTACCCACAGCTAATGAAAAAGATTTGGCGATGTTAAACAAACGCGTTCATCAAATTGTCTCGAAAAAATTAGTCGCCATTAAACAATTCAGTCCTTTTAGTGAAGCAATAAAGACCTTTCATGATACCGGCATGTCTTGTCTTCCTGTAATCAATAGCAATAACCAGCCTGTCGGAGTTATCACCTCTCGAGATATAATTAAGTGGTTATATAGTAAAGTTAACTCACCTAAATCTTAACTTTTATGGTACTAAACGGTGTATGGTTATTGGAATCATCGACGTGATATCCGATGAATACCCCTCTCAAAATAGTACTTTTGATGTTCGTAACTGACCTGCGAACATAGCCAACCAGTATTTCAGCCCATCAAAAAAGCAAAATCTAGCATCTGTTACCGTAAAACGCCCAGATTTAGCGCTTCAAAAAGCACTTTGAGTTCCACATAGTGGAATATTATTGGATGAAATTTCACAAAAAAGCGTTTTTTATTTCATTATGTGAAAAAAAAGACCATCGAAAGATGATCTTTTTGCATTAATAAAACTTTTTTTAAGATTTTATTGGTGTAACGCGTCTTTTAAAGCCGATAAACATAAGGCAACATTCTCGCTTTTAGCCGCATGTCCCATAAGACCTATTCGCCATGCTTTACCAGCAAAAGCACCTAAACCAGCACCTATTTCAAGGTTGTAGTGCTCTAATAGGTAATCACGTATTTTAGCATCATCAGCGCCATCTGGAATGTAGATAGCGTTTAACTGAGGTAAGCGCTCTTCTTCCGGTACGATGAACTCAATACCTAATTCTTTCAGTCCTTTAGCTAATACTTCATGTTGTTCTTTATGGCGTGCCCAGCTATTTTCTAAGCCTTCATCATGAAGCATTACTAAGGCTTCATGTAAGGCATATAAAGAGTTTACTGGAGCGGTATGGTGGTAACTACGCTTACCTTCACCAGACCAATAGCCCATCACTAAGGTTTGATCTAAGAACCAACTTTGTATTTGAGTTTTACGATTTTGAACTACTGCTACAGCCTTAGGGCTAAAGGAAAGAGGCGATATGCCTGGTACACAAGACATACATTTTTGTGTACCCGAATAGATAGCGTCTATGCCCCATTCATCCACTTTCAGCTCTACACCTCCTAATGATGTCACTGCATCAACAATCGTTAAACAATCATGCTCTTGCGCCATTTTACATAGGGCTTTGGCATCTGAAAGCGCCCCCGTTGACGTTTCTGCATGAACAAAGGCTAAGAATTTAGCATCAGGATGGTCATGTAACGCAGCTTTTACCTTATGAGTTTCAACTGCACGCCCCCAAGGAGAGTCAACAATCACGGCCTCTGCACCTATTCTGGTAACGTTCTGAATCATACGGTCACCAAAAACACCATTGCGACAAACAATCACTTTGTCGCCCGCTTCAACTAGGTTTACAAAACAGGCTTCCATCCCTGCAGAACCCGGTGCTGATAAGGCGATAGTGAATTCATTTTTGGTTTGAAAAGCGTATTGAAGTAGCGTTTTTACTTCATCCATCATACTGATAAATAACGGGTCTAGATGACCAATCGTTGGCCTAGCCAATGCAGACAATACTCGTGCACTTACATCTGAAGGCCCAGGGCCCATTAAAATTCTTTGTGGTGGGTTGAATGATTTAAATGTCATAATTGCATTACCTTCTATTTTAGTTTTAATTTTTAGTTGTGTTTATAAAACAACCTGATGTATCGTAGTAAATCGCAACCTGACACATGTGTCAAGTTACGAAAAACAATGAAACTTGGATATATTGAAAAAAATTAAAATTAAAATTAAAATCATAACTAAAATTACATTGAGAGAGACAATATGAAAATTTCAGTACCACTTACCGCCCTTGCATTAACCGTTGCGTTAAATGCACCGATGGTTTCAGCAGAGATCTGGGGAAATACAGAAGTACAATTACAAGCACTAGGTGAATTAGAACGAGTAGGTACCGGTGGCACCGCTGACACTACCATCATCACCTTCCAACATGCTGGTGGCTGGGAATATGGCGATAACTTCTTCTTTATGGATTATTCTCGTTACTCAGTAAATAATGATGCTAACTTCCCGGTAGCAGATTCAAGCGAGCTATACGGCGAGTGGTATTCAAACTTTAGCTTGGGCGCAATTAGCGGTAATGATCTTAGCTTTGGTCCAGTAAAAGATATTGGTGTTGTTGCTGGTTTTAACTTCGCCCCTGAAGTAGACAGCGCTTGGGTATTACCTGGTGTTAGATTCGCCTTAGATTTACCAGGTTTTGCTTTTGCACAAATTGATGTGACTGGTTATATCCATCAAGGCGGCGGCAGTGCAGATTCCCCTGTCTTTACCGTGGTTGATGAAGACTCTAGTTTTATGGTTGATTTTGCTTGGGCATATCCCTTTAAAATTGGTTCAACAAGCTGGAGCATCGAAGGTCATCTAGAATACATTGACGGCCGCACTCAAGTGAATAACTTTGGTACTACAGAGCTAGAATCATGGATTTTATTTCAACCACAAATTCGCTTAGATTTAGGTGAAGTATTAGGACAAAAAGCACAGCGTTTATTCGTTGGTATTGAATACCAATACTGGAAAAATAAACTAGGTGAGAAAGGTACTGATGATAATGCTGCACAGCTTCTTGCTGTATGGCGTTTCTAATAGGTTAATAACCTATTTATACCCGTTACCATTCAAGATGCATGTTTCAGAGTGCTTGAGCAATGTCAATTCAAGGCGCTGTGATGAAATAATGGTTGTTCCATTATAATTCACAGCAACGATGAAGTGATGTAGCTCAAGCGCTTCTTTGATGGGTTTAAAATCATTTTATACGTCGTTAAATAACCAAACCATAGAATGACTATGCTTAAATTATTTACCTTGTCTAAAGTGGTTTTAATTCCCACTAAATCCGGCACTTTGATTGGTAATGGGTATAGACCCATAAATTAAAATAAGCTGCCGATTTCATTATGTTTATTGGCAGCCTTTTTATTATTCCTATTTGTTGAAAATCCTATACTGAATCCCACTACTGTGGCGCGGTATTTTGCATGCTTTAACCCTACTTATATCTTTATTAACAGGTATTGGGGGTGCTTTCTCGATGAAAGGTGTATTTCACTGATTTATCTAAAGCTTATTAAAACAAAAACAACGATATAACTTTATCAATAACTAATACCAAACAGATTAATTTTAGTACTCAACAAACTCCCCCCAAAGAAAGCGTTGACTACCGTATTAACTTCTAACCTTAAAACTATAAAAAGTAGGTCAAAATGTCTGATTTTAAACAAGCAGCACTGGATTATCACGCCTTGCCAACGGCTGGGAAAATTGCCATTGCTATCACAACACCCGCCGAAACCAGTGCTGATTTATCGCTCGCTTATAGTCCTGGAGTCGCTGAACCTTGTCGAGAAATAGCCAAAAATCCTGATGATGTTTATAAATACACAGGTAAAGGCAATACCGTTGCCGTTATCTCAAACGGTACTGCTGTTTTAGGTTTAGGTAATTTAGGGCCAATGGCCTCTAAGCCAGTAATGGAGGGTAAAGCATTATTATTTAAGCGCTTTGCTGACATTAATTCGTTCGATATTGAAGTAACGCATAGAACACCTGAAGAGTTCATCAATACGGTAGCTGCAATCGCGGATAGTTTTGGTGGTATTAACTTAGAAGATATCAAAGCACCTGAGTGTTTTATAATTGAAAAAGCACTAAATGAGCGTTGTAAAATACCGGTGTTTCATGATGACCAGCACGGGACTGCTATCGTGACGGCGGCTGCCATGATTAATGCCTTAGAAATACAAAATAAGAAAATTGAACAAGCTGATATCGTTTGTTTAGGTGCCGGTGCGGCTGCGATTGCCTGTATGGAGTTGCTGATCCAATGTGGCGCAATGCGTGAAAAAATATATATGCTCGACACGAAAGGCGTTATTCATACTCGCCGTGATGATTTATCTGAATATAAAACCCGTTTTGCCAATAACACCGACAAACGAACTTTAGATGATGTTATTGAAGGCGCTGATGTTTTTCTTGGTGTTTCTGGCCCTAACTTGCTTAACACAGAGCAGTTAAAGAAAATGGCAGACAACCCAGTTGTGTTTGCGTGTTCTAACCCAGATCCTGAAATAAAACCTGAACTAGCACACAGTGTTAGAAGTGATTTAATTATGGCGACCGGTCGCTCTGATTATCCAAATCAAGTGAACAATGTTCTATGTTTCCCCTTTATTTTCCGCGGTGCTTTAGATGTACGAGCGCGTAAGATTAATAACGAAATGAAAATAGCTGCGGTCCATGCAATTAGAGAACTAGCCAAGCAAGACGTGCCGAAAAGTGTTTTAAAAGCAAGTAATGAAAAGGAATTGTCCTTTGGGAAAGGTTACATCATTCCTCGCCCAATGGATCCAAGGTTATGCAAAAATGTTGCCTTAGCAGTTGCTAAAGCTGCGGTTGATTCAGGCGTTGCTGCTTTACCTTTGCCTGATAACTATATGAATGAGACTTAAAATTTTTTATTCATGTTTAAGTCTATCTCTTAAATTATTCATATAAAACAACATGAAAATCCTTATTTTCATTTTGTTAATTACAAGAGTGACTATTTAAATAATTAAATGGTCACTTTTTATTTCTATTTATATAACAAAGATTTTAAAAAATAAGTAGCCGCTATTACGTTACGATGAGTCAGCACAAACAATAACTTGCACCTAGGTTATAAAAAGCCCAACGTCTTCATAGCACTAAACACTGTCATTCAGTTTCATTAAACCGACTTCGATCATCAATTATTTTTTAAATTTTTAGTCATAATCATAGCAACGACATTAAACTGGCTAATTTGTTCGCTTGAAAGAGAGTTTTGCATGGTTTCAATGATACCTTTCTCAATTGCTAACATTTGGTTTAGGATCTCTTGACCAAGCGTTGTCAGTTCAATTACTTGGCTTCTACTATCATGAGGATTAGGCACTTTATGAATAAAACCTTTTGCCATCATCTCCTTAGTTAGTCTTGCGATTTGTCCTTTATCTCTATCCATTAGTTCTACCATGTTAGCGGCAGTACATTGACTTACACTGTTGATACAGTGCAGTGATTTAATTTCCATCGACACAATGTCGATTCCTGCTTCTCGAATTGCTTTTAAAACTAATGACTTAAATTTAAAAGTTAGTGCTAAGAATGTATCTGGCATATTTTTATTCAAAATTCACATCCGATTTATAGTTGACACTATCAACTATAAAAGATAAAGTTCCCTTTGTCGATAGTTGATATTGTCAACTAAATATCAAAAAAGGTACTTGTTATGAGAATCGTTAAAAAAACTATAGTCATGTTGTCACTAATTTTTACCCTTATTGGTCTCCTGACATTTGTAATGACATACCAAAACATTGGTTTTAATGAACAGTTTTTTGAAAAATGGCTAACTGCAACACTTTGGTCTGCAACAACAATGGCTCCGGTGGGTTTTTTAATGATTGCGATAATAAGCAAAATAGTTTCAATAGCACTTCCAAAAGCAACAGAGTCTAAACAAAATTTTGTTATCGGCATATCAATGGCAGTGATCATGGAAAGCATCATGGCCTTAGTTACTACTATCAATAATATTGATGTTAAAACAGTCACTGAGTTAACCGTATATTGGTGGCAAGCATTTGTAATTGCACTGCCGTTGGGACTGTTAATCTCTTTGATAATGTCACTATTTGTGAAACCAAAACTAGAACGCTACATGGCAAACTAGATTGCAGACTAACTTAAAGAAATATTAGGAGATTATGATGAGATATAAACATGTAAAAGCAGGTGAGTCAGAACGATACAATCTAGCAGGAGGAGAACTTACCTCAATTCTTGCAACAGGTTTAGATACAGACAATCAAGTGTCTATTTTTGACAGTAAACTTCCAAAAGGAAATGAGGCACCTTGGCATTATCACGAAATTGATGATGAAATTTTTTATATTATTTCAGGTGAAGTAGAGTTTGATGTAGAAAAAGAAAATTTTCTAGCTACAGCTGGTGACTTAGTTATCGCTGGGCCTAACGTGAGTCGACGTTTTAAAGCTATTTCAGATAGTCACTTACTGGTAATAAATACACCTTCAGGTCCATCTGAAAATTTTATTAGAGATATTTCAACGTTTTCAGATGACAATCCTCCTACGGATAGAGACAAAAAATCATTCATAGAAAAATATAAAATCCATATTATTTAGTTTGGCTATATCACTTGAGTTTTCAGTAAAACATACGATAAAACGGTTAATGTCGATGCCGATAAATTACTAGGAATAACATATTAGCCCTAGTAGTTTATTCGTTATTTATTGCTACTTTTTATAGCTAAATCATGAATACTACAAAAAACACATCTAATAACGAATGATTCGCATCCAATTATATTTTATTTTATAAAAATGTTTTACAATCCTCAAAATGTCACTTCAATACTGACAAAACTCCCCCTATTAAGTTAGCTAAACGGGTATTAAGTTCGCAGAGGACTTATCTTGTTTTCTAGCTTAGGGCTTTCAATGCTAGTTCTAGGTAAAATCATGAATATAAGAAAAACTTTTTTTTGGCTACATTTAATCATAGGCTGTAGTGCGGCTATTTTTATTTTTTTAATGTCTATCACCGGTGTTGCCTTAACCTATGAACGTCAGATGATTAAAGCCGCCGAACGTAGCGATTATCCTGCAGCGCCAACAGCATCAAATAACAAGTTAGCCCTGTCGCAACTTTTGATTATTGCTAAACAGTACCCGAGCAAAAAAATCGCTAACGTTGTGGTAGAAAATCAGCCTAATGCACCGATTATTATTAAAGATGGCAGAAAAACACTCGCTTACCTTAACCCTTATACTGGGGCAGAAATAGCGATACCGGGTCAAGGCACAAAAACCTTTTTCCGTAAATTAAGAGCTTTTCATCGTTGGTTAACCTTAGATGGAGATTTCAGTCAAACAGGTCGAGAGGTTAATGGTATTGCCAATGTCATTTTTATTGTTTTAATTCTTTCAGGGCTATATTTATGGCTACCTAAGCGCTTTAACAGCAGAGCATTCAAGCAAAGGTTAACCTTGTCTGGAAATTATCCTAACAAGAGTGCGAGAAATTACCAATGGCATAATGTTTTTGGTATTTATATCGCGCCGGTACTTTTTGTAGTGGTGGTAACTGCGGTATTCTTTTCCTATAAATGGCCGGGCCAAACACTTAAAAACTATGTCTCAACAGAGTCAGTGTCACTTGCTAAGCCTGTTGAAGTGTCTGCTCAACAAAGCGCGTCCCAACTAACTATTGCTAAACAATTAACAAAAATAAGACAATATTATCCACAGTGGCAAAGCATTCAATTTTCATTAGATAATGCGCCTACTAGCAGCAAAATTTACCGTGTTGATATGGGCAATGGTGGTGAGCCACAAAAACGTATCTCAATATTATTAGATTCTACAACAGGGGATGTGGTTCAAGAACAAAAATTTGACCAACTATCTACTTACAGCAAGCTACGTAGCTACATTAGGTTTCTTCATACAGGTGAAGTCTTCGGTCCATTTGGACAAACTATTGCTGGTTTGGCTTCGCTATTTGCATGCTTGTTGGTGTATACCGGCGCGATGCTTTCTTGGAGGCGTTGGAAAAACAGTCGAAAAGTAAGCGACAATATGTCTGCGCAAGTAAATTAACTCTAATTAAATTGGTATAAGTAGAGCCTAATAGGCTCTACTTAAATGGTGGTATTAGTCGCGTTTATATAAAGACTCTATTGTACTTGTGGCAATAGTGTTCGCATTAATCATATAACCCGTTAACGCGCCTGACGCCTCTTGTGGCAACTCAAGCTTCTCTACTGATAGTGCATGAACAGTAAAGCGGTAATGGTGAATTCCGTGGCCTTCTGGCGGACAAGCACCACCAAACCCACGGTAACCAAAATCATTAGCTATTTGCACGCTGCCCTCAGGTGCTGAGCCTTTTTTAGCACTGCCCGCGCCTGCGGCTATTTCGTTCACAGTATGAGGAATATTCACTATTTGCCAATGCCACCAACCACTGCCTGTTGGTGCATCAGGATCATAGGCAGTAATGGCAAAACTTTTCGTACCTTCAGGAGCACCTGACCATGCTAGCTGTGGCGATAAATCCCCTCCGCTACAACCAAAGCCATTAAATTCTTGGGCTTTAGCCATAAATTCCCCTTCTGCGATATCTTTACTTGATAAGGTCAAGGTATCTGCCAAGGTGATAGAAGAAAAACTGATTGAGAGCAAGGTAACTAATGTGAGTGACTTAAACATAACGATGAACCTTATTTAATGGAGTGAAAGTATGTATTGCTTATTGATATAGGATATTTTAGTGTTTTTATGCGTGATTTATAGCCTCAATTCCGTCAAGTTTTCGCCCTGATCCGTCAGTTTGGTTTTTCTCAGTTCCGAAGGTGTTAGGCCAAAACGTCCTTTAAACCGACTAGTAAATCGCGATTGTGACTGGTAACCGCATTGTGCAGCAATGAACACGATGGAATGTTTGGTTGTTTGTAATAGATGTAAACCGAGCCCTAACTTCACTTGATCTTTAATGGTTTGAACTGTGGTTCCTTCTGCGCTTAACTTTCGTCTAAGCGTCGACTCACTCATGCCAAGATGTTGGCAAAGCGTGGGCATTGAAACATCTGCTGAAGGTTGTTCACTTAACATGGCAGATATTTTTTGCCCTAGTTTATGGGATGCCACCATAGTTAAAATCTCTGGATGCCCCATATGACAAAGTAATTGCAGAATTTCCTTTTTCCGTAAAGGCCACATGGCTTTAGGTGAATAAAGTGACCATTCAACAAATTGCTGCAGACATTTTTCTAATTCCTGTGATACATCACCAACACTAAACCCTTCACCCATTCGATGATTTTTCTCACCGTCAGCGCTATTTTCAATGCTAATACCAACAAAGTCTTCATTGTCGAATTCAATTAATAAGGCAAAGTATTCGTTCTTCTTGGGAATATTTCGCATATTAATCGCCGGATTGTCGGACAAAAAAATAAAATCACCAGCATGACATACTATTTCACCTGCTTTACCTAATACTTTATCGCCATCAAGTACGGCAATAAATAAGGGTTTAACAATGGGCACATTGAGCAAGTGCTGCTCTTTTACTGAGGAGTAAACTGAAAAAGGTAAACTGCGATCTTCCACCATTACATGCTTAATGGTCTTGATGAGGTTTTGCATCGCCATGCTGAATCAACTGCCTCGAACGGCGGTTACCGTCACTTCAATGAGTACATCGCCTTCAAGACTTACACCCAAACAAGCTCGTTGTGGCCAATGTTGAGGATTATCACCCAACCATTTTTGCCAAACAGCATCCATCACAGGCTTTTCTGCCATATTGGCAATATAAACTTGTGCAGAAACAATGCGGGTCTTATCTGAACCTAGCTCAATTAAATTGGCTTGGATTGTATCTAGGGTCAGTAATGTTTGCTGCTCGAACTCTACAGAGGTATCGGAGGAGGTAGCAACTGTCCATACTAAGTCTTTATATGCTGATGATTTATTACGACCAGAATAGATGCCTGATTTTCTTTCAATCATAAAATGCTCTTTCAAGGTTATCGATGCAAACGATTATATAAACTTACACATGCCATGACCTAAAGAACGACTAGGTCTTTGGGTGTAACCATAACGGCTATAGAAGGCCTCTTTTCCCTGTGCTGCCAACAAACCGATAGTAGAGCCTTGGTTAGTGGCATCAGATAAATAGCCTTCTATCTTAGCCATTAAAGCCGCGCCAATACCCAACTTTTGGTAGCTTGGGTCGACAATCACATCCTGAATATAAAAATACATAGCGCCATCACCAACGACTCTTCCCATACCAACAAGTCGGTTATCATGCAAAATGATCACATGGAATAAGCTATGATTTAAACTTTTTTCAGCGAGGTTCGCATCAAGATCGCCCCATCCCACTTTTCTGCGTAATGTCAAAAAGTCTTCAACTGTTGGGCTTTCTAATTTTAAGCAAAACTTATCTGCTAACACTGTCATCTCCATTTATTCTAGGCAGCTTAATCGTACGCTCAACCAATCAAACATTAGTACTGTAGTAATAAATCACTTTAACGTTCTGAGCAGAAAATCAAAGTCTGTTACTAAGTTAACTTAACTACTGATACTTTCACATAATAAACATCATTTTTATTTTAAGACTATTTTTTAACATTATGTTATTGGCTAGCTAATTTTTAGAAAGCAAAAAATGGCTGTTTAAATGAATAAACAGCCATTGTGAATTGTTGCCCTTGAAACTTTAGCTAAAAAGTAGTTTTATAACTTGAAGTAAGTAACCTGCCCTTTAGCTTCAGCTAATTCAGCCGCGACTGAGGCTACAGCTAAATCTTGTAAGCCAACACCTGTGCCATCAAACAAAGTAATATCTTCTGCTGATGTTCGGCCGGTTTTAGTACCGTTAATTACTTCGCCAATTGGCACAATGTCGCTTTGTTGAATGAGCTTTTGTGCAATCGCATGTTGAGCTTCACCCAGAGTAATTGATTGCGCTAATTCATCGGTAAAGACCTTAGCTACTGCAAGTAACTTAGCATCAACTTCTTGCTTACCTACAGTGTCGGTTCCCATACACGCAATGTGAGTACCGGGCTTGATCCAGTCTTTATCTATTAGCGCCTCAAACGCTGAAGTAATGGTAATAATGACATCCGCTTGAGCACAAAGCTCTTCACGCGTTACTGATTCAAACGGTAAACCTAATTCTTCAGCCACCGCAGCAAGCTTAGGTATTTGCTCAGGGTGGAAGTTCCAGCAAACAATTTTTTCAAAGTCACGTTGTTCAACAGCGGCACGTAATTGAAAAGTTGATTGATGACCTGCACCTACCATACCTAGCACTTTTGAATCTTTACGAGCTAAATGCGCAATAGAAACGGCAGAAGAGGCAGCAGTACGCACGGCAGTTAAGTAGTTACCGCCAACTAGGGATTTTAACTGGCCGGTATCAGGGTCAAACAAAATCACTGTGGATTGGTGGTTAGTCAGGTCTTTTTGCACATTACCCGGCCAGTATCCCCCTGATTTTAAGCCAAGCACCATACCGTCACGGTCGAAGCCCGATTTAAAACCATAGAGGGCATCCGCATGACCAATGGCTTCACGTATTACCGGAAAGTTGTAGGCGGTATTTTTCGCCATTGCAGAAAATACGTTTTCTACTGCGGTAAAGGCATCTGCTCTACCCATAACTTCTTGGCAAACCGCTTCTGAAACAACTGATACGCCCTTGTTAACGGGTAAAGAGTTTTTCTGTGAATGGTTTTCTTTTGAATCACTCATAATTAATGTCCTAAAAAAGGGAAAACTCTCAGCAGAAGCTGAGAACATCTATACCCGTTACCATTCAAGCACTCTGAAACATGCAGCTTGATGGTTACGGGTATGTAACTATATAAAACTGTTATTAGTAAGCTTTACCACGAGCAGAAACTGGCCATAAGGTTTCTACTTTTCCATTACGTACACCAACATAATAATCGTGAACGTTACACGTTGGATCACAATGTCCAGGGACGAGCTTTAGCTTTTCATTAATTTTTAGTACGCCGTTAGCATCTGAAATAACACCATGTTCATCAGAACACTTGATGTATTCAACATCATCACGACCAAAGATGTACGGTAAACCACTATCTACTGATTGCGCTTTAAGACCTGCATCACAAATAGCTTTGTCAGCTTTGGTGTGGCTCATAACAGATGTTAAGATAAATAATGAGTTTTCAAATTCTGAAATTCGCTCACCTTTTTCATCATGAATGCGTTGGTAATCAGCATCCATAAAAGCGTAAGAACCACACTGTAATTCATTGAAAACACCTGAATTACCTTCAAAGTAATATGAGCCTGTACCGCCACCACCAACGATGTCACACTCAAGCCCTTCTGCTTTAAGCATGTCGATTGTTCGAGCAACCATTCCAACAGCGATGTCAATCTTCTCTTTACGTTCTTGGTAGCTTTCCATGTGCTGCATAGCGCCTTGGTAAGCTTGAATACCAGAAAAAGTTAAACCTGGTGTTGCAGCAATCGCTTTAGCGATATCAACAACGGGCTGGCCTTCACTTACACCACAACGACCCGCGCCACAGTCAATTTCAACTAAACATTCAATTTGCGTATCATGTTTATTAACCGCAGCTGCTAATTCAGCAACATTCTCAAGATCATCAACACAAACCAAAGTACGAGCGCCAAGTTTAGGTAAACGTGCTAAACGATCAATTTTTGCTGGTTCACGTACTTGGTTAGATACTAAAACATCTTTAATGCCGCCACGTGCAAAGACTTCGGCTTCTGATACTTTTTGACAACATACACCACAGCTATCACCCAGCTTTTCTTGTAAAAATGCTATATCAACAGACTTATGCATTTTGCCATGCACACGATGACGAACACCCATCTCTTTAGCGAATTGTCCCATCTTGGTGATGTTACGCTCTAACGCGTCTAAATCGACAATCAAACAAGGTGTTTGAATGTCCGCTTCATCCATACCCGGAAGGGCCGGAACGTCATAACCTACTTCTAAATCATTTACTTTTGTCATCTTCTTCTCCAAAATTTTAATTAGTATTTAGATAATTTTTAGATCGAGCTTTTGTATAATTTTTAATTTGAACCAAAGTTTTAATTTTTTTGACGGCTGAACTTATTGGCTTATTTATTCATCCAAGGCAATTTGTCTAAATCGACATTACCGCCAGTAAGAATTACCCCGATACGCTTGCCTTTAAATACCTCGGGATTTTTCAAAATAATCGCGAGTGTTACCGCGCTGCTTGGCTCCACTACAATTTTCATGCGGATCCAAATAAGCTTCATTGCCGCGACAATTTCATCTTCGGTTGCCGTTAAAATATCGGTGACATGGTTTTTAACAAAATGCCAAGTCAGATCTTTAAGTGGAACTTTTAGACCATCGGCAACTGTCTCTGGAGCATCGTCAGCAATGATATGACCCGCTTTAAATGAGCGCGCAGCATCATCTGCATTCAAAGGCTCTGCCGCATAAATTTTGATTGTCGGATTAGTAGTAGAGAGTGTTAAGCAAGTACCTGATATCATGCCGCCGCCGCCAATTGGCGCTACCACAGCATCTAAATTAAGTACCTGATTAACGAGCTCTTTTGCACAAGTGGCTTGGCCAGCGATAACGCGTGGGTCGTTGTAAGGATGAACAAAGTCTGCACCTGACTCAGCAACAACGTCAGCAAAGACGGCTTCGCGTGAACTAGTAGAAGGCTCACATTCAACAATGACTCCGCCATAGCCAATTACGGCATCTTTCTTAGCTTGCGGCGCTGTACGCGGCATCACTACGGTAACGGGTATGCCACGTCGTCCAGCGGCATAAGATAACGATAATGCATGGTTACCTGATGAATGTGTAGCCACACCAATTTTTGCTTCAGCGTCAGTTAAACCAAAAACAGCATTACAGGCTCCGCGCACTTTAAAAGCGGCTGCCTTTTGCAAGTTTTCACATTTAAAAAATAACTCAGCACCTGTTAATTCATTAAGGAAACGTGAGGTTAATACTGGGGTTTCGTGAATATAGGGTTTAATACGTTCGTGGGCTACGAGTACATCCTCGTAGCTTGGAATATTCATGGTTTGGTTAGGTGAACTGCTCATAGGTGCCTCTTAATATCTCTTGCGGTATTAACCGTCATATTAGTCATGGCTTTAGCCGTGACATTAATCGTGTGGTAATACCAACCTCACTAACTTAGTGATCATTTCTACTGGTTAAATAGCCAACTACTTCGTTATTTATTTAACAATTAGAACAACTAGTTATTGCAATAAATGCCTTATATTTCGCCATTTTTCCTGCGTATAAAATAGATCACATAATTAATGAAACTGGTATAAGTCGTATTTATCTATATGAGTCTTAAGGTGACTCGTAATTTGTAGCTGATGTTTATTTTCTTAGTCATTTTTTGCTTCTATTTCACCTTATGGAAAACAACTAGTTCAGGCAAACAAGATGAATTCCACCATGTGAAACAATGACTTTGTATACCGAGTAATGCCTTCCACACCACTGATAAATAAGGGGGTATATGAATATCGAGTTCAGTGCAATTTACATATTCCACTATGTGAAATCGACGAACTCGCATTAATGATGGCTTTTGTCGGTTTAAGCTATATATTTAAATCAAAACCAACATAAAGTTGACACAAGAGTCAAGAAAGGGGATGTTATAACAATCCAATTAATTAATAATTCAAATTTAATGAGCGTAAACCTTCAAAAGCAACAATGTTATTGGGTGTTTAGAGCATTTAAAAAGATCACTTAGTTAGTTTGATATTCGATAAATTTTTAAACTGAGCGGCAATATTATGACTAAAGTTAAACCCGAATCTCGCATTCAAGTAATAGATAGAGCAGCCACATTACTCGATGCTATTTCACGCTATACCATGCCGGTAACACTAAAAGCGCTTAGTGCCGATACTAATTTAGCGCCATCTACTGCTTTTCGAATATTACATTCTCTTATCGATAATCACTTTGTTGATCGAGACAATTCAGGTAAGTACCAGTTAAGTGGTCGACTCATTAGACTCAGTAATTATCAATCTCAACACGTAGATTTTCGCAAAGTGGCATTACCTTATATGGAAAAACTACGAGATAAGTTTGGTGAAACGATTAACCTCACCACGCGTGAAGGCGATGTGATCATTTACGTAGAAAAAGCCATTCCCAATAGAATGATGCATGTTCAACAAATTATTGGTAGCCGAGCGCCGCTTCATGTAACAGGCGTTGGTAAAATGATGTTAGGCATGGAAGGCAGCGAAGGAATTAGTGGCTATGCCCATCGCACAAATTTGCCAACCTATACTCGTAAAACATTTTCAGACATAGAAAGCTTAGAGCGCGAGTGTATGCACTGTGTTGAGCAAGGATTTGCCTACGATAACGAAGAAGCCGAAATAGGTGTAGGTTGTATTGGCGTGCTGTTATATGACAGATACGGTGAAGTTGTTGCTGGGTTATCGGTGTCAGCACCAATAGATAGACGTAAAGATGAATGGGTCAAACACTTAGTCAAAGCAGGTAAGTCAATTTCCATTGAACTTGGCTTTGTTAAAAACCAACAGCCAATTAAAGAAACCAGTTAAGCAAAGTTTACAACAGCAAGGGTATTTTCTCACCGCCAATATTTTATCTCTGCGGCATACCCACCCCCCATCACAACGGAGCTTGGGGTAATACCCAAACTACTGCAAACAGCATGGTTCAGTTGGAATTAGAAACGTTTTAGGCAAGGCATTGGTTGAAGAGAATGGTTGTTCCCTTCTCAAAATTAATAACGCAGCCAAAAATGTTTCTAAACCAACCCTGTGGGGATTTCTGAGCAATTCATGAACCTCGTTGCATCCGTTTTTAAGGGAATGACCATTAATAAAAAGATGCGCCTTGCTCATGAGTTGCTCACTATCCTGAACGAGCATTTTGAAGTGGCTTGGGTATAAACCAGATTTAAAATTAAAGAGTGGAAACTATGTTAACAATAAATAGACTAAACCAAACGGAAGCAAAAACGATAATTGACGGCGCGGTGAATAAAGCCAATGAACTTGGCGTGCCTATGTGCATTGCCGTGGTAGATGAGTCAGGTAATTTAATTGCCTTTGAACGCATGGATGGCGGTAAAGTACACAGTATTACCATTTCACAAGATAAAGCCTTTACCGCGGCATCAGCGCGTAAGGGTACCCATGAATTTAATAAAGCCTGCATTCCAGGACATAAAAATAATTTATTTGGCATTCATACCGCTCTAGGTGGCCGTATGTGCATTGTTGGCGGTGGTTTGCCCATCACCTTTAATGGCAGCGTTGTTGGTGGTATTGGCGTGAGTTCAGGTTCACCCGAGCAAGATTTAGGCTGCGCGCAAGCCGGTGTTGATAGTTTTAGTAAAACCTATGGCTAACTAATCAAGCGAAAGTGAGTGTTACACTTTGAGGTATATTCATCTCAGTATGACTCACTTTTGCCTATTTCAAAACTCACACACTACCTCGGTAAAACCCAACCTGATGACAACCAACGTTACCCCTTGCCAGATTAAATTTTGTTTTTACCACCGAACTACCCTACTATTTAGTCTTAATACCTCAGTTTAACAATCACTTCGGAAATATATTAGTGCTACGTCCTTCAAATAAAATCAAAATAATTATCGCTACAATACTGCTCGTTATCATTGCATCGGTTATTTACAGTGTTACTCAACAGGAGCCTGAGCTCCCTAAAATGACAGTACAAGAGAAAAAAGCAAGATTTAGAGCGTTAATCATTCCTGCTGTTAACATTGTTTACACGAAACTAATGGCTAGATATGAAGAGATTAAAACAACACTTGATGCCGGTAAAACGAGTGCTGAGATTGAAAAATTAAAAGTAGAATACAAAGCCACTACCAATGAAAAATTGCTCATGGCACTTAAACCTCACCCTAAAAGTATTGCCATCGCACAAGCGGCAATAGAAAGTTCTTGGGCTACCTCACGCTTTTTTAGAGTCGCTAATAATATCTTTGGTGTTTGGTCTTTTGACAAAAATGAACCTAGGGTTGCTGCTTTAAAAATGCGTGGCGACAAAACTATTTGGGTAAAGAAATACAATTCTATTGAAGATGCTATAGTCGATTACTATCGCACGGTGGGACGTAGCAGCGCTTTTGCTGAGTTTAGAGAAGCTAGAATGCAAACAAACGACCCTTTTATACTGGTTACTAAATTGGATCGTTATTCTGAAAAAGGTAGTCTTTATGGTGAAGAGCTTACTTCAATTATCAAGTTCAATAAATTTAATAAGTATGACGCTGACTAAATCAAGCTAACTACTAAAAAATTCAGTTTATACGCCATAAGCTGACTTTTTTAGTAGTAACGGCCGCTTCAATTAGGTTTCACTAAAGCATAAATCGAACGTAATTGGCGTGTTGAGAGCACCCAACCAGCGGCTTACTTTGAGACGAAATAGGACATCATAGTCAATATATATTAAACTCAATAGCACTAGCCCCTTGGAGGTAGTAATAACTGGTACTTTTTATTCATTATTCGCGATAAAATTTAGCCCTAGTGTTATTACATATTATTTGAAGCGCACCTAACCCCATTTAATCCTTAGGCTAAAAATGAACAATAGTTATTACGTTAAGACCTTATTCTCATTACTATTTTTTTCCAGCACATTATGGTCCAAACCGTCTCACCCTACAGATAAAGTCGTTATACCAACAAATAACTGGTCAAGCCAGCGGGTATTGTCAAACGTTGTTGGTCAGTTAATTGAAAATTTAGGTACCCCGGTAGAGTACATAAACATTAGTGCTGACCGACAATGGGGAGCACTGAAACGTGGAGTTATTCATTTTCAAATAGAAGTATGGGAACCGTCAATGGGGCAAGAGTTCAATAAGCTTGTCGCTAACGGTGATATTATTGATTTAGGAACACATGAAGCCAAAGTAGTAGAAGATTGGTGGTACCCAAAATATGTGGAAGATTTATGTCCTGAATTACCCCAGTGGCAAGCTTTAAATAAATGTAGAGCACTTTTTAAGGGGTCGAAAACAACGGAAAAAGGTATATATTTTGGTGGCCCATGGAATTATGGTGATGCTGATATTATTCGAGCGTTAGGGCTAAAGTTTGCCATTGAACGTTTACCTGATGAATCAGCATTGTGGGAAGCACTTACCCTTGCGATTGAAAAAAAGCGCCCTATCCTCTTGTTAAATTGGAGCCCTAATTGGACCGACAATTATATCGAAGGTGAATTTGTCAATTTTCCTCTGTATACAGAACAGTGTGAAAATATACCCGAGTGGGGACTCAATAAAAAATTAGTTAAAGACTGTGGCAACCGCAGAGGCGGATGGTTAAAAAAAGCAGCGGCGCCAAATTTAAAACAAAAATTTCCTTGTGTATATCACTTAATTCAAAACATTAGTTTTACCAACCGTATGATTACCGATGCATCTTCTTTAGCGGTTATAACAAGGCTTTCAGATCAGGACGCCGCTAATGAATGGTCAAAGAAATATGCTAAAGATATCAAAAAGTGGTCATCGTTAGAGTGTCAGCAATAAACCTCAAAACACATTATTACTGCACGCATAACTACTGCATACACTGTGTTGCTTCCTTAAGATTAAACTTGGCATAAGTCAGCAATAAAATGCCACACGCAACGATAAACGCAGTTAAATATAAAGCGTGATTATAAGTCTGAAACTGTTCGATCAATGCAACGCTATATAATGGTGCGATAATTTGCCCCACCCCGTAAGCCGCTGTTAATGCCCCCATGATAAAGACTGGGTTTTTCTTTGATAGTTGACCGCCAAAATTCATAAACAAAGCAACTAAACCAATAAATGTGGCACCAAAAAGGATACCACTAATAAGATTCATAATTATATTGTTAGAAAATATCGGGATTAAAATCCCGATAATCTGCAACAGCATGGCGACCATCATAATATTAATACTGCCAAAGCGATGTGCTAATCGCATCCATATAATACAAGAGGGGATTCCGGCAATACCTGCGACTAACCATACCCAGCCACCATAACCTGACAAACCATCTAATGAGTTCACTATGTCAGGCAAAAAGGTTGATTGTACGACCATACCAACACCCTCGGTAAAGTAGGCCAAAATAAGAATGATGACCATAGGTGAAAAGAGTGATTTATCAAATTTATGTTTAATTACGTCATTGGTAGGTTGTTTTTCAAAGCGTAAAATATAAGCGGAATAACATGAAAAGAAGCCGCCAAGAATAGCCAATATAAGCCATGCATCTTTCCAGTCTCCACCATAACTAAAGACACCCCGCATCACTAGGTCCGTAATGACGATTGAAAAGCCCAAACCGCTAAAGTGTATGCCCATTGCTTTAGTTTTATTGGTCGATTGTAGCTTCAGCATGACAATAGCAGATCCTACAACAAGCGCCATTGCAGCACCAAAACCAGCCAAGAATCGGGCAATAACCCACACTATATCGTTTTCAGTAATACCTAAAACAAAAGAACAAATGACACAAAGCACTAACCCTAATCGGAAATATTTTACCTTGGTGTATATATCTTTAATAAAAATAGAAAAAACTGATCCGCTTAAATAACCGAAGTAATTTATTGAGGCAAGCACACCAGCAAAAGCTATGTTGATCGAGTCTTCCAACATTGCCGGCAAAAGTGAAGTAAAAACAAAACGAGCGACACCAACACCCACAACAAGAGCTAATATACCTGCCAATAAAATTGCATTATTACTCTCTCGGTTGAAGTGCGCCATTTTGCTCCATAAAGATGTTCCTTGCGATATGTTGCAGTGTATAACCAACTGAGATAAATAAGTAAATCACCAATGATGATGAGTAACATATAAAATGTAGATGTGAGTTCAACTGAGTTGTAAAAATAATAACGGAGGATTACTTTTTGCTAGGAAAATTAGTATCATTCTCCAAGCCAAATATATTTAGCCTTTTTAACAATTCGATCAAATTCTGCTTGATTAATTTTTCCTGTGATTAAGTCATCTTGAGCAGGCCAAGCAACTTTCATGTACTCATACTCAATGGCAGCAAGAATGTAACCTAATTTTTGCTCGCTAATAGCACCATTTTTATAGTGCTGCATGGCAATTTTTTTATTCCATGCTTGATCTTTAGGTGGTTTTGGCAAGGTAAAGTCTTTTTCTAACAGAGACTTGTCAGAAAGAGCATAACCTTGTTCAATAGAGTCTTTAGCACACTGATACAGCATATAATCAATGGTGTCTTGCATGCCATAAAAGTGCCAATCAACGCCAGCATAGCATTCGCCAATCACTTTACCGTTATCATCCATTATTTCAATTTGACGGCCTGAACAGCTGATAAGAAATAGTGCTGACAGTGTTATTAGTAAAATTTTAAGAGTCATCAGCGCCTTTATAAAATATTATCGATTAATCGGTGAGTTGCCATAATATATGGAGTTATTGTAATAGTGCTTTATCTAAAATTGCCAACGAAGAGTTTCAGCTATTAATTGTCCTGACAGTGATAAAAATGACATTGTCGCTTTTATTCAATCCCTCAACGTATTAAAACCCTACTATATGAATCATACAAGTAGATAGTAGGTAATAAACAATGTTTAAAATTAAAACAATTGAATCGCTAAGCGACTTAACGCAATTAAAAAAAGCGTATTTTGATAGCTCGATTGTGCCACTCGATGGCATGTGGCATTTTGGTTTCGCTCCTATGGCTAAACACTTTGGCTTTTATGTAAATAAAAACCTAGTAGGATTCTGTTGCGTTAATGATGACGGATACCTGCTGCAATATTATCTTCAGCCGGAGTTCCAACTGTGTTCTCAGGAATTATTTACATTAATTTCGCAGCAAAATAGTTCCGTAATAGGTGAAGTTAAAGGCGCATTTGTTAGCACCGCAGAGCTAAATTATCAGGCTTTATGTTTAGATAACTCAGCGACATTTAAAGTGAATTCTTTGATGTACCAGCACAACACAAAGTTGGCTGATAGAAATCTTGAGATGATTGATATGCAAATAGCTGGTACTGAGCAATTAACAGCGTTTGTTACCTTTGCAGCAGCCAATATCGGTGCTCCCGAGCAATGGCTAACGCAATACTACGGCAATTTAATTGAGCGCAAAGAACTTTTTGGTTATTGGCATAAAGGGAAATTATTAGCTGCAGGAGAATGTCGTTTATTCGATCAATATCAAACTGAATACGCTGACTTAGGCATGATTGTCGCACAATCTAACCGTGGACAAGGTATCGCTAAAAAAGTTTTAACCTTTCTAACTAAACATGCCGCTACCCAAGGATTAACATCTATTTGTTCCACCGAAAGCAATAATGTGGCCGCTCAAAAAGCCATTGCCCACGCCGGCTTTACCTCGGCTCATCGTATAGTACAGTTTGAGTTCAAGCACGCATAAAAATAACTATATTTATAATATACCCGTTACCATCCAAAGTGCAGGATTTCAGTGGGAATTAAAATGACTTTAGGCAGGGCAAATAATTTAAACATAGTCATTCTATGGTTTGATTATTTAACGCCGTATAAAGTCAATTTAACACCATCGAAGAAGCGCTTGAGCAACATCACTTAATCGTTGCTGTGATTCACAATGGAATAACCATTATTTCATCACAGCGCCTTGCATTGAAATTGCCCAAGCACTCTGAAACCTGTATCTTGATTGGTGACGGGTATAGTTAGCATAAAGTGGTTGCGTTATATTGATCAAAAAAACTATCAAGGTGTGTGATGATACATTGGTTGAAAGTCCCTAATAATCCAGAACTTGCTAAATATATAGCCTGTTATTGGTTTCTTGATAAATTGCCTAATGCTGAAGGTCATAATGATTATCCGAAGCTTAACCCTGACCCAGCATCACATTTAATTTTGGCGCTGCCACAGCAAAACTTTCGATACAAGAGTGATAATGGTGTTACTCAAATGGATGGTTGTCACTGGTTACACCCTCATGGGAAAACCTATGAATTAGATCATGCTAAGGCTGTTGCCTGTATTGGCATTAAATTCCATGTCGGCGCACTATATTCATTACCCACTTTTATGGACTTGCAAGAACAGACACCGCAAGCAGTGGTCGATACTGTTGAAGCGATTTCTGTTGAGAACATTAATTTTGCACAGAGCAATTTTGATGACCATAAGTTAAGCGATAATAATCAACTAAATGAACATGATTTAGTTATTCTGGCACGAAATTCCCCTGATGACTGCGCTAAAATGCTGGACAAGCTATGCCTGCCTTGGCTTTTAAAAAACCACGAGGATAATCATAGTGAACTGACAAGGAAGGTACTACCACTGTTGGCTAAAGCTGCAATTAATTCATTAGGAGATACCCTCTTTTGTTCACAACGCACCTTAGAGCGTAGTTTTTTAAAAGTTTCAGGGGTAACGCTTAAGCAATGCCAATCAATGAATAGGCTAGAAGCTATTTTGGAATTTCTCTATCAACGTGAACAAAGTGATATTGACTGGGTAGATATTGCTTATCAGTTTGGTTTTAGTGATCAACCTCACCTAATTCGATATTTAAAAAAACAACTCGGATTAACGCCCCAAGACTATGCCCTACAACGGGGTTTTACCATTGATGTTTATGGTGGCGTTGATTCACTGTAGCGCTATTATTTTATACCATCATTTGTCCTGTTCAAACGTTCAGCTCAGATCACCATGTGATCGAAAAGTTATGTTGAGCAGTAGTATTTCCTAGTGCCTCCAGTGTTTTCACTTCACTTAACAGTAGTTGCTCGGTTTTAATATCATCACTAATTTGTAGATATTCTTGCTTTTCGACAAGTTTAATATCTGTTGCTATGCCATGGTAAATTTTATTGTCTTTGCTCGTCACCTTGATTAGGCTTCGACGCATACAGACAATTTCAAAATAGTCATGAGCATCACAACTTATATTGTTTGCCATTGAATACTATCTCCTTTACTTAAGACTTAACTAGCTGTTAGATAAATTATACCAATCAGATTAATTAATGGCGCAATTTATTATAAGGACAAATAGTCAAGAACACTGCACTTGGTTGTGCAATAGCTGGTTAGTCGGATTGGTATTATAAGCGAATAATACTATGCCCCTGATTAGCGATATTATCTTGCACCTCAAGGTCAGCAAGTTCACTATGGCAAAAATTGCAACGGCTTTGCTTAATATTATCTATTTTCACGCCTAAACTTGCGAGATACTGTTTGGCATATTGCTCTACTTCCTTAATATTTTCATTATTCACCAAAACATCAAAATGGATATATTGACCAGAATCCGTCATTACATGGGTATCAAAAACATGTATTTGCATACTCACTACTCCTACAAAGTTATTGGCTTTTGCCCGGTAAGCTTAAATCACCAGATGCGACATCAAATACATCACTAACACACAACAAAGGCGCATGTACTTGCTGATTTATTTTTAAACCTGCGGTGACACCATCAAAAGAAAAGCTTTCTGGAAAACCTAGTGAAGATAGAGGTACTCGCACTAAGACTTCAGATTTCGCTAAGCTAAAATCAAATCCAGGACTGTCAATAAAGATAGGTAAATTTGGCCAAGTCAGTGGTAATTTAGGTGAGCTACCTTGAGCAATGTCTTTAACTTTTAAAGCGCCTTCACCACAGGCATTATCTGGCACAAGAACTACCCAGTGGCTATGCCATTTATCTCCGTCATTGGTTTTATTGCCATCACCATCTTCATCATATAAAGGAGTGTCATCGAAGTCAGGATGTACAGTTAACGCTAAAGAGAGAATGCCTTGATCCGCTTCAAAGCCTACAGCAGAGCTATTAAGTGACGTTGGCCATACATAACTATAGACCTCGGCGCCGGCTAACTGACCCTTTTTTTCGGGCTGTTTATTACCAACTTTACCGGTTACCGCTTGTTGGAATATTAAATGACTGCCTTGGGTAATTACCTTGGCATGAACAATGTCAAACTCAGTAGCAATGGCCGAAGATATCGGTGCTTGAATATGACCGCTGTGCTTATTGTGAGCATAGGTAGTTGTTGTCAACAGCACGGTGCTCAAGGTTGCTGCGATAAATAGCTGTGAAGTTTTCATGATTAATCCTTTGAGTTAATTAAACGATAGTAATAAGTGCTTAATGCTTAACTTGGCTTATCTCCACCAAAATAGTTTCGATTCGATACCAATATATTTAAGCATAATAAAACTCTACTTGTCAAATATGTTTTGACTCGATACTATTAGAGAATGAATGATGAACTATTTAATTTAATCGAGCGTTTAGCCAATTTATTACGGCAAGAAACGCGACTTGAAGGGCAAAGCTTAGGGTTACAACCTATACAGCAAGAGGCTTTGTATTACCTATCGACTTGTAACCGTTACTCAGATACCACCTTAGCGGTCACTGAGTTTTTAGGGTTAACCAAAGGCACGGTATCACAATCGTTAAAAATTCTGGAAAGCAAAAGCTTAATTGCTAAAGTAAAAGACAATAAAGATAAACGCATTACCCATTTAAAAGTAACTGAAACCGGTCGCGAGTTTTTAATGAAAACTTGCCCTCCACAAAAGTTTACTGATGCTATTGCCGGTTTGTCTGTTGATGAGGAGTTTGAAACCAAAACATTACTTAAAAAAGTATTAAGTAACTATCAACTCGCTACTGGTCGAACTGCCTTTGGGGTCTGCAAGCATTGTAAATTTAATCGCAAGACCAGTGACGGCATTTTATGTGATTTAACCAAAGAAGCTTTAAGCAGCGATGACATCATGCTTATCTGCAGAGAATATGTCGTTTAAGCATGGTCTAACAGTCTAAAATTCCAGTTTTCTACTTCATTGTTTGCTAAGCGTTGCACAATTTTTTCCATCCAACTATCAGATAAGGTGCTTTGTTTTTTTAATGCCAACAGCTTTTGATTATTGAGTGGGTCACCAAAAAATGTCTCACACACCTCAGTAATTGTCATTGCATTATCAACTCGGGCGATTAATTCCAACGGTTCATCGACACTGACCATGCCCGGCTGAATAACGCGATATAACCAGCCACTGCGACTAACATCCTGCATATCGACCGATAAGTTATCGATGCCCCAACGTTTATTTAGCTTAAAACAAGGAGAACGAGGCTGACTGACTTCGATAATCGCTTCTCCCCATTGATAACGGTCGCCTAAATATACAGTCTGTTCTGTCATACCTGTTGAACTAATATTTTCGCCCATGCCCGCAGCTTGCCAAGTATTATCTGTATTATATTTCTCTTGCCAATAGGCATAATGCTCAGCTGGATATTGATGTAACGCACGCTCAAGCCCACCATGATGAAGTTTATCAGCACACTCATCACCTGCTAATCCATCGAATGATAAATACAGACTAGTGTTTACCGGCTGCTTGTCTATCGCGGTTTCAATACCGTAACGCTCCGCCACTTTTCCGCAATAAATATTCGTTAGATAGTGTTTATTTTTCATGCGCTAACCTTTGGTTAAATTATGCTTTTCGTGGCAATTTTTGTACTGCTGAATAATAGAAAAATAAACACGCCAAAAACCATAAATCTTTAATAAGAAAATGCCCCGTCGTTGATAATAAGGTCTCACTTGATAATGAACCAGAAAAACTTATTAAAAAGGTCTGAGTTACCACAAAAACCATACCAGACATCAAAATTGCTGGCACAGTCAATTTCGGCGAATATATCGCTAAGATTAACATAACCACTGCAATTAAATCATACACGCCAATGATATTTGACGTTGTTTGTATGCTGAAAATATTATACAACCAGCCCATAAAAGGAGAGCTTTTTACTAACCCTTCTATACCTTGTGCTTCGAGTAAAGTGAACTTCATACCACCAATCCACAGTAAAACGAGTAACACCGGCAAGATGCTAATCCAGGCTGTGATCAGAGGAGAAAACGTGCGTTTTACTAGCAACATTCCTATTGATAATAAGGCGAAATACTTAATAACCCCTTGGCCAGAGCCAATAACAGGAAATCCGCCCATAGAAGCTATCCACATAGAATCACTTAACAAAGAACCTAAAGGCACTATGCTTATTGCGATCAGTAAATATCCTAATATAGATCGAAAGTTAGGTTGTTTTATAGATAAGAACGCCAATACCGCACTCGAAATAAAAGCGAAAGCGGCAATCGAATTAAATACTTGGGCGGGTAATATATCGGAAATGAGATAAAAATCTGTCGTTAAGGTTATATGCTTATGGGAACCCAACAGTAATATACTTAGCCCTAACAGTGCAGTAGAAATACCAATTAAGAGTAAAGTAGCGTTAAGGTGTAGCGTCTTCATATAGATCCTGAGCGTATTAAAATAATAAGTGCCAATAAGACCTGATTAACTGATTTTTATTTCGTTTCATATGAAAGGATTAATTCATCCATAAATCCAAACAATAAAGCATTCATAGCCAAGCTGCTGCTGGACCTAATAATCTCAGGTTTTTGTATATAGTTATGGTGACCGATTCTTTCAAATTCATCGTGAGAGACCGTAATTAAATCCGCCAGCGATGCAGCGGTGAATTCTAAGTGGCATTGAAAACCATAAACTAACGGTGAATACTCAACGATCTGTCTCGGACAGCCGGCACTTGTTGCCAACACTTTACTCGTTGGCGTTAAACCCGGCATGTCGTTATGCCAATGACCTACAATTTCAGTCGCATTAAAATGTGATAAATGTGGATGCTGTCTACCCGACTCAGTTAACGCTATAGGGAAGTAACCTATTTCTTTGTTGGGGCTTTGTTCGAATTTAGCCCCTAATGACTCACCAATGAGCTGAGCGCCCAAACAAATACCTAACACTGCTTTATCACTTTCAATACAGCTATGGATAAAAGATACCTCTTCACTTGCGTTAAAATAAGGAGATTCTTCTACTGTCGTTGCAGGGCATTGTGGTCCACCTAAAACTATTAACAAGTCAATAGCATTACTCTCTTCAGGTAATGCTTCTCCCAGATAAACTTTACTACTAGTGACGCTATAATTTCGCTCTTCTGCCCAGCTTAAAAGTGCCCCTGGTCCTTCATATGCTTCATGGATAATAAAGTGTACTTTCATCATTTGATCTCTCTAATAACGCTTGAATTAATATTGCTAACTGACGTCTTATGCTAGCATTGCTTCTACAATCTCAATATCTACATTAAGACAGTAAACAATGACAATCCGCCAAACAAAAGAAGCTAATCTGTTAATTAGTGAACGCGCTGATTTTCAAGTAACGGCAAAAATAGAACAAATGGCGAAAGGTTACATTGATAGATGGCACCAACACCCATGGCACCAAATTGCATTTCCGTTTGAAGGCATATTGCAAACCAAAGTTGCAGACAGTCAGTTTGTCATTCCTCATAGTGGTATGTTGTTTATTCCTGCCAATACACCCCATGAATCCTTTGTCGTGACGGATACAAAATTTATCGGCATTTACCTCAATCCTCGATTTCATAATCATTTCCCACTAATAGCTAAAGCCATATCTGTAACGCCGTTTCTAAGAGAATTAGTCCTACATATCAATCATAGTGTCAGTAACTCGATCGTTTCAGAGGAGGAATTATCTAAATTAGTGGCTGTACTGATTGATCAAATATCGAGTGGAGAGTCATACCAAATGAAACTATTACTGCCGAGTGATAGACGGTTGATGATTATTTTCAAAGCATTGATGGCAGATCCACAACTCAATACAAAGTTATCGGACTGGGCCAAGCAGGTGGGCGCATCAGAAAGAACGCTCTCAAGATTATTCACCAAAGAATTAGGTATGACATTTCCTCTTTGGCGCCAGCACCTGAGATTAGTTTCATCGTTGAACTTACTGGAAACTAACCTTTCTGTGCAAGAAATTGCATTTAAAGTTGGCTATAACGCTGACTCATCATTTATTTATGCATTTAAAAAATTATTCCAACAAACACCGCAACAATATCGTCATAGTGGCTTTAAGCTTAGTTCTAGAATAAACGATAAATAGTACTAGCTTGATAGTATTGACTCATCCAATCAGACTCACTAAGGGATCTTTTTAAATGGGCAGTTAATTAGTGTAATTGGTATTATTCTGCCATTAAAGCATCCCATCAACCCTCAATGGATTGATCAAGCCTGAGCAATAAGTTTGCAAAAAAAAGCATCGAATATTCGATGCCTGTCTATATGGATATTAGAGTATTACCAATGCTAGAAGTAGTAACCTATCTGAATATTAAGTTGGTGTTCCCATTCAGTTGAATCGCCTACAAGCGTACCATTATTAAAAGGTTGGTTTGTACCAGCAACATAATCAACCCAGCCAAAAATTGGCCCTGCAGTTACCCCTACCCCAAAAACATTCATCTGAGTATCTTCTTTAAAATTTCCAGATTTATCAGTCATTACAGTGTAATCATTATAGAAAGTGAGATTATCAAATGCGCCAAAATCGACATCATAAGAATACGCGAGGTTTATGTTATATATGGTCGCCGAGGTAGGCATACTATCGTTATAAGCATAAGCCCCAACAGTAACAAAATCATCACCATTGTCTAAATCATAATCGTAATCGGTATATTGAAGCATCAAGGTAAAGTTATTCATGTTGCTTTTTAGATGTAGTGCATAGGCAGTACGGTCGCCAAGCGAATCAGTGGCGCCTTCAAGCTCCCCTGTTAAAAAAGAGCCACCAACTTCGGTTTTAACAACGTCGTTATCAAAGGTGTAGGTGTATCTAAGATTAATAGTATTACTTTCACTCAGACCCACAGTAGGTGCAGCAAAAGGGTCTATGATAGCGCCGTTTTCATCAAGGTCAGTTAAACCAACAACATCAAAACTGTAACGGGCATTGGTACCACTACCACCTGCTTCATCATTAAGAAAATAAGCAAGACGAATATCGTGATTGTCGAATTTACCGATAAATTTTAAACCTGCATCGTAGTCATCTTCCAGACCGGCATAAAAAGCATCACTAAAGAAGAAGCTATTCGAGTTATAGTCTAAGTTACCAAAAGGTACCTTGGTGACACCTATTTGCCCCTCCCAGTTCTCATTAAACTGATATGCAGCATAAGCATGATGAACTACATCCATATACGTATACCAACGATATTCAGCTGATAATCTAATATCTCCAATGGTACCGTTGAGGTCAAGGCGAAAGAGAGAAAAATCTAAATCTCCCCCTCGATCTTTATTTGAGTCGCTGTAGTTGTAATTCACGCGAACCGCACCGCCGATTTTTATGTCGGGTGTCAATGACGATATTTTCTTTTGGTCCTCTGTGTCCTGCTTCTCTAATTTGGCAATTTTCTTTTCAAGTTGCTCTATGCGTTGCTCTGAAGTATCAGCCCAAACCGCCGTTGAGCTGGTAAGTAAACAACCAAGTAATACGCTATTGTAAATTTTCATGTATTCTCTCCAATTAGTTAGTCTTTATTTTTTTATAGTTTTTTTTATGTTTTACTTAACAGCTAATAATTAGCTGTTAAGTGCTTGTCAACTGAGAGTCCATTCGAAATTAATGGAACTAGAATTAGCCCACTAATTGTTGATAAAGTTCAGGATCTGTTGCCCCCTCGGTACCAATAACTAATACTTTACTTTGAGCATCTAAATTCAATGCTTTGGCAAAAGTATCCTGCGCACGTGCATTGATAGCAGCGGCTAATCCTGGTACGGCAGACTCTCCCGCTTCAATTGCAGGGTCTCCTTTATACCCTTTGGCTAATAAGCTCATCGTGTCGGCAATAGCGTCCTCACTCAGCGTCATAAAATCATCGGCGCCGTTTGATAATATTTGCCAAGCTAATAAAGATACTTCACCGCAAGCGAGTCCTGCCATTAAGGTATCGAGATCGCCCTTAACCACCACAGGTTCACCGGCTTTAGCACTAAGCTGCAAACAGTTAGCCTGCTCTGGTTCTACCACGACAAATCTTGGACGGCGATCGCCCCAAAGATCCCAGAAATAGCCTGCTACTGCTGAGGCCAGTCCGCCGACGCCACCTTGGACAAAAACATGGGTAGGTATCTCACCATCAAGCTGTTCCACCGTTTCAGCCAGCATCACGGTATATCCTAAGGCAACGTCTTTCGGCACTTCCATATAACCTTCGTAACTGGTATCGGAAACGATGATCCGGCCATGAGCCTTAGCATCTGCACCAGCCTGACGAACAGACTCGTCGTAGTTGCCGGTAATACGAATAACTTCAGCGTCAAAGGCTTCCATGGCGACTTTTCTCCCTTCAGAGACATCGCGATGAATATAAATAATGCAGCCGCAACCAAACATTTGTGCTCCCCACGCCACTGATCGTCCATGGTTACCATCAGTTGCACAGGTAACAACGATTTCTGCAACGTCTTCTTTCAAACGTCCTTCTAACAAATCTGCAATGCTTGGGCGTTTGCCTAAACGTTGCTCTAATAAATTTTGCAGCTGGCAAGCAACGGCATATGCACCGCCAAGCGCCTTAAAACTTTTGAGGCCAAATCGTTCTGATTCATCTTTGTACCAAATAGCGGCCAAACCAGCGTCTGTTGCCATATCAGATAATGAATGTAATGGCGTAGTTGAATAAGCTGGCCATGTTTTTATGTTGGCAATCACATCAACAGATTTTTCGACGCTTAAAACGTCTCGCTGTGCGTCCGAATATTGGTTTTCCCTATGTGCTGCAGGGTTAGCAAAATGGGTTAGCCTACTATTTTGTTTTAACATATTTATAAATGCCTCTAGTTGTCAGATGATTTTTCGAACGACCTAAAATCTAGTAAAATGAATAACCAGATTGAACTGGATTAAACAAGATCGATCACAATTAGCCTTATTGGTATTTCTAAATAAACCAGACTATTAAGTACGGTATTGCGATGAATTAACCTTTAATGTCCATAGCAAAGTAACTATGACAATAAGTTTACCTATAGCCGTTGCGGACATTCTTTCAAATTGACAATGTGGGTGAGGAATTACATTTAAATAAGGGGGGTTGATGAGTTTTATCTGCAACGAACTTTATGAAAATAGGTGCGTTCCACTCTACAGTGCTACCAGAGTGGCTTACGATGAATTAGTGGGTAACCGTTGTAAGGAAATATATGGCCAGTTTTATAGCCCACTTATTTAGTTATAATATGTGGGCTATAAAATGGAGGAAGAAAGTCAACGCCGTATCAATGCAGTAGTACTGATCGTTAGGCCTCTTTAGTGGTTAATATCGTTTGTGCTTTCAAACGCACAACATAGCAATACAAGAGCAATGCAACTAAGACAATAACACTACCTAATAAGGTTATGTTACTTGGCGTTTCACCCAACCCCAGCCACACCCATATTGGCGCAATAATCGACTCTAACAATAAAAACAAACTGACTTCCGTAGCACTGATATAACGTGGCGCAATTTGTAATAAAACAAACCCAATAGGCATAGCAATCGCCGCAGAAAGAAACATAGCACCTATTTCGTCAGGTCTCGCCGCCACTACACTGGTATTGAACCAGCCAAGTGCAATAATAAATAAGCCACCAAAAATAAGTCCCGGTGTAATATCCAGTGAAGCGTATCGTCGTGCCCAGTTAAAGTTTATTGCCATAAAAATGGCACACCCCATAGCCATCATGTTACCAAATAAACTATTGCCGTCATCACCATCGCTGACAATAATAGCCATACCGAGTAAAGTCATTGTAATCGTAAGTCCAACAGGTAAACTAATTCGTTCGCCTAACCATAACCAGGCGATCAATGCTGCAAAAACGGGCGCGGTACTGATAATCATCATTGCTGTTGCTGCGCCAGTTTGTTGCAATGCCTGCGTATAACAGTAAGTATTCATCGCGAAGAAAAAGCCAGTGATAATGCCGGGCCATCCCGCATTAATGAGTGCACGCACTGCGTTGCTGCGATGACGAACCAATACGATAAAAGAAAAACCAAGTGAAAAAAATATGCCACGCCACAATAATACTTCACTATGTTCGATGGTGACCCAACGCAAAATTAACGCGTCAGGCGTCAATAACAATACACCTAATAAGCTATAGAGCATCCCTGTCATTTGCTTAGATTGATTTTGTTTACTTTTCACATTAATCCTTTATTAATCAAATGATTGTGGTATTTGATAATATTTCTATTAATACAAAGAAAATAGGCTCTGCAAAGCAGAGCCTATTAAAAGAGACACCTCAGTTTAACGCGTAATAATAGGGAGTTTTTCCCATGCGCGTTTATGTAACATTTCACAACCTTTTTCGGTGATCAGTATATTCTCTTCGTGAACCATCACTTTGCCCGGCGCAAATGTCATGCCAGGCTCTAATGTTAATACCATTCCAGGTTGTAAAATAACATCACCACCTTTCACATTAGACGGCCATTCTGTTAACTGCATGCCAAGGCCATGTCCCATTCGGCCAACATCGTTACCCAGTGAGCCAGCGGCTTCTAGTACCGACCACATAGCTTTCCAAACATCACCAGTTGAGCGCCCTGGTGCAGCAATATCAAGACCGGCTTCAGTCGAAGCATATACTGCTTCATAAGCATCATGGGTGGCTCTATCAACGTCACCAAAAGCAAAATTACGGTCAAAATCACTAAAGTAACCATCAAAATTGGCGCCGGTATCGATGATCAATAAATCACCTTGATCGAGTCGTCGGTCAGTTGGCCCCATAATAATATTGTCGTATCCGCCTTGTCCCGAGGCCGAAATCAAGTAAGGACAAGCATCCGCACCTAAACGTAACATCTCTAAATGCATCGCTTTACAAGCTTGACGTTCAGTCATACCCGCATGTAAGTTCTCAAGCAAAAAGTCAAAACCCGCTGCCGTAACATCACAAACAAAACGAATTTTATCGACTTCCGCAACGGACTTTATGCTGCGTAGTTTACGGACAATCTCGCTAACATCGACCATATCGTGTTGATTTAAGCTCGCCTGCAATGTTTGATAATTGGCAATCGGCATACGTAAATGTGTTTCAGGGCCAAGCATCGCACCTATGCATCTTGTTTGCTTAGATACTTCAGCTAAGGTATCAGCGAGTAAGCTAACACCGTCATCTTCAGGGCGTGGCGATGGCCAGGTTCGAACATCATCAATCCAAGTATCATCAAAACCGGCGGCGCCTATCCCTGGAACTACAGCAATAGGTTGCCCTTTTGCAGGAATGACTAAAAACCAAGGTCGTGTTGGGCTTTGCCAAAACTGTGAAGCAAAACCACTGAAATAGCGAAATTCATGCTCCGTAGAAAAAAATACGGCATCGATACCCTGCACAGACATTTGTTGCTGCAACTTGCCAGTACGTTGTTCAAACTCACTACGTTCGAACCCTCTTGATGGGGCGATAAATTCATTTTTCATTTTATTACTCACTTTTATATTTTCTATTTTATTAGTAGCTTAGGCGTTATTTGGCAAAAGCTTGGTCACGTAAGAATAAGGCTATTTCCGGGAAATAGATTAACAAAGCCGACATCATAAAGAGGATCAAAATAAAGGGTAAGGTCCCTCGTATTACTTCCAAATACGGCTTATTAAAGATTGCTATCGCGGTAAAAATGTCACAACCAAAAGGTGGTGTTGCCGAGCCAACGGCCATTTGAAGGGTGATCATCACACCTACCAATACAGGGTCAAGCCCAACCGCGGTGACTATAGGTACAAAAATAGGGGTCAAAATAACCAAGACCACTAACGAGTCAACAAACATACAACCAACAAAAAAGGATAGGGCTATTACGAACAATACATATTCTTTAGAGGCACCCTCTAAGTCTAGTGGCGCTAAGAGTTCCATCGGAATTTGTTCAAATGAGATATACCATGAAAAGGCCTGTCCCATACCAACAAGAATAAAAACTACCGCTGTGATCAAGCCAGTGCTTAACGCCGCATCAATAACATCTTTATACTTTAACTCTCGATAAATAAAACACTCGAGGATAATCGCATAGAGCACAGAGAATGAGGCCGCTTCAGTCGGCGTTACCGCCCCAGAGTATATTCCTCCGACAATCAATGTCGGGAAACCAAGTGGTAACAGTGACTTTTTGATGGCGACTAGCTTCTCTGCCATGGTTGATTTTTTTACCAGCGTAATGCTATCGCCTTGGTAAACGGTATAAAAATAACAATACGCAGAAAACATGACCGCAAGTAAAACTCCCGGACCGATCCCCGCAATAAACAACTCACCAACACTGGTATTTGCTAGTGTTCCGTACAAGATCAAACCTATGCTCGGTGGGATCAAAAAGGCAATATCGCTGGCATTGATGATTAAAGCCATGACGAAACTATCTTTATAGCCCGCTTGGAGCAATTTAGGACGCATGATCTGGCCGACAGATACAACCGTTGCTTGGGTTGAACCTGAAACAGATCCAAACAAAGTACAACTAATACAAGCGGTTATTGGTAGGCCGCCACGTAGATGGCCAACGAATGATTCAATTAAACCTAAAAGATTGTGCGCGGTATGTCCCCGAGTCATTATGTCTGCAGCTAGAATAAACATAGGCACAGCAATTAAGGCATTTGGTGATATGCCAGTAACCATCTGCTGTATTATCACACCAGTGTCTATGCTAGAAAAATGGACCAGACCAATAAGTGCTCCCACCGATAATGGCACTACCATAGGGAAACTTAGAAACAGCAATACAATCATCACAAAAACTAAAGTAAAGGTAATGACATACACATCGAGTTCACCAGTAATGATGTTAGAAAAAAACTCAAAAACAGCACTCATGATGGTTCACCTTTTTCAACAACTTCACGTGAGATATAAATTTCTTTATGGGTTATATTCAAAAAGAAGGCGATCAAATACTGCAAACCTGCGATGCCTAACCCTAAGGGTATTATTGAATAAATAATATAAACGGGGAATTGTAGCGCTGGGCTTAAACGATTGAGATCCTTTAATTCGATGACGTAAAAGATTGCCTTGTAGGCAAGATAAAACATCAATAGGCCAGTGGTGATTGATATCAATGTGGTAATAACTTTTTTTGCGTAATAACCTAAAGAATCATAGACTGCGGTCATTCGAATGTTACGACCTTTACGCACCGCATAAGCAAATCCGACAAAGGTGATTGTTACAATCAAGAATTGGTTTAGCTCTTCAGCAAAGAATAAGCTCTTACCAAAAGCATACCGTCCGATAGCATTAGCGGTAGAATTGACCATCATCAAAAGAATCGAATAGCAAACTATATATTGCTCTATCAATTCAGTTGTCTTACTGATGGTAATGAATATTTTTTTCATAAGAACACCTTGCACACCACACTACGGATGCTGGATTTTTTCATACTAAAAATGATGAACAATCCATATATACAACTGCTTATTAGCAAAGTTATAGAGCACCCACCAGAGAGATTTGATATAAAATGTGGGGAATAGCCTAACTATTCCCCACATTCATCTAGTAAATTACTGTTTTGTCGCTTCCTTAACTTCTTTGATCAAATTTTTCACGATTTTTTTAGCACTAACACGAGCTTGCGCTTTTTCTGACTCTTGATAAGTATTTTCGACCACATCATAGAATGTTTTATTAATTGACTTACTTAACTTTTTGAAGCGCGTACGTTCTTCTTCATTGAGAACAATAATCTTCAAGTCGGGACGCTCAGCGATTATTTTGTCCAGATTTTCTTGGTTTATACGGATTTGATACTCGTGAGCAGCTTGTTCGGCAACAACGATAGCCTTGCGTACCATGGTTTTTTTCTCAGGCGATAGCCCATTGAACCATGTGCTATTGGTAGAGACCGTGCTGACGTATGGCTGTTGGCCAGGAAACATCAAATAATCTTGAACTTCATGCCACTTAGCGTTGTAAACAAAGTAAATGGGGTTAACCATGCCATCCACTGTTTTAAGTTGTAGCGCACCATATACTTCACCCCAAGACAATGGAGTAGGGGTAGCACCAAATGCTTTGTAGGTTTCTACCGGAATAGTCGAAGTAAATGTACGGATTTTATGGCCTGCAAAATCTTCAGGACTGCGAATCGCTTTGTTGGCACCCCAAACCATTTCACCTTCGGACATCATGGTCAATAACTTCAAATTTACTTTTTCGAAACGATTAGCCAAGTCACCATAGATAGTTTTACTGGTGGTCAGTACTTTACGCACAACATCAGTATCAGTGCCTAAAACATACGGTATACTCAGTGCTTGAACTTCAGGTACATAAGAGCCTAAATGACCAGTCCCTACTGAGACAAACTGAATGGTTCCTTTAGCTGTCAGCTCAACAATGTCGTTCTCTGTACCTAATTGACCGTAATAATAAACTTTTACTCGAATATCACCGTCGGATTCTTTTTTGATGGTTTTCGCGAACGTTTTCGCGAAAATGTCTTGTACATCTTGTTTATCTTCTTCAGAGGCGAACTTCCAAGTTTCAGCACTCACACCTAAGCTAAGACTTAGTGTTAATAAAGCTGCTAGTAATTTATTCATTTTATTTTCCTTACTTTTATTATGGTTAGAATTAATGTAATGGTTAAAATTAATGTAATAGTTATTTCAATTGATCTGATACAAGTTGCACCCAATATTGCGCACCAAGTTTAAGAATATTGTCATTAAAATCATATTCAGGGTTATGTAGAGCACATCCTCCGACAGAGTCGACACCGTTACCCAATAACCCATAACAACCGGGTTTAACACGTAACATGCTGGAGAAATCTTCTGAGATGGTTAAAGGAAGGCAATTCCGTTCAACATGCTCGTCTCCAAAGACAGCAACAGCCGCTTGGATAACATGTTCAGTTGGCGTGCAGCTATTAACGGTTGGGTAAAAAGTATTGAGAAAATTGAATTGATATTGCGCACCAGCAGCCTGACAAATACCGGCAACTATACGCTCCATAGCTTGTTCTATTTTGACTAAACTATCTTCGGTAAAACAACGACAGTCACCCTTGATAATCACCTGTGATGGGATCACGTTAACTGTGCCGTTAGTAATAAATTCCGTCGCTGACACCACTGCAGTTTCTTCAATCGCATTTAGATTTCTCGAAACAATCGTTTGCAGGGCCATTATAATTTGAGAACCTACTACTATAGGGTCAATGCCGCGATGCGGCATTGCGGCATGCCCACCAACACCTTCTATTACTATTTCAAAGCTACTTTCACTCGCCATTAATGAACCTGGGCGAACAATAAATTGCCCCTCGGCAAGCCCTGGCATATTGTGTAAGCCATATATAGTGTTAATTTGAAAACGCTCAAACAAGCCATCATCTATCATCGCCTGTGCGCCTTTCCCGTGCTCTTCATCAGGCTGAAAAATAAAATGCACAGTGCCATTAAAGCCTTTATTTTCGGCTAAATGGCTGGCAGCACCAAGCAGCATTGCCGAATGACCATCATGCCCACAGGCGTGCATTTTTCCGTCATGGCAAGAACGGTGTTCAAAGCTATTTTGTTCATTAATATGAAGTGCATCCATATCGGCACGTAAGCCAATACTGGCATCGCCGGTACCACAACGTAAGACACCAACAATACCTTGTTGACCAATATTGCAAGTCACTTCAATACCAAAGCTTTCAAGTTTTTCGACAATGAAATTAGCGGTTAATGGTAAATCAAAACCACACTCAGGGAAGCGGTGCATATGACGGCGCCATTGCGTCATTTGAGTAATTAATTCTGTATGTAAAGTCAAAATTCAGTCTCCAATCGTATTATTTAGATTGTTGTTCAAGTGTTAGCTCAGTTGCTAATTCATCACAACTGACCAACTTATCGCGCAATAATGCGCCAAAACCTGTGATAGCCTTAGGATATTTCACCAGCTTCAAGCTATGCCATACGAGGGCTTGATTACTACTCACGACTGGAATCTCCAATCGCTGTTCAATTTCATCAATGACCACTGACGCCCTTAATGCGGTACACGAAATAAACAACAAATCAGCAGTAGGTTCGCAACAAGCGACCGCCTGATCGGCTATATCCTTTGGCGTTATATAAGTCATTGCGGTGTCGTCTTCAAATCCAAAACCCGAAATACTCAATACCTCGTAGCCCTGAGCGGTAAAAAAGTCGGCAATATCACGATTAACGGCTTCAGTATAAGGCGTTAAAATTGAGATTCTTTTTGCATCAAAATGCTCAAAAGCCGACATCACTGCTGTTATAGGATTGGTTACGGGTACACCAGGGCGAGTTTGATGGATTAGTTCGCTAACCTGTTCAACGCCAATAGCAACCGTACCTGAGGTACATGCATAAATAATCGCATCTAGATCTGTACCAGGTAAAATCGTATCAGCAGTTGCACTAATACCAGGCGCCATTTTTTTCAAATTTTCGATAGTCAATGGGTTAACATTTTTCACTCTGCTAGTGAAAAACTGAACATCGTTAGGATACATTTGTTGTAGATCAGCCTCGATGTTAAAGTCGGTTGCGAGTGAAATGACTCCGATTCGACCACCTGAGGCCAGATAGTCTAATGGTTGTTGATGTTGAACCGTTGTAAATTTCATTATCGCCTTACCTTGTCTGAAAACTAAAATATTGAGCAATTTGTACTAGAAAAATATGATGACTAAAGTCAGTCTCAAGATGTTAATAAGAGTACTGAATGGAGCATGCTTATTATATTACGTTACATTTAATGCAGAAATTAACGGATTAAGGACCATTAAATGATGGCAATCCGCAAAATCACACTTAAAACACATTAATTCACTACATTTTTTTAAATCGCAAGAAAGCGCCGGATTAGCAGTCACGGGTAAAAATATAATAATGCTCACCTTCCATTAAAGTGTTGGGGGGATGTTTACGCATGCCTCAAACTCATTAAATTGAGCGAAGCACATACTTAAAAGGGGACACAGTGGAGGTAATTAAAAAAAGGGATATTTTCATTGGTTATTTAATATCATTTTTAATGAAGGCATAACACAATAGTCAGCAACAAAAGGGCAGAAAATATGGCACGAATGAATAAAGTCGCACTCAGTTTATAGAAGAGTTGACTAATGATTATGGGATGAAAGTCTTGAGGTTGGTTTCACATCAGTATAAATTGGGGCTGTTTCCTCTGCCTTTAATATAGGCAAAATTGTATTTCGTTTAAACAGGTTGATGTCCCTTATGAATAACGCTAAAACGGCACCCCTTGATAACTTCGATCGCAAAATATTAGAAATTGTTCAGCAATCCAATAGAGAAACCTCTGATCGAATAGCGGAACAAATTGGTCTCTCTCCTGCGGCGGTACAACGGCGCATGAAACGAATGCGTGAACAAAATGTAATTCAGGCAGATGTCTCGGTTGTTAACCCACAAGCAGTAGGTCTTGGTGTTACTATTGTTGTAGAAGTAACATTAGAGCGAGAGCGCTCCGACTTACTTGACTCGTTTAAAAAAGAAATGATAAGCAACCCAGCTGTTCAGCAGTGCTTTTACGTAACTGGCAGTGCTGACTTTATTTTGATCGTTACGGCGGTTGATATGGATGACTACGAATCTTTTACGCGCGATGTGTTTTTTGAAAATCACAATGTTCGTAATTTTCAGTCAAATGTAGTGATGAATCACGTAAAAAAAGGCCTTACGGTGCCTGTTAATCTCGAAGATTAATCACAGATTGTAACGGGTCAATAGGCTTAACTCGGATTGGAATGGCAATAATAATGTTGTGTAAAATCCAACTGCCACAGCAATTTTTGGCTGTTTCGAGGTAACAACAGAATTACCTCTTGGCGAGAAATTTCTAACTAATAGTAACGTAAGAGCAGACTCACTAAGTGATCTTTTTAAATAGTCTACATATCCAATAACATCATTGCTTATGTTGCTCTGAAGTTGAACAATTAATTAATCTGATTGGTATTACCCTAGGTAGAGTAATTTTAGTGTTGGTTATTTTAAAGTTTCACCTGTATTTTATGGTAATGCGTGACCTCGCGCACAAAGCCATAATGCATACCAATGCTCTCTCGTTAGGTTAATGTTATCAATATCAGCACAGGCTTTAATGCGTTCAACATTTGTTGTACCGATTACCGGTTGAATGTTCGCCGGATGACGCTTTAACCACGATAATACTACGGCCTCTTTACTCACTTGATACTCCGCAGCCAAGTTACTAACCAGCTCTGCCGTTTGTTGAATATGGGGTGGCTCTTGAGAAATATCACGTCCGCTAAACAAACCTTGGCTTAAGCAACCCCACGATTGCAACTGAATATTGTTTTGGCGACAATATTCAATGGTACCTGCACCATAATTTACCGACGGTTCTCCTGAATTTCCTGACGTTACGCCTTCTTCTATCCAAGCCAAATGGCTTAAGCTGAGCTCAACTTGGTTAACAACTATAGGCTGTGATAATGCTGACGATAAAAATGATATTTGATGATGCTGCATATTAGAGACACCAAAATTTTTAACTTTCCCGCTAGCCGTTAACGTATCAAAAGCTTGGGCGATTAACTCAGGTTCCATCAGGGGATCGGGGCGATGAAGCATTAATATATCTAATTGCTCTATGTTTAACCGAGACAGACTTTTTTCAACGGACTTTATAATCCACTCCGGTGAACAATCATAACGTTGGGGCCCTAAATCATCTTCAAATCTAATGGCGCATTTTGATTGAATAGAAATTAACGATCGTAATTCAGGACGTGCTTTTATTAATTCACCAAAAACTTGTTCAGCTTTACCGAAAGTATAAATGTCAGCATGGTCAAAGACCTTAATACCTGCATCAACAGCTGCATCAACAACTTCATGGGCTTTTTTTATATCGACTGCACTAATAGGATTTTTATCCCAAGTGCCGCCTAATCCCATACAGCCAAAGACAATCGAGCTATTGTTTTTGATTACGCCAGATAACGGGTATTTATTACAATTCATTTAAATTCCTATAGAGAATGGTTGCTAGGATCACGGCTGTTTATACCATTTACATTAATTTAGTGATCAAGATTCAATGAGGATAAATCTTCAAGTTCAAGGCGCGTGATTGAGCAATAGCTGGCTATTGGAATTGAGCGCAACGCAGAAATTGTAGAGGTAGACCATTTGAAGATGGGCAATTAATTAGTGTAATTGGTATTATACGGCTTTGTCCTTTTATATTTGCATTGTTCACTAAAACATTAGCAAATAAAATATGACAAAAAAATAATCATTGTTTAGTATAAAAAACAATAGTCGATAATTGATTTAATCTCATGATGAAAGAACACAAAAAACTTGAACGTTTAATGCTCTTTAGTGAAGTCGCTGAACACTTAAGTTTTACCACGGCAGCTGAAAAACTAAATATTTCTCGTGGCCACCTTTCCAGTCAAATTAAACGTTTAGAGCAAGATATGGAGATGGTTCTGTTGATTCGCTCAACACGAAGTGTCCGCTTAACCCCTGAAGGTGAACGTGTTCTTACTGGTATGAATAAGATCCGTCATGACCTATTAGAATTAGAAAGAAGTGCTGAACATGAAGGCAATAAAATAGAAGGTCGAATAAAGATTACCGCACCAGGGGGATTTGCTGAACGTTTTTTATTTGATATTTTTTCACAGTTCAAACAATTACACCCTGCCATCGAATTTTCACTTAATTGCAGCTATACCCGATTTGATTTAAACAGAAGTGATTTTGATTTCGCCTTTAGAGCAACCAGTGAACCGCCGCAAAACATGGTCGCTAAACATTTAATGTCTTATCAACATTGTTGCTGTGCATCCCCGAAATACTTTGACAGCAAAGGGGTGCCAAAAACGCCCGCTGACTTAATAAATCATGAGTGCCTTAAAGGGCAAGAGCAAACTACCTGGCAATTTCAACAAGAAGCGGTACAAACACAGGGTTGGTTGGAAGTTAACGATAATAATATGTTAAAAGGACTCGCATTAGCGGATAAAGGCATTATTAGAGTGCCTAAATATTTAGTAGACAAAGAGGTAAAGTCAGGAAAACTTAAGACGATATTTGAAGAGCAAATGCCAAGTGGTTCGATGATTTATATAATACACCCTCAACGTATTCACCCATCAAAAAGAATTTCAACCTTCTTAAATTTTACTCAGCAGTACTTTGCTAAATAATATCTTGATCGCTATTTTTGCATTTCAATTGGACTAATTTATTGAGTCGCTTGATCTTATATCGTAAATAGCGCCCCAACTATTTATCACGACCTTACCAAACTAAATATCTATTGCTCTGATTAAAAAATACGTTGGCCAAATTTCTCGTACTTGAGATTCCCACTTGGGATCAATTCTGCCACTCGCCATTTGTAAAAGCCAATACCTTGCCCATGTTCGAACAACCTTTCCTGATTTGCTTAACTTTAGTGGCGAAAATCGTCGTTGATAACTATTTCCTTCATACTCAACAACCGAATTATTTTTGGCTCTTTTATATAAGAAATCTAATGCTGAGCTAATTAATTCTACTTCTGTTAATTCCATTATCCCCTGTTTTTTTAAACACGCGAGTATCTCGGCTTTCTTTATACTGACCTGCATATAGTCATCTATATGCGGGGTATAAACCATGCCTGTTAAACCATAAATAGAGGCACGTTCTCTATCTGCTAGTGCTTTTAAAGGGCTGATTTGCTCATTAATATCATATAATTCACTGATATTATGTAGCTTGGGGGGCGATTTAGACAATGGTTACGCTCTCATAAAATTTCATAGTTTTTCATTAACTTGGCGGATCAATATTATTGGCAATACTATTGTTTAAGCGAAACCAGCCCGCTATAGAGTATCGGTCACGTTTTGCGGCTAATACTTCATGAGGAAATTCTTCACTTAAAAATACCACTATGGTACCAAAACTAGGTATGACGGTAATTTTACTGTTATCAACCACTACTGAGGAAGGGGTGTTTTTATCATAAATGACTAACTCACCACCGTCCGATGAAGCCCAATGGGGATTAAGATAGACCACAACAGATAACACACGATTACCTTCACCTTTAAACGCGTCTTTGTGTTTCTTATAAAAATCGCCTTTCGCATAATGGGCAAAATGACTTTCAAAAGAAAATAGCCCCAAGAATAAACGTCTATTTAAATAGGCTTGTAGTGACTCCGCCCAGTTTATCCAAGCACAACCTGCCTCGCTATCATCGGTTATCCAACTTATTGCGTCTGTGCGAATAAAGTCGTTAATCATATGATCTTTAGTTCGACCTATACCTGCACGTTTAAATTCGTCAGTGGGCAGTTCGATGATATGTTGTGATAACAAGCTGGTTAAGTTTGTAGGCAAAGCGTAAGGACGAATACTGTATCCCTTGTCGACGATGTCACCGGATATTGATTCGAACAGTGATGTGTCACCGCCAGAATATGTTGTTTGAGCTAGGCTCAACGACAACCTGTCTTGAGAGGTAAAATTAACATTTAATTGATAATTTAATAAAAAGGAATATAAACCATAATAGCATTTTGCATGGATATAAGCCTGAGCTTTCCAAATAAAAAGCACTCTAATTAGAGAGCGCTGTTACCCGCCACGAACTTTCAATACTTATATTGCAGATTGTAATTCGATACTTGGTTAGAGCTTTTGCAACCCCTTGTTCTTAAAGGCTTCAACAATGAAGGTTTTGATATCAGCCAGTCGGTAGGGTTTTTCAATTTTATGGTCAAAGCAAGTATCCATCGTTACATCGAGTTCTCCCGTGATCAAGATTTTTATCGAATCACTGCTAATTGCTTTAGCGACATCAGTTCCATTTTGTTTTTTTAATCGGTAGTCAATAAATATCAAATCTGGATTGTTATTATTGCAATACTCTATGCCGGGTTGTTCGTCAGTAAAAACCGCTAGGTCAATTTCATCTGAGTGTAGATATTCTTTGAACATCTGGCATAACATTTCTTCGTCATCAATATAAACAACCTTGATTGGCATATTATTCCTTACTCACTTTGTTATTCAATTTAGGGAAATGAATAACAAAAGATGTATTTTTGTTGTTATTATCGATCGAAATTTTGGCGCCATGATTATCTAAAATCCCCTTTACGATAGATAAACCAAGCCCAGTACCTTCCCCGGTATTTTTTGTAGTAAAAAATGGTTCGAATATTGATAACTGTTTATCTATTGGAATGCTGATGCCAGCATCGGTAATTGAAATGATGTAATCTTGTGTCGTTTCGGTGACTAAGATATCAATCCATTTGTCAGGAAGTTCTGATAAAGCATCGATAGCATTATTAATTAAGTTTACAATAACTTGTTCAATTTCTATTTCGTTACACAGAATATTACTATCTTCGATATACTCACATTGCAGCTCTATCATACAAAGTTTTAGTTTGGGTCTAGTGAGCACTATCGCTTCACTAATCAGATTTTTAAGCGAGCAACTAGTATGTTGGATTGCTTCATCGCTTCGGGAGAATTTTTTCAGACTCTTAACGATATGAGTAATTCGATCACAAGACCTTAGAATAATAGCGGATTTTGCTAAAATATCTTCTGGGGATGCCGTGGTATTAGTTAGTTGTAATAATTCAGCGTAACCAGAAATTATACCGAGTGGATTATTTATCTCATGGGCAACACTTGCTGATAGCTCGCCAAGTGCTGCAAACTTTGCGTTCATAATGCTTTTTTGTCTTTCTTGATTATACTTTATCTCGGTAATTTTACGTTGATGAATGTCTTGAATAGTGCCCGATATTGTTTCGATTTTTCCATCTTTATAGTTAGCTTTACCATTGGTATATATCCATTTTATATTACCTTTTGGTGTTCTGGCTTGTAGCTCTAAACCATAAGATTCGCCAAATTCTATCGCCCTGCCAACAGCATTCTCAATAATGGGCTGGTCTTCAGCAATAAATAGCTGCAATCCTTCGGGTAACATCGGCGATAATCCGTCAACTTGTTCAACGTCTAATATTCTAAAGGTTTCATTGGTCCACGTTAGCAAGCCGGTAGCAACATCCATTTCCCAACCGCCAATTTTTGCTGCTGAACTTGTTTCACTGAGGATCTCAAGGGCCTTTAAGCGATCATGTTCACTATTAACTTTGTCGGTTATATCTTGCCTTATGGCAATGTAATTAGAGATTTTCTCATTATTATCGAATATAGGTACTAAAATGCTTTGTACAAAGTAGTACTCACCATTTTTCTTGCGATTTTTTATAGCGCCTGACCAAATCTTTCCTGATGATATTTTTTTCCATATCTCACTAAAGAAAGAGGCTGGGTGATGGTCCGAATTGATTAATTTGTGTGTATTACCTATTAATTCTTCTTTTGAATATCCCGATATTTGACAAAAATTATCATTAACTTTGGTGATAACACCACTTATATCGGTTTCAGCATAAATAGTTTCTTGCGCTAATGCGCGTTGCAAGTGTTGCAGTTTATTTCGAACTTTAACTTGCTCGGTAATATCACGAGCAACGGCATAGATAAGTCCTGAATCACCCTCAAAATAACCATTCCATGAAAATGTTAAATAGTGATTGTTTTTATGCCGGTATCTATTTTCAAAAAATAAAGAATCTTGTCCTGAGTTTAATTTGGCAAATTCTTGAGCTGTTTTATCGACATCATCTGGGTGTATGAAATCAAGGATGGGCGCGGAGAGTAACTCTTCTTCGCTATAGCCTAGTACTTGGGTGAATGAGGGGCTAATGGTTTGGAAATGGCCCTCTGTATTAGCTACACATAACATATCAATAGATAGGTTAAAGAATTTCTCGTAGATATTCTGTTCTGCTTCAATTGGCATCGTTAAAACTCTATAAAAGCTACTATTATCAATAGTCGTAAAATTGAATTAATAAGATGCACGCTGTAGTTAGGAGGTCGCCTTTTTTTGCTCGACAAGTTGTTTGATTGTCTTTTCTAAAAGCGTAAAGTTAAGCGGTTTTCCAAAACAAGTTTCAGCCCCTAATGCAACTATCCTACTCACATTATCATCAGTTAATGCGCCAGTCATTGCAATAACTATAATATTTGCGGTTGCTGGCGTACTTTTAATGCGGTGACAAATAGAGAATCCATCCATCCCTACCATCATTAAATCTAGCATGACGACATCAGGCTTAACAGTATGCAGCAAATCACCTGCATCAAAAGGATTGTAAGCTATTTTTATTTTAGCGTAGGGAAAAAGGTTTTCTAGAAACTGAGTGAGCATGTCTGCAAACTCTTTATCATCTTCAATGATCAAGATAGAAAAATCATTTTTTACATTGATTTTGGGGGTAGACATTAAAGATAAAATGTCATTTCGATCAAACCGCCTATGTCCACCGGGTGTAGAAATAAAAGGTAATCGACCAATTTGAGCCCAATGACGAATGGTCGTTGGCGCAACATGTAACAATTTAGCCGCTTCTGCAGGGGTTAACAGAGACTTTTTACTGATATCCAATCCAATAATCCTTAATAAAAACAAGCCCATTTCACTATAGCAGTATACCATTCCCTAATATTAACCTAGATCAATGTAGCTATTTTATTTATTGAGCTTACATGAAATTTCAGCTATATTTCACCAATATTGTCGCTTTTGTCGTTTTTGTCAATGGTACGATATATTTTTGTTACTCGGATGTAATTATCATTACTTTATCTAAAAGGAATTAAAAATGACAAAAAGAAACCAACCGCTCATTAATGAGGAAGTTAATTTTCAAAGCGGTGTTGAATTAATTTCGACTACAGATAAAAACGGCGTGATTACCTATGCAAACCCAGAATTCTGTCGAATTGCTGGCTTCTCTCTTGATGAACTTATCGGACAACATCATAATGTTGTAAGACATCCCGATATGCCATCTGCTGCATTTAAAGATTTGTGGAAAAACTTACAGTCAGGTTTACCATGGCGTGGCGTTGTTAAAAACCGCTGTAAAGATGGTCGATATTATTGGGTAGACGCCTTTGTCACGCCTATTTTTGAATTTGGTCAGCTCGTCGGTTATCAATCGGTTAGAACACGTTTAGATGATGCAACCAAGAAAAATGCTATTTCGTCTTATCAAGCATTACAAAAGGGTAAATCATTAACGAAATGGTATCAAAACACCACCATTAAAAACCTAGTCTATTGGTCAGCAAGTATTACCACGCTCATAAGCGCCATGTATTACCCCTATATGATGTTCTTATTGCCTGTACTGCCCTTCATAACCTATAAAAATGAAATAATCGACACGCCTAAATACCTTAAAAATCTAGTACGTGATTATGACAGCGTTTCACGTTTAATTTATTGTGGCACTAAACCTCAAGGCATTGCAGATTTTCATTTAAAGGTTGCTGAAGGTAAGATAAAAACAATTTTGGGTCGCATCATTGATAGCAGTAATTTACTAAGCTCGGGTGCTACTAATCTTGAGCAAGCAGCACAAATAGCTAAAGAAGGTGCAGAGCAAGAAACGACAGAGCTACATCAGGTATCGACAGCCGTTGAAGAAATGGTTGCCACCATCGATGAAGTTGCGAAAAATACCACTCTCACCTCCCAAAAAGTCAATCAAGCACATTCAGATTGTCAAATTGCTACAGAAGCGATGCACCTCACCATGGAAAAAGTGAACCTATTAGCTCAGGACGTGGCTGACTCAGCGTCATCAGCAACAGAGCTGGCGAGTGAAGTAGAAAAAGTTGGTAGCATCATGCATGAAATTCAAGGTATTGCAGACCAAACAAATTTATTAGCGCTAAATGCTGCGATCGAAGCGGCAAGAGCGGGTGAGCATGGCCGCGGTTTCTCCGTTGTGGCCGATGAAGTAAGGGCATTATCAAGCAGAACCCACGCAGCAACAGAACAAATACAAACCTCAATTTCAGAAATGCAAAGTACATTATTGTCTTGGGTGCAAACAATGACCAAAGGTAAAGAATCTGCTGAAAGTTGTGTTGAAAAAGCTACAGAAGCTCATAACGTTGTTGATAAGGTCTATTCATCAATCACTGACATTTCTGACTTAGCTATTCAAATATCAACCGCATCAGAAGAACAGAGCATGGTATCGCAAGAAATCAGCCGCAATATTATGAACATCAGTGATGCTTCCCAAAATAATCTCCATCAAGCCAATACCGTCGAAAGCGAAACGATAAACATTAAAACAAGAGCCAACGCCCTTGGGGCTTTAGGCCAAGCTTTTAATGGATAAAGCTGATGACTGATTATGCAAGCCTATTAATGTCTTTAACCAGTGGTTCAGCGCTAGATTCTGGATCTATGGAGCAGTTAATACAAGAAGGGCTTTATGTTACCCCTGCTTTATTTTCTGTCGACCGTGCAGCACTGTGGGTATTAGATAAAGACGAACAAGCTTACCTTTGTGAAGCTGATTTTTTTGATGGCATGATTGATCATAGATCATCTCAACGATTAACTAAAAAAGAAGATGCAGAGCTTTTCTCTTTTTTAGAAAGTACCTCTGAAATAATTATTAATAATTATTTCACCTATGAATCATTTGGTTTAAATACCAGCAGAATATTATCACGGTTTCAGCTCTGTTCACTTCTGCTTATTCCCTTACAAATCAAAGGCGAAAATAGAGGTTTTATATTTCTAGGTGATAGTCAAAAAAATATCGAATGGTCTCCCGATGTGCTTTTTGCCAGTAGAATTTTAGTGCAGTTATTTGAACGAGCGCTATTAGCACTAGATAATTCAGTCGCTGAAACTAAGCTCCAACATCAATATCAGTTGATGAGTGAAATAGAGAAGCTTGCCAAAATTGGTGGCTGGGACTACGAAATATCAACAGGAAAAACACATTGGACAGAAGAGACATATCGGATTTATGGCTTATCACTTGATGAAGAAATAACGCTAGAACAGGCCGCTAAATTTTACAGTCCAGAAGTTCAAAAAACGATAAAAGATGTCTTTGAATTAGCTGTAAATCAGTTGATACCTTATCAGGTAGAGTTGCCTTTTGTTGATGCTCAGGGCAACCATAAGTGGGTAAAAACAACAGGGCAAATAAGAAGTAATGCTCAAGGCGTTGCAACCCATGTTTACGGTGCATTCGAAGACATAACCGAACAAAAACAACTTCTCGACTCAGAAAGATCGACCAGTGAAGACTTAAAAACAATTGTTGATAATTTAAACGATAGTATTGTCACTATTTCAAGTAAAGGCATTATTTTATCCGCCAATAGGATGGTAGAAAAAACATTTGGCTATTTACAGCAAGAGTTGATTGGCCAAAACGTTTCAATATTAATGCCAAAGCCCTTTGTTTCTCAGCATGATAAGTATATGCAGAACTATCTCAAAACAGGTCATGCTAAAATCATTGGAGTTGGACGAGAGCTTCCTGCGATGAAAAAAGATGGCACTAGTTTTCCGATGGAATTATCGATATCAGAAGTATTGCACGGAAATGATAAAGTTTTTATTGGCATCGTTCGAGACATCACAGAGAGAAAAAAAGCAGAAAAAGATATTCATCAACTTGCTTATTTTGATGAAACTACCGGGGTAAGGAATCGTTACTCGCTTGAGCGTGATTTAAAAAAATGTTTCGATAAATCCTTACTCTTAAATGAAAATATCACAGCAATGCTTATAAATTTAGATAAGTTTTCTCAAGTTAACTTAATTTATGGTGATGATACTGGCGACGTCATTTTAAAAGAAACCGCGACCAGACTAAATGAACGTTTACCTTCTTGGGTAGTTACTTATAGAAGCAGTGCAGATAGTTTTTATGTGCTTATCAATCCAAGTGCAGCTGCAGGCTTAGATGACGCACGTATCATGACCAATGAAGACTTAGCCGAGAAAATTCTTAAAGAGATTCATCAAGCAATTACCATTAATCAGCATGTAATTAATGTGCAAGCAAGTATAGGAATATTAAATATTCCTGCTAAAGATATAGACTACATTGATATCAAGCCATTACTAGAATTAGCTGTCTTTAATGCTAAAAATAAGGGTGGTGATAATTATGTTTTTGCTAGCAATAATGATACCTGCTCACTTAAAAGGCATTCAGAATTATCATTAGCGATGAAAAGTAACCTGTTCATCCGTGAACTCAATATTGTGTTACAGCCTCAATATTCCACACAGGGTAAAATTGTTGGTTCAGAGGCATTGGTACGTTGGCAGTCTGCATCACTAGGAGGAATATCACCCGTTGAATTTATCCCCTTAGCAGAAAAGAACGGCGCTATTATTGAATTGGGTAATTGGATTATCGATAAAACTTGTAGTTTGTTAGCGCAAAGGCGAGTGTTTTCAAAAGAAACATCCCCTATATCTGTCAATATAAGTGCCAAACAAATTGCTCAGCCAAACTTTGTCGATAACCTTTTAACTAGCCTTGATAATTACCAAGTCCCCTACTCAGAGCTGGTACTGGAATTAACCGAAAGTGCACTGGTTACCGACTTAAAACTTGTGGTCAGTAAAATGGAACTATTGAAAAGCAAAGGTATTCTCTGCTCAATTGATGATTTTGGTACCGGTTATTCAAGCTTAAATTATATTCATCACCTACCAATAATCGAACTAAAAATTGATAAGTGTTTTGTTGATGATATAAAAAATGAAACAGATGATGTGCCGATCATCAATACCATATTACAGATGGCAAAGTCTTTAAAACTCAGGGTGGTCGCTGAAGGTGTTGAGTCTAAAGCACAACTAAATTATTTAGCTGACCATGGTTGCGATGTTATACAAGGCTATTACTTTTCTAAGCCGCTAAATTCTACCCAGTGGTTAGATAAATGGAAAGAAAAGTTAAGTGATTAAACATTTTGATTACTATTACGCCAGCTGATAGGGTATGTCTTATGGAAGTATTGATATAACTTAAAGGGAATTAATCAATGGCTGATAATAAAACCCATCTTGTACAACAATCTCGTCGTCAATTTTTACGCAAAGCAAGCATGTTAGCTCTAGGAGCGTCTCCATTACTTAGCTTAGCGGCAACCGACAATAATGAAGGCGTTAGCCTTGCCGGAGGCATGAGACCTTTAGTTAAATACCCGGGAAAACGGGATTTGATCTTGGTTCATAGCAGGCCGCCCCATTTAGAAACACCTTTTTCTGTCTTTAATGAAAGCCTTATTACCCCAAATGACGCATTTTACGTTCGTTATCATCTTGCAAACTTTCCTACCGAAATAGACTTAAAAAAATATAAACTTAACATTAACGGCGCGGTTAACAAAACACTCCAGCTTAGCCTTCAAGAACTCAAGTCAATGGCAGAGCCTGTTGATGTTGTTGCAGTTAACCAATGTTCAGGAAACAGCCGAGGTTATTCATCACCACGTGTTTTTGGTGCTCAACTAAGTAATGGTGCCATGGGAAATGCACGCTGGACCGGTATCCCTCTTAGAACAGTGTTGGAAAAAGCAGGTGTATCACCTGAAGCAATGTACGTTACTTTTAATGGTCTTGATAAGCCCGTATTACCCACCACTCCTGACTTTATAAAAGCACTAAATATTGAACATGCTCTTAGCCCAGAACCATTACTTGCATGGGGAATGAATGGTGAAGACCTGCCATTTTTAAACGGTTACCCTTTGAAGCTAATTGTTCCAGGCTATTTCGGTACGTATTGGGTTAAACATTTATCTGAAATCACGGTATTAGATACTGAATTCACCGGTCAAGATTCCTATTTCATGAATACCGCTTATCAACTGCCCGACAACGACTGTCTATGTGTTACGCCAGGCAGTACTGCTGAGAAAAACCGTCCGATTTCAACACTGCCAGTTCGTAGTTTTATTACTAATATTTCTGCTAACGATACCCTCTCTTCAGCTAAGCCAATTGAACTTGAAGGCATTGCCTTTGACGATGGCTCTGGTATAAAAAATGTCGATATATCAATCGATGGCGGTTTAACTTGGCTTACCAGTACCTTAGGTGAAAGCCTGGGACGTTTCTCCTTTCTTCCTTGGAAACTTACCGTAAGTTTTGCACAAAAAGGAAAGGCAACTGTCATGGTACGAGCCAGTAACAACAATGGTGAAGTGCAACCACTTAGAGCAAGCTGGAATCATGGTGGCTATAGACGTCATGCCATTGAATCAGTCGCCATTAACGTTATATAGAGGTAGCCCCATGTCTAACAACAAATCACTTACTACTTTATTGAGTTCTAGTTTTATTGGCTCCTTGTTAACCATTGTCGTTCTTGCAGGTATATCACCGTCTGTTAGTCAGGCATACGCAGCAGTTGAGACTACGATAAAAAAGATAACGCTGCCAGCAAGTACAATTACTCTACCCAAATCAACATTGCCAGGCTATAACCTAGCCCTGCAAAAATGTACTATTTGCCACTCCGTTGATTACATACATCATCAACCTCCTGGCATGGATCAAAAAGCATGGACAAGTGCGGTACTAAAAATGCAACACTCTTATGGAGCACCGCTAAGTGAAAGCGATATTAACAGTATTGGCGCTTATCTATCGGTTGTATATGGCTCAGCCAAAGCTGATGATCCAACAATTATTAGTGCTTCTCAATCGCCCATTAGTACGCCAGCCTCTGGTGAAGCACTCGATGTACAAGTATTGCTAACTAACAATGGATGTACGGGCTGTCATGATATAAATAAGACCATTGTTGGTCCTGCATTTAAGGCTATTGCCAAAAAGTATAAGAGCGATACTGGTGCTATTAGTAAGTTAGTCGTCTCTATTCGAAACGGCGGCACTGGAAAATGGGGAAATATGGCTATGCCGCCAATGAATGTTAACGAAAAACAAGCGCAGGCATTAGCAGAATTTATACTCCAACAGTAACTCACAAAACTCGAGAAGAGCCACCACTACCAACATCTAGCGGTTACTTTCATCCACCACTATTGTGATAGAAATCAATTCAATAAAAAACAGCCTCACTAGAGGCTGTTTTTTATTATTCATTTATTTAAGTTAAGCTAAGTTATACCCATAGTATTAGTTAACTTTTATAAACAGAATTAATTAATCGGTCATCATTATTCTACTGTCATTCTTATTGCGCTAATTTACTTGGCTAACTTAACTGACTGCTCGATAACATCAACAGCAATGGCAGCTGCACCAGCTCTTCTAGGGTCTGCTGCTCCTAAAAATACGCCATTATGTTTCATGATGGCTTGTAAGCTACCCAATGAACTAGATACTTTGATGTTGTAACCTTTCGCTTTTAAGATATCAACGGTATCAGCAGGGATATTCCTCTCAACAGACAACACATCAGGTTGCCATTGATGATGCACTCGTGGTGCATTGGTCGCTTCAGCAATATTCATTTCGAAATATAAAACATTAACCAATTGTTGAAATACCGAGGTGATTATTTTACTGCCGCCAGGCGTACCGGTAGCAAGATAAGGTTCACCATCTTTTAGCACTATCGTTGGCGTCATAGAGCTCAGCGGACGTTTATTTGCTTCAATGGCATTAGCTATACCGCCAATTAAACCGTAACTATTTGGACTACCCGGTTTTACCGAAAAATCATCCATGGTGTTGTTCAATAAAATTCCTGTACCTGGAATAGTAATACCACTACCGTAATTGTGATTTAAGGTATAAGTACTACTAACCACATTACCTGAGGCATCCATAACAGAAAAATGCGTGGTATCAGGGCTTTCATATTTACTGGGTTCACCGGCTTTAATATCACTTGATGGGGTTATTTTATTCCGCTTAATATTTTTACTGAGTTCTTTTGCATAGGTTTTGCTAGTTAAGCCCTTACTCGGTACGTTGACAAAAGCAGGGTCACCTAAAAAGGAACTTCTGTCGGCATAGGCGCGCTTAAATATTTCAGTTTGCAGATGTATTAGTGCTGCAGAGCCTTGCTGAATGTTCTCTAAGTTAAGTGTTTCAAACATATTTAACATTTGAATAAGGTGAACGCCACCTGAACTTGGCGGTGGCATAGTTAAAATTTCAAACCCTTGAAATGTGCCACGAATAGGCGCTACTTCATTCACTCTATAATCCGCTAAGTCTTTTGCAGTAATGAGGCCATTGCCCTGCTGCATTGCTGCAACAATTTTTTTTGCAATATCCCCTTGGTAAAATCCAGATTTACCCTGCTCGCGCAAGTAGGCTAAGCTATCGGCAAGATCTGATTGCACCCAAACTTCGCCTGCTAGATACGGCTGGCAGTTTTCTTTTAAAAATACTCGACATGTTTCTGAGTTAGCTGATAAAAACATTTGTTCTTTGTAAAAGAAACGCGCCATATCATCATCAACAACGATACCCGCTCTAGCAAGTTTTTCTGCCGGTTTAATTACTTCAGACCAAGACATTGAACCATAGTTTTCAAGGGCATAATGTAAACCTGCAACTGTGCCTGGTACACCCGAAGCGGATAATGTTTTCAGTGATTTATTTACTATCGGGTAACCATATTTATCAAGAAAAACATCTTTGTATGCTAAAGCAGGAGCTGTTTCTCGATAATCAATGGCAATTGTTTTCTTTTCATCACCTAAATGAACCAGCATAAAACCACCACCAGCTAAGTTTCCAGCGCGTGGTAAAACAACGGATAATGCAAAACCTACCGCTACCGCAGCATCAACTGCGTTGCCGCCTTGCCTAAGAATATCTGCCCCCACTTCACTGGCTATTCGCTTTTGACTCACCACCATGCCCTTTCTGCCGATGACAGGATGAGAGATATCGTGATAATCAACCAATTGCCATAAACGAGGCAGCTCAGCTTTGCTAACTTGCTGGACTGGCGTAGTGGCGACACTGTTAGTAGCGACGAACGATAAAAAACAACAAGTTAATTTTACTACCATATCTCGAAGATTTTTTTGGGAGTGGGCACTGGAGAATAATCGATTATGAATATTGGTAATAAAATTATTTTTCATAGTTATTTCTTTATGTCATAGGATTTTCCACTAAGGAAAAATGGTTGGAGGAACTGCCCAGATTCTACTAGACAGTTTGTAACTCAGAAAATTTTCATCATCAACATTAGCAGGTAAATACCCTTATGTATTAATGACACTTTTTAGCATTGTAAAACATTTCAATAACGTTACGCAGCTATGCTTTGTATCATGACGTGTCGAATCGACATTAAGTAAAAACGTAAACTTTACTTGGTAGGTTTTTCAGATATCCAAAGTTTAATGTTTCCCTTAACAACAACAACATCATTTTCATCATATGCAGTGATATCGACAAGCATATCACCAGGCTGCCAATCTTCTGCATTAACCTTTGCTACACATCGAATATCACTACCTGCTTTTGCGGTGTAATCAACGGTCATTCCTTTTGGTATCCAACGTAGGTGCTTAGGTACCGATGCTTCTGCCATTACCCCCATTGCCATTTCTAAACCATTACAAATAGCGATCACATGCACCGTTTTTATATGATTAAAAACCTTTTTTCTTTTTTTTATAAGACAAGTGCACTGATTCGGCACTAATTCTGAAATTTTAGGGCTAATAGTCGCAAAATAAGGCGCGATGCGGCTTACCATAATTGAAAATAGTTTATTTCCAAAAGGGTATTTTTCAAGTTTATTATATAGCGATAGAGTTTTATTGGTTTGGTTCATAATCTGCTTTTAACGGTTATTTTCAAGAGTTTTCAATGCTAGGTGAAGGTAACTTATCATTAGCTCAACTTCACTACAAACTAATGAAATAGTTAACTATACCCGTTCCACTTGAAGATGCAGGATTCAGCTGGAATTATAAACGCCTTTAGGCAAGGCATTGATTGAAGAGAATAGTTATTCTATTGTCGAAATCAATAACGTGGCATAAAGCGTTTATAAACCAGCCCTTTGGGGAGACCTGAGCAAAAAATATTCATCGTTACATTTGTTTTTAAGGGAATAACCCTTAACAAAAAAATGTGCCTTGATTATGATTCGCTCCGGCTTCCTGAAACGAGCATCTTCAAGTGGAGCGGGTATATATATAAATTTTATTTAAGTTGTTTTTAATGATTATAAATTTAACAACTGCATTTCCTTCGTTCTAGTATCGGTGATAGCAGTTTTCGATCTGAACCATCAGAATGATATTTATTCATTTTTAATGTAATCTGGTCCTGAACGGCAACAAGACTCTTTGATAAAAACTAAAGGAAATAATAATGAAAAAATCAATCCTACCAATAGCCGCTTTAATATTCAGTACTTATATAATGCCAGCTACGGCACAATCAGATTGCGGGGACATCACAATAAGTGAAATGAACTGGGCCTCAGGACAATTGGTAACATCGGTATCCAAATTCATTTTAGAACAGGGATACGGCTGTAACGTTCAAACCATCCCGACATCTACCGTTCCTTCCGTTGTATCTCTTGCTGAAACGGGTAAACCTGACATCATTACCGAACTATGGATCACCGCAGTGCCTCTGTATAAAGAGCTTGAAAAACAGGGCAAAGTAATCACGGCAACTAAGGTTCTTTCTGATGGTGGTACTAACGGTTGGTGGATTCCGAAATACCTTGCCGACAAACATCCGGAGCTGAAAACCATAGAAGGCGTCCTGGCTAACCCCGAACTGGTTGGCGGTCGTTTCCATAATGCACCAAACGGCTGGGGCATGAGAACCACGAACGACAACTTGATCAAGGCATTCAACTTTGCTGGCAATAAGATGGATGTTTTCAACCATGGCTCAGGTGAAACACTGGCCGCCTCTATTGCATCAGCTTACGACGCCCATGAACCATGGTTCGGCTACTACTGGGCACCGACGTCTGTCTTAGGTAAGTATGAAATGGTTGCCGTAGATATGGGAGCTTTCGATGAGACAGCTTATGCCTGCGCTGAAAGTAAAGAATGTTCTAATCCGCAAAAAACCTCTCTGCCAAGCGCCACGGTAGTGACTGCAATAACAACCGATCTGGCTACACGTGAGCCAGAAGTGCTGAACCTGATGAAGAAGCTCTCCTTTACTAACAAGCAGATGAGTCAATTACTGGCTTGGCAAGAAGCTAATAAATCCTCTTCTGAAGAGGCTGCAGTTCATTTTATTACCACCCAACAGGATATCTGGTCAGCGTGGCTCAGTGAAGACGCCCGTAAAAACCTTGCGTCACTGCTGAAATAAACTGCATTAACGATGGGACCAGTAAGCAAGTATTGATACTGATCCTATCCTCCCACACACATATTGATAACAAATATTGCAACAAAATCAAGATGCCCTAAATACAAAGCAACAACAGTTACCCTGATAAGGAATTATCCGAACAGGGTAAAATAAACAGGAAATATTTAATATGTCATTTTATGACTCGCTATTCGATTCACTTGGGTTACAGGACTGGTGCAGTAACGAAGCTAAAGGCGGGCCAATGACAATGGCTGAACTTTTAGCAAAAAGCAAAGGCTCTGCGGTAACCGAAGACACTTCTCTGTGGAATGTACCTTTCCCATCACTCGATAACCTCCATGGCGCTTGTAACAGCATCCCTCGTACGCGAGATATGACTTCAGGTGTCGAGCAACTTTTTCTCAATGTGAAAAGCAGCCTTCAGTTTGTACTTGATCCCCTAACACAGCCTCTGAGCTGGCTATTGGATGGCTCTATCTGGTTATTCGTTGCTACGCCTTGGTGGCTTTTGATCGGATTAACACTTATCGCTGTGCAAATGATGACTCGTTCAAAAGGCGCTACCTTGCTGACCGCTATCACTTGGTTTTTCCTCGCCTTTATCGACCATTACTCTTACGCTGTGCAAACTATGGCGATTATCTTTGTCTGTACGGGGATCAGTGTTTTACTCGGCGTTCCCATCGGCATAGCGATGTCAAAATACGATAGGTTTCAAAAAGGTGTCATTCCGATTCTTGATATGCTGCAAACCTTGCCCTCCTTTGTCTATCTCATTCCACTCATCTTCCTGTTTAGTGTCACCGAATCCAAATTATATGGCATTGCGATTATTATGTACGCGATAGTTCCAGTAATTAGGCTCACTGATTTGGGTATACGATTAGTCGATAAAGATATTATTGAAGGGGCTAATGCCTTTGGTATGAGCGCCCGTCAGAAATTGTTCAATGTTGAACTGCCACTGGCACTACCTAACATTATGGCCGGCGTTAATCAGACTATTATGATGTCACTGGCGATGGTGGTTATTGCTTCACTAGTCTCTGCACCGGGTCTTGGTGTCTTGGTATTGCGGGGAATTAATAACCTTGAGCTCGGTGTGGGGCTAGTCTCTGGTTTCTGTATCGTAATTTTGGCCATCTTGCTCGATCGTGTAAGTAAAGCAACGCTAGCACGGATTGATGTCTCTCAATCTAACACCTAAGGCAGTGAACAATGACAGCTAATATAAAAATATCTATCAAGAAGCTCTATAAAATATTTGGCCCTGACCCTGAAATGGCGCTGCAACATGTTAAAAATGGCGTTGAAAAACCCGAACTTTTGGAACAGCACGATCATGTATTGGGTTTGAAAGATATCAACATCGATATTTTAGATGGCCAGGTCACTGTGATTATGGGATTGTCTGGCTCTGGAAAGTCTACTTTGATTCGGCATTTTAACCGGCTGATAGAACCCACTGATGGTCAGATCTTGATTGATGGTATTAATGTGATGGACCTATCTAATGAAAAGCTGCGTAAAATGCGACAGTCAGATATGTCGATGGTGTTTCAGAACTTTGCCCTTCTGCCTCATAAAACAGTATTGGAAAATGCAGGTACGGCTCTGCGAGTCAGAGGGGGTTCAACAGAAGAGGCGGATCTAGAAGCTAAAAAATGGCTCGACCGAGTAGGTTTGACTGGCTTTGAAGGACACTATCCACATCAGTTGTCCGGTGGTATGCAGCAACGAGTGGGTATCGCCCGAGCGCTGACCTCAAACTCGGCAGTGATGTTAATGGATGAAGCTTTTTCAGCACTGGACCCATTGATCCGTAATGATATGCAAGATCTACTGCTAGAACTTCAAAAAGAGCTGCACAAGACGATTATCTTTATTAGCCATGATCTAGATGAAGCGCTTAAACTAGCTGACCATCTGGTTATCCTCAAAGATGGTGAAGTAATTCAACAAGGTGAACCCCAGCATATTCTATTAAACCCTTGCGACCCTTACATTGAAAGTTTTGTCAGCGAAATTAACCGGGTACGAGTACTGCGAGTACGTTCAGTGATGCAACCGCTACCTGATAACTCCTTAGATACAGCTGGCAGTGTAGACGTCAACGCTACGCTAGAAGATGTGATCTCTCATTCAGGTGGCGACACTAACAAGGTGTACTTAGTCAAGAAAGAAGGCGAAGCTGTAGGGACTATATGCATGAAAGACTTAGTGCGTGCTCTGGTGCCCAGGGTTCCCTCCCAAAAAGAAACTATAACGGCTTAGAGGCAAGGCATTGATTGGAGAGAATGGTTAATCAGGAGAACATGCTCCTGAATAACCCTTATTTCATCACCGCGCCTTGAATACAATTGTTTTAAATATAATGACTTAACTTTCGACTATCAACCGTCTAATCCATATCAAACATTATTACGTTAAATACTTCGAAAAATTCTCGACCACATAATCCTTAAACGCTTTTAAACGCAGTGGCTGATGTTTATCTTGTACGTAAACTAAATAAAATGGAGTGGGCTCTACCTGCCAATGATCAAATAGTGGTACCAATAAACCTTGTTCAAGTTCTGTTTTACAATATAACTCTGGCACTCTAATGATTCCGTTGCCTGCAATAGCTGAAGAGACCATCACTCTGCCATTTTTACAAGTAAGATTACCCGCTACCATCACTTCAACTTTTTTATTGTTGTCGCTATTAATGAACATCCAGTTTTTTAAACTGCCTGCAATACATCGATGACGTACTAAATCTTTTGGGTCATTCGGTTTATCATTTTTTGTTAAGTATTTAGGGCTCACATAGGTATTTATCTTTATATCGGTAAGTTTTCTAGCAATGAGTGATGAATCCGCTAATTCCCCCATACGAAAAACGAAATCAAATTCCCCTGAAACTAAATCTACTCGCCGGCTAGAGAAGTCTAGCTCAATATTAATATCTGGATGCAGCACCATAAAATCACTTATCAAGGAAGCAATGATCTCTTCTGCAATGTAACCACCCACGCAATTAATGCGAATATTACCTGATAAAGAATCAGCACTTTCAAGCACTCGTTCAATAGCATGAGATATACCATTGAGTGACTGTTTGCAGCGTTCATAAAACGCTTTGCCCTGTGCCGTTAAATGCTGCGTGCGGGTAGTCCTTATCAATAAACTAACACCGAGACTAAATTCTAATTGAGCTAATTGCTTGGAAATATGTGACCTTGAACACGCTAATTTTTCACCTGCTTTCGTAAAGCTACCTTGCTCAGCCAGCACAACAAAGGTTCTAATATCAGAAAGACTCACGTGTTTTTTCATACGACCTCTTTGTCAACTCATAGTCAACAGATGTAACTGTTGATGCATATATATCACCAAAGAATAGTAAAGTAAACGATGATAGTAGTTGGTTATTCCACTCATAAAATAGCCTCTAAGTCACCGCTATTGCTAACTTAGGGTGAGAACGGATAGCTATACAATGTACTAGAAAGCAATAGATTGGTAACTCTTAGTCATCAATGATGTAAGTAAAGTGGCATATATCATTACCTGAAGTTTCTCTATTATTAACTCAACAGACAAAACTCTATGACGAGGTATAATATGAAAAATTTAGTAGTTATTACTGGCGCAAGCTCTGGCATTGGTGAAGAGTTAGCGAAACAAATGAATGCACAAGGTCACCCTTTATTGTTGCTAGCAAGAAGAGTCGAAAAACTTGAAGCCCTCGGCCTTTCAAATACCCTCTGCATGAAAGTGGATGTAACTGATAAAGAAGCTTTCCAAAATGCAATTAACATCGCTACTGATAAGTATGGCCCTGTAGACTTACTGGTAAATAATGCCGGTCTTATGTTACTTGGCCAAGTAGATGTTCAAAATGCAGCTGAATGGCAAGCCATGTATGACGTAAATGTAATAGGGTTATTAAATGGCATGCAAACCGTGTTACCCGCCATGAAAAAACGAAATACGGGTACTATCATCAATATTAGTTCGGTTGCAGGCAGAAAAACATTTGGTGATCATGCTGCTTATTGTGGGACTAAATTTGCTGTTCATGCTATTTCAGAAAACGTTAGAGAAGAAGTGGCTAATAACAACGTAAGAGTTATCACCATTGCCCCAGGTGCTGTTGAAACAGAATTATTATCACACACCAGCTCTACTGAAATCATTGCTGGATATGAGTCTTGGAAAAAAGAAATGGGCGGTGTTTTAGCGCCGATTGATGTCTCTAACGCAATTTCATATGCCTATAATCAACCGCAAAACGTTTGTATTCGTGAAATTGTTTTAGCACCAACTAAACAACAGCCATAGTTAAATATATATAAAATCAAAGCGCTTCATAATATTGAAGTGCTTTTCCTAAAATCGTTGCAGGTAAAACGACCAACAATATCAAACGGCCCTGGAGTTCTTAATACCCTATTCATAACAATTATCTTTGGTGTTACAACTACCTTACTATGCGGGTGAATAGGTATTTCCATCAGTTTTGGTTGGAGTGATCCTGCATTTTTTACTATGCTCTCAGTGCTCAGTTATTTTCAATTCAAAAAGCAGCGGCTCCCTAAGTAATAATGCAAAGTGCTACGCTTTATAATTTTAAGGCGCTTACTGTTTGCTCTTATATAAGTAAAAACACTTACAGTACTTCATTGTATTGTGAATAAAAACCAAGATAGACTCTTGTTAATATTATTAAGTAAATCAACTGGTTGATGAGTTATCTTGTGTCAGAATAGTTTACAGTTTACTTTAGCTCTATAAATTTCAACTTCCATTTTATTGAAATAACTATACTTTTTCAAACTGGTACGACTAGTGCTATAACATATGTAGAAATATTATAATTAATATTTACACGATTACTTGCCAGATTTATTTGAAATTTATTAAAGAGATACACTATGAACATAAAACTTCTTCCACTTATAATGTTAACAGCAACTCTAGCTTTCCTAACGCCAACGGCTAGTGCAAGTTTAATTCTTGGAACTGGTACTTCGGCATTAATTGGTGGCGATTTAACTGACCCTGAAAATGATGGTTTGGTTAATTCTAACGTTAACTATGATGCAACCTTTCGTTCAAGTGTAAACCCTGGTTTTGGTGGAAGAGAAAAGGCATTTAATGTATTTGATAACACCTTAACAAGTCGCAACGGTAAGTGGTGCTGTAATGGCGGAAACGTTTGGGTCGAAGCAGACTTTGGCACAGACCGTTATATATTAGACATGTTTACGTTATCTTCGGCAAATGACGTACCTAATAGAGATTCTGATCAATGGAGAATTCTAGGCTCTAATGATGGTATTAATTATACTGCACTTTATTCTTATGATGTAGCGGGCCAGTCAATTTGGGGCTCAGATCGTTTTGAAGTAGTGCAATTTTCAAACAACGATGATTATAACGCTAATACGGCTTATAGCATTTTCCGCTATCAATCGACTTCTGTTGTAAGTGGAACGAATCATCAGTTAGGTGAAATTGAATTTTTTGGTACTCAGATCCCAGAACCTACAACAATTGCTATTTTTGCCTTGGGCCTTATTGGTTTAGCCTCTCGTCAATTTAAGAAATAATATTAAAGATTCAAATTGTAGAGATTCTATAAAACACTGATTATAATGATCAGTGTTTTTTTATGTCTAAAAGTTAGTTATTTATAAATTAAAACAAAGTATTCATCCAAGGCCGAGTAGCAATGACTATACCCTATGAGTGCTGATTTCTTTCATTATCCCCTGTCTTTTCAACACCATTGAACACTGTTCTAAAGTAAGTTGTTTTACTTAACCATTCATTGAAAAATTTGCTGCATTTGGTAATCTAGTCAGCTGCTATAAATTTTTGACTGTGACAATTAGAGTTAAAATTAGCCTTTTTTACTTAGTTGACGCAAGGTAATGAAAAGCTTAAGGTCTTCTTAGAGCGAACAGAAAATATTAAAGACACTCCAATTTATGCTCACCCCATAAAATTAGCTAACCAAGTAAGTTAATGGATTATTCGAAACTTTGAAAAGCGTAGTAATGTACTTTCAGCGTCAAGGTTAAAACAACTACATATTTAAGTGAGCAATGGCGAACATATACATATCCCCTAAAGCGAGTTCATTCCTTCACTCCAATCAGTACTTATTAGCACTGTTTTTTGGCGTTATAGGGGCAATAGTCAACTTATATCCAATAGAGTTAGCTTTTAGTATTGCACTTGTTGTTGGTAATACCGCCTATATTGTTGCAGCTTCATTTTTACGTCCCGGTCTAACATTACTTTGCGCACTCATAAGCGTTATTCCACTTTATTTCTATTGGGGCCATCCGTTTGGCTTCCTTACTTTTGGCCTTGAAGCCTGGTTTATTTCAATGTTACGCGCAAGAGGTTGGTATGTACTTACCGCTGATTTACTTTATTGGTTAGTTATTGGTATGCCGCTTACCGCTTTACTTATTTGGAGCAACATGGAATTTGCCCAAAGTTTCGTGTTCTTTAGTGTCTTGAAACAAGCTATCAATGCAATGCTCTATACTTCCTTAGCTTGTATTTTACTGTTCACTTTTAATGACTATTTCCAATCGATAAAATCAAGTCAGCCGCCATTAGTTAAAAGTTTACCCAAATGGCTCTTGTATTCATTTTGGAGTATTTCTGCATTTTTTGTTATTTGTGTTTCATTGGTACTCAGTACTAACTTTAGTGAATTTCAGAAGGCACAACTTGAAAAAGAATTAGAAATTAACAATAACTATATTACCCATATTGGTAATAGTTATTTAAATGAACATCAACAAGCGATTGAAAATATCGCCTACCAACTATCTTACATAACAGACCCAGCAGAAAGAAAAAGGGCACTATCAAAATTTCACCATTTATATCCTGGTTTTTTGACCATGCTAACCGCTTCCAAGCAAGGAAAAATAGAGTTGGCCTCACCTAGTTCAATTATGGAAAAGTTAGTTATTGGTCAATTTTCAGTAGTCGACCGTCCTTACTTTATCCATGCTATGGAAGAGCAAAAATTATTCGTTTCTGACGTATTTCTAGGTAGAGCTTTTGGTAATGATCCAATTATTGCCATCAGTGCACCACTCTATCAAGGTGATGGGGTAAATGGCCCTTCAGGCATTGTTGAAGGCTCCTTGAATTTAGGAAAGTTTGGCCTTTATGACAAAATAGGCCACGATGAAAAGCTAATCAAAACGATTGTAACGGATCAAAATGACCGAATTATCTATTCTTCAGATAGTTTGCAACTAGAGACCTTATCTGAATTTAGTTATGAAGATCGTGCCTACAAAAACTCACTAAACTTAATCAGCTTAAAATCAGAAAAAAATGAAGGTGAAATGTTTATTCACAAGCAAACGCAATTAATGAATGACTGGAAAATTCACTCCTTGATAGAGCATAAGTTTTCTTTGAAAAACATAGAAGACTTGTACTTAGTTATGTTTTTAACACTGTTTGTTACTTTACTTGCAGCCAGTTTTTTTGCAAAGAGGTTCGCTATTCATTTAAGTCGCCCACTGAGATTCGTTATGGATGAATTATCAAAAGGCAAAAAAACAGGGGATTTCAGAGATGTTCCTTACGAAACGCCAACCGAAATTCAAAAACTTTACCAAGAGTTAAGGGTAAACCGTCTAGCACTGCTGGATAATCAAGAAGAATTACAAAAACAGGTATTTAAAAGAACAGAAGAACTTAACCAAGCAAACCGTAAATTAACTGAACAAGCTAACACCGACACGTTAACAGGCCTTTATAACCGTCGATATTTTGAAAAGAATTTTAAAATGATGCAATCCATTTTTTCTCGAAATAACTCCAACTTGATGTATGCAATAATTGATTTAGATTTTTTCAAAAACATTAATGATACCCACGGACATTTGTTTGGCGATTATTGTTTGGTTACCGTGGCAAACATGTTGAAAAAGTTTTTTAATCGCGATTCTGATCTTGTTGCTCGCTTTGGTGGTGAAGAGTTTGTCGTGGTTTCTCAATGTGATGATGTTGAAATACTTAGGTCACGGATGGATGAATTTCTGCAACAAATCGCTGCCTATGCATTTAAAGATGATGGTAAGGGGCCTATCACATTAACCATTTCAGTTGGCATCGCGGTAGGACAAGCGAAATATTCTAATCTAGGGGAAGATTGGTTTGCCGTTGCTGATGAGTGCCTTTACGAGGCTAAAGATAATGGTCGAAATCAAACAAAAATAACCGTGATAGATATTTCAGCTAAAGTAAATGTTTAACACCAATAAAAAAGCGACTACTCTGTGAGTAAGTCGCTTCTTTTTTAACACTGCTGATAGTTAGTGTAATGAGTTAACAACTCATCAATCACCATTTTATTTTGAAGTGATTATTCGACAGTAACTGATTTTGCTAAATTACGCGGTTGATCCACATCCGTACCTTTGATTATCGCTACATAATATGAAAGTAGCTGTAATGGTAGCGTGTAAACGATTGGTGCGATAATATCATCACACACAGGCACATTAATCACTTTCATGGTGTCATCACTAGCAAAGTTAGCATCGCTATCAGCAAAGACATACATTAAGCCGCCACGAGCTCGTACTTCTTCAACGTTCGATTTAAGTTTTTCGATTAAATCATTTTTTGGTGCTACCACAATTACCGGCATTTCTGCATCAATAAGCGCTAATGGACCATGCTTCAATTCACCTGCAGCATATGCCTCAGCATGAATATAAGAAATTTCTTTCAGCTTAAGTGCACCTTCCATTGCGATTGGGTACTGGTCACCACGACCTAAAAATAATGCATGGTGCTTATCTGCAAAATCTTCAGCTAAGTCTTCAATTGAAGACGCAAGTGCTAACACTTCATCAAGTTTTGCCGGCAACGACATTAATGACTGAGTAATTTCGGCTTGCTTGTCATCAGACATGCCGTGATGTTGGCCAATAGCTACGGTCATCATTAATAAACCAACAAGCTGAGTGGTAAAGGCTTTAGTTGATGCTACGCCAATTTCAGCGCCCGCTTTCGTCATAAAGGCAAGATCGGATTCACGTACTAATGATGAACCAGGAACATTACATATAACTAAGCTAGATTGATAACCAATTTCTTTCGCTAAACGCAAAGCAGCTAAAGTATCAGCTGTTTCGCCAGATTGCGAAATGGTAACCAATAAAGAATTTTTAGGTACAAAAGATTTACGGTATCTAAACTCACTAGCGATTTCAATATTACAAGAAACACCGGCAAGCTCTTCTAACCAATATCTTGCAACCATGCCTGAGTGGTAACTCGTACCACAAGCAATAATTTGTACATGCTCTACGTTTTTAAATATCTCATCGGCGCCTTCGCCAAACGTATTGATATCTAACATACCATTCACTAAACGACCTTCTAATGAATTACGGATAGCGGTAGGTTGTTCATAAGTTTCTTTTAACATGTAGTGACGGTATTCACCTTTATCACCACTGTCGTGCGACACGTTTGCATCTTTCGCTTCACGTTCAACAGGCTCGCCATTTGTATCAAAAATACTGACGTTAAATCGGCTAATTTGAGCAACATCTCCTTCTTCAAGGTAAGAGAATTTACGTGTTACTGGTAATAATGCCATGATATCTGAGGCAATGAAGTTTTCGCCTAAACCGTAACCGATAACTAATGGGCTACCAGAGCGAGCAACAATGATGTTGTCTTGATCGCGACTATCCATTACAACAGTGCCGTATGCACCTTCAAGCTGCTTAACTGTTTTCTGTACTGCTGATAATAAAGTATCACTGGTTTTTAATTCATGATGAACCAAGTGAGTTATAACTTCAGTATCAGTTTGCGATAAAAATTCATAACCTAAACCCTGTAGCTGACTACGTAAAGTTTGATGGTTTTCAATAATACCATTATGTACTACCGCAATTGTATTATTAGAGACATGTGGGTGAGCGTTCACTTCACTTGGAACGCCATGAGTAGCCCAACGAGTGTGTGCTATCCCAGTACCACCTGTTACAGGTTGTTGCTCTAATGCTTGGGCAAGTTCTTGTACTTTACCTAAACGTTTTGTGGTTAGTAATTCGTTATTGCTATTGATCACTGCAACACCAGCAGAATCATAACCGCGATACTCTAATCGCTTTAAACCTTCTACTAAAATATCTGCTACATCGCGTTGAGCTACTGCACCGACTATACCGCACATAATATTGATTCCTTTTTCATTTTTTACGTATTTGATTGTTTGAGCTTGGTTAACATCATTAACTTAAATAAGTCAGAGCGTTAACCTTTGGCGATAATTAATTTTACGCCTTGCTCAGTTAAGGCTATTCGCATTTCTTCTGAGAGACCATCATCTGTGATCACTGTATGAATTTGCTGCCAATTGAGTTCTAAATTAGGGATTTTCTTCGTTATTTTTGCCGATTCAACCATCACTATAACTTCACGAGCCACTTCAGCCATGACTCGGCTCAGGCCGATTAATTCATTAAAAGTCGTCGTTCCGCGCTTAATATCGATACCATCAGCACCGATAAAGAGCTGGTCAAAGTCGTACGATCGTAAAACTTGCTCTGCGACTTGTCCCTGAAAAGCTTCAGAGGTAGCATCCCAAGTTCCACCGGTCATCAATAATGTTGGTTCATTTTCTAAGGCATGAATTTCGTTAGCAATGCTAAGCGCATTAGTCATGACCACTAAACCTTTCTTATTCGCTAATTCGCTTACTAAAGCAGACGTAGTTTGACCGCTATCGATAATAATACGATTATGATCACGAATGAGCATGGCCGCTTTTTTGGCTATATGTAACTTTTGTTGAGACAGTTGGTCTACCTTTGCTTCAGTGATTTCACTTGGCAAAGCAACCGCGCCACCATAGCGCCTTAGTAATAAACCACTGGTTTCAAGAGCGGCGAGATCTTTTCTGATAGTAACTTCTGACGTATCAAATTGCTTGGCTAAACTGTCAACACTCACTTCACCCTGAGCATTTAAATCAGCAATTATATTATGACGACGTTGTTGAGTATTTCGTTTCGACATAGGATTTTATAGTTTACTTATATGATTAATGTATCTCGAATAGTTTCGAATTGCGTAACTTAGTTTCGCTATGGACCGTATTATGTTTCATACCGAAAGATATTGCAATTTTTAGTTCGCTTTTCATGATTAATCACGCATAAAATTTAGACATTAAAAAAGCGCTATAAAAATAGCGCCTTAAATAAACTGTTCAGATAATTAACTCTTTTTAACAGGTCGCTGCCAACCAGCAATATTACGTTGCTTGGCTCGAGTTAGTGCTAAATCATTATCTTCTACTTCTTTGCTAATCACTGAACCGGCACCAACAGTTGCTGAATTGCCAATAATTACCGGTGCTACCAATGAGCTATTAGAACCAATGAAAGCATTGTCACCAATTTCGGTGGTTGATTTATTTACACCATCATAGTTACAGGTAATAGTGCCCGCACCAATATTTACCTTAGTGCCAATTTCTGCATTACCCAAATAACTTAAGTGCCCTGCTTTGCTGCCGACACCCAGAGTAGTTTTTTTCATTTCAACGAAGTTGCCCACATGTGAGTCTTGTTTCATTACTGAACCTGGACGAAGGCGAGCAAATGGGCCTACCGAACAATCAGCTTCAATAATCGTATCTTCGATAATACTGTTTGGCTTAATTTCAACGTTAGCACCAATGGTACTGTTTTTAATAATACAGTTCGCGCCTATCTGCACGTTATCAGCAAGGCTTACTTCACCTTCAAAAATACAATTAATATCGATACTCACTTCAGTGCCTGTGGTTAAATTACCACGAACATCAATGCGAGCAGGGTCGCGTAAACTTGCGCCAGCTATCATCAGTTCTTCAGCGATTCTCGCTTGGTAAGCACGTTCTAATGTTGCTAATTGCACACGGTTATTAGCGCCTTCTACTTCTATTTCTGTCTCAGGATGAGCTGTAGCAACAACCTTACCTTCACCATGAGCAGCAGCAATAATATCTGTTAGGTAGTATTCACCTTGAGCATTATCACTAGATAAGTTACTTAACCAACGTTTTAGATCGCCGCCATTGGCCAATAAAATACCGGTATTGGCTTCGTTAATTTTTAGCTGTTCTTCGTTAGCATCTTTTTGCTCAATAATACCAACAACTTGCTGTTTTCTTGAAATTTCTTGACGAACAATTCGGCCATAACCCATTGGGTTAGCTAGATGAACCGTTAATAGCGCCATACCATCTGTCGGCTTAGCGGCTAATAAATTTTCTAAAGTAGAGACTTTAGTTAACGGGACATCACCATAAAGGACTAACACGTCTTCATCATCCGTTAAAAATGGTGAAGCTTGATCAACGGCGTGGCCTGTACCAAGTTGTTCAACTTGCTCAACAAACGTTAAGTCATCACCGGTATTATCTTTAGTGAGTGTTGCTTTTAATACGTCACCGCCAAAGCCATACACTACATAGATATTGCTAGCACCAAGTTGACGTGCACTATCAATAACATGACCTACCATAGGCTTTTCAGCTACACTATGAAGTACTTTTGGCAAAGAGGAGCGCATACGGGTACCTTTACCCGCGGCAAGAATAACAACAGAAAGTGACATAATAAATCCATTCATTGAGCATTTTTAAGAGCGCGTATTGTAACCAAGTTTGTACTGTTTAGGCTAGGGGTTGTTGACCTTTCACGATTAAAATAGTTGCTCTTTATTTTGATCAATCTTCGGCCAGCACTATGGCAGTTTCAATAGGGTCTGCATTGTACTGGCTGATTAAACTGGCTAATTCAGGCTTACAAGAACCACATTTAGTACCACATTGTAGTTTTTCACCTAAGGCTTCAACACTACCACAGCCTTGTGCTATCGCTTCGTCAATGGTTTTTTCTCCAATGCTATAACAGCTACACACTTGTTTTCCTTGGTTAAACTCATCACTAGAAATGCCAAGTAGTAGCGATTGAATAGTGGCAAACTCTAAGGTTTTTGAACCAAAAACATGTTCAAGCCATGATTGCTCTATTTCAGGCCACGTTGCTGAGAAGTAACCTAAAAAGGCTAGCTTGCCGGCTTGTAAACAAACCACATAACTTTGGTTGTCTTGAACAAACGTTAACCATTCACCTGATAAACCACTGATTTGTTGACACAACAGCAAAGCATCAATGGTTGGTTCATCTAAAGCAACTTGATATGAATCACCATAAGCGGTGGTACTTTTAACCCAGAAGTCAGCACTTAACGTAATCTTACTGGTGGTATGTACACTTATATATTGCTTATACGTTTTTTTACCTAAGGCGACAGCACCTTGCTTACTCTCCGCTTGACCAGAAAGAGGATCAACAATACTTTGATATAAATCGCTAACATTACCGTGTGAGGCATAGTTCTGATTCCAGTGAATTGGCATAAAACATTCACCTAACCGCTGCTTTGCATCGACTTTTACATGCGCGATCGCTTGTCCTGTACTGGCGGTGATCGACAGCATATCGTCATTTTGTACCGCTAATGCTTTAGCATCAGTTGGGTGTAAATAAAGGTAGGGCTTGTCTGTATGTTTTGACAACTTATTTGTTTTACCAGTTCGTGTCATGGTGTGCCATTGATCACGCAATCGACCACTGTTTAATACAAACGGGAATTCAGCAGACGTTTTTTGAAATGGTAATTGTGGTTTAACAGGAATAAATTTCGCCTTACCAGACGGTGTATTAAACTTTCCGTCTGCGTAAACGCGCGCACAACCTTCAGGATTAGCATCATTTACTGGCCATTGTATTGGTGCAAGTTCGTTATATTCTTTGGCTGTTAATTGACTTAAACCACTTAAATCAAGCAGACGTTCACCGTCGTTTTCAAATTGAGTAAGTTGAGCATGTTCTTTGAACACATCACTAACATCGTCAAAATCAAAACCACTAAAACCCATTTTGGTGGCAACGTCTTGGATAATTTGCCAATCGTGCTTAGCTTGTCCTGCGGGTAAGACGGCATTACGTTGGCGAGAGATACGGCGCTCTGAGTTAGTCACTGTTCCGTTTTTTTCTAACCATGGCGTTGCCGGTAATTTTACATCGGCAAAAGCTAAGGTATCGTTTTGCTCAACACAATCAGACACCACGACTAACTCACACTTTTTCAGCGCGGCAGTAATCTTAGCGCGATTAGGTAGGCTTACCACTGGGTTGGTCGCCATTATCCAGACCGCTTTAATCTCACCTGAAGCAAGTTTATCAAACAGATCAATCGCTTTAGCTCCTTGCTTGTTGGCTATGGTGGGTGATTGCCAAAAACGTTGCACTTTGTCTTGATGCTGTGGGTTGTCGATATCCATATGCGCGGCAAGTTGATTGGCTAATCCACCAACTTCTCTGCCGCCCATAGCATTAGGTTGTCCTGTAATAGAGAAAGGACCACTGCCAGCTTTACCGATTTTACCACTGGCTAAATGACAGTTAATAATAGTTTGGCATTTATCTACCCCGGATGAGGATTGATTGATGCCCATAGAATAAAAGGTAATTGCTTTTTCACTGCTGCAGAATAATTGATAAACGGTAGTAAGTTCTTCTATGCTAACTTGGCAAAACTCTGCAACCTTCGTTACTGTCCAACTTGTGGCTTGGGTAAGTGCTTGCTCAAATCCTTCGGTGTGCTGAGCGATATAATCTGTATCTAATCCTTGGTTTTCACTTAAAAAGTGTAATAAACCATTAAAAAAAGCAGCATCAGTACCAGGCTTCAATTGAATAAAGTTATCGGCTAATTCACAAGTTGCTGTTTTTCTCGGATCAATCACTACAACTTTCATTGCAGGGTTAATTTTTTTAGCGCGTTCAATACGTTGATATAAAACTGGATGAGTCCATGCCGCATTAGAACCCGTAAGTAATAATAGATCAGTTTCTTCTAAATCTTGATAAGTACACGGAACAACATCTTCACCAAAAGCACGCTTGTATGCTGATACGGCTGACGACATGCAAAGACGAGAGTTAGTATCAATATTACCTGAGCCGATATAACCCTTCATCAGCTTGTTAGCAATGTAGTAATCTTCAGTTAATAACTGACCTGACACATAGAAGGCAACAGAGTCTTTACCATATTTTTTTATGATGTCGTTAAATTGTTCAGCAACGTAATCGGTCGCTTTATCCCAACTTACTTGCTCACCTGCGATTTCAGGGGATAACAAGCGACCCGTTAAATCGATAGTATTAAGTAAGTTACTACCTTTAACACATAGTCTGCCATAGTTTGAAGGATGGGCAGCGGAGCCTACTAATGACGTTGCTTTGCCATCTGCTACGCCAATATCAACACCACAACCCACGCCACAATAGGCACAAGTACTTTGGATAAGTGACGGTTCACCGGTTTTAATTACAGGTGAGGTAAGCGGTGATGTCGGTAATAAATCGCTCAAACTGAACTCCAAAAAAATTAACCTTGGCTATCGGAAAATTTCCAACAATGTTAGGTTGAAAATTAGCCATAGACGCTAGTAAAAAAGTTGTACTTGCTCGTTTTCAATCCGTATATCGTAAACGGCAATAGTCTGATCTTCTTGTAAACAACGACCTGTTTTTAACGAGTAATGTTGTTTATATAATGGCGAAGAAACCACTGGCTCATCATCAATACAGCCAACAAGACCGCGATATAAGACATTGGCTTGACCAATAGGGTCGTAGTTACCTACGGCATATATTTTTTCTTCGCTGTTAGGTATATGAAAGATGGCAATTTGCTCATCTTCACCCGCCGAGTTAGCTATTAAAGCACTGATACCAGAATCTTTTACTAGTTCAGTTGCCTTACAAATAGTGCGCCATGCTTTGTTCGTGGTTGTAGTCATTTTGTTGTACTCCTCTTAAGCTTCTTCAGCTACGGCTTCTTTTTCAGTTGCGTCGATAAATTTAACATCAATTTTTTCTTGTCCACGTGCAGGACGAATTTGCTCGCGTTCAGTAACAAATTGAATATTGCTATCGCTTTTATCCGAGTTAACAAATGGTTGGAAACGTTTTAATGCTTCTGGATCTTCAATAGTTGTTTTCCATTCACATTGATAGGTACCAACAATGGCTTTCATTTGTGTTTCTAACGCATCATTTAGGCCTATGCTGTCATTGATGATAACGTCTTGTAAGTAAGCTAAACCGCCCTCTAAGTTGTCCATCCAAGTTGATGTACGTTGTAGTCTGTCGCCCGTTTGTACGTAGAACATCAAGATACGGTCAACATATTTAACTAAGGTTTCATCATCTAAATCCGTGGCGAATAAATCACCGTGGCGAGGTTTCATACCACCGTTACCAGCAACGTATAAGTTCCAACCATTATCTGTTGCGATTATGCCGATATCTTTACCTTGTGCTTCAGCACACTCACGAGTACAACCCGACACGCCGAACTTAATCTTATGCGGAGCACGTAAACCTTTGTATCTGTGCTCTAAGTCGATAGCCATGCTCATGCTGTCTTGAACGCCGTAACGACACCAAGTAGAACCAACACATGATTTAACCGTACGTAATGATTTACCGTAGGCATGACCTGTTTCAAAACCAGCATCGACTAATTCTTTCCAAATTGGCGGTAATTGCTCAACACGTGCGCCGAATAAATCAACCCGTGCGCCACCGGTAATTTTGGTATAAAGATTATATTTTTTAGCTACTTCACCTAATACGATAAGTTTGTCAGGGGTAATTTCACCGCCAGCAATTCGAGGAACAACTGAGTAGGTACCATCTTTTTGCATGTTACCAAGGTAGGTATCGTTAGTATCTTGTAGAGATAAATGAGGTTTTTTAAGAATGTAGTCATTCCATACAGAAGCAAGCACAGAGCCAGCTACCGGTTTACAAATTTCACAACCTAGACCACGACCATGTTTTTCAAGTAGCTCGTCGAAGGTTTTGATTTTTCCAACACTAACAATGTCGTATATTTCTTGACGTGAATAAGCAAAATGCTCACAAATGTCTTTCTTAACTTCAACACCGCGTTTTTCAAATTCGTTATCAGCAACGCTTTTAACCAAGGCAGCACAGCCACCACAACCAGAGCCGGCTTTAGTACAGCTTTTAACATCGCCAACGGTCATCGCGCCTGCATCAATAGAGGCAATAATGTCGCCTTTAGTGACGTTATGACATGAACAAATGGTTGCAGTATCGGGTAAGGCATCAACACCTAGGGTCGGCTTATCAGCCGCCATTGGCAAGATAAGACCTTCTGGAGACTCAGGTAATTCAATGGCATTAAGCATATATTGCAATAAGGTATCGTATTCACTGGTATCACCTATAAGCACAGCACCTAGTAAGGCTTTTTTATCCGAAGAGACTACTATTTTCTTATAAACACCTTCAGGTTGATTTTCGTAAGTGTAGGTTAATGCACCTTCAGTTTTACCGTGAGCATCACCAATTGAGCCGACTTCTACGCCCATGAGTTTTAACTTAGTACTCATATCCGCACCAGTAAACTCAGCAATCTCTCCGTTTTCACCATTTCCTTCATTAGTAAAGCCAGCAATGTGTTTGGCGACAACTTTAGCCATAGCATAACCCGGAGCAACTAAACCAAAGATAAAGTTATTCCATAAAGCACATTCACCAATGGCGTAAATATTTTCGTCTGAGGTTTGACACTGATTGTTAACAACAATACCGCCACGCTCACCTAAAGTAAGGTCAAATTCACGTGCAAGGTTGTCATACGGGCGAATACCTGCAGAAAATAAAATTAGATCGGTTTCTAATTCAGTGTCATCGCTAAAACATAATTTATAACGGCTAGTATTGCCTTTTTCGATTACGCTTGTCGCTTTAGAGGTATGAACTTGCACACCTAAGTCTTCAATTTTTTGTCTTAATAAACGACCACCGCCGCCATCGATTTGAACACCCATTAATTGTGGGGCAAATTCAACAACGTGTGTTTGTAGCCCAAGTTGCTTGATAGCGTTTGCCGCTTCAAGACCTAATAAACCACCACCAATAACCACGCCGACTTTGCTTTCTTTAGCGCTAGCGGCGATGTCTTCTAAATCGTCAATAGTACGATAAACTAAACAATGATCTTGGTCCTTTCCAGGAATGGGAGGAACAAATGGGTACGAGCCGGTAGCTAAAATTAATTTATCATAATGATAAGTTTCGCCACTTTCAGTCGTAACATATTGAACGATTTTATCAATCAGGATCACTTTAGCATTGGTTTTAAAGGTCACCCCTAAGGCTTCATAATGTTCCGGTGTAGTCATTGCTAAATCGTCAGCAGTTTTACCACCAAAATATTCCGATAAGTGAACTCTATCGTAAGCTAAGCGAGACTCCGCTGAGAGCACTGTTATTTGATAGTTTGGATTTTTAGCCATTTCCTCAACAAAGTGATGGCCAACCATGCCGTTACCTACCACAACAATATTAGTTTTAGTTAATAGCTGTTTATCTGTATTCATAAGGACGATCCTACTCAAAATGCGGGAATAAAATAAAACCGTTTAGCAAAGACACACTATTAACATGGTTTTATTCAAGATGCGTTTAGTAGAGCAAGCTAGATGCCAACATGTTTTTTTCAATAAAAACAATTATTTAATGTCAGTTGCATCCTAGGAAACCGCCCCTTTGCACTAGGGTGAATATTATTTAGCACTCGGACGGTGCAGCGTTCTCACAAAAGGTAAACAAGCTGAACGTGGGTCAAGAAATGACTATTGAGTGATTCAATAGTCATTTCTCTTGATGATGAATGGGTTAATATTATCGAGGCGATATTTTGTAGATAGTATTTAAGTAAGCCTAATAGAGTGACTTTTAACTAATCGAAAAAGTGATATAGCTCAGGCACTCTGAAACATGCGTCTTGATTAAGTCATTGTCGTTGATTCAGTCCAGGCGCCGTTAGCGTATTTCCCTTTTTTGGACTCGCTGAATTTTTTAATAAACTCGCTGGCTGGTATAGGTCTTCCCGTAAAATAACCTTGCACATAATCACACTTTTCGGCTTGTAGATAATGCAGTTGCTCTTCGGTTTCAACACCTTCAGCAAGTACATGCAATCCTAACGAGTGACTCATTTGAATAATAGCGGTGGTAATAGATTTACTATCATCGTCATTCTCAAGGTCTGAAATAAAACTACGATCTATTTTCACCTTTTGGATCGGAAAACGCTTCAAATAACTGAGTGAGGAATAACCGGTACCAAAATCATCCATCGCCAACTGAAAGCCTGCATCGTGCAAGGCTTGCATTGTCTCGATAGCTTGATCGACATTATCCATCACCGCACCCTCTGTGATTTCAAGTTCGATAAGCTCTGCGCTAACATCATGTTGCGCAAGAATCATTAACATATGCTGTAAAAGATCTTTACGCCTAAATTGCACAGGAGAAATATTAATCGCCACCTTAAAGGCTGTAATCCCCGCATTCAAAAAGTTTTTTATTTCGCGGCATGCCTGCGCTAAGACCCAATCACCCAATTCATTGATCAATCCACTCTTCTCGGCAACTGCAATAAATTGATCCGGTGGAATCATGCCCTTCTCAGGATGATGCCATCTGATGAGCGCTTCCGCTCCAACCAAGATATTTTGGTCGATAGTAAAGAGCGGTTGGTAATAGAGTTCAAAATGCTCTTTAGTCAAAGACTCAGCTAAGTCAGTCAAAACTTCCTTATTTCTTTGCAATCTTGCATTCATTTCACTGGTAAAAAAGCGGACTGTATTTCTGCCATCATCCTTCGCCTGATACATAGCAATATCGGCATTGCGTAGTAATTCCTCACTATTAGCTGCATCGTCAGGATAAATAGTGATTCCAATACTACTACCCATATTAATATTGTTTCCGTTAATTTCTATTGGTGTTTTCAATAACGAGTTGAGCCGCTGAGCGAAGGTTACCGCATCTTCAATTGTATTAACTTTAGTGATAATAAAAGCAAACTCATCACCCCCTAGGCGCGCTACCGTATCAGTCTTTCGCCCGGTGCAAGAGAGTCTTAACGAAACCTGCTTTAATAATTCATCACCAGCGTCATGACCCATGGTGTCATTGATGATCTTGAAATTGTCTAGATCCATAAAAAATACGGCAAATTTATGTTGGTGACGGTCAGACAGTGCTATCGCCTGTTCCAGCCGATCCTGAAATAATAGTCTATTAGGCAAACCCGTCAGCGGATCATGTAGCGCCAGATGTTTTAATTGATATTCTGCCTGCTTACGTTCATTGATCTGTAATTTTAGATCTCGATTGTTATTATCTAGCGCCATTTTAGACTGATTAAAGTGGTAAGCCAGCAGACCAAATTCATCCTGTCTGCGGTCATCGAGCAATTCTGGGTAAACCTGCCCACCTTCAGTAACTGGCCGTTGCAGCTGATTAACCATTTGATAAATAGGCACAATTAAACTACGTCGACAATACATAAAACCAAAAAAAGCCGCGATGATCATGATTGCGATGAGCAACATTAAGATCAGGTTTGATACCTTACTTGCGCTATTTATCGCCACCTGTTGCGGGGTGACCACAACAACCTTCCACAACGTTTTTGGTATAATAAATACCGATACATTCACTGCTTCACCAAGTAGAAAATCTTGCTTACTTATCACTGAAATAGTCTTAGTATTACGATGAGAACTCTGATCTGGCATAGTTGACATATTGGCAACAATTAATTGCGCGTCTAAGGGAGATATTTGCTTACTGTGTTCGGTAATATTTGCAGCCGGTACTCTTGTTTTGTCTGCTATAGACTGAATCAAAGATTGGTTTATCTCAGTTAAGATTTCGGCAATAGGTTGGAAGGACTCAAGCTTTTCAGCCAGTTGATTTACTGTAATATATTCTTGAGTTAAGTGATTACTATCTCGATTGGCTACTTTAGTTAACTCATCATCAGGAAAAGACAAAAACTTATTATTACGGTCTACAGCATAAGCGTATCCTCTGAGTTTGGCACTACCTTGGTGTAATATACTCTTGAGTTGTTGAAGACTGACATCTACTGTTGCATTGCCCGAAAATACTTCTTGTTTGAACATGGCGACGGTACAAGTCACCATCGGCGCTAATGTATACGGGTCCATATAAGATTTAGACCAAAGGCATTCACCTTGTTTGCTATAACGACCTGGCACATACCATTCTTCATCATGATAACCTGTGCCCTCGACATCATTATATTGATCGAAGTATTGCAATTCCCCAAAATTGTCTCGACCCCAAAAGAAGCTCCGTCGCACTACACCAGGGGTGAACTGTTGAGGCTCAGGCCACACGCCACCGCCAGCAATAATGTCTTGGTATTCTTTCATATTCAGCATTTGAGGAATAACTTTGTAGAATAGCTGTGGGTCTTGAGGCCAAGTTTCCCCTGCTGCGGCCAAATGTCGGGTTAAGGTTTCTGCGATACTAATGCGTTGGGATATCTCTGAGACTATGTGCGAACCAATCTCGTCGATCGACTCTTTGTTTTTATTGACTAGGTAATCTTTAACAACGAGGTCAACCACCATATAGGTCGCCGCAGTCATCACTAAAAACAACAGACTCATACCAAAAGAAAACTTAAACAAAATAGTATTTTTGGCTTTTACAATAGCTCGAATAGAAGACATCCTTTTCACCTTGGCACTAGAAACATTAATAATAAGAATTGAAGTTCCTCTTCAATTTAAAGCGAATAATTACTTTAATTTTCAGATACTCTGTGCCTAAACCTAGCTTAAATAATTTTATTTCTCAAGCGTATTGAGTATTATTTACCACTTGGCAACGCAAGCACTGTCCACCACTCGTTGTTCATTAGAAAAATATCGTTGATAACCATAAGATAAAAAATAACGCGGTAGCTCCTTGCCAAAACAATACCGGATTACGCTGTAAGATAGGCTGACTTTTATATTCTTCCAATGCCGAAGCCGTCGGTTTGCTTAAATCAGCTTTAAATTCAGAATACGCCTGTAAACGAAACTTAGGATCGGCTTGTGTCGCTTTTGACAGCACCATATCAAGCCAGAAAGGTAAATCGCTGCGAAATTGTCTAATACTACGATACTGCCACTGTGAATAATTTTCTACGCGACTTTTTTCGTCATCAACAGTGTAGCTGTGCATATCAGCTCTTTGCATCGGCTTGTAAGGCAATTCTCCACAAAGCATTTCATAGGTGATAACGCCTAAGGAAAATAAATCGCTTTGGTGGTCAGCATGTAAAGTTAATAAGGTTTCTGGTGCGATATAATTCAATGTGCCTTGTGGCACAGTTTCGGTAACAGCATCATTATTTTCAGCCAGTGATGCAATAAGCGCAGTGCCATAGTCAATGAGAAAAACCTTGCCGTAAGAATCAATCATTATGTTGTCAGGCTTTAAATCCCGATGAATAACTTCTAAGCGCTGAAATGAACGTAAGGCGATAATAATTTGCCCGACAATATCACGTACTTGTGCAAGATTAGGTTTTGGATTATCAAACATCCATTGCCCTAATGTTTGCCCATCAATATATTCGCAAATATGATAAAGAAAGCGACTATTCTCGCTGCCACGTTTTATTTTCATCACATGACTATTACTCAGCCTTTCCCCTAGCCAAGCTTCACGTATGAAACCTTGTAAATAACTACTATCATCAGCGAGGTTTTGTGAAGGAACCTTAAGAACACAAGGTTCAGATTCATTAGGGTGTTTCGCTAAATATAAATGTGACCGAATGCTGGCATGAATAACTTTGCAAATTTCATAGTCATCAATACTATTACCAACCGCTAACGCTGGTGGTATCGCTTTATTTAACAGTTCTCGTTCAATTTCGACTAACGCCCTGTTAGGCGTACCGCCGATATAAACTAATAAACAGCTGACATTATCTTTACTACCCTTCTTTATCGCTAATTCCGTCAGTAATTTCGCCATCTGCTCTAACGCTTGCGTGCTAGGCGACTGTGGCAATTGATTTAACTGTTTTTTTATTTGTTGAGCTGATAAATATTCATGAACGCCATCGCAAGTAAGTACAAAAATATCACCCGCTTGAATAGCAACTTGCTGCACATCAACTTGCAATCGATGATCAGCGCCCAAAGCTCGGGTTAACACACTATGAGATGGTCCCTGCTTTTGTTGATGGTCCTTAGTTAGTACTTCTAGCTCGTGTTGCCGATACTGGCTGATACGCGTATCACCGACATGAAAAATATAGGCGGTAGACGATTTGACTATCAATGCTGAAAAGGTTGTTAACCATTGTAATGTGTAACCAGAAACCGCATCGGTTTGTGCATATAACCATTGATTTAAGCTAGATAACACCTTACTAGCAGACTTTTGTGTTGACCACGTTTGCGGCGTTGCGTAATAGTCATTAATAAATTGTGTCACTGATAATTGCGCTGCCTCCGCTGCTTTACTGGCACTTGATACACCATCAGCAATGACAGCAACAACACCTTTAGCCGTTAATTCTGCATCTTTGGGCACTAGTGAAGCAAAAGCATCTTCATTGGTTGCTTTTATACCCGCATTACTATGACCGCCCAAAAACACCTGTAATTTTGCCTGTGTTAGCGGTATTGCTGGCGTTAAAGGAGGCGCCTGAGCAGCTTGTTTTGTATAAGCGTTTTGATCAGTTTTCATTTATACCCTCTTTGAGCTTATACCAAACGGATTACCATCAGCCTAATCACGATATTTTATCATTATGAAAAAAGTCATGACTAAACTGCTGATAAATGGGACGCCATTATTTAACTTGAATTAACTCTACTGTACCGTCTTCTCGAATCTCGGTAATTGACCCTTTTGGCTCTTGCATAAAGAGTAAAGTAACAAAACCTAATACCGCCGTTGCTGCAATGACTAAGAAAAAGGTTTGGTAGCTAACCATAGATAATACCGTTAAATAAACCACAGCTCCGACATTACCATATGCTCCAGTCATGCCTGCTATTTGCCCCGTTAATCGACGCTTAATTAATGGGACTGCAGCAAATACCGCCCCCTCTCCTGCTTGTACAAAGAACGAACAAGCCATAGCAGTAATCACTGCCAACACCAGTGGCCAAGAGCTATCAATTAATGCCATGGCAAGATAGCCAAGCGCTAAACCTGCAGTTAATATCAATAAGGTTTTCTTACGGCCATATTTATCGCTTAACCAACCACCACCGGGTCTAGACATCAGATTCATAAAAGCATAAAGCGATGCGAGCATGCCTGCATAAACCATATCTAAACTAAAGGTTTCTGCAAAAAATAATGGCAACATAGAAACTACTGCTAATTCAGAACCAAACGTTGCGAAATATAAGACATTCAGTACAGCCACTTGCTTGAACTGATACTGATGAATCTCAGGAACTTCTTCTTTAAATAAATGACCATTAACTTGGTAAGTTTTCCAAACTTCAGCAATAAATAATATAACTAAAGAAACATATGCAATTATAGTCATATTGCTGGATAACAAGCTCACACCTTGAGGTGATAATTTCCAAGTAAGTAAAGCTAACGCACCGTACATGGGTAATTTCATCAACAAGAGTAAGTAAAAATCGCCTACACTGGTCACTTCCATTGCGCCCGTTTGCGTCGGTTTAAAGTAGGTAGCACCTTTAGGCGTATCACTAACATTTGCATACCAAATGAAGCTAAAAAGTAAACTCATTAAACCAGTTAAAGCAACAGCATAACGCCAAGCGTCTTCAACGCCGAAGGTTTTACCTATATAGAGGGCTATTAAGGGTAACGACATTGCTGCGGCAGCAGAACCGAAATTTCCCCAGCCACCATAAAGTCCTTCCGCAGTACCGAGTTCATTAGCGGGAAACCATTCACTAACCAGTCGAATGCCAATAACAAAGCCGGCCCCAATAAAGCCCAGTAAAAAACGAGCTAAGGCTGCTTGTTCAAAATTTTGCGATAAAGCAAACATAAAACAAGGCAAACTACATACGGCTAGCAAAACAGCAAAGGTTAGTCGAGGACCATATTTATCCGTTAACATTCCAATGATTATGCGTGCAGGTATGGTTAATGCTACGTTTAAAATAAGCAGCGTTTTTATTTCACTACTGCTCAGCCCTAAACTATCCGCGATCACCGCCAATAACGGTGCATGGTTAAACCACACCATAAAGGTGATGAAAAAGGCCATCCAACTTAAATGTAGGATTTTCATTTTCCCAGTAAATGACCATAATTTAATGCCAATTTCACTACTCATTGTTTACTCCTTAAAGTTTATATAACTTTATAGAGCAAGCAAAATGCCAGTAATCAATAATTATTTATAATCATATATATCATAACGTTAGTACTAGGCACACGAGGGAAAGAAGGTGTTATATGCACTTTTATGGGGGGGCGCACCTAGACAGTGCAGAGTTTTCAATACAGAAAGAAAGTGAGTAGTTGGGTAATACGAGTCGATTTATCAACTTAAATTGAGCTTATCACTGCCAGTTTTACTCCTGACAGTGATCATTATAAGCAACGAAGTGAAGCCGGTTATTTCACTGTTTGGGTGTAAAACTCACCAATGTACTGACCACCTTTAATTTTAGCAATTAAACGTAGTTTATAACTATCTCCTTTATTAGCCAATAAACCACCTAAAGGTGTATTACTACGCCAATAATAAGGGCTCTTTTTCATGCCTAAAGGATACGGTGTCATCTTGTCACTTTTATCGACTAAAAACAGGGTCGCACTATCTAGTGGAAAAGTAGAGTTAACTTCAGTAACTCCAGCCTCGTCAGAGACATTTATTTTAAAGTCGCCTGAGATAAGTACACAATTTTTATTAGCAATATCACAATGCCCTTCTGGCACTAGTTGAATTATTTTATTTGCTGCAGCTTCATTCTCTTCATAATAATCGGCAGCAATAAAGCCCACAACGGCAAGAATAGGCGCGACCATGAAGGCAAGTTTTGTGTGTTTATTCATAAGATTATCTTTAAGTTATATTGGGTTATTTATTTTTGATTTCATTAAAACAAATTGCCCTAGAAAAAGAAAGGCTAGGCGACTTTTAAAATGGGTCGTCTAGCCTTTTTAGTTTACCTGTTGGCTAAAATATATCTTTAGCCTAAAGTGTTTCTAGTAGTGGAGAACTAGTGATCGTGTGCTGCAGCACAGTCACCTGGAGCACGCATGTTTTCTACCATAGCGACAATATTAGCTGGACATGGTCCAGTAAACTGAAGAACGATGAAAGCGACACCAAAGTTAACTATTGCACCAACGGCACCAAAAGCGTTAGGAGAGATTCCAAAGAACCAATCTTTACCCATGTCACCTAGGAATGAAGTACCTGGAATAAACATAATGCCTTTGTGTTGGAACACATACATCATTGTTACACCGATACCTGCAACCATACCTGAAATTGCTGCTGTACCACTCATTTTCTTAGAGAATATACCCATCATTAATGCTGGGAAGATACTTGATGCTGCTAAACCAAAGGCTAGTGCAACCGTACCTGCAGCAAACCCTGGAGGATGTAATCCAAGATAACCAGAGACTAATATCGCTATAGTCATCACAACTCGACCGGCAAGTAACTCATTTTTCTCTGACAAGTCAGGTGTTAATACCCCTTTCATTAAATCATGTGAGATAGATGAGGATATTGCTAACAATAAGCCCGCCGCAGTAGATAACGCAGCCGCTAGACCACCAGCAGCAACTAAAGCAATTACCCAGTTAGGTAAATTCGCAATTGCAGGGTTAGCTAGTACCATAATGTCACGGTCAACTTTAACCATTTCATTTGGAACCACTACTATTTCTTTCCCAGTCATTGTATTTATTTTGGTGACAGTTTGATCTGTTGCATTAGATGTATACTGAATTTTGCCATCGCCATTTTTATCTTCAAACTTCAATAAACCAGTTTTTTCCCAGTCTTTGAACCATTGTGGGCGTTCATCATAAACAAGGTTCTGACCTGCTGTAGGTTCAATGGTATTCATCAAGTTAAGACGAGCCATAGCGCCAACTGCTGGAGCAACTGTGTAAAGTAAACCGATGAAAACAAGTGCATAACCTGCAGATTGACGTGCTGCTTGTACTGAAGGAACAGTGAAGAAGCGCATAATTACATGAGGAAGACCCGCAGTACCAATCATAAGAGAGATAGTGTAAGCGAACATATTCAATGTTCCGCCTAAGTTACTTGTTGTGTACTCTTTAAAGCCTAAATCAGTAACAACCATATCTAACTTATCAAGTAAGTAAACACCACTACCATCAGCTAAAGTACTACCTAAGCCTAGTTGTGGAATTGGGTTACCGGTAAGTTGTAATGAAATAAAGATTGCTGGAATGGTATAAGCAAAAATCATTACTACATACTGAGCGATTTGCGTGTAAGTAATACCTTTCATACCACCTAGTACAGCGTATACCCAAACAACGAACATGCCGATGCCTAAGCCTAAACCGTAATCAACTTCTAAGAAACGAGAGAAAGCAACACCCACTCCTTTCATTTGACCGATTATGTAAGTTAATGAAGCGATTATTAAACAAGCAACCGCAACAATACGTGCAGTTTTTGAGTAATATCTATCAAAAATGAATTCAGGTACTGTGAACTTACCGTGTTTACGCATGTATGGTGCTAAAAGCATTGCCAATAATACATAACCACCTGTCCAACCCATTAAGAAAACTGAGCCACCGTAACCTAAAAAGGCAATTAAACCTGCCATTGAGATAAATGACGCTGCACTCATCCAATCGGCACCAATTGCCATACCATTTTGCATTGGGGTAATACCACCGCCCGCTACGTAAAAATCACTGGTTGAACCCGCACGAGCCCACCAAGCAATAGCAAAGTATAAAGCAAACGTGCTAAATACTGCGATGTAAGTATAGAGTTTTAACTCATCCATTATTCACTCCCCTCTGCATATTTAATATCAAGCTTATTCATTTTGTGGCCATACCAAAAGATTAAGCCAAGGAATGCATAGATTGCACCTTGTTGTGCAAACCAAAAACCAAGTTTGTACCCACCTATACTAATTGCATTTAGCGGCTCTACAAGTAGCAAGCCAAAACCAAATGAAACTACAAACCAGATTGCAAGGCAGATCAAGATGATTCGAATATTCTCCGACCAATATGTTTCTTTATTTTCCACAATAGTCTCCTAGCGACATAGCGTATTTAGCGATTTCTTTTTTTATTTCGCTTCATTACGCCTTTCTTATAAAAAGAATTAGTAATAATTTATGAACATGTAGTAAAAGTGTGGATATAGATTTCTGTCAAAATATCTCCTAGGAGCTAACAGTGGCAAAAATCCATATTCAACTTTTAACTGTTAAATACACTAACAAGCTTTGTTTTAACGGGGTATTAGCCTTTAGTCTAGATCACAAAAAAATCCTAAAAACAGTGGGTTAACTGAGTAAATAGTCTATTTTTTAATTTAGCTCTATTTAATCCTTTTTAAGCTAGTTTTTCCTCAGAAACCAAGTTTATACACCCTTTATTGCAATAACGTCTCGAACTTTAGTCTAGGTTTAACCAATAACACTTGTCTAAAAGCATACAAGACTCTAAATTAACGATATCACTCGAATCTTGGTCATCAATACCTAAAGGATGAGGCAATAGCATGGATACTGAACTTTCAGAAATTAGCACATTTATTCACAGCATTCCGCCCTTTGATAGTTTACCTAAGCAAGTGCTTGCTCAGCTTGTTCGTGAATTAACCATCAATTACGTTAGAAAAGGTGATGATTTCCCCCCCAAAGGCATTAATGAACCAAGGTTATACATATTACGAAAAGGGGCTATTAGCTGCCTTTCTGCAGATGGAGAATTAGTTAGCCGTTTAGGTGAAGGAGACTTGTGTGACGCTTTTTATCACAGTGATGCCAACGCACTCAGTGGTAACCAAACCACAGTAGAAAGTCAACTTAACGTGCATACTGATGAAGATTGCTTAATCTACAGTGTCGAAGCAAGTATATTGCATGAAATAGGTGAAAATTTTCCCTGTGTTAGTGATTATTTTAGCCAAAATTCAGCTCAGCGCTTAAAAACTAAAATGAGTCAGGTTAATGAAGAGGCCATTTTATCTTCCACCTTGATGAATACCTCAGTCAGTAACTTCTATCAAAGTCCTGTCGCCTCAATTAGTGCTGAGCAAACAATTCAGCAAGCAGCAGTGCAAATGACAGAACAAGGCTATTCTTGCTTAGTTGTGCTTGAGAATGATAACCCTGTCGGTATTGTTACTGATAAAGATATCCGCCGACGCTGCGTAGCCGAGGGGTTATCAACCAGTGAAGTCATTAGCGCGATTATGACACGCGATATGTGTACTATTGACGCAAAATGCAACGCATATGATGCTTTAATGATGATGACAGCTAAACATATCCACCACCTTCCGGTCACAAAATATGACAACCTTGTCGGTATGGTTACCGTCACAGATCTAATTAATAACGAAGGCCATAATGCCATAAATTTATCTGGCATTATTAACAAAGCGAATACGGTAGCCGAGTTAAAAGAAATCAGCCACTTGTTACCTAAACTGCAGATAAGATTAGCCAAATTAGGTAGCAGTGCCGACCATGTTGGTAAAAGTGTTAGCGCAATCACCATGGCTTTCACCAAACGTTTGATTGAAATGGCTGAATACAAATATGGTCAAGCCCCAGTGCCTTATGCATGGCTTGCTGCAGGCTCTCAAGCACGACAAGAACAACTGGCTCATTCAGATCAAGATAATGCCATTATCATCTGTGATTCAATGAATCGTTATGATGATGCTTGGTTTGAGAGCCTCGCTACTTTTGTCTGTGATGGCTTAGCCGAGTGTGGTTTTATCTACTGTCCTGGCGATATTATGGCAACCAACCCCAAATGGCGACAACCCCAAAAAGTCTGGCATAAGTACTTTTCTGACTGGGTAGAAACCCCTAGTCCGAAGGCCTTATTAAATAGTAGCGTTTTCTTTGATTTAGAAACCATTTATGGGGACGCCTCTTTACTTAACAAAGTAAGAAAGCAGCTCTTGATAAAAACGCAAAAGAGTACCTTGTTTATTGCCCACTTATCAAAAAATGCCTTAAATTTACGTCCACCTCTTGGTTTTTTCCGTGATTTTGTTTTAAAACAAAATGGTAAACATAGAGCAACACTGGATTTAAAACATAATGGTATCGCGCCTGTGGTCGATTTAGCACGAATTTATGCTCTTGCAGAAGGCATCAGCGCGGTAAATACCATAGAGCGAATTCAACAAGCGGCTGGCACCCCTTCAATAACGAAAGCGTCCGCAGAAAACTTGATTGATGCTTACGAGTTTTTAGGTATGCTCAGAGTTGAACACCAAGCTAAAGAGTTAGCGCGAGGCGAAAGCGCTGATAACTTTTTATCACCAAAAGAAATTTCTAAGCTAGAGCGTGAACACCTTAAAGATGCATTCAAGGTAATTAAAAGCCTGCAAGACGCTAGACAATCGAGTTACTAATGACCCCTACAACCTTAGTAAATTCAAATATGTTCGGCTGGTTACTTGGGTATGAAGCCAAGCGTAAGCAGTTGTTGAAAAAGGCGCCTGAAGGCGCATTACGAGATTATTTATCCGTACCTTTACCTGATATAAATACCCGCATTGATAAGGTAGAAATCTTAGCGGTCGATTTCGAAACAACCGGCCTTAATGCCAAACAAGACAAGCTACTGAGTGTTGGTTTTCTCACACTGAAAAAACAGCAAATGTCACTCAAAACAAGCTATCACCAAATCATCAAAACTAAAGCACAACTTGAAGAAAGTAATGTCATTATTCATCACATTACCGACAGCCAAAAAGAACAGGGACAAGCATTAGCGATAGTGGTTGAAGCATTATTAAAAGCTTTAGCGGGTAAAGTAATGCTGGTACATTTTGCCCGTATTGAAAGACAGTTTTTGGCTGAAGCTTGTTATGAGTTATATGGCATGGCACCGATTTTTCCCATGATAGATACCCTTGCACTGGCTAAACGTCGTTTAGATAAACGTGATGTGGCCTATGATCCATCAGAATTACGTCTGACTAACTTACGCAATAATTTTCAGCTACCCGAACACCATGCCCATAATGCATTAAATGACGCGATTGCTACCGCTGAATTATTTATGGCACAAATGAGCAAAGCCAATAAAGACGGTAAAACAACACTTAAAGATGTTTTATTGTAATAACATCAATACAACTTCTGCATTTTTTTTGTTAAATGATATGTCCTTTTGAGCTGTACCTCTTCCGCTTTACCGTGCTTAGGTTACAATCATGAAATGTTATACCAATTCCAATAAGTTTCTTCCCACTCAGCGAGAGTTAACAGCCTTAGAGGCAAGGCATTGATTGAAGAGAATGGTAATTCCCTTGTCAAAATCAATAACGCCGCATATAAGTCTTTTAAACTCGCCCTTTGGGAACTTTCCAGCGATTCGATAACCGCACAGAATTTCTTTCATATAGAGTGACTATATACAAAAAAATTCTATTTGTTCTCAAACCGCTGGCAAGCTCTGAGTGGGAACTAACTAAATGGATTTGGTATTAGTAGAATCTCTACAAAAAAGGATGCTCATGAATAACTTATTAAACGCACAAAACAACGGCACACCGTTAATCATCATTGAAAATTCAGCCTACCAAGCTTGGCTTGAAAACCAGACCGAACAAAGTCAAACGTGGTTATCAAATACACAATTTAGCGGTAAAGGCTTAGCCCTTATCCCTAATAACCAAGGCGAACTCAGTCAGGTGTTATTTGTGGTTACTGATGCCAGCGACTTTTTTGCTTGTGGCGACTTAATTAAGCAGTTACCACAAGGGCAATATTTATTACAAGCTGAGCCAGAACATATTGAACCTATTAGCTTCGGTTGGTTAGTGGGTGCTTACCAATTTGATAGATACATCAGTAATAAATCAACTAAGCAGTTAGCAAGTTTAGCGATTAACAATGTTGATATTGTAGAGAACGCAATAAAGTTTGCTCAAGCGACTGCATTAACTCGTGACTTAGTGAATACACCCGCTGCCGATATGATGCCGGTAGACATTGCTCAAGCTGCGTTGGAACTCGCAGAAAAATTTAACGGTAACGTTAAACAAATTATTGGTGATGAACTGTTAGTACAGAATTATCCGACCATTCATGCTGTCGGCCGTGCCAGCATTCATACACCCCGCTTAGTCGATTTAACATGGGGTGATAGTAAAAACCCACAAGTCACTTTAGTTGGTAAAGGTGTTTGTTTTGATAGCGGTGGTTTAGATATGAAGCCTGCTGCGGGCATGCGAAACATGAAAAAGGACATGGGCGGTGCTGCCCATGTGTTAGGTCTAGCACAATTAATTATGGCGCATAACTTACCGATTAATTTACGTGTATTAATTCCAGCAGTAGAAAATGCAGTATCAAGCAACGCACTTCGTCCCGGCGATGTAGTTACTACTCGTAAAGGTCTTACGGTAGAGATTCATAATACCGATGCTGAAGGCCGTTTAGTGTTATGTGATGCACTAGCTGAGGCTGAAAATGATGAACCTGAATTAATTATAGATTTCGCTACCCTTACAGGTGCGATGCGCGTGGCTTTAGGTACTGAATTACCTGGTTTTTTCTCTACCAATGATGAAGTTGCCGCAGGCATTACCTTAGCGGGTAGCAAAATTAGTGATCCCGTATGGCGTATGCCACTTTATAGCCCATATGATAATATGTTCGACAGCACCATTGCTGATATGACTAACTGCCCAACACAGCCTTTTGGTGGTGCTATTACTGCAGCATTATATTTACAACGTTTTGTCGAAAAGACAGATTGGGTACATTTTGATGTCATGGCCTTTAATGTTCGCCATTTGTCAGGGCGTCCGTTAGGTGGTGAAGCATTCGGTATTCGCGCCGTGTTCGATTACTTAGCAGCTAGATTTAACTAATACGATTTTAGTCATTAACATTCTTAAGCTAACAATAAAAAGCCTGCACTTTATATCCCCAAGATAATAATGCAGGCTTTTTCTATTGAGTGTTTTAGTCGCTAAATTATTTAATCTCAATTTTCACGCTTCTCATCGAATTTAAGTCACTTTTCATTGGTTTACCCTGCAAAAAAACATAAACTCGTCAGTGAAATTTTTTCGAATAGACCTTTAGGACTAGAAATGAAACTAAAAATAAACTCATTAAAGCGAGCCTTAGCAATCAGCTTAGGTTTGCTTACTTGTTCCGTCGCAATGGCTGAGCATGTAAGTAAAGTCATTACCGCTGAAAACCTTGCGACTCTACAATCAGTCAGCCAAGCACAAGTAAGCCCAAGTGGTGAATACGTTGCTTATACTCGCTCCGTTCCGCGTGAAATCTATGTTGAAAAAGATGGTAAAAACTGGGGTGAACTTTACCTAGTAGATGATAAAGGCGTAGAGCGTCCTTATATTACTGGTGAAGTAAATGTTAAAAACATTCAGTGGTCTGCTGACGGCTCATTAATATATTTCTTAGCAAAAATGAACCATGATGAATTCACCACGCTTTATCAAATACCAGCAAACGGTGGTCAAGCGCAAAAAACGGTGGCGTTAAAAGAAACTAACATTAGTAGCTACGCACTGAGCAGTGATAACAAAAAAATCGCCATTTTAGCTAAAAAAGCGAAAGATGAATCAGTTACAAAGCTGACAGATTTAGGCTTTAAAGCCGAAGTTTTCGAAGAAGAGCTAACTAATCAATTTTTATACGTAACAGATCTTACTCAGTCTGATCAAGCAATTGCGCCTGAAGCATGGGACATCAAAGGTTATGTTTCTGATGTACATTTTTCACCAACCGGTAAAGATTTATTAATTAAAACTCAACCGACTGCGTTAATTGATGACAAATACATGAAGTCACAATGGCACATTGTTGATATCGCTAAAAAAGCCGTTAAAACGTCTTTTGCTACTGAAGGAAAATTAGGCGCGGCTGAATTTTCCTACGATGGTAAATATGTTGCGCTGCACGGCGCACAAGACAAACATGATCCAGCAAATGGTCGTTTATTTATTGCCAATGTTGCTTCTGGAAAAATAAGTAACTGGCTCCCAAACTTTAAAGGTCACGTCAGTGATTTTGAATGGTCTAATAAGCGTAATGAATTATTCTTTATCGCTAATGTTGGTACGCAATCAGTGGTTGCCAAAATTAAACCTGGTTCTAACAAATACAAAACAGTTGTCGATGCGGGTAAATTTATTGCCGGTAATTTAAGTATTTCCAACTCAGACAAAACTGTTGTGGTAAAAGGCCATACATCCCAACATCCTAACGAAGTGTTTATATTACGCGGTAAAAAACAAACACGTTTAACGGACTCAAATGTTTGGTTAAATGATATTGCTTTAGCTAAACAAGAAAGCCTTACCATTAAAGCCCGTGATGGTGTTGAGATTGGTGGCGTTTTAGTTTACCCACTTGATTACAAAAAAGGTCAACGTTACCCATTAATCATGTCAGTACATGGTGGCCCTGAAAGCCATGATAAAGATGGTTGGATGACAGCATATTCTCGTCCTGGCCAATTGGCGGCTGCACAAGGTTACGCCGTGTTTTATCCAAACTACCGCGGTAGCACAGGTAAAGGCGTAGACTACTCTAAGCTAGGTCAAAATGATTACGCTGGTAAAGAGTTCGATGACTTGGTCGACCTTAAAAATCATTTAGTTAACATTGGCTTAGTCAACGAGAAAAAAGTCGGTATTACCGGTGGTTCCTACGGTGGTTATGCTTCAGCTTGGGGCGCAACTAAATTAACTAAACATTTTGCCGCCAGTGTTATGTTTGTTGGTATTTCTAATCAGTTATCAAAATTTGGTACTACCGATATTTCTAACGAAATGCATTTAGTTCATGCACGTTCTTACCCGTGGGACAAATGGCAATGGTACTTAGAACGCAGTCCAATTTATTGGGTAGAACAATCAGAAACGCCATTACTCATTATGCACGGTAAAGCTGACCCTCGTGTTCATCCAGCACAATCTATGGAAATGTACCGTTATATGAAAGTCCATGGTAAAACAGTGCGTTTAGTTTATTACCCAGGTGAAGGGCACGGCAATAAACGTGCTGCAGCCAAGTACGATTACAGCTTGCGTTTAATGCGTTGGATGGATAACTATTTAAAACATGATAACAAACCGATGCCAGCTCATGACTTACCTCATGCTGCTAACTTAACAGCGCAAAAAGAAGCTGATAAGAAATAATCTACAGTCGCTTTAGTTACAAACCATTATATAAAAGGTCAGCTTAGCTGGCCTTTTATATAATGCTCGATTAATGATAAATAGTGTTATACCAATCGGACTAATTTATTGATCACTTAGCGAGAATTAAAAGGCTTAGAGGCAAGGCATTGATTGAAGAGAATAGTTATTCTATTGTCAAAATCAATAACGCCGCATGTAAACCTTTTAAACTCGTCCTTCGGAAGCTCATTAGCAAACTGATAACATCACAAAATGAATGAAATATAGAATAACTATGGTTAACTCGTTTTGCTTGTTTTAAGCTCGCTAATGTAACTCTAAGCTAGCCAATAAATTAATCCGTTTGGTATTATGCCTTGGTAAAAAATATGCGCTAAATCAAGCCTAGAATAAATACTCCAAATAAAAGCAAAACAACCATTGCAAATAGCAATCGTTATCATTAGACTTCGCACCATCATTATTACCTAGGTGTTTCATCCTAGTAATCATTAAGGTTTGAGTTATTTATGAAGTTTTCTCCACTCTTTTTAGCCGTCAGTGCGGTTCTCTCTTCAACAGCAGTTTTTGCTGACACAGCTGACACAGCTGACACAGCTGACAGTGCAACTGACAGCTCATCAAATAAACAGGCTATGGAAGTCATTGAAGTAAAAGGTAGTTATTTCCATGGTTATAAAGTTGATGAAGCTAATGGAGCTATGCGCGGTAACTTTTCCTTATTAGAAACAGCACAATCGGTCACCGTTATTCCTGATACCATAATAAACGAGCAATTAGCCACTACGTTAGGCGAAGTACTCGTTAATGACGCTAGTTTAACCGCTGGTTCAAAACAACGTAACCGTGAAGTCTTTAGTCTACGTGGCTTTGAATTAAGCTCATCAAATGGTTATTTACGCGATGGTCATCAGCATTGGTCTCATTATCAACAACCGATTGAAACACTGGAAAGTATTGAAGTAATAAAAGGCCCTTCAAGTATATTATACGGTCAATCGGGTCCTGGTGGCTTAGTTAACATGGTGACAAAAAAGCCTACTGCTAACAGTATTTTTAACCTAGGTGTCGACTTTGATCAAGAAGGTTCATCTCGTATAACGTTAGATGCCGGTGGTGCCATAACAGAAGATGAATCGCTGCGTTATCGCGCTAATTTAGTTAAACAAGATGTGACTTACCAACGTGAATATCAAAACGGCGAACAAAGAGAACGTGAACGTTTCCTTGGCGCACTGGTAGTTGATTATGATGTGAATGAGGATTTACTCGTTAGCTTTCATTACGATAGAACCAATGACAAAGCGGGTTTAGATACTGGTGCTTGGCTTGATGATAACGGCGATGTTATTGGTGATGATAAAACTATTCGTGATATGTCATGGGCTTTTACCGACATCACAGTAGAAAATTACGGTGTTGATGTTAGTTATATTTTAAGTGATGCCTGGCAAGTAAAAGTTGGTTATAACGAACAAACATTCGAGCGTCAGCGTTTTGAATCTGCTCCGAACAAACCGAGTGATTTTGTAGAGGGCGATAGCTATACCTCAAATCCATATGACCGTTATGATGATTGGCAATTTACTACTACGTTTATAGATTTTACTGGTGAATTTGAACTGGCAGGTGTAGAACATAATTTACTTATTGGTGCTAACTATCTTGACTATTATTATGGCCAACTAAGAACAAAAAACAAATCAGATTCGTTTGAATATTCTGCAGGGCAAGTTGAACCATCGCGCCCTGATATCAGCTATGCAACTGACGATAGCCTATATACCAGCGAATATGATTATTATGGTATTTACATCCAAGATTTGATCACTATTAACCAAGAATGGCAGGTGATGATTGGTGGCCGTTACGATAAACAAAGCAAAACAGGTGCTGATAATGAGTCGGTATTACCTAAAGCGGGTCTACTATATCACCCGAATGATAGTGCTACCTTCTATGGCAGTTATAGTGAAGGTTTTGAGCCGCAAAGTAGTGAGACCATTAATGATAAAGATGATTTTAACCACGGTATGGAGATCGATGCCGAGACTTCGAAGCAATACGAAGTTGGTGTAAAATGGCAATTATTCGATGACCGCTTACTGTTAACGTCTGCACTATTCGACATCACTAAATCGGGTGTACTAGTAACCGAAGACTATGAAAGCGTGGATGAAAATATCACTAAAATTACTACGCAAGCAGGTGAACAACGCCACAAAGGTTTTGAAGTAGCGGCACAAGGCGCGGTAACCGATAAATTATTTATCATGGCATCTATGATGAACTTGGATGCCGCCTATGGTGCAGATAGTCAGTTTAATGGCTCAACGCCTGTAGATGCGCCAGAGTGGTCAGCCTCCGTTTGGTCACGTTATGAATTGACTGAAAACTTTTCTATTAATGCCGGTGCTTTTTATGAAGGCGAACGTTTTGCTAATACCGATAACACCATAGTAAAAGATGCTTATACCCGTGTTGATGTGGGTGCTACTTATAAAATAGTCTTACAAAATACCGATATTAACTTACGTTTTAACGTGCAAAACTTATTTGATACTGATTACCTCGCTGGTGGCGGAGTTTCTAACGTGACAGTGGGAGATGGCAGAAACTTCCGTCTTGCCATGCAGATTGCTTTTTAATATGATAAAAGTAGTACAAAAGAAATAAAAAGAAGCCTAGAGTATATCTCTAGGCTTTTTTGTTTACTCTTTTCATTAGCTAAGTAGGCTTTCATCACTATTTATGTCTACTTGGTTGCCACTAATTTAGCGTTAATAATATTAAACTGCCACTGATTAGCCTTTTGTTTTTCCGCTAGCACAAGCGCCTTTTGATAGTATTCATGCGCCATCCCATTATCTTCTAATTTCTCATAAGTGCTCGCTATCGCTTTTAAGTGGTCAATAGATTGTGAGAACTCTTTTTCTACCGCTATTAATAGAGGCAATGAGGCCTTAGGTGAATCAAAATGCGCAACATACTTGGCTTGCATAGTAATCAACGCTTGTTTAGATGCTGGTAATTTCTTGATTGTCTCTTCAATAAAAGTAGGTAATGAGGCTGCATTTTTATTACGATAATGGCGTCTAAATATCTCTTGAACGCTCGTTGATGGCATCGGTTGGCTAAAACCGAATTCTGTCATTATTGTTTGATAATGCTGTACTATCGACTCTGGCGTTTTAAATGTAGCCAACTTATTCTCAACAATATACCAAGGTTTATAAATAGCTTTTAAGCTATCTCGTAATGCAATAATACCTACAGAGTTATGATTTTCATCTGGATAGTGTTTAAATTGCCAATTAATATTATTGGGTTGCGTTAGATCTAAGGCATTAATAAAATCATATTGCCCCATCCGAGTTTCATCCGCGAGTGACAAAAATAATGACACGGGTTTGTGTTGCGCTTTGCTCAGTTTTTCTTTCGCTTTAGCAACAATGCCTTGATCAGCAACCCATACTGACGGGCTAATTGCCACGTAGTTATTAAAAGCAGACGGCTTTTCAAGCAACATATTTAACACAAATAACCCCCCCATTGAATGTCCAACCAAGGTAGAGCTCTCTGCACTACGGTAATTATTATCAATATATGGTTTTACTTCTTCAGTAATAAAACGAATGAACTTGGCAGCTTTTCCCTTACTTGGTTTTGCTTTTGAATCAAACACACTGGGTGTCATGTATTCATGGTATTGACTTGTGCCTTTATCAGCAATGCCCACTAAAATCACATCAGGAATTAATTGTCCTTTATTCGCCAATAAATCCAGCATGCCCGACACGCCGTGGAAGTTATAATCTCCGTCAATCAAATAGATAACGGGGTAAGTGGCTTGTGTATTTGCAAAATAATTTTCAGGCAGTAGAACTTGCAGCTCACGATCGGTAGATAGTACTTTCGAGTCAATAGAAACCCGATCACCCAAACCTAATGATGCCGCTTTCCCTACCGCGGAATAAGCTAACAAACACAACATAAATACTATAATGTATTTTTTCATAACACGTCCTTTGTATATCTTAATATTTAGCGTAATAAATACTTAAATGAATTTGACTTTTCAGCTAGGTTAACACGCATATTACTAATAAAAATACTTTGCTGATTCCTTTATTGCTCAGTCGCTTAAAACTGTAAACGACTACTTACAGTTACGGGAAAACCATCATAAAGTTGAGGGCTTGCAACACTAAAGTCTAATAGCTGAACCCTTGTTTTTAGTGCTGTAATGCTAAACTAGTCGGCGAGTTGCTACCAAAATTACAAGGGATTATTATTAGATATAGATAAACCGCCTCTGGAAATTATTTAACCCTACTTTACAGTGCCTTATGCACTAAACTGTTAATGAGAATTCCATGAATAAGAAGTTACTCTCTACTGTCCTTTTACTATCAACGCTACTCACTTTACTGGCTTACTTGAGCCAAACCTATTTAGTTTCAGCGCAACTTTATAGTCTTTTTTTGTTCACTCTTAGCGCTTTTACTCTCTTGTTTCTATCCAACATAATACACAAACAAACCCTGAAAACTGCGGCTCTAATAGCTGAGCAAGAACAAACTCACAGCAATGCTGAACTTGGCGTCATTGGAGGCGAAATTAGTAGTAAAGCAAGCGAACTTGCGATTAACTCAGCAGAAATAAGCTATTTCTTAGCACAACTTAGTGGCGCAATTGAACAATCGAGTGAAGATGTTGACCGATTAGCGACTGCAGCCGAAGAAATGTCTGCCAACTCCAAACAAATTAACGACAATGCCGTACTTGCTTCTCAGCAAGCGAGTCATGCTATGTCATCTAGTAATGCCAGTTCAGCTCAGTTAAGTAACAATATTAATATCGTTAATCAGCTCAATGTGTCGGTAAATAGCGCGGCAGAAAAGATACGTTCTCTTGAAAAGAAAGCCCTGGCCATTCAAAGTATTACTGATGTTATCGATGGGATTTCTGCACAAACTAATCTATTAGCATTAAATGCCGCCATAGAAGCGGCACGTGCTGGAGAGCAAGGTCGTGGTTTTGCCGTCGTGGCTGATGAAGTTAGGGCTTTAGCTGGTAAAACAGCTGATGCAACGGCGCAAATTGGTGAGATGCTCAAGCAAACAAGTGATGAAACCAGTGCAACAACTCTGGCTATGTCACAGATTGTTGAACAAACCAACAGTGTAGTTTCTACCATGACGGAATTGTCACACGGCTTTGCTGAAATAGATCAATTAATGACTGACTCTTCTGCGGCAAGCGATCAAATAAGTCATGCGTTAACAGAGCAAGACTTCGCAGCAGAAGAAATCTCATCTTCTGTGGTACGTTTGCATGATTTTTTATTAAATAAGAGTAGCGAAACTCAGGAAGCATCAATTCAAGCGCAAACTCTATCCAATAGTTCGGAATCAATTTTCGTCCACATTTCCTCTTTTGAAAGTGACTCTCTCATTGCAAAAATGTGTCAACAAGCACAGCTATCCGCTAGCCAGGTAGGGCAATTATTTGAACAAAGTATCGAAAAAAACCTTATTACTCAACAACAGTTATTTAACTTTAGCTATCAACAACTAGGTAGCTGTGAGCCGAAGAAATACAGTACTTCTTTTGATAAATTTACCGACCAGCATTTACCTAAAATTCAAGAGCCTTTGCTAGTTCAGTTTCCTGAGATGATTTACGCTGGCGCTGTAGACATTAACAGTTACTTCCCTACCCATAATAAATGCTTCTCTAAGCCGCTAACTGGCAATGCAGCAACAGATATTATCAATAACCGCACTAAACGACTATTTGATGACCCCACGGGCATTCGTTGTGGCAAACACATCAATAAGTTTTTACTGCAAACATACAAGCGTGATACCGGTGAAATTATGCATGATGTTTCAGCGCCAATATTTGTTCAGGGTAAGCATTGGGGTGGTTTTAGAATTGGTTTTAAAGCCAAGTAAGTCTCTAAATACCTAAAAATCTACTTGAAATCGACTAAAGTCTACCCCCTTTTTTTAGCAATGTAGACTTAGGTCTAATTCCTTTTGTTCACTTTACACACTAACTTATTATTCGATAACAAAAAATAACAACCAAGCAAACTAAAAAGAAAATAATAAGAGGCACTTAAGACCTCATAATAATAAGTCACATTAAAATAAATAAAACAAAAATGGGAAATACAATGTTTAATAATTCATTATTTAAATTAAAAAAAGTAGTACTCGCAACCAGTTTATTAGCGGTTACTGGTGCTGCTAATGCCGGCTACACTGTTAAATTAGATGACGGTGACACGATAACTTTTGGTGGTTACATCAAAGCAGACGTTCGTTCAATCAGTGGTGATGTTAGTTCACCAGTAACCAATGATGATTACTGGATTGGTAACGCCGCAGTAGTTGATGATATATCCACAACCAAATTCTCAGCCAATGAAACTCGCTTCAATACTAAGTATGTTCATGGCGACGTGACCGGCTTTATTGAATTAGATTTTTACGGCGGTGGCGGCAACCAAATCGTATCTAATTCATCACATCCAAGACTACGTCACGCTTTTATCAAATATAAAAATATTTTAGTTGGGCAAACTTGGACAACCTTTATGAATACTAGCGCGCTTGCAGAAGCGGCTAACTTTGGTGGTGCTTTAAATGCCTCTGCGTTTATTAGACAAGGACAAGTTCGTTACACCATGGGTGGTTTACAACTTTCTTTAGAAAATCCACATTCAGATAAAGGTGACAGCAGTCAAGATTCCATTCCTGATTTTATTGCCAAATATACCTTCAAAGGCGACTGGGGTAATGTTTCAGTATCCGGTTTAGCCCGTCAGTTAAATACTGTTGGTGGAAATTCGGAAACAGCGGTTGGTGGTGGTATTGCTGGTCGTATTAAAACTTTCGGTAAAGATGATTTCCGCTTTCAAGTGCACGGTGGCGAAACTGGTCGCTACGTGGGTGTAGTTGCAGCGAGAGATTTAGTGGGTGAAGAAGTTGAAGAAACTACCTCCTACATGGTGGCTTACCGTCACTTTTGGACCGAAGAAATGCGCTCAACCGTATTTTACGGCAGCACAGATGCTGACGTAGCCAATACAAAGCGTAATCATGTCGCTGTTAACTTATTTAAAAACTTTACCAAGCAACTTTCTTTTGGTGTTGAAGTAGGTAATTTTGAAATGAATGAAGTAAGTAAAGATTCGAACTACTTACAATTCTCAGCTAAATACGTTTTATAGTTTTACACGCGACTAAAGCGTAAATTTAGTCTCACAACTTGCGTTAGTTAACCTCTGTTGGGGTTATTTTATAGGGAAGCATATGCTTCCCTTTTTTTATGCTTTTATTAACAATCTAAATGCATACTTCAGGCGCTTAATGTGCCTTATAAAAAAGTTAAATTCGGTTTTCTCACCATACTGATTTTACTGCTGCTAACCTGCCAGAGAATAAAGTAAAACAATCTATCTTCTTTTTTTAAATGAAAAAGAGCACTTGATGTCATTTAGTACATTATTTACTCTTTCTATCCTATTAAAACCTGGCTCAAGGCAAGGGCAGCATTGTATGAAATATTTCATCAACAGTGATTAATTTATTTTTAACTTTCAACTACGTACTTTTATTTAGCTTATTCGTAATTATCGTAAAAATTGAGCTACACTAAAATTGAACTATATTAATTAGCATAGTTTACTAATTTAAAAGGGAATTTTATGAATTTTTTACGGAGATTCACCATACAGAAAAGGTTATTTATTCTGGTGGTATTAATTATTATTGGTCTTTCAGTACTCGATGTTATGAGTTTGTCAGGAGAATACAAATCGTTAATGGAGCAAAAAAAACATACAACCGAAGAGCTAGTTGATAGTGCTTACAGCATTATTGAACACCACTATGCATTGCAACAAAAAGGTGAGCTCAATGAAAGTAAAGCAAAAGAGCAAGCGTTAAGTATCCTTGCCAGTATGCGCTATGACAAAAATAACTATTTTTGGGTGAATGACTTTACGCCCAACATGATAATGCATCCGGTCAAACCAGCGCTTAACGGTAAAAATGTATCGGGCATTAAAGACGCCGATGGTAAGTCTTTATTTATCGATATGGTTAAGGTTGCCGAGGATAAAGGTCATGGCTTCGTTTATTACAAGTGGGCTAAACCTGGTTTTGATGAACCTGTTGATAAAATTGGCTTTATTAAAGGTTTCACCCCTTGGCAGTGGATTATTGGCACAGGTACTTACCTTGATGATATTGAGGCCACCTTTGCCAAACAACGTAATATGCTCATTATTGATAGCCTCATTATCGCTATTATTATTATTATTTTAAGCTATGTTATCGGAAAAAGTATCCTACTGCCCACTAAGTCAGCTGCAGAGTTAATGAAAGATATCGCCCAAGGTGATGGTGATCTTACTAATTCTTTGGATGACACAGGTCACGATGAGATTTCTCGATTATCTAATTATTTTAATAACTTTACTGGCAAAATGCGCCAATCTTTACAAGATGTATCGAACAATACCGCACAGGTTTTAGACCATGCACAAGCTGTTTCTGGCGCCAGTGATACTGCCCAAGCTCTTATCCACAACCAAAATGACATTACCACTCAAGTAGCAACTGCCATGGAAGAAATGACTTCTCAAATAAAGGAAGTGAGTGACAATGCCAGCTCAGCGGAGCAAGCAGCAAACGATGCGAGAAATAACACCACGGATGGTAAAAAAATTATTTCGAGCACCATTACACAAATGCAGTCGCTGTCGGCTAATATTGATGAAGTAAGCCAAGTGGTCGCCAGTCTTGCATCTGAGAGTAACAATATTGGCTCAGTTCTGGATGTGATTCGAGGCATAGCCGAACAGACCAATTTGCTGGCCCTTAATGCCGCCATAGAAGCTGCACGCGCTGGTGAGCAAGGTCGTGGTTTTGCAGTAGTCGCTGATGAAGTGCGCACCTTAGCTAATCGTACAGAGCAAAGTACTAATGAAATTCAGCAAATGATACAAAGACTACAAACGGGTGCACAAGCAGCTGTCTCTGCGGTCAAAGTCAGTCAAGATATTTCATTACAAACGGTTGCTCAAACAGGTAAGGCTGATGATTCTCTTTCTGAAATCGACCGCTTAATGCAAGTCATTTCCGATATGAATACTCAAATTGCTCGAGCTACCGAGCAACAAAGCCTAGCAGCTGATGAGGTTAATTTACGCATTAATGATTTAGCGAGTATGACTGATGAATCTCTGGCTACAACACAACAACTCAGCGAAACTAGTCAACAATTGAAAGTTAGCAGTAATAATATGTCTGAGGTAGTCGGTCGCTTTAAAATAGCGTAACAAAGAACAATCAATAGGTATATTAGCAGGCATAAAAAAACCAGTACCCCTTGCCTTAAAGAAAGTGTTACTGGTTAAACCATCAAAAATTTTTAAAATCGAATTAAAACTGTAAAACCTCAAAGTGGTACTTAGTGGTACTTAGTGGTTATGCGTCCTGGAACATAACCACTAAGTTCCCTGCTTTGCTATTACCTATTTAGTGAGAGAGCATTCACTGCCTAAGCAACGAAACAAATGATAATCATTCTCATTTGAATAGTCAACACTATTTTTCAGTTTTTATTAATTAATAAAAAGTTTAAATATAACAAGCATAAAAAAGCCAGTGACACTTACCATCAAGAAAGTGTTACTGGCTAAACCATCAAAAATTTTAATGTCGAATAAACTCTGTAGAATCCCAAAGTGGTCACTTAGTGGTTATGTGTCCTGGAGCATAACCACTAAGTTCCCTGCTTTGCTATTACCTATTTAGTGAGAGAGCATTCACTGCCTAAGCAACTAAATAAATGATAATCATTCTCATTAAGATAGTCAACACTATTTTAACAAATAATTTAAAATGACTGTTTTTATTTCTTCAGCTTAGCAAAAGCATCGGCGAAAGCGTTACCCATAGCGGCATTGTCTACTTTCTTACTTTTTGATTTGTTGTGCTTTACGGCTGATTTACCTTGATTATTACTACTGTTTTCGTGATTCTTTGCTTTATTGCTATCGTGTTTCCCGTCACTTTTAGCTGAAGCAGGTTTGCTAGTTTGTGCGCTAACCTGCTCTTCCAAACGCATAGTTAAGCTAATTCGTTTTCGAGCTATATCTACTTCAACCACTTTCACTTTAACAACCTCACCAGCTTTCACAATTTCACGCGGATCACTGATGAACTTATCTGTAATTGATGAAATGTGTACTAATCCATCTTGATGTACCCCAATATCAACAAAGGCGCCAAAATTAGCTACGTTAGAGACCACCCCTTCAAGTATCATACCTGGGGTTAAATCTGCCATGGTATTTACCCCTTCAGCAAAACTAGCGGTTTTAAATGCCGGTCTAGGGTCTCTACTTGGTTTAGCTAACTCTTTAATGATGTCTTTAATGGTTATTTCACCTATATCATTATCGGTAAACTGAGTGATATCGAGAGATTGTAATTGCTCGTTATTATTAAGTACTTTACTCACATCAAGTTGTAATTGACTGAGAATTTTCTCAACCACTGGATAACTTTCAGGATGAAGCGCTGACTGATCTAACGGATTATCACCGTCAGTAATACGTAAGAAACCAGCGGCTTGCTCAAAAGCTTTTGGTCCTAAACGCGCTACCTTTTTCAACTGTTTTCTATTGGTAAAACGACCTTGGCTATCGCGAAAAGCAACAATATTACCAGCCATTGTTTTATTTAATCCCGAAACGCGCGTTAATAACGCCGCTGAAGCACTGTTTAAGTCAACACCAACCGCATTTACACAATCTTCAACGACATCATCAAGGGTTTTACTGAGCTGACTTTGGCTGACATCATGTTGATACTGGCCAACACCTATCGCTTTAGGATCAATTTTTACTAACTCAGCCAATGGGTCTTGTAAACGACGAGCAATAGAGACAGCACCACGTAATGACACATCTAAATCAGGAAACTCGTTCGCTGCAAATTCAGAAGCGGAATAAACAGAAGCACCAGCCTCACTAACGACCATCTTAGTGAGTTGCACTTTGCTTTCATCCGCTTTAAAGAGTTGGATCACCTCAGCAACTAATTTGTCACTTTCTCGCGAGCCGGTACCATTGCCAATGGCCACTAACTCAACTTTATGTTGTCGGCAAATATTCACCAATGTACGAAGTGACTTATCCCAATGATTTTGTGGGACATGTGGGAATATAGTAGCAGTATGTAATAGTTTTCCTGTGCCATCGACAATGGCAATTTTACAACCTGTTCTTAAGCCAGGATCTAAGCCTAATGTTACTTGAGGCCCTGCTGGTGCTGCCATTAATACATCGGATAGGTTATTTGAAAATACGTCTATCGCTTGTGTTTCTGCCTGCTCGCGTAAACTCGTGATCAATTCATTTGTTAAGCTGATGTTTAATTTAGCTTTCCATGTTAATTGCACTACTTTCGTTAAAAATTCCGCAGCGGGTTGTTTATTACCTGATGATAAACATTTAAGTGTTAAGTGCTCAATAATAAGTTGTTCTGCACTATTAAACGTTGTGATAGTTTGTCCTGGATCGACATCAATATTGAGTTGTAAAAAACCTTCATTCCTTCCGCGTAACATCGCTAACATGCGATGAGAAGGAACCGTTCTCAGCTTTTCACTATGCTCAAAGTAATCACGAAATTTAGCGCCTGCTCTTTCTTGGCCTTTAACAAGTTTACTGGCTAAATGCGCCTGTTTTAACAAATGACTACGCAGCTTTGCTAGTAGGTTAGCATCCTCACTAAAACGCTCCGCTAAAATATAGCTCGCACCTTCTAGCACAGCTTTCACATCAGAAAAACCTGCCGTTTCATTAATAAAAGCGACCGCCTCAGTTGTTGGAGATAGTTGCCAGTTATTAAAAAGCTTATTCGCTAAGGGAGTTATGCCTGCTTCGTTGGCTATTTTACCTTTAGTACGACGCTTTGGTTTATAGGGTAAATATAAATCTTCTAGTCGAGTTTTGTTATCTGCTTGTTTAATTAATTTTTCTAATTCAGCACTGAGCTTATCTTGTTGCTTTATGCTAACTAAAATAACTTGTCGACGGTCTTCTAGCTCGCGTAAATAGCTTAAGCGCTGTGCTAAATGACGAAGATGGTTATCGTCTAAGCCTTGAGTGGCTTCTTTACGGTAACGGGCAATAAATGGCACAGTAGCACCATCATCAAGTAAGGTAATAGCGGCATTAATTTGTACCGCGTTAACATTGAGTTCTTGAGCTATTTGCTCGGCAATAGTTAACATTGAAAGGCGATTCCAGCAGGATAATATGTTGGACAGCATAATAACAGAAAACTGTTGCGACGAAAATTTTACTGCAGTCCCCAGCCTTATGACTTAATACAGCACCATGCAAAGGTTATTTTCTATATTATAGGGTCTGTTGATCTTTCGCGGTTAAATTTTGTTCGCTTTCTTTAACGAGAATAAAGCGTTTTAATCGCGGCGAGTAGTGTGTAGCCTAGTCACTCTAAGCAAATACTACTCAACAAAGAGTAAGACGCTTTTAACCGAATCCTTCGGACAGCGTTTGTTGCAAAAACAATCTCGAAAGGTCAATAGCCCCTAACAAAACACTACTTTATTATGTAAAATGGCACGATGAAAAGATCAAGTTATATAACTCGCGCAGGCTGGGACCGTTTAGATAAAGAGCTTAAGTTTCTTTGGAAAGACGAACGTCCCAAAATTACTCGCTCAGTCAGTGAAGCAGCGGCACAAGGTGATCGCAGTGAAAATGCTGAAGAATAGTAATGTATAAATAATAGACCATAAATTTCAAATAATATGACATAACTCTATTTATAGTATGTCTAACAGTGGGGTTATAATATATTTATGGTAAGCGCCGTTTGCGTGAAATAGATCGCCGAGTACGTTTTTTAATGAAACGTACAGAAGATTTAACCATAGTGTATCCCGATCCTCAGCAAGAGGGTCGAGTCTTTTTTGGGGCTTGGGTCACTTTAATCAACGAAGATGATATTGAAGTTGTTTATCGTTTAGTCGGTCCTGATGAATGGGACGTAAAACGAGGAGAAATTAGTATCGACTCCCCTATGGCTCGTGCGTTATTAGGTAAAGCCGTTGACGATGAGATAGTTGTAAATGCACCTGAAGGTGAGCGTGTTTTTGATATTGTCAATATTAGCTACAAGCTAACGAGATAACGCTAATCGTAATATTGTCTTTATAAAGCGAATTAACTACAGAGTTAATTCGCTAATTTCTTTTCAAATCTAGAGATAGAATTTAGTAATCAAATTGTACGCCTAAACGAATATTTGCACCACGCAACATCTCACTGCCATCTAACGTAACCGTATCTAAAGTGGTTGCCACATCAATGTTAATAAATTTCATGACGGTCACCCCTGCGTTTACATAGGCAAGCTTTGAACCCGCTAAGTTACGGCTAAAACCTAAACGTGCACTAGGCAACCACCAACTGTCTGCTGCATACCCGCCTGTTAATGTGAACCATTGGTAATCATCATGCATAGGATCTTCAACCGCATTGGCATCTAACTCAAGGTTTAAACTCCAGTGACGTTGGTCAGTAAAAATACCTGCCTCTAACTTCAATTGACGCTCCATAGTATAAGAGCTTTGGTCATTAAGCTGACTTAATATTTTTAATGACGTAAATGATCTTCTATCGAAGTCAGGAAATTCATAGGTATGCTCAAAGAGGCTGTTTACAGAGGCGCCTACCTGATAATGATCTGCCGCCCAAACAATTCCTAAATCGACATCAAAACCATTTTGGTAAATAAAATCAGCATCTTTAATATCCTCAAACAAATCTTCAGTATCGGTAATTTCACCAATACGAGTACTGGTATGGGTTAAACCAACCCGATAAAAGATAGGTTTTACGCCCAAATATAAATCGCCGGCATCACTTTGTATAACATTGCGACTGTAAGATAAGGAAAACTGCGCTATTTTTGTTGCTTTAACCAGCAACAAACTGTCATTGTCGACAGACATTTTAACTCTTTTATTCGCGGGGTTATAAAATAAGCTAATGCCATCAGATAGGTCGATTTCTTGTATCGGATCATTTTCATCAAAATCAGGGATTGTTTTCAATTGCGCCTTTGCATAGTCTGAATCAAAGGTAATTTCCTCAAAAATACCCACTGCTTCTGAATTGCCTTTATATGCCATACCGAATAATAAAGTGCCGCCAAAGAAGTCTTCATGCAAAACAAAACTCGCCTCGCTTGTTAATTCCGCTTTACCGTAGCCTTCAGCGGTAATTAAGGCTAGCAAACTTGCGGTGGTCACTACCTTTGTTTTAATAATCTCAAGGCGATCTTCTAGCTCCGGGTATTCGACAAAAAGATCTTCCCATAGGTAATCCCTATCAGGATTTTCTAGGCTAGGGGGAGCTTCGCTACCAGCGCCGTCATCACCTTCGCTCGGCGGATTAAACAATAATGATAATTCATCTATTTTGCCAAATAATTCATCTAAATTACCATATTCAACACCGCCGCCTATTTCAAAAGAACCACCGGTCATCACATGGGGGTCTTTACGCGCAACAATAAGTGCTGCCGCTGCAGGATTTCCGGCATTTGACAGTGATTTTTGCGAATAATTTTGGCTAGCACTTCGTGGCTGAATATCTGCCCAAGCAGAGTTACTTAACGCGGACAGACTAAGAAAAGTAATTACTGTAGCTAAGCCATTGTGCTTAGCTGCAGCTTTGAGGAAGTCGCTTTTTAATAATTTTAATGAGAATAATGGCAAAATATCGTCCCTGTTCAGCTATTAACTATAGATAATTGTATTATTAATGAGCTACTTTAACATATTGAGAACAACAGAACACGGGTAAAGGGATTAAATTACAAAGTCATAACAACTTTACACAGCACTTTCCACATTGCTAAAAAATATTTATCGGCTGTTTTATTTCACTCGTCGACTTCTAATAGGGATCTGACAAACATCAAGCACAGGTGGGGGCTTTTTATAGAAAAAAGCACTATCACGAGCACGACGTTTCACTAGGCGATCAGCAAAATTTGTTGATTCGGTATTTTCAACTTCGATATGAATTTGATCTGCTTTTGTCACATCACTCATCAATTGCATACTGACTATTTTAGTAAAATCTCGATGATCTACAGCATAATCGCCTTTGACAACCTCCGTTCGCTGTATTGCTTGGATATGTTGCATACCGTAAACCACACGGCCAAAGATAGTCATAATACGGTCTAAATAGCGTGGTGCTTGACCAATAACAAAATAGAAGTGACTCGATGCTGAATCGGCTTCATTATTTCTAGCCATTGCGACAGTACCTGGACAGTGTGTTAGCCAAGCTTTACCAGTATTTCCGTCATTACTTGCTTGGTAGCCAAGAGCAAAACTGTCTTTAAAACCTGTCTGTTCGGCAAATAAATCATTTTCCTGTACCGATGTGTATGTCCACTTTTTATCTGTCTGCCACTCTGCTTCCATCGCCAGAAGTGGTACCGAGCGGTCTTTTTTACTGCCATCTTTCGGGCCAGCTTGAGCGACAAAACCATCTATCACGCGATAGAAACTTGTCTGGTCATAAAAGCCTTGTTGAGTTAGCTGACTGAATTGAGCTACGTGTATAGGGGAAAACTGAGGAGCTAATTCAATAACCACTTTGCCATGGGGCAAGGTTAATAACACCGTATTGTTTAGTGATAATTCACGCCAAACAGAATCTGCTGAGTTATCCGCGCCGCAGGCGTTAATAAAAAATAACGTTGTTAACGTCAAGATACTTTTCAAAGAAGCTGTCATTGCTGGGTTATCTATTTTAAGTAAATTAAATGCTATCATAGCCGCTTTTAAAATTTAACCAAATCATCTTGGAGTATTTCGTGAACAAAAGCCTTATCACTAACCTTATTGCATTAGCTTTTACAGTAGGGGGCTATGTTAGCGAGCATCATATTCTTTTCACATTAGGCCTTTTTGCCTTATCTGGCGCCATCACTAACTGGCTTGCTGTGTATATGCTATTTGAAAAGGTGCCATTATTGTATGGCTCAGGTGTCATTCCTGCGCGTTTTGAAGAGTTCAAAATTGCTATTCGTCAATTGATGATGGAACAATTTTTCACTGAGCAAAACATTGACCGATTTCTTTCTGATAGTTCAGGCAAAGCCAGTACCCTTAATTTGGCCCCTGTCATCGAGAAGATTGACCTATCCCCCGCCTTTGACAGCTTAGTTGCTGTTATTGAAAGTTCTTCTTTTGGTAGCATGCTTGCCATGGTCGGAGGTAGTGAAGCTTTGCAACCTATGAGAGAACCATTTATTGAGAAGATGAAAATCTCTATACAAGATATCGCGCAAAGTGAGCAATTTAATACCTTGTTACGAGAAGAATTAGAACAACCAGATATAATTTCCGGCATGCGGGACAAAGTCAGCGATATTATTGAAAAACGTCTTAATGAATTGACCCCTCAATTAGTTAAAGAAATAGTTCAAAAAATGATAAAAAAACATCTTGGTTGGCTAGTCGTTTGGGGGGGCATATTTGGCGGTGTTATTGGCGTAATTGCTGCGATTACGAATAATTTTTAGTTCGTTTTATCAATAGTAAAATTTCTTATTTGATAAATAATTTTGCACTTATAAAATAAAGACTGACATCCGTACAAATTAATCTTACTTTTGTCACGATATGGCATAAAAATCACTTTAATTACGCCCTAACTTTACGTTATGCTTGAGTGATTAAAAATTAGAGAGTTTGAACTCATAAGCGCGATGATGCCTTATGGACGTAACTCTCTTCAAACCATAAGGTAAACTTCTGTCATGTTTGGTAGTTTAAAGGCTTTGCCTGCCGATCCAATTCTTGGATTATTAGCTAAATATAAAAAAGATAACAACCCAAATAAAATTGATTTGGGTGTTGGCGTATTCAAAAACGAAGCAGGTCATACTGCCGTTTTAGATTGTGTAAAAAAAGCTGAACAACATCGTACCAATACTGAAGACAGTAAAGTTTACATTGGCCCTACAGGCTCTCCTGTCTTTAATGACGAAATGGCTAAACTTATTTTTGGCGCTGAGCATAAAGTATTAAATGAAAATCGTGCTCGCACCATCTCAACTCCTGGTGGTACTGGTGCTTTACGTGTTGCTGCAGAATTTATTAAGTCTTGCAAAGCTGGCGCTACTATTTGGGTAAGTAACCCAACATGGGCAAACCATACTGGTTTATTCGCAGCGGCTGGTTTAAACGTTAAAACATATCCTTATTACGATTATGAGAACAAAAGCTTAGACTTTGACGGCATGTTAAATGCCCTTAAAGAAGTTAGTAGTGATGATGTGGTGCTATTACACGCTTGTTGCCATAACCCAAGTGGTATGGATTTAAACAATGAACAATGGCAACAAGTTGCGAATGTGGCTAAAGATGTTGGTTTCACGCCATTAATTGATATGGCTTATCAAGGATTTGGCTCAGGCTTAGACGAAGATGCTTACGGTTTGCGTCTTATGGCAGAAACAGTTAAAGAAATGATTGTTTGTAGTTCATGTTCTAAAAACTTTGGCTTATACCGAGAACGTATTGGTGCTTGTACTATCATTGGTGAATCAAGCATTGCTGTTGATATTGCTAACTCTGTTTTACTTTACGTTGTGCGCGTTATCTACTCTATGCCACCAGCGCATGGTGCCGCTATTGTTGAAACGATCTTAAGTTCAGATGAGCTACGCAACGAGTGGTATGTTGAATTAAAAGCAATGCGTGATCGCATTAATGGCAATCGTACATTAATCGTTGATAAGTTAATAGAAAATGGTGTTACTCGCGACTTTAGCTTTATTAGTCGTCAAAATGGTATGTTCTCTTTCTTAGGCCTTACGCCTGAGCAAGTTCAACAGCTACAAGACGAATACAGCATTTATTTGGTGGGCTCTAGCCGTATGAGTATTGCTGGTATTGCCAATAGCAATGTTGATTACTTAGCAAAATCTATTGCTAAGGTGCTTTAGCACTCTCGCAAGTCATCTGCTAAAATAGCAAAAAAATCTGGCTGAGCTTTTTTTATTCTAATAGAGTAAAATATGGCTTAGCCTTTTTTATTGGCTGCAATTTATTCCCAAGCTGGCTAATTAATGACTCCTCTTGGTACAACTTAATATGTGATTCAAGGAAAACCCTGTGATTGTTCCCGGTAATTTATTTATTCTTTCTGCGCCAAGTGGCGCAGGAAAATCAAGCCTTATCAATGCCTTGCTAAAACCTGATAATCAAGCCTCCGCAAGAGCCATGCAGGTATCTATTTCTCATACCACGCGAGATGCCCGCCCTGGTGAGAATAATGGCGAACATTATCACTTTGTTAGCGTTGAAGAATTTAAAAAGCAAATCAGCCTCAACGCCTTTTATGAGTATGCTGAAGTATTTGGCAACTATTACGGCACTTCTGAAGCAGCTATTGATGCGCAACTTTCTCAAGGTATTGATGTTTTTCTCGATATTGATTGGCAAGGTGCTCAGCAAGTTCGTATGAAAAAACCTGGCGTAACAACTATTTTTATTAGCCCGCCGTCTAAAGAAGAGTTAGAAAGTCGCTTAAGAGGTCGTGGCCAAGACAGTGATGAAGTCATTGCTAGTCGTATGGCACAAGCGCAAGCTGAATGTTCTCATTATAATGAATTTGATTACGTCATTGTTAATGACGATTTCGAGCAAGCCTTGCTTGATCTCACTACTATTGTAAATAATCAGCGCCTTAAATGTCGTCAGCAAAGCATCGCGCAGCAAAGTTTATTTAGTAAGTTGCTAAACATTGAAGCCGTGGAGCCAACTGAATAGGCAAAAATCTCTCCAGTTGTATAGGGTATCGCTTGCTTAATTAGTGAGTGGGCAGTAAACTACGCAGCTATTTTGTAAGTTGTTTTATTAGTTGGAGTGCCCAGATGGCTCGCGTAACTGTTGAAGATGCCGTAGATAAAGTCGGCAATCGTTTTGATTTGGTGCTAGTTGCATCACGTCGTGCTCGTCAAATTGCAACGGGTGGAAAAGATCCATTGGTTGATGTCGAGAATGACAAACCAACTGTAATTGCTTTGCGTGAAATCGAAGCAGGCTTAATTACTACAGACATTATGAACACTTCTGATCGTGCACAACAAATCCAGCAAGATACTGCTGAATTAGATGCTGTTGCAGCGATTGTTGGTGGTCAACAAGAAGAATTAAGCTAAAGTTAATATTTCTCTTTTGAGAATAAATTAATTTAAGCTCTTAAAAACGCGTAATCTATATTCTGCTTTATATCAGAATATAGATTACGCGTTTTTTTATTGCTTAAGTTTTATTTTTTCCTTGTACATAGACCGTATTGCTGCGTATTGTAGTTATACTAATGAAACTTCAATCAATGCCTCCCCTCTAGCCCTTTTAATGCTCGCTGAACCGTGCGTTTCGAGGTAACATTAGTACATACTAGGGTATATACTCGAATTACCCCCATTTGCCCCCTTCAATTTGGAGTTTTAGGTGTACTTATTTGAACCTTTAAAAGAACTTAGCTCTACTTATCTATCAAAAGTACAAATTGATTTGCTTAAACACGCTTATGTTGTTGCGCGTGATGCCCATGATGGCCAGATGCGATCCAGTGGTGACCCTTATATTACTCACCCCGTTGCTGTAGCTATTAATTTAGCGCAAATGAATCTAGACCATGAAACCCTCATGGCAGCGTTATTACACGATGTTATTGAAGACACCGAAGTAACCAAAGATGAATTAGCTGAACTTTTTGGTCATACCGTGGCTGAACTCGTTGAAGGTGTTAGTAAACTCGATAAACTTAAATTTAATAACAAAGAAGAAATGCAAGCGGAGAACTTCCGTAAGATGGTACTTGCCATGGTGCAAGATATCCGAGTTATTTTAATCAAGCTTGCCGATCGTACCCATAATATGCGTACCTTAGGCTCTTTACGACCAGATAAGCGTCGACGTATTGCTCGCGAAACGTTAGAGATTTATGCACCAATAGCTAACCGTCTAGGTATTCATGATATAAAAAATGAATTAGAACTTCTCGGCTTTGAAGCGCTTTACCCCATGCGTTCTCGCGCTTTAAAATCTGCAGTACAAAGTGCCCGCGGTAATCGTAAAGCTATTATTGATAACATTGAAAAAGAAATTGCTGCACGTTTGGCCGAAAGCGGTATTGACGCGCAAATTATAGGCAGAGAAAAGCACCTTTATTCAATTTATCGTAAAATGCTAAATAAAGAATTAATGTTCAATGAAGTGATGGATATCTATGCTTTTCGCGTTATCGTGCATGATAAAATTGATAACTGCTACCGCGCGTTAGGTGCTATGCACAACCTATTCAAGCCGATTGAAACACGCTTTAAAGATTATATCGCCATCCCTAAAACTAATGGTTATCAATCACTGCACACCTCGTTAATTGGTCCGCATGGCATTCCAGTAGAAATTCAAATCCGTACCCATGATATGGACCAAATGGCCGACAAAGGTGTTGCTGCTCATTGGTTATACAAACAAGATGGTGACAACACGGGTACAACGGCGCAAATGAAAGCCCGTCGTTGGATGCAAAGTTTATTAGAGCTACAACAAAGTGCAGGCAGCTCTTTCGAGTTTATTGAAAACGTTAAGTCTGACTTATTTCCTGAAGAAATTTATGTCTTCACTCCGGACGGCCGTATTATTGAGCTACCAATGGGCGCAACCGCAATCGATTTTGCTTATGCAGTGCACACTGATGTTGGTAATTCTTGTGTCGGCGTTAAGGTTGATCGCAAACCTTATCCTATGAGCCGACCCATTGACTCTGGCCAAACCATTGAAGTAATAACGTCAGCATCAGCAAGGCCTAATGCAACTTGGTTAAACTTTGTCGTTACCGCTAAAGCTCGCTTACAAATCAGAACTTATTTAAGAAGCTGTGAAAAAAATGAATCTCATGCTTTAGGTTTGCGTTTGTTAAGTCACGCCCTCGGTAAAACTAAACTTGTAGATCTAGCACAAGAAAAAATTGATGAAGTAGTGCAACAAAGTGGCAATAGTACTTTTGAAGAATTATTGACGAATATCGGTTTAGGTAATGCCTTGAGTATCGGTATTGCTAGACAATTAACCGATGGTTTTACCGAAGACAATGAATTAACATCGACTACCAGCCCCAAGACCAAAATGCCGATAAAGGGTACCGAAGGCATGTTAGTCAGTTACGGTAAATGTTGCCGTCCTATCCCTGGCGATGCTATTTTGGCTTACTTAAGCCCGGGTAAAGGTTTAATGGTGCATCAGCAAGGTTGTCGAAACATTAAAGGCCACGACCAAGGCAGCTTATTCCCGGTCAAATGGGATAGCGATATTGATAAAGAGTTTATTGCTAAATTACGGGTAGAAATCATTAACCATCAAGGTGCATTAGCATTATTAACTAATGCAGTTGCAAAGTGTGGCTCTAACGTTCACAACCTAAATTCTGGTGAAAAAGAAGCTGGCTTATACGTAATAGACATGGAAATAACCTGTCGAGATCGTATTCATTTAGCGGATATTATTCGAAAAATTAAAGTCATGATTGATGTACAACGCGTCATTCGAAATAAATAAACAAAACAATTACCACAGCAGTCTCCAAAGACTCTCCAAAGATTACTCTAAAGGAAAGATTATGAAAAGTATTATCAGTACAGACAAAGCACCTAGCGCCATTGGCCCATATAGCCAAGCAGTGAAAGTAAACAATACAGTTTATTTATCAGGCCAAATTCCACTTGTTGCTGAAACAATGACAGTAATTGAAGGTGGCTTTGCTGAACAAGCAGAACAAGTATTTAAAAACCTAGTTGCTGTATGTGAAGCCGCGGGTGGCGACATTAACGATATGGTTAAAGTGAATATATTCTTAACGGATTTAAGTAACTTCGTCACAGTTAACGATATTATGAGTCGTTACTTTAGCCAACCTTACCCAGCAAGAGCGGCAATACAAGTATCTAAGTTACCAAAAGATGTTGATATTGAAATTGACGGTGTGATGGAACTTCCTAGCGTTAACTAAAAATATGCTTCATGAATGAAAATTAGTCGGCATTGTCTGCGCTGTTCGTCTAAATCACTTATAGATATAAGCTCAATAGACTCACAGCTTGACGGCTTTGCCTAACTAACATTCATTTTGCCTATTTGGTTGGCCCAAGTTAAGTTTAAGTGACTAATAAAAGCCACATATCAGCTCAAAATTATTTAAAAGATTAAAAAATGACTCCAGAAAGATTAGCACGTATTAATACCATGTTAGACAAACGCCAACCTGATTTAACGGTATGCATGGAAGGCTTACACAAATCTCATAACTTAGCCGCCGTAGTACGCACTTGTGATGCTATTGGTATTAGTGATGTTCATGCGGTATGGAAGAGTGAAGAGGCGGAAGTACGCGGTGGTAGTGCCGCAGGTAGCCAAAATTGGATTGATGTCCATAATTACCATAAAACAGCCGATGCCATTGCTGCGTTAAAAGCACAGGGCATGCAGGTATTGGTGACCAACTTGTCTGATACTGCTGTTAATTTTACCGAAATTGATTATACCAAGCCCACCGCTATAATTTTAGGCCAGGAGAAGTTTGGCACCTCAGAAGAAGCACTTGAGCTAGCTGATCAGCATATTGTTATTCCTATGGTCGGCATGGTGCAATCACTGAATGTTTCGGTTGCTTGTTCGGTCGTTTTATACGAAGCACAACGCCAGCGCGCTGCAGCGGGTATGTATGATCAACCTCGCTTAAGTAATGAGCGCCGTCAACGTACTTTATTTGAAGGTGGTCACCCTATCTTTGCAGAAGCTTGTCAGCGTAAGGGGTTACCGTACCCTGAAATAGATGAAGCAGGTCAAATTGTAGCTGATGAAAAATGGTGGCAAAAAATGCAAATGAACAAGAAAGCTTGGCAACATCTCGATGACTAGTTATCTAGATACAAGAGCTAAGCTGAGCTGAGGTTACCTATGGCACTGGAAGCGTTAAGCCGATTATCACAAGTTCCCCTGAGTACCCTCAAAGGTGTCGGACCTAGTTTAGCGGAAAAACTAGAGAAAATTGGCTTGCTGTCAGTGCAAGATATGCTTTTTCACCTGCCTTTACGCTATGAAGATAAAACGCGTATTACTACAGTGCGTGATTTATTAGTCGGTACCTCAACCAATATTATTGGTGAAATAACTGATAGCCAAATCACCCATGGTAAACGCCGAATGTTGGTGGTTACTCTTCATGATGGCACTGGCAGTATTCAACTGTGCTTTTTCAGCTTCTCCGCCAGTCAAAAAAACAGCTTAGCGATTGGCAAAACTATCCGCTGCTACGGCGAAGTAAAACGTGGGCCACGTGGTTATCAAATTGTTCACCCCGAATATAAATCCCTTGATGACGATATAGAATTAACCCCGGTTGAAGAAACCTTAACGCCTGTTTATCCCAGCACCGACGGTCTAAGACAAATATCCCTACGCAGTTTAACCGAACAAGCGTTGATTCGATTACAGCGAGGGCAAGTTGAAGAGTTATTACCCGCGAATCTTTTTAATGAGCAGTATTCTCTCAGTGAAGCGTTAACCATCATTCATCGTCCGCCACCCGAGGTATCGGTTGAGCAATTAGAACAAGGTCGTCATCCTGCTCAGCAACGGTTAATTAAAGAAGAGTTACTTGCCCATAACTTAAGTATGCTTAAACTTAGACAAAATAGTGATATCCATGATGCGGTATCACTATTGGGTGATGAAAAGATCAGTCAAAAATTTTTGAACGCATTACCTTTTTCCCCCACTAATGCGCAAACACGCGTAGTCGAGGAAATAAAAACTGACTTAGCTAAAACTCAACCCATGATGCGTTTAGTGCAAGGCGATGTTGGCTCAGGAAAAACGTTAGTCGCTGCCCTTGCTGCATTAACCGCTATTAGTGAAGGTTATCAAGTCGCTTTGATGGCACCTACTGAAATTCTTGCTGAACAACACGCTATTAATTTTGCTAACTGGTTTACACCACTTGATATTAGCGTCGGCTGGCTGGCTGGTAAAACCAAGGCAAAAGCTAAAAGACTGGCGCTTGAGCATATTGCTAGTGGTGAGATGCAAATGGTTATCGGCACCCATGCACTATTTCAAGCTGATGTAGTCTTTAAAAACCTAGTGTTAGTTATAATTGATGAGCAACACAAGTTTGGCGTTCATCAACGCCTCACTTTACGTGAAAAAGGCGTGTTCGATGATAAATACCCTCACCAGTTGATCATGACGGCAACCCCTATTCCTCGTACCTTGTCTATGACCGCTTATGCCGATTTAGATACCTCGATTATTGACGAACTTCCACCCGGTCGTACCCCAATCAATACAGTAGCTTTACCTGACTTACGCCGCGGGGATGTCATTGAACGAATTCGCCAAGGCTGTGTTAATGATGGTAGGCAAGCTTATTGGGTATGTACCTTAATAGAAGAGTCCGAAGTATTACAATGCCAAGCTGCCGAAGATACTGCGATTTTATTACAAGAACAATTACCTGAGTTAAAAATTGGTTTAGTACATGGCCGGATGAAGGCCATTGAAAAACAAGAAGTGATGGATGCTTTTAAATCGGGTGATTTACACCTGCTAATTGCTACTACGGTGATTGAAGTGGGAGTTGATGTACCTAATTCCAGTTTGATGGTTATAGAGAACCCTGAGCGCTTAGGATTGGCCCAGTTACATCAATTACGTGGTCGTGTTGGCCGAGGCTCTGTCGCCTCTTTTTGCGTGTTATTATATAAAGCGCCCTTATCAAAAACAGCCACTAAACGCTTAGCAGTATTACGAGAAAGTAATGATGGTTTTGTGATTGCAGAAAAAGATCTTGAAATTAGAGGGCCTGGGGAGTTACTCGGTACTAGACAAACAGGTTTAGCAGATCTTAAGATTGCCGACCTATTGCGTGACGGATACTTAATACCTGAAATAAAGCAAAAGGCCTATTTATTATCACGCCAACAACCTGAATGTGCTCAAGCATTAATTCAACGTTGGTTAGGTAATAAAGAGCGTTATTCTAACGCCTAAAAGTCATTCCAAGTCCATTACGTTATTTCCCACTCAGCGAGAATTAAAGGGCTTAGAGGCAATGCATTGATCGAAGAGAATTGTTATTCAGGAAAATACGCTCCTGCATTCTCTAATAAGCTGCATCCATACAGCGTCCTTGTCAAAATCAATAACGCTGTATGTAAGCCTTTACTTTTTTATTAGGTACTCGCCCTTGGGAGCTTGTCAGAAAATGCACTGGATAAACAGATCGCCATAAAAAAACCACACAACATGCTAACATTGCGTGGTTTTCTCTTATCAGTGTATTAACCTACTAGCTCAGGTTAAAAATAAAATTAATGCGCCTCATCCCAGTTATCGCCAATGCCAGCCTCTGCAATTAATGGCACACTCAGCTCTACCGCATCATTCATTAACGTCACCAATTTAGCTGTGGTTTCTTCAACAATATCTTGATGAATTTCAAAAATCAGTTCATCGTGAACTTGCATAGTCATTTTTATACGGTCATCATTTTGCTCAAGTAACCATGAATCTACGGCTAACATGGCCTTTTTAATAATATCCGCAGCGGTTCCTTGCATCGGTGCATTGATTGCAGCTCGCTCGGCCGCTTTTTTACGCATACCATTTTTAGCATTAATATCAGGTAGATATAATCGACGACCATATAAGGTTTCAACATAGCCCTGCTCACTCGCTTGTTGACGAGTATCTTCCATATACGTTAATACACCAGGGTAACGCTGGAAATATTTATCTTGGTACTCTTGCGCCTGCTGACGACCAATATGGAGCTGCTTGGCTAAACCAAATGCTGACATACCGTAAATTAAACCAAAGTTAATAGCTTTAGCACTACGTCGTTGATCGGTAGTAACCTCATCAAGTTCAACAGCAAAGATTTCTGCCGCTGTCGCGCGATGGATATCTTTACCTTCGCTAAAGGCAGTGACTAAACCTTTATCGTTCGACAAATGTGCCATTATGCGTAATTCAATTTGAGAGTAATCTATCGCGACTATTTTATGATCTTTTGGTGCAATAAAAGCTTGGCGAATTTTGCGGCCTTGTTCGCTGCGAATTGGAATGTTCTGCAAGTTTGGATCGGTTGAAGATAAACGCCCTGTTGCCGTAACCGCCTGATGATACGAAGTATGCAAACGATTAGTTTTATCGCTCACCATTAATGGTAACTTGTCGGTGTACGTCGACTTCAGTTTACTAAGTCCTCGATTTTCCAAAATAACCTTGGGTAATGGGTAATCGAGCGCTAACTCTTGCAATACTTCTTCTGCTGTTGAAGGAGCACCTTTGGGTGTCTTTTTGATGACCGGGATTTTTAAATCTTCAAAAAGAATTTGCTGTAATTGCTTCGGTGATGCCAAGTTAAAGCTTTTACCTGCTAAATTATGTGCTTCAATTTCTAGTTCATCTAAACGCTGACCTAGGGTAAAGCTTTGTTCAGCTAAGATATCACTATCAATTAATACACCGGTTTGCTCCATGCGGGCCAGTACAGGTAATAATGGCATCTCGATTTCATTGAAAACACTTAACATTGAAGCGGTTTCTGCTAACGCGGGGAAAATAGCCTGATGTAATCGCAAGGTGATATCCGCATCTTCCGCGGCATAGTGACCCGCTTTTTCAATGTCAATTTGGTTGAAAGTAAGTTGTTTAGCACCTTTACCTGCTACATCTTCAAAATGCACGGTTTGATAATCAAGATATTTCAGTGCTAATGCATCCATATTATGTCGGGTAGCAACACTGTTATAACAATAAGACTCGATCATGGTATCAAACTCGATGCCTTGCAAAGCAATATCATAATGGCTTAATACATTGGCATCATACTTAAGATTTTGACCAATCTTTTTAATGGTTTTACTTTCGAGTAACGGTTTTAATTGCGCTAATACCCACTCTTTATCAAGTTGCTCAGGGGCATCTTCATAATCATGAGTCAATGGTACATAAGCAGCTTTCCCCACTTCAATAGCAAACGATACTCCGACTAGTTCAGCCTTCATATAATGAACACTAGTGGTTTCAGTATCAAAAGCAAAAGACTCGCACGCTTGTAACTTTTTCAACCACTGTTCAAAAAGCTCTTTGTCTAAAATAATATCGTATTGAGTTTTTTCAACGTCTACAGCTTTAATTTCAACGGCCTGCTCGCCCACCGAAGCTGTAGAGTCTGCTTTAGTTTTTTTAGCTACGCTACTAGTGCTCGCGCCAACGTCACTTCCACCTTTACCTAAGTCAGCTAACAAACGTTTTAGTTCGAACTTTTGATAAAGTTCAGCTAATGCGTCTACGTCTGGTTCACTAGCCGCTAATTCTCCAGCCGTTTGTTCTAATTCAACATCACATTTAATAGTGGCTAATTGATAAGACAATGGCAGTTGTTCTAATGCATCACGAAGATTTTCACCAATCTTGCCTTTTACTTTGTCCGCATTGGCAATAACTTCCTGCATGGTGCCATGTTCTGCTAACCATTTAACGGCAGTTTTGGGACCACACTTAACAACGCCAGGAATGTTATCAACTTTATCCCCCATTAATGCAAGATAGTCGATAATTTGATCAGGTCTAACACCAAACTTTTCACTAACGCCAGCAACATCCATTTCTACATCGGTCATGGTATTAATCAAACGAACATGCTTAGTAACAAGCTGCGCCATGTCTTTATCACCGGTCGAAATAACGGTTTCAATACCAAGCTCATCAGCTTGTTTTGCCAATGTACCAATAACATCATCGGCCTCAACACCCGGAATAACTAAAAGTGGCAAACCCATTGCTGTAATAATCTCATGTATTGGTGCAATTTGAGTACGTAAATCATCAGGCATTGGTGGACGATTGGCTTTGTATTCGGGAAACATGTCATTACGAAATGTTTTACCTTTAGCATCGAAAATAGCGATGATATTGCCATTGGGGTAGTCTTTTTTTAAACTACGAAACATATTCAATACACCAGTAATAGCTCCCGTAGGTTGACCATCAGCGGTTGAAAGAGCTTGCAAATAAGGTACGTGATAGGCTCGAAATAAATACGATGAACCATCGACCAATATTAAGGGTGATTGCGAGTTATTAGAGTCTTGGGTGGTTGCAGAAATTGTCATAAGAAATACGCGAAGCGACTAAATTAAGCTAAAGATGGCTAAGCATGCCACAAAGCGCAAGTAGGCTCCACTTTATCAGTATGCTTTATTGATGCTGCTTGTGGATAACCTTGTGGTCAAGTACGAAAAACAGCCAGAGATTTGTAAATGTCAAATCTGGCCTTGTCAATATAATACTTTGGTTTTATTGAATAAAAAGGTTTTTACAATACCTTTAAATACATAGTGATTTTATTTTAACTATATGTGGATAATTTTATTATCACGTTATTTTTTAGCTGTACGAAAAATCGGCTGAAGAAAATAACGTGGTAAGAGATTATCAGAATTTGGCGTGATTACCAGTGCATTATTAAACTTTTTTTACCAAATAATGACACTTTTAAATAACAAAAAAACATAAGCGAGTAAGGGCAATAGCTAGCAAGAGATCCACCAGTTAAATAATTTTTTTGTATAGTAAAAAATATTTTTTTTACTATACAAAGAGAGTATTTTCGTCATGGTTTTGAATGCACGATAGGATAACTCTATTTAAATAATTTTGTTTGTTCTAAGCTCGTGAATGTGACGCTATTCTGCCCCATAAATTAATCCGTTTGATATAATAATAGGGGTGCAGATATTATTTGTTGAATTTTGTCTTAAACAAAGGGACTGTAAAATTTACTTAATTTAGTTCTGAGCAAATTGGTTTATCTTACTTTGTTATAATCGTAGGTAGATTAGGGTATGTTGATCTTTCGCGGTTAAATTTTATTCGAGATAAAAGCGTTTTAATCGCGGCGAGTAGTGTGTAGCCTAGTCATTCTAAGCAAATTATACTCAACAAAGAGTAAAACGCTTTTAGCCGAATCCTTCGGACAGCGTTTGTTGGTCATTTTTACGGCGTTATCGCCTTTTTATGTGGAACAACCACATGGCAAAGACTCTGCCTTGTATAAATACCCAACAAACCGCTGTAAAAACAATCTCGAAAGGTCAACAGACCCTAATATGTAATAAAATCTAAGAATAAGAAGTATTATTATTTAGGTAACCTTATAATTTTGCTATATTTGCTTGTGAGGTTTCTAAGGGATTTATCAATCGCCGTTCCTCTTGCTAAGTAAAGCACTTATTATTCTGACACTTACTCAAGTTCAAATTTGATAATCCGTTTTAATCGAAATCATTGACAGTAAACTGGGCTCTAGCTACCTTTAGCCTTACCTATATACCTACTAACGAGTTATATTATGAAAAAATTTGTTCAATTATCACTACTCACTTTGGCTTTAACCCCAGCTCTATTAGCCTCTGAGCTAGTCAGTGCTAATAGTTTGCCGCAATCTGTATCTCCGGCTAATGCCTCGGTATACATTATTTCACCTGTAGATGGCGCAACAGTGCCAGCTACGTTTACAGTAACCTTTGGTTTAAAAGATATGGGAGTATCTCCCGCAGGTATCGAGAAAAAACATACAGGTCATCATCACTTATTAGTAGACAAAGACTCTCTGCCTGCTTTTGATGTGCCTATGGGCGGCGATGTTCAGCACTTTGGCGGTGGACAAACACAAACAACGTTAACCTTGCCTAAAGGACAGCATACTTTACAACTTATTTTAGGCGATCATCATCATATCCCTCATAAGCCTGCGGTTGTTTCAAAGAAGATCACCATTACTGTTGAGTAATATACCCTCTGGATTAATTGATTAGTCCGCTTGGTATAGTCACCAGAGTTTTTAATGGTAATGAATATAGCTACTGACTTTTCGTTAGTAGCTATACTTTTTTTGCGAGTCAATTTGCAGAGTAATAATTACAGAGTAACAAACTCTTCTGCTGAGGTCGGATGAATAGCAATAGTGTTATCAAAATCAGCTTTCGTTGCGCCCATTTTCATTGCCACAGCAAAGCCTTGTAATAATTCATCACTACCAAAACCAATACTGTGTAAACCAACTACTTTTTCTTCCTTGCCTGCACAAATTAACTTCATTCGTGTCGGATCACGATGGTCCTCAGTGATTGCTTGATACAGTGCAGTGAATTGCGATTTATAAACGGTAATATTTTCCTCACCGTATTGCGCAATAGCTTCGTTTTCAGTCAATCCAACGGTGCCGATAACTGGATGACTAAATACTACCGTAGCAATGCCGGAATAATCTAAATGCTCTTCAGGTTTATTATTAAATAAACGCTCACATAAACGACGACCCGCAGCAACAGCTACCGGCGTTAATTGTGCACGACCGGTGTTATCACCTACTGCATATATACCGTCTACATTGGTATTTTGATATTTATCTGTTTCGATAAAACCACGTTCATTCATAGCAACACCAGCGGCCGCTAAATTAATATTGTCGGTTGCTGGTTCACGGCCAATTGCCCATACTAAGGTTTCAACTGGTCCAATAGTTTTCCCATTAGTTAGATGTATTACTAAGCTGCCATCTGCCAATTTTTCGATACGTTCTGGCGTGCTGTGGTTATGTAACGTTGGGCCATGTTTTGCCATTTGCTCTACTAAGGTATCGCTCAGCATGTTATCAAAACCACGTAATGGTTTTTCTTTACGCACCAATAAATGCGCTTTTGTACCTAAGGCATGAAACACACCCGCTAACTCGACCGCGATGTAGCCTGCGCCAACAACAGCAACACTTTTAGGCTGCTCTGTTAAGGCGAAAAAACCATCTGAATCGATGCCATAGTCAGCACCTTCAATATTTGGCAGAGTGGGACGCCCACCTGTAGCAATAGTAATATGATCTGCGGTGATTAACTCACCGTTGACTTCAACAGTGTTTTTATCAACAAATTTGGCAAATCCATCAATAACGGTTACATCGTTAGCATCAAAACCACGCTGATAGGCCGCATGAATTCGTTCAATATAAGCTTCTCGGTTAGCGACCAATTTAGCCCAATCAAACTGAGGAGTGTCTTGAGTAAGATGTTGAGCAAAACCGTAATCACTCGCATATTTCAATGCGTCAGATATCTGCCCTGCATACCACATCGCCTTTTTAGGTACACAACCAACATTTACACAAGTACCACCAATGTATTTGGCTTCAATAACTGCTGCCTTTTTACCTAACTTTGCTGCGCGGTTAGCGGATGCTATACCGCCACTGCCACCGCCAATGGCAAGATAATCAAAATGTTGTGTCATGGTTTCACTCATTAGTTAACGTATTGTTTAAATAGAATGTGGGCGCAAAATACACTTTATTCAAGTATTAAAGTAATAATATTTAATAACTTTCTCTGTAATTAGTTGTCCACTTTATCGAATTAGTTATTGGTATACACCCAAACTACATCCAGATGTAGGTTTTAGCTGAAATCAGAAACGCCCTCAGACAAGGCAATGGTTGGAGGGATAGTATGCTATTTGCGAAATTAATAACGTAGCATAAAACATTTCTAAACTAGCCCTGCGGGGTCTTCCGAACAGTTTATGCTCTTCATTGCCTTATTTTTAAGGAAATAACTATTAATAAAATGAGTCCCCCTTAATCGTAAATCGCTCAGTCGCCCTGTAAGACCCATCTTCAAAGGGTTTGGGTATAAGTAAGTTCTGTCTTATCTATCAGCAAATTTTTCATAATCTTCTCCGCTGAGCTTGGCTTACTATATAAATAACCTTGTATATAATGACATTGTTTGGCCACTAAATAATTTAATTGCTCAGCTGTTTCTACACCTTCTGCAATACAGTGCATGTTAAGTCTTTTTGCTAATACTAGCGTGGTATCTACAATTGCTTCGTCTGCTTCATTAATACCAATACCAGCAACAAAGCTACGGTCTATTTTTATGATATCTAAAGGTGATTTTTTTAAATAAGATAATGACGAAAAACCAGTGCCAAAATCATCAAGCGCTAAAATAAGGCCTAATGAAGATAGCTTACGCATCGTGGTAATGGCATTTTCAGGTTGTAAAATTAACGAGCTTTCCGTTATTTCAACGCGCAATATTGTTGCAGGTAATTGGTAGCGCACCAATAATTCACTAATGAATGAGACTATATCTGCTTCAACAAAGTGATGTACCGATAAATTTATCGACACATAAAATTCAGGTCGTATGGTATGCCATTCTTTTAGGTCTTTACATACTCGTTCAAGTGCCATTTCTGTCATCGTGATGATTAGATTTAGCTCTTCTGATAAAGGAATAAAGTCATTTGGTGGCACTAAGCCAGTAGACGTTTGCCAACGCATTAACATCTCGACTCCCACAGCCTTACCCGTATAAGCATCAATAATGGGTTGGTAATGATTAATAAACTCATTATTTTTTACTGCTAATTTTAACGCTGACTCCTTACTCAAGCGATCCATTGCTTCAACGTTCATTTGTGCGGTGTAAAATTTAAAATTACTTTTTCCGGCTTGTTTCGCATGATACATAGCAACATCAGCATGGCGTAATAATTCGTCTGAATTAAGACCATCATTAGGGTATAGCGCAATGCCTACACTTGCACCAACACTAACTAAATTTCCATCTAAATCAACGGATTGACCAATAGTATCAATAACTTTTTCTGCAATTCTTCCCAATTGATTTTCATTAGCGAAACTCTCTAATAGCACAACAAATTCATCACCTCCTATACGTGCTACCGTATCATCGATGCGTAATGCACTTTGTAAACGATTAGTGATTTCTCGTAATAATAAATCACCGAAATCATGCCCTAAAGAATCATTAACTTGCTTAAATCGATCAAGATCAATAAAAAATACCGCAATGGAGGTATCTCGTCGATTAGAAAAATCTATCGCATGCTTAATACGTTCAAGCAATAATGTCCGATTGGGTAATCCGGTTAAATGGTCATAATTAGCTAATAATCGCAATTCACTTTCAGCACTTTTCTGAGCGCTAATATCCGTTAAAACAAACAAATAATGTAACGCATTAGTTACTGAACTAAACCCTACCGTGACGTTGATAATGACGTGATATTCATCCTTATTGGCGGTAACTATTAACTCTTCTCCACGCCAATGTTCTCCTTCTTTTAGCGACAGCATTAATTTACGATAAAAACTGCGACGTTTCTGGCTGACGCCTAATAGTTTGTCACTAAAATCAAACTCTTCTTCTGGCCAATTAAAAACAGCACGCATTGACTGGTTTGCCGTAATCCTGGATATCTTTTCATCAATAATAAATACCCAATCTTGGGTTTGCTGAAATGCATCTCCGTAATACTGCGCGCGTTCTTCATTAGCGCGAGACTCAGTAATATTGGTGTAAGATCCTGTCACTCTGACAGGGTGGTTATTGGCATCTACCGCAACAATTTTCCCTAAATCCTTATACCAAAACCACTGACCATCTGATGTTTTCAAACGATAGGTACAGGAAAAGTTATCTTTTAGATTGGCACTACTAATAAATAGCTGCCAACAATGAATAAAGTTATCATGATCTTCAGGATGAATAAGCGCGACATGCTCTGCTAAACTATAAAATAGCGCTTTTTCTCGGTAACCTAAATCTAAAGAAATACGCTTACCAAATATTAAGTCTTCATCGGCTTGCCAATCCCAGACCTCACTGTTACTACCCGTTAAGGCTAGTTGTAAGCGGTTTTCTCGATATTTTACTTGCTCATGAACATCAAGTAATAATTGTTGCTGGGTTTTACGATAACGATACCAAGTCACCATCATTAACATTAAGGCGATAGCATAAAGTAATATCGCTAAAGGTGAACGCCATGGAGCAAAGCCTACGTTAAATTTAATATGTACAGGCGAAGAGAACTCTCCTGTATAAGGGGATTTAGCTTGAATTGATAAAGTATGTTTACCTGAAGCGAGGCTAGGGAAGGTAACATGAGCCTCACGACTTGCCGGAAAATCAATGTTGTCTTGTCCAGTTAAATGATATTTATAGATGATACTTTTCTCATTACCGTAAGAAAAAGTAGAGAAATCAATACGAATACCTACATCATCATGGTTTAGGTTAATAACAGCATTATCTTCAATGACTAAAGGTAGGACTAAATCTCGAGATAATAATTCTACGGCGGTAACTTTGACTGTAATATTTTCATTATCATATATTTTTTTTAGCTGTAAAGGGTCAAAAAGACTAATACCCTCCATAGAACCATAGACAAATAAACCATTCGCTAATTTTGCATTAGCCCTAGCATTAAATTCTGTCGCTCCAAGACCATTTTTACGAGTGAAATGACTTATATGTTGGTTATCAGAATCCAACATAAATATACCATCATGACTAGAGAACCAGATATCCCCAGATTCATCTGCCATGACACCATAAACGTTATTTTCAATAATGGAGTTAGCTTTATGGTAAAAATATTTCTCTTTAAAATCAGGTAATGTTAAACCAATAAGGCCTTTACCACTGAAGCTTAACCAGAGAACTTGGTTTTTATCAATCGCCCAATTATCGATATAAACGTTTTCACCTGCGAGTATCCCTTCCAGTTGATAAAGCTGTACAAATTCTCGTGTATTGACATTAAATCCCCATAAACCATCATTACTGGTGAGTAAAAACCAATCACGATTTGGTAATGAGCCCAAGAAATACAATAAACGTTCCGGGGAGAACTGTGCCGTAATTTCACTTAACGTATCAATTTGATAAGTAATTAAGTTAATTTTAAAAATACCTTTTTCATTCGTTAGCCATAAGAAATCACCTTCTTTTAGGATGTCAAATTGCTCTAATGCTAGTAGTTGATTAACTTCATCATTAAAGGGTAATGCTAATGTTTTCTCCTGCTTTTTATCAAATAGAAGTACACCTTGGGCAGTAGAGACAAGTAACTGCTCAGGCGATAACGTCACTAGACTATAAATATGGCTTTTGGTATAGATGCTTTTGGAGTCGTCATTCACCAAAAAGGGAGTCACTTGCTGCTTAGTTAGATCAATTAAGTTCAAACCATTTGAGGTAGCAACCCAAAGTAAATCATTATTGAGGCTGTCAGGTAAAGCATGCCACACTTCGTTATAACTCAAACTAGCGGGATTATTCTTTTTATAACCATAGTTTTTAACTAATTCTTTTTGAGGGTCCCATTGATAAGCTCCTACAGTATTTGAGCCTAGCCAGAAAACTCCGTGATTGTCTTTAATCAATGTATGTATGTTGTCATCGGTAATATTGTCAAAATAATCACTAAAACCAAACAAGAACTCACTACTATTATTGAGTGTATTAATAACATACAAACCTTTATCAGAGGCTACATACAGCATTTCGCCATCAAGTAAGGTCTGCCATGCGGCCATATTTTCAATAAGTTTTTGGTAGTTTGGTAATTGCGATTTTTCCGCAATATATGCTTTAATATCAGCTACGTTTATAGCAAAAAAACCATCGAAGGAGCCTAAATATAAAGTATGATTGTTATCTGCATGTACAGTATATATTTTATTAAGTTCTTCAATGCTTGATTGCTTAGATATATCAACGGGTATTTGCGGTAGTTTTTTCCAATGGTTTTTCTCAATATCATAAGCAAAAACACCTATCTTAGAAGCCAGGTATATCACGCCATCATACAATGACATCTGAAATAGTGATAAATTACCTGCTAATTCTGATTCTAAATCGACTACTTGCTTATACTCGTCAGTAACTTGATTATAAACACCAAGCGTTTTTGATGTTAACACCCATATTTTATTGTCATAATCATTAATTAAGTCAGTAATATAGTAATCAAAACCTTGCGCAAGTTTTATTGGAATATGCCGGTAACTATCTGTTTTAGGGTTATAACAATAAAGTTTTCGACCATCAACATTTAACCAAATCAAACCACTTTTATCTTCAAGTACATTGTATATAGCAACATTTTCAAAACTGTTTTTTGGTCCTGGCAATTGCCTAACTTCATTGCCATCATAAACATTGACACCACTTTCAGTACCTAGCCAAATGAAACCTGTTTTGTCTTGAATAATTGAATGAATACTACCTTGTGATAAACCATCATCAACAGAGAGGAGTTCTAGGGAAAGGTTTTCTATTGCAGCATAACTGGTACTAGATGCGACTATACCGCCAATGAAAATAACGCTAAAAATAATACTTAACAATAGTCGACAGGAAATAAGTAATCTCTTAAGCATAGTTACTCAACAACAGAATTAATTATAAAAATATAAAGGTCCCATAAAGTATAGTTTACGATGACGTTGTGCAAACAAAAATCAATAAAAAATACAACTGCTAACAACAGGTTTACTTACGCTATACAATAAAATCACACCAATAAGTAATTGAGTAAAACTTTAACAAGTGTATTTATAACTTCATATGATGAATATTTCATAACTATTGATTGAATAGCCTTGAATAAAGCCTCTCTAGGTCTTACATCTCTTAATAACATAAACTAATTTTTAAGCATTATGACCAATCCATTATTAGTATCTAGCGAACTACCTGCCTTTTCAAAAATTAAGCCTGAACATGTAAAACCTGCTGTTGAGCAATCAATTAGTAATTGCAAAAAAATTATTGAGCAAGTTCTCGCTAATGATGACGCCTTTACTTGGGATAATTTAGTATTACCCATTGATGAAGTTGATGATGTGCTATCTAAACTTTGGTCACCTGTTTCCCATATGAATTCAGTTGTGAGTAGTGATGCATTGCGTGATGCGTATGAGTCTTGTCTGCCTCTTTTATCAGAATATGGCACCTTTGTTGGTCAACATGAAGGTTTATATCAAGCCTACCTTAGCGTTAAGAACAGTAAGCAATTTGAACAGCTTAATATAGCTCAACAAAAAGTGATCACGAATGCCCTTCGTGACTTTAAACTATCAGGTATTGCTTTAAGTGATAATGATAAGAAGCGTTATGGTGAAATAGCGACTCGCTTATCAGAACTCAGCTCTAGTTTTAGCAATAATGTACTCGATGCTACCCATGCCTTTAGTATTGCCATTGAAGACGAAAAAGAGCTTACCGGCTTGCCGGAGAGTGCTTTAGCTGCGGCAAAAGAACTTGCCACAGCAAAAGAGCAACAGGGGTTTACTTTTACTCTTGATATTCCAAGTTATCTACCGGTAATGATGTATTGTGATAATGCTGATTTACGTGAGCAACTTTATACGGCATTTGTTACTCGTGCGTCAGACCAGGGGCCTAATGCAAATAAATTTGATAATAGCGCCATCATGGATGAGTTACTAAGCTTGCGACATGAATTAGCTAATTTACTTGATTTTGACAACTATGCTCAACATTCATTAGCCACTAAAATGGCCAATACCACGAGTGAAGTCATGGCGTTTCTTGAAAACTTAGCTATTAAATCACAACACCAAGGTAAACGAGACTTTAAAGAACTAAGCGACTTTGCTGCGACTGCATTCAAGACAGATAATTTACAGGCTTGGGATCTGGCTTATTACAGCGAAAAGTTAAAACAAAGTCGTTACGCCATTTCAGATGAACAATTACGCCCATATTTCCCTAAAGACAAAGTTGTTTCTGGTCTATTTGCAGTGGTCCATAAGTTATTTGGCCTATCTATCAAACATCGTGAAGGTGTTGATGTATGGCATGACGATGTTAACTTTTATGATGTATTTGATAAATCAGGTGAAAGACGAGGCAGCTTTTATCTTGACCTTTATGCCCGTGAGAAAAAACGTGGTGGGGCTTGGATGGATGACTGTGTTGGTCGAAGCCAACTAGCTGATGGCTCTATTCAATATCCAGTTGCCTATTTAACGTGTAATTTTAACGGCCCTGTAGGCAATCAACCGGCATTATTTACTCATGATGAAGTTGTCACCTTATTCCATGAGTTTGGTCATGGCATTCATCACATGTTAAGCCAAATAAACGCCAGCAGTGTTGCCGGTATTAATGGTGTTCCTTGGGATGCAGTAGAACTTCCTAGTCAGTTTTTAGAAAACTGGTGTTGGCAACCAGAAGCACTTGCGTTTATTTCAGGCCATTTTGAAAGTGGCGAGCCATTGCCTCAGGAAATGTTAACTAAAATGCTGGCGGCGAAAAACTTCCAATCAGCCATGCAAATGTTACGTCAGATTGAATTCAGCATCTTTGATTTTACTATGCATGAAAGCTTTGACCCGAAAGCATCGAACAATGAGAAACATATTCAGCAAGTGCTCGATAATGTTAGAACCAAGTACTCTGTAGTAACAGCGCCTGAATTTAATCGTTTTCAACATGGTTTTAGCCACATCTTTGGCGGTGGTTATTCAGCAGGTTACTACAGCTACAAGTGGGCTGAAGTATTATCCGCTGACGCATTTGGTTTATTTGAAGAGCAAGGCATCTTCAATGAAGAAACCGGTCAGTCATTCTTAAACAACATTTTAGAAAAAGGCGGCAGCGAAGAGCCAAGCGTGTTGTTTAAAAACTTCAGAGGCAGAGCACCAGAAATTGATGCGCTATTGCGTCACTGTGGTATTGAAGCGTAAATATTAATGTAAACATTCAACATGAAGGACGTCATCCCCGAGGTGTATTAATCGGGGATCCAGTATCTGTGTCACTTACACCCAAGGTTTATTGTGCATAATATGGATTCCTGCTCAGATAATGTGGAAATGACATCACCCAATAATAATGCCTAATTTAATTAAGAAGTTATGACCCACGAATCATTTAAATCATTATACCAGCGTGCCGCCGATCGAAAAGGTGGCAAGTTGGCACTTGAGCTATTGCTAGGTAAAAGAATATTGGGCAAGAAATTACTCGATGATAACGCCGCAGAAGAAAGTATTAGCCAACTCACTGACGATAGAGTTTTAGCTGCTTTTACCAAACAAATTTTTAAATCTGGTTTTGTTTGGCGAGTGGTTGAGAATAAATGGCCTGACTTTGAGGAACATTTTTTTAATTTTAATATCGAAAAAATGCTAATGATGCCTGAAGAAATGTTGGAACGAAAAGCGGCAGATCCGAAAATAATTCGTAATTATAATAAAGTAAAAACGATTAAAGCCAATGCGCAGATGATGTTTGATATCTCACTAGAAAAAAATATCAGCTTTGCGCAATTTATTAATGACTGGCCAAGTGAAGATATCATTGGCTTGTGGGCTTATTTGAAAAAGCATGGTCAACGCTTAGGCGGCAATACTGGCCCATACGCCCTTAGATTATTAGGCAAGGATACTTTTATTTTAAGCAGTGATGTTGAAGCTTACTTAAGAGCACAGCAAATCATTGATGGTGGTTTGCAAAGTAAAAAAAGCTTAACAGCTATACAAGCGCATTTTAATAAATTGCAAAATGAAAGTGGTTATAGCTTAACGCAACTGAGCCGACTAATTGCTTTTGCTAGTGGCGATAATTATGTGCAAGTTGAAGCGTAAATAGAAATTATTCCGAGAATTAAAAGCTTCTGATGCGTGGTATTTAAATCTTTTATACTCGTCCATCAGGAGCCATTTAGTAAGTAGAAAGTTTAAGATTGAATATCATCACATGAACCCGTTACATTCACTTTAACCGGGTTCATGTGGCCCTGAACGGGGGGTAATCCTTAAAGTATCAAAATTTAAGCTTGTAACTACTCGTTGTTAGTCTCATTTAATTGCTGCAAGTAATAGTTATAAAGTTGACCTTCATACTGTCCTTGCCACGTTGCCCATTTACCATAGGATTTTACTCCCCCAACGCCCTTTTGAACAAAGTTTATCGCATGATCTGCGTACTTTGCTTCGCCTGAAATCAAAGTATACCAAATAGCTGCGTCAACATAAGTAGCACTACTGCCTGAGGCTTTTGTTGAGATATCGTTGCTAATAATACTGCGATAATAGCCATAATTAGCGTAAGTAAGGTTCCACTTCATATAGTTTTGTATTAAAGCTAAGGTTTTTTCTTGGTCAGAAAATTCGTTATATAAATTAATAAAACCTTTTACTAAAAAACCTTGTTGGAAAACTGCCGCAGAAGGCTTTTTCTTATCCAAGCGACCAATAGATAAATTATGTGGCGGTAATAAATATTTACTATGTACTTTCACTACATAACTTGACAGCAGCTCACCTAATTGCAAATCACCTGTAACTCTATAAGCGGCAAGTGCAGTGTTTAATGCATGTCCTTCACTACGATTGGAGCGATCGGGCCAAGGGTCTAATTCTTGTAAATAGATTTTTTTAAACTCCGCCATAAAAACATACCAGTCTTTAATCCATTTATTACCCGACATCAAATAGGCCTGTTCGACATGATAAAACCATGCGTGTTGGTCGTCTCTAGGATTTGCTGTTTGTCGGCTACCTGGAATATATTCTCGCGTTAAAGTTGGCGCTTTATGATTAACAAACTGACGCCAGCTAGTACCGCCATACGGATTAGTTGATGGTGTAATTGATTTAAAATGTTTTGCATGTAAATAACCACCTAACCACTGCGGTCTGATATTAATCTCTGCTTTTGCCATTTCTTGGGCATAATAATAATCATTTGGATTACCTGACACGAAAAACTTTCGATTTGAATATGGCCATCCACCACCATTGGAAGTACGTTTTTTTCTATAGCTATCAATGGCATAATTATCCATACCAAATTTTAAGGCTCCATGTTTTTTCTTCGTTAATCCTTTAGTTCTATAAGTCAAACTACGTTGTTTTTTGGGCGAAATTTGTGTCTTAGGAAAATACCCCCCTAATTCTAGGGTCGCTTTTGTTTTTGCATAATAATCTTGTGGGATAATAGCAACGGGTGGATTTTGTACCGTTTTAGCAAAAGCTTCCACATGCTCTATAGAGTTATCTGTTGAGAAATCAAGCCAAACCTCATGATAGGTTTGCTTCATATCATCTAACCAATAAAGCCCAATATCAACAAAGTGGTCATTAAGAAATTGGCTTGTCCATGTTGGCCACATTTCTATTTTTAATTTTCCTTCTGCCGTTGATAATCCATTCGGGAAAGTTTGCCAAAAGTTTTGAAAGAAAACACTTACATTTTTACTGCTAATATACCCTGCTGAGGTTGATTGAATTTCTTTAGAATTAAGCTTATCAGCTCGTACCGTTTTTTCATGTTCAATTTTAACATCATCAAGAATCAGATTATGCCCTTTAAAATAAAGAGGGGCTGAAACTGTAGTATTTATCGCCGAGTTTTGTAATTGAAAATCAAGTTTGACTTGAGGTGAATTAGCATAAACATAAAGCCTAAGCGCCCAGCCATGCTTTATTTGTGTTGGTTTTTTATATTCAGTAGCCGAATATATTTTTAGTACTGTACGTATAGGACCAGACTCTTCAATATCAAACTGAATATTGGCGTGCTTAAATGAGTAATCGATTTCATTGTTTTCTTGATAAAAAACAGAATGGAGTTTACCTGCGGGTGTTGTGATAACTAAGGGATATTTTTTAATGTTTATTGACAGTAAATTATTACTAATATTTATTTCATTATTTCTGTCTTCTAACTTAACAGAGTTAAGTACCTCTGCTTTTTTAGAACCCGTAAACAACTGGTATTTTTTAACGCCTGAATTTGCTTGTCCTTGTTTATAAGCCGATAACTCAGCATTAAAAATAGCTTGGACATGACGTAATGAATTATCTTTCCCCCACCAACGATTTAATATTTCAAATTGAGCAGGAACAATGTTGCCTTTACTATCTTTAAGGTGAAAACTGTTAATATTTTCATACTCACCGTACTGCAAAGGGAATATCGCAACATTAGGGTAATTATTGGAGCCTACTTGAGCTGACTCTTTAACAACAAATGAAGTCAACATTATCGGCGGCGTATTATGTTCAAGGTTCGTCTGTGCAAACAATAGTTGATTATTTACTAGGTAAATAAGTAGCCCACAGAAAAAAAGGCTCAATGGTCTAAGTGCTTTTTTAGTCATGATTATTGTCCGTTAATATATCTAACTACAAAAGATAATTAAATCAGAAAGCTAATCCTCTTAGCTGTATTGACTCAATAACTGTGATAACTCTTTTTTCAGCCCTTTATCAAAAGAAATTTGTAATATGTCACAATCATAACGCCAATTCCCTTCAATTAAGCAAGGACCATTTTCTGTCAGTGCGACATCCCAACCCACGGTTTTTAATTCAGAAAAATCAGTTGACGCCTTATTTACTAATGCCAACATTTCATCCCAAAATGGAAACTGAAACCCTTCTATTTTAAATTGATTCGAAGGATGAACATCGACTTTTTCAACTAAGCCTAAACCTAAAGAGTCAGGACCATACGGCCGACTTAAACAACCTGTATCTAAGTCAACTGCGGCAATTAAATTTTTAGGGTGACCATGAGAAAAGTTATCAGTAACATTTTTTCCTACTGGAATTCTAAGACAAGGTAAAAATACAGCTAACTCCGAACCATGACCAATAGTCACCATGCGGACAGTCCCTAGACTTCCATCGGGCATTAACTGATTTAAACTTGAATGGGGTAACAAGCATCTTTGTAATATATAGCAATTTGCTGATAATTTAGTAGAAAAAAGATCTGACAAGTCAACTTCCAGATTATCATCATTTAAAATTTGGTTGTCTCGGAAAGAAAATCGCACAATACCTGCGCCATAGGAACCACCAATTGGTTTAAACAAAAAACGACCATCACCTTGTTTTTTAAGCTCTGGGATTAACTGATTTATATTTTCAATAAAATTAAACTCACCTCTGTATTGGCTATAACCATCATTGGCGATAATAGCCAAAATATCAGGTGTTGGTAAATCATGTTTACGACATTTTATATTAAACTCAAGCTTACTATTAACTAACTCCCTCACAGACTCTTTATTAATACGCGATTGGATAGCTTCCAATTCTAATTTCTTCATATACCCTGAAGCTTTGGAAAAGGGTTTACCATTAAAATTATATAATACGTAATCTTGAGGACCAAACTTATATAAAAGACGACAGGTAATCATCTGAATAAAAATAAAGAATTTATTTTTATCTTTATATATTGCAATATTATTAGCGGTATTCCAATATTCTTTTATTTTATCCATGCTGAATACCTACCCTTCCTTTTTGATATGAATTTATGACTCAACTCGGCCGTAACGGTCTTCAAAGCGAATGATATCATCTTCACCTAAATAACTACCTGATTGTACTTCAATCATCTCTAACGGTAATTTCCCTGGATTTTCTAATGCATGAACAGCACCAATGGGTATATAAGCTGATTGGTTTTCACTAAGTAGCACTGATTTATCATCTATTGTAACTTTTGCTGTACCCGATACAACAATCCAATGTTCGGCGCGATGATGATGCATTTGCACTGATAGTTTCGCACCTGGTTTTACAGTAATACGTTTAACTTGAAAACGTTCCCCGCTATCAACACTGTCATACTTCCCCCAAGGACGGTAAACTTCACGATGCAAAACGGCTTCTGTTCGCTGCTCTTTCTTAAGTTGCTCAACTATTTGTTTAACTTCTTGTACTTTATCTTTATTAGCAACTAAAACAGCATCAGGTGTATCAATAATAACTAAATTATCTACACCTATAGTTGTAATCAATTTATTTTGACTGTGGATGTAACTATTCGTTGTTTGATGAGCTATAACATCGCCTTTTAAGACATTTTTATCTTCATTTTTTTCACAGACTTCCCACAAGGCTGAATACGAGCCAACATCACTCCAACCAGCATCAAGAGGAATAACAACTGCTGCGTCAGTTTTTTCCATAACAGCATAATCAATAGATTCATTTGCACAGGCTAGAAAAGCAGTTTTGTTTGGTCTTAAAAAGTCTAGATCATATTCAACATCCGTCATTGCCTGTTGGCATTGTTCTAAAATATCAGGACGATATTTTGCTAACTCTTCAATGTAACGTGATGCTTTAAATAAAAACATACCGCTGTTCCATAGGAACTCACCTGACGCCAAATAGCTTATAGCTGTTGCTTCATCTGGTTTTTCAACAAACTGCGCAACTTTAAATGTACTATCTTTTTGCTGTTCACCTTTTTTAATATAACCATACCCAGTTTCAGCATGTGTAGGCACTATACCAAACGTCACAAGCTTTCCTTCTTCTGCAGCAACGCTGGCTTGAGAGACTACTTGATGGAATGCTTCGGTATTTTTTATAACATGATCAGCAGCTAACACTAATAAAATAGCATCTTCATCTTTTTTTAGTGCATTCAAAGCCGCTAATGCTACAGCAGGGGCTGTATTGCGGCCTTCGGGCTCAAGTAAAATAGTGCCTTGTGATAATGATAACTGCCTCACTTGCTCTGCAACTAAAAACCGATGCTCTTCATTACAAATAAATACGGGGTCACTACAGTTATTGGGCAGGCGCTTTAAAGTATCTTGAAGCATACTGGTATCATTGACTAATGGTAAAAACTGCTTAGGAAAAAGTGCACGGGAAAGTGGCCATAGACGTGTGCCACTACCACCACACATAATGACTGGGGAGATTGTTAATTGACTCATTTATATTCCATTAAAGATAATCGGCATGTAGCCATTATAGTAAGCTATGATGGTAAAGTTTTAAACAAAAAGACTTAATCTCATAGCTAAATACTTAAAAACATATTAACAAGATTCTAAACGTGCTCTTTGTCTTAATTATTATTCAATTCAGGAATAAATGGCGCAGCTTTAATAGATAACGCTTCACGATTTTCAAAGAAGAAATTATCATCTACATTAACCCCTTTCACATTGCCCACAACAAAATTTCCTTCCACTATAAATATATTAGGCTGTTTTTTTAGAGAGATCAGTTTAGCTTGGGATTTATCTGAAATAATGATGTTATCTTTAATGATGACTTGCTCTGATGGATGTTTTATTCCTTCAACCCCCCAACTTAATAAATCATGATTCTCGCTAAACGGTCCTTCAATTAGAATGTTATTTTTTATAATGAGCGAACCGCCATTAGGCACATCAATTAATCGGCTATCCCGACTTTGGCTACTCGCAATAATGGAATGGGTAATTTCGGTATGAGTCGAACGAGACTTGATTTCATGACCACCATTTCGGTTATTTAAAAAATATGAATTATTAATAAACAAACGGCTTGGAGCTAAGGTGTATATACCATGATAAAAGGCGCTATCACCTAAATGCTCAAAACGACTATTTTCTATCACAATATCACCGCCTTTTTTCGAGCCTAGTAAACCACCCTGAGCATGATGAAAATAAACATTATTAAGTGTAATCCCCCTACCTTCTAGGCGTATGCATACACCATTGTTGTCAGAAACATATATTGAGTGACACTCTAAGCCTTCGATATAATTATCATCTCCTTTGATTACTAAAGCTCCTTTACCATGCTTTGTTTTTCCAAAAATAACAGCCCCTGGCTCTGCAATAATAGATACGTGACTTGCCTTCAAAACTGCAGCTTGTTGGTAATACCCTTTAGATAGACGGATAGTGTCATGATCTTTAGCTTTGGCAAACGCTTTAACTAGGTTTTCTACTGGCTTTCCATTCAGGTAAATAATACCGCTGGTGATAATATCAGGGACTTGCGCTTCAGAGTTATCTAGATTAAAACTGCGTTCAGCATCTTGAGTGAAATATTGAGCCAATGTTTGCCAATGCAAGTGTTCACCAAATAAACGGTTACCAACATAACCAAAAATAATGAGTAAACACCCAAGGTATACATGGTGGGCTTTAACCTTACCTGTTTGATAGGGTAAAGAAACGTTGGGCAGATGCTTCAATGCAAATAAACCACTAAGCAGCAGGCCCTGAAATGCTATAAGAATTAAACTCCAGCGCATCATCAATGTTATCTCACTTAACTTCTCTACTCGTCCTGCACCAATCAAAAAATCAAAAGCTGAAAATATATAGCCATACTTAATTATTTGTAACTCAAAAACAGCCTGCGCAACAAACCACGAACACACACTTATACTGCCAATTAATGCGAAGGAAATTATATATTTTTTCTGAATAATAAATTTCCACTCCAGTGCTATTCCCGCAGCCAAAGCGACTAAAGATAGCGCGAGTATAATAGGACTGGCGATCAACTCAGTTAAGTTATCAGTAACAGCTGCATAAAAAGCTACATATAAGCACAGTGGTAAGATAACTACACTGGTTACAATATATTTCACTAATTTGAATTTTTTAACTGGCGAGGTAAAAATTAATAAGGCCATTGTTAATGGAATTTGCACTAAGCCATATAAGGCAATAAAGCGAAATAGAAATTCAAAAAACTGTGCCATTTTTGCCATCAATGACAAGCTTAATACATTAACTAACATTGGCATGAAGTGATCTGAGGTTTGGTTGCGATATAGTGATTGCGATAACTTTGATGAACCAACGAGATCTTCAAGACTCTCAATAGTTACTGCTAAATACAAACAAATAAACGCGAATGCTAAGGTGATACAATGCAGGCTAATAAACTTAACAATATTAACATCGTTCTCTGTTAATAATTTTTGAGTAATATAACCGCTGCCTCCCCCTAAAAATAGCAAGAATAAAGAAAAGAAAAACAAATCTAGTGCCGATGCGTTGTGAGAAAACAACTCAACAATGTTGTAAGGCACACCGGGTAGCTCTAATGCTATATTTACTATCGTATAAAACAAAACGAAGCATAGAATGAATAAACCAAGGTACTGCTGCAATGGTGTAAAAATACCAACAAACTTATTAGGTGCAGTTTGTTCATAGCTCGGTTGAGTTTTTGCTGATACAGGCACTTTAGTTGAAGAAGTAGTCACAGTCATTTCCAGTGAAGCTAAATAGTCTCCTAAATTCCTTACTGTTAAGTACGCAATTACCACTAAAAACACATCACCGAAATCTGTCACTCTTGTTGGCATAAATAGCTGTAAAAACTCAATGAAAAACACATAAATAGCGAGTAAACAGGATATTCTTTTAGCATTTTTTCCTAATTCAATCGCCAACCAGATAACACTAGAGAATATAAATAACTTAAAGAAAAGAGCTTCTATTCCCCTATAAAGTTGTCCATTTAAATAACTTTGAAAAGGGATAAAGGTTTCTAGGGATAAATAAAATGAATCCATAGCTGCCATTGAAGACACGCCAAAGGCGACGAGTAATAAGGATAATAGAGCCCTTGTCACTTTTTCGTGATTCACACTAATATTCGCAGCAATGACAATTGCAATTAATGGAGCAATTATGTCGGTAATAACGAGCACATTAATAACGATAACAATCTTGGCACCGAGCATTAAGCCCCATAAACCGACAATCAATTTGATAGGTGTTTTGGTTTGTTGAAATGACAATAAGCGGATGACGATCAACCAAATCGTACTCTTAATGAATAAATCCCACACAAAAGTGACTGAGGGTTGAATGAATAAGGGTTTTAAGCTGTCTTTGAATGATTGTAGGTCAATGGTAGGAACAAATGGTGATAACTCTGACAGAATATAGGTTAGCGCAATCATGGTAGGTAAATATTTCAGTTGAGGCTGAATATTAATTGATTGAGCATTAACAGCAGAAATCCCGATATACCCTATAGCAAAACCTGCCATGTTAAATAAAACATCGAGTATATTTTGATCTCGTTCAGGCATTGCTATCTGTAAAATCTGTAAAACAAAAGCAAACAAAAACACATAAAACCATAGCAGGTATGTATGTTTAGCCGATTGGCACGGCTCTGTAGAGTTCTTTAAAGCATAAAGGAAACCTAATGGTGTAAATAATAGAATATTCCCTAAGACATCACCAATACCTGAAACCTGAATGCTGAGTAATTGATCATAATGCTGACTAAACTCATCAACAGAGAAATGAAAAGGGAAAAGAGAGCCATAAGCTATCAGTAAATACACAAAAGCAATCAGTAAACGCATACTATATCCATGTTATGTGAATAGTATTTATACTTCCATCTCATACTATTTTTTAGAAGTTAATTTTGCCTGTATTAAAGGATTTCAACAAGGCATTTTATTTCTAGTCATAATATGCAAAAATCCCCTCTATTAAAGGCTAACTAAAGAAAAAACATGGAAGAATTAATCCATCCTTCAGCATTATCCGTTATCAAAAACAAACTTATGGTGCACTTTTCCACTGAAGAGTATTGTTTATGTAGCCAAGATCATTTTGTATTTAGTTATCACTACAAAAGCCAAAAATTACAACAGGTTTGTAAGATACCTCCTGTAAATAATCAATTGCCAACCGTCTTAAAAGACAAAATACGCCGAAGTGCATTAGCGCGTTCTTTGTCAGACTCTATGGGGTTAGGTCATGTAGTGCAATTACCCAATGGCACTATTATTATTATTTACGACAAAGTTTATCGTTATAGCGCTGATAACAAAGGCAAAGTAGCACAGCCGATTTTTGACTTAAAAAAACATAAAGTTCAGCCACCATTACGCAACGGAATTGGTGTTCACCCAAGATCAAACAATGCGTATTTTGGCGAATATGTAAATGGTATAAAACGAGCAGTACGTATTTTTCGTATTGCTGATAATGGCGAAAGATGTGAAGTATGTCATACCTTTAAAGAAGGGGAAATTAAACATGTTCATGGTATTTTTTGGGATAAATACCGCCAACGCTTTTGGATAACGACTGGCGATGCAGACAACGAATCGCATTTTTATTTCACAGATAATGAATTTAAAACAGTGCACAAATTTCGTGGTGGCGATCAAAGTTGGCGAGCAGTTTCATTGATTATAACCGAGCACCACCTTGTTTGGGGAATGGATGCAGGTAAGGATGCTCCTGCTGAAGCCATTAATCATGTTTATCGACTTAATCTTGCAACGGATAAACGTGAACAAGTGGCAACAATAGGAAACCCTGCGTACCACATGGTACAAACAGTTTCAGGCGCCATAATAATGGGCGTAACTTTTGAACCAGGAAGAAAACAAGCAACTAAAGAAGAAGCGTGTTTGTATTATAGTGAAACAGGTGAACATTGGCAGTTGCTTGCTTCTTTTCCCTATCAGAAACAGGGATTAACCGGTCGTAGTCAATATGCTTATTTATTTCCACCTTCAGGAATAATCCCTGATAATGAATTAATTTTTACCCCTATTAATGTCAAACATCATGATGCAAAAACTTTACATATAGATTTACCTAGTTAACGAAGAGTTAGCATACTGTAATGTATTCAAGATTGATTACAACTTTAATAATTGAAAGCGATTTCAGTTCTCCCACATTAACTACTCTTATTTGGAATACAAAAAGACTTTAATATAGGCATTGCTTTAACAAAATTAATAGCAATTTTGAGGCTATAGACAACAACAGGTTTAAATTTGTATTTACGCTGTTCCGTCAAAAGACCGACTCCCCAAGTTACGAATGCAACCAATAATAGTATACTGATAGAGGTGTAAATAGAATCAGTATTTAATACCATATTATGTTCGATTGTCTTCATAATAGGTGCATGTACTAAATACAATGTAAAAGTATATGAGGCTAAGGTAACAATTGGCTTTTTAAATTTGAGCACCCAAGTTAAATCTACATATTTAGCCGCATACAAGTGTAAAATAACAAAAATACATACAGCATAATCACTTAAGTATTTTTGTGCGCTACCTAAAGATAAATCCCCAAAAGGCCAAGTTTGTTTACCTAACTCTATTAAATAATGGTCTGCGCCAAATTTCTTGAATAAAAAGTAGCCCACTAAGCTCCCCACAAAAATAATATTTGCCAGCCAAGGTGCTAGTTTCCATCTATCATGATTTTTATATAACCAAACCCCAGCAAGCCATAATGGAAACAGTAACCACAACTTATAACCAACAAAAACAAATAATAAAGTAAAGATAACTACCCGCTTAATGCCTGAATAAAAATACAAAGCCGCAAACAAGACATAATACCAAACCTCATAACCTAATGACCAATACGGAGTAACAGTAAAAGGCTGTTCAGATATGGTCCAAATTTCACCTAAAAAACTTAAGTGGAATGGAATATATATATATAATTTTTCATATTGGTATAACCCAGTATAATTCTCAGGGTTAAACTGCAAACCAATAAGGTCCAAACTTACTGTTAGGGCGATAATAGGAATAGCAACCGAATAAATCCTCGTAGCACGAGACACAAAGTATTCCCGTATATCACTTTGTTTTTTTTCAGTTGTATAAGCAATGACATAGCCCGATAATAAAAAAAACAATATTACAGCATCCCTACCGCTCAACGGTAACCACTCTATCCACTCACCTGTAGCTATATCAAAGACAACCATATGAGCCAGCACCACTACTAAAGCAGCGGTAAAACGGCATAAATCTAAATATACGGAAAGTTGTGGTGTCATATAGTTTTTCTCACGTCATTTGTTATTCAATATATATTTAAAGTAAAGTTATATAAAAATTAATCCCTATAACCTTTGTATCCAAATTTTATGTAGTTTACTGAACTACAAGTGGATATAAATACAATGCATCAGACCTAAATATAGAACTCCTACAAAGAGTTAAACTCGTTATCTTCTGACTGCAATATAATATAAGCCAACTGCCATTTGATGCTGACCTTTTCATGGTCGAATACTGGTTCTAAATAACGATGAAGTACATAATAACTATTTGCACGTTGTGAAAATATGTCTTCGTAGGTATTAAACATTTAACATCCTGTATTAAATAAAAAATAAGTATTATACATATGAATTATCTTCAATTTTTTTAAGTGCACAGACCACCTTATCAATGTCTACAAGAGCTAAACCCTGCAAAGGGAGCTCTAACAAGCCCGAAAGGCTAGTTCCATCAAAAATTTTAGACCCAGTACCATAAACCGTATTGGAAACCACTCCTTGCTGCAATAGCAATTTTGCAAGTATGTTGGGCGCTATTCTTTTCGACTGAAGGATCATTCGAGTTAAATAAATATTGTCTTGTGTGATCTGAGGAAATGTAAAACTGGTCAATAATTGTTGGTTTGCTTGGTAATATTCAATATTTTTTTTTGTCGCACTGATTCTTTGCGACAAACTGGCAAACTGCGCTAAGGCAATCCCTGCCTCCATATTCGATATTTTGCTCACCTGAGCATAATAATCAGGATGAACATCCCATATTCTTTGTTTGAGGCGCTGAATATAGTAATCCATACGTTTCCACACTCGTTGCCATTTATATACCATTAAAAAATGACATAAAGTACTTAAACGACCCTTTGTAAAAGGTAACATTTGCAAGTTTTCTGTTAGTGCTCCGATTAAATCCTTATTGTTAACAAATAACACGCCACCAGAAGCACGCACACCTGTGACGATAGTTTTCGCTTGAGCAAAACTTAATAAACCTACATCACCAAAACCACCTAAAGGTTTACTCTCAATATTAACACCTGCAACTTGTGCCGCATCATCAATAAGATAAATTTTTTTCTCTTTTAAAAGCACCTCTGCTTGGCCAATATTCGCAGATTTTCCATACATATGAGGTAAAATAACGGCTAAAGTTTTTTCATTACATCCTGTATAAAGTGACGATATATTAAGATTTAAATCATCCGACACGGGTAAAAAAACGGGTACTAGACCACATTTTTTTACCGCTTGAGGCACACTATCACAAATGAATTCAGGGATAATAACTTGAGTTTTGTCTGGTTGTTTTTTTTTAAATAATAATAATGAAGCAATTAAGCCTGCTCGTGCAGAGTTGAGTACAAAAACAGTTGAATTAGGATATTTTTCTGCAAGAGTTTTAGATAATAATTCGACATTATTACCTTTATTCACACTACCTGAAATAATGCTCTTAGCAATATATAGCCATTCTTCTTTTCCCCAAACAGCGGTTTCAGGCTTAATAAGGTTGCCCACGCTAGGATACAACTTTCATTTTTATGCGCTTACAAAGTGCCGATAAATACGGCCAAGGATCATTCCACCGTTTAATTGCACCATAAACTTCGGCATCAAAAGGTTCATCAGGATTTCCTCCGTGGGCAAGTGCATTGGCATCAGCTATCTCATCACGCCATATGATAGGCTTCATCATAAGTGGGTATTTAAAGAGATTGTCATTCTTTAGATAACAATAAATTTGCCTTAATAAGTTATGCCCTGACAAGGTAGCAATTTCATGCTGATAATCTGTACGCCCTACCGTAGGTTCAATCATATAAAACTCTTGGCGTTGACTATCAAACTTATATTCCATCCCCATCAAACCGGAGTAATTTATCGCCTTAGCAAAATCAGCAGTTATTTTACTCAGTTCATCATGCTTTTCAGGCGCATTGGTGCAACTTGCCGTACCACCAATATTTAATGGCCATGATCTCAGCTTTCTGCCAGTAAAATCACCGACTAGTCGACTCTGTGTATCAAAATATGCTATACAAAAATAAATATCATTGTCTGCACCATGAATCCACTCTTGTAACATCATACCGGGCATCGTCGGCTTAATTTCTTTATACAAAGCCCTTACTTCAGCCAAGCTTTCTACTTTGTAAGCTTTTTTAAATAGCTTTGAGTAACCAGAGTCTTGATATAATGGTTTAAACACACAAGGAAACGTTAAATGCTCTGCTTGCTCAATATCATCATTTTTCTCAATAGACAGCGCTTTTGGGATTGGCGCATCATGGTCTTCTGCCAATTGCTGAAAACCACTTTTAGATTGCAAATCAATAATTTTGGTGTGATCGGTCAAATCAAACTTATAATAATCTTGTAATCGCTCACGGTGAAAACTAACCTGCTCAACTGTTTTCTCTTCACTCAAAAAGAGTACCGGGGGCTGAATAAAATGCCTACCTAACTTTTCAAGCTCATCAATAATGTCGATAGACTTAGTGTTTTTGACTAATTTTTTCTTGCCAAAACGAGATTTAAAAACAGGGTGGCTTTTCGTATCAGATAAAACTAAACAACGAGCATATGGTGCTAAAGAACGTAAAATCCCTAAACTATTAACTGATCCGCCAACAATCACAACGTCAATATTTTTCACTGCTAAACCTCTACTCTATTAAAAGGCCAGCGATCAAGTTTGCTATCAGAAAGACCTAAATCTTTTAAAACTGTTTTGAGCAATACTATGCCGTCTTTTTTTACATAAACAATCCATAAAACATAAGTCATTACACCCAATAAAACCTTAATAGCCAAAACAGTAGCTATATGTAAATTAAGGTTCATAGATAAAAGATAATCGGTTAATAGCAAAACTACTGACATTACAATACAGCCAGTAATAGGCGTTATAAATTGACTTAAATACTGTTTAATCGGTAGTCCAAAATGTTTCTTAGTAAGAGAAAGTAAAATAATGAGTAGGAACGGGGATAAAAGAGCAAGGCCTAAAGCTGCACCATTAATTCCATCTGTATACGCGCCAAAAAGAATAGTACTAGGAATACATACGGCACAAAAAGTAGTGTATTTAGCCGTTATATTAGCTTTACCAATAGAAATAAGAGCCTGTGTTAATAATGGATCAATAGACTTAAAAAGCCCTCTAACGCACAGTAACTTTAAAGGAATAGCTGCCGCTAACCACTGTTCTCCAAGCAAAATCGGCACTAACTCATCCGCAGTTAACATCATTCCGATTAAAACAGGGAAGCTGATTAATGAGATACCTGCACTTAACTTCATTAACGCATTATTTAAAGATTTTAGATCCTCTTGCAATCTAGAGAATAGCGGTGAAGCCACTTGGATAATTAAGCTGGTAATATGCGATGTAGGCAAAGTTGCGATAGTCGCAGCCATGCCATAAATCCCTGTTTGAGCACCGCCAGCAATGCGACCTAAAATTAGGGTTGAAGCATTTGTGTATAAATACCATGTTAATCGAGAATAAGTAACAGTTAAACCGAACTTCATTAAGTCTAATGCTTCTTTAATGCTGCCTCCAGCAGATGGTCGCCACTGAGACAACCACATGATGGCTAACGTTTTAAAACACTCCCCCACTAAAAACCCATACACTAAAGACCAGGTTTTATAACCCGCTAACGCAAACGCAAGCGTAACAATACATACTAATAAAATAGAAAAGAATTCAATACCTGAAATGTATTTGAACTTCATTTCTTTCACTAATAGTGCATCGGGGACCGTTTTAATTGCGCCTAAGATAAAGGCTAAGGACAGTACCTGAAGAATAGGTTCAATTTGAGCATTATCATAAAAGGTTGCCGCAAAAGGAGCCGAAAAATAGGTAATCACATATAAAATAACACTGGTAAACATAGCAATGTAAAATGCCCCAGTTAATTGTGCTGACGATGTTTCTTTACGCTGGATAATAGCGCTACCTAGGCCTATTTCATTAAAGAATCCAACAAAACCTGAAACGACCATAGCCATGGCCATTAAACCATAATCTTCCGGAGATAATATTCGAGCCAAAATAAGGGTATTGGCAAATGAAATTAGCCGACCTAATCCCTTACCCACGCCTAGAATTGCAATACCTTTTACTGCTTTATTACGTAAACTTGTCATTGGTTACTCGATAATCCTTTAAATAACTGAGCTAATTCTGCTGTTTTGCTTTCTCTTGAATATTGGCAAATATCCTCACTACAATCTATATCCGTTTGGATTAGATATAATAATGCTTCTATAATTTCTTTTTCGCTATTTGCAGTGACACCAAAAGCAATTCTTTTGATTACATCTGCTGTGGCTGAATTAGTAGGTGTTAGTGCCAAAATTGGCTTTTTAACACAAATATAATCGTATAGCTTCCCAGGAATTTGACGATGAAATATTTCATCTTGAATCAAAACGGTCGCTGATGCTTTTTGCATCTCTCGCACTGAACCTTCAAATGATATTGCGGGTAAGAACTGGACTAAATCATTAATATCTAAAGCAGATAATAAAGCAGAAAATGCTGTTGATTTACCCGGCCTAAAAGTCAAAATAAAATTGTCTGCAGCGATTATATTTTGTTTTTTTAGCTGCGACAATGCCTTAAACAATGGTTCAGGACTACGACCATTTGCATACAAAGATCCACTATATAATAATTGGAATTTTTTACTTTTACAGATAGGGATTACAACGTGGTCGTCCCCTTTTTCTAATGATTTTTCAGGTAAGTAAAAGCCATTTTCTATTGTGACAAATTTATCGGGTGATTCTTGAGGATACAGCTCTCGATACAAATCAGCTGCTCGACCTGAAGTAAAGACAACTTTAGAAGCATGTTTAACTACTTTTTTTTCTATCCACTTCTTAAACCATGCGTAGCGTTGAGCTGATTTGTCATAGCGACATTGCAGTGGATCTCTAAAATCAGCTACCCAAGGAATGTGGTATTTTTTTTTCAATTTAAAAGCAATTAAATGGGCGGTTAATACCGGATATGTTGACCAGATGGCATCCGGTTTTTCTTGTTCAACTATTTTTGAGGCTTGTTTAACCGCATCAAAATACCAAGGCCAATATCTATCAGGCAAGGTCATCCATTGAAAATAACGGCCTTTAAGAGCAAATTTTTTTGATGCATCTTCACATTTAGCTTGAACAACATGTTTAGCCACTTCTGGCGTAACTTGCAAGGTGTTATCAAGGCGATCATAAATATTTTCAGTGGCGGTCACAATAAAAGGTTGCCACCCATGTACTTTCAAATACTCGGAAAATCTTAAGGTGCGTTGTACTCCCGCACTTCGACATGGCGCAAACTCTAAAGCAATCATTAATACTTTTTTCATTTTAATTAATCATTACTTCTTATTGATTTACTTACTGAGCTAAATTGCTTTAAGGCATTAACGAACTCTTCAGGTAATAAATGATTATTATTAAAATGATGAATATATGTTAATGACTCCTTTTCAATGTCTACATTTTGACAAGCATTTTCAAAATCTTTTCTAAATGGAGCTTCTTCGAATTCCATATCCGGAAAACGCTTTAAGGTCAGAGCAAGTGCTAATTTGCACTCTTCTTTCAATCCTACACATTCCCATGGCTTAGTTTGAGCTGTCGTTAACGTTAATATGTGCTGACGTATTTTTTTCTTTTCAAATAAGTTCTCACCAAATACAGAGTTAAGATCTTCACTATCATTGAATGCGGCCATACAAAGCAAAATAAAGGCGCATTTTTCGCAACTTTTACACCACTGATTTTTACTAATACCAATATTACAGCTAATGAATTTATCAAAATACTGCTTATAGTTTGAAAAAACTTCAACAATTTTCAATTCATACCAAGGTCTCATTAGGCTAAAGTAATATACGTCATCAACAAGATGTTTTTTAACAAAATGATGATATCTTTCTTCAAACGCAAAAGATTTACCAAACTGGTGATTAACATGAGCATTACCGATCACTAAATTTGGCTCATTAGCAGAGTATTCATTACTTAAAATTACATACCTGTAGCCCAACATATAGCTAGTTAAAACGCCAAGTGTTGTGGCAAAAGTAGCACTAGCTAGAGGAGTGTAGCCAAACTTCCCTTCAGTCCTAATTGAATCATCTAGGAAATAATTCAAATGAATACTTTCTTCAAAGTGAGATTGCTCAACGACAAGTCGCCTTGGTTCATTTAGACCTACCGTAAACCAACAAGCATCCTTATTCATTGTATGGATTATTTCGCCTGACAATGAAGAGTCTTTGCCCCCTCCATTTAAAATTAATGTTTTATCTATTAATTGCTTTTGTTTCGTTTCGTAGTATTTTTTATCATTATTACCAATTACTTTTATGTCTCGATTAGGATCAAGTCCTTGTAAAAATCTAAACTCCATGAGCATATTTGTAATCGCAAATTCATAAAAATCAGACATTTCCTTTGTCACTTTTCCAAATGTACATTTGATGAAATCAAATTGGTCATATTTAAAAAATACAGGAGAAAGCAAGAAAGCAACATGAGTCAAAAGAGCAGCCCAAGAATCATATTCCATAGCATTGAATGCATCTTCATCACACACTCGATAAATTATTTTATTAGTAAACTTCTTATCACCCACAGAATAATAAAGTTTAATTTCAGGGTAACTAGTTGAGAAACCATCAAAACATAATGTCTTCCCTTGAATATCTGTGTATTTAACCTTATTAATAGCGCGTTTTATATAATGCTTTGTTTTTTCCTTATTAAACATTCTTTATCCTATGGGCTAGTTAATTTAAATAATAATATGGAGTAATAACTTATAATTTGTCTGCGGCTATCTTAAGCAGGCTAGAGCGAATCATACCATTAGCTGCACCATTTTTATCAGGAGAAACATTCACTTCAATAATAAGAGGACCCGTTGTTGTCATAGCTACATCAAGACCAGCAAATTTGGTATAGGGTAATTTTTTGAGTGTATCTTCAGCACAAGCTAAAATATCATGCCAAAAAGGCAATTGAATACCAAATATTTGTGCTTGGTGATCTGGGTGTTGCTCAAATTCTTCTCGAAAAGGAGTCGATGTTGTCAAGCCTTTATCTAGCACTCCTGTTTCAAGGTCCACTGGGCACATAATACCGCCCCCGCCACCATTATCAGTTAAATTACCCTCTCGACCAATTCGTAGATAAGTCCCTATGACTTCAACTTTATCATCTGTTTGAAGCACCCAAACACGCAAAGTATTAACACTTGATGGATTAAACTGAGCGAAGCTATCATGTTGCTCAATAAATGACTCAAACAATAGTCCTTCTGTTGCAATCACCTTACGATAACGCTCTAAAACTTGAGAAATTGTTAAGGTATCACTTTCATCTAATGCCTTTACTTTCAATGTACCACTATCCAAAGATAAAGTGCCTGCGAAAAAACCCTCTCCGCCAAAACCTTCTGGTATTTTAATGCAAATCGTTTGGTCTACATAACTTTGGAGCAAAGAAGATAATTGCTCTTCATTTGTTAAACTTAGTCCATTAACATCAAAACCTTTAACGGGCTCTAAAAAGCCAATGAATTTGGCGCAAGGAATATGAGAAAATTGTAAAAATGATTTTTCTGATAATTTATGTTGAGTAATTTTTCGATATGGACGAGGATTTAGCTTATCAAGCGCGGCATGGTAATCTTTATCGCTAATATGTGAGCATTTAAAATCCCAAGACATATTCTGATCAGCCATACCGGCTTGTAAATAATAATTAGGCCCTATTGAATTTTTTACATAAAGACGCATCATTTCAATAATAATCGCGATAAGGCCTCTATTCTTTCTTTGTGATTCTTTGTTAATTAAAGAAAAAGTATTTCCTATTTTCTTTAAAACTGTCACCTTGCCTAGATTCATATCTATATTTCTTCTTAATTAATAATCGTTTTCATCGATCATTTTATTTACTGAACACTAAAATAATTTTCTGATAAATGTTGTTAAACCACATAATTCAGCTTCAAATTCTAATTGATGTACATCTTCACCATCTAAAAACCGAGGAATTTGCAGTAAATCTGTATCTTTATTGAACATTCCTGAAGATATAGTTGTTGATGTTTTAATTGCATTTTTTTCTAACCAGGCAAGCTGTTTAGTGTAATACTCACCACTAGGATAACAAAAGTGCTCAAGCAAGGTATTTGGCACTATCTGTTGTAAGTAATCTCTATTCTGGGCAATCTCTTGCTGAAAAGATTCTTCATTTTGAGGTGAACAATGTCTATGACTATGGAGTTGCAAATCAACATTACTGGCGAGTAATTTTGTCAGCTCTTCTTTGCTTAACAAGCGAAAAAGTAACTGCGCATTAACCATCAAAGTTACATCGAGTTCCCTACTAATATCCATCAATATTTGTTGACGATCAGACGTATTTTCTAAAGTATCAATAGCCTCGCAAAGCTCAGTAACTATGTTATTTCGATTATCATTACTTATCACGTAACTTTTATTGAGACCAATATCTGCATTTTTCACTATCAGTGTTTTGCCTAACGAACGCCATAAAATATAAGCAAGCGCAACATTGATCACAGCCCCCTGTTTTTCAACATAATAACTCGTAACATATAACATTAACGGAAATTGATATTTCGATAAAACATCGTCAACTAACTCATATGTTCCTGCCCACCCGTCATCCATAGTTAATGCTATACGATTCTTCCCCTCTCCATCGTGGGCAACAGCATATTGTAAAGACACTACTTCATAATTACTCTTTTTAAGCCATTCCATTCTTCGAGCAAATGTTTGAGGACGCATAAATAATTTAGGACGAAATAAGTACTCATCATCATAAGAAAACCCGTGATAACAGAGCACACAGGTATTACCTTTGTTAAATTGACGAGTCAGCCAAAATCCTCCACAGGATTTTATAATAAATAAACAGGCTATTTTAAACGCTTTAAACACGAGCTGCTGAACTCCTTAGTAAACTTCCATAAATTGATGAAATATAGTTTTTTATCACCAGGGTAGAATAAATCTGCTTTGACAAAGGGGTTGAGAAAAAGTGCAAAAAATTCACAAATAATTCCTACTTTTGTCAGTATTGAGAGCTTGTCATCCTTTAAAGATGACAACACATACCCATAATCAGCGGGGAATGTGTTTCGAACATTTATCTTACCTGTTAAACGGATCGGCTCATCTGCTGATAAACCTTCAAAAAAGTAATCAAGGTGAATACAAGGAAAATGAATTCCCGCCAATATATCTAAATTAAGCGCAGCCCAGTAGCGTGAATTAAGTTCAATAAAGTCAAATTTCTGAGTACTATCATCCCACTTATATTCTACCATGGCAGGACCGTTCCAATTTAGAAACTGCATACGCTTCACTGCATCTTCGTACATTGGCTGGTGCCACCAACTATGTCTTAATGAGGTTAAGCCGCCAGTATGAGGGCTTTCATGAGTCGCTACGGCCATTGATTCTGCCAATAACTTACCATCTTGAAATAACAAGTTAACGGTCGCTTTTACGCCCTCACTACAATCTTGAACAATCACTTTATGAAACGCTTCAAATACTTCAGCAACAGCTGATTTTGCTTCTTCAAGAGTATTTGCTTTGACTATTTTTGCATCATCTCCTTGATGCGCATAAAATCCATCACCTTTTATAAATAAAGGATAATTCCACGCTGATGTTTCATCCCAGTCGACTGCTTCTATCGATGACACCACTAGAGTATTAGAAATGTGCTCAGTCATAGCAGTTTCACCACTATTTAAAAATGCATCAAATACATCCACTTTACACAAACACCGGTATACCTCTTCCTTTGATGATGTGAGAGGTAATAAGTGTGTAAACTCTTCATAGTGTTCTTTAATAATAAGATAAAAGCCTTCGCTAGGAATAATGGCATGTATATCGTTAGCTTTAATATATTGGCGTAACCAAACCAGGTATTCACCACCATATTCAGGACATTTAACTGCTTGCTTAATGAAGTTTGACTGGCAACCAAGAGCATCACTTTTTGATGAAGAAGCAAAAACATTATATCCATGTTGCCCAAGCGAACGAATTACCGCCACAGCTCCCATAGAGTCAGCTTGTGGCACTAATACGTTATACTTATTTCGCCAATTTTTTTCTATTGTTAATTTATCCATTTAACTTTTGCCATTTTATTTATTGAGCCTATAACAGTAGTAAAGCTAGTCAATTTGAGTACCCGTTATGATTTTCGATAATTCATTGCTAATCGCAAAATAAATTTGAACTCTGTTTTATCCCACGGGGTAAAGCGTTTAATTTTAAAACGTTCTTTTTGATAATCAGCCAAAGATCCCCAATCAGTAGACAGTGCAGCTTTAAAACCTAAGGACTCCACCATATCAATGTGACGTTGATCATAGTCTTGCTTAAATTTACCATTAGGGTAGGCAAAGTAATCTATTGGTTGCGTAATAATGTCTTCAAGAATAGTTTTACTTTGCTTAATTTCATCAAAAGCTACGTTATCATCTTCTTTTACTAAAATAGGGTGGCTATGTGTATGCGCACCTATTGTCATACCTGCTTGATGCATTTCTCGAATTTGTTCTGCAGATAAAAAATTATTAGGCTGCAGCGCCACACCTGTTTGTGATCTGATTTCATCTACAATTTTTTGACGTTGTTTTAAAGGAAGATATTTTGTTTCTTCAGTTAATTGATAACGTGTTTCTACTCGTCGGTCAAAGTTACTTATATCAAAAAATTTTCCATCAATATTGAGCTGTTTTATCTCTTCAGGTGCATTAAAAATTGCCACATAAATATCTTCATCCCATAAGCCACCTTTTGATAAACCTTGGGTACTAATGAAGAAAGCCGCCTTCACATTTTCTCGTTGAAGTGTTTTGAAAATATAATCGTAACTATCACGATAACCATCATCAATAGTGATACAAACAGCTCGAGGTGGTAATTCATTCTTTGCTTGCAACTCTAGAGCTATAGGCAAAGGTAGTATATTAAAATACTTGTTTAGCCATTTTATTTGTAATGCAAATAATGCCCAATGAATGCTTTTAGGATTTTTCTCACTAAAATGCTCACCCACCCGGTGGTAAGTGAGAATATTAAGCTTGGTTTGCTTTCCTTCATGACTCCAATGAGTTGCGATCTTGCGCAATAACCAACTAAACACGATATTTTATACCCTTAGATCCATCTACTACAACACTATCACTGCCAATAAGGCGATGCTCAATAACAAAAACAATAGCTAAAATAGCATAAAACATATCAAAATAGGCCAAACTGACACCAGCACCACCTGCACAATATGCAACCAAAGAAACTTTTACCAGGCTACAGAGCTTTATAATACTTTCATCTTGGTGTGTTTTCTTTGCTAATTTAGCCACTCGCCCTGCTTTTCTATAGGCGGTAACTATAATGCCTAAAAATAGAAATAATCCAATATAGCCATGATCCCCTAACACTTGAAAATAAATACTATGGGCTGCTTTAAATGCAACTTTGTCCATTCTTGATGTATCAATAACATCATTAAAGCTCCCTGCAGCATCATAACTCCACCACACATACGATGTTTGCCCTGCTTTAAATCCACCACCAGTAAGCAAGTTATCATTTGCCATCAAAATACTTTGTTTCCAGGCTAATGCGCGACCTAAAAATGAAGAATCACTTTGCGCCGTTTCAAGGGTATCCATGCGATTGGTCCAAGATGATGGTGCGTAAGTAGTGCCGATACTTATGGCGATAATAATTAATATCGAGTAGAGAAATTTTTGTTTACTTTGCAGCCAAAAATAACCACCTACAATAATTAAAGCAACAAAACCGCCACGTGAATATGTGCCAATAATAGCGACTAAATTCAAGACTATTGCAAACGACAATCCTAGCTTTATCCACTTATGTTTACTCACCCCAATAAGATAAACCATTAAAGGTAATAACATATTGAAAGCAAGTGCCAATTCATTTCTATCACTCAATACATGAGAGCCTAAACCTGCAATACGATGTCCGCCACCCGAAGATATATATTTCAACCCCTCTAAACAACCATAAAACCCAACGGATAAGACTAATGCCCAAATATATACATTAATATGTAACTTAGTTCGCAACACTAAAGTGGCAAAAATATATAAAAGAGTTATTTTTAAAAATTCGATCCACTCATCCCACACAATTTCTGGAATGGAGATGGTAAAAATACTAGTTATAAAGGTCCAAATTAGAAACAGAACGATCAAAAAAGTTAATTGATCAGCGTCCATTTTACTTTTATCTTTCCAGCGAAGGTAAGATAAAAACGCACACACTACGATAATTAAGTTATAACGAAAACTGCCTGCAAAGCCATATACCCAGCCATTTGGGAAGTGCATAGCAACCCATAACCACATAGCTGCACCAATGAAAGGACGCTGCAATGATGCATAAAGAATAAAAGGAATAATGAGTAGAAATACAATATCTCTCATTGTTATCGCTCAACCTTTTTTTCTACTATTTCTTTAGCCGATTTTTTTACTTCAATCTCTTTATTATCTTCTTTAATCGCCCAAAAGCAGAGATAAACTACCGCACATAAATTAATAGCCCACAGTGCACTTTCCATGTTATTTAACCTCTACTTTTGAAACGATATATCGAAATTTGCCTGATTTTTCAGCAGTAATATTCTTCACTACATCCAACTGAATTTCTACCTCTTGTCCTAACCTTGCTTTAAAGCCCTCAATAATACGAGCCGATAATTCATCACTAAGTGTATTAGTTGGTACAAGCTCTATTCGCGTCAATTGCTTACTTTCTTGGATAACTTTAAATTCTTCAATTCCTTCAAGTTCTCGCAAGATATAAATTAGCGCTAAACCATGCATCATAGTGCCATTAGCTGCGACCACAAAATCAGTTGTGCGCCCTTCAATATCTTTCAGCACAGGTAAGCCTCTACCACAGGCGCAAGACTTTGTATCTAAAGCGGCAATATCACCGGTACGATAGCGAACGAAAGGAAAATCAGATGTTGCCATATGCGTGATCACTATCTCCCCTTTTTCGCCATCTTCAACCACATGGCCATCATTATCAATAATCTCAACGATCAAGTCCTCTGCCGAGATATGCATGCTACCACTTGGGCATTGATGGGCGATAAAACCTGCGTCTCGGCTACCATAACCATTAGCTACTGGCGCTCCAAAAGCTTTTTCTATCATCTCTCGTTGATAGGGATATAAACGCTCAGAAGTAACGAAAACAACCTTAATACCTAGCTGTGTTAAGTCTATATTCTGAGCGAGTGCTAATTTAGCAATTAAACTAAAAACTGACGGGTAACCAAATAACATCTGTGGTTGGATGCTTTTAATTCTATCAATAAAACCTAATAACTTACTTTCATCAACATCAAAAGCAGGAATTAAGGTCGAACGAAAAAGTTTATCTCTCAAAATACGTATTTTATCTTGTGCGCCTAATTCTATAGGAGAGCCCCAAGCAACAATCTCTTTATCGCCAATATCAACATCCCACCAACGGGTCGCTCGCCATTTCTCTGCAACATCATGGCTTACACGCTCATCACCCAGTAGGAAAGTAAGAGGTGTTCCGCTTGAACCGCCTGTGGTAAACGAACTGACAGCGCCAGCTTGATTAGATTTCAATGCGGAATAATTTTCACGTATGGTGGTTTTATTTAAAAAAGGGAGCTTGTGTAAATCGGCAACTGAATTAATATCTGAAGAAGATAATCCAAGCTTATTAAAAAGCGCTTTATAATAGGGCACATCTTTAATTACCTGACCAATAAACTGTTGCAGACGCTCATTTTGAGCCTGCATAATTTTGTCTCTTGGTAACCACTGGCTTTTCTCTAACTGTACTTTAATCGCGACGGTATCGTGCTTCTTCAGCCGTTCGTGAAGAGGAAAAAGTAGCTTTGATACTAGCCTAGTGTATATCCCTGTCATGTTCTGTCGTGACCTTTTACTAATTATTTTACGCGATTATTGATGATCGATTCATCATAGCAAGCTTTTAACTTAAGCCAAACGTTTACCCAATAAAACTTTTCAATGGTATTTAAGCCATTATTAATCAAGGTTTTTTGTAATGTTTCACTGTTAAGTATGTCTATTACCCCCTCTGCCATTTTTTGATGATCGGCTATATTAACCAAAAGAGCATCATGCTGATGGGTAACTAATTTAGGAATACCACCAGCATCAGTTGTTACTACCGGCGTTGCGCATGCCAGTGCTTCAATTATAGAATTTGGCGTATTGTCTACAGTACTGGCATTAAGCATTATATCTGCCTGCTGATATAAGTTAGCCATTTCTTCTGGCCCTAAGCGTCCAGTAAAGGAAACACTATCCTCTAAGTTTAAATCAGTTATAAGCGCAGTTAATGGTTTTTTTTCAGGCCCTGTACCAGCAATTGACAGGTACGCTTGCGGATACTCTTTTTTTACTAATGCAAAAGCTCTAACAGTTGTAGCAACGTCATAAATGGCTTCTAAATTACGCGTCACTATCAAATGCGGTGACTTATCACTTGTAGGTTTATCTGTTTGAAAAAATAGGTTCTTATCTAGCACATTTGGAATAACGACTGATTCTTTGCCAAAATCATCAAAGACTTCTTGCAAAAATACCGATGGTACAATGATAGCCTGCGATTTTTTTAACGTTAAATTAACCCAAAACCAAGATTTACTAAAAAAGTCAGCGGCATACCCTCCTCGATAATTTACGATAACAGGTTTATTATAAAGACGGCCAAAGATAATGGCTGGTGCAGCAAATAAATGCCAAGACCAACCTGAATTTGCCATGATATGGATCACATCAGTATTTTTTAAACGCATTATTAAGGTGAGCTTGTAGCTTACTAAGCGAAATAAAGCTCTTAATACGGGTATTTTACCTATGAAAGCAGGCTTATAGTCCGGATTCGTTCTAATAACATCTACACTTACATTTTCAGAACGTAAAAATTCAGCCAATTTTTTGGTTTGATTTGCCATGCCCCCTGCAGGTGGTGCTAATGGCCCGACAATAGTTACTTTCTTAAATTGGCTCATATAAACTACTTATCAGTTAATTTTTTGTAAAGAGGTAAGTAATTACTGACACTATTGCGCCAGTTACGAACATCTTCTACATAGGCTCGGCCATTTGATAAAACACTATTAAGTTTATTTTCATCGGCCAACAATTCAATCAATCGTTCAGCAAGTACAACACTATCGCCGGCTTTGAATAAGAAACCTGTTTCATTATCCGTGATTAACTCTTTATGACCACCTACATCAGAAGCAATTACAGGCTTACCTTGCGCCATTGCTTCTAACGGCTTTAGTGGCGTCACTAAATCGGTTAAACGCATTGGTTTACGAGGGTAAACAAGCAAATCTACTAAGCTGTAGTACTTTCCGACTTCGCTATGTGGTACTCGACCCGTGAATATGACTTTACCTTCCAAGCCTAGTAACGTTACTTGTTGCTTAAGGTTTTGCTCTTGCGGGCCACCTCCAACGAGTAATAAGCGTGCTTTAGCGTTTTTCGCCAGTACTGCCGGCATGGCTGCTATAGCGAGATCTAAACCTTCATAAGCGTAAAAGGAACCTAAAAAACCTAAAACATCACAGTCAGTTAATTTTAATGTTGCAGCTAAACCGGCATTATTGGCTTTATCTTGCGGTGTAATCACATCAAATTGTTCAATATTTACCGCATTAGCAATAACCGTAAATTTACTTTCATCGAAACCTCTATTGATAAGGTCACCACGTAGGCCTTCACAAATAGTAGTCACTGCATTGGCATTTTTAACAACATGAGTTTCCATTTTTCGCGTTAAACGATAACGTAAGTCGTCTTCTTTACAGGTACCGTGATCAACAGCAGCATCTTCCCAAAAAGCTCTGATTTCATATACCACGGGTAATCCTGACTTTCTTCCTGCTTTTAACGCGGCTAAGCCATTTAATGCCGGAGAGTGCGCATGAATGACATCCGGTTTTTCAATATCGATAACCTCAAGAATTCTTTTAACCATTGGACCTATGTAGGACATTTGGTTCAAAACAGGGAGCTTTGACATTAATCCCGAAATAGGTGCGCTACGATAAAACCTAAGTCCGTCAACGTCTTCAATTTCAGCTTGGTCATTACCGTGTTTTGGACTAGTGACATGGCAGGTTTCAATGCCTAAAGCATGCTGTTGCTTTAGTATTGATCTACTGCGAAAAGTATAGCCACTATGTAGCGGGATTGAATGGTCAAATACATGTAATATTTTCATAATTTTCAAACCCTTTATGCTTCTTCAGCTTGTTTGTAAAAAGAAGCAAACATCAACAATGTCCATAGCGGAGCACTATATTCTTTCCGACCTGATTGATGGTCATCTAACCATTTTTCAATCGTTTTCATCTTAAATAAACCACTGTTTTTCATTTCTTCGCTTAATAATGCATCACGTAACTTCTGTTTTAAGGGTCCTCTAAACCAATCAGATAATGGCACTCTAAAGCCCATTTTCTTTCGATAAAGCACATCGTGCGGTAGATGCGGTTCCATGGCTTTTTTCAATATGTATTTACCACAGCCGTTTTTAATTTTTAGAGATGTTGGTATTTTTGCTGTCCATTCAACAAACTTATGGTCTAAAAATGGCACTCGAACCTCTAGACTGTGCGCCATACTAGCACGGTCAACTTTTGTTAAAATATCACCGACCAAATAGGTTTTAATGTCTAAGTATTGAATGAGAGATAACGGGTCATTACCATCAAAATTTTCTTGGTGCTCTCTAAAGACTTCAAGTGCGGTGTAGCCTTTCAGCTCTTGGTATAACTCATTTGAAAATAATGCTTTACGTTGTGCATCGTTAAGCAGAGATACACCATGGAAATATCCCTCCGCAGTATCCATTGCTAGCGATTGGAACGTTGTTTTAGCACGTAAAAATTGTGGTGCCCAATCAAGCTTAGGGTATAACTTACCCAGTGTACCAAATAATGGTTTTCGAACCGAATAAGGTAAGATTGAACGCACTTTTTCTTCGTTCATCATTAAACCATAACGACGGTAGCCCGCTAATAGCTCATCGGCGCCATCACCCGATAAACACACGGTGACCTTCTCGCGTGCTAACTGGCATACTCGATAGGTTGGCATGGCAGAACTATCAGCGTAAGGTTCATCATATAAGCCAGCTAATAAATCAACGAGTTCAAAGTCATCGCTAGCAACTATTTGTTCATGGTGATCGGTCTTATAATCTTTGGCGACCATCCGGGCAAAATCAGTTTCATTGTAATCTTTTACGTCAAAGCCAATGGAACAGGTTGTGACTGGCTTATTTGTTGTATCAGTTGCTGTACCGTCTGATTTCTCATTCGAAAGCTGCGACATCATGGCAACAACGGCACTTGAGTCAACACCACCAGATAAGAAAGAGCCTAATGGGACATCAGCATTCATATGACTATCTACTGCGCTCTTAAATTGATCAACCATAGCTTCAAGGTAGTCTTCTTCAGCCATTTCTACTTGCTCAGCGTAACTAACATCCCAGTATTGTTCGATTTTAGGGGCTTTATCGCCAACGTTGATCGTTAAATTATGTCCTGGGGGTAATTTAGCGACTTCTTGATAAATAGTGTGCGGTTCAGCTGCGTAACCCAGAGCAAAATATTGCTCAATGGCTTTAGCATCAATTTTTTTACTCAAACCTGGTATCAATGTAATACTTTTCAGCTCAGAGGCGAAGTAAAGTGTGCCATCAATCATGGCATAGAATAACGGTTTAATACCTAAACGATCGCGTGAAATAAACAAACTTTGCTGTGTTTTATGCCAAATAGCAAAAGTGAACATGCCTTGTAATTTATCAACACAAGCAGGACCCCATTGCATATAAGCATGTAGAATAACTTCAGTATCACTATGACTATGAAAAATATGACCCAATGCTTCAAGCTCTACGCGTATTTCTTTGAAGTTGTAAACCTCACCATTAAAAATCAGGACATATTCACCGTCATCACTTGCCATAGGCTGCTGACCTGAGGATAAATCAATGATTGATAAACGTCTATGCCCTAAAGCCACATGCTCATCAAGATACTCACCGCCCTCATCAGGCCCTCGATGAAATTGCGCTTGGTTCATTTGTGATAATAATTTTTGGTCTACCACTGAGTCGTTAACTGAACTACTTAACGAGCTATCGGCTGTATTCGCTGCTGAAAAATGTATAAAACCCGTTATACCGCACATTCTATTATTATCCTTTAACTAGTGCTTTATATTGCTGTAAATAAGCCTGCACCATGTGTTTTTCATTAAAATTTTTCAATACTTTGGCACGAGCATTTTCACCGTGTTCAAGAATTAATTCGGGTTGATTTATATAGTGCAATAAACCTTGTGCTAAAGCAGCTGAATCGCTCTTATCAACTAAAAACCCTTCTTTAGCCTCTTCGACCACTTCGGGAATACCACCCACTCGTGTTGCTACAATCGGTGTTTTTGCCGACATAGCTTCCAAAATAGTCATAGGGATACCTTCTGCAATAGAAGATAAAACAAAAACATCGGTTTGCGATAATATTTGCGCTATATCATCACGAGCACCAAGAAACTTCACAGTATCTAACCCATTTTCATCACAATACTGTTCTAATTTTTCACGTTGTTCACCATCACCAACAATAGCAAGTTGAGGCATTTTTTCATTACCTATCTCTTTATTTAGCAATACAAAGGCTTTTAGTAAGTTAAGGTGATCTTTTACTGGTGAAATACGAGCAACAATAGCAAATCGCAGTTGTTCGCTCACAGTTTTTGGCGCATTAAAACGCTCTGTGTTAATACCATTTTGAATAAGTAAGGCTTTCTTTGCTGGTATACCGACAGTGTTTATCGACCATTGATGTAAGTCTTCACTTACACTGACGTATCGATGAATAAAGATAGCCATGAGTTTTCGTAATAGATTATGTTTTTTATTCAAGCCTTGCGGATCGCCAATATCACGACCATGTTCAGCATGAAGATGGCCTTTAACTCCTGCAAGCCAAGCAATTGGGTGATATTCAATTGTCGCTAGATTATAGGTATGCAAAATCGCGGGCTTTATTTTTTTTAAAAGCTTATAAAGCTTAAAGTGAATGCCTAAATCACTGCCTTGCTTTTTACCTAAACAATAAATGTCAATTGGGTTATTTTCTGACTGAGAAAAATGATTAGCATCGGTTAATGAAATAATAATATGTTTAAAATTTTCATCTTCCATTTGATTAATACAATTAAGCATAACTCGCTCTAAGCCACCAATATCTAAACGGTAGATTAAATGAACGACTATCGTCTTATTACTCACTCATCTCCCCTTTAAACTCATACTGATTAAAAGCTTGGACTAAATCGCTTTCTACCTTAGTTAAATCACTCACTCCTGCCAATGAAATAGCGCGCATTTCACTAAAGTCAGACTGGCGAGATAGACTATTCCATGCCTGCATCAATTTCGCTTGATTATCACTGACAGTGTAAAAGTCACCTACTTTATACTGATACAAGTAACTTCTGGGTTGGCCATCAATAGTGCGCAAATGTACTAACATGACAGGTTTATTATTAAGCACTAATTGTTTCTTGTCGACAATCGTCCAGCGATCATAATCATGAGTAACATTTTGCCAAACAATTAACTCGCCCTTATTTTGCTTATTGCCATATATAGCTTGAAATACCTCAATGCCTTGTTCGTTTCTTTGATAGGCTTTTTCGTAGGCATCCTCAAAGTTAATGCCCCACGATGAAGTGGCCTCTGCTGTGATGTTATGCTCTTTTAAATTAACGCTCGGAATAGACTTTAATACAAAAAAAGTTAACATCAACAATGGCAAACTCAACAGCGGTATTAAAGTATGCTTCGAAACGTTCATTTGAGCTGCAGCGCCCAACAATTTTCTATCAGAACGTTTTGTTACCTGTACCTTATCGGCAAAAAATCCGCCAATCCAAAACATCAACATGATCACTAAACCAAAAAACAACCAACCATAAATAAGATGATCTGCGCCAGTGGCATATTTCATGTCTGAGTAATAAGCAATAGCAACAATGCCATAAGCACGAATACCATTAGCCAAAATAGGTAACGTAAGCGCAAATATTACAAACAATATCTTTTTATAAGTTTTGTCATACGTTAAATAACTAAATAAGGTGCCTACAGCGACTGAGGCAATTAAATATCGGATGCCAGAACAAGCTACCGCGACTTCAAACATACCTGTGGGTATTTGAATATATAAACCGTCAACATAAACAGGAATACCATTAAGCTTAAGAAAAAAAACAGTGAACCAAGCAGTAACATCTTGCAACAATGGTATGAGGTTTTCCCCCATAGGCACAGCAAAAAACAAATACATTAAAGGGAACTTATAACGCCAAGCTAATTTATTACCTATCACTAACCATATTAATAAAACTAATGAAGTTACTGCAGAGAGTTGCCCTAAAACGTTAATATCTGCCGAATAGGCAAATAACCACACAAACAAAGAAGCAACTAATAAAGGCAGTGCTAGCAAGCTTGGTTTTACTCTACTTTGTAAAAAGTTTTCTTTGTCTCGCCATATTAGCCACAAACTAATAGGCAAAATGAAATACCCATGGGCAAAGGTATCTGATGTAGACCAAATAGTTTCCATGGCACGTAAAGCATCTTGATAAACTACAACCCAAGCGAGTATTAACACAGAAAACATTAGCCATAGCCGTTTATCGGTTATGGCTAGGCAAGATGAAACCTTTCGCTCTACTTCACTAGTTGCTACCATTACTGTCATCCTTTTTAGTAAAAAAACCTAATAATGGTTCCAAGGTTTGTGGCCAAGTAAACTGCTCAATGATCCACTCTCTACTCGTAAATTTTGATATCTCTTTATTTGCTAAAAATACTAAACAAGCTTGTGCATACTCTTCAATATTATCAGTAATCACTACAGCTTCATTAGCATCTGCATTAATGCCTTCCATCGCCATTGGTGTCACAACTATCGCTTTATTCAACGACATTGCTTCAAGTACTTTATTTTGAATACCACGTGCTATTTGCAATGGTGCTACAACACACTTTGCTTGATTAATAAAAGGACGAACATCATGTACACGGCCAGTCACTAGAACACCTTGCTGTTTTGCTAAAGAGATAACATCGCTACTTGGGTTACCGCCTACAATACAAAAGACCGCTTCGGGATTTTTGGCTAAGACTAATGGCCAAACATGTTCCGTAAACCATAATACCGCATCAACATTAGCCCAATAATCCATTGCCCCCGTAAAAGCAATGAACGGTTGATTTGGTACAAGCGCTTCCTGTTCAAATTGTTTTTTCGGGTCAAAAAAGTGTATATCGACGCCATTTAATAACCCATGCACCTTATCTTTCAGCTCTAAGGCTTGTCGCTCACTAAATAACTGCGCTTCATCAGGAGAAACAAACAAGCTATGGTCAAATTCAGCACAAATATCATTTTCAACTTGTGCTAACAGACGATACTCGCGATTAAAAAACCAATTGGCTAAACCAGTCTTTTTCATCGCATATTGACGCCATTTATCGGAATCAATATCAACAAAATCAATGATACGCTCCAGTGAGGAAAACTGATTAGTCTGCGTATTTTTCTCTTGAACGTATTGTGCCATTGAAGAGCTATAAACAAATACTTTACAGATCTTATGCTGAGCAATGACTCGATGAGTCCATTGCTGCATTCGTTTATCGAAATAATACGGTAACGTAATAGGCTTATTAGTTAAAAAACCTGTTAAGCCTTTAATTTTTGAGAGTGTTTTATGCTGATCTAGATGAAAAATAGAAGCGCTGTATTTTTGCAAACCTGAAACATATTGTTTATCGAATGGATCATCGATAAAACATCCTAAATGAACCTCGTATCGTTCACTCAGTTTTTTCAATATATTAAACGAACGAATTTTATCGCCTTTATTCGGCGGAAAAGGAATTCGGTGACACAAGAACAGCAACGGCTCTTTCTGAATACTATTTTCTTCTTTTCTAGCACTGAGCTGTTCATTTGAATAACTCATTGGCTTATCCTAGGAATTTAGATAAAAATGGACCAACTATTTGACTAACTTTTAGTGGTAATTTTTGCCACAACTCAATGAATAATTTGTATTTCGGGTTATTAGGACTAAGGTTTGGTAATTCAGTTGCGTTGACTAGATGGTAATAATAATAGAGTGACTTAGGTTCCATACCCCAGTTTTTCTTATATTTATAAGGACCACTATCGTTTTTACTACGGCCAAAATCATACCAACGATAGCCTTTTTCACTGGCGCTGCACATTACTTGGTAATACATATAGTCAGCACTTTTAAGGCCACGGGCACTATCATTACCGCCACCATAATAAGGTAATACTTGCTCGTTGAAGTAAAAATTCATTACCGCACTTGATAATTGGTTATCTTTACTTTTAATAACAGCAATATCAATATTATCGCCGAAAACATCTACCAGATTATTAAAGTAGTCTTTACTAAAAATTGGCGTGCCTAAATTACGGTAACTTGTTGACAATAAATGATAAAAATCTTGTAAGTTCTTATTACCTGGCTCAAGCGAAAAGTTAAGCTCATTTTTAAAAGAGTGTCGAATAACAGCACGTTGCTTTTTCTTAATTGACGCGAGGATTTTCTCATTGTCTTCAGCCAATTCACAGCCAAAAGCACTGTGTGCTTGCTTTAAGAGTAACTTTGATTCTTGCTTTTCTTGATAACGTAGTTCTAAATAATCAACAGATAGCTTTTCAGCTAATAAACAGGCTTCTTGTTCTAATTGACGAACTAATTCAGGAGTATCAGCAATAGCCCCGCCATAAACACAAAAAGGCGTTGAAATAAGTGCATGACCAAATAACTTACTTTTCACCTCTACTAAAGGTAAAACACCGGCAATATTACCATCAAGCTCTATAAACAAAAAATAGCAATCATGATTAAAACTTTTTGATATGACTTGCTGCCAACCACTTAAGTGGAAGAAGCTACCCTGTTGATGATTTTTAACATAGTCATCCCACGTCGAAAATTCAGATGATGAGAGTTGTTTAATTGCATCATTAGTAATAGAAATATTATTCAAGTGTCCATTCTCTTTATATTTAACTTAAGGTGAGTTCACCACAGTCGCACTATAACTGTTTTGTGCTTACTTCTTATTCAAGTAAACACTTTTCATCGTGTCCCACTGGTAATCTTCTAATAAACGTTCAACCTTACCTTCCATACGAGATAAGTTTAAATAATGACGAAGTTTAGATTTTATCGAAGCACCTGCAACTCGAGGCTGCTCAGGATCGATTTCCCATGGATGAAAATAAAAACTATAAGGCTGTTGCTCTGTATTTAAGTAATTATCAATGCGTCTTTTAGACAACCAATAAGGATAGAGGCGAAAATAGCCACCACCACCAATACCCGTATTACGTTCATTTTTTCTAACTGTCGGTACCGGTATCTCAATAATACCTTCAGCTCTTTGATATTTAAAACGTGGCCAGTTAGGCACTCCGTATAAATCATGTTCAATAGGATAAGTGCTCGAACTGTACTCAAAACCCAGTTCAGCTAAAGTCTCATACACCCAAGTATTACTATCGTTAATAGAAAAACTTGGTGCCCGATAACCAATAATGGCTTGTCCGGAAGTATCTTCAAGTACGTGTTTGCTTTTACTCACATCGGCTAGAAATTGCTCTGGAGTCATTTCAGTCGCACGTTGGTGAGCAAAACCATGGCTCGCTAATTCATGTCCTTGATCAACGATTGCTTTAATTAAATTAGGGCAACGTTCTGCTACCCAACCTAAAGTAAAAAAGGTGCATTTAGCCTGTTTTTGTTCAAACAATTCTAATAATCGATAAGTATTTGCTTCAACACGTAATTCAAGGTTATTCCAATCAGCTTTATCGATCGCCTTTTCAAAGGCTGAGACATGGAAATAATCTTCAACATCTACCGTAAGCGCCTGTTTTCCAGGTAATGGACTCACTTTATCTACCGCTTGCATTATCATTAACGTCCTTTACCAAACAACACAATCTCAACCGTTCGAATTAAGATTAATATGTCTAAGAGAAAGCTACGATGCTTAATATAGTACAAATCATATTTCAGCTTTTCTAAAGAGTCAGCCTCAGTAGCGCCGTAAGGATATTTTAATTGCGCCCAACCGGTTAAACCCGGTTTAACATTATGACGTTCGTTATAATAAGGGATATTCTTGATAAGGCTTTGCACAAATTGAGGTCGCTCCGGCCTTGGGCCAACAAAGCCCATACTGCCATGCAAAACATTCCAAATTTGTGGCAGTTCATCAATACGATATTTACGTAAATACTGACCTACTTTGGTAATACGGTTATCGTTTTCGCTTGCCATTTGGGCGCCGTGCTTTTCCGCATCTAAACGCATACTACGAAATTTGATCATATTAAACGGTTCGCCATCTAAGCCTACACGCTCTTGCTTATAAAATATTGGTGCATTAAAACCTTCGGTAATCTTCATACACAACGCAGTAATAAGCATCACAGGCCAAGTAAGTAATAACAAGATCAGTGCCATTCCCGCATTAAAAATCCAATCTAAGGTATTACGTAAATAATTATTAGAGGCGAAGCCATTAGAATAAATAACCCAGCTAGGATAAATAAGGTTAACGGCTATTTGTCCTGTTTCACGCTCAATGAAATCTAATATATCTATTATTTCAATTCCGCGGATCTTGCAAGCAAACAGCTCATCTACAGGTAAGTTATTACGACGTTCATCATTAGCGACCACTATCTCATCAATATCATGAGCCAAAGTGTATTCAACTAATGATTCATTTAACTTAATGCGCGTTTCGCGCTGAATCCCATCAGATGAATCACCTTCCATGATAACAAAACCATGTACCGTAAAATCTTGCCTATCAACATCGCGTCGCATACGTCTTTCTATAATTGATGCTCGTTGGCCAGAACCTAATACCAAAATATTACGTTTGCCAAAACCAAAGAAATCTATTTTAAAGGTAAAATAGCGAAAAGAGCTGACGAGAAAAACACTAAGTGAAGAGGCAATAGCCAATAATTCTATAGGTAAATGATAAACCCCATAAAAAGGATTGATAAGTGTTGTTGCACAGAACCCAACAGAAACACACATCAACATGCGACGGAATATACCTCGAAAACTTTCTCTCAGTTTTGAGTTGTACAAACCTAACGCTAAGGCACTTAATTGATTAAGTAGCGCAAAGATAACTGCATAGAGTAATAAGAAACCATCAGATACCACAAGAAAATCAACAATATGATATTCTCCGTTCAAATGAACAGCTAACATCAAAGCACCAACAAATAAAATTTGTTCTACAATAATTAAAGATTTAGTACCTGCTGATAAATCACGAAATTTCGAACTAGACATAACTGGCTAGGTTTCCTTTAATTAAGATTTGCAAATAAATAGCAATTTTCTACCGACAAAAAACAGCGCTGATTCTAACAAAAAACGCACTAAAGTTAACGATTAATTTACACATGTTAATTTACATTGCTAAAAGACAATAAAATACCATACAATTACACATCGTTTTTCAAATCAAATTGTATTTAAAAAGGTGTAAATTATGGATAATCGCTTTGCCAGCACATTAAAAGTAGGTCTGCTATTACTAGCAACTTTTCTTTCAGGCTGTAGCTCACACAATACGTTACCTAGTGCAACTTTGCACCCCTCTAATACAGCCGATATAAATACTTATAAATATTTAATCGGCTCGGGCGATGTGCTTAGTATTTTCGTTTGGCGTAACCCTGAAGTTTCAGGCTCGTTTATAGTACGCCCAGATGGCATGATTACTACCTCCTTAGTTGAAGATATCGAAGTCAGTGGTAAAACGCCTACTGAATTAGCCCGCTCAATTGAAGAGATTTTAGCAACATATCTACGAGATCCCATCGTTACGGTCACCGTTGAAAATTTTGTGGGTCCTTTTAGTGAGCAAATTCGTGTTATTGGTGAGGCGGCACAGCCACGAGCCATTAATTATACTCAGCATATGACCTTGCTCGATGTTATGATTCAAGTTGGCGGTTTAACCGAATTTGCTGATGGAAACGATGCAGTATTAATACGTATTGAAAATGGTGCACAAAATCAATACCAAGTAATGATAGATCAGTTACTTAGAGATGGAGAGATAAGTGCTAATGTTGATATGCTACCAGGCGATATTATCATTATCCCTGAAGCTTGGTTTTAACAGACTAAAAGCTTAATACATCATAATTCAGCGCACAATTAAAGGGTAGTAATGCAAGATATATTTGAAGAGATAATTGATTATCTAAAAGGAATTTGGTTAAAACGTCGTTATATCATCATAGCAACTTGGCTTATTTGCCCTATTGGTTGGTATTTTGTCGCTGCTATGCCAAATGTTTATCAATCAGAAGCCCGGGTATATGTTGATACTCAATCTTTATTACGACCTTTACTAAAAGGTTTAACGGTTGAAACGAATCCAAATACGCAAATTCGTCTAATGGTAAAAACCCTATTAAGCCGTCCTAATTTAGAACGTATTTCGCGTATGACAGATTTAGATGTGCAAGCGAGCAATAGTGCCCAATATGAAGCAATAATCAAAAACCTAAAAGATAATATTAAAATATCAGGTGTTGGCCGCGAAAACATTTATACCTTGAGCATCGAAGATAAAAATCCAGAAATGGCGAAAAACATTGTTCGCTCAGCGCTGACAGTTTTCATTGAAAATACTTTAGGCGAGACTCGAAGCGATTCAGATAGCGCACAAAAGTTTTTAAATACTCAAATCAAAGATTATGAAAACCGCCTTTCAAATTCCGAAGCCAGACTGACAAGTTTTAAACAAAAGTATAGTGGTATTTTACCTGATCAATCAGGTGGTTATTATGCAAAACTTAATGGTAACAAAGAAAAATTAAAAGCTATTGAATTAGACCTTTTAGAGAATAAAACTCGTCTTGATTCAGCTAAAAAGCAACTAGCCCAATCAGTAGTAGCTGATAACGGTAGTGATAATAAAATTGAAAGTGAAAGTTCAATACGAACCACTTATGATGACCGTATAAATGAATTAGAAGTTCAACTGGATAATTTAAAGCTTCGTTATACCGACAAACATCCAGATGTAATCGAAATCAGCCGAAATTTAGAGCATTTGAATAAATCACGTAGCGCTGAGATTGAAAAATACCTCGCACAAAATAATGAAAATACGGGCAGTTTAAAGCGGTTAAGCGCTAACCCTGTTATTCAAGAAGTACAAATTCAAGTTAATCAACTGGAGAACTTGATTGCATCACTTAATGTTAGAGCTGACAATTACCGCCAACGTATTATCGAACTTGAAAACAGAGTGCATACTTTACCAGAGATTGAGGCTGAGTTAATTGCACTAAACCGTGGATATGGGATTACTAAATCTAAATACGAAGAGTTGTTATCACGTAAAGAAACTGCACAACTCGCTCAACAAGCTGATGAAACTACTGATAAAATTCAGTTTCGAGTCATTGACCCTCCTCGTAAAGCAACTAAACCTTCAGGGCCAAAACGCTTTATTTTATTTGGTGTCGTTACTCTGTTAGGATTTGGTGTTGGTATTGGTTTGTCATTGTTAATGAGTCAATTGAACCCTGTTGCAACCTCTACAGCTCAATTATCTAAAATTACTGGCGTACCTATATTTGGTGTTATCTCTGCCAATGAAAACTTAGGTTTACAACGATGGCATCAAAAGAAAACCTTCATTTTTATAGGCTCTAACTTGTTATTACTCTGCTTGTTATTGTTATTTGTTAGTTACTTTGTATTTCCTAACATTATTCAAGTACCATTAAAAAGGATCTTTTAGCCATGAGTACCATTGAAAAAGCCTTGGCTAAACAAAAATTAGCTCAGCATGAAAAAGTCGACAATTGTTCTGAGTATGAAGTTAAAGCCGATAGTAATATTCAAGAAATAAGTAGTGCTTCGGTGCCTGCAGCAGCAAAGAAAGCAAGCAGTAATAAAGACAAAATAATATTAAATGGTGACAGGTTAAATGAACGTGGATTTATTTATAGCCCTGACAGTGCTCATCATATTCAAGAAGAATTTCGCCATATTAAGCGAAAGCTACTGAACAATGCTTTTGGTCTAGCGTCAAAAACACTACATAACAGCAACTTAATTATGGTAACCAGTTCTCATCCTAATGAAGGGAAAACTTATGTTGCCATTAATTTAGCATTGAGTATCGCCCTTGAGCAGAATAAAACAGTACTCTTGGTAGATGCCGATGTATTGAGACCTAGCTTGCATAGAGAGTTAGAATTTGAGAGCAAAAAAGGCCTACTTGAGTACCTACTCTCTGAAGTGTCATCGTTATCCGATATAATTTACAGTACTAACATCGATAATTTAAAGTTAGTTCCAGCAGGTAAACCACATCATTTAACTAATGAATTATTAGCAAGTGAGCGCATGGAGAGCTTAGCTAAAGAATTAGCTGAGCGCTACCCAGATAGAATCGTTATTTTTGATTGCCCACCCATTATTGGTGTGACAGAGACTCCTGTGTTATCTGATCTTGTTGGTCAAGCACTTGTTGTTGTGGAAGAATCAAAAACTAAAACGGATGATGTTAAAACAGCGGTAAGTCAGCTAAATAGTGACATTGCTTTGGGCTTAGTAATGAACAAAACCATTAGATCTAAAAAGGATGTATATGGCTATTATGGATATGGCTATGGCAGAAAAAACCAGTAAACTTCAACTAAGATTACATTTTTTTGCAATCGCGAGCTTACTTTTTTCAGTCAGCTCTTTTGCTGGTGATTGGCAATTTAATCCAAGTTTAGGGCTAACCGAAACATTTACTAATAATGTAGAGCTGAATCAACAAGACAAACAATCGAGTCTAGTGAGTCAATTCATTATTGGTGCTGATGCGATTTATAGCTCTAGAAAATTACAGTTCTCATTTGCCGGCACGGAAACCCTTGCCGGTTATAGCCATAATAGTGAACTTAATGATGATTATCAGACTTTACGGGCTGATGCTTCATACTCAATTTGGCAAGACAAACTGCAAGTTGTTGCCAGCTCAGCAATAACTAACGTTAGTCAAAACGATAGCAACAATAGTTTAGCTGATTTAGTGAGTGGTGATACTGTCCAGCAACGTAATCATTCTGCTGGATTGCAATTTAACACGGCTAACAGCGATTATTATCTATCCTCTTCCCTAATGTACTCCATAGTGGACACTGAAGATGATATAGGCGAAATTAATGGCTACACTGCACTAATAAATAGTGAAAATGGTAATGCTGCCCGTTATGTCTTTTGGGAATTAACCGGTTCTTTTGCCAATCAAGAGAATAACGGTTTTACTAGTGAAAATCACCAAGTAGAAACCAAGATCGGTGCTATAACACCTTATAAACTAAATCCGTTTATTCGTGTATATAATGAAAGAGTCACCGGCACTTTAGCGGGTAGTAATCCTGATTCAATTCCCTCGTGGGGACCAGGATTTCGTTATCAAGCCGCTAAACATTTAATTATTGATGTATCGTACAACTATATTAGAGATGACTCAGCAGCGAGTGACGATTATGTTGCAGCAGATATAGATTGGCAACCATCGTCACGAACATCTCTAAAGGCAGGATACTCTAAGCGCTTTTTTGGAGATTCTTATAATTTAGATTTTTCTCACCGAACTCGACGACTAACCAATACTATTTCTTACCATGAAACCATTGAGGCTTATGATCGTAATAACTTTCAGTTAATAAATAGTGAGGTCTGGTGTCCAATTAATGCCATCGGCCCAGATGATTGTTTACCGGTGGGCGAGACACCTAGCGACACCACTGACTTTATAAGTGTACCCGTCAGCTCCCTTGAACCCGAAGATAATGTATATTCATTAAATAAACGTTTAGCATGGACATCTCGGTTAACTTTAGCACGCACTACTTTTACACTAGACTTATCTAACCGTGATAGAGAAAGTTTAGATACTGGCACCATTGATAATTACCTCGATGGCCGTATTACTGCTACTCGTCGTATGAGTGCTAGAAGTGACATTACAGCCTATGTTAGTTACAGAAAAAACATTTTTGATAAAAACAATCCTGACGGCCCAAGACAAAAAGATATTTATAAAACAGTATCAACAACTTACAATAGAAGCCTGGCATCATCACTCAATGCTTTTTTAACGCTACAATATCTTGATCGAGAATCAACTTTTGAGCGTTACACTTACACCGAAGCACGCGCTTCCATTAATTTAACAAAAGATTTCTAACATGTATGAAAGTTACTATGGTTTTAGTGAACGACCTTTTCAGTTAAGCCCAGATCCACGTTTCTTCTTTGCAACCAACCACCATCAACGTGCTTTATCTTATTTGCAATATGGCTTAGATCAAGGCGAAGGATTTATTGTTATTACTGGTCCTATTGGCACTGGGAAAACAACGATAGCTCGTAATTTATTGGCGAATATAGCCGATGAAAATATTGTTGCAGCACAATTAGTTACTACAAAACTAACCCCTGATGAACTACTTGATCTCGTTGCCGCTGAATTTAAAATTACAGTAACAGGTAACAGCAAAGCTGATGTCCTGCAAAGTATAGAAAAGTTCTTAATCAATTTGAATAAACAAGGTAAGCGCGCTTTATTGTTAGTTGATGAAGCTCAAAACCTACCTGTTGAAACGGTAGAAGAGCTAAGAATGCTGTCGAATTTTCAACTTGATAACAAACCACTTATACAAAGTTTTTTATTAGGTCAAGAAGAGTTAAAAGCAATTATATCGGCACCAGATATGGAACAATTTAGACAACGTATTATTGCTTCTGCGCATCTAAAACCACTGAATACCGAAGAAGTAAAAAATTATATCAATCATAGGTTAGCGCAAGCTAACTGCAATAGAGAAGCCTTGTTTTCAGATGAAGCGTTTCAGCTTATTTTTGAAAAAACGCTAGGCGTACCAAGAAAAATAAACATCTTTGTTGACCGTCTATTATTGTTTGGTTTTCTAGAGGAGTTAGAGAATATTGATTGCAATGCCGTCAATGAAGTTGCCGAGGAAATGTCTGTTGAACTTACAGGCTCACTGAGTGGGAATGCTCTTGAAAGTGATACAAAACATCAACCATTAGTCATAAACTCAACTGAACATGTTGAAAATATTAAAAATGTATTACGTGAAGTGGAAGAAATACTAGAAAGCTCAATTCAGCAAAAAGTTAAAATGACACGCTATATTGATAAGCTTTTAAAACAAAAAAATCGCGAGTTTGCTGAATTACAAAGTAAAAATGCTGATAGTAAATAACTACCAGCATTACAATTTTTAGTTCTAAACGTTAATCGCAATCTGATATTTTTCAATCAATGAATAAAGCGTCGGTCTGGTAATACCTAATAATTCCGACGTCTTCGACATATTTCCGTCCGTGAGCGCGTAGGCTTTTTGAATAGCTATAGTTTCGGCTTGTTCACGCACAGCACGTAAATTTAGTGACAGTTCATACTCTGCATTTTCTTTATCGAAGAAACCTAAATCAAAAGCAGTTACTTGATTACTGGTACTCATAATCACTGACGATTTAACTTTATTCTGTAACTCTCGAATATTGCCAGGCCACTTATGGTGTCTTAATCCATATAAAGCATCGTCCGCAAAGGACTTAGCATTTCGCTTATATTCAACAGCGTACTGCTGTAAAAAGAAATTAGCTAGGATAAGTACATCTTCATCACGATCACGTAATGGCGGTATATTTAAAGTAATCTCGGTAATACGATAAAAAAGATCTTCACGGAATGTTTTTTCTGAAACCATTACTTCAAGATTTTGGTTTGTCGCACATATTACACGAACATCAACGGGTATTTCTTTCCGTCCACCTAAGCGCTCTATTATTTTTTCTTGTAAAAAGCGTAATAACTTTGCTTGTAAATGATAAGGCATATCACCTATTTCATCTAAAAATAAGGTCCCGCCTTGTGCACACTCTATTTTTCCTAAAGTGGTTTTATGAGCGCCAGTAAAAGCCCCCTTTTCAAAGCCAAATAACTCACTCTCTAATAAGTTTTCAGGAATTGAAGCACAGTTAATAGCAATAAAAGGTTTATCACTACGATCACTCACTTTATGAATGGCTTTGGCCGTAACTTCTTTACCAGTACCACTTTCACCTAGAAGCAACGCTGTAATCTCCGTAGGAGCTATACGTTGCACCATAATGCGTAATCTATCAATACTTTCACTACTACCAATAATGCCAGTATCACAGCCTACAATAGACTTCATACTACGGTTATCTGTCTCTATCATTGCTAAGCTAAAAGCACGAGAAACGATGACATTAATAACATCAGCATCAACCGGTTTTTGATAAAAATCATAAGCGCCCATTTCGATAGCTTTTAGGGCATTACTTCTGTCATCATTACCCGTGATAACAATCACTTTAGTATGGGGAGCAATTTCCAATATTTGTTTTAGTGCCGCTAAACCTTCGCTAGCATTAGCTGCATCTGGTGGCAGACCTAAATCAAGCGTAACCACTTTAGGCTCATGACGTCTCACTGCAGCAATAGCACTTTCGCGGGTATCTGCAAGCACTACGTCGTAGTCAGCTAAACTCCATTTAAGTTGTTTTTGTATGCCTAAATCGTCATCAACAATTAATAACTTTTCCATAACAATGCCATATCCTTTATTTTTATTCTTTTCTAATCAGTGATACTACAAGGAATAATAAGTGTAAAAATACTACCTTCATCTTCGAAGCTAGTTACCTGCATAGCGCCACCAATACCCTCAACAAATTGCTTAGCTTCATAAACACCAATACCCATGCCAGCATTTCCTTTGGTGGTATCAAAGGGTTTAAATAAGCGATCTTTAATAAAGTGACTCGACATACCACAGCCATTATCAACAATAGCAATGTGTAAGTTGTTGCTTATCCTTTCTGCGCTTATTTTAACCCAGCCACTTTCATTTGTCGCTTCTTGTGCGTTCTGTAATAGATGATTTAATACTGAAGAAAACGTTTCTTCATCAATTGAAATCATGTCATCAATAGCTACCTTTGCACTAATGTGTGGTAACTGCACATTTCGCTGTTTGACTACCCTCTGAATTAGCGTTTGTACATCTGTACTTTTTTTAGTTGATTCCACCACTTGCTTGTTGCGTAGCTGTGTTAAGACTTTATCAAGTCGTCCCGTTGCTGATTCTATGGTTTCAAAAACATCATCAATAAAGTCGGGATTATCTCTATGGCGCTTGGCATTACTATTAATTAACGCCAGCTGTGCTTGAATATTTTTTAAATCATGAACTAAAAAAGCTGACATGCGATTGAAAGCATCAAATTGCTTAGATTCAGCCAAGCTCTCATTAGCTTCATTAAGTGATAAGTAATTACTGAGTTGTTTGGAGATAGAAAAAAGTAAATCTCGATCTTCCCAATTCAATACCCCTTGCTCTTCAGGCAGTGCTAACAAGAAAAAGCCGTAAACTGATTTATTCATAAAAATAGGTATGATTATATCAATATTCTTTTGTCCGCATGCTTTAGCATCCAACGCTAAGCCAGGGTAACTTTCCTCAACCATTGCCAACTCTCTGATATCAATAATCCAACCGTGTTGTTGACAGAATTCTTCAACCGCAACTAAAAAGTGTAAATCACTTTGCTCGAGTTGAAAATTTTGCTGATAGAGAGGTTGATAATGACCCACGGTGGGTTTTTTGATTAATGCACCTTGATGGATATTCAACGATGAACACATAATGTGAGTTGCAGTGTGATAACAATCATTATTTTCACCGATTTCGAGCTGTTCAATGGATTTGAGCCACTCAACTCGATAATCATACTTATTAGCGAAAAAGTGCTTAGTAATGAATACCTTAACCTCTCTACGTAACCTCTCAGTTATTAATAAGGCCGCTAAAACACTACCACCTAAAATAATAAACGCGATACTGATAACGTCGCCCCAAGCTCCACCAAAGAAATTAATTACGTAACCCGCTATAGCCAATAAAAGTAGGTATAAACCCGAAATCAGTAACATTGAGCTATAAAAGACCACTTCACGGGAAACAAAAACATCTACCGACCAATCTTTAATACGCCGAGTACTTACCAATATTAATGGCATACCTATGGCCGCAATAAAACCACGCGCATACCAGTAAGAAAAGTCTAATTGGTTAACCATAGCCGCCTGCGCAAACAGCACAAAATCAAAAACAGTTGCCATGCCCAAGGCTATAATTAAAGACCAAATGGCCCATTTAACTTTAACATCGGCATTTCGATATAGCTGTTCAAGTAAAACGAGTAACCATAAGTTAAGTAATAAAAACAATGAAAACAGATATTTCACACTATCGGGCATAAATAGCGCAGCCCCCCAACAAAGCACAGATAAGCCACTGAATATTTGCAGATATTGCTTAACTTTGGGGTGAGAAATTAGTGCTTTAACCGACGTGATATTTGCTTGAGTACAAATAATCAATAAGGACCAAACAGCAACTTTAAACGTTTCTATTGCCATGACGATAAGCAATGAAAAACCTTGTTTAGGTTGTAATGCTGCGCTAAGAGAGGAAGAAAAAACTAATAATGCCGCTAAAAGCATTAAACCACCGGCTAAAGTTTTATTACGAGCAGCTAAAAGTAATAAAATAAAAACCGCATAAGCACAGGCTGCTAAAAAATAACCTGAGGTGCCAATTACTTCCATTTATCTAAATCCTAAAATGTTGGTATTACTATGGTGACATCTTTGTTGTAACAGAAATTATTATATAGTAATTCATCATGATGTCTTAGTTTTATTGGCCTAATTTAGCCATGAAATAGCCTAGTCAGCTCTATTTTCGGACGCTCGCTCTGTAAAGAGTTCAGTTAAAATAGGTACCAATAAAAAGCTTGAAATAGCTGACACACATAAACCAGAAATAAGTACCACACCGAGTGGTTGCCATAAACTGCCACCATATAATGTTAATGGAATTAAACCGCCTATGGTCGTTAGTGTGGTTAACAATATTGGCGTAAAACGAACAGCACTAGCCTTTAATACTGCCGAATGCTTGTCTAAGCCTAAACGCAAATTAACGTTGGTACTATCAATCAAAATAATGGCATTGTTGACAACAATACCAAACAGACTAATCAAACCTACAAAAGCCATCATAGAAAAAGATAACCCTGTTAAATACAAACCTATGATAGAGCCTGCCATGGCAAAAGGGATTGAACTAAAAATAATCATTGGCTGTAAAATAGATTTAAACTGTAACACTAATACTGCAAATATTCCCATCGCCGTAATCAACATAACTTGTGTTAAACCTGCAAAAGTCTTCTGTCGAGATTCTTCTTCTCCACCTAAAGTAAAATGCATACCTGCAGGTAGATCATACTGTTCAAGATAATTGACCAATTGTTTAGTGATTTCGCCAACTGAATAACCGGTTTCAACATCGGCAGATACTTTAGCCATACGTAACTTCTGATAATGAAAAAAGTCACTGTCACCCTTTTTTAACTCCATAGTGGCGAGTTGCTCAAGGGGAATTGAAACCCTTTGATTATTGCTAATTTCAATGGCTGACAAACTATCAATACTGGGATTTTTTTGACGAATCATTATAGGATAATCTTCGCCGTTAACGTCATTAAACTGGCCAACAGTCGTACCTGATAAGATGGTACTAATGGTTTTATCTAATCGTTCAACACTCACACCACTTAATGCTGCCTGCTGGTAGTCAATCGTTAGCGCCAACTCAGTGTTTGCCATGCCAATAGGGTTATCAATATTTACAATACCTGATAACTGTCGCATTTTAGCCGAAAGATCATTGGCAACGTGCTCTAAGTCAGTTAAGGATTCGCTTAACAACCGAATAGCAATAACCTGATCGGTCACCGGACCTTGAGTAAACTCTTTAACAGTGATTTCAGCCTGCTGCCAATTTTTAAAATCATCACGTAAACGTTTTACTAACGTGGTGACTTCATCAGCCTGATAATCCTTTAATACCAATAACGCTTGGCCAAAACGAATCATGCCGCGTTTTGGGACCTCATTATAATAAATACGTGGATTTGAATTACCAATATTTAGCGCTACTTTATCAACTAAATCATACTGCTTAACATGCAGTCGAACTTGCTGTAGCACTTTATCTGTATATGCCAGAGATGAGTTAGCAGGAGTAGTAACATTAATTAATAACATAGGTTTTTCTGCTTTTGGAAATAAGCTTACACCTACTTGCCCAAATAAAGAAAACATAGCTACTAACATCAGTAAACTCACAACAATAACGGCAGCTTTATTACGCATTAAAATCGTTAACGTATTGGTATAGCTCTTTTCAGCAAATTTATTGGCGTAGTGTTGCAGGGTCTTAATTTTAATCTTTTTAGGTTTATCGTCTTTTTCAATAACAACAAGTAATTTACTGGCTAAAAGTGGTGTTAACGTTAATGCCACTAATAACGAAGCAAATAATACTAACACTACAGTTACGGGCATTGAGCGAATAAAGTCGCCGGTATTACTTTGAATCATCAGCATTGGTAAAAAGGCTAACATCGTCGTGATAGTGCCACTAGCAATTGCCCAAGCGACTTTACTGGTGCCTGATGCTGCAGCAGTCCTTATATCTTTACCAAGCTTACTTTCTCTATGAACACTCTCAGTTACCACAATAGCGTTATCAACTAACAAACCCAGCGCAATAATTAAACCAACAATCGACATTTGCTGTAAGCCATAGCCACTAAAATCAAGCCAACCAATAGCCATCAAGAATGAAATCGGAATAGCGAGGATCACCACTAAGGCTTCTCTGATGCCCAAAAATAGTAAAGCCATTAAACCTACTATAACTAGGCCTTGCGTTAAATTATCAAAAAATCCATTAACACGCACATTAACACTGTCCGCTTGTTGAAATAATTTTTCCAGCTTAATACCACGAGGTAAACTATTTTTAAACTGCTCAACTTCTTGATTTATTTGCTCAGTTAAAACAAATATATTAGTTTTTTCACGTTGCTCCACCGTAATAAATATCGCTGGTATATCATCAAAATAAGCTAAATAACTTGGCTCAGCATCAGTAAAAGTAACGCCCGCAATATCTTTTACTTTTAATACACCATTCGCACTGACCATATTGTTATCGCTAATAACAGTATTTTCTATATCCACTAATTGAGTGAAGTTACCACTGGCTTTTACATTAAAACGTCGTGTGCTGGCATCTACAAATCCAGGCGTGATATTTAATGCTCGTCCTTGAAGCACTTGCGTAATATCAGTAAGCGCTAAGCCATAATATTTTAATAAGGGTAAATTAATATCTATCGCAACAATTTGCCGCGGATATCCCCAAATACTTGCCTTACGTACACTGGCTATTGTTTCTAGTCGTTTTTCCAATAACTTGGCATGCAATTCCATCGTTTTATAGTTGGTAGGCTCAGACCACAAAGCCAACTGCATTATAGCAACACTGCTTGGTGTTGCTTTTAATACCAACAACTCTGCGATACCTGCAGGTAAGCTAGGTCTTACGGTAGATACCGCCTGTTTTACTTTATTAAACGCAGTTTCACCGTCCGTGCCATAAAGAAAATCTATGGTAATCCTTACCGCACCATTATGGATTTTTGCTTCTATCTTTTTAATATTTTCAATATCAGCAATTTCTTTTTCAAGTGGGTCAACCACTAAAGTTTCAATATCACTGGGCGAAGCGCCAGGATAAACCACTTCAATTAAGGTGACCGGTAAATCAAACTGAGGGTCTTCTGAGCGAGGCATATTCAAATAGGACACTACACCCACTAAAACCAACAATAAAAATATTGTTAAGGTGAATTGTGCATTATCTATCGCTAATCTAGGGAGTTTCATTGCTTATTTCTCTTTACTGAGCTTCATCTACGGCTTATTTTCAATTAATGCTAGATGTTGCCAGCCCCGCGTGACAATAGTTAAGGGAGGAGAACTTGGTTGAGCAGATAAATAGATATATTCATTTGAGAGCTGTTTAATCAAAAACTCTTGCTGACGATAATTTTTGGTTTCTGTTGCGTTAGTATCTAACACCATAACTAACGCTTTCCCTTGGCTATCAACACTATTTAGCGCCTCAAGCGGTAATCGATAGGAAAACGTATCAGTCATGACTTCAGCTAATACATGAACTAATTGTCCAACAACAACTTGATTCACTTTTAAATTTTCTAATAAAACTTCAATAGTAAATAAATGACTTTGTTGATCTGCAATAGCTGGAACCTTACTCACAGTGCCAGTGACTAAACCATATTGCGTTAAATTAAGATCTATTCTTTGCTGTAAATTAACTAGATTAACTTCCGATGCAGTTAACGCGACACGAACGACTAAATTATTTTCTACTGCGGCTATTTTTAAAGCGCTTTGGCTAGGGCTTTGCAGTTCACCTAAATCAGTATATCGAGCGAGTACTACACCATCAAAAGGTGCAATTAACTGCGCTTTAGTGAGATTGTATTGGGCTATTTTATGGCGGGCACGTGTGGTTTCAACTGAGGTGATAGCGTCATCTAATGCTTGTTGTGAGCTTAGTTTTTTACTTAGCAGCGTTTTAATGCGCTTAATTTCACGTTTTGCTTGTAACAAACGTGCATAACTAGCATTTTTTTCCGCGGTAAGTTCTTCGCTGTCAAGCTGAGCTAATAACTGGCCTTTAATAAAACTATCACCTTCATCAATAGTAAGTTCTTCGAGATAACCACTACTTTTAAAAGATAAATTTAACGTTCGCTTAAAGGTTAATTTGCCCGTGCGGTTAATCTTCTTAACAATAGGTTCAGCTTCAATTGTTTTAGTTTCAAGTTCTTGCGCATAAATAGGCGCATTTAAGAACAAACTGGTAAAGAATAGAACAGAAAGCAATCTAAAAAGACGAGGTTTCATTTTGAGAGTTTAGCCGAAAATTTATTAGAGGATTCATAACTTTAGGCAGTTTTACTTACAAAGTACATAAATATTAATCATAAGGTAAATATAAATTTTCCAGATCAAATAAACGGGCTAATTAATTAGGGTTTTATTGAGTGATAAGCACTAATTTCGCGTAGCTCAGGCTTTAAGCACAAGCTACGCGGAGGATAGTCAACGACTCGTGTTTGCAGTTAGAAATTAAAAGCTAGGCCAATCACAGTGCCATGAGTCACGGTGTCATAACCAAAATATCCCTGTTGTCCTGCGCTACCTTCTTCATAATCGACCCAAGTCGCTTTATATTTAAGATCTAAAGTCATTAAATCACTGATTTTGTACATAACGCCACTTTGAACAGAAGAAGTAAAGTCAGACCCAAGACCAAAACCGCCTACATCTGCTTGAGCTAAAAACGTCCACTTATCATCGATATTTTTTATCCACCTAACACCAACGACAGGGTCTATCCAATCAGCCTCAACCTCTTTTTCAAAATTATTTTCAGGGCGAATTGCAAAATCAAGCGTTACGTCTATATCGTTATCCCACCACCTAACACCGGCAAAGTAATCAATAAATCCATCATTCAATTTATTTCGGTATAAGGCATGAAGTTCAAGTACGCCTTGTCGAACACTAACATCAGTAGAGTTGCCATTGTCATTGGTTTTATCTCCACCAAGATCCATAAAGCCATAATCAAACATAACCCCCCAACCTGAGTCATGATGAGCTTCAAAATGAACCATAGCCGCAGCGTCCAAGTTATCTAATATGGTTCCAAAATCAACATCCACATCAGCTGTATTAGTACGACCAATTGTTGCATCACCTTTAATAGAAGTGACCATTAAATAGGGCTCTAGTTGATAACTCCATTCGTCGGCAGAAACACCTGCAGAATAAGTACCTATTGCTGAGAGTAGTAAACTTAATAAAACTTTATTTTTCATCTTATTTCCTTTTTATTTAATATCCTGAAATTTACTTAATTATGAATTTATCCATATAAATTAGACTTAACAGATTAATATTGATGGTAATAACTATTAGGGATTAGATCAATTACATTCAAAGATTTAACACTGTTTACCAACAGAGTTAATAATTAATTCGCGTTTTGAAGAATAAAGGTTGTATGAAGTGTATGTATTATTTTTTTCAGTATATTCAAAAGTGGAGAACTTTTGAATAAGCAACCAGGGTAAGGTCACCCTGGTTATAAAACGCTATTAAATTGCAGCGCAACCTTTCAGCATTAATGCAGTATTAACCCCTGTTTTTACCATACCAAAATAACTGGCAGTATTTGAGCTATCGAAGCTACTGCTATCAATACCTACCATGTCAGTAATTTGTTGTAATGCGGGGAATGAATTTTTGTCTTTGTCGTAAGCGTCAAAGGTTGTTTCAATTTTATCGCAAGTAAACATATTAGCCATGCCATCAGATGAAGCATTTTTAATAGCATTACTAGTCTGACACCCTGCCAATAACACAGCGGATAAAGCCACAATACCGATATTCATTGTTTTAATCATTATTATGACTCAGCAATAGGTAATAAAGTTATCTCAACACGTCGGTTAAGTTCGCGACCGCCAGTTGATTGATTGTCTGCTACCGGCTGTGCTTCACCAAAACCAACTACCTCTAAACGCTCACTAAGAATTTTTTGACCACGTAAATAATTGGCTACCGAGCCCGCACGTTCTTCAGATAGCTTTTGGTTGTACTGAGCAGAACCGCTAGAATCTGTATGACCAGAAACAACAACAAGTGTTTTGTTATATTCTTCAAGCACTAAGGCAACAGAATTTAATACACCAGTAAAGTTAGTGTTGATGTTAGAGCTGCTAGTAGCAAAAGTGATGTTGCCAGGCATGATCAGGTTAATTTTGTCACCTTCACGTTGAATACTTACACCACTATCTCTCAGTTGCTTACGTAACTTAGCTTCTTGAGAATCCATATAAAAACCAATACCGCCACCTATAGCCGCACCACCAGCTGCTGCTGCAAGAATGCGTTTATTGCGTGTATTGCTGTCTTCATCTTTATTGCTTATATAAGCCACAACTGCTGCTAGGCCGGCACCCGTTGTTGCGCCAATAGCGGTCTTGCTGGTTTTGCTTTCCCCAGTATAAGGGTCAAATGTTGTACAAGCTTGTAACAGCAGTATGGCTGAAGCGGTGGTGATTATTTTTTTCATGGATATTCCCTGTTTTGGCCTGATTGCTACTGATTCGAAGCTATGGCTATTATTAATTACTATGCCCAAACTACTTGAAGGGCTTGGATATTTATCGATGTTATTGCGGTTATGTGTTTTTTATAGCTATTTTAAGACATAAAAAAACCCGATTGGTGTCGGGTTTAAATATTTACGAAAACGCACATATCAATAGCGAACTAAATTTTAAAAACAACAGCTATAACATTTAACTTTCGCAATATAATTACTAACGTTAAGTTATGTAATCTAGATAATAAAATTGCTCTAAATGGTCCACCCGACAGGAGTCGAACCTGTGACCTATGCCTCCGGAGGGCATCGCTCTATCCAGCTGAGCTACGGGTGGAAAATAAGAAATGGCATTCTATAAAAAGCCTCGAACGAATACCAGTACTTAATTTTTTTTGTTAAGTATATTGATAAATTTATTCGAGAGTTGGATATAGACTAAATTTGTTAACTTACGAAGACCATGTTTCAGCGCTTTGCAATATACTTAACTGAGTTAATTAAGAGGCTCGCTGACAGTAATCATCGTTATCCTCTACATACCTTTGAGCTTGTTTAATTGAACCAAAATAATAAGTAAGTAATTTACCGCGTTTTTCACGAATGGTAATGGGAAAATCGAGCTGTTGAACAACTTCAAGCCACGTTTTAACTAGATCTAATGGTGGTAGTTCTTGCATATTTTCATCCTTGAAAGTAATAACTAATAACACTCTACGTCAATTAATTAGGTAAATCAAAACCCAGAGCCACTTAATAATAATGCTAGGTCGTAGCTTTTATTAAAGCGGTAGAGCTAGAAATAATACCTAAGACTGGCGTAAACACTCAAAGGGTAAGCCCCGAATTCTGAGCCAAAAGCATAATCGCCATTGGCGCCACTCGCATTATATTGCAAGGTATCCCCATGACTTATATACAGTCCAAAGTCAGAGTATAAATTATCACTCCAACTGGTTTCACTACTGACAGTTAAGAACACTGAGCTATCGCTGATATTATAAAAAGCACTGGCGCTAACAGACACCAAAGGAGAGGCTAACCAAGTTAATGCGGGGATAAGGTAGTGTTCACCATATAAATACACACCAGCTTTCTGGTAGGGCGCTTGTGTCGCGAGTTTGGTGTAATTCTCAACATTATTACTGCCCGCACCATTATAGTGATACTCGATCATAATAATTACATCTTCATTTAACGCATAGTCTGAGCCAATTGAAGAACGCCAATAGTTATCAGTGTAGGCGCCAGCCAAAGGTAAGGTGTTTGTTGCATAGTTGTCTACGGTGATGTTTTCTAATGAATTATTTCCGTCAGTATTATTTTCAGAAGCATTACCTTCAACATAGTTATTTTGGCGCCAGTCCATATAAGCGGCCTCAAACCAAAAACCAAAATCACCTATTGAACGCTCAATGCCACCACCCAGTAACCAGGCATCATCAAGTATGATAGCGATAGCTTCTATATCATTACCTTGAATAGAGTTTTTACCGCGTAAAAAAGCGGCACTGTTTTGTTTTTTACCATCCTCACCGATAACCAACCCCATATCTATCACAGCAAAATCACCGACATCAGCTTTATATCGAATAGCATCAATACCAACACGATACTCTTGGTTAAGAGTTTGAATAGCAAAAGGGATAAATATATCGGTTGGATTGGTGAAGCGAGCAGAACCAAATGATAATACTTGTCGACCAATCGTTAAATCGCCGTAGTAATTACTGTATTGATAATTAAATCGGTCAAGGTTTTGCAAAACCACGCCATGACTACCAAAATCACTCAAAACGGCATCAAAATCTTTATAACGATATTGATTACTCGCCGAAGAAACTGTACCACCAATAACGCCTAGGTTTCCCTTGGTATAGTATTCAGCCATTGTACTATTTGAGAAATACAGTGGCTGTATTTCGTAATCTATTTCAATATTACCTTTGCTTGAGGACAAATAAGACGCCATTAAACGTAGTGCGTTTTGTGATTGAAAGTTACCGGCAATGCTTTGAGCTTGATTTTGAACACTATTATTTTCAATTGTGTTGCTTTCAGTAGTGATATTTTCAATAGTACTTTGATCAATGGCATCGCTTTGAATAGATATGCTGTCTTGTGCGAGTGCATAACTTTTCATATAACCACTAAATGAAAAACTATCCGCAAAGCTGCTCATAGGCGAGACAGTAGCGCCAAGTAGCGTTAATACTAAAAAAAACTTAACGGGCAAGCTTAATCTTTGCACTAATTCATGCATTAATTTCTGCGCTCATCATCAACAATGCAGCCATCAACCAAACGAATAATACGTTTGGCTCGTTCCATTATCTTTGGATCATGCGTTGAAAATACAAAGGTCATATTTTGCTTTTCATTTAATTCTTTCATCATATCAAGCAAATCAGCACCTGTTTTCGAGTCTAGATTAGCTGTCGGTTCATCCGCTAAAATAATACTAGGCTTTGATACCATAGCCCTTGCTACGGCTACGCGTTGCTGTTGCCCCCCTGATAATTCAGCAGGGCGACGATCTCCCAAACCTTCTAAACCTACCGCATGCATTAGCTTATCTACGCGTTTGTTTCGCTCTGCTGTAGGTACGCCTTGCAGTAACATAATATACTCAATGTTTTCTCGGGCGCTTAACACAGGTATCAAGTTATAGGCTTGAAAAATAAAGCCAATATGATCACGTCTGAAATCTGACAACTCGGTGCCTGTCATACGATTAATATTTTTATTATCTAAAAACACATCACCTGAACTTGGATTATCCAAACCACCAATTAATTGCAATAAAGTTGATTTACCTGAGCCAGAAGGGCCTATTATCGCGGTAAATTCACCTCGTTCTATGGTGATATTGGCATCAGTCAGCGCTTTAACTAACGTATCACCTTGACCAAATTCTCTACACAAATGAGTCGTTTTAATGACAGTATTTTGGCTAACCGTCGCTTTATTATTGACGCCAGCAATATCCACTTGAGTTGTCATTTTAATAATTTCCTTTTCACTCAGTAATTTCTTATTCTTGAATTAACTATTAACTCTCAACTAACCAATTAGAGGGTTTTTCGCATGGCAAAAGAAGGTTGTAAACGCGCCGCATGAAAAGCAGGGTATACACTCGCAATAAGGGTAACTGCTAACGTCGCGACTCCCATAATGGCAAAACTGCTGGCGTCGAGTATTAAATAGATGGGTTCATTTAAAGTCATACCTGACATTTCTAATTCAGAGTAATCTATACCTACAATAGAACCCCAGTAGCACAAGAGAAAAGCCATTAATAAACCAACAGTTACGCTTAACAAACCGATGAAAAAACCTTCCAGCATTATTTGATAAAAGAGCTGCTTAGACCGTGTTCCTATAGCCAGTAAAATACCAAACTCTGTTTGTCGCTCAAAAATAGACATAAACATAGTGTTTATTAACCCTAAGCAAACCAGTACATACATGATGATTGAAACAATCAGTGTCGAGTACTTGGTCATCGCCAGCATACTACTTAATTGAGGCACTAATTCTTTCCAACTTAACGTTTCTATCTGGTCATTATTAAGTGTTTTCCAAAAGGGTAGGGTACTATCTTCAGCTTGATGTAAGTGTTGTAAACGAAGAGCAACTTCATGCACGCCAGCAATGTTTAACAATTTCTGTCCTTGTGACAAGTTAATAAAAGCCATACCTATATCCATGCTTCTTTCATTAAAACTAAATAAGCCTGAAACACGAAACAGTGCTTGAGATAAATCGCCACCATTAGCTTCTGAAACAGTAATAACTACCCGGTCACCTAAACTAATTTCTAATAAATCAGCAAGTTGTTCTCCTATGATGATTTCACCATCAATACCTGATAAATAATCCCCTTGAGTTACCGCTAATTTTAACTTGCTCACTTGTGCTTCTTGTATTGCATCTACGCCATAAACAATTGCTGAGGCAACATTTTCAGAAGAGGAGGTCATCGCGCCTGTTAATACCCTTGGGGCAAATGCTTGAATGGCTGTGGTGGCATGGAGTTGCTGATAAAGAGTTGTAGTATCTTCAATGTATAAATCTATATCGTTTGCCTCACGAAAACCCACCCGATGAATTTGTCCTTCTCCTAAGAAGGTTTGTGTACTGATTTTTACCATGGTTTCTACCATGCCTCTTACAAAAGCATCGGTAAATAAAATAGCCGCCAGGCTGCATGAAATAAGAAGTACGGTTAATAGTGTTCTACGAGTATTTCTAAAAATACTGCGCTTGGCTAAACGTGCAATTATCGCATTTTGACTGCTGTTATGTTGAGTCGAGTTGGATTCATTGACAGTAGCTGATGAGCCGTTGTTATCGAGTTTAGAAGCATTGGATGAATTAGGTGTTCGTGTTGCCATAATGATCTTTAAACCGCCTGTAATGCTTTTAACGGTGATATTTTAGCTGCCCGAATCGCAGGAATAAAACTAACGATTAACGTACTGCTAATGACAACAATTGAGGGTAATAACACCACAAACCAGCTTACTTCACCTAGCATGGTATCAAATATAATCCCACCCATATCTATTGGCTCTGGCATAGAAATACCAACACCTGCCAGCCAAAAACAAACAGGTAGCGCGAGTAGCAATCCAAGTAAACAACCGATAATAGCCAGTACAAAAGACTCTAACATTATTAAGGTAAAAACCGCTAAAGGCCGAGTTCCAATAGCCTTCAAAACGCCAAACTCGCGGGTTCGCTCCATAGTGCCCATTAAGATGGTATTTAATACGCCTATTGAGACGATAAATATAATAATGCCCATAGAGACATAACTGCCTTTTTTATCCGCTTGCATACTCTTATAAAAAGAGGATTCAACCACTTGCCATGGTTCTACACTTAAGCTCTCATCTTTAAGCGCTGATTGAGTTTTAGCAGCGAATTCCCTTGCTTGGCTTTGACTCGATAAAATTAACGCTAATTCATGAACTTTACTGGTATCACCTGCCATTGATAAAAACTCTCGCATGGCTGTTAAGCTAATATAAACATTCATACGTTCATATGAGCTAGTATCACCCACAATAGCAACGACATTAAAAATATCATTGGCGATAGAGCCATCAATACCTTGAGAAATGAGTACCAGTTCGTCACCAACTGTAAGCTGTAAGTTTTTAGCTAGGCTAAAGCCGATCATGGCGGGAAAATAAGCATCCTTACTTATTTTATTGGCCAACGGTCTTGTTAAATAATATCCCTCGTTAACTTTATTTTCTAACCCTGTGGTTTTAGCTTCTCGCTCGGGATCAATACCAATAACCTGAGCTGGAAAAGTTTTATTCTTGCCGTAAGCTAATGAAGGACTATAAATTCGTGGCGCAACACCTAATACCAGTGTTTTTTGCTCTAATAGAGTAATGATCTCATCAGCATGATTGATCGTTTTGTATAGAGAAGGGCGCTCTAGGTAGTTTTCTTTATGAATTTGCACATGCCCTGTGTGATCTTGGGTAAATATATTAATAATGTTGCTATAACTTCCCTCTGACATAGAGAGAGTTAGGCAAAGTAAAAAAAAGCCGCCACCCATGCTCAATAATGTTAATAATGAACGGCGTCGATTACGTAATATGTTCCTAAAGGCAAGTTTTACTATCAGCATAGGTATTTACATTTATCGTTATAAAATGAAATGAAATAAAGCGATTAAAAACGCGTTTGTAAATTGCGTAACGTGAAAACATTATCCCCCAAATCAATATCAAATTCGGCTTCAACATATTCAATAACCGTTTTATGTCCTGTTTTATTTAATGGGATCATCGTCATAACCGCTGGCATTTTTTTACCAGAAAAATCCTTTATATTACTAAAGACCATAGTGCGCACCTTTGCACCTTTTTCGTTGTAATAACTTTGCTCCAATGGCAATAGTGTTTTTTGATTAACAATAAATTCAATTTTGCCCCAAACCGTCACGGTATCTTTTTTGGGAACTAAGGTTAAACGATAGTTTTCACCTTCAATACGTTTAGACACTTGGTATTCTTCAACCAATGAAACTTCACGGACCAAGTCATCATTAGTAAAATCGGATCCCATCCAAGATCCCATCATCATTGATGGTGGAACTTTAATAACCTTATTAATTTTAGGAAAAAAATTCCACATCTCTTTATCTTTTTTTAAGGTCGCCACACCACGATCTTTCCTTGGTGACAATACCCGAATAAAAGTATCGTCCATACCTATGGTCCAGCTTTGCATTTCCAGGGTACGTTGCCAATTAGGCGTGATAATTTGCATTTTCATCATTGCAATGGAGCTTTTAGAGCGAAATAACTCATCCATTTTTTTTAATAAAGTGGCAGCATCATCATCGGCGAAACATGAATAACTCGGTAAATAGACAACAAGTGAAAAGAGTACGGATAAAAGTAACTTCAACATAAACTAATCCTTAAGATTATTTGTAGCTTTAATTAACTTGGTATAACTATACCAAGTTAATTAAAGGGACAGAGCAATATTAGGTATTTCTTACATTTTTTAAACAAAAAAACCAGCACTAGGCTGGTTTTTATAGCGATAAGGTTCACAAAGTTAAATTATCTTATTTTTGTTAAAATCTCATCTAATTTGTCAAGGTTGGTATAAGAAATAACCAACTTGCCTTTACCTTTTTGGTTGTGGCTAATTGACACTTTCGCACCAAACTTTTCTGCTAAACCTTGTTCCAACTCTATAGTCTCTATAGCTTTTTCAACTTTTTCTTTTTCAGCTACAGGATTTTGAATCTTTTTAATTAAACTTTCAGTTTCTCGTACGGTTAATTCTTTAGTCGCAACAGTTTGCGCTGCAGAAGTTTGTACTTCACCTTCTAAGGCTAATAGAGCTCGGGCATGACCCATTTCAATATCACCATTTTCTAATAAGGTTTTTACTTCATCATTTAATTTATTTAAACGTAATAAATTACTCACTGTTGTACGCGATTTTCCAACGGCAATGGCTACTTCTTCATGGGTTAAATCAAATTCCACTAATAAGCGTTCTAATGCAACCGCTTCTTCCATTGCATTAAGATCTTCACGTTGAATATTCTCAATGAGTGCAATCGCGACTGCTGATTCATCCGGTACGTTTTTAACTAAACAAGGGATAATATCAAGCTGTGCTAATTTAGCCGCACGCCATCGACGTTCACCCGCGATGATCTCATATTGATCGTCGCCAACTAAACGCACAACAATCGGTTGAATAATACCTTGTGATTGAATAGATAATGACAACTCTTCAAGACCTGCATCAGACATTTCACGACGTGGCTGATATTTACCCGGTACTAACTTGGAAATAGGTAGTTTAATCAGTTCATTATCTGTCGCTTTTACGCTATTGCTTGCTTCAGTAGTTTCTGTTTGGCTCTCACCTGCTGGTATCGCAGGTGATAATAAGGCATCAAGACCACGACCTAAGCGACTAGCGCCTTTACGTTTTGCTGTACTCATAATTTTCCTTTGTGCTAGCTGGCAACACTTGCCTTAGCTTGCGGAGATTTTTTAGCATAATCATTTTTACGTAATACTTCACCCGCTAGCGCTAAATAAGCTTTGGCGCCCGTTGAAGATTTATCGTAATACATGGCTGGTGTACCAAAACTTGGCGCTTCAGCTAAACGAACATTACGAGGAATTACACTGCGATAAACTTTATCACCAAAATGCCGCTTTAATTGTTCAGATACATCATTAGCTAAACGATTTCGAGGATCATACATAGTACGAAGAATGCCTTCAATATGTAATTTATCATTCACCACTGACGTTAACTTAGTAATGGTGTCCATCAGCGCCGTTAGGCCTTCTAATGCATAGTATTCACATTGCATTGGCACAAGAACAGAGTCTGCTGCCGTCATAGCGTTAACGGTAAGCATATTCAATGATGGTGGACAATCTATGATGATGAAGTCATAAGAATCTTTTACTGGCGCTAATGCGTTTTTTAAACGCTGTTCACGAGCATATACTTCCATTAGCTTTATTTCAGCTGCTGTAACATCAGCATTGGCAGAAATTAAGTGATAAAGACCTGACGTTTCTTTAATAACAACGTCCTCAACACTTTGCTCTTCAACTAATAATTCATAACAAGTCGCGTGAACTTGGTATTTATCAACGCCACTAGCCATAGTGGCATTGCCTTGAGGATCTAAATCGATTAATAAAACTTTGCGTTTCGTCGCCGCCAGCGAGGCAGCCAAATTAACCGCGGTAGTAGTTTTACCCACACCACCTTTTTGATTTGCAACTGCTATTATTTTTCCCACAAGCACCTCTAATGTTATGTTATACCAATTACATTAAATTTATTATCAACTCAGAGCTATATTAGCGAGCTTATAACAATAAAAATTGGTTAAACATAGTTAGTCTATCTTTTATTAATTTTATGCAGTTATTAGTTTGCTAATAAGCTCCCAAAGGGCGAGTTTAAAAGGCATATATGCTGCGTTATTAATTTTGATAAGGGAATAACCATTATCATCAATTAATGCCTTGCCTCTAAGCCTTTTATTTCTCGCTGAGTGGCCAATAACTTAATGGACTTGGTATTATTTCTAGTGCAACTTCTTCAGTACTATTACATGGCGTTCACCAACCAAGTCAGGCACGATAATTTCATGACTATCTACTAAAGTAATATTTTCAGGTAATTGTGAGATCTCATCCTGAGGATATTGCCCTTTGAGTGCAAAAAATCGTCCTTGCTCAGTGGTAATTAAGTGCTTACACCAGCTTACCATATCATTCAGAGAAGAAAAGGCACGACTTAATACCCCATCAAAAGGTTCCTCACCTTGATACTCTTCAACCCTTGCTTTCACTGGTGTCACATTGCTAAGCTTTAATTGAAAAACCACTTGTCTAAGAAAAGTAATACGTTTACCTAGACTGTCTAGTAAAACAAAATTTCTTTCTGGATACAAAATAGCTAATGGTATGCCAGGTAAACCAGGACCCGTTCCAACATCAATAAAGTTCTTACCTATAAGCACTTCACCCACCATTAAACTATCCATAATATGTTTAACTAGCATTTCACTAGGATCACGAACAGAAGTTAGGTTATATGCTTTATTCCATTTATTGAGTAACTCAACGTATTGAATAAGTAAATCGATTTGTTCTTGAGATACGACAAGCTGCGTTTTACTAATCAGTGTCGATAATTGCTGTGATAAAGTCATTTTTATTTAGACAAGCCTGACTAATTAACGTTAAGTTGAACATTAATCAGCGGCTCGCCCCTACCTATTGCTTTTACGCTAATTTGCGTAAAAGACCGTGTTTTTTTAAGTAGACTAATAATAACGAAATTGCCGCCGGAGTAATACCAGAAATTCGTGAAGCTTTACCAATAGTTTCTGGACAAGCATCTTTTAACTTGGCTACAACTTCGTTAGATAGGCCTGAAATTTGTTGATAATCAAAATCTCTCGGGATTTTAGTATCTTCATTACGTTTTTTCTTGGCTATTTCATCTAACTGTCTGTCGATGTAACCTGCATATTTAGTTTGAATTTCAATTTGCTCAGAAGCTTGACTATCTTCTATCGCTGGCCCCAAACCTTCGATCTTCATTAGATCGGTATAGTTTACTTCTGGACGACGAATTAAGTCTTCTAAACTCGCTTCTTTGCTCATTGGTGTTTTCAGCAAGGCATTGATTTGATCTATTTTTGTATGATCCTTTTGTACCCAAGTAGATCGTAAGCGCTGACGTTCAAGTTCAACGTTTTCCATCTTCTCATTAAATCGCTGCCAGCGAGCATCACCAACTAAACCAATTTTACGACCTTGCTCTGTTAAACGAATATCAGCGTTGTCTTCACGAAGCAATAAACGGTATTCAGCGCGAGAAGTAAACATACGATAAGGTTCTTTCGTACCTAGCGTTGCTAAATCATCAATTAACACGCCCATGTAAGCTTGATCTCTACCAAGAGTGAACTCATCACGCTCTTTAACTCTGTTTGCAGCATTAGCTCCAGCGATGAGTCCTTGAGCACCAGCTTCTTCATAACCTGTGGTGCCATTAATTTGTCCGGCAAAATATAAATTTTGAACGAATTTACTTTCTAAACTTTGTTTTAAGTCACGAGGATCGAAATAGTCATATTCAATGGCATAACCAGGACGAGTAATAAAAGCGTTTTCAAAGCCTTTGATTGAACGTACTAAATTCATTTGTACATCAAAAGGTAAACTGGTTGAAATACCGTTTGGATACACTTCATGAGTAGTCAAACCTTCAGGTTCAACAAATATTTGATGTGAACTTTTATCTGCAAAACGGGTGATTTTGTCTTCAATAGACGGACAATATCTTGGACCCACACCTTCAATTACGCCAGTATACATTGGAGATCGATCTAAACCATCTCGAATGTGTTGATGGGTTTGCTCGTTGGTATGTGTGATAAAACAAGATATTTGTTCTGGATGATCCGCCTGTGATCCCATGAAAGAAAATACTGGACTAGGTGTATCACCTGCTTGCTCTTCCATAACAGAAAAATCTAATGATCTTGCGTCTAACCTAGGTGGAGTACCCGTTTTTAAACGATCCATTCTAAACGGCATATCTCGCATTTTTGCTGCTAGATTTACACTGGCAGGATCACCTGCTCTTCCACCTTGGTAGTTATTCAAGCCAATGTGAATAAGCCCTGAAAGAAAAGTACCTACCGTAAGTACTACGCTTTTACCTTTAAATTTAAGGCCCATTTGTGTCGATACACCGACAACACGATCGTTTTCAAGGATCAAGTCATCACAGGGCTGTTGGAAAATAGTTAAATTTTCTTGGTTTTCCAACGTATTACGAACATAGTTACGATATAAAATGCGATCTGCTTGAGCACGAGTTGCCCTCACTGCAGGTCCTTTGCTCGAATTTAATGTTCTAAATTGAATGGCACTATGATCAATGGCTGTTGCCATCAAACCACCCAGTGCGTCAATTTCTTTAACCAAATGACCTTTGCCGATACCGCCAATGGCAGGGTTACAAGACATTTGGCCTAGCGTGTCAATGTTATGGGTTAACAACAAAGTTTTGCAGCCCATACGCGCAGCAGCAAGTGAGGCCTCGGTTCCCGCATGACCACCACCAACAACAATTACGTCATAAGACTCTTGATACCACATAAAATAACAATCCTGCTTGGTTAAAATTAGTTAAAGTTTTTATTTAAAGTGAATTGCAAAATTTACAAGACTCAAAAATAAGGGAACGTATTTTACCGCTTTTTTCTCTTCAGGGATACGATCAAATTGGTAAAAAAGATCGGGGCTGATCCTTAATATATAAAAAGAGATCTTTATAAAGATCTTATTATTATTACTTATTAGGATCGTTGTTTTCTGTGGATAAGCACTTTTTTCTTTTATTTATTAATAACTAAAGACAATGATAACGTTGTGATCAACCTTTGATCAATCAGCAAATAACCTTTGATCAAAACGGCAAGTTATACACAGGGCGATTTAAAATGTTTTTAATCAACTGAATAATAATAGTAAATTAACTGGTTATTAACTGTTTTATCCACAATGGTAAAAATATAGATCGTAATCTGTTGATAACTTATGGGTAAGTGATCACCTTAGATCGAAAGCAGATCTTTATTTGTACTGATCCACTGCTGAGCAAGCTCTTCTGGATCGATATCTTCTGACATATCTAAGGTTTTAATTTGTACTATTTCCTTACAACCAATTGATATTAATAGGTTTGATAAATCTATTGCTGCTTTGCAAAAAGTATCATAGCTAGAATCTCCGATCCCAATGGTTAAAAAAGTAACCGTGGATAGATCTTGATCACAATTACTTAGATCACTAACAAATTGTTTGATGTTGTCAGGGTAGTCACCAGCACCATGTGTGGAGGTACAAATGATCCAAATAGGATTTTGGGCTAGATCACTGTCGTTATTTTGTTCATTATTCGAGTGAAAAGTGTTGTTGATGACGGTTTTAAGATCCGGTTTAAGGTGTATATCAACAGTATGATCAAGTTTATTTAGGGTTTCTTCACAGGCTTCTGCAACATATTCTGTGCCACCAAGCATGCTACCAACAATGATTTGAACTGAGCTCATAGGGGTCTCTTTTTAATAAAATGGGGTTATTTACAATGATAATAAGTACATTGTTATTGTATTACTTAAGCTAAGTATGGATAAACAAATAGTTTGTTATTTTAGTTAAATAAAGCAAATTTGAGGGAGTATATTGATAGTTTAGCGGGTAGATAAAAGGTTAATAAAGCAGACTTATTGCTAAGTAGACTCAAATAAGAAACTCATAAAATGGTGTTAGTTACGAATATAATTGTTTATTTCAATAAATATAAAAAGGGCTAGTATTGTAAATAAACACTAGCCCTTTTTATAAATCGTAACGAGGAAGTCACGTTTTATTATTCATCGGAAAATATTTATCAGGAACTATTTTCCAATACAAAAAGAGCTAAAAATTTTACCTAACAAGTCATCACTGGTGAATTCCCCGGTGATTTGATCTAATTCTTGCTGACAAATACGCAGCTCTTCTGCCAATATTTCACCAGCGACATAAGATTCAAGTTGATCTAATCCTGTAAGTAAATGCTGATGCGTATTCTCTAAGGCCACTAAATGACGTCTTCTCGCCATAAAGCCACCTTCAGTGCCACCTTGGTAGCCCATTATTGTTTTTAAGTGTTCTTTTAAGCTATCAACGCCTTTGCCTGTTTTAGCTGACAAAGTAATAATGGCATGCTGTGTACCATCGGTATCTGTAAACTCAGTGAACCCCGTTTTAGCATCATTAACATCGGCTTTATTTCTAATTAATGTAAGGCCAATTTTTTCTGGAAGTTTGGCAAAAAACTCGGGATAGAAATCTTTAATGTCTTGTTCGTCTTCTAAAATACTGTGATCTTCACTGGCATCAACCATTAATAAAACGCGATCGGCTTGATTGATCTCTTGCCAAGCACGCTCAATGCCTATTTTCTCAACAACATCATCACTATCTCGTAATCCAGCGGTATCAATAATGTGTAACGGCATGCCATCAATATGAATTTGTTCGGCTAGTACATCACGAGTAGTGCCAGCGATATCGGTAACTATGGCTGTTTGTTTACCACTTAATGCATTGAGTAAGCTAGATTTGCCAGCATTAGGACGACCAGCAATCACTACACGCATTCCTTCACGAATAATACTACCTTGCTGGGCTTGCTTACGAACGTCTTCTACTCGGCTGATAATAGCTTTTAAATCAGTAACAATTTTTTTATCAGCAAGAAAGTCAATTTCTTCTTCAGGAAAATCAATCGCAGCTTCAACATACATGCGTAGGTGAATAATACTTTCTACCATTTCATTGACAAGTTTAGAGAAATCACCTTGTAAAGAGTGCAGGGCAGAGCGAGCTGCTTGTTCTGAACTTGAGTTAATTAAATCGGCAATTGCTTCTGCTTGGGTTAAATCGAGTTTGTCATTCAAAAAGGCCTGTTCACTGAACTCACCAGGTTTGGCCATGATAACTTTGGGCTGCGCAAGGATTACTTTGAGTAGCATATCCAAAATTACGGGACCACCATGGCCTTGAAATTCGATAACATCTTCACCGGTAAATGAATTAGGCGCTTTGAAATAGAGTGCTATTCCCTGGTCTAATACCTGTGTTTTATCAGTTGATGTGCAATCTAAAAAGGGTAAATATTCAGCTTTCCTTACTTCAGGTAGCTTACCTAAAATAGCTTGAGCAACATTTTTAGCTTCTGGGCCTGATACTCTAATTATACCGACGCCACCACGTCCGGGTGCGGTTGCTTGTGCGGCGATTGTCGTTGTTTGAGAAATTGATGTCATAGCGAGGTAATTAATTCAAATAGTGGTTGATGATTATTTTACTTTATTTCAAGATTAAATGCCCAATAATAGAAAAGGCGATTACTGTGTTATCAGTAATCGCCTTTCAATTTATTTTTCTAACTTAGTTCTTTACAAAAATTATGCTGCTTTTTCTGCTTTTTTCTTAGCAATACCAGCAAATATTATTTTCATTTGTGTAATTGAAATTAAGTTACTTACTAACCAGTAAAGTACTAAACCAGATGGGAACCAAGCCATAAATATTGAGAATACTACGGGCATATATTGCATGATTTTTTGTTGCATTGGATCTTGAATCGTCATCGGTTGCATTTTTTGCATTACATACATACTGATACCCATAAGTACTGGTAATACGAAGAATGGGTCCATTGCTGATAAATCTTGAATCCAGAAAACAAAAGGTGCATGGCGTAATTCAACACTTTCTAAGAATACCCAGTAAAGTGCTAAGAAAATTGGCATTTGTAGTATTAGTGGTAAACAACCGCCTGCTGGGTTGACCTTTTCTTTACGATACATTTCCATTGTGGCTTGTGACATTTTTTGTCTGTCATCACCAAAACGTTCTTTTAGTTGTGCCATTTTTGGTGCTAAATCACGCATTTTAGCCATTGAGGTATATTGCGCTTTAGTTAATGGGTACATACCACCTTTAACGATTAAGGTGATGATAATAATAGCTACACCCCAGTTAGTAACAAAACTTTGGATCGTTAGTAGTAACCAGAATAACGGTTGACTGATCATCCATAAGAAACCGTAATCTATGGTTAAGTCTAAGTTTGGTGCTATTTTCTCTAATACTTCTTGGTCTTTAGGGCCAGCATAAAATATTGCTGAAGTAGAACCTTGCTTACCAGCGTCAATGATTACAGCTGGAGCTTTAAAACCAATAACTGCTTCAAAGTTATTACTATACGTTGTATAAAGTTGGTTACTGTCTTTTGCGTTTGGTACCCAAGCTGAAACAAAGTAATGTTCAAGCATTGCAATCCAGCCGCCTGCAGTTACTGCATTTAAGTTTGCTTCTTCAATATCATCAAAATCGTATTTTTCGTAACGTTCTTCTGTTGTTGAGTAAGCAGCACCGCGGTAGGTAGGTAACATGCCACCACCAGTTTCTACTACGGTAGATTGTTTAAGTTGACCATACATTTGTACAGAAACGCTGTTAGCCGTGTTGTTGTCAATTAAGTAATCAACATTAACACTGTAGCTATTTTTATTAAAAGTAAATCGTTTAGTAACTGACATGCCACTAACATCATGAAAAACTAAATCGACAATTAAGTTGTCATTTACTAATTCATAGCTGCTTTTCGCACTAGTATATATAGGACGGCCTTTGATTGTACGGTCAATACCGTTAGCGCCTGTTAAACCACTTTGAGCAATATATTTTTGATTACCATTTTGTAAAATAGTAAAAGGGATATCGTTACCTTGCTCAGTATCAAATTTTCGTAATTTAGCTTCAACAATATCACCACCTTGACTATTAATTTTTAAAATTAATGTATCTGTGGTCACTGTAATTAATTTGGCAGAAGTATTGGTTGATTTTATCGAGCTTACTTGGGCATCTGAAGATTCAGGCACGAAGTCTGCGTCGGCATTTTCAACTGACTGGTTTTGGCTAATACTTGTTTGCTCAGGAACTACGGCATTTTGTTGCTGCCATTGACTAAACAGTAAGTAGGTAACAACCATAAGCGCAATAAAAAGTAGACTGCGTTGGGATTCCATAAAATTAACTTCTCTTCTTTGTTGGCAGGGGATTATTTTCCCGTGCATAATTTAAATTTGATAAGTGCGTGGCATATTAATATAGGTTAGCTTGATAACCTACTATCTTTTAGTCTAGATAGGCTATTTACTCTTTTTTATTGGTGGAACCGGATCTTCGCCGCCATCATTGAGCGGATGACACCTTAAAATACGTTTGCTTGCTAACCAACCACCTTTTATTACACCAAAGCGATTGATAGCTTCAGTTGCATAGGCAGAACAGCTTGGAGTGAATCTACAATTAGAGCCTAGTAACGGACTGATAAAGCGTTGATAGCCTTTTATGCCGGTTATTACTAGTTTTTGTGGCGTTGAATTATTTTTCGCCATATTTTCTCTAATTCTTGATTAATCGTCTTGTTATCAAGTTGATCAATGCCAGATTTTACCATGACGACTATATCGATAGCAGGTAAATTATCTTGATTTAAGCGGAAACTTTCTCTGACTTGTCTTTTAACGCGATTACGTTGCACAGCAAGTTTTACTCGTTTTTTAGCAATAGCTAAGCCTAAACGGTTTTTTGCAACAGAATTATGTTTATCAGAGACGAGAGTATGAGGTTTTGGTGTTACTAATAAAGTAAAGTGGCGAGAGCCAAAGCGGATAGGTTTAGAAAAAACCGCTTGAAAATGACCGGGAGTCAACAAACGTGACTCCCGATTAAATTTGTAAGTAGCCATAGTCAGGCTACCTTATATCAAATATTGTAAACAAGATTTGATACTATGCGCTAAGACGTGCACGGCCTTTCGCACGACGACGAGCTATAACAGCACGTCCGTTTTTAGTTGCCATACGAGCACGGAATCCGTGGTTACGCTTACGCTTTAATACGCTAGGTTGAAATGTTCTTTTCATTACGCTAATCCGTCGGTTGTTGTTGCCCTGGCAAAACAGCCTATTGAGCACACATGTCTAAAAAATGAGGCCGAATATTAAAGCTTACTAGGATAATTGTCAATCATTTATGTTAGCTATTTTCACGATGATCCTTACTTTTTTATCAAGGATCATCGTGATCTTCATTGGTATTACGAATGATATTCACAGTTTTACCACATTTGTGTTTTATTATCTTAATAACTAATTCAGTTAAATGCTGGTTTAAAGTAAAATTCACTTATAAATAGTATACTTTTTTTTGTTGATATTCTTTCTTTTTATATAAGGTTAACAATGGGTTAACTTTGTGTTATTAAAAAACAATTATAATAGTTAAAAGTCAATATTGCACTTGTGGATAACTCAATAGATAATAGCCTTCAGAAAAATAATAACCTAGTTACTACTGGAGTTTTGGTTGGATCATTCCCCTTGGCAAAGATGCCTATCTGTTCTACAAGAAGAATTGCCTGCTCAGCAATTTAGTATGTGGATCCGACCCTTACAATGCGTTATAAATGATAATGTTATGACGCTTTATGCTCCTAATCGCTTTGTTTTAGATTGGGTTAGAGACAAATATGTAAATCGTATAAATGAACTTCTTACTATTAACGAATCAAATAATCCATTATTACTTCGCTTTGATGTGGGTAGTAAACCGACTATTGATAATTCTGTTACCAATAGCCCCGTTTCTAGAAATACGGGTGGCAACGAATCATTATTTGCCAAAGCCACTTCAGCGCCTAAAGTTGCTGAGCCAGAAAGTAATATTCCAAAGAAAACCAATGTACGTTTAAATTACACTTTCGAAAATTTCGTTGAGGGTAAATCTAATCAACTTGCTCGAGCTGCTGCTTCACAAGTTGCAGATAATCCGGGCACTGCTTACAACCCATTATTTATTTATGGTGGTACTGGTTTAGGTAAAACGCATTTATTACATGCTGTTGGTAATGGTATTTTGCTCAACAAACCCAATGCAAAAATCGCTTATATGCATTCAGAGCGATTTGTGCAAGATATGGTTAGAGCATTACAAAATAATGCGATGGAAAAATTCAAACAATACTATCGTAGTGTTGATGCACTACTTATCGATGATATTCAATTTTTTGCTGGTAAAGAGCGAACGCAAGAAGAATTTTTCCATACGTTCAATGCATTACTTGAAGGGAATCAACAGGTTATATTAACCAGTGATCGCTATCCAAAAGAAATTAATGGTGTAGATGATAGATTAAAATCTCGATTTGGTTGGGGCTTAACTTTAGCAATAGAACCGCCAGAACTTGAAACGCGGGTTGCTATATTAAAGCGCAAAGCACAAGAAAGTCAGATTAATTTGGCTGATGAAGTTGCCTTTTTTATTGCTAAACGTCTTCGCTCTAATGTTCGTGAATTGGAAGGGGCTTTAAACCGTGTTATCGCTAATGCCAATTTTACTGGTCGTGCTATTACTATTGATTTTGTCCGTGAAGCATTACGAGATTTACTCGCCTTACAAGATAAACTCGTTACTATAGATAATATTCAACGAACGGTTGCCGAATATTATAAAATTAAAATAGCAGACTTGTTATCAAAACGACGAAATCGTTCTGTTGCTCGACCTCGCCAAATTGCCATGGCATTATCTAAAGAGTTAACCAATCATAGCTTGCCTGAAATTGGTGATGCATTTGGTGGTCGAGATCATACAACAGTTTTACATGCTTGCCGTAAAGTTAAATCATTACGTGAAGAGACGCATGATATTAAAGAAGATTATTCAAATTTAATCAGAACACTTTCATCTTAATAATTAAAAATAAAAACAGCACTTAAGCAGGTACCAAAATGAAGTTTTCACTGAATAGGGAATTATTACTTAAACCATTATTATTGGTTTCTGGCGCAGTAGAACGTAAAAGTACGTTGCCAATTTTAAGTAATATACTTTTTGAGGTTAGTGGTCAGTCACTTACTTTGACAGCCACGGATTTAGAGCTCGAAATGGTTGCTTATGCTGAAATTCAGAATCAAGGTGACGATGGAAAGATCACTATTCCGGCTCGTAAATTATTGGACATATGTAAAAGTCTACCAGAGAGTTCTTTAATTTCTTTTGAAGTGATAGATGAAACTATCAAGTTATCTTCAGGTCGTAGTAAATATTCACTCTCTACGTTACCAGCTGTCGACTTTCCAAATATTGAAGAATGGAAAGGGGATGTTGAGTTTCAACTTTTAAAATCTGAATTTTTACGTTTAATAGAAAGCACTCATTTTTCGATGGCCAACCAAGATGTTCGTTATTATTTAAACGGCATGTCTATCGAAAGTGAAGGAAATGAAATTCGTTCAGTCGCTACAGATGGTCATCGTCTTGCTATTTGTAAAATATCAAATGAAACTTTAGCATTACCAGCTAGACAAGTTATTGTTCCCCGTAAAGGTATACTTGAAATAATTCGTCTACTTGCTCCTGTTGATGAAGCAGTACAGGTGTTTTTAGGCTCTAATCACATTCGCATTATTGATAGTGAGTTTTCTTTTACCAGTAAATTGGTCGATGGTCGATTTCCTGATTACAGAAGAGTATTACCGAGAAACGGCGATAAAGTTTTTGAAACTAACAAAGATGCACTTCGTCAGGTTTTATCACGTGCCTCAATTTTATCTAATGAGAAATTTAAAGGTGTACGTTTAAATTTCTCAGATACTAATTTAAAAATTACGGCCAATAACCCAGAGCAAGAACAAGCTGAGGAAGAAATTGAAATTAACTTTCCTTATGGCGAATTAGAAATTGGCTTTAACGTTAGCTATGTTCTTGATGTGCTAAGTGCTATCAAAGATGAAAATGTTAAATTTACCTTAGCTGATGCAAACAGTAGTGTAGTCATTGAGGGCAGTAGCAATGGCGAAGCGCTTTATGTTGTTATGCCTATGCGTTTATAGATTTATATTACAGTGAATAGGTGTTTTTTTTACCGATGAGTGTTGCTAGGCTTACTACGTATAACTTTAGAAATTTATCATCTGTTGCTATTGATTTACATCCCAAGCTTAATTTTTTTATTGGCAATAATGGCAGTGGAAAAAGTAGTTTACTTGAAGCTCTTTTTTTTCTGGGTCACGGTAAGTCATTTCGAACGAGTAAAGTAGAGCATCTTGCTTGTTACGAAACCGATAATTTTGTTGTCAGTATTAAAGATGTTAACGATTTACAACTTGGTTTAAGTAAAAATTTACAGACCGGCGTTACGCTCATTAAAATTAATGGTGAGCGTCATGCTCGTTTATCTGAATTGGCAAAAAATATTGCTGTGCAAATTGTCACTCCTGAAAGTTTTAAATTGTTTTTTGGAGGACCTAAAGAGCGTCGACGTTTTATAGAGTTAGGTATGTTTCACGTGAAACATGATTCATCTAAACAATGGCGTGAATTTAACAGAGTCTTAAAACAGCGTAATGCTTGTATACGACATAACTTAGATAAAGCTACCTTTGATTATTGGACTGGTTTATTTTGTCAACTATCAGAGCAGGTTGCTGAAGTAAGATCTCAATATATTACTAACTTAATTTCAGAATTACCTTATTGGTTAGAAATTTTGTTACCAAATATTGCTGATAAGGTAACTGTACAATATTTACAGGGTTGGCCACAAAAAAAGAATTTAATGGATTCGCTGAACGATAGCCATGAGAGAGAACAAGCTTTTGGTTATAGTATTTATGGCGCACATAAATTTGATGTAAAATTTCTCATTGCAAAGCAGGCATTAGAGAGCCAGCTTTCAAGGGGACAACAAAAGTTGTTTTTACTGGCATTAACATTTGCACAGGCTAAATTAATTGCAAGAGTTAATCGAGTAAAACCAATTTTACTTATTGATGATATAGGGGCAGAATTAGATATTAATTCTAGGGAATCCTTATCACAAGCGCTAAGTATTTTGGATTGCCAAGTTATTATCACGGCAATAGAAGAAGGTGTATTACAACCTTTTATTGGTGACGTTTCAGTTGCTGATAAAGAGAGTAGTAAGAAAACAAAATATCATATGTTTCACGTGAAACATGGTGGTATATTACCTGTGAATAATTCAGTTAAGATTGAGTAGGCTAAAACTATGACAGTAGAAAATGAATATAGCTCGTCCAGTATTAAGGTACTAAAAGGACTTGATGCAGTACGAAAAAGACCTGGTATGTATATAGGTGACACGGATGATGGCACTGGTTTACATCATATGGTTTTTGAGGTTTTAGATAACTCAATCGATGAAGCATTAGCGGGACACTGTACTGATATTATAGTGACTATCCATTTAGATGGCTCAGTGTCAGTGCAAGATGATGGCCGTGGAATACCTACTGAAATTCATCCTGAAGAGGGTATATCTGCTGCTGAAGTTATTATGACGGTTCTACATGCCGGTGGTAAGTTTGGTGGTGAAGACTCTGGTTATAAAGTATCAGGCGGTTTACACGGTGTTGGTATTTCTGTAGTAAATGCGTTAAGTGAAAAACTTAAGTTGAACATTCGCCGCGATGGCAAATTGTTTGAACAGTTTTATCATATTGGTGTAGCTGAAGCTCCACTAGCTGAAGTTGGTGTAAGCGATAAAACAGGTACTGAAGTGCGCTTTTGGCCAAGTACTAATACTTTTACTGATGTTTTATTTCATTATGAAATATTAGTAAAACGAATTCGTGAATTATCATTCTTGAACTCTGGCGTATCAATTCGATTAATTGATGAACGCGAAGAAGGTAAAGAAGACCACTTCCATTACGATGGTGGTATTCAAGCATTTGTTGATTATTTAAATACCAATAAGACTCCTGTAAATGAAGAAATATTCTATTTCGATTTAGAACGTGAAGATGGCATTGCGGTTGAAGTAGCAATGCAATGGAATGATGGCTTCCAAGAGAATATTTACTGTTTCACTAATAATATTCCACAGCGTGATGGTGGAACTCATTTAAGTGGTTTTAGAACAGCACTAACAAGAACCCTGAACTCTTATATGACCAAAGAAGGTTTAAATAAGACGAAGAAAGGTGGCGCTACTGAAACTAGTGCTACTGGTGATGATGCTCGTGAGGGATTAACTGCTGTTATATCTGTGAAAGTTCCTGATCCTAAGTTCTCTTCACAAACAAAAGATAAACTTGTTTCGTCTGAAGTAAAAACTGCAGTTGAACAAGCTATGGGTGAAAAACTAGGTGAATACCTATTAGAGAATCCATCGATAGCACGTACTATCATCATGAAAATTGTTGATGCTGCTCGAGCACGTGAAGCTGCTCGTAAAGCTCGTGAAATGACTCGCCGTAAAGGTGTATTAGATATTGCTGGTTTACCTGGTAAGTTAGCAGATTGTCAGGAAAAAGATCCTGCATTATCTGAAATATATATTGTGGAAGGGGACTCTGCTGGTGGTTCAGCCAAGCAGGGGCGTAATCGTAAAAACCAAGCTATCCTACCGTTAAAAGGTAAAATTCTTAACGTTGAGAAAGCTCGATTTGATAAGATGATATCTTCTCAGGAAGTTGGCACGCTGATTACTGCACTAGGTTGTGGTATAGGTCGTGATGAATATAATCCGGAAAAGCTTCGTTACCACAGCATCATTATCATGACCGATGCCGATGTCGATGGGTCTCATATCCGTACCTTATTACTGACTTTCTTCTATCGTCAAATGCCAGAAATTATGGAACGTGGACATATCTTTATCGCACAGCCACCACTTTACAAAGTAAAGAAAGGTAAGCAAGAGCGCTACATTAAAGATGATGATGGTTTAACTGAATACTTAACAACACTTGCACTTGATAATGCCTCTATTCATGTGAATGAAGATGCTCCTGCAATAACAGGTGCTGCTTTAGAGCAATTAGTAAATCAATTCCGTAATACTATGGATATCATTAAACGCCTATCTAGACAGATTCCAGCGGATATTCTTGAGAAAATGGTTTATAGCAGTACTATCACTGCTGATGATTTTGCTGATGAAGCTAAAGTTAATGCTTGGGCAAAGAATTTAATTACTCAGCTTGAAAATCAAGATGGTAATGGTTCAATCTATAAAATTGAAGTGAAGTATAATCAAGAACGTAACATTTATTTTCCTAACTTTATCGTAAGAAAACACGGTATCGATAAAGAATATCATTGTAGTTATGAGTTTATCCAATCAAAAGAATTTGCATCGATTATGGCATTAAATACCTCAATCAATGACTTGATGGAAGAAGGTGCTTACGTTAAACGTGGTGATAAAGTTAACCCAGCAGCTAACTTTGAAGATGCGTTAGAGTGGTTAATGGCAGAATCGAAACGTGGTCAATATATACAACGTTACAAAGGGTTAGGTGAAATGAACCCTGAGCAGCTTTGGGAAACGACTATGGATCCTGAAACGCGACGTATGTTACAAGTAACTATTGAAGATGCTATCGCAGCGGATCAACTATTCACTACTCTAATGGGTGATCATGTTGAACCACGTAGAAAGTTTATTGAAGATAATGCCTTAAAAGTTTCAAACCTTGATATATAGTACTTATTAATTGTTAAATAAAATGCCCGGTCTTCATATCCGGGCATTTTTGTAGAATAAGTACTCTAAAAATGGTTATAATTAATAAACCGAATAAGATGGTAAAGAGTCCCTAAGTATTTTCAGAAAATATTCTTTGCTCAGTTAAACAATACAAAAGTGAATTTGAACACCATGACAACTTATAATAGTAATACTTTTCAAGGCTTAATTTTGCAATTGCAAGATTATTGGTCACGTCAAGGTTGTGCAATCGTACAACCTCTTGATATGGAAGTTGGGGCAGGCACATTCCACCCGATGACTTTTTTACGCTCTATTGGCCCTGAGCCTATTAGCAGTGCTTATGTACAACCTTGCCGTCGTCCTACGGATGGTCGTTATGGTGATAACCCAAATCGCTTACAGCATTATTATCAATTTCAAGTGATGTTGAAGCCTTCACCTAAGAATATTCAAGAGCTTTACCTTAATTCTTTAAAAGAGTTAGGTGTAGACCCGCTTGTTCATGATATACGTTTTGTAGAAGATAACTGGGAGTCACCAACATTAGGTGCTTGGGGCTTAGGTTGGGAGATTTGGTTAAATGGTATGGAAATATCACAATTTACCTACTTCCAACAAGTAGGCGGTTTAGAGTGTACGCCGGTTACGGGTGAAATAACTTACGGGTTAGAGCGCTTAGCCATGTATATCCAAAATGTAGATAGCATCTATGATCTAGTATGGACTGATGGTCCTTTAGGCACTGTTTATTACCGAGATATTTTCCATCAAAATGAAGTAGAGCAGTCTACATATAATTTTGAATATGCGGATGTGGATGCATTATTTAAGCAATTTGATCAATGTGAAAAAGATAGCCAAAAACTGATTGAAGCTAATTTACCTTTACCAGCTTATGAGCAAGTAATGAAAGCATCACACGCCTTTAACTTACTTGATGCTCGTCATGCTATATCGGTAACTGAACGCCAACGTTATATTTTACGTGTACGTACTTTATCTAAAGCTGTTGCAGAAGCTTATTACCAGAAACGTGAAGAGCTTGGTTTCCCAATGTGCAAGAATAATGAAACTTTAGCTAAAGGAGATAAATAATGACTACTGAAACACTCCTTATTGAGCTTGGTACAGAAGAGTTACCACCTAAATCATTAAAAACATTAGCGACTGCTTTTTATGACAATATCAAGGGCCAACTTGATAGTCATAACTTATCGTATAGCGATATTAAATGGTTTGCTACACCTCGTCGATTTGCTGTTCAAGTTTTTGATTTAGTTGAAAAACAAGCTGATAAAACAGTAGATAAACGCGGTCCAGCTGTGAATGTAGCATTTGATGATGCTGGTAATGCTAGCAAAGCTGCACAAGGTTGGGCTCGATCGAATGGCATAGAGGTTGAACAAGCCGAGCGTTTAGTTACCGACAAGGGTGAATGGTTGCTTCATCGTGCCACTGTACCAGGTAAAGCCATTGTTGAACTGGTACCAGCTATGGTAACGACGGCATTAAATAAACTGCCAATTGCTAAACCTATGCGTTGGGGGGCTGAACGAACTCAATTTATTCGCCCAGTACAAACGTTAACCATGCTTTTTGGTAGTGATATTATTGCAGGAGAGGCCCTTGGGGTTAGCTCAAGTAATCAAGTACAAGGGCATCGTTTTCATCATGAAGGTTTAGTGACTATTAATCATGCTAATGATTACCAAGCCGAATTAGCAAAAGCTTACGTAGAAGTAGACTTTAATGAGAGACAAAACAAAATTGTTGCTCAAATAAAACAAGTTGCTAATGATATTGACGCTGTTGCCTTAATTGATGAAGAGTTACTTAACGAAGTAACGGCATTAGTTGAGTGGCCAGTGACTTTAGTTGGGACTTTTGATGAAGATTTCCTAAATGTGCCAGCAGAGCCGTTAATATACTCGATGAAAGATCATCAAAAGTATTTCCCGGTCACAGATAAAAATGGTCAATTAGTTAATAAGTTTATCTTTGTTACTAATATAGAATCTAAAGATCCGAATACGATTATTTTTGGTAATGAAAAAGTCATTCGTCCTCGTTTAGCCGATGCTGAGTTTTTCTTTAAAACGGATAAAAAACAGAGTTTAGAATCAAGATTAAAAAGTCTTGAGTCAGTGTTATTTCAAAAGCAGCTAGGTACATTGAAGGCTAAGTCTGAGCGAATTGCTTCATTATCTCAATTCATCGCTGAACAATTAAACGAGAATGCACAAGATGCTTATCGTGCAGGTTTACTTAGTAAAACTGATTTAATGTCAGATATGGTATTAGAATTCCCACAAGTGCAAGGCACTATGGGTAAGTATTACGCATTACATGATGGTGAAAATGAAAACATTGCACAAGCATTGGAAGATCAATATCGTCCACGTTTTGCCGGTGATTCTTTACCAGAAGCTAATATTGGTTGTGCAGTAGCTATTAGTGACAAAATTGATAGCTTAGTGGGTATCTTTGGTATTAATCAAGCCCCTAAGGGTGATAAAGACCCATTTGCTTTACGAAGAGCTGCCATTGGTAGTATTCGTATAATCATTGAAAAACAGCTCGATTTAGACCTATCCACTTTGATTAATAAAAGTATTGAATTATTTGGCGATAAATTAGTAAACGAAAATACCGCCACTGATGTACTTGAATTTATTATGGGTCGTTTCCGTGCTTTTTATCAAGAACAAGGTATTAGCGTTGATGTTATCCAAGCGGTATTGGCTAAGAAGCCGAGTGCACCACTTGACTTTGAAAAGCGCATTAAAGCAGTAACTTTCTTTGGTGAGTTACCTGAGGCTGCAACACTTGCTGCTGCTAATAAGCGTGTTGGAAATATATTGGCTAAATTCGATGGTGAACTTTACCAGTCGTTTAATACTGATTTAGCAACAGAGCAAGCGGAACGTGATTTAGCTGATATCTATCGAGATATAAGCTTGAAAGTTGCGCCGTTAATGGCTGATAAGAATTACCAAGCCGCTCTTTCTGAATTAGCTCAGCTTAAAGCTCCTATAGATACCTTCTTTGATGGTGTCATGGTGATGAGCGATGATGAAGCAGTTAAAATAAACCGTTTAACCTTACTCAATCAAATTAGAAATAGCTTCTTTGCAATCGCAGATATATCTGTCTTGCAGTAAACCCTGCGTTAGAAAAAAGTTAGAAATAAAATAAAAAGGTCATGGCAACATGGCCTTTTTTTATGCCTAAAATTCGAGTGAAATAAATTTAATAAATGACATTCAAAATTTGAGCTAGATCAACAACAAGAACATAAATAGGCGTAAGGTGAATGTAAGGGTAAATACCCAAGCTACTTGAAGATGCAGATTTCAGTTGGAATTATAAATTCCTTTAGGCAAGGCATTGATTGAAGAGAATAGTTATTCTATTGTCGACATCAATAACGTAGCTTAAAGCATTTATAAACCAGCCCTACGGGGATGTTTGAGCAAACCATGTTATTCGTTGCCTCCTTTTTTAAGGGAATAACCCTTAATAAAATGAGGCGCCTTGATCATGAATTGCTCAAGCATCCTGAAACACGCATCTTCAAGTGGCTTGGGTATATATAAATACCGACCAATAAGGAGCTGGTTATGCCAAGCAAAGAAATAACGACATTATTAGAAAATAAATTAGTGCAATTAACTAAGCGAATTAGTGCGATAGAAGCTGATTTTCATAAAGGTAGATCACAAGACTTTTCTGAACAAGCAACAGAAACTGAAAATGATGGTGTGCTCGATGAAATTCATCATGAGGCGAAGCTAGAGTTGAGTTTAGTCAAGTCGGCATTAAAACGAATAACAGAGGGGTTATACGGAAGTTGTGTTGAATGTGAGGAACCCATTAACCCTGATAGATTGTCGGCATTACCTTATACAACTAAATGTATTAAGTGCGCTGTTTAATAGAATATTAACAATAACTTTTGGAGCAAAATATGACATTAGAAAAACATGATTTACACCACGAATTTCCAGAATTTACGGATGAGATACATCACTTAAAATTAAATGATAATCACTTTGCGAGACTTTTTACTGAATATCATGAAATAGATCATGAAGTTAACCGTATTGAGCAAGGTGTAGAAAACACCAGTGATGAATACCTAGAAGGTAAAAAGAAACAAAGACTTAAGCTAAAAGATAAGTTATTTGTTATGTTGAAAAAAGTACAAATACCAGCATAGTTTTTGGTGTATACCCATTACCAATCAAGATGCATGTTTCAGAGTGTTTGAGCCGTTTCAATTCAAGGCGCTGTGATGACATAATGGTTATCCTTTATAAATCACAGCAACGATGAAGTGAAGTTGCTCAAGCGCTTCTTCGATGGGTTTAAACTGACTTTATACAGCGTTAAATAATCAAACCATAGAAAGACTATGTTTAAATTATTTGCCTTGCCTAAAGTCATTTTAATTCCCACTGAAATTCTGCACTTTGAATGGTAACGGGTATAAAGTTACAACCTTAATCCCCTGTATCTTTAAGGTACTGGGGATTTTGTGTAAATAAAGGTGGATAACTGCTAAATACCATAAATATCTTGGAGTAATCGGTCCGAGCGAGGGATATAATAATTATTGTAATCAATAGAAAAAGCAATTGCAGTGGCCTTTCCTCGTAACTCTTGGTGAGGGACAAAGCCATAAACACGTGAATCTGCACTGTGTCGGCGGTTATCACCTAATACTAAATAATGACCCGAAGGAACGGTTACAGGTAGAAAATTACTGAGCCGGTTACTTGCGGTATTATTGATATTAATGTGGTGTTCAATATTTCCTATTTTTTCTATCGAGGTTGTGATGTTTTGGGAATTAGTTTTGTTAATCAGCTTATCTACTATTTTGTAGGACAAAGGTTTTCCGTTAACCTTAATAACTTCATTATTCATTTCAACGACATCGCCAGGTAAACCAATGACACGTTTAACTAATCTTAACTCTGCAGCTTTAGATTCAAACACAACAATCTCACCGCGTTTAGGCGTAGTAATTGATAGTAGTGATACATCGGTAAAAGGTAAGCGAACGTCATAGGCTATTTTATTAACAATAATACGGTCGCCTTCCTGAATAGTCGGTTTCATTGAACCTGTGGGCACAGAGTACCAGTCGGCAACCGCGCTTCGAAAAACGGACATCAACAAGATGAAAATAAGGAATTTTTTGTTACTATGTAAAAAAGAAATGAATTTTTTATTACTAAAGTTGGTCATAAGGTATTGCTCCGTGTTTAATAGCTATCGATAGCTATTGAATATAAGGCAATACAATAAAGTGAAAGTTCCACAGAGAAATAGTTACTTACACTTATCAATTCTTTTTAATGACATATAAAAAAGGTAGCGTATCTGTTTGCTTAGCCAGTAATTCATGCTCCATAAAGCGGCAAAAGCTTGGGATGTCTCTAGCAGTAGAGGGGTCATCACATTTTATTAGCAATGTTTCACCGCTAGCAATTTTTCTAATGTTCATGCGAACCATCATCACCGGTTCAGGACAACGTAGGCCTATGGCATCTAAGGTATGATTAGTTTGTTGAAAAATAGTCGTAGTCATTAGGTGTACATTAGCAAAAGTAATTTATAAATAATTATACCTCGTTTAGGTATTTCAACGTATAAAAAAATGGCTTCAACTATACTGAATTTATCGAAATAACTAAGTACGTTATCTCCCCAATATTTTTATTACCGACTCCAGAGGTACCAGTGAAAAGTATTCTAAAGGTTATATTACTGTCTGTTTGCACACTTTCGTCAATTAATATTTTGCAAGCAAATGATAGTTTGCAAATATTGACAGATGTTGGACAACAAAGAATATTCTTAAAAGCTGAAAAATTATTAGTAAAAAGTAATTCTCAACAGTATCAAAGCCTCTATAATCAGCTGTATTACTACCCTCTACAACCGTATTTAGATCAGCGCCGTCTAATAGAAAACATGCAGTTATCTTCAGCAGGGGAAATAGCCACTTTCTTAGAAAAACATCAACATTCGCCATTGGATTGGCCATTACGAAAAGCATGGTTAATGTTCTTAGCCAAAAAGAATAAGGGCGCACTTTTCCTTGAGTTTTATCAAAGTACTCGTAATAACGTGCTTACTTGCCACAAACTCAACTTTTCTTTAGAGGCGGGTCTACCCTCAAATGTTGTATTACCTCAAGTAACAAAACTATGGTTAGTCGGTAAATCGTTAGATAAAGTTTGTGACCCAATAATTGAACAATGGCAACAAGCGGGTTATAGAACCGATGAAATTGTATGGCAACGTATAGGGTTAGCGGCAGATGGCGGAAAACATACCTTAATTCCTTATTTAACAAACTTACTGCCAAAGGATCAGCAATATTTAGGACGACTGTGGCATCAAGTAAGACGTGATCCTGCAACCGTAACGAGACAGTATAAGTTTATTAAAAAATCGACAAAAGAAAGCCAAATATATACTTATGGTATCAAACGCTTAATCTGGCGTGATCCTGATAAAGCATTAGCCAGTTTTAAAAAGGCGCAGCAAACATTCACTTTTTCAACAACACAACATCAGCAAATAGTTGCAAAATTTGCCGTGGCTTTAGCAAGTAAAAATCATCCACAAGCTAGGATTTGGTTAGAAAAGTTAGATCCACTGAACATAGATAGTAATATTATGCAGTGGCAGTTAACTGAAGTTTTAAAGCAACAAAATTGGCAACTTGTCTTGAAAGAACTGGCAACAATGCCTGAAAAATATAAAGCAAAATTACAGTGGCGGTACTGGTATGCAAGAGCATTGATTGCAACCGATGATTTAGAACATGGCCAAGATGTAATGAATGAATTATCAAGTAAACGTCATTATTATGGTTTTTTGGCTGCTAGCTACCTAGAAACCCCCGTCAGTTTGCAAAATAGTCCATTAGCGATCACTAGCCAGGAGAAAAACGCTATATTGTTGCACCCCTCAGCTAAGCGGGCATTTGAATTTTATTATTTAGGCCGTTATGTCAAAGCGCGCAGAGAGTGGCGTTATTGGCTTACACAACTGAATAATCGTGAAAAATTAGTCGCTGCAAAACTCGCTAATGAAAATGGTTGGTTTGACCGAGCAATATTCACCTTGTCAAAAGTTGGTTATATGGATGATGTTGAGTTGAGATTTCCAAAAGCATTTGATAAGAAGATTAACCAGCATGCCAAGAAGCAAGCAATTAACCCTGCGTGGGCTTTTGCTATCGCCAGACGTGAAAGTTCGTTTATGACAGATGCTCGTTCACCGGTTGGAGCCAAGGGCTTAATGCAGCTTATGCCAAATACAGCAAAGCAATTAAAACGCGGTAGTGTTAGTCGACAGTATTTGTACAATGCGGATAATAATATCAAATTAGGAACAAAGTACTTACGTAAGCTTCTGGATAAAAATAAAGGAAATCAGATTCTTGCTACAGCTTCTTACAATGCAGGACCTCATAGAGTAAAGGGGTGGTTAAAGAATAGCCATGCGATGCCAGCAGATATTTGGATAGAAACCATTCCCTTTAAAGAGACTCGTAATTACGTAAAAAGTGTTTTAGCGTATCAAGAGATTTATCAACATAAACCAGGGCAGGTTAGTCAGATTTTTGAGCAAGTCATTAATATGAGTATTGGTGATTAAGTAAATAACTTAACACTGCAAGATAAACTATGTTTGTCTTTGCAAAGTTATATGCACAAATTTAGCACATTTAAAATGGGACTTTATATTGCTAATGGTATGGCTTTTGAGGGATATGCTATCATAAGTTAAATTTTTGATGGCCGTTTTTCGGAGACAGAATACATGACAACACTTAATGCTAAGTTGGCTAGCCAATACCCAGCTCATATTGCCCAATTGCAACAGATGACTAAATCGGTACTTTCACGTGAAAACTTAGAAGGTTTAGTTATCCATTCTGGACAAGAAGTTAAGGCCTTTCTTGATGATAACTGTTATCCCTTTAAAGTAAATCCTCACTTTAAATATTGGCTACCATTAATTGATATTCCAAACTCTTGGTTAGTGGTTAATGGTGAAGATAAACCCACGTTAATATATTATCAACCGGTTGATTTTTGGCACAAGGTAACGCCTTTAGCAGAAAGTTATTGGGGTGAGTTTTTTAATATTAAAATATTAACTAAAGCGAGCGAAGTTGATAAATTATTGCCTTATGATAAAAAAGGCTTTGCCTATATTGGTAGTCATATTGAAGTTGCTACGGCGTTAGGTTTTGAAGCTATTAATCCAGAGCCGTTACTTAATTATGTTCATTATCATCGTGGTTATAAAAGTAAATATGAGCACGAATGTCTTCGCCAATCGAATGCTTTGGCAGTAAAGGCACATCAAGCCGCTCGTAATGCCTTTTTACAAGGGGATAGTGAGTACGATATTCAACAGGCATATCTTAAATCTATCGGTTACGGCACTAACGACACGCCATACGGTAATATTGTTGCCTTAAATAAAAACTGCTCAATTTTACACTATATGTCTTTAGATAAAATGACTCCGCAAGTACATCAATCATTTCTTATTGATGCCGGAGCAAACTTCAATGGTTATTCTGCAGATATTACCCGTACTTATTCATATAAAAATGATAAATTTGCTGAATTAATTGCCCGTATGGATCAGTTGATGCTTAATGCTGTTGCAGGATTAAAACCCGGTGTGAGTTATGTTGATCTTCATATTGAAACGCATAGAGCCATAGGGCAAGTGTTGCGAGACTTTAACTTTATCAATGTTGATGCTGATACTGCCGTAGAGTCAGGCATTATTTCTACTTTCTTCCCACATGGTTTAGGTCATCATTTAGGTTTACAGGTACATGATGTTGGTGGTTTTATGGCTGATGAACGTGGAACCCATGTGAATACACCAGCAGAACACCCATTTTTACGTACTTCACGTGTGATAGAAACAAACCAAGTGTTTACTATTGAACCCGGTTTGTATTTTATCGACTCGTTGCTTGCTGACTTAAAAGCGTCAGCTAATGCGGATCAAGTGAATTGGCAAAATGTAGATGAAATGCGCTGCTTTGGTGGTATTCGTATTGAAGATAATATTATTGTACATCAATCACACAATGAAAATATGACCAGAGACTTAGGTTTAAGCTAGGGTCTGCTAACCTTTCATTTTAGTCTCTGCTATAGCTTTCGGCTTGCCTTGAAAAAGTGTCATTCTTTGTCGCTTCATTCGTATTTGGAACAACCAAATATTGAATGAAGTGCCTCGATTGTCATCTTTTTCAAGTGCAACAGAGTTACAAACTGAAAGATCAACAGACCCTATTTCAGAGAAGTAAAGTTTATTGTGACTAAATCCTATCCTATTGCGATTAATGATGTTGAAGATGAAAGCATTGTTAATCGCAGTCGTTTTATCTGCTATTTACGGCCTTGTGACGATATAGCACAAGCTAAAGCTATGTTAAAAGAACTACAGCAGCTTCATCCGCAAGCGAGTCATCATTGTCATGCTTTTTTAACGAAAGCAGCCGATGATAGTCAAGGTTATGGCTTTTCTGATGATGGCGAACCAACAGGCACAGCGGGAAAACCTATGTTATTAGCATTGCAAGGCGGCGGCATAGGACATGTTTGTGCCATTGTAGTTCGATACTTTGGAGGTACTAAATTAGGTACTGGTGGTCTACAAAGAGCATATGGTGGTAGTGTTCGTCAAGCATTAGCATTTTTACAGTCAAAAATTAAAATAGCTATGGTGCATAAAACCTTAGCGTGTCAATATAGCCAAATAGATGATGTTTTGCACTTGCTTAGGCAAATTGAAGGTCAAGTTGTTACTCAAGACTATCAACAAACAGTCATTTTTCGACTCGCCATTCCAATAGAAAAATTGGGTTTAATGCAGGATAAGTTACACACATTGTCATCAGGACAATTACAGTTAACCGCTATCGAACAAGAAACCGAATAATAAATCGAATAAGAAAAATAAAACGTGCAATATAAAAATATTATCCGAATTCTAGGCTTGTTGGTAGGGTTACTTAGTGTGACTATGCTGCCTCCAGCATTAATCTCATTAATCTACCGCGATGGTGGTGGTTTACCTTTTATTCTGGCTTTTTTATGGTGTATCTGCACAGGCTTTTTGGCTTGGTACCCTCATCGCTTTGAAAAAACGGATCTTAAAGCCAGAGAAGGTTTTTTAATTGTTGTGCTCTTTTGGTTAGTACTGGCCAGCTTTTCTGCTATTCCTCTGATGTTATTAGAAGAACCCAACCTATCTACCGCTGATGCCTTTTTTGAATCCTTTTCAGGATTAACCACTACAGGGGCAACTATTTTAAATCATATTGATGATTTACCCCACGCAGTCTTATGGTATCGCCAGCAATTACAGTGGCTAGGTGGTATGGGTATTATTGTTTTAGCTGTTGCGGTATTACCGATGCTTGGTATTGGTGGTATGCAATTATATCGTGCTGAAACACCTGGCCCAGTGAAAGACTCAAAAATGACGCCACGGATTGCCGATACCGCAAAACATTTATGGTATATTTATTTAGGATTAACTATCGCGTGTGCTTTAGCATACTGGCTCGCAGGTATGTCGGGTTTTGATGCTATTTGCCATGCCTTTTCAACGATTGCAATTGGTGGTTTTTCTACCCATGATGCTAGTATGGGCTACTTTAATAGTCCAACAATTAACTTAGTTTGTGTCACCTTTCTATTAATTGCTGGGGTTAATTTTGCCTTGCACTATGCCGCTGTGCAGAGTAGATCGGTTAGGAGTTACTTCTTTGACCCCGAGTTTAAAGTCTTTATTGGTATCCAAATCGTACTGACTGTAATTTGCTTTACCGTACTATTAGCTACTGGGACTTATCAAGATGTCGACCAAGCACTCGATCAAGCACTATTTCAATCGGTTTCAATTAGTACTACCGCAGGGTTTGCAACAACATCTTTTGCTGATTGGCCCACGCTTTTGCCTATGTTACTTATTTTTTCTAGTTTTATTGGTGGCTGTGCAGGTAGTACTGGTGGTGGTATGAAGGTAGTACGGGTAGTGTTACTTTATTTACAAGGTCTTCGAGAGTTAAATAAACTGGTACATCCTCGAGCTATTTTTAGTATTAAATTAGGTCGAAAAGTTTTACCTGACCGTATTGTTGAGGCCGTATGGGGATTCTTCTCCGCTTACGCTGCGGTGTTTGTTATTTGTATGTTACTGCTACTGGCAGCTGGTATGGATGATATCACAGCCTTTACAGCCGTTGCGGCTTGTATCAATAACCTTGGACCAGGGTTAGGGGAGGTTGCTGCTAACTTTTCTTCGATTAATGATATGAGCAAGTGGGTATTAATCATGGCCATGTTGTTTGGTCGTTTAGAGATATTTACGCTGCTAGTTCTGTTTACTCCTGCCTTCTGGCGCTCATAAATCGTATATAGCTAAATACCTATATACGATTTTATTGATTCATCAAAATATCAAAGCGTAAATTACCATTTATAACTAAGGGCTACCCAGCCTTGGGTATCTGAACTTTCATTCTCTGGATTAACTTGTGCGATACCATAATTAATGGCTACGTTGGTTATCCCAGTAAAACCAAAGTCATTGTTGAGTGAGCCTTTAACACCGTAACTATCGATAATATCTCGCTCAGTCATTTCATGGCGAGTATAAAATACTTCCACAATACCTAATGGCATATATGCTTGATAAGCTTGATAGTCATTACCCAGTTGACGATAAAAGGCCAATTCAGGTGCAAGTTGTTTATTGATATGCGCTTTTTCTTGGATTAGCGTTGAAGAATAGCCACCCAAACTGAGGATATCGCCAGCATCTTCTGAGCGTTGTGCCCAAAGGTAATTAAAACCTAGAGTAAAGCCCTGTATATGAGCATTCAAGTTAGCTAGGCCATTGCTACCGGTATAACTACCATCATTACCATTAATTTCTGCTTGATCATCTTGAGCCGAAATTAATTGGGCATTTATTGCTTGTGAAATACCCCAGCTTTGTTGGTCGTATGACCAACTTTGTTCAATACCTAGAGAAAAAGATAAGCTAGAAAAATCCACATGCTGGCTATTCTCATATTGTGATGCTTGCACTTGTGCAAATATATCAACAGCGAGTGTCTCTATGCTATAGGGATAGCGAGCTTCAAGTAATAGCCCTTTTTCTGTTGTTTTACCTAAGTTTAACGCATCACTATCCTGTTTATCTGTTTTCAAGTCAAAGACATAACCGTGAGCCAGTAATTTTACCGGCCAGCCTTGCCAGCGAATTGCCCCTGATGCGCCAGAGATAATGTTACTGAAAATATCTTGGCTAGCATTGACTTGCCAATCAAAACGAGAAAGTACATCACCTGATTTATAACCGACTTCTAACATACTGCTACTGGCGGAATAAATACTTTCAGCGATCGTTATTGTCCCTTGTTGAGGACCAATGCCATAGGCTGATTGTTCGCCAATACTCTCATCAACAGCGATAGTCGCCTCAGACAGTTTTAAACTGCCTGCTAAGTTAACCGTCATTGCCGAAGATGTGGTGGTGTTTGTAATTATTTGGTTATTGGCTTTGCTCAAGTCAAGCTGATAAACATCAGGGCCTTGGGCATTTATGGCTAAATGAAGCAGTTCACTATCTCCGTTAACCATAGGCCAAGTTATGACTTGTTCTCCTGAGGTTACAGCCGACAAAACTTTATTTAAAAAATCATACTTGTATAAGCGCGTTGCACTATTTAAACCGGCAACAAAATACAGTGATTGACCATCTTTAGACCATTCAGGGAAAGAAAGAAATTGATAGTTTTCGGGTAAGGGTATTATTTGCTCTTGTTCACCTTCAAATTGGCGAACTTTTAATTGCCATTTATTATTCAAACTTGAGCTAACATAAGCAAAACTATCTGAAGTGGAGCCATCGAGTGTTGGGCGAAGTCGCGGAAAATCATAAACTTGCTCAAGGCTTTGTGGTGTCAGTTCTGCAATTATTTCACCTAAAGATTCAGCCGCCAAACTTACTTTAACTAACTGTGAGTTACCAACACGGCTGCGCTCAGCAATAATAAATTGTCCATCGTTACTAATATCAAAGCGACGGATATTTGCGCTGGTTGTCAGTTGTTTTATCGTGTTTGTCGGTAAGTGCCAAGAAAAGAGATCTTGATGATAACTGTTTTTCTTCGTTAAGCTACTGGCTCCATAGATAAGGGTATCTTTATTAAGCCAACGTGGGTTCTTTATACCGCGGTTGTTTCTTTGATTTAAGGTATAAGCGACTTCACGTTTAAAAACACTGGGCGCTTTATCAGCAATATCTTGCGGATCATCTGCTAATAACTCTTTGGATTTTTTGGTAAACTCTTCAATGCTTTTTGTGTTTTCACCTGTTTTATAAATATTTAACTTGGTGGTATTACCTTCTTCTGTTCGTTGGGTTTCTACAATAGCAAGGTAATCACCCTGCGGACTTAAACTCGGGTCACTAGTGTAACCGGATAAATCTAACCATAATTTTGAACGATTATCCTCATTACTTTGTGCCGTAAGCTTAATTTCATGTTGCATGGCTTTGTAGGTATATTCAGCAACAAAACGTTGATAAAGGTTTTTCGCTGTATCTGGGAATACTCCTTTGAACGACTTTTCAAAGTCACGTTGTTCAACAGCAGACCAACGAGTCCAAACCGCATCAAGGGTTTCTTCACCGTAGTTCTCTTCTAACCACTTTAAATAGCGTACACCAACGAGATAAGCCATTGAGCCAGACATGAAACTATCATCGCCTGAATTTAGTTGCTTATAACTAGGTAAAGCACCTTGTCGAGCAAATTTCTGGATTATTGCTTCCACCTGATTATTAAATAATCGGCCGCGACCGGTCAGCTTAGACTCTAACAACGTGGCATAACCTTCACTTACCCAACGTTCACCATTAATTTGTGAAGCATCATAAAAATCATACCAATTGGCTACGTTATTACGCCAATTACTGCGGCTCTTTTGGGCTAAATGAACCAGATGGACATATTCATGCAGTACTAATAGTTGTTGCCAACCCGTAGAGTTAGCAATAATAGTGTCTGATTGTGGAGGGGTTGTAAAGAAAGCCATGTAAGGTCGGTGACTTAGCGGGAAGGCAAAACCATTGGCGGCATTGTAGGGGTCAACGATATAAGCATCGACCTTTTCTGTGATAACGCGACCTTGTTGATCTTTAATGAGTTGGCGAACAACTTCCATTTCCCTTGCACTTGATAAAGCCCACTGACGGTATTCTGGGGTGAAATGTACACGAAAGTTTTCAGTTTCAAAAGTTTGCCAATTTTAGTATTATCAACAAGTTCTGCTTGACTACTAAAAGCTATACTACTGAGTGCTAGCGTGATGGCCGTGAGTACTTTAGATACTTTCATAAAAATCCTTGTAAATTGTGGGCTTAATCTAATACCAATTACACAAATTAATTGCCCATCTTCAAATGGTCTACATCTACACTTTCTGCGTCGCGCTCAATCCCAATAGCCAGCTATTGCTCAATCACGCGCCTTGAACTTGAAGATTTATCCTCATTGAATTTTGAGCTCTAAATTAATGTAAATGGTCTAATATGTTTCAACGAGTGAAAATAATAAGTATTTTATTATGTCAACAAGGGGATTATTACAGCTAATCACTTGTAGGATAAGTGATTAGCTGTAAATATTTATGTCAGAGGAGGGAGATAGTTATACCAATTTTATTAAATTATGACTCTCTTGTGCTGGATAAAGTACCCTTAGAAGTAAATAGCACTCACTTGGAAAAGTTTTTCGATATCAGAGATGTAGCGTTTATTAACTAAAAATAAAATAACGTGGTCTTCTTCGTGAATTAAGGTGTTTGAGTGGGCAATCAATACTTCATGACCACGGACAACAGCACCAATAGTAGCACCAGGCGGTAATTTGATATTTTTGATTGCACGACCAACCACTTTAGATGATTTTTCATCACCTTTGGCAACAATTTCAATGGCTTCAGCTGCGCCGCCACGTAAGCTATAAACATTATCGATAGCACCACGTCTAACATGTGTTAATAGGGCTGATATAGTGGCTTGCTGTGGCGATATGGCAATATCAATAGTACTGCCGTGTACTAAATCAATATAGGCATCTCGTTGGATAAGTACCATAGTTTTACGGACGCCAAGCTTTTTAGCAAGCAGTGACGACATGATATTAGCTTCATCATCATTGGTTACTGCGATAAAAATATCAAATTGATCAATGTTTTCTTCAGTGAGTAATTCCTGATCGGAAGAGTCACCAGCGAAAACTAAGGTGTCATTGAGCTCAGACGTTAATTGCTCAGCACGTTTTGGTGAACGTTCAATCAATTTTACTTGATGATTTTTTTCTAAAATTCGAGCTAAACCAGCACCAATATTACCGCCACCGGCAATCATTATACGTTTATAAGCTGATTCGAGTTTTTGTAACTCATTCATCACCGCGCGTATATGTATACTCGCAGCAATAAAAAACACTTCATCGTCTGCTTCAATTACTGTGGTACCAAGAGGGCGTATTGGTTTACCGTTTCGGTATATGGCAGCTACACGCGTATCGACATTAGGTATATGATCTCTCAATGTTGAAAGCGCGTGGCCAACGAGTAAACCGCCGTAATAAGCTTTTACTGCTACTAGGCTTACTTTTCCATTCGCAAACTCTAATACTTGCAGTGCGCCAGGGTAATCAATTAGACGCGCAATATCTCGCGTTACTAATTCTTCGGGAGCGATAATATGATCAACAGGAATGTGTTTTTTATGAAAAAGTTGCTCAGAATACTTTAATATTTGATTCGAACGAATACGGGCAATCTTTTTCGGTGTATTAAACAATGAAGAACATATTTGGCAGGTGATCATATTGGTAGCGTCATCACTGGTTACCGCAATAACCATATCAGCATCTTCAGCGCCAGCACTTTTCAAAACATCAGGATGCCCCCCTTGGCCGGTAACGACTTGTAAATCCATTTTATCTTGCAGTTCACGTAGCTTTTCACCATCTACGTCTACTACCGAAATGTCATTGTTTTCACCAACAAGGTTTTCAGCTAACGTACCGCCAACCTGTCCTGCACCCACTATGATTATTTTCATGCGTTACTTTTCTGCTTGTGTTATTTGTATTATTTGAGTTTTAATAATTTGGCGTAATAAAAGCCGTCCATGTTTTCAGCATCAGGTAATAATTGCCAGCCAATTGCATTTTTATCAGTCTCAGGAGTATTACCGTTAATGGCAATTAGTTGTGCGTCCTGATTTTGTTCAATAAAGCGAGATATTTGCAGACTATTTTCTTCAGGCAAAACACTACAAGTTGCGTAAAGTAAGGTACCGCCTGGTTTGAGTAATGACCAGATATTGTCAAGAATCTGCTGCTGCAAGACCACTAACTTATCAATATCATCAGCTTTACGTAACCACTTTATATCTGGGTGACGACGAATTACGCCAGTTCCAGAGCAGGGCGCATCAAGTAATATGCGATCAAATTGTTCACCAGACCACCAATTTTGAGTCGCTGCATCTGCAGTAATTACGTTAGCCGTTAGGTTTAAGCGATCTAAATTTTCATGAACTCGAGTGAGGCGGCCTTCTTCAATATCAATTGCTGTCATTGAGGCAATATCAGGCGTTTGTTCAATGATATGACAAGTTTTACCCCCCGGTGCTGCACAACAATCCAATACAATATCATTGGGTTGGCAATCTAATAAGCGTGCCGCTTGCTGTGCTGCGCCATCTTGTATTGAAACCCAACCATCATCAAAGCCCGGTAATTTTGCGACATCGAGTGGTTTAGCAAGTTCAATTGCTTGGGAGTTTGGCTCAACGTGAGCAATTTCAATTTCCGCTTCCTCAAGTAACGCTTGGTATTGTTCACTAGTGTGGTGTTGTTGATTGACACGTAACCACATCGGAGGCTTTTGCTGATTTGCATCGAGTATCGCTTGCCACTGATCTGAGTAGGCTTGTTGTATTTTTTTAATAAACCAACCAGGGTGATTGTACTTTATTGGATCAGGTATCTTTTTATCTGTTTTGTTTACTTGTTTATTTTCTGCTTCTAATGCACGTAAAAAACCTCTAAGCACGGCATTAACCAATCCTTTCATATGGTCATTTTTTAACGTTTTTGTTGCTGCTACCGTTTCACTCACCGCTGCGTGGTCAGGTATACGCATATATCTTATTTGATAAACCCCCACTAAAAGTAAAAAATGAAAGACTCTCTGTTTGCCCTTTATTGGCTTTTGTACCAATTGACTCACATCATTTTCTAATTCTGGTAAGTACCGCAACACACCGTAGCAAATTTCTTGCAGTAAACCTTTATCTTTACCTATCAACTTATCTTGTTGTTTGGGTAGTTCATCACTTAAGCTTCGCCCTTGATCTATAACGGCGTAACAACATTTTGCTGCAAGAGCTCTAATATTAATTATCATTGTTTCTCTTAACCAAGCTTGTTAATAGTGCTGCCAACAACGAACCAATCGCTGCGACCATTTAGGATGTCTTTTACGGCTAATGCTTTTTTCCCTGGAAGTTGAATGACTTCTAGTCGTAACGAACCACTGGTTGTTGCTACTTCTATCCCTTCTTTGTCTGCCTTTATTATCGTGCCTGGATCAGCATTGCCTCGATATTCTTGCACGGATGCTTGCCATATGCGTAACCTATGCTGCTTACCTTCAGATTCTGTAAAGGTAAATTGAGCAACTGGCCAAGGAATATAAGCACGAATTTTTCGATGTAGTTCATCAGCACTGAATTGCCAGTTAAGCTCTGCTTCAGTTTTATCAAGTTTCTTGGCATAAGTCGCTAATTCATCATCTTGAGCGATATTATGATTACTGGCTTGATAATCAGGTTCAGCCATAATAGTTAATGTATTAACTAAGGCAGTTGGCCCTAAGTTGGCAAGTTTTTCATAAAGACTTGCACTGGTATCTGTATTTTCTATTTCGCACTCAGCGGATAGAATCATGTCTCCCGTGTCTAACCCTTTATCCATTTGCATAATGGTGACACCGGTTTTCTTATCTCCAGCTTCAAGAGAACGTTGAATAGGTGCTGCACCACGCCATTTGGGTAGAATTGAGCCATGTACGTTAATGCAGCCTAAACGTGGAGAGTTTAAAATGACTTCAGGTAATAGCAGACCATAAGCAACAACAACCATGATATCAGCGTTATATTTCGCTAATTGTTGTTGGTCTTCCTCATTTTTAAAGTTAATAGGTTGCTCAACAATAATATCGTGCTCTATTGCGAGTAACTTTGTTGCACAAGCGGTTAGTTTTTTACCGCGGCCAGCTGGTTTATCAGGGGGACAATAAACGGCGACAATATTATGTTCAGAATTAATTAACGCTGCTAAATGTTGGGCAGCGAATTCAGGAGTACCTGCAAAAATGATATTTAGTGGAGTAACCAAAGTAATTCCTATTATTGTAAGTAAGTACTTACTTGTTGTTTTTGTCAATCTTTGCTTCTTTCTCAAGCTTTTTTTGAATGCGCTGACGCTTTAGCGGGGATAGGTAATCAACAAATAAAACACCTTTTAAGTGATCAAGTTCATGTTGTATACAAATGCTTTGTAATTCCGTAGCGTTTAAAGAGAATTCTTTACCGTGTCGGTCAAGTGCTTTTACAGTACATGCATCATGACGGTCTACTTTGGCATAAGTACCAGGCACGGATAAACAACCTTCTTCATTGATCGATTTTTCATTACTAGTAGCAATAATTTCGGGATTGATAAAGATGATGGGTTGGTCATTATCTTCAGAAGTATCCATGACAACAATGCGCTGATGAATATCTACTTGAGTAGCGGCAAGACCTACGCCATTTTCTTCGTACATAGTTGCCAGCATATCGTCTATAATTGTAGCCGTAGCGTCAGTTATATCAGTAACGGGCTGCGCTTTTGTTCTCAAACGCGGATCAGGAAAACGTAAAACAGTTAAAATAGTCATATTTTATTAAAAGAATTAGCGATAATTAATCTAGAATGTTATGTTTTAATTATATACTCAAGTAACTGTAACTGAAACCTGCATTTTTAAGTCACTTGATATAACTAATAATTATAGTGCGTTACAGCAGTGTGCACTAAAAGGAACGAGCTCCATGCTTAAAGAAATAATACTATCACTATCTTTACTATCGTGTTCATTGGTAGCCCTTGCCGATCAGATAACACTTAATGATGACGCACCTAAGACACATGTAGTAGTGAAAGGTGATACCTTATGGGATATTTCAGCACTGTTTCTTGAGCAACCTTGGTTATGGCCGAAGCTTTGGCGTTTAAATCCAGAAATCAATAATCCGCATTTAATTTATCCCGGTGATGTTTTAAAACTTGTTTTTGATGAAAATGGTGAGCCTATGCTGGTGGTAGAACCGGTAAAACCAAGCTATAAATGGTCGCCAAAAATACGTCAAGAGAATAAAAAAGACTCTGCAATTACTTTGTTACCGCTAGAAGTTATTGCTCCTTTTGTTAGATATGACCATCTATTTACCGAAGATGAGCTAGAACAGCTACCACACATTATAGGTAGTGATGAAGGCTACAGAATGACAACGAAAGACTTTAAAGTTTACGTGAATAAGGATCTCGAGGTCGCACAAAGTTATGCAATCTATGATAAAGGAGAAGAGATTTTTGATCCTGAAACAGATGATTCGTTAGGTTTTTATGTCAATTTGGTAGGAACTGGGCAAGTAATAAAACGTGGCGATATAGAAAATAATGTGCCTTCTACTATGAATGTTGGCTCGGTAAAAAGAGAAATCCATGCAGGAAACTATGTAGTACCTGTTAATGAAGGACAATTATTGCCCGCTATTTTTTCTATGAAAGCAGCTGATAAGTCACTTCGTGGCGCTATTGTTAAAGCTACTAGTAATGGTCGTGAGTTTGCTAAGCTTGAAGTTGTTATGATTAACCGTGGCATAGAACATGACGTGACCGTTGGTGATGTTATGGCGATAAAACGCACAAGTCCTGCCGTGGTAGATACCGGGAGTGGTCCTGCTTATAGTGTAGAGTCTTCACGTTGGAATAAAATTACGGGTAGTGATTATAATATGCCAGAAGAGCAGTTAGGTGAGTTAATGGTTTTCAAAGTTTACCAAAAAGCGAGTATGGCACTTATTCTACATACTGAGAAGCCAGCGAGAATAAATGATTTGATTACCGCACCATGATAACCAACTGTTAAAGTTTTATTTTCCCTCCTTATTGAGAGGGAAAATAAAAGGTATGACTTGTTCTTAAGGAGAAGACAAGTAATGATTAATAACAGTAAAAGTAATATTGAATACTGGTTAGCTTTAAAGCTTGTTCCTCGGTTAGCCATTCACAAAAAAATAGCACTTGTTGAGACCTTTGGTTTAACAGCGTTGTTTTCGTTAGACAATAAATCCACAGTACTTAGCTCAGCAAATAACTTAAGTGTGAAACAACTTCACGCTTTTCATCAGCCTGACTGGCTAAAAATAACCCATATTATTCATGCAAGTGCTGCATGTAATAGTGCCATCATTTGCTATGACGATACTTATTACCCTCAATTGCTCAAACAAATCTATGATCCACCCTTAGTGATATTTATGCAGGGCAATCCATTATTACTTAATGCGCCGCAGATGGCCGTAGTTGGAAGTAGAGCTGCTAGCGTAGGAGGTAGAGATACCGCATTCAAAATATGCCAACAACTTGCGCAGCATAATTTTATTATTACAAGTGGATTAGCCCTTGGTATCGATGCTGCAGCGCATAGAGGTGCCCTTAGTGAGCCTGCTAGCACAATCGCGGTAGTTGCTACGGGTTTAGATCAGGTATACCCAGCCAGACATCATTCTTTGGCGCAGAAAATTATAGATTCAAGCGGCGCCATCATTAGTGAATTTGTACCTGGTACGCAAGCTAGAGCGGGGCATTTTCCAAAAAGAAATCGCCTTATTAGTGGTTTAAGTTTGGGGGTTTTAGTCGTTGAAGCTGAATTAAAAAGTGGCTCTTTGATTACAGCTCGTTGTGCACTAGAGCAAAATAGAGACGTTTTTGCTATACCTAGCTCTATTGAAAATAAACAAGCAAAAGGCTGTCACTGGTTAATTAAACAAGGCGCTAAACTTGTTGAACAATGTGCCGATATAATAGATGAGTTCGCTTTTGCAGATAAACCTAGTCTACACTTAAAGAGTGAGTTGAAGCCTTTGAAGTCAGCTACATATAGTACTCACAAAGGAGGCGATGAAATAAATCAAAAAGTCTTGTGTAACGATGCGTTGTTGGATAGTGTGGGATTTGAAATTACTCCCGTAGATAAAGTAGTTTTACGGAGCGAACTTCCCGTAGAGGAAGTGTTAACTAGATTAACAATACTGGAGCTAAATGGTCTGGTATCTGCGGTACCTGGTGGCTATATTAGAACGCAATAAAGTATATAAGGGGCTAATTATGTTTGATATCTTAATGTATCTTTTTGAAACGTATATCCAAAATGAATCAGAAGCCATGGTGGATCATGAGTTGTTAACAGATGAGTTAACAAGAGCGGGCTTTCATCAGGATGAAATATACAAAGCATTAAATTGGCTAGAAAAACTTACCGCATTACAAGACACTGACGCTTACCCATATCTTACGCGCGTAGGCAGTAAGTCTGTACGGATTTATACTAGCGAAGAAATGCAGTTGCTTGATACTCCAAGCCGTGGTTTTATCTTGTTTCTAGAGCAGGTAAATGTACTTGATTTTACTACTCGCGAAATGGTTATTGACCGAGTCATGGAACTTGATACCAAGTACTTCTCTATGGATGATTTAAAGTGGGTAATTCTGATGGTGCTATTTAATGTACCAGGTAAAGAGTCAGCTTATTCTCAACTAGAAGACTTGATATTCGAAGAACAAGAAGGCCCTCTTCACTAATAACGTGAATAAAGCTGGCTAACTATCTAGTATATTTAGCCAGCAGTCACCGATCGTATTGTTCAGAAATTTTTTGTGGCATAATAGCGCTACACTTGTTTTGAACGCAATTTTCAATAATGTCTGAATCTGAAAAACCACTCTTTACTCAACACGAACATGCTTTAGAGAAAGAATATCAAGTGTGTCCTGATTGTGGATCAGAGTTGACCATGAAGCATGGTAAGTCTGGGACTTTTTTAGGTTGTGTTAATTACCCTAATTGTCAATATACACGAGCAGTAGTAGAGCATGAGCGTGTTGAAGATAAAATACTATCGGGTAGCGAGTGTCCATTATGCTCCCATGTATTAGCGGTTAAGCAAGGTCGTTATGGCATGTTTATTGGCTGTAGTAACTTTCCACAATGCCATCATATTGAACATGAAGCGCAGGAGATAATACAGGACGTGGTCTGTCCAAGTTGCAAACGTGGTTCATTGCAAGAAAAAACAAGTCGCTTTGGCAAGAAATTTTACTCCTGTGATGCTTATCCAAAGTGTAAATTTGTCGTTAATCATGAGCCAGTAGAAGGGCGATGTGAAAAGTGTCAATTTCCTTTGTTGCTAAAAAGAAATATGGCTGCTGGAATTAAATATCAGTGTGCAGATAAAAAATGTTCTCATATGCAAAAAATATGATAAATATCCGCAATGCTACTCATAAAAAAAGACGCTAAATAGCGTCTTTTTTAATAACTAATTAAATGAACGTATTCATTAGCTTTGTTTATCTAAATAGTTTTTTGCGAAGTCATTAAGATCAGGAAATGCTTCTTTGCAAAGGATATCAGCTAGATGTTGTAAACGTTGAGCAAGCTGTAATTCACTTTCACCGCTAACATTTATATGACCCATTTTACGCCCTACACGTTTACCTTTGTTATACCAATGAATAGTTGCGCTCGGTATAGCAAGCACCTCATTAGAAACAGTATCTTCACCAATAATGTTGACCATTGCTGTTGGACGAACAAGTGCTGTACTACCTAAAGGCAAATCACAGATGGCCCTTAAGTGGTTTTCAAACTGACAGGTGTCAGCACCTTGTTGAGTCCAATGTCCAGAATTATGAACCCTTGGTGCAATTTCATTGACTAAGAGTTGGTCGCCAACTTGGAAAAACTCAATAGCCATAACACCAACATAATCGAGTTCATCTGATAAGGCCTTAAATACGGTACTGGCTTGTTGCTGTAATTGTTCATTAACAGGAGCAGCCACTGAGACACTTAAAATACCATTAGTATGATGATTTTCAGTTAAAGGATACACGGCAACGTCTCCATTAACGCGACGAACACCAACAAGGGATACTTCGCGATCAAAAGGCACCATTTGTTCAGCAACAATTCCTTGCTTAACAGTGGTTTTTGAAGTCGCAAGAAAGTTTGCCATATCTTGCCAGATTACTTCAGCATCAGCCGCTGACTTTAATCGCCATTGCCCTTTTCCATCATACCCCTCAAGTGCAGTCTTAAAGATAATAGGTAAAGATAAGTGCTCAATTGCTTTATCAAAATCTATTTTAGCGTTAACAAAGTAATGTTTGGCATTAGCGGCATTACAAGATTCAAGCAATGCTTTCTCTAACCGTCTATCGCCACCAATTTTAATAGCGTTACTTGTCGGGTATAACTTCCCTGATTGCTCACACTCAGCAAGTATGTCATGGGCAATATGCTCAAATTCGGCGGTAATTACATCAGCATTTTTAATGCCTGCTTCTAAATCGCCATAAATATTTTCAGGTGAAAGTGGTTGTACAACCTTATTACTTGATACATCTAGTGCTTTAATATCTAAGTTTAAAGGTGTGCCTGCTAACTCCATCATTCGAGCTAATTGACCTGCGCCAAGTATGAGAATTTTATTCATGAGGGTTTTTATTCTGCCGGGTTTGGGTTAGCAAGTATGGTTTCTGTCTGCTTTCGACGAAACTCTTCGATATTTTGTTGGATCTCAGTGTTATGAGTGCCAATAATTTGTGCTGCAAGTAAACCTGCGTTGGCAGCACCGGCATTGCCGATGGCCAATGTACCTACTGCAATACCTTTTGGCATTTGCACAATAGATAATAAAGAATCTTGTCCATTAAGCGCTTTAGATTGCACTGGCACACCTAAAACAGGTAAAGAAGTATAAGCTGCGGCCATACCTGGTAAATGAGCTGCACCACCAGCGCCTGCAATAATTACCTTAATACCTCTATCTTTTGCACTTTCAGCATACTCAGCAAGTAAGTGAGGAGTACGGTGTGCAGAAACTACTTTGGTTTCGTACTGTACACCTAAAGAATCAAGCATTTCTGCTGTATGCTGCATTGTTGGCCAATCTGATTTTGATCCCATGATGATACCGACTGTCATGAATTTATGCCCTTTAAAAAAATAGAATGTTCTTCATATATGAAGAAAGTAAAAATAGAGCTGCAATTATAACCTTGTTTAACGAAATACGGAATATAGAACTTTTCTATCGATAAATTAATCCATCATTAGGCGTTTATGAACAGTGTTTGGTAATATTGCGGTGGAAGTGATTATAAATAGAAGGGTTGTCTGTGAGCGAAAAGAATGTTGTTGAAGCTTTTAAAAATGGTGGAATTATTGCTTATCCAACAGAAGCCGTATTCGGCCTTGGTTGTGACCCTGACAATAAAGAAGCACTCAAGCGATTGTTAAAGTTAAAACAAAGATCTCCTGAAAAGGGACTAATTTTACTTGCAGGTAGTTATTCTCAATTACTGCCTTATATCGATGACAGTAAAATTCCACAAGATAAGCGCTTGACCCTGTTATCAAGGTGGCCTGATGGCATTACTCAACTAGTGCCAAAAAATAATAATATCTCATCACTCTTATCAGGTAGCTTTGACACCATTGCGGTGAGAATCACCAGTCAGCCAGATGTTGTTGCCTTGTGTCAGCAAACGAATAAACCCATAGTTTCGACAAGTGCTAATTTATCTGGACAAGAACCGGCTAAAACATGGCAATCATTAGACCTAGTTTTATCTAAACAAGTAGACTTCATTCTTAAAGGGGTTACTTTAGGTCGAACTTCACCGTCAAAAATTATTGATGCGTTGACGGGGAAAATCATCAGAAACTAAGAAAATGGTTACATGGGATAAATTTGAGCGAATAGCGCCGCTAGTCTATTAATAATTAACGTTATTTAATACTATTTTCTTTTTGATTATTATAAGAATTTGATCAAGATCAAAGTATTGCTTAGCTTCATAGTTAGCAGTCAAAACCTTGCGCTAAATCAAATTTTATTAAGGCAACAGGATTATCATACCCTTAATTATTTTAAGGATATATAATCATGAAAAAAACTTTATTAACCATAGCTTTACTATCAAGTCTTTCAACTACAGCTTTTGCAAACCAAGCTGGTGACATCCTCGTTCGTGGTGGTGTTACTATGGTTTCACCTAGTAGTAATGAAGCAACGGTACTTTTAGATGGATCTGCAACACCGTTATCAGTTTCAGTAGACGATAATACCCAGTTTGGTTTAAACCTGGTTTACTTTTTTGATAGTAATTGGGCAATTGAATTATTAGCGGCAACGCCATTTACCCATGATGTGATATTACATGATCCAAAAGGCGCAACGAATGATATTTATGGTATTGATTTAAATGGTGCTACTTTGGCAGAAGTAAGCCATTTACCGCCAACACTAAGCGCGCTCTATTATTTTGATACGGGCACTGCATTTAAACCTTATGTTGGTGTTGGTGTGAACTACACGATATTTTTCGATGAAGACTTTACTTCAACGCCTCAAGCGGCAGGTTTTAGTAATCTAGAACTTGATGGTTCATGGGGTTACTCTGTTCAGCTTGGTCTTGATTATGAGCTAGATAAAAATTGGTCTGTTAATGTTTCAGCTCGTTACATTGATATTAACACCAAAGCTACGTTTAATATCGACAATGCTTTAGGAGTAGATGGCGGCCTAGTTGGCAAAGGTAGTGCAAGCGTTGATGTTGATCCTATGGTTTATTCAGTAATGCTTGGTTACACATTCTAAATTAAGTTAATTACCAACAAAAATAAAAAGCAGTAACTTATTCTAAAGGGTTACTGCTTTTTTGTTTTCATTAACTAATGATTAAGATAGGCTGTAATCATTAGTTAATTTATTGCAATAACCATGACACAACAGACCCCAGATCAATATCGCGTTTTTGGAAACCCCATTGAGCAATCTAAATCTCCAGCTATTCATCATATATTTGCAGATAAGAGTCAACAAAATATCGATTATCAAAAGCAGTTGGTCGATACTAAAGATTTTTCTAATGCTGTTGCAGACTTTATCCGTCACGGCGGTAAAGGCGCAAATGTAACAGCACCTTTCAAAGAGCAGGCGCTTGCCATAGCAGATGAACTCACCGAACGTGCGACACTCGCTGGCGCAGTTAATACACTGACCTTTAAAAATGGCAAGATATTCGGTGATAACACCGATGGTGAAGGTTTAGTTCAAGATCTAATTACTAACAAAGTCATTTTAAATGAAAGTAGAGTATTACTATTGGGTGCTGGCGGAGCGGCAAGAGGTGTTTTACTTCCTTTACTTGCACAAAATCCTCGCTCTATTGTCATTGCTAATAGAACGGCAAGTAAAGCTGCAACATTATGTCAGCATTTCTCTGATATTCGCCTTAGTGTCTCTGGTTACCAAGATCTCGAACAACAACATTTCGATGTCATTATAAATGCGACATCTGCCAGCTTATCAGGAAATTTACCGCCAATTCCAACATCACTACTAAGTCAGAATGTAGTTTGTTATGACATGGTATACGGAAAGGATGAAACACCGTTTCTTAAATGGGCAAAAGAACATGGGGCAATGAAAGTAATTGATGGCTTAGGTATGTTAGTAGGGCAAGCGGCCGTTAGCTTTGAAGTTTGGCGAGGAGTAACTCCAGAAGTTCAGCCAGTGATTGATAAATTAAGAGCTTCTTTAAAATAAAGAGAGAAATCTGTATGAATCAAGCCATTCTGTTTAATGATGATTTAGCCTTTGATAAAGAGCAAGATGCTTGGTGCTTTACTGTATTGTTATCAGCTCAAGTTATTAGTATTTACTTTCACTCAATGCAACTAAAGAAATTGGAAGAGATAGACAACTGTACTAAATTTGATCTAGAAGAAATTGTTGAACTCTGGCTCGAAAAAAATGAGCCAGAGGGAAATACTATTCACATACAAATGCGTTAATTATTTAAGTACTCATTTTTTAACTCTACATAATTTATGGCTGACTGCTTAAGAAAGGCTGCTTCACTTTCTTTTAGAGGTCTAGCTTGTTTTACCGGATTTCCGACATACAAATAACCGCTAAGCAGTGTTTTATTCGGAGGCACTAAACTGCCAGCGCCAATAAAGACATCATCCTCGATAACAGCGCCGTCCATAATTATCGCTCCCATACCAACGAGTATTCGATCACCAAGCTGACAGCCGTGTAACATACACTTATGTCCAACTGTCACATCACTGCCAATAATTAAAGGATTACCCTGCGGGTTTTCAGAACTTTTCCGCGTCACATGCAAAACAGTACCGTCTTGTATATTCGTTCGAGCACCTATAGTAATAGTGTTTACATCACCACGAGCGGCAACAAGCGGCCAAATACTGACATCATCAGATAAAGTAATATCTCCAACGAGAATAGCTGATTTATCAATGTAATTATCTGATCCGATAGAAGGGAGAATACCTTTATAAGGACGTATGTTAGTTGTACTCATTTAGCACCTATTGCAATGCTGCAATTTAATTGAATGGCAAGTAGTAATAAAAATAACATAGCTAGCTAATAAAACCAGTATTCAAAGGTCTTAGTAACTAAAAAACTTATAAAGATAAAACTAAGTAATTGAAATGAGATTATTTAATCTGAGCAAGTATTGAACGTATTGAGGTAAACAAAGACAAGGGCTGTATGAAAGTTAAGCGAAGTCATTTTTATTGGAATTTTAACTAAAAAAGGGTTGACCTAGTTATAAAATTCTTTACAATGCGCTCCAGTTCCAAGGGGTTCACGCAAAATGAATCATCAACGAACTGTTTTGATACGTTATCTACTCGCTTTAACGATAACTAACGTAAGTTAACATGATGTTTTAAATCTTTTCTAAATTATTTAAAATAAACGTTGACATCAAAACTTGGGAGCGTATTATACGCATCCAGTTCGGGGCAACAGCAACGAGCAGCGCTACTTAATGTAGCTAAGGTGAAGAGCGAATGCGACTCTCATCTACTTCTTAATTTATCTTGAGAAGTTCTTCTTTAACAATTAGTTATCATGCAATTTGTGTGGGCACTCACATTATGTTGTTTTACATAGTTCTCTATCTTTTACTAGGTAAGAACAAAAAAACGCTTAATGAATGATGTTCATGCAAATAAATATAGTTATTTATCTTTAGTTAGA
>NZ_PJBA01000017.1:0-2240 GCF_002836245.1 Colwellia sp. Bg11-28
CCAGTGAGAACTCATCTCAAAGCCTGCTTCCCGCTTAGATGCTTTCAGCGGTTATCAGTTCCGAACGTAGCTACCGGGCAATGCCATTGGCATGACAACCCGAACACCAGTGGTTCGTCCACTCCGGTCCTCTCGTACTAGGAGCAGCCCTCTTCAATTCTCAAACGCCCACGGCAGATAGGGACCGAACTGTCTCACGACGTTCTAAACCCAGCTCGCGTACCACTTTAAATGGCGAACAGCCATACCCTTGGGACCGACTTCAGCCCCAGGATGTGATGAGCCGACATCGAGGTGCCAAACACCGCCGTCGATATGAACTCTTGGGCGGTATCAGCCTGTTATCCCCGGAGTACCTTTTATCCGTTGAGCGATGGCCCTTCCATACAGAACCACCGGATCACTATGACCTACTTTCGTACCTGCTCGACGTGTCTGTCTCGCAGTTAAGCTGGCTTATGCCATTGCACTAACCGTACGATGTCCGACCGTACTTAGCCAACCTTCGTGCTCCTCCGTTACTCTTTGGGAGGAGACCGCCCCAGTCAAACTACCCACCAGACAGTGTCCCCAAGCCCGATAAGGGCCCTAGGTTAGAACATCACGCATACAAGGGTGGTATTTCAAGATTGGCTCCACCACATCTAGCGACATGGTTTCAAAGCCTCCCACCTATCCTACACATGTAGGAGCAATGTTCACTGTCAAGCTATAGTAAAGGTTCACGGGGTCTTTCCGTCTAGCCGCGGGTATACGGCATCTTAACCGCAAATTCAATTTCACTGAGTCTCGGGTGGAGACAGTGTGGCCATGATTACGCCATTCGTGCAGGTCGGAACTTACCCGACAAGGAATTTCGCTACCTTAGGACCGTTATAGTTACGGCCGCCGTTTACCGGGGCTTCGATCATCAGCTTCGTCCGAGGACTAACCGAATCAATTAACCTTCCGGCACCGGGCAGGCGTCACACCGTATACGTCATCTTTCGATTTTGCACAGTGCTGTGTTTTTAATAAACAGTTCCAGCCACCTGGTTACTTCGACTACTCTTCGCTTACACCGCAAGGGTTTAACGTTGAGCAGCGTACCTTCTCCCGAAGTTACGGTACTATTTTGCCTAGTTCCTTCACCCGAGTTCTCTCAAGCGCCTTAGTATTCTCTACCTAACCACCTGTGTCGGTTTGGGGTACGGTTCCTATATATCTGAAGCTTAGAAGCTTTTCCTGGAAGCATGGCATCAACAACTTCAACTCCGTAGAGTCTCGTCTCGTATCTCAGTGTTAATGAAGTCCCGGATTTACCTAAGACAACCACCTACATACTTTCACACGGACTACCAACGCCGTGCTTGTTTAGCCTACTCCGTCCCTCCTTCGCAATATATAGAAGTACAGAAATATTAATCTGTTTCCCATCGACTACGCGTTTCCGCCTCGCCTTAGGGGCCGACTTACCCTGCCCTGATTAACATGGGACAGGAAACCTTGGTCTTTCGGCGGGGGAGTTTTTCACTCCCCTTATCGTTACTCATGTCAGCATTCGCACTTCTGATACCTCCAGCAAACTTCTCAATTCACCTTCAACGGCTTACAGAACGCTCCCCTACCACTCATAATAAATTATGAATCCGCAGCTTCGGTGACTAGTTTAGCCCCGTTACATCTTCCGCGCAGACCGACTCGACTAGTGAGCTATTACGCTTTCTTTAAAGGATGGCTGCTTCTAAGCCAACCTCCTAGCTGTCTATGCCTTTCCACATCGTTTCCCACTTAACTAGTACTTTGGGACCTTAGCTGGCGGTCTGGGTTGTTTCCCTCTTCACAACGGACGTTAGCACCCGCAGTGTGTCTCCCGCATATCACTCATTGGTATTCGGAGTTTGCAAAGGGTTGGTAAGTCGGGATGACCCCCTAGCCTTAACAGTGCTCTACCCCCAATGGTGTTCGTGCGAGGCTCTACCTAAATAGATTTCGGGGAGAACCAGCTATCTCCCGGCTTGATTAGCCTTTCACTCCGACCCACAAGTCATCACCGCATTTTTCAACATACGTGTGTTCGGTCCTCCAGTTGATGTTACTCAACCTTCAACCTGCCCATGGGTAGATCGCCGGGTTTCGGGTCTATACCCTGCAACTAAACGCGCAGTTAACACTCGCTTTCGCTACGGCTCCCCTAATCGGTTAACCTTGCTACAGAATATAAGTCGCTGACCCATTATACAAAAGGTACGCAGTCACCC
>NZ_PJBA01000001.1:0-465045 GCF_002836245.1 Colwellia sp. Bg11-28
CCTTGCCGTTAACATCTTTCACTTGTACCGTGATGGTCGAGATGCTGGTGCCATCAGCAACCAACGTGGTCGGGTTTGCGCTAATAACCGATTGTCCCGCATCTGGCGCCCCATTCTTCAAAATGATGGACGCATCATCGGTGATAACAATACTGTTCAGTGTGCCCGTAATAGTGGCGGTGCCAACGGTAGTTGCACTGGTATAAATAGCCGTATACGTGCCGTCATTGTTATCCGTAACAGCAGCTATGGTGCCTGACGAAGCCGTTAAATTCACGGTATCCCCGCCATTGTTGACATTATTACCATTACTGTCTTTCACTTGTACCGTGATGGTCGAGGTACTGCTGCCATCAGCAACCAACGTGGTTGGGTTCGCCGTGATCAGCGATTTAAGCGGATCCCCTGCGCCCGGAATAAAAGTAACCGATACTGTATCGGTAAGGGTACCATCAGACACAGTGGCACCTATTACACTTATGCCAGCCTTGACATTGGTAACGTTAACCAAACATTTACCAAAAAAGTTAGTTGTACAGCTGCCGATAATTGCCCCGTTAGTTGCACTAAAAGATACCTCCTTACGTTCAGAGCCATTACCATTAACGTCGAGAAGAGTAGCTTGTATCGTATTAATATCGACACCATCGGCGATGGCATCATCGGCAACAATCGTGAGTGTAGAATTATCTAGATCAACTTCAAAGTCGAAAGGGCAAGAAGCACCATCATTGAATACCAAATTTGGACCATTGGCTAAGACGGTCGTACGTCCCGTGGTTAAATTGATACTAAAGATTTTTCCTGGCTTATTCTGATAGCCTATATATGTACCTGCTGGTGTAAAGTATGATGCGCCAACAGCATCATTAACTTGTGAACTAATAGGAGCAGCATTACCTTTCCTAACAATCGTTGTAGGATTATTGATATCATCAAACTCAATTTGAACTAATTGATTACTTGAATTACGCTTGTTCGATGCATACAAACTTAGGCTGACTGGATCAATCGCTATATCAGCTATATTAAAATTATGTGCACTAAATTTTTTAAAGCTCATATCTGTTATATCAACGACATATACTGGTTTACGGACACCTGTTAGATAGTACAGATTATTTATAGGGCTAAATGCCCCTGCGACTAAACCACTTGAGCTTACATTGGCACCCGCTTCATCAATAATAGTACCGTTATTTTCAGGTATGCCTGCTAGCTCAACGACATTATTTCGATCGATGCGAAAAATAATCAGACGTTTGCCTTTGCCATCGTTTAAGTTCGCCCTGACCACTGTATACAGAAAATTATCGATTGGATTAAAAGCTAATGAATTAGTTAATGACACACTATTAGCACCTGGCAATAAAGCTTTTATTTGCACTTCTATGCTTTCATTATTCGGAGACAGTCTTGGCGTAAATACTAAACCAGATTCATCTAATTTGGCTTCAAATAATTTTGTATCACCGTTAGTCGGAAAGGTTTGATATATCTGGCCATCACAAGTAAAGTTCTCTGTCAAGCTACCAACTACAACCCCCGCATTCGCCTCCCCAAGGAATAACAAAAAAATAAAACTTAACAGTAATGTATGACGGGTTAGATCACGGAAAGAGTAAAAATTAATCACAGAGCACCTTTATCGCATAGTATATTTATATAAATCTAACTTTATATACGAAGAGGAGTTGCAAATAGTTGCAGACAGTTACAGGTAATTACAGATAGTTACAGATTAAAGAACCCATGATAATTTCAACTATTTTAGAAGGACAAACTTTTCGTTAAACTAGCAAGGAATAAAAACAAGCAAACATTATTAATATTTCAGTATTTAAAAGATTAGTATAGGCTAACGATCTGTAGTAACACTGCTAGTATGTACATAGGTATACACTTCAGTCATATTCCTAATGCATGATCAAGAACACTTTTTTGAGTAGCACAAGAATCAATTCGGTGTGATTGTTAAGAGCGACTTAAAATAAGTTATAGACATACTAGATCAGATTATTCTGGGCAGGATGCTAATGAATACCGAAGACCTGATGCTTATGCTTATGCTTATGCTTATGCTTATGCTTATGAATCTTCCGCGCCATGATGATTGAATAAAAGTTATTGGCAAACTTGCTTTGAAAATCAACTTATCCAACGTTCTAAAGAACCTGAGATCTGCTTATGCGACGACCATAGCCTTTAGCTCTAGATCAGATAGGTTAACGCTTGGCTTTTTTTCTTTCGGACGGTAGGCCACCAATTCCGCCATTAAATTAAACATAAAGCCATTCATACTTCGATGTCTTGAGTATTCAATAAACGAAATATCCTTTAATTGGTTGTTAATCGTTTCAATCATAAAGCGCTTTGAGAGCATTGCTCTATCCCATAATTAAATTGCTTTAGCTTTGATGTTTTTACGAGCCTTGGTGATAAGTTGTACGCCATTATCAAATAATTTAACCTCTAGCGCTTTGCTAACAGTAGTCTTTATCTCCGTATAATTTATCTGTCAACCATCGAACTAGTTCAGCAACAGTTCGGGTAACGTGGACCTTCCCAGTAGTCAACTTCGCAGTAACTAGTTCACTTTTATAATTGACGTTAATGTGAAGTTTAAATCCATAAAACCATCCCATAGTACCTTTACCTCTTTGCGCAATATAATCAAATTTTTTGTGTCTAGGAACACAGATGTTATGGCAAACCTTTAGCGTCGTTGAGACAATGAATCCTGTGTCTGTAAGCTTGCCTTTTAATAAGGTGAAATAAGCACACATCGGCAAAATAGCACTAGGCATGACTTCAATAATACGTGTGTTACTGAAGAGGCTGGGAAAGTCTTTTTTATAAAATAGAGAGGAATAACCAAGATATTAATTTTAAAAATCGCGGCAATGAGACATATGAAAACTAATCACTATGGTCATTATTTCACTCATCGACATCGCAATATAAATCAACTAATTTCTTATCCCGGACAAGGGATAAGTAGTAACATAATCAATGCATCATGGGTATAGATATGGCCAAGCCATTAAGTTTAATAACTTAGATATTACGTACGAATACGTAAAAATCAATAAAAGTATAAAAATGGATATTCTAATTCAGTGATTAAACGAAAGGTAGGTATTTTATTTTTCTGCTCAAAATAAAATACCTATATGCCGAAAACCAACTCTATTCTGAAGAGTGTGAGTATACAAGAATAAAATGTTTTTCTAACGGCTATTAAAAGTTCAAATAGAGGTTTTACAGATTATAGCTATACATTAAGAACAATTTCTTTATCCTCTGCGTTTTCAGGGTTTGAGCATTGCTAGGATCAAAATAGGCAAATCGTAATTTTAGTTCGTGCTTCCGGTTATATTGATAGATTAAGTCTGCATTAAACTCGCTGCCGACATCAATATTATTTTTTACGCTGTCATATTGATGCAGACGTAAATCAAGAGTAAAAGGACGCTTTTTCCAAAGTAATCTTACGGAAGCATCCATTAACCCTTCTTTTGGAGTCGTTAGGAATTGATCTGTCCATCCTTGAAATTTATGTAGCGTCGCCAAAGGCGTAATAAACGCTTCATCGTCCTTTTGACCAAGCTGTTCCTGACGAATGCTTAATTGCCATGATTGTACTTTAGCACCAAGCTCCCATTGCCAATAATTTATCCAGTCTCTAGTTGTTGACTTTTGTTTTTTTTGCCACGCAGATTCAATTGAACCAATCCATTTTATTGCACCTATTTTATGCCGAAAATTACTGCTAAAACCAAAAGTTCGATTAGAAAAAAGCACTGCATCATAGTTATCGACAACATAAGCATAAGCGCTCAAATCAGCATATTGCCATTCCTTAAACTCTAAATTAAGAAGGTGAGCATTAACATCATGTTTTCCCAATTGCCCAACAGGGCGTTTGCCCTTTAAAGGGATAAACCGTATATCACTTGTTGATAAGCTACTGTCCGCGTCTCGACCAAAAATACGATTAACCTGGGATATATAAGCGTAATCAAATGATACTCCCGATAACAGTAATTTGGTTATCCGAAGACCGTCATAAGTCTGATCATTTTGTCGAAATCCAACATCCCCGACAAAACGCTCATTACCATGTTTAATAGACTGTCGACCAAGAGTAAAGAAATAATCATCAAAAGAATAATTAACAAATGCCTGATTAACGTCGATTCCGGCTGGATCGGCAATCACTGGCTTATCAATAAAAACCACTCCATCACTATGTTGATCATTTAAATAAGCTTGGACATAATCGAGCTGAAGAAAAAGTGACAATGAATTGGTAAGTTTTTTTGAAGCATCTAGCCTGAGCTTAACGGTCAGTGCCTCTGCACTCAGAGCAGCTTGTTTAACTGACTCGTAACGCACACGGGTGGCAAAACTAAATTCTGTCTCTGTTACACTATTTTCCGCAAACGTTTCGCCGACATAAACGGTAAGAAAAAGTAACGCAGTAAAGATTTTAAATATTTTTTTCATTAATTCCAATCGTCCGCATTGCCATCGTGCAATGCTGTGAGTCCATTTATGGAGTCTAGATGGTCGTAAAATTCATCTGACATAGGGTTTTGTCTTGTATCGAGATATTTGAGAGAAGATAATTTTTTTATATCTATAATTTCCAATTGGTTGTTAAAAATATTAAGTTTCACCAGATTACCTGCATTATTGATACTCAGATTAATTAATTCATTATTGTTGGCTTTTATTGTACTTAGCAGCGGCACATTATCAATATCAAGGCTGATAAGTTTATTTTTAAAAGCATATAAGGTTGTTAAGTTATAAATATTTTTTAGCTGTAAATATGTAAGCTTATTTCCGGCGACATTCACATAGCGAAGACGTGGTAACAAGGATAAGTCAATCTCTTTAATGTTATTGTTATAAAGGGACAGTTTTTCAAGCTGACTAAATTGGTAAAGTCCGGATACAGATTGAATACTTTTATTATGGCAAGTGATTTCTTTAAATTCAGCTGATGTTAACCAGCCATATTTATCTGCAATTTCTTCGAGGCAAATTTGGAAGTTTTTATCCGCAACTGGAATTCTATTTTCATTATCAGCCAGATCTGTCGCCATAGCCAGACTAATAAAAACCTGAACAAATAAACAATATAAAAACAATTTAAATGACCGGCCTATATAAGATAAGCTATCGATAAAAGCGTTATAATACAAAAGTCACTCCTACGAAGGTTTCATTCGAACACAAATCCCTTGCGCAACAATCGAAGTGCTTGGTTCGTCAACTGGTGAACCGCCCTGTTCTTCAAATGTTAACATAAGCGACTCCGCATCAGTAATCAAACGCCAGTTTGCTTCACTTAGCAATAAGTATTCAGTCTTCTCATTATCAAAGACACCAATGGACCTAGTGATACCATCACGCCTTGATTTAGCCCATAGCTGATAATCTAAATTCGGCTTGATGTTTTGTTCTCCCCAGTTTAACCATAATATTTTAGAGGCACTATTCGCCATAGTGGTTAAGCTTATTTGATCTTGTTGTGTTGTCATGATTGCAACATAATCAATAGGAATACCAGCATCAAGGGGTGACCGCCAGGGTTTAAGAATAATGGCAACTATACCGAGACAAGTCAAAGCCCCATAAAGTGACCACTTGACTCTTTCTCTCCATGATATTTTGGTGACTTTTTTCTCAGGCTTTAGCTGACTTTGAATATTGTTCCAGACATTACTATTTGGTACTCGCGTTGCACTCGTGTCTTGCAGTGAACTTAAGTCTTCTTCCCATTGCTGAATAAGTGTTAATAACCCCTCTTCATTTTGTAATCGCTGCTCAAAAGCTTTACGTTCGCTACCTTCGAGTGTCCCTATTACATATTCAAAAGCGATAGCACTATCATCATGCTTTTGTGATACTGTCCTTCCCATAACTCCCTCAACCTATTCAATGAATTAATACTAATAAACCACATTCAGATATGCAAAAAACTAGCTATAGTTGACTTTACAACTGCTAATTTTTATTCGCTCATCAACATATTGATAATGCCTGATTATATAAACACTTTAATATGCTTAAATTTTTAAATTGTTGTAAATTCATACGGCAAGGCTAGTGTAGGTGAACCCATTTAAGCTGAATGATTTATCATGCACTTTTTCAACAACCTTGCACTTCGTAACAGCCATGACTTTACGGTATTAGTATTGGTATTAAACGCGCTAGCCAATTCATCACGGCTGTAACCATAAATGTAAGCAAGCTTAATACACCGTCTCTTATCCTCATTAAGCTTTTCCAAACAATTACTTAAATTACTATTAGGTTCAAAGTCTTCATGTGAGACATTATATGCAAATGAGGAAATATTTTCGAGATCCATACTAGGATCACGCTGAATGTAGTGCCGTCTTTCTAATGCCAATTTATCCAGCGCACGATAACGGATAATGCTTGTCATCCAGGTTAGTGCACGGCTCTTATCTGGTCGATATGTTGATGCATTTTTCCATATTTGCAAAAAACCATCTTGTAAAACGTCATCACTAAATTCCTGAGAACGTAATATATTATAGGCAACTTGATTTAAATAATGACTAGTCAACTGATACAATTCTTTCATCGATTTATCATCTTTTAATGAACAACGAGCAATTAATTCTATTAGCTTATTATTATTATCAATCACAGTCACTTTCCAATAGAGCTGTTATTTTGCTCATTAGATTTTTTGATCTTAATGCAATAATTCTTACTTTTAGTACTTTAGTAACGATTATAACCATAATTTAGTTTATATTCCGAAAATTAAAAGTGTTATTAAAAATTTGATAAACTTATTTTATCAAATTTAGGGGAAGATCATAATTTGTGAATTACAACTTCCTAAAAAACAAATCCATTTGTTCATACATGCTAGCTGGTTATTCGATAGGCTGATCCAAAAAGCTCTTTGATAAATCAGTGTCAATTATTTTGCTAAATAATATAATGATTTATTAACTCTATCCTCCTAGGTTTTATTTTTTGGCTTAATCCCACCCGATCATTTATAGTCGTAAAGTTAGATAAATTATTTTCCTTTTTATGAAAAACTTTTGTTGTCATCTCTAAAGCTCTCAGCAATGAATATATACTCTATATTACACATACGATTGTTATGACAAATTAGTTGCACTAATAAATATAAAAATATATTTCAAAAACAACAAGCAAGTAAAAGCACGTGTAATTTTGCTCTGTCCTGCCATGATCGTACCCGCGTTAATGCTATATCCCCCCCCTCAATCAAAATAGGCGTTGATGCATTAATTCCACTAAGTGTTATGAATTCAGATAACACTTAGCTATCTGACGCTAAATTAGTTGTGCAGAAAACTAAAAGGATCTGCCATGGTTCAGGTATTTCTATATTGAGACACAACTAAGTACTCGATACTTCATAGCTTTGACTAGTGTTACTTTTTTGTTGATCTATTTTTTTAAAGGTCGCAATAAATAGTGCATCACAGCATCTATGGAAAATATTAGGTTAACTTAGCACCTTTCACCTTTCACCTTTCACCTTTCAAACAAATTATTTTATAAAAAGAGTTCGTAATTGAACTCTTCACCTTCATCAAGTTGCTCTCCTAAAGGGCTAGCAAGTGTATAGACTGTATGTTTTTTAAACTGAATATTTATGTGGGTAACATCTGAACTTAACAGCGTTAAATTGAGCTGTAACGTACGATCGTTAATTATGTTTAACTCCATATTTTCTGATGGTAAAAACACACCATTCTCATTGTCTGAAACACAGTAACTACCAGTAGTTAAAAACATTTTAATGGCTGCTATTGATCCCTTAAAATTTTTTGCCTCGACTATCGGTTGAACATACGTTAAGTTCTCAAAGTTCATTGACTTATTAAACCAAAACACAATGACTAAACACCTATCTTGTCGCCACTTATAATCAACGATTGATTCTACTTCGTTTTCACCTTTAGATACGTTCATTAGATTACTTCCTTCTAGTGGACTCACTTGACTAATTTTTGGTGACACATTACTACTTTCTGCAACCAAAACCCTTTGACCTATTCAGAGTTTTTTGGTATTTCTCAGGTAGGCTGGTTTCCGGAGTGGCATTGGACTACCGGCTAAACTTACATATAAATAACTGTTCAATTGTTTAATGCATCTCCAGGTAATACTCTCTTAAATTCTGCATTTGAGGAATCAACGATAATTAAGTTAACTATGGTATTTCAATACTTGATAAATTTTGCCCTACCGCAGGACTTTCAACGCCATTACACGTTGAAAAAGAGGGGTGTTTTCTGTATACCATCGTCGGTAGCATCATCAATAACACGGTAATCTACTACAATGACGGTTTGAATTGGTGTGCTCTGGTCAGTAACTCTCATCTACCGCCCACGTTGCCCCTGATGCCAATATAATTAAACTTATTCTGTATTAAGTAAATTCCATTTAATTAACAGCTCATAAAGTTATACGTCATGAATACAGCAAGAGTTGCAGGTAGAGATAAAATATTCACGTCAAGTTCATTATAACTAAACAACCACAGTCTAAATACGGTGGGTTAAAAACCTGCGGACTGCATTTCCGCTAAAGCCGATTACTCCACCTCAAAGTTGTCATTCGGTTTGCGCTTAAAGTGATGTTCTAAATATTCTTTGACCTTCTCTTTATTTAATTCTCCTGCTGTTACACAGAAATAACCTCTAGCCCAAAAGTGTTGTCCACAATATCGTTTCTTCAATTGAAGAAGGCGACTTTTTTATTTCGTAAGGTTTCAAATTTTAAGAATGTAAAGTGGAGGATGACCCTGTAACAAAGTCTGTGTGAAGACCTATTATTAATACCCATATAGGGTTAAGTCTAGACAGACTATGAAGAAGAAAGAACTAGAAGCATTTGTAAAGCAAGTAGCTATCAGAGCAAGACTTAACAGGCTTTCGTAAAATATTAACCAAGATAACCGTAGAGGCAGCTTTAAACGCTGAGCTTGAAGAACACCTTAATCATGCGCTTCATGAATAATCCAATACCAAAAATAACCCTAACGGTTACTCATCAAAGACTATTCGGACCGAAGACGGCCAAGTTGGCCTTGAAACTCCACGCGTGTCACCCAATTTGCATTGTGCAATTAGTTCAATTAGTTCAATTAGTTCATCTTCCGAGTTATCGGAGAGTTATCGGAGAGTTGTTCAATGCTTGAAAGGTCTATAGGCATTTTTGCTTCTTTAAACTATTGTACATATTAACTACCATTACTTTAGCAATTGAATCTATTAACAATCAAGACGAGAGATAGTTTATGACAACCTCTCTCTCGTCTTGATAAATACAGGATTAATTATTAAAAATAGAAGTGGCTTTGGATAAAGACCATATCGCTATTTTGTTGTGGTTTTTGCGGTATATCTTGTTTCAGTCTTAAACCTAAACGTAATTGAACATTCGATAAAGGCGTATATTCAGTGATAAATGAATATCTTGTTTGCTCATCCTCATTAACGTCTTGGTCTGGATCAAAATATTCTGCCGTTAATTTAAAATTCCAACCTTGTTGCCACTGATAGTTAACTTCCGCTAAAGTTACCAATTGTTTAATATCTTGCTGAGTAAAGCTATTCCCTTCTTCTAATATCAAATAATCAATTTCGGCTAGAAACGTTAAATCTCGCCATTGTGTACCGCCATATAAATTCAACATTTGTACTTGCTGTTCGCCATCATTGAGAACAGCGCTCAATCCTAATCTGAAATTCGTAAACAAATGCTCAACTCTCATACCATAGAGTAAACTGTCGTCATTATTACTGGCCTGGCTTGTGCCATTAGCCACATAGAAATTTGCTGATACATCATTATGGTTAATACCATATTCCACACCATTATCGCTATTGTCAAAATTCATCCCTGTAGCTTGGCGGATAAAAGCAGAGTCGTCTTCTATGCGTAATCCGTAGGGGAGAAATAGCTTTCCTGCTTTAAGGTAACTCTCGTTAAAAAGATCATTTTGTTCAAATTTATACATAACCAATGCTTCACGGTTAATCGCACTGCCTGGTGCAACTTGCTGATCAATATACAAGGATAAGCCCGAATCAGGTATTTCTATATTGATATACAACTGAGTACTAGAGACTTCAAACCCTTGACTCGTGTTATCAGTTTTTTGTTCTGTCTTTTGATAGGTGCCATTAAATCTTGAATCAGCACCCACTGTTATATATTGAGTTAACCTCGCAAGCTTTGCACTGTCATAACTGCTCGCCTTTGCTGGTAGTAAGTTTTGCCCATATATTCGACCAAAATCATTACGCAACCCACCACCATTAGGGTTTACATGACAAGCAGCACATTTAAGATTATTTTTAATCGCTAAATACGGCTCAGCTTTACTACTAAAACTGATTAAAAGGGATATAAATAAAAGTCCGCTTAATAACCATGTTAGAAATTTTGTGCTAACAGGTTCAATTTCAGTATTCATACTGTTTGTTTTATAAAGAAAGTTCATAAGTAAATACTCCGCCTTCAGTTCCATTTTCATCGCCATCAAGTTGTTGTCCTAAACGCGTTGCGAGTGTTGAGATGGTAGGGTTATTTAATTCAATCGTTAACCGTGTAATATCTGAACTTAATTGTGTTAAATTTAATTGTAAAGAATGATCGTTAATTATTTTTAACTCCATGTTTTCTGATGGTAATAACCAGTCACTTTCTATATATGAAACCCCGCCATTACCTGTTTGTGATACATTCCGACTAATTGCCTTAACCAAAAGTTGTTCCACCGTTAAACCAGTAAAGTCCATTGATTTATTAAACCAAAAAACAACAACTAAACCACCTTCTTGTTGCCACAGAGTACCAATAAGGTGATCAACGCTTAATTCGTCATTATTCTCATATTGAAGTACGTTCATTGGATTACTTCCTCCTTGTTTACTGACATTACTAATTTTTGCCGAAACATTACTGCTTTGCGGTATTAAAGCGCCTTGATCTATCCATAACTTTATGGCATTAATCGCGTCTTCAGGTAAAGCGGATCCCCCTAGTGGCATTCGACTACCTGCTAGGCTATTCCCTGTGATTTTTAAATATAAATAACTATTTAATGCATCCCCTGGTAATACGCGCTTAAATTCTGCGTTAGATGAATCCACATTAATTAAGTTAGCAATTGTGTTTTCAATACTTGATAGATTTTGTCCTGCTGCTGGATTTGCGCCGCCATGACAAGTTGAACAAATTGGCGTAAATACATGCTCTTGAAGTGATATTAGTGTTGGTTGTATACCCTCATCAGCTGTATCATCTTCTTCATCAATAACCACAATAACTTCTTCAAGTGGCCGGCCTTGTTCGTTTAAATCTTCTCCACTACCCGACTCACACCCTGATAACAGTACAATTAAGCTTATAATGACAATTTTTTTCATGTTCATTCTCTTTTAAATTTTTATCTCTTTGAATAAAAATAAAACATGCTAAGAAACTACTCAGCATGTTTTCTTTAATTGGCTATCAATTAAGGACGGGCTAGTGGCCAGCCGCCGTAAAGACCACCGATTGCACCAATACCATTCGCGCTATCGCTAGCAAGGAAATACAGTGGTAACCCTTTATAAGCCCACTGGAAGGTAGTGGTATTATTTTCATCTCGTTCAATAATTGAGTAATCACCAAATGCTTGATCAGCGGATGTAGCATAAAGCGGTGGCCAAGTACTTGCGCAGCTATCAAAACAAGTACTTTCACCAGAGTTGGCCGTATCATTGTCGAAGGTATAAAGCGTTATGCCCTGTAGTTCTCCGCCAGTTTTACCTTGGCTATCTAATACATCACCATGAGCAACTAACCGTAAACCATGCGTTGCATCATCATCAACTTTAACCGGTGCTGGACGAGCGATGTGCCATATAGAACCTACATTTTCACCCTTAGTATCTTCTGCTGTTTCATCTGAAGCAAAAAAGTAAAGTGGTTGGCCATTAATTGCCCATTGCTTCATATCATTACTACGTGTGATTATTGAAAATGGAGCTGTTGCTTCATCTGCATCACTTGCTAACAATGCCGGCCATGCATCCAAACAACCTGCTTCACAGTTACTTGTGCCTGCGGTATCATTATCAAAGGTATATAAAGCAAAACCTGACATGTCAGCTAATTCTTTAACAAACTCGTCTGTAATAGGGTCACGAGCTGTAATATAAACAGAACCTGTTGTTGTAACTGTTGCCCCCAAAGTATTACTTTCTTCTTGTAAAGAAGTGATGATTTTTGGTTCAATTAAATGCCATACCCCGCCAGCACCATCGCCATTTATGTCACCACGTGCTTCATCATTTTTGAAAAAGTATAATGGCTGACCAGAATATGCCCATTGCTTAGTGCCATCCGTACGCTCAAAAATTGTGTAATCACCAATGGCAACTTCATCATCATTAGGCACAAATGCAGGCCAGCTAACTAAACAATTATCTTCACAGTTAGACGTTTCCGCGCCATCATTGTCGAAAACATACAAGCTAAATCCATCTTTATCCATTTCAGTTACGCTAAAGTCAGTTGTACTTTCGCCAACTGGCATTAGTACATTAACTTTACCCGTAGCAGAAAGTGAGCGACCATTGTCCGTTGTACGTTGAATGGCTGGTTTTTTTGTAGCCGTATGCCAAACATTACCTGCTTCATCACCTTTAACATCACCCGCTACAACATCATTCGCAAAGAAGTAAAGTGGTTTGCCTTTATACGCCCATTGAACGTTACCATTCGTAGCAGTGATAAGGCTAAGTGGTGCCATAGCCATCGAACCTTCATCCGCTAACAATGGAGGCCATGCATTTATACAAGCACCGGCACAAGCTGAATCATCTATAGGGTCGTTATCAAACGTGTAAAGCGTAAAACCTTCTTTGTTTAAACGCACCGCTTCAAGTACACCTGCACTGTCAGTAACTGAAGCAATTGTTTCGTTACCAACATAAGTAGCAACGCCATTAATAGCCGCGCTTGTTAAAGGCATTGGGCGTGATAAATGCCATACACCACCGACACCATCACCGTTGATATCACCTTGAGCGGTATCTTCAAACCATTGGTATAAAGGTTTACCTTTATAAGCCCATTGAGAATCCCCCGTATCACGGGTAATAATAGTCATAAGATCCGTTGCAACCGCGCCATCTCCTACGAGTAATGGTGGCCATTTACCTGCACAAGTATCTGTATCTTCTGGTGTACCTAAACAAGTTGAAGTGTCTACTGAGTCATTGTCAAAGGTATAAAGAGATAAACCTGATTCTGCAATGATCAACGAACCGTTATCATTAATAACACTAACAGTAGGGGTAGCCACTTGTATTGGAAATGCAGCTACGGGCGGTATAAAAACAGGTTCTGGTGTTTTGGAATCAGAACCTCCACATGCTGATAACACAGCCATACTCAGACTAGAGAGTAAAATTATACCGACATTCGATTTTTTCATTTTATTTTGCATGATGTATTCCATTAAGTTCATGAAGTATTTAAATACTAAGTTTCATGAAGTAATACGCCAAGAGTGAAAAAAAGTTGCGGGTAAAGATAAAATATTTCAATGCTTTGCCTAAGCTTTCGCATTTTTCATATAAAACAATATGATGTTCATTTACCAATAGATTACAGGTTGACCATTTTGGCCAAACCAACTCACAAGAAAGTTTTAGAACGTTTATGAATAAATATAACTTAATGCCTAATAAATTAGTCATTACGTTCGATAATGGATTGTACTTTAGCCAATAAATTTTCAAAATCGTCACTCGAATCTCGATTACTGCTCAATTTTCAGGTTCCGTTTTGGATTTTTGCTCTAATTTGCTCTCTCTTCCATGTGAGGCTTCTTATTGTGTCAGTAGATAGATCTGACTCAGGAAAATTTCTCGCTAAATTGGATCTAAATTGCATTCTTTGGTTTATAACTGTCTGGTCTATTTTATCGAACAAGTATATCCATCCAGTAGTTACATTTTCACGATTATTTAAAATGTCTTGAGCGCTAAAGTTGTGCTTTTTATTTCCATATGCTTCAACCGTATAATGAATTAAGGATCCTCGGCATCTTTTTTATTGCCTGAAATATTCCTTGGAAGCCATTATATTAAAGGGGTTGAGTGGGTTAATTTCTAATATATAACAGGAAAACACCCAAAAAGTACCTTCTATTATCATAATTTACGTTGTAGCTTGTGATTAATATTATTCACACTTAAATACTTAAGAGTGTTCTCTCCGAGATAAAGTTAGGCTAATGTCTTCTGTGGGAATGGGAAAGACCTTTCAAAATATATAGCGAAATTTTAAAACTATTAATTTTTTAAAATAAAAGTCTAAGGGCTGTAGCTGACACACAGCCTAATTTTTTAGGAATGGGTTATCTTAATAAGTAGTCTATTTTGCCACAACACAGCGGCCATAGAGGCCTTAAATTACATTTGTAGTCCTTGAGACAAATTAGAGTTTAATAAGAAATAATTTATGGGTAAAAGAAGATTAACTTCAAGTAATGGCAATTATTTTGTGATAACCGTCAGAAAAATATACTCGTATGGTATAGCAAAGGATACTTAATCCAATTGTAGTGGTTTACTGGTGTTATTGTCGTAGCTTACCAATCACCAGAAACAAAAAAACATCAATCATAATAATTGATGTTTTCGAGAATTTACTACAAATAAATTAAATTAAGATTGTTTCTTCAATCGACGTGATGCTAAACCAATCATTCCTAATGCAAAAATAGCAAGTGTTGATGGTTCTGGTACTTTAGCCCTAACAGCTTGAGCGCTAACAGCTTGTTCGCTAATGCTTTCATCCCAAAGCTTAACCTCAGAAATCAAACCGTCATAATAAAGCCCGTTTCGCTTACCGTTAAAAGAGCTAGCTTCCGACCCGTCACCAATAAAACCAAACCTTGTTCTAAAGGTTCCTAATGCACCATTATAACTAGTTGAGGAATCAGCAGCTCCATCAATATATATAGTTTTACCCGTTGCAGCACCATATGTAACAGCTACATGATGCCAATTCCCATCATTAAGGCCAGTCTTCAAACTAAACATATCATGAATTATGCCTGTACTAGTTGAAAATGCAATTCCCCCTCTACCAGTGACGACCATATTAAAAAAGTCTGAACGGTCAAAATCAAGTAACGACCAATTGTTACCTGTTGCCGTTGTTTTAAACCAAGCAGAGGCACTAAACTCGGACAAACTACCTACGCCGCTAAAAGATTGATTAAGCGCGACATAACTGCTGTTGTTAAAATTAGCGCTTTGAAGGTTGCTATTACTTGGGGAGTCTACTAAAAAATTGCTACCAAACCCAGCCCCTGCATGCCCATTCCCTGTGCTATCAGAATAGTCTCCATTAAGATTCCAAGAACTAATCAAGCTAGCATTTGCTGGTAACACAGCCATACTCAAACTAGAGAGTAAAATTATACCGATATTCGATTTTTTCATTTTATTTTGCACGATGCATTCCATTAAATTCATGATGTATTTAAATAACTAAGTTTCGTGAAGTAATACGCCCAGAGTGAAAAAAAGTTGCAGGTAAAGGTAAAAATAATTAAATTTTATAAAATTTAATTGATGGGTCTTGTCATTTAACAGTGAGCGTCTGGGTGAATGCATCTAACAAATAATACTGAGTTTAAGTAAGTTACTTCAAAACAATTTGGAGATACTTATGAGAATGATACGTAGCCAAGAGCAATGGCAAACCATTTTTATACATCAATCATCAATCCCAGCTTCTTGCATTCCATAGCTCATGTCACCGCCACCACAGAAGGAATCTTCAGCCTTCATAAAAAAACTCTTATTTAAATAAGCCTTTATTTCAAAAACCATCGCATTAAATACCACTTTATTATTAAACAATAATACCGAATATAAACCTATATACTATTACTTAAAAATATATATCTAAAGCTTTTTGCCCCCCCCCATAACTGACGTATTTTTTATTTCCTAATTGTGCCTGTTTAAGTACTTAGGCCAGCCAAATAGACAGTTATTGTGGAGTTCTTTAACCTAAACAAAAAGTTAGACTTATGTTGGAATAAAAAATCCATCTAGCTATGTGCCCCGAAGCGCGATAGAATTTAATACCTAAAATCATATTAATCTAATGTCCGCTTTGGTATTTTCTAATCAAATTAGAATTTTTGACTTTATAGATTCCTGATGAGATTTAGAACATTTCTATTATCTAACGCGGGGCTGACTTTCATCGGTTAAAATGTCGCTAGATAAGCCAAGGTTAAGGTCTTCTTTCGTATCAAAGTGAACATAAAACAGGGTTATTTTGACCAGTGAATTAGGTCAGGTTTGTGGCTACTGCCCTTAGAGTTATATTTTAGAAGTTAGCTATTTCAAAGTTTAATTAAATTTTTTGAAAGGTATTTGCGGCTCTTAAACGTAATAATTCAAGTTTCCGATTTTATTTAACGGTTTCCAACTTTATTTAGAACCCACATTTGACGCTTTGCATAACATGGTGATGACAACAGTAACAGTCAAAGCGAAGTTACACGCCCCCTGCTAAAACCTTAAAGAGCCTGAAATAATCTGAAATAACCATTAATGTTGTCAAAAAGGGTCTGTTTATATTATAAATGTAGTCAGCCCATGTACTCGTTTAAATAGTGGTACAAATACGAAACCTTTCAGCGCGCTTTAACCTTAGCCCTGTCTTGTTTCAGATAATTGTTTCGATTAAGTGCTTATTAAGTAAGTACAAAGTGTAAGGTTCACAACAATGAATACAAAGCTACAGTGTGTCGCTATTTCGGACACTCACGGTATGTACAGCAATCTAGAAATCCCGGATGGTGATGTTCTCATTCATGCTGGAGATATTACTAGGCACGGAAAGTTATCAGAACTTAAGAATTTCAATGAGTGGTTAGGTGAGCAACCTCATCAACACAAAATCATTATCGCGGGTAATCACGACTGGTGTTTTGAGCGTCAAAAAGAAGCCAGCTTAAACATCCTAACCAATGCGGTGTATCTAGAAGATCAATCGATAACAATAGCGGGGCACAAGTTTTACGGCTCGCCATGGCAACCAAGGTTTCAAAACTGGGCTTTTAACTTAACGCGCGGCAAAGAAATACAAAAAAAATGGGATCTGATCAGTAATGATGTTGATGTACTCATTACCCACGGACCTGCGTTTGGCCTGTTAGATAAAATTGATAGCGGTGAAAACACTGGTTGTGAGAATCTATTAACTAAGATTGAAGAAATAAAACCCAAAGTTCATATCTGCGGACATATTCATGAAGGATATGGAGAAGTCATCTGCAAAGGGATTAAGTTTATCAATGCCAGCGTCACTGACGAACGCTACAAACCGACGAATGCCCCCATTGTATTTACAGTCGATTAATTTATCTAAGCCGGCTTAGCGAGTTACAGAAGTCGTGGTGACGTACTTTATTTAATAGTAAAAATAAAAACACCACGTCAAGCGTGGTGTTTTATTAATCCGATTAATATTATGCTTAAGACTTACTTAAACACCTTATCTACCGCAATCACTTCGACATTTTTCGCCGGCAGCGTTAACTTGTAGCTTTCAATAACTTTATCGGTAGCTAAAAGCTCTGCAGGTTTTTCACTGTTATATTTCAACGGTGATACTTGTTCAGACAACAAACGTTGCTGCATATCTTTACCATCGTTCGAAATGAAAACATAGTGAATATCATCTGTTTGTAAGTTTTCTTTAATAACACGGTTCACATCGTCTAACGTTAGTTTTGCAAACTCGCCACGTACGTACTTAACAAACTCTTCTGTTTGATAAAACTCACTATCCAAGGCATAACCTAATTGCTGATCTTGGCTAGCAACTAATTGCGGAGCATAGTTAGTTAAGTAATTACGTGTTGCTTGAAAGTCTTTTTCACTCATGCCATTTTCAATCAAGTTGTCCAATTCAAATAAAGCGGCACGTGTAGCAAAATGCGCGTCATTATTTGAACGTAAAGGACGTAACCAAACTTGGAAAATTTGGCTTGAACGGCCTAAGTTTGAATCCGGCTTAGTTTGGTACATACCACGTGGGAAATATTCAATATAAGAATAATCACCATAGTTCATACCGCGCGCTTGACGAATTTGCTGATACAAGTAGCTGTTAGAACTACGATGCTCACCAAAGTACGAGCGAACTAACCAAAGCGCTGCCCAGTCTTTGTCACTGCGAATAGTATCGATTGGGAAACCAAAAGAAACGGCAGTTGATTGCGCATTCTTTTCAACAATTGTTGCATGATGACCTTTTAGCACAGGCGCCTTAGCAATAGTTAAACGCTTTTCATCCCCAACAGGCAATGCCGTTAAGTCAGTCATTAACTGTGCTTTTAAATCACTAGGCATAGCGCCAGTGATACCCAAGTGTAATTTAGCTTGTGTTAGTTGTGCGCTATAGAACGCTTTAACATCTTCAAGGGTGATTGCGGCTAAGTCAGATAAATCACCACTGTTAAAGTTTTCATAAACATGGCCCTGATAAAGTTCGCTATAAAGCACTTCTTTACCTAACTCTTCATCATTAGAAGATTTAAGGCCAGACTTAATACCATCGATTAACTCTTTTTTCAGACGCTTAAAGTCATCTTCACGCCAGCCCGGATTCAATAATTGATCACTGATCAATTGATACCACTGTGTCGCATTGTCTTTGTGAACACGACCAGTAAATGACATCATTTCTTTATCTAACTGAGACGAAAAGCTTCCGGCAATCGGATATAAACCTTTCTTAATGTCTTGATAGCTACGCGTTTGTGAACCACCTTGGGTTAACATGCGCGCGGTCAATGCTGCCACGCCCTTTTTACCTACAGGGTCTGCTGCTGCACCCGTATAAAACAGGAAGTTAACATCAATCAACGGCGAGTCATTGGTATTATCCAATACTGAAAACTGTGGAGTGCTAGGTTGAGAGTTTTTCAATTCAATCGCTGCTACCGCGCCATTTAAGTCAACTTCTTGGTCAAAGCCAGCCACTTTATCTAATGCTGATAACGTCACCGTGGTACGGTTTTCATCAATAAAATATTGATTGGCGATACGTTTGATGTCATCGGCCGAAATATTGTCAAAACTATTATAAAGATGGTTAATCGTTTCAGGATCGCGATCAAAGTGCATATAACTGGCAAGTGTTGCCGCAATAGACTCTGAAGAATCTAAGCTATTCACAAAGCTATATTTTAGATTAGATTTTAAGTTATCAAGCTTTTCTGTTGAAACGAGTTCAGTACGCACTTGCGCATAAGTGCGATTTACCGCATCACGTACAGTGGCTAAATCTTTTTCATCATTCACTTTAATAAATACGTGACGTAAACCCGCATCTTTTGTTTCTGGGTTGTAGTTAAACATTTGGCTTGCCAACTGCTTATCTACCACTAACTCTTGATATAAGGCTGAGTTATTTGAAAAGTACAATTCAGAAATCAAATCTAAAGCGGCACGATCCTTTTTCTTCGGTTGCCAATCAGCGCCTTTATAAGAAACTAATAACCAATGCCCCGGTAAGCCATCAAATTTTTCATGAACATATTTGGCTGCTTCTTGCTTTGGCTCTTGAGCGATATCATTAACAAAATCACCTTTTTTCCAATTGCCCCAATGCTTTTCTACCATCGCCATGGTGGCTTGTGGATCAACATCACCCACAATCACTAAAGAAACATATTCTGGTTTATAAAACTGATTAAAGAATTTTTCACCGTAAGCAATTTGATTAGGCATTGCTTCAACATCTTCAAAAAAGCCCATTGTGGTATGTTTATAGGTATGGGTATCGAATGCTTCTTTACGTACTGCCGCTAATAACTTACGCGTTGGACTCGCGTTGTTTTTTAAGTATTCTCCTTTTACCGTTAATGCTTCCGTTTTAAATTGAGCATCAGTGTAAGTAAGGTTTTTAAAGTGATCCGCTTGGATCTCTAATACTTTATCCAAGTGATCTTTAGAAAAGTCTAAATGATAGTTGGTGTAATCGTTGGTCGTGTACGCGCCGTTATCAACACCGGCATTTTTAAATAAATCAGAGTAAACATCTTGCGGAAATTTATCAGATCCCTTAAACATCATGTGTTCAAAGAAATGCGCAAAGCCGGTTTTACCTGCTTCGTCTTCATCACGAGAGCCTACCGATACCGGGATTTGCACTGAAACAAGATCTGGATAATCTGTTTTTACCACCAGTACACGTAAACCATTAGATAATTCTTTAAATAAGTACTTTTGGCTAAAGACTTTATTGGCACTATTTTCAGTTGCTTGTACTGACGCACTCTTACCAGTATCAGAGTCAGAACTGGTTGCCATACAGGCGGATAACGCTAAACTTGCGGCTATGACGACTGCCAAATATTTCTTTTTCATAGTAGATCCCTATATTATTTATCGCTATATCTTATGCAAATATGACAAGTTTTTCATTAGTTTTTCGATTATATCTAAAACAATCTTGTAACAAATTGATTACATAATAGTAACAGAGGGAGTTAAGCGAAATTTTTCAGAAGATCATTATTAAAAAGTTGCACTGTATAGAATTTAAATCGTGGTTATCCAGACGACCGTTGTCCAGTAAGTGTTGAGGTACATGCAATTGAATAACATTATGCTAGCTGAGCTGACTCAGTGATTTACAGCAAGCAGCCTAATAAGCCGAAGAGGATTATTAGACTGCAAGAAAATTTATATAAACGTTAACGCAACTGTTTTAGTTGATTTGCCAGACTTAGCAGGTCAATACCTTTACTAATTTCGAACTGCATAAAGGCTAAAATGCTGTGCATCACAATAAGAATACGTTGATAAGCTTGTGGCTTTTGTTTTAGTTCTTCTTTAGCCGCATCAAAACCGTGTGAATCATATGTCATCAAAAGTTCGATAGCATGTTCTTCAGGAGTACGCTCTCTGGTTTTAGGTTGGTAACCTAGTTCAGCCACTACTTTTTCGGCAAGCGTCCAGACAGACCAAGGGTTTTGACCCGTGATTAATTTTCCATCTTGTGTGACTTTCTCTAAATAGGTTGTACCCGATTGAAATTGAGCGCCTTGTTCAATCAATTTATCTTCAAGTAAAAAAGGAAAAATTTGTTTCGCGTCTGGAATTAAAAAAAGTTCTTCATTGTTGGTAAAGCCACTGACTTTCTTATTTGAAAGCAGCATTTCACCATTGTCTAATACAACGTTTACCAGAGCTGAAGGGCCATGACAGACAGCACTGACTACTTTGTTGTTTTGATACAGTGTTTTGGCAATATTTTGCACATAAGGGTTATCAGGAAAATCAAACATAGTGCCTTTTCCGCCAACAAAATATACCGCCTCATAATCGTTCGGGTTTACCTCTGCCAGTGCAATAGAGTTTGCCACTTTTTGTTGAATAGTATCGTCATTTAAAAAAGCATAATCATAGGCGCCCATGTCCTCTCCATCAATTACTACCGGCGGTTTACCTCCCTTTGGGCTAGCAATATCAACACTGAAACCATTAGCAGTAAACACCCAGTAAGCACGGGCTAGTTCAGTATGTTCATAGCCGGTATCTTGATCTTCCCCCATTTTATCAACGCTAGTAACCACGGCTAATATTTTACCTCTGTATGCTGGAATATCGTGGGTAACGTAGGGTAAGTCACTTACTTGTGTTTGTTTTATCGCAACAAAGTGGGCTTTTTCGGGTAATAAACTTTTAACCCAAGCTTTAGCACCAAATAATGAACCTGCTATCAGGACAATTAAGGTAACTGAGGTAATGGCTATTTTCTTAAGCATGTGTTTTGCTCCTTTAATTTCAATAGAGCTAGCTTAACGACAAGTAAGTGAAATAAATGTGAAATGATGTAGTTTACAGAAAAATCCAGCGGTCAACTTAGGACCTCATTACCTGCTAACTCACAATAACATTGAGTGTTTTAGTTATTGTAAGTTAGTAGTAATTTTTTTGCCTAAAAACGCCTTCAGCAAACTAAACCTATTATCCAATAAACCATTTGGCAATACTACTGATCAGCTTTGGCAAAGCGCCCAAGGGTTCAACAATCAGACTATCCATTGCTATTTTTTCTGGCTCATCTACTTGCTGTAGCTTTTCATTCAAAGTAGTTAAATCACTTGGCGTTAACAACAAAGAAGACTCATTGGGTTGGTATAACGTACCAACCTCATAATATTCACCCGCCTTATTAGTCATTTCAATATGCGATCCTAATATTGCGCTTACGCTATGATTATTAGTAAATTCAACTAAACGGGCGATACTATTTTTGTAGTCTTGCCACGTTTTAACATAGATATAACCCGGATAGAATGTATCTCCAGTTAGCAGCCACTTAGTTTGTGGGTCATACACTGAAATAGCTTCTTCTTGGTGACCAGGGGTTGGAATAATAGTTATACTGCGTCCACCAAGCTCAATATTAGTTTGCTGATCAGGCCATTTTTCAAAATCAAAAAACTCGTTTACTCCAGTGTTATTTGCTGCAACTACGGTAACATTGGCTTGACCGACAAATTGAGAATCAGCACTATAATGATCACTGTGACTATGTGAGTGAATAACTACTATCTCACGCTCTTTGGTTTTTCCGTTGTCGGAATGCTTTTGATTCAGAGATTGTACTGTTTGATACAGTGGAAATTCTTCAGCGCTTTCGGTTGCCCCAGTATCAACAACAAGTATCTTCTCCTTTCCAATTAAGACATAAATAAAAGGTGCTTCATAACTCAGACACTTATTTTGACGTAGTACATAACTTGATTCATCGTATTGAAAGACTTCTATTGCGGGGTCTTGGTTGTTTTTACAATCTTGTGAACCATGAATCCATTGCTTTTGCTGAAGTGCGGCAATCATGTTTGTTGTCGATTCATTAATGGAGCGCTTATCTTCTTCAGCTGTTGCCCCATTACTGAACATAATGATGAGTATGGTAATGACTAACGTGTGTTTCATATAAATTCCTTGCATAAAATGGCGAAATTGAACTTATGTTCAATAGAAATAATTTAAGTCGTTACTATTTCATTGGAAGTTCTATGCCAATCATATAAATTTATTTTTATACTTTATTATCAGTACGTTAATTAATTTCACCTTGACTAATAATTATTTTATGTTCGGTTTTATATTAAGAATGTTCGAATCTATTTAGTTCTGATAGATTCTGATTAGAATGACTATTTAGATTTACAAAGCAACATTATCACCGCCCTATTCCCTAATCATTTTCTATTTATCCTTTTCACTATGAAGCAACATCTAATGAAGTAATAGAGCAAAAGCTCACTTTTTGAACATTAATGTGCAATATTCGAGACTAATTGCTTAGTCATACGTGGCCTTTGCTGTTAGCTACGTATGCTGCGTTGAGATAAAATATGGTCAACTTAAATGATATAACGCTTTTTTAGTAAGTGAGCAAAAGGAATGATAATGGGCAATACGTCAAAAGCCTCACATGAGCAAAAAGGTGATTCTCAACAAAATGAGAATGGGCTAAATGGGGATGAATTTAGTTACCAGCAAAAACATAAGCCGACTTCAGAATTTAATAGCCGAGACGAGTATTTAGAACACGAATTGCAAATAATGGCGCCCAAACGCTGGCGACCAAATTTACCTTTTCGAGATTACCGCTTTGAGATAGAAGATACTATCCCAGCCATGGCAGCGACTATTGGTAAAGTGGTTATGGTGGGCGCAATAGCAGCAACCTTTGCCGGCTCCCTAGGGCTTGATCAAGGCTTTATATTAGAAAACGTCCGCTATGAATTACTTATTGTTTCAATCTTTATCATTCTTTTTTCAGGATTTTTATTACCCACAGCTAACCTAGCAGGTACTCATGGCCCGTTAATTCCACTTATTCCTATTGTGGTGGCCGCAGGCGGACATCCTATGGCGCTTGGACTACTCATTGGTGCCTTGGGTTTGATTTTAGCCATTAGTAAAGGCGGAAGTATGCTGGCAAACCTGACCAGCAAAGGCGTTTGCGGTGGCTTATTACTATACCTTGGCTTTGTCGGTACCATTTCACAAGTGAATAAACTGTTCGCTTGGGCGGATGGAATAGGCATGGCACACATTGCCTTTATCGTTATATTTTGTACGATAATATTGTATGCATTACTTGAACACTGGGGTAAACGTTGGTTAGCCGTCCCTTTGAGTTGCTTGCTAGGCGGAACACTTGCCTTTGCTATGGGCGCGCCGTTTGAATTTCAAACGGGTCCGGGCCTACCTAACATGAATCCAATGTATTGGTGGGGCGAAAATACTGGCTGGATGCTTGGTTTACCGACATTAGAAAGTTTTGTCGTGGTACTACCTTTCGCTATTTTAGCGGTAGCAATGTGGTCGCCTGATTTTTTAGGTCATCAAGTATTTCAAAAAATCAACTACCCTGAACGCACTGAAAAAGTACACATGAACATTGACGATACCATGACAAGTGCCTCTATTCGCCAAACCTTTGGCTCCCTGTTAGGAGGGGCAAACTTTACCTCGTCTTGGGGCACTTATATAGTACCAGCAGCTATCGCAAAGCGACCTATTCCTGCAGGCGCGCTACTCACTGCGTTGTTTTGTATCATAGCTGCCTTATGGGGCTATCCTATGGATTTGGCAATATGGCAACCCGTGCTTTGTGTGGCATTAATAGTGGGTGTATTTATCCCGTTGCTTGAAGCCGGAATGGAAATGACCCGTGAGGGTAAAACAACTCAGTCAGCGGCTATTGTGGTATTTTCTTCAGCATTGGTTAACCCAGCGTTTGGTTGGGCGTTAACTATGTTGCTCGATAACCTTGGTTTGGTTGGCTGTAAAGAACGTAGCTCAGGCTTAAGTAAGATGAGTCGTTGGGTTATCCCAAGTATTATGTTTGTTGTGTTAACAGCAGTAATGGCATCGGTAGGAATGTTACCTGGTATTCCTGCACTGATCCCAAGTTTGGGATAATAACTAAGATCAAGGGCGCTAGATGCGCCCTTCTTTACTGTTGTCTAAGTAGTAAGGAGATCACACACAATGATTTTAAACGCCGTGTTATTTGTCGATATAAAATTAATTTGAGCGCGAATTCAAGTAATGAAAGTTTGATTTAAATAAAATAAATTCAAGTGACATAACTAAAAAAGGCGAGCCATTTCTGGCTCGCCTTTAAAATTATTTTACGGTGAATTAACCAACTGATCTAAGTTCACATCTCACTTAAATCGTTAACTAACTTAATTGCAGATCCCAATTATTAATGAGGGTAAGCGACAATCCAATCAGAGCTATCATCACCTTGTCTATCAAATTTATATTTAACAGAAGTAAAACCACAGCTTTTTACTAGGCCATTAAAATCAAAAGGTTGTTTTATCCCTGCTTTTGATTCCATGAATGCAGCATCGCTTGGTATAGTAATTTTCTCATGTTCGGCTGAGATTACAAAAGCGGCTTCAGCCAATATTAGATCATTATTATGACGCTTGATAACCTCAGCATTGCCTAAACTGTTGCCATCTAAATCTTTAAACTCAAATTCTTGTGGATGATTAATTTCAATAACATCACCGTCATTAAGTTGATATGTAATTAACATGTTTACCATTGTTTATTTCTCCCAGTTTAATTTGTTTTGGTATCTTAGAAGGGGTTAGGGGTTCTACCAACCATAACCTAGTAAGCCAATCTGATGAATATATTACGTTAAAATAACAAACTATTATTGATATGAACACACCTAAAGTCAGATACTTATGTTAATAAAGAGTTAGTCATCATATTGATATTAGAATAATTATTAACAATGGCTGTGCTAGTTAATTGCTCTGGTGATTAATTCATAGGCTTGGAGTTAGCTTTATTGCTTGACGTCGCGGTGGCGACCACACCCAAGGGGCGACGTACCGCCGCAGCTGCTACCGGGAATATTGGTTATTCATCAACTGTACGCTTTGTTTGCGTACTCTCAGATGGGGACGTTTTTTCAGTCTTTTTCAACCACTGTGACATAATCTCGTTTACTCGCCCACTTTGTTCTAAATCAGCTAACGCTTTTCTAATTTTGTTAACAAGCTTAATATCCGTATGCTTTCCTATCGCTATGTATAAACCTTGACTCGTATTTGGAACCTCTACTACCCGCTCAATCATATCAGGGTCATAGCCCAAACCTTTTACTCTCCATGCGTTATTGAGTTCACCACCAAGTATGTAATCTACACGGCCTTTAAACAGCATATGAATAACCTGTTCACGGCTTCCTACAGGATAAATATTGGCTTGGTAGCCTAAACCTTCAACGTAACTTTTATAAGATTTACTTTTATGATCACCCTGCATCACTGAGATAAAAGCATTCTTTAAACCTCTTTTTTTATTCTCTGCAGATTTGCTTTTTAATTGCCATAAAAAATACCTTTGTCTATTGGTATGAACGGGCACTTTATATAACCAATGAAATATGTCTTCTCGAAAAGCGTTTCTATTAAGTCCTGTTAAGATGATATTTGGTCTACTTTCGCTATCATGTAAAGCTCTAGACCAGTTAATTTCTTGATAATGTATATCAACATCACTTTCTTTTAAGGCTTCATTTAAAATATCTATTGTTGAGCCTGTAATATTATTATTATTAATAAAGACATACGGCGGTATTCGCTCAACATAGGCTAACACTCTATCGCTAGCTTTCCCGTACAATGGCATTAACGCTACAGAATAAAATAAAAACAGAAAAAAAATAGACTTCATAGGACCTTTATTTGGCTATCACAACTTAACAACAATTCAATAATTCAATAATTCAATAATTCAATAATTCAATAATTCAATAATATCAAAATAAAAGTGTACTGACTAAAGCATTGAACTTTTTACTAGTGAATCTGCCTTCATCTACATAAATCTAATTACTTTTCTATGATCGAACTAATAACCAAGCTAATAAAACATGTTCAGACTATAAAGTACTGACAATAAAAAGCGAGCCGAAGCTCGCTTTTTATTGTTCTATATCAACTAGTTAATTAGTCAATGTAGCTTTCGATTGGAGGACATGAACAAATTAAGTTTCTGTCTCCGAATACATCATCAATACGGTTAACAGTTGGCCAGAATTTGTTAGCCGTTACTGCTACTACCGGGAATACTGCTTCTTGAATCGAGTAAGGACGATCCCATGGTTCTGTAATATCCGCTAGTGTATGTGGTGCATTGTGTAGTGGGTTGTTATCTGCTGCCCACTCACCTGATTCAACTTTACGTACTTCATCACGAATACAAACCATTGCTTCGATGAAACGGTCAAGCTCAACTTTAGATTCTGATTCCGTTGGCTCAATCATGAACGTGCCCGCTACTGGGAACGACATAGTTGGAGAATGGAAACCGTAATCCATTAAGCGTTTAGCCATATCAACTTCAGTAACACCTGAAGATGCTTTAAGTGGACGTAAATCAACAATACACTCGTGAGCAACACGGCCGTTTTTACCTGAATATAAAATCGGGTAATGTTCGCTTAATTTTTTAGATACGTAGTTAGCGTTAGTAATTGCGTATTTAGTCGCGTCAGTAACACCTTTCTTACCTAACAAAGCAATGTAAAGGTAAGTGATAGGTAAAATACTAGCACTACCGAAAGGAGCTGATGAAACCGCGCCATTACCTTTAGTTGCTTCATCTACGTTAATTAACGCATGATCAGGCAAGAATGGTGCTAAGTGAGACTTAACGCCGATAGGTCCCATACCTGGGCCGCCGCCGCCATGTGGAATAGCGAATGTTTTGTGCAAGTTAAGGTGAGAAACATCAGCACCGATGAAACCTGGTGAAGTTAAACCTACTTGTGCGTTCATGTTCGCGCCATCAAGGTAAACTTGACCGCCATTGTCATGAATGATGTTACAAATTTCTGCAATCGTTGTTTCATATACACCGTGAGTAGACGGGTAAGTGATCATGATACATGCAAGGTTGTCTGCTAACTCTTCAGCTTTCGCTTTTAAGTCGGCCATGTCAACGTTACCTTCTTTATCACAAGCAACGATAACAATTTTCATATCAACCATCATTGCTGATGCTGGGTTTGTACCGTGAGCAGATGCAGGAATTAAACAAATGTTACGATGCGAGTCACCACGGCTTTCGTGATACTTGCTGATAGCGATTAAGCCAGCGTATTCACCTTGAGCACCTGAGTTAGGTTGCATTGACATTTTGTCGTAGCCCGTTAACTCTACTAACCATTTGGCTAGCTCATCAATCATCGCTTTGTAACCTTGTGCTTGGTTAACTGGTGCAAATGGATGCATGTTAGCAAATTCAGGCCATGATACTGGGATCATTTGTGCAGTTGCGTTTAACTTCATCGTACAAGAACCTAAAGAAATCATTGAGTGGTTCAATGCTAAATCTTTGTTTTCAAGTCTTTTGATATAACGAAGCATTTCTGTTTCGCTGTGGTACGAGTTAAATACTGGGTGAGTTAAGATTGCTGACTCACGTACTAATGACGCTGGAATTGATGAGTGACCTGAAGCAACGATTTGGTCATCAAGGTCGCTCACGTTTAGACCGTGACCTTCACCTAATAAGATATCAAAAAGTTGTGCTACGTTTTCACGTGTTGTGGTTTCATCTAATGCGATTGAGATTTGACCGTCAACGTCTGTGCGGAAGTTAGCGTTAGCAGCTAATGCACGAGCAACGATTTCGTCTTTGTTATCAACGTTAAACGTTAATGTGTCGAAGTAGTTAGCATGAACAGCTGTTAAGCCTTTAGTTGCTGTACCTAAACATAAAATGTCAGCTAAACGGTGAATACGGTTAGCAATAGTTTTTAAACCTTGAGGACCGTGGTAAACCGCGTAGAACGCTGCCATGTTGGCTAGTAATACTTGCGCTGTACAAACGTTTGAGTTGGCTTTTTCACGACGTATATGTTGCTCACGTGTTTGCATAGCCATACGTAGTGCGTTTTTACCGCGTGTGTCTTTTGAAACACCGATAATACGACCAGGCAATGAACGTTTGTATTTATCTAATGTTGTGAAGAATGCAGCGTGTGGACCACCGTAACCCATTGGAACACCAAAGCGTTGGCTTGAACCAATTACAGCATCTGCGCCTAATTCACCAGGAGACTTCAATAATACTAAGCTCATGATGTCAGCAGCTACTGCAACAATACCTTTATTGTCATGAATTTTAGCAATCAATTCACTTACATCTGTTACTTGACCTGAGGCGCCAGGGTATTGGATAAGTGCGCCGAAAATGTCGTGTTCTGCAGCATCTGCAGCTGGAGCAACAACAATGTCAAAACCAAACATTTCTGCACGTTGCTTAACAACGTCAATCGTTTGTGGGTAAACATCATCTGAGATAAAGAATAAGTTTGATTTTTTGTTTTTAGAAACACGTTTGGCTAATGCCATTGCTTCTGCTGCTGCTGTACCTTCATCTAATAATGAAGCTGAAGCTAGCTCTAGACCAGTAAGGTCTATACACATTTGTTGGTAGTTTAATAATGACTCTAAACGACCTTGAGCAATTTCTGGCTGGTACGGCGTATACGCTGTATACCAACCTGGATTTTCTAGTACGTTACGTAAAATAACGTTCGGTGTTAAGGTACCGAAGTAACCTAAACCGATATAAGTGTCATTCACTTTATTTAAGCTAGCTACGGCTTTTAAATCTGCCAATGCTTGTACTTCAGTTTTACTTTCTTCAACATTTGGAAGATCGGCAAGACGAATATCGCTTGGTACGATTTCATCAATTAACGCATCAACAGATTCTACACCAAGGTCATTTAACATGGCTTGGGTTTCTGATTCACTAGGGCCAATGTGGCGACGGATAAAATCTTGAGTTTGCTCTAACTCAGCTAATGAGTTAACAATTGTTTTTGAAGTCATAAAAGTTTCACTTAAATAAATTGTACTAATCTAGAATAAAAGAAAGCCTCAAACCTAATGAGTAAGAGGCTTAATATTAAGAACTAATTTTTTTAGCTTAGCTAATCAATGTTTCGGCTGTGTCGCCTAAACTTGATAAGGGAAGCTAAAATTTTTCGTAAACAGTCGGCTTTTAGGCAAGGCGCTAAAATTATGAGTCTATTGAGCTTAGTACACTCTCCCCTAATAAAAGGGATTTAGACGATTAATAAAAGCAACGCAGCATAAACGCTGAATGTGACCGAAAATTAATCTTCGTCGATAGAGTTCTTATAACCTTCGGCATCAAGTAAGTTTTCTAACTCACTTACATCGTCAAGTTTAACTTGAAATAACCAACCTTCACCAAAAGCGTCAGAGTTAAGTAACTCAGGAGCGTCTTCAAGTGCTTCGTTGATTGCAACAACAGTACCTGAAACTGGTGCGTAAATGTCTGAAGCTGCTTTTACTGATTCTGCAACAGCAACATCATCACCAGCGCTGATTGAATCATCAACGTCAGGTAATTCAACAAATACCATATCACCTAAAAGGCCTTGGGCATGTTCACTGATACCAACTGTAGCGATACCGTCGCTGTCAACGCGAACCCATTCGTGTGAAGTTGCATATTTTAATTCTGAAGGAATGTTGCTCATTTTTATTTTTCCTGTTTAAAATTTTAATTTTTTTTGAAATAAAGTAACCACGTTTTCACGTTAAGTTACTCAGTAGAATAATTATTTAGATTAGCTACTCTATAATATAGAACATCTAACTTAATTTTCAATTAGAAAACTTTTTTGCCGTTACGAACGAAACTAGGTTTTGTAACCTGAACTTTAATCAGTTTTTTACGCATTTCAACTTCGATTGTATCGCCTACTTTCACGCTACGTGGAACACGTGCTAAAGCAACACTGTGGCCTAACGTTGGCGAGAAAGTTCCAGAGGTAATTTCACCGTTGCCAAATTCAGTCACAACAACTTGATGTGAACGAAGCACACCTTTTGCTTCTAGTACTAAACCAACAAGCTTAGGTTGATCACCCGCTGCTTTTTGAGCTGTTAATACGTCACGACCGATAAAGTCACGGTCTGTAGGTTCCCAGCTGATTGTCCACGCCATGTTAGCGGCTAATGGCGAAACAGTTTCATCCATATCTAAACCGTAAAGGTTCATGCCAGCTTCTAAACGTAGTGTATCACGAGCACCTAGACCACAAGGAACTACACCTTCGTCTAATAGTTTTTGCCAAAAATCTTCAGCTGAATTATTTGGTACTATAATTTCGTAACCGTCTTCACCAGTATAACCTGTAGTGGCAATAAATAAATCACCTACTTGCACACCAAAGAAAGGTTTCATGCCTTCAACAGCTTCGATTTGCTCTGCTGTTAATAGTTTAGCTACTTTTGCTTTCGCTTCTGGGCCCTGTACGGCAAGCATGCCAAATTCAGGACGTTCAGTGATAGTGATATCAAAACCTGTAGATTGCTTAGTCATCCAAGCAAGATCTTTTACACGTGTCGCTGAGTTAACAACTAAACGGTAATCAGTATCTGAGAAGAAGTAGATGATTAAATCATCAATCACGCCGCCTTCTTCATTTAACATACCTGTGTATAACGCTTTACCCGGTGTTGCTAACTTAGCAACATCGTTAATTACTAAACGACGTAAGAAAGCTTTTGCATCTGCGCCTTGCACATCAACAATCGTCATGTGTGAAACATCAAACATGCCGGCATCGGTTCTTACTGCGTGATGCTCTTCAATTTGAGAGCCGTAGTTGATAGGCATATCCCAGCCAAAGAAATCAACCATTTTTGCGCCTGAAGCTAAATGCTTTGCATGTAATACTGTTTTATTAGTCATGTGTTCCACCTAAGAATTTTCAAAGTTAACTGATTATAGCTGTCACTTGCTGTTGATTCAACAGAAAAATCCAAATTTATAAAATATAAACCCGAGTTTTATTCAAAATCAGAATTATATTTTCAAAACATCCACCTTACAAAATTAATCTCATTATTGGCTCGGTGATATAGGCATAGAACAAATAAAAGCCAATAAGATTTTATGGTCATTCTTCTTGAAGAGGCGTTTTTTAGGACAATTGAGCGACGAAAGCTCAAGTTCTCGTCTTTTAAAAGCTTATTTATTTAAAAAGGATGGCAACAATAATATGTCTTCTCAGGCATTTTCGAAGAGTTAGTTCAGCAAAGCTTTATATAAGCTTATTGATTTTGACCTAGCGGTTAGCTAGATGCCGCTTATTGAAAAGTGCAGACCGCCTAGGAAACTATAGGAAGGTATTGATAAGGTAATGCAGTAATATAGCCTGATTAACCGGCGTTATTAACCGGTATAATTAACTCTCGTTGAACTCGCCACTTTCAAGAAAGTTGGGTATAACTATTATTGCTATACCCTGACAAGTACCCTTCTTATAACTTTATCTATTAGCTCATCTATTACTCTTTCAAATAATAGCGTTACAGTGCGTCTTTTTGATAAGCAAGTGCTGGCAAGTCTGCTTTAATGCCTAACGCTTGTGCGATAAGACGGTTTTTAGCTGGGGCAAAGTTATTAAGAATATTCATGCCGACACCACGGATTAATTTAACAGGTGACTGCTGTGGAGCGAAGGCTTGTTTTATTCCAGCCATCGCGGTGATCATTTCAGTGGCTTCACTTTTACGCCAGCGAGAGAACGCTTTAAGATCTGATGTATTAACGAGCTCAGCGTGATTGTCATCATGTTCATTAAGTTTTGCTGTTAAGGTTTGCGCTAAAGCCGCGGCATCAAGTAAACCTAAATTCACGCCCTGCCCTGCAAGCGGATGTATGGTATGAGCAGCATCGCCAATAAGCACTACGCGGTCTTTAACAAAGTCTTGCGCTAACCGCATGGTTAATGGGTAAGTAAAACGCTCACTTTTAAGGGTAATATCCCCTAATTTACCATCACTGGCTGCCGTTAACTCTTTAGCAAATTCAGTGGCATCAAGTGCGATTAGACGTTTTGCATCATCTGGTGAGGTTGAATAGACAATAGAACATAAATTATTTACTGGGTCAGCAATGCCCGCTGTTGACGATGCTGATTGTGCAGATCTTAGCGGTAAAAAGGCTAATGGTCCTGTAGGTAAGAACACTTGCCAAGCGGTATTCTTATGGCCTTGTGGACATTCTACTGTCGCAACAATAGCGTGGTGGTCATAATCTTTAAAGATCATCGCCATGTTCATTTGCTGGCGTACCCATGAGTTTGCACCGTCAGCGCCAACAACAAGTTTAGCGATAATAGGTGCTATTGGTGTGCTGCTGCTATTACTTGCAGAGTTATGAGTAGCAGAGTCAGTGGCAAAGGTGGCAAAGACTTCACTGTCACCCTGACTAATACTGGCTAACTTATTATCAGTAAAAAAATGAATATCTTCATCAAGTTCAGCTTGTTGCCATAGTGCGTGGCGAATCACTTTGTTTTCAATGATCCAACCAAGGTTATCTTCTGAGGGAAAACTAGCACTGTCTTTGGCTGAAAAATCGAGCTTACCTAACCCTGCTTTATCCCAAACATGCATGTGTTGATAATCTTGTACTCGGCTGTTTTCAAGAGCAGACCAAACGCCTAAATTAGCAAAGATATTTTTGCTAGCTACATTAATAGCACTCACTCTAACATCTATATTCTCATCAAGTTCAGGCACCGCTAAGGTATCAACCATGGCAATTTTTAGCTGACTAGTTTTACGTAAAGCTAACGCAAGTGTTAAACCCACCATGCCTGCACCGACAATTAATACATCAAATTTTTGCATCTTGTTCTCTTCAAGGTAAACCATGTGTAAATTACACTGGTTTTGTAATACATGATTAAGTTATTTGCCTAGTATTCTGCGGCAATAGTTCGATAATTAATAACCCATGGTCTTCTTAACTAAAGCATTTTTTAACGGCGACATAATATTAAGTGCTTGTAAGCCAATATTTCGGCCAACGACTAATGGCGGTAAATCATTAGCGAATAATGTCACCAATGAATCTGTTAATTGAATGACTTGCTGCTGATCTTTCGCTCTATTCATTTGATAACTATGTAATAAGGCAAAATTACCAATATCTTGTCCTGCTGCTAAGGCGTTTTTAACTAGGTCAGTCATCACCTCAACATCACGTAAGCCTAGGTTAAAACCTTGCCCTGCAATGGGGTGAATTGTATGTGAGGCATTTCCCACCAACGCCATGCGGTGATAGGTTTGCTGTTGTGCTTGTAATAACACCAAGGGATAAGTATCACGTTTACCCACATGGGTGATTGCGCCGAGGTAGCTACCAAATGCGCGCTCTAACTCAACTTTAAAATCATCATCGCTTAAGTGTTTAATTTCTGCTGCTTGCTCTGGCGTCATAGTCCAAACAAGTGAACAACGTGATGCGCCAGCAGCTGAGGATTTTGTCTTTAATGATTTTAAGGGCAACATGGCAATGGGGCCAAACGGAGTAAACCGTTCAAAGGCTTTATGATGATGTGCTTTGCTGGTTGAAACATTGGCAATTAAGGCAACTTGCTGATAATCATCACAAGTGACGTCAATATTGGCAAGCTTTCTTACTGGGGAATGAGCACCATCACAACCAAGTAGTAGCTTTGCTGACAAGGTTTCACCTGAATTAAGCGTAACCTTTACCTGCGTTTTGTCAGCTGCACTCTTGTTGCGATCTTGCCAAGTAATGTCAACTATTGAGTCAGGGCTAAACCAGTGAATGTTCTTTTTTATCGCTGTGCTATTTGTGGCACTGCTATTTTTGACATTAGTCGTATGGTCACTTAGTGCTTTTAGTTGCGCTTTACCAATAAGTGCCATTTCGATGACATAACCAAGGGCATTAACGTCATATTCCTTTGCCGTTAACCTTGCTTTGGCAAAGTGACCACGATCAGAAATATCAATATCCGTAATGGCACTGGCATCATCTTTTAGATATTGCCATGCACCCAGCTTAGCTAGGTATTTAGCGCTACCGTGAGAGAGTGCTAAAACACGTTCATCAAAAAGGGAGGTCTCAGCTGCTGAACTGGTTTGATTAAAAGCTTGGGCTTCAATAATCGCGATGGATAGTAAACTACCATCGGCTTTAGAAAGTTGGCTTAAACTTAACGCCATTAGGCTACCAGATAAGCCGCCGCCTGAGATAATGACATCAAAATGTTGGTTACTGTTTTCCATAGCGTTCATCTTATTATTGATAGTAGTATTGGCATTAATGTTGGTTGTACTATTTTATCGTTAACATATCATTAGTTTACTTAACTTCTGCTCGCACTTTATTGATATAGCTACGTTAATGAATACAATACTAGGCTCTAATCACTAAACAATTAACTGAGCGAATAAAGCAGAACATAAAGCTGTTTATGCTTTCATCAAGGCTTCGATATCTTCAATCGTTTGTGGTGAATTAGCGGTAAGGTTTTCAAATCCCGTTGCAGTTACGGCAATATTGTCTTCAATACGTACACCAATACCACGCCACTTTTCGTCAACGCTATGATCACTTAGTGGGATATATATACCGGGTTCGATAGTCATAACCATGCCAACTTCAAAGGCGCGGAGCTGTTCTCTATCAGTATTAATATGATAATCACCAACATCATGAACATCTAACCCTAACCAGTGACCCAAGCCATGAATAAAGTACTCTTTTACTTTTTTATCGCTAATTAGTTCGGTTAAATCGCCTTCAATTATGCCCAAATCCACTAAACCTTGCGTTAAAAACGCATTGGTTAAGATATTTAATTTGGCAAAAGACATACCGGGCTTAATGGCGTTAATAGCAAGGTTTTTAGCATCTAGCACTAATTGATAAATGGCCTTTTGCTCTGTGGTGAATTGTCCATTAACTGGGAAGGTACGGGTAATATCTGCGGCATAACCCGATAACTCAGCGCCGGCATCAATAAGTAGTAACTCATTATTTTTCAATACATCGCTATTATCGGTGTAATGAAGAATATTGGCGTTATCACCGCCCGCAACAATACTGGCGTAAGCTGGATGCCTTGCACCATGGCGAGCAAATTCATGAAGAATTTCGGCTTCCATTTGGTATTCAAATTTGCCCACTTGGCATTTTTGCATAGCGCGTTGGTGTGCTAAGCCAGATATATGATTCGCTTGGCGCATCAAGGCCAATTCATTTTCGGTTTTAATTAAACGTAACTCTGCAACGATAGGGTCAGCATCCGCAAGGTGTTGTGGTGTTTTAGCTCCCTGACGTATGTTACTTTTCACTTGCTTTAACCAAGTAAAAACTTGGGCAGCAAAATCATGATCACTAAAACCAAATAGCACTTGGCTTTTACCGTCAAGATAATCAGACAGTAGGGTCTCAACATCTGCTACTTCAAAACTTTCATCAACACCATATTCTTGCACAGCTTTGATTTGACCAATGCGTCTGCCCTGCCAAATTTCATGTAGAGCATCTTTAGGTAATGAGAATAAGACAGACTTATTTTGGCCTTGTTCATTTTTAAGTAAAACTAACAAAGCATCAGGCTCATTAAACCCTGTTAAGTAGAAGAAGTTTTTGTTCTGACAAAACGGAAATTCGGTATCGTTACTGCGGGTAAGTTCACTTGCAGCAGCAAACAGTGCAATACTATTATTTGGCATGTTAGCCATGAATGCAGCGCGATGTTTTTCATAGTCACTCAATGGTAATTGGCTCATTGGTGATTTACTTAACGTTACTTTACTTAAAGATGCTTCATTTAAAGGGTTAGTAGTCATGTAATATTCGCGCCTATTCAATGTTGTGCTTATTTTGCTAGCAGTAAATTATTGACTGTATTTAGTTAACAGTTATTTGAAAGTACTTTGCAAACTATAAGATTAGTGAATTATCTTTTTATCTTCGTTATTGCTTTCATTATTTGGCGGTGTTGCTAGTTCACTAAAACATAATAAAGCAGAGATTCGAACATATTCCCCAATTTCAAAATACGCTTGCTCAGTATCTTCATCTTCTTCCATGTCATCAGATAAGTTAGCAATTTCGCCAAAATCAGTCAGTACTTCTTTAACTTCGTCAGAAACAACTGGGCTATCTTTTTGCTGTAAACCAAAGCCTAAGTTAAAACCTTGTACCCATACACTTAACGCATGACCACGTTCAGCTATAGAGTCATCATCATCGGGAAGTAAAAGGTTAAAGCTATAACTGTCATCTAAGATGCTGCTCCACAATTCACTATACATTTGCTTGAGTGCTTTTTTTACTGCCGTTGGAAAGCCATCACCCTCATTAAATAAATCATGCAGCATGGCTACATAACCTTGGTCTTCAAATTCAAAACCAGCACAAACTAACCCTGTTAATACACCATGAAGTTCACTGGCATGGGACTTCACATCTTCGCTGGTCAAAATGGCTTGCATCGTAGCAAAGTCGATTAAGTTTTTGTCGGTATCGTTATTTGAGGTTATTTCAGTCATGATTTACTTTCTATACTTGCAGGGAGTTATGGGAAGTAATGGTATCACTGCCGAAAATGACAGAAAAGGAAAATAACAGAAAATGACCATAAAGCGCGCTATTTACTTGCATAGGGAGCTCAGCATCGCTATCATTAAAAATAATAAGCTAAAATAGCTTTGATCTTACCTATATTATTAATAATACTTGGAATTTTTTGTAAATGTCGCAACGAACTGTGGAAATCAACATTGTTGATCGCAAGCTAAAAATAGCTTGCCCAATAGGGCAAGAAACTGCCTTATTATCTGCGGCGCAAGAATTAAGCGATCGTTTAATAAAAGCCGGCGCTAGCAAAGTAATCAGTACTCCAGAGCAAACCTTAGTGATGACAGCCTTAAATTTGGCTAATGATTTACTAAAAGCTCAACAACAATTAAAAATTGAGCAAGAAGATAATCAACAAAAGATTATGTTATTGCAATCAACTATAGAACAAGCCCTTTCTCATACAAAGAAAAAAATCGCTTAATCATTAGTCGCTTACTCTTTATACCTCCTTTCTGTATTTTATTATTCCCTTCGGTTAGTTAAAGCCTAAAAATAAAACAGAACGAATAAATACTCATCACTCAACGAAAAATTACAAAATAAAGCTTATTCGATGATATTTTTTTCGCTATACTAAGTTTGTCTTCTGGGGTGTTTGTGTGTGAACTATGTCCCTGAGCCGATAAGTTTTACCTAAGGAAGTTGACTATTAACTTTTGCGCAAGCCCGGCTCGTATCGGGAAGCCTACGGTTAGCATGATATTTCCGCCCTGAACACCCGGTGTTCAGGACAAATGTGAACTGCGGCACCTTGGAAGCGACTTTTTTCTTCAGAAACTTCATTTAGAACATCAAGAATATTTCCTTAACAAATCAATATCAGCGATATTTCCGCGCATCTCTAGAGAAGCACCCGGTGTACACTACAAATGTGAGCTGCGGCACCTTGGAAGCGACTTTTTTCTTCAGAAACTTCATTTAGAACATCAAGAATATTTCCGCCCATCCCTCACTCTAGATCCAATTGGATAATTAAAGTCCCTAACTAGCATTGTTCGACTACCACAACCCTTTCGCCTACTTTCATCCTCTATGGCATTGATAGGGATTAGATCGAAAAAGGGGAAAGCTTTCGCTTTCCCCTTTGTTTAATAACTTACACGACACTTACGACAATGCAGTGGTTAAACTGCCTTGTCTAAATGAGATTAACTAAACTACGAATTTATCAGAAACCTGATTAAGCTCTTGAGATAGATATTCAAGCTCTTCAAATTTCTCTCGAGAAACTGAAGAACCTTCACCTATCTCTTTTGCAAGACTAGCAATGCCAGTGATGCTTTCAGCTACTTGGCTAGCAACATCTGATTGCTCAGAAGCAGCGGTGGAAACGTGTATATTCATTTCTGTTAGCTCCTTTATTGACTCTGAAGTTGAATCAATAAGGCCTCGAATAGCTGACATTGCATCAGACACCGCGGCTCTTTTCTCTGCAGATTCGCTCATATCTTGAATAGTACGTTGAGAACTGCTTTTCAGGCTATCTAAAATATCTGAAATTTCAACAGTACTTTGTTGAGATCTTTGCGCTAGGGTGCGAACCTCATCGGCAACAACAGCAAATCCTCGTCCTTGCTCACCGGCACGTGCCGCTTCAATCGCAGCATTTAAAGCGAGTAAGTTTGTTTGTTCTGAAATGCCTTGTATTACCCCAAGAACAGAATTGATTGATTCAACATTGCCACCAAGCTCTTGTACTGAATGTTCAACATTTTCGAGTAATAAATTGAGTTCGTTCATGCGCTGATTTGAAGAATGCACTTGCGTCAGAACATTTTGCATTTCTATTTCAGCCTTTTCAGCAGAAGTACGCGTTACTTCGGCGCTATTAGCAATTTCTGCTGAGGTTGATGCCATTTCCTCAACAGCGCTAGCGACTTGTGTCGTTTCTTGCATTTGTTGGTCTGAAGAATCTTCAAGTCTACGTTGACGTTCTGTTGATTGAACCGCCATCTCAGCTAAATTAACACTGGTTTGCTTGATATTACGAATATCACCACCGAGTGCTTTTAGAAAGCGATTGAAGTTATTCGCAATATCACTTAAGACATCAATAGGACTATCTACTATAGTCTGCGTTAAATTTCCTTCACCTTTTGCTAAGGCTTCCACGGATGAAGATAAGTTTTTAAGGGCACTGTAAATGAGTTTAATAGCAAAGGTAACGATAAAACCGACAATTAGCGCAATAATCAATGTAGTTACCAGGCTTTTAGTAATATTGCTACTTTGAGAAGAAGAAATGGTTTCATCAATAGAAGCTATTACAGTATCCATAGAGTCAATATAAAATCCTGTTCCTATCATTAAATCCCATTTATCTATATAAATGGCGTAGCTATATTTAGGAGAAGCTTCAGTTTCATTTAGTTTAGGGAACCAATAAGTATAAAAGCTTCCACCTTGTCTACTTTTATTAACTAAGTCTCGAATAATATATTGACCTTGCTTGTCTTGAAGGTCCCAATAATTTTTACCAATACCTGCGGTTTTATTTCCCATCAATACTCTTTCGCCATCATTTTTGTAGGCAAATATATAACCAGAGCCTTGATCGAAAGTCAGGTGAGATAACATTTTTAATGCATCATCATAACCTTCGGTACCTGATTGATTAACATAAGGTTGAATAAGAGATTCTACAGAATCAATAATAGCTTTTAGACGGTCTTTTTCGATCGTTAATATCGTCTTTTCAGTTAACGTAGTGACGTCATCACCAAAACTTTTAAGTGAACTAAATTGAAGATACAACCCCAGCATAGCTACAAATAAAAACGGCAAAAATGCTAGTGCATATATTTGTACTCTAAGTGACTTGAACATAATCCTGCCTAAATTAAATTATTGAAATTCATGAGAATATTGAAATTATACACTAACAGCTTAGTATATAAATACTCTGTTAGTCTAAAATAAAGGATTATTATGTAGAATATTAGAGCGTTAAGGTTATTATTAATTCACCTTAAAACTCTATCATTCTCATTGCCGCTAAATCAGCTATTTACCATAGACCATAGAGGGTAACCACAAGGCAACTTCTGGATACATAATTAACGCCCCAAGACCTAATAATTGCAATATTATAAAGGGTATTACGCCTTTATAAATGTCGGTTAGTTTGATTTCTGGAGGACAAACACCTTTTAAATAGAACAAGGCAAAACCAACAGGTGGTGTTAAAAATGAAGTTTGCAGCGTAACGGCTATCAGCATGACAAACCAAACTAAAACAGGTTGATCTAATCCGTTAACAGCCCCGATGCCAAAGTCTAACGAACTCACTACCGGTGCCAATAAAGGTAATACTATTAAAGTGATTTCTATCCAGTCCAATAAAAAACCTAATAAAAATACGATAACAAGAATAACAAATAACACACCATAGGGACCAAAAGGTAAACCCGTTAACATGCTTGATATAAATTCATCACCACCTAATTCGCGTAACACCAAGGAAAAAATTGTTGCACCTATAAAAATGGCAAAGATATAAGCCGTCGTTTTATAAGATGCCATCAACACTTCGTGAAATACTTTAAAATTAAGTTTCTTATTCAATGCAGCTAAGATAGTTGCACCTAGTGCGCCAACACCACTCGCCTCGGTCGGTGTGGCAATACCTGCAAAAATAGAACCTAATACCGCAATAATTAATACCAGCGTTGGCAGTATAGCTTTAAAGACTTCTACCAAGACTTTAGCCGTCAATGGGCGGCGATTTTCAGGCGCTGGAGCGACTTCAGGTTTAAAAAATGACAAGCCTAAAATATAAGCGAGATAAACCACACCTAACATTAATCCAGGGAATACTGCGGCAGTGAATAAATCACCAACAGACAGTGCTAATTGATCAGCCATGATCACTAACATAATGCTTGGTGGTATTAAAATGCCTAAACAACCCGCACTACACACTATGCCTGTAGCGAAGGTTTTGGAATAATTTTGCTTCATCATGGCAGGAATAGATAACAAGCCAAGTAATACAACAGATGCACCGATAATGCCTGTAGAGGCAGCTAAAATAATACCTATCAAGGTTACAGTGATACCTAAACCACCACGAACACGACCAAAGAGCTCTTGCATTGCCATCATCATGCGTTCAGCTACGCCTGATTTATCAAGCATTAAGCCCATAAAAATAAACATGGGTAAGGCAACCAGCACCCAGTTTTCCATCAAAGAAAATATCCGGGAAACAGAGAGGCCTAGAACATTTAAATCAAGTCCGGTAAACGTATCCAAATGCAGATCTGACAAATAGCCTATACCACCAAATAGAATACCAACACCGGCTAGAACATAGGCGATTGGAATACCAGTAAATAGAAAGACAATGAAGGTTAAAAACATGCTGATAACTAGAATTTCATTAATAGCCATGATCACGTCTCCTTTTGAGTTATGGTAATAATATTTCGAAACATACGTGCGAGCACAGCCATAGCTAATAAGATAAAACTTGCAGGGATCGCAGCTTTAATTGCCCATCGAAATGGCATACCTAATGGTGAAGACGAACTTTCGCCCAGCATGTATGAATTGGCGACATAATCGAAACTATTAAATAAAATGACAAAAATGGTTGGAAAGATAAAAAAGACAGCACCGAATATTTCCCATTTCAGCACCGTTTTAGGTTTCAGCATTGAGGCAACAACGTCGACTCTTACTTGTGAGTTAGTTATTTCGGCGTACGATAAACCGAACATGATACCTATTGCGTATAGATGCCATTGAATCTCTTCAAATAAAATCAGTCCATTGTTGAAGCCGTACCGCATGGTTACATTTAGGATAATGACGGCAATTAATAACGCTGAAGACCAACAACAAACGGCAGATACTTTAAGAATGATGGCTTCAAAAATGTCGGCTGTTTTTAACATTGATCGTGCTACTGAGTTGGTAGGCTTAGAAAATGAATCAGTCATAAGATTCTCCTAATTCAATAAAAAACCTAGAACCCGAAGGTTCTAGGTTGTGCAAATAATGGGAGTTACTGCACGTAAGTAAGCGTTTAAAGGCTAGGTTTTGGGCGAGGTAAGAAAGCGTTTGATTCCCATAAATCGTAAGTTTTACGGAACTTAGCTAAGTCATCATGTATTTTCTTAAAGGCTGGATCTGCAGCCGATTGTTCAATAACTACTTCATCCCACTTAGTTTTAAACGTCGATAACATTTCAGGCGACCAATATTTGTTTATTACGCCATCTTCAATGTTTTGCTTCATGACTGGTGCTTGAATTGCTTCACCGAGCGCAATAGCTTCTAACGTTGCTGATTTACATAAGTGCTCAATAACTGACTGTTGACGTTCACTCATTTTTTTCCAGGTATCTTTATTGATAATGAGTTCCATCATCGTGGCTTGTTGATGCCAACCAGGGAAGTAGTTGTAGTTAAGCAGTTTCTTTACACCAATACGTTGATCAACTACCGGCATTGAAAATTCAGTGGCATCGATAACACCTTTTTCAATGGCAGGGAAGATTTCACCACCAGGTAAACCTACGGTACTAACACCCAATTTTTCCATGACCAGAGCGCCTAAACCGAAGAAACGCATTTTTAAACCAGCTAAGTCTTCAGGTTTGTTAATTTCGTTTTTAAACCAACCTGATGTTTCAGGGGCTAAAACACCACACACTTGCACTTTTACATTAAGGTTATTGTCATCATATAATTCTTGATGCAATTTATTGCCGTTGCCATGATAGAACCAAGCTAAATATTCAGGTGCTTCTGGACCAAAAGGAACCGCTGAAAACAAACGAGCCGCGGGGATTTTTCCGCCCCAGTTACCTGCTGTAGCATAACCGGCTTGTACCTTACCTGTAGATACTGCATCAAGTATTTCTTTCGGGTTAACGAGTTTATTAGGCTCGTAAATTTTCATTTTTAACGTGTTGCCACTTAATGTTTGAATATTGTCAGATACATACTTAATGGTTGAACCTAAGCTTGGTAGTACCGAGTTATAATAAATAGGCGTCTTAAGAAGCATTTTCTTTTCAGCCATAACCGCACCTGAGAAACTGCCTGCAATTAAAGTACTTAATAATAATAAAGGAAATTTTTTCATCGTCTTTCTCCTGTAGTGTTTAGTGAAAAATTAAAGGACGTATTTTGCTGAGAATTGTAAGTAATTTGAGTTTTTGTTGACTTCCGCCATTTCAAAATTGCCGACTTCAACACCAAAAGAAAGTTGCTTAGTGTAATTTTTGAATAGATTAACTGCCACGTGGTTATTTTTAACGTTACCTAGATCAGTATCAGTTGTGCCGTAGTAAACTGTTGAACGCATATCTTCAGTCCAATAATGACGATAAGCAGCCATTATTGATGTTGATTGTTCTGCTTCTTCACCGACTAAATCTCGTGCAGTAACTACGCTAACGTAACGGCCAGTTTTGCCACCATGTACTTGGAAACGGAAATCATCTTTGCCGAACGTTTTAATACGACCAGCAACACCAAAACCAGCAGCAGACACAGTATCGCCACCAACGGTATTTAATTGACGGGCTACACCTGAAACTGACACATTACCCCAGTCACCTTTAAAGGTGTATTTAGCAATAACATCTGGTATTGAATCTTGGGTGTTATCACCTTTGTCTGAATATGGGTTTTCTAAAGACAGCTGTAAGCCACCATTTGTATAACGAATCTGACCTTGTCTGATGAATGACTCGGCAACTAAAGGCCCACCGAAATCAGCAGATTCAGGTATAGCACTGGTATTCATAAAGGTGGTCCATGTTTGACCTACAGTGATATTTTTATATTTGATGAACGCGTGACGTAATCTAGGGTGTGAGGAGTTAGAAATAATTTGGTTGCCACCACCACCGTAAAAATCTATTTCAATAAAGCCTGTAACATCACCATGCACATATTTGGCATTAAAACGCGTTTCATTGGCTGTAAATTTGGTTGTTGAAATATCATCTGTAACTGAGGCAGCGCCAATCCAGTAATCATTGCCCGTTGCAGGAGCGCTTACATCACCACTAACAGTACGTATGTCTGCTTTGATGAAGCCACCGAAAGTAATAGAATCTTTATCGCCTAAATCAAACGTATAACCTGCATATGACGGTGCTGATACTATTGCTGCCAACATAAAACCGGATTTTATTATATTTTTCATTATTGTTACCCTTTTTATTGAGACTTGGATGATTTGAATCATCTCGCTTAGTGCTAGGTATACAATATTGAAATTACCGACTACGCGTAATCGGCGAATGTACGTATTTTTTCTACGTGTTTATACTTAGTTTTGCTAAAAACAGGGCAAATACCGTTTAAAAAATCAGCAAAAAAGTAAAATAACGAAATAACGAAATAATTTACTTAAATACTTACTTAAGTCTTAGGTAAATACTTAATCACTTGATGGATTTGATGAGAACACTATGGCTAGTTATATGACGGAATTGAGCTGAGTTTTAATTTGAGTTACTACGCAGTTAACAGAGCTGCTCGCTAACAAGTTAATAAATCAATAGCTTGTGCAGTTAATAAGGGGAGGAGTGAATAGGTATAGGTATAGGTATAGGTATAGGTATAGGTATATAGAATTAGTATGACTTAACAAGGTAGAAAAAATCCTCGCTATTTTAGCTTGCCATTAATAAATGGCACCTCAACTATTAGTAAAACGACATTAATTTATGAGCAAATCTCAGCTATTACATGCTTTTTGGAAATAAAAAATTAATAAATACACCATTATTAAAGAGTCACATTAAGTATAGACTCAATAATCTGATTAAAAATTGACTGGTATAAATCTACAATTATTACTAATACTTAAGTCAAAATTGACCGTCTATGGTTTTAAAGTAACTACCATACGTTTTAGCAAACGGATTAATTTCTTCATCAAGTTATCGTTTATTTAGTGCGTTTTTAAATTTACCGCATCATAAATACATGAAAGCGCATCTCATCAATAAAAGAACACGTACGAAAAATTGCAGAGCTAGCTATAGTAATAGCAGGAGCGATTAAATTGGCTTTTCACAGAATGCCAATATTGATTAGCAATCGTTAATCGATTACATGGATAAAGTAACACTATTAGAAGCTATTAATGAAAGTCACTCTTTAAAGTGATTGGGTATTATACCCAAACTACCTGAAGATGCAGGTTTCAGCTGGAATTAGAAATGCCTTTAAACAAGGCATTGATTGAAGAGAATAGTTATTCTATTGTCGAAATCAATAACGCAGCATAAAGCGTTTCTAAACCAGCCCTGCGGGGACGTATGAGCAAACCATGTTCTTCGTTGCCTCCTTTTTAAAGGGAATAACCCTTAATAAAAAGAGCCGCCTTGATCATGAATCGCTCAAGCGTCCTGAAACACACATCTTCAAGTGGTTTGGGTATAGTCATGCTAAACAACATGACTTGAAAGAAAGGGTTATTAAGTGAATATAAATTTAAAATTACAACTGGTTACTATTGTACCTTTGGTATTAGCACTGGTTGCCGTGCTCATCGTTACACAAGTACAGTATCAGTCCTTATCTGAACAAACCGTTTATGAGTATCGTCATAGCGTGATGAGTCATCGTAAAGACGAATTACGTAATTACGTTGCACTTGCTGAAGGTGCCACAGAACATATTTATAAAAATAAAAACCTAAGTAATGAACAAGCGCAGACGTTAGTTAAGCAAGTATTATCTAACATGCGTTTTGGTAAAGACGGTTACTTTTTTGCGTATCATTATGATGGAACAGCGTTGCTCATACCTGGACAAGAATGGCGCATAGGTAAAAACTGGCTTGATCTTGAAGATAGAAACGGCGTGAAACTAATTCAAGGCCTTATTGAAAATGCAAAAAGTGGTGGTGGTTATCTAAACTATGTTTTTAATCAACCATCAAAAGGCGGCGAAGTTGGTAAAAAAATTGGTTATTCAAGAGAGTTAGAAGATTGGCAATGGATGATAGGCACGGGTGTTTATATTGACGACATCGATCAAGAAATTGCGGTGTTAAACGCTTCCATAGGTAAACATATTCGAAATACTTCAGTCATGACCCTTATTATTGGTTTAGTAGCCGTTATCGCCATATTTTTTACCGGTCAATTTATTCGATTCAGTGAAAGAAAATTGGCTAATCGAAAATTACGTGAACTTAATGAACGTATTTTTCAAACGCAAGAAGAAGAATGTAAACGAGTATCACGAGAGCTACATGACGGCATTAGTCAAACTATCGCAGCTGCTCGATTCTCCTTAGAAACAGCTCAGTTAAAACATCAAAACAATGATGATGCCAGTAATGAAATGGAGCGTTCCATGGAGCTTATTTGCAAAATAATGGGTGATATCCGCGCTATTTCACATCAACTGCACCCTGGCTTGCTCGAAGATTATGGTTTAGGCGCTGCGCTAGAGGAACTGGGGCGAGACTTTTCTCAGCGCACTGAGATTCAAGTTGACGTAGAGCGTTTATCACTTCGAAACATCTTATCTACTGAAGTTAAAACCGCCTTATACCGAATTGCTCAAGAATCTTTAACCAATATTGAACGTCATGCCAATGCGTCAAAAGTGAGTATATCCTTGAAGCTAGTGCCAAATTGGTTAGTACTTGAAATTATTGATAATGGCCAAGGTTTTGATTATCAACGTTACGATAAGAGCCGAGACAAGAAAACTAAAGTTCATCAAGGTATTGGTCTGCGCAATATGAAGGAGAGATTAAGCTTTTACCAAGGAGATTTAACGGTTAAATCAGAACATGGTGGTACCAAAGTTTCAGCCCGCATACCGCAATCACAACTGCGTTTTAACGCAAGTAATGCCAGTGAAAACTAAAATGAAGAGAATATTATGATTAAAGTGCTATTAGTTGACGATCATCCGCTTTTTAGAGAGGGACTGAAACATCGCTTGAGTCTTGATGACTGCATAGAGGTTGTAGGTGAAGCTGAAAATGGCAAACAAGCATTGGAGCTTATTAAGAGCCTTGATTTTGATATTGTTTTAATGGATATCAATATGCCTGAGATGGATGGCATGTATGTACTTGAATTGATTAAAGAGCAAGATTTAGATTGCAAAGTGCTTATGTTAAGTATGCATGACAATAAAGAGTACATTTTAGGTGCTATGCGTCATGGCGCCGATGGATATATCTTAAAAGACGTGCCTGGTGCTGAATTAATAGAAGCCATTAAAAAAGTCATTTCAGGTAAACATTATTTCAGCTCAGAAGTTACCGAGATCCTTTCAAAAGAGCTCGCTGGTGAACAACGTGGCATTGTTACTAGAAGAGAGCAATTGGTATTAAGACTGATTTCACAGGGCTTGAACAACAAGCGTATAGCGCAAGAATTAAATGTTAGCGTACGCACGGTTGAAACCCATAAGCGTAATATAAAACAAAAGCTTGGTATAGATTCAACCGTTGGTCTTATGCGTTACGCCATTGATTATGGTTTAGACCGCTAGGGTTACTGATTAATTATTTTCTCATGGAGCTTTAGTAATAGTGCCTGCTGAAGTCTCATGAGCATTGGTCGAATTAACATACAAACACACTATAGTGAACTTCGCAGCAAGACATAGAATCAATGTGTCACTTTTGTCCTCTGCGCTAATGACACTCTTAATCAAATAACAATCCCCTTGTTCTTGAAAGTTTATCCTCATTAAAATTGAACCATTAATAAATCTGATTGGTATAAATACTGTATTTTGTACGACATAACTAATCTTTTTTTTTTAATAAATGAGAGGGTTTTAGTATGATAGTATTGTTAGATATCCAGTCTCGGTATAGGGAGCATACATTTGTATAATCAGAAGAATGAAGAGTTAATAGAGAGCTGGAATAAAACACTTGCTGTCGTTGCTAAACTCGCCTCAGTGCCTGTTGCTTTAGTGATGAAAATAGAAAAAAATAATATCACCGTTTTTTGCAAAAATTCTGGTACCAGTGATAATCCCTACTCTATTGGAAATTCTGAGTGTTTAAGCGGCTCAGGGCTTTATTGTGAACAAGTCATAAAGTCACAACAGATACTAAATATTCCCAATGCCCTACTTGATGAAAACTGGAATAACAATCCCGATTTAAAACTTAATATGATAGCCTATCTAGGACTGCCCATTGTCGATGATAGCGGTAGTCTATTTGGTACCCTTTGCATTTTAGACAACAAAGAGCATGTTTTTTCAGAAACAACTATTGGACTATTAGAAGCCATTAAACAAAGCTTTGAGGTACAGCTAAAACACCTGCATCAACAGCATATTATCGAAGAGAAGCAAAAGCTTGAAGAGTTATCAATTTTAATCAGTGGGCTTTCTCATGAAATAAATACCCCCTTAGGTATCGGAATAACGGCCACTAGCATAATTGAGTCAAACATTGAAAATATCCAGCAAAAATTAGCCTCAAAATCTCTCAGTCAAAACACACTAGCATTAGGTCTTAGTACAATTAAAGAAAGCGTAACTTTACTCAGCAATAGCCTTAATCATACCGCAGAACAAGTCAGTAAATTACAAGACCTTTTAATGTCTAATGATGTAAAAAATTATCAATTACTTGAGTTATCCTCTTTAGTAAAAAACACCTTTAAAAAACATAAAGACATCCTTAATATTCATAACGTTAAGTACAAAATAAAACATCAGGATAACGATAATACTCAGGCTTTTATTGCACCTGATTTACTGCAACAAGTTTTACTCATTCTCTGTAAAAACTCTCTAGAACATGGCTTAGTTGATATAGAAAATCCGTCAATAAGCATTGAATTTGAAAATTATCTCGATCTAATCAAGTTGCACTTTAGAGATAATGGCCAAGGAATTGCTAACAGCGAATATATAAAAATCTTCAATCCTTTTTATACCACAAAGCGTGCGACGGGTAGCAGTGGCATAGGGTTAAGTCTTGCCAAAAGAATAGTAACCCAACAGCTGCACGGTGAGATATCAATAATGGACTCTTCTTCTGGTGTTCACTTTGTAATAACCCTACCTAAGCTGGCTGACTCATCCTCTAGCAAATAAGTAGCGTAATCTTTGTGTTATACCAATCGGACTAATTTATTGATCACTTAGCGAGAATTAAAAGGCTTAGAGGCAAGGCATTGATTGAAGAGAATGGTTATTCCCTTGTCAAAATCAATAACGCCGCATGTAAGCCTTTTAAACTCGCCCTTCGGGAGCCCATTAGCAAACTGATAACATCACAAAATGAATGAAATATAGACTAACTATGTTTAACTCATTTTGCTTGTTTTAAGCTCGCTAATGTAACTCTAAGCTGACCAATAAATTAATCCGTTTGGTATTATTTACCACTATCTAATGTTCAAGTTTTACAAAGTCAGGTCGAGGTAAATTATCCAATATACTGTAAAGATAAATGACAATCAGTGTTAACGCTGCAGCAATAAAGAATAACCAAGACCCGCCAAGTTGGTCGAGAATAATACCGCCGCCTAATGGCGCTATCGCATAGCCAAATTCATAAAATGAAGCTGCACCAAAATAAGCACCACGTAGATGCTCTGGTGCCAAACGATCAATATGCACATTCATAGTAGGGAATAAAATAGTTTCCGCTAAGCTCATCACTACAATCGCACCAATCCACCCCCAAAAAAGCGTTAATGGATTTACCGCTAGCCAAATTTGTGAGCACATCAACAAGACTAGACCGACTTGTATTCGGCTAATTAAAGATAAACTTGCCATTAACTTCAGTAATAGAAATTGCGTTGAAATGATCACTAACGCATTGGTAAAAATCATCGCTGAAATAAGCTGTAATAAATCAGGGACTTTAGCTCGCGTTAAATATTGTATAAGCGAGCTATCCATTTGTGCATAAATAAACATGCATAAGATATTGGCAAAAATAAGACATTGTAATAACTTATCAGCCATTAATACCTTTAGTATTTGATTACTTGCACTATTTTTCGTTGTGATTTTAGTCTGCGTTTTATTTTGATTGTGAGTCTCAGTAGAGATGCTATTTTTTTTATTATCCAGCGAATCGGCAGCCCTTTGATTAGCTTGCACTGATTTTTCGTTCTCTAACTTACTGTGTTGATGAAAGCCCCACCATAAAAGCACCAATAAAAAGGAAAATGCTGCTGCCGTAATATAAAAACTTGATTGCTCTCCTGTTAAACCTAACCACAGCCCTAACATTGGGCCGACAGCACAACCGACATTAACGACAAAATACAATGACTGCATGGCTAGTTCGCGAGTGCCTTTATCTTTGATGATATCGCCGATTAATGCTGAGGTGAGTGGCCGCCAGAGCGCAGTAGCAATTGAACACAAGGTGATCACCAGCGAATAACCGGCAATGGAATCCACCTCAGCTAATATCGAAAAAGAAATGATATATAAAATACCACTGGCATACATTAACTGATGACGGCCAATTCGATCAGATAACGCGCTACCAACGAAACTCACTAGCACTGAAATAACGGCAGCGCTTGAAAGAATGAGCCCTACATGTGTGGCAGATAATGCAAACTTTTCGTAAAGGATTACCGCTAAAAATGGCCATACCATGTAGTAACTACCACGGGTGATAAATGAACCAAATAACAAGATCCACATTAATCGTGGGAATGCTTTAAAGCGCTTTACTGAAACAACATTAGACATGAACTTCCTTATACCAAACGGCTCAATAATTGAGCTTTCAAGATAAAATTTAAAATCAGCTATTTCAAACCGTGCTTTATCTTGAATACAACCAGTTATATAAACAAAAAACCTTACTTAATTAATTGTATTGCTTTTGGGCCGAGAAAAGCAATACAATTTGTTCGGATAATCTATTTAATATTGCTGAGCAAAAACTATTACTACTCAAGAGATAAAGCACAAAGTACCTACTAACTCAGCCCCTATTGGCGTGTTTGACTCCGGCGTAGGCGGACTTTCTATTGCTAAATGCATAACCGAGCAACTTCCCCATGAAAATATTATCTATATTGCCGACAGTCTTCATGCTCCTTATGGCGAAAAATCTGTAGAATTTATTATCAAGCGTGTTAATTACATTACCAAGCAACTTATTGATAAGGGTGTAAAAGCCATAGTTATTGCCTGTAATACTGCAACTGTGAATGCCATTGAACAACTTAGATCGCAAGTGAGTATTCCTATCATTGGGGTTGAACCGGCAATTAAGCCTGCTGCAAAGCAGAGTATCAGTAAAAAAGTGGCTATATTAGCGACACAAGCAACCAGCGAAAATCAGCGTTTTAAAGACTTGATTGACTTACACCATAATGGTGCTGAAGTTCACATTCAACCCTGCCCTGGCCTAGTTGAATTTATTGAACAAGGTAATCAAAATAGTGACGATTGTAATGCCTTGTTAAAACAATATATCAATCCCCTCATTAAAGAAGGTATAGACACGCTAGTACTTGGTTGTACTCATTACCCTTTTGTTCAAAAACAAATAAGCCTCATTGCCGGTCAACAAGTAACAATTATTGAGACAGCCGCACCGGTTACAGTGCAATTAAGCAAGAAATTAGTAGAAAGAGAAATAAGTGCATGTAAAACACAGCAAGGACAATATCAATTTTTTAGCTCGCTTGAAACAAAACAGCAAGAACAAATATTTAGTCAATTGTGGCAGGAACCACTTACTTTACATGCGTTAGAGCCTTAATAAATTTCCCCTTCGATGACTTCGTTTAGCTGAAACCTACCCAGAATATTACGCTAGTTCAATAAAATCACAATTAATTAGAGACGTTTAGCCGTCTAGGCGTAAAAAAGCTAGAAAGTTGTTTTCAACAGGTGTAGAATCGCCCCATTATTTTGTATAACTCAAATTTTTCTGAGGATTTATGTCTAGACATTTTTTTACTTCCGAGTCTGTTTCTGAAGGCCATCCGGATAAAATTGCCGATCAAATTTCTGATGCGGTATTAGATGCCATTATTGCCAAAGATAAACATGCTCGTGTGGCCTGTGAAACGATGGTAAAAACCGGTGTTGCTATTATTTCTGGTGAAGTATCAACTAATGCTTGGGTTGATTTAGAGAAACTTACCCGTAATGTGATTAGTGACATAGGCTATACCTCATCAGATGTTGGTTTTGATGGCGCAACTTGTGGCATCATGAATTTGATTGGTCAACAATCACCTGAAATTGCTCAAGGCGTAGATCGTAGCAACCCAGAAGAACAAGGTGCTGGCGATCAAGGTTTAATGTTTGGTTATGCAACCAATGAAACCCCTACCTTAATGCCTGCACCATTATACTACTCACACCGTTTAGTTGAACGTCAAGCTGAAGCGCGTAAATCAGGTGTTTTACCTTGGTTACGCCCAGACGCTAAATCACAAGTAACATTTATCTATGAAGATAATAAGCCAGTTGCTATTGATACCGTGGTACTTTCTACGCAGCATAACCCTGATATTAAACAGGAAGATTTAGTTAGTGCTGTAATGGAAAATATTATTAACCATGTATTACCTGCAGAATTATTAACTGAAGATACTAAATACCATATCAACCCAACAGGCCGTTTTGTTATTGGTGGCCCAGTAGGTGATTGTGGTTTAACGGGTCGTAAGATTATTGTTGATACTTATGGTGGTATGGCTCGTCATGGCGGTGGAGCTTTCTCAGGTAAAGATCCATCAAAAGTTGACCGTAGTGCTGCTTATGCTGGACGTTATGTTGCTAAAAATATTGTGGCAGCCGGTCTTGCAGATCGTTGTGAAATTCAAATATCTTATGCCATTGGTGTTGCTGAGCCTACGTCAATTTCAATTGATACCTTCGGCACAGGCAGTATTTCTGAAGAAAGATTAGTTGAAATAGTACGTGAACATTTTGACTTACGTCCTTATGGCATCACTAAAATGTTAGACTTATTACACCCTATGTATCAGCAAACTGCTGCCTATGGTCATTTTGGTCGTGAACCATTTGAAATGACCGTCGGTGATGATACTTTCACAGCCTTTAGCTGGGAAAAAACTGATAAAGCAGACGATTTACGTAAAGCTGCAGGTTTATAGTTAATACCGAATCAAGCTAAGGAGAAACTGAGTTATGCACTAAAGCATTACCTAGCCTCTCCTAACTAATTAAGGGATAGATTTTTCATTAACTCTATCCCTAAAAAAACCAGTTTATCTAGTAGATAAACTGGTTTTTTATTTTAATCAGATCTATTTAATCCTATTAAACACTCGCGCTAGTTAGCCGCATCAAGTTTTTTACGTAATGATTTACCCCAAGCTTTAAAGAGATTTTTTGCATCTTTAGCACGCTCCATCGCTGTATTAGGTTGATAGTCATCACCAATGGCTTGTGTACCTTCAAAGATATGAATTAAGCTTCTTGTCTTACCATCACGTAAGTGAACTGATAAATGAAATTCACCAGAGCCTTTCGTTGTTGTTTCAGTATCTTCTTGTGAGGCATATGGCATAAAACTGATAATTTCTACATCAACAATAAGTACGCCCTTACCTTCTTTGTCTACAATGTCGTAGCGACCTTTATTCTCAGTTAAGCCTTTTTCAACACCTTCTTTAAAACGTGCTTTTAAATGAGCTCGATTGCTATCTGTGACTTTCCACTCGAAACTTTCTTTATCAATCCAAGGGGGTGAAATAATTTTAGTGTGGGACAGGTCTAAGTCTTGTATATAAACTTTATCATAACCACTTAATGAAATAATTGGGCTAGCAAAGTTCTTATCCACTGAGATCATTTCACCAGCAATGGCTGATTGACCTGCAAGTGCTAAAGAAAATACACTGGCCGCAAGCGTGGTAAGTATAATTTTTTTCATTGTTAATCCTTTTTATTTATATTACTTAAGAAATTACGTGTAATTTCGTAGCTAGTCAAATGAAACCAATAAAAGAGTACAACTTTATACATTTATTCATTGTTTTTTGCCCTTGTCGCCCTTATTTTAGTTTAATAATCATGATTTTCCATTAAGCCCTATTATGCGTAACCCAAGAATTTTTCAACAAAGTCAATTTGCTCTTAACGAAACAGTGCCATTATCTGATGACGCCTTTGGTCATGTAGTGCGCGTTTTACGTCTAAAAGAAGGTGACACTATTACATTATTCAATGGTGAAGAAGCTTTTCAATATACCGCAACACTCTGTAATGTAAGTAAAAAATCAGCTGATGTAAAAGTTACTTCCCAAGAGGAAAACAACAGTGAATCACCGCTTAATATCCATTTAGGGCAAGGTATTTCTCGTGGCGATAGAATGGACTTTACGTTACAAAAATCGGTAGAGCTTGGCGTAAATACCATTACCCCTTTATTCACCGAGCGCTGCGGAGTAAAACTTAATGCCGAACGTCTTGAGAAAAAACGTCAACAGTGGCAAAAAATTGTCATTAGCGCTTGTGAGCAAAGTGGTCGTGCAAGCGTGCCCGTTGTTGCAGAGCCGATGTTATTAGCTGATTGGTTAAAACAAGAAACCAGTGCTTTGAAAATTAATTTACACCCAAAAGCACAGCATTCCATCATGAGTTTGCCTATGGAAAATACCCGTGTTCGATTACTCATTGGTCCTGAAGGCGGGTTAAGTGATGAAGAAATCACGCAAGCCTATGACAGTGATTTTCACGATGTACTGCTTGGCCCTAGAGTATTACGCACTGAAACGGCGGCATTAACGGCAATTACTGCATTACAATGTCGCTTTGGTGATTTACACTAAATTTATTATTGTTTTTCTCAACTACAAATTAATAATACCAGTTTCATTAATTAGGCGATCTATTTTATACGCAGAAAAAATGACCAAATATAAGACGTTTATTTTAATAACTAGTTGTTCTAATTATTAAATAAACAACGAAATAGTTGGTTATTTTAACCAGTAGAAATGATCACAAAGTTAGTGAGATTGGTATAACAGCTTATGACAAGAACATACCTTAAATGAAGTTTATTGCGAATTGCAACGACAGCATTAAAAATCAACATTGAACAGGATAAAAAATGACTACAAATAAAGTAATAAAACTCGGCATAGTGATGGATCCTATTTCACAAGTTAAAGTAGCAAAAGATTCATCAATGGCGATGATGCTTGAAGCACAGCAACGTGGCTATGAACTTTACTACATGGAAATGAAAGATTTATATCTTGATCAAGGCCAATGTCGTGCCACAACACATCGAGTTAAAGTGTTTGATGATAGTGAGCATTGGTATGAGTTATCAGACCCTCAAGATATAGCCGTGAGTGAGTTAGATGCAGTATTGATGCGTAAAGATCCTCCTTTTGATACTGAATTTATTTACGCAACTTATCTTCTAGAGCGTGCTGAAGTTGAAGGCACACTCATTGTAAATAAACCGCAAAGTTTACGTGATTGTAATGAAAAACTATTTACGGCTTGGTTTAGCGAATTTACTCCTAAAACATTGGTAACACGTAGTAGTGATAAAATTCGAGAATTTCACAATAAACTACAAGACGTTATTATTAAACCTCTTGATGGCATGGGCGGCGCGTCAATATTTCGAATTAAAGCAGACGATGTTAACGTAGGCGTAATTATCGAAACCTTAACCAACCATGGCGAGCAATATGCGATGGTGCAAGAGTTTATGCCAGAGATTGCTGATGGTGATAAACGTATCCTGATTGTTAATGGTGAACCTATGCCTTACTGCCTAGCGCGTATACCTGCTCAGGGTGAAACTCGTGGTAATTTGGCTGCCGGCGGACGTGGTGTTGCTCGCCCTCTTAGTGTTAGTGATAAAGCGATTGCTGATGCAATTGCTCCTGAATTGAAAAAACGTGGTCTATACTTTGTTGGTCTTGATGTTATTGGTGATAAAGTAACTGAGATCAATGTGACGAGTCCTACGTGTATCCGTGAAATTGAAGCTGCTTATCCAATAAATATCAGTGGTAAGTTAATGGATGCGATTGAAGATAATATCAATAAATAAGGGTTGAATTGCATGGAAAAACAACAAAAATTAGAACAAAGAGCAACGATTAAGAGTGATTTTGATTTAGAACCGTCTCAATCAATGAGTAGCTTAGAGAACCAATTATTGATTGCCATGCCATCTCTGGGTGATCCTTATTTTAATAAAACTGTGACTTATATTTGTGAGCATAATGAAGATGGTGCTATGGGCTTGATCATCAACTTGCCCGTTAATATCACCTTAGCTGATTTGCTCAAGCAAATAGAGCCAGATGAAGGTGACAAAACAGGTAACGTAAATAGTAACAGTGAGTTAACCAAAAGTGATGATGTGAATGATATTACGCTTGTCACTGATATTACTAATAGCTTAGAACAATTAGTGCTCGCAGGTGGCCCTATTGCTCAACAGAGAGGGTTCGTTCTGCATAGTTCACAACCAGGTTGGAGTAGCTCTTTAGTCTTGAGTAAAGAGCTGATGATCACCACCTCAAAAGATATCCTAATGGCACTGGGCACTCAACAGGCCCCTGAACAATTCATTGTTACCTTAGGTTATGCTGGTTGGGGACCCGGTCAACTAGAACAAGAGCTACAGGCTAATTCATGGCTCACCACGCCTGCCGACATTGAGATACTTTTTAAAACACCCATTGAGCAACGTTGGAAAAAGGCTACTGAAAAACTGGGTATTGATCTCGCCCATTTATCTACCGATATTGGGCATGCTTAATCGCAGCCCTTTCAGCGCTAGCGTATAAATTACGACACCAAATGCTTCATGAAATTACACCATAATATTACTAAAAGTAATGACCATATCTCAAGGAAAAAAATGTCGACTAAAACTAAATCACCCATTGGCCAACGCACCGTTATTGGATTCGATTTTGGTAAAAAATATATCGGCGTTGCCGTAGGCCAAGAAATGACAGGTAGTGCCACGCCACTAGGTTCGGTTAAGGCCACCGATGGAATTCCTCATTGGGATAACTTAGCTAAGTATCTAAAAGAATGGCAACCTGATTTCATCGTCGTTGGTTTGCCACTAAATATGGACGGTAGTGAGCAACAACTGACTTTAGATGCTAAGAAATTCGGTAACCGAATCCATGGCCGTTTTGGTATACAAGTTGAGTTTCAAGATGAACGATTAACCACTGCCGATGCCAAAGAGCAACTATTTGCTCGCGGCGGTTTTAAAAATTTGAAAAAAGATAATATTGATGCTGAATCAGCTAGGTTAATTATTGAGAGCTATTTTGAGCAACAGTACACTTAATAACTGTGTTTAAACTGCCCTTACCTATTCAACTTAGCCTTCCCTCAATCTAGTCTCTAGCTAGAGAATAAATTGACTTTTAACTCATTGAGATTACACTAAAAACTAGTCTACATTTCAATGAGATTAATATTCATGTCTACGAAGTTTTTCGGTACTTGCCCTACGTTATTTATGCTGTTTTTCACGCTAATATTCCTCAACGCTTGTGATAACAGTAAACCTGGCCTTGCCCTTGGTACATTAGAGCGAGAGCGCATAGCTCACACAGCAACAGTGAGTGAAATCATCACCGCTTTACCTGTTAGTGCAGGTAGCCAAGTCAGTAAAGGCACTGTACTGGTAAAGCTCGATGATACCATTCAAAAAGCGCTGGTTGCTAAAGCCCAAGCGGAAATGCAACAAGCTAAGGCTAATTTAGAAAAAGTGCACAATGGTGCTCGTGAAGAAGAAGTTGCTGCGGCGTCTGCACAAGTTGCTGGTGCTAAAGCAGCGCTAGTAAAAAGCGAAGCTAATTATCAACGTACTAAAATACTCATTAGAAAAGAATTAGCGAGTCAAGCAACACTTGATAATGCCCTTGCGTCGCGTGATGAAAACACCGCTAAACTTCACAATGCACAAGAAAAGTTATTACAACTTATTAATGGCGCCCGCATTGAAGATTTACAAATTGCCGAGGCTATTTTAGCGACAACCATTGCCGTAATGGATAGTGAAAAGAAAAAACTTAAAGATTTAACCATTACCGCCAAGCGTGATGGTTTATTAGATAACTTACCCTGGAACTTAGGCGAACGAGTGACGCAAGGTAGTCCTGTCGCAATTGTATTGGCGGGCAACGCTCCTTTTGCGCGTGTTTATGTGCCAGAACCTTACCGTGTAAAAATAAAAGTCGCCGATAGATTAATGGTACACGTTGATGGCTTGAACGCTCCGATTATCGGCACTGTACGATGGATATCTTCCGAACCCGCGTTTACCCCTTATTATGCGCTAAACCAAGAAGAGCGCGCCAACCTCATGTATTTGGCCGAAATACAATTACCCAATAGTGCAGCAGATTTACCTATGGGTGTCCCAGCGCAAGTTCAAATGCCATGATTATTTCAACCCGAGTCGCGGCCAACAATCAAAATTACAGTCCTGAATTTGCTATAAACGCTAAGAACCTTTGCCGAAACTTCGGTCAATTAGCTGCGATATCGAATTTAGATTTAACCGTCGAAAAACAAACTATTTACGGATTTTTAGGGCCTAATGGTTCAGGTAAAACCACTGCTATTCGATTACTCACTGGCTTATTAAAACCTACCAGTGGTCAGATTAGCGTATTGGATTGTCATTTGCCGCAAGAAGCCAATAAGCTGCGCCTACAAATTGGTTATATGACACAAAAATTTTCACTTTATGATGATCTTACTGTCAAAGAGAACTTACAATTTATCAGTAAGATTTACGGCTTGACCGCTAACGAACAAAAGTCACGTTTGAGCGAGTTATTAAGTACTCATCAATTAACCCAACAAAGCCAGCAACTTGCTGGCAGCATGAGTGGCGGTCAAAAACAACGTTTGGCCCTTGCCGCTGCAGTGATACACAAACCTAAACTGCTCTTTTTAGATGAGCCAACATCAGCAGTTGATCCACAAAATCGCCGAGAGTTTTGGGAACAGTTATTTGATCTTTGCGATCAGGGCACCACTATTTTGGTCTCAACTCATTACATGGATGAAGCTGAACGTTGCCACAAATTAGCCATTTTAGAAAACGGTGTTAAAAGAGCAGACGATACACCTCAAGCATTAATGAATAATATGGCGGCACAAGTTGTTGAGATTGCAGCAAGTGACTTACGATATATAAAAGACAAACTGATCCAACTACCGCAAGTCATCTCAGCCGCTCAGTTAGGTACGCATTTACGCGTTTTAGTTAATAAAGCAGAAAGAAATCCGGTAGGGCTATTACAGCGTCAATCCTGTATTAAACCAACAGATCAACTTGCCATTGTTAGGCCTAGTTTGGAAGATGTCTTTGTCAGCTGCACGGGTCAAAGGGAGGCATTGTAATGAAAACATCTTTATTGAGAATTCAAGCAATCGTCACTAAAGAGTTATTGCAACTTAGCCGCGATAGAATGACCTTTGCCATGGTGATCATGATCCCCCTAGTTCAACTATTGTTATTTGCTTTTGCTATTAACACCAATGTACGGAATATTCCCGTTGGCGTAGTTGACCATAGCCAAACATCGCTAAGTCGCATATTACAACAAACAGTTTCTGCAACAGGTATCATAACCTTCACCCACAGCTATCACTCGGTAAAAGCGGCACAAAAAGCGATTGATAGTAACGAAGTGCGCGCGGTACTGATTATCCCACAAGACGTTAGCCAGCGATTGGTTCGTCATCCCAGTGTCGGCTTTGGTTTACCGCCATCAAGTAAACAAGAAACCAGCAGGCCAATTGCACAATGGTTAGTCGATGGCTCAGACACCGTTATAGCGGGTAGTATAAAGAGTTTGCGCAATATGCCACTAGTTGAACTTCTAGATAAACCGGCCAACCGAAATACCCCGACGTTTGAAGTGACCTTACTCTATAATCCAGAACAACGTAGTGTAGTGAATATTGTACCTGGCCTTGTTGCCGTAATACTGACAATGACGATGATAATGTTTACTTCGGCAGCTATTGTCAGAGAGCAAGAGCGCGGGAATATGGAGATGCTCATTACTACACCACTTGCCCCCATCGAATTGATGATTGGTAAAATATTTCCGTATATTTTCATTGGCGCGATTCAAGTCAGCATTATTTTAGGACTCGGTTATTGGCTTTTTAACGTGCCTTTCAATGGTGGATTGGCCCAACTTGCTATTGCTACCTTGCTGTTTATTTGCGCCAGTTTAGTACTTGGATTAGTCATATCAACCATAGCTAAAAATCAATTACAGTCAATGCAAATGACCATTTTCATTTTGCTCCCCTCAATATTATTATCTGGTTTTATGTTTCCTTATGAAGGTATGCCACTGCCTGCGCAATACATTGCAGAGGCGTTACCCGCTACGCATTTTATTCGCTTAATTAGGGGCGTTGTATTACGTGATGTGGATGTTATTGAGATGAACTTTGATATGTTTTGGTTAATTGGTTTTACCTGTTTTGGCTTGCTCGTTGCCGCATTGCGTTTTAAGAAGACACTTGATTAACTACCTTCAAGTTTAAGGCTTGCTGGCACCAACCATAATCATTGCACGTTTTGGGGTAAATGCCGTGCCTTTGTTATCAACAAACTTAAAAGGTATGGCGATATTTTTTAGTCCTGCATTTTTGATGATAGAAAAGTGCAAGTGAGGGCCAGTGGAAAAGCCTGAGGACCCTGATCGAGCTAACTTATCACCCAGTGCGACTTTATCTCCCTCTTTCACTAATGCTGTATCCATCAAGATATGGGCATACGATGAAAAAGTACCATCATCATGTAATATCTTAATAACATTCGCTTTATCTAAAAAATAGTTTGTTGTGCCACTCATATGGTAATCATCTTTAACCCAAACGACTGTTCCTGCTCGCACTGCCGTTAAGTAAGTACCAACATCCATTGCAATATCTACTGCATACTTATTGTAATCATTGGTATGCGAAAACTTACCATTAAAACCTTGCGTGATTCGATGCCCTTTAGGTGAGCTAAAAGGGGCATGATATTGGTAATTTTCGGCAACGCTGTTTGGAGCCCCTAGCGCCCACCGGTGATCAAGGCTAAGTATTTTGTTTTTGCTTTCAAGTAGAGCGATACGGCCCCTTGCAGGGATAACTTTACTGATAAGCGTTTGGCTAATTGGGGAAGTAAAACCGACTTCGATAGGTGCATAAAAGTCATTTTTAGCATAGAGAGTATAACCTTGTTTGTTCTTTACATTATACAGTTGAACTTTATAGCTTGGTTTTTTCGGGCTAATAAACTGTACTGTAGAAAAGTCTTGCTCTATTACTGGTGGTTTATCGCTAAATACCCAGTTACCATTAGCATCTTTATATTTATACATTTGCCCTGCTTGGCAAAGAGTAAAGCACCCCGCTAACAATAATAGAAACCATAATCCCTTCATAGAAACTTTCCTTGTATTATACCAATCAGACTAACTAAATGATCTTTTTGAATGGCCTAAATATCCAATAACATTGTTGCTTTCAATCCCAATAGCCAGCTATTGCTCAATCAAGCGCCTTGTTCTTGAAAATTTGTACTCATAAAAAATTGATCCATTAATTAATCTAATTGGTATTACTTATCCTGAACTTAGAGTATTGGATGTTTGGTGTATTAAACTTGAAAAATTAATCATATCAAGCTGTCACATCCTAATAAAGCTATGTTATGGTTTTAATCGTGGAGTGAATTAACTCTTCCAATTACACCGTAAACATTATATTAACAGTATTTAGATGCTATTTATGTGCACGGTAATAATAGGTAAAGTATTAAGATACAGACATTAGGTTACAAAGGGAATTTATGAAAAACTTAACACGATTAGTCATTATTTTACTAGCTGCAAGCAGCTGTTTGTCATTTAATTTAAGTGCCGAAATTTATACTTGGACGGATAAAAACGGTAAGGTCCACTTTAGTGACAAACCAATAAATGATGAAAAAGTTACTACAATAAAACCGAGAGAAAATAATAATATATCAAAAACTGTTAGCAGTAACAGTCAATGGCAACAAGACTATAATAAGACTAAGCAAGCTAAAGCAAAAGAAGCACAAACAAAGGCTAAGCAAAAGCAAAAAAATACAGGTTACTGCAATCAACTAAAAAGCGAACTTGCCCTGTATCAGCAAGGTGGACGTCTATACCTGATGTCAGCTGATGGTGAGCGAAATTATCAGAGTGAAGAACAACTAACCGCTAAAAAGAAAAAGTTTACTAAGTTAATTAAAAAAAACTGCCATTAGGCTTTTTAGCAAAATATTAGCTCTGAGACTTAGCAAAGAAAAAGTCAGCGAGAGAGGTAATCATGACCAGAACATTACCTGTTATCAATATTAAAGCGCAGAGTAGTCACCATGCGCTTTTTCTAATGCTCGTTGCAGTAATTATCGCTTTCTCCACCCTAGTATTTAGCCAAGGCTATTGCCGACAATTTCAGTTGGTGTTCACCTTTATCTACCTGTGTTCATTAGTGACTTTTATAACTGGTTTAGCAAAGTACCTAGAACCTAAATACAGTCTATGCCTTAATCCTAAGAGCATAAAATATCAGCATAGATATGGTCACTGGAAAATTGATTGGCAACAAATTCAACGGATTTCATTAATAAATGAAACCTCAGGGCTAACGAAAATACAATTACCCTATATTGGTATTCGTTTAAAAGATGTATCTACGCTGGCTGATAAAATATCACCACGCTTAGCTAACCGTCTCATTCATGAACAAAAACCGCTAGTCGCTTTTGCAATGAGTCAGGATTTGCTTCCCCTTGGGCAAAGCCTTCTTAATTTCGAGCCTTTTATTTTACCTTCGGGTGAAACGTTGACTGGGCCACTAGCTGCATTCCTACATCACTGTACCCTTTTGAATCAAGCGTTGGGCTATCACTTGTTTTTACCTGAAACAGCCATAGACCGTGATCTTAATGAGTTCTATACTTTGTTGATGCAATGTATGAGATCTTCTACTGAATATAACTGAGCATAACTGAGCATAATATAGTTCAGTTATAGGGTCGATCGGGGCATTTTATCAACAAGTAAATCAATAAAGCATCGCACTTTAGGTGATAAGTGTTTTCGGCTTGGATAAATTGCGTAGACATCAATGGTTGGCGTAATGTAATCATTAAATAATATGGCTAGCTTATTATCTTTCAATTCTTTTTCCATGACAAATGCAGGCAACCTGCAAATACCATGACCTGCCAGTACCATGGCTAACTCCATACTGGCGCTATTACATAATAATTTGGCTATTACTTCAACTGGGTTATCAGTGCCATTGTTATGGCTGTAAATCCATTTATTAGCTTGCTTTAAGTTACTGTAACAAATGCACTGATGCTCACTGAGTTGCTCTGGTGATTGCGGTAGACCAAAGCGCTTTAAATAATCATGTGATGCGACAGTATAAGCTTTACAGCTATATATTTTGCGACAAACTAAACTTGATTCCGCTAGTTTATCTGTGGCTCTAATGACTAAATCAAAACCATCTTGCACCAAGTCGACATGGCGGTCATTTAAATCTAAAACCAAATTGACTTCAGGGTATTGGTGCATAAATGCTGACACTACCTCTTGTAAATGGTTTTCTGCAAACGACGTTGGACAGCTTATTTTAAGCACGCCTTTAGGCTCTATATGACTTTGTGTTAACAACGATACCGCATCATGGGCATCAAGTACTAACTGTTGGCATTGTTCATAATACACTTGCCCCTCTGGGGTCAAACTGATTGATCGAGTCGTTCGATTTAACAAACGAACACCGACCCGTGCTTCAAGTTTATTAAGTGTTTTACTGATATAAGAATTTGAATGGCCTGTTGCTATCGCGGCACCAGAAAAGCTTCCGCATTCAACTACTTGGGTAAATATCACCATGCCATCAAAAAGTTTAGAGTCGTTATTATGAGTCATATGGAAAAAGTTATAATCATTAGAGGCTATTAATTACATTTGATTATAGCTATATACTAGCTACATATTAAGTTTTAAGTCTAAATCAAAATGTTTAGGCTAAAGTTGTATACCATTAAACCATCTAATTTATAAATACAATAGGAAGCCATTATTATGAAATTATTAGCCTTTGCAGCCAGCAGCAGTTCAAAATCTATCAACAAACAACTAGCCTCATACGCCGCTTCATTAGTGCCCAATGCTACTGTTGAAGTATTAGATATAAATGAATATGAAATGCCATTATTTAGTCAAGATAAAGAAGAGTTATTAGGTCAGCCAGAAGCTGCAAAATCTTTTTTCGCTAAGCTAGGTCAAGCAGATGCTATTATCATTTCATTTGCTGAGCATAACGGTTCATATACTGCAGCTTACAAAAACTTATTTGATTGGACTTCTCGTATAGATCAGAAGTTATTTCAGAACAAACCAATGGTATTACTGGCAACTTCACCAGGTCCTGGTGGCGCTCAAACGGTATTAACTGCCGCGACAGGCTCTGCGCCTTATTTTGCTGGTGATGTGAAAGCTAGTGTATCGATCCCTAGTTTTTTCGATAATTTCGATAGCGAAAAACAAACAATCAGTAACCCAGTTATCCTAGATGAATTAAAGTCTGCTCTTGCCCAATTAAGTTAAACCTAGCAATCGCTCTGATTTAACAGCATAAATAATAACCACCAATCTGTTTTAACAAGGTTGATGGTTACTATTATGGTGTCAAAGGCTGATTTCAATCAAATTCACTTACTGAGAACTAAAAAACATTGGCGGAAGCCTTCCTCAATTGATTCAAGTTATGAGCTATAACATTTTACCTTGTCGATATTGCACTTAGCCCTTGAATAGTGCGACAAGTTAGCATAGATTTAGTTACATTCTGTTTGCTCAATACTCAATGATTATTCTATGACTCCTGTTAGCTATTTCCCGCACAAAAATAATGATATGTTTGTTGAAAATATTGCTCTTAGCGATATTGCCCAGCATGTACAAACTCCCTTTTATTGCTACTCAAGCACAGCCATTGAAACAAGCTTTCAAGCATATAAAAATGCTTTTAGCAGTCAAGATGCTCTGATTTGTTATGCCGTAAAAGCCAATAGTAACCAAGCGGTACTTGCCACCTTAGCTAAATTAGGCTCAGGTGCAGACGTGGTATCAATGGGTGAAATTCGCCGCGCAATTACGGCAGGCATTCCAGCGGATAAAATTGTCTACTCTGGTGTTGCGAAAACTGAAGAAGAAATTCACTACGCGTTATCGTTAGGTATTTTCCAGTTTAATGTTGAGTCTGAGCCAGAGCTAGAGTTGATATCAAAAGTAGCCACTTCCCTTAACAAAACAGCTGCGATTGCTTTTCGTATTAATCCTGATGTTTGTGCGCAAACCCATGCAAAAATTTCCACAGGGAAAGCAGAAAACAAGTTTGGCGTCCCCATTTCTAAAGCCCGAATTGCCTATAAACGAGCCGCATCATTACCTGGTATAAAAGTGCAAGGTGTTGATGTACATATTGGTTCTCAATTAACTAGTCTGGCTCCTTTTGAAGAAGCGTACCAGCGAATTGCTGAACTAGTTAATGAATTAAGAGCAGATGGTCATGAAATTAGTGTTGTTGATGTTGGCGGTGGTTTAGGTATTACTTATCTTGATGAAATCATCCCGAGCAAGCAAAGCTACGCTGATTTAGTTAAGGCACAACTTGGTCACCTTAATTGCAAAATTATTATTGAGCCGGGTCGTTCATTATTAGGTAATGCGGGCATTCTTGTCTCAAGTGTGGTTTTTATAAAAAATGGCGAAGAACGACAATTTTTGATACTTGATGCGGGTATGAATGACTTGATCAGACCGAGTATGTATGAAGCATATCATCAAATTATTGCCGTGAATAAAGGTGCTAACGAATTAAAAACCTACGACGTGGTAGGCCCTGTTTGTGAAACAGGCGATACTTTTGCTAAAGCAAGACAAGTACATAAATCAGATGCAGGTGATTTGATTGCGATTATGAGCAGTGGTGCTTACGGTTCAGTTATGTCATCTAGCTATAATACGAGAATGTTGGCGCCTGAAGTGATGGTGAAGGGTAATGAATTTGCTATAGTAAAAAAACGCCCGAGTTACGAAGAGATTATCAAACAAGATATTATACCAAGCTGGCTGTAATAGTTACTGGTGATTACCCCTTATTATTAGGTAGCTATCATCACACTTATCGTATCAATGATTTTCCTCTACAGTTTCCACATAAAAAATGGCTTTAATCTTACCGATTGAAAGCCATTTTTACCGATTAACTTTAATTATCAACCAGAAGTAGTTAACACCAACTTGCTTCATTAGTCGGTGTCTTCAACTGCTCTTCAATATTTGCCAATAAGACCCGATAACCTACATTGCCATAAAGTACTTGTCTGCCATTATCAATGATATACGTTGGGCTACCTTTTAAAGACAACAATTTGGCTTGTTGATAATCGGCCATCAAAACAGCTATTGCTCTGCCATCATCTATCGATCTTTTTACTTCATCCGCTTTATAGCCAGCTTTTTCAATAAGCCCAAATAATACGGCTAAATGGCTGATATCTTTACCATCAATAAAAAATGCCTGACGAAATAAGAGCGCAAGCTCGATACTAACGTGTGCCCCCAGTGTTAACTCAACCCCCTTTAAAACAAGGTGTGGGTTAGCCGAAGATTTAGGACGAACACTTTTCCACAATTCAGTATTAATAGGCGCATCTGGATACGGGGCCGCTGCCTTTTGAATATGATTAGAAAATCCTGTGAATCCCTCCTTCTCTTGCCACTGGTTAGGAATTTTATTACTCGCATCACCAAATACATCAAGGTAATGATAGCGCCACTCTATTTTGCCCAATAATTTGTCGTTTAGCTCTTCATTGCGTCGCTGTGCTATCCATGCCCAAACGCATAAAATATCACTGTAATAGTCAATTACAACAGGGGATGCCATGTTTACTCCACTTTACTTAACTAAAATTAATTTACTTAGTATTTACCAAACTAACACCAGGCATTGCAAATATCATCTAGGGTTGAAGTGATTACTGAAACATTTAGATAGCCTACTCGCTTCAATTGCTCCGCAGAAAAGATAGCACGTGCGCCGGTCGCGCAGTGTAAAAAAATAGGCTTCGCTTCATTGGGATACATTTGAAGCATTTTCATTTCAAGCAAACCACGAGGAATATTGATAGTGCCCTCGGCTGATTTTTCAGCATACTCACTGGGCTCACGTACATCGATGATCACACCATTTTCTTGTTTGGCTAACAACATAGCCTCTTCAACAGTCATGATGGTTAATGATTTTCTCGCTTGTGCTATTACTTCAGGTATCGTTTTTAACATACTCATTCCTCTATCATTTATTTTGGCTAAATTTTGTTGGCTTATCCACTACAGCTGACGTTCTTATCTCTTAAGCCTAATTTTTTTAAAATTGTCATCATTAAACACCATTTAGTGAAAGATGATTGTATTAAGTTAACAGCAATAAAAGCAGTAAACCATAGCCAATTTTGAGAGTAATTAACCGCTAAAAAAAGTGATAGTAAAATCATGGTACCGGCAATTAACCGGAGCGCTTCGTTGATTGTCATAACTATTTCCTTATGTTGAAGCTAATATTTCAACTTTTTTTCACATACATTATAAGTAAAAAACAAACATTAGAATTTGCTAATAAATACTATATTAGCCTTTACTAATTTAGAAAACAAGTATAAAGTAAAATACATACCTGCAAACAGATTATTACGGATAAAATTATGAACACTGAACAACAGAAACTTTTAGAAAATGCGACCGAAGTCGCTGGAATTTTGAAGCAATTATCCAACCCTTACCGGTTAATGATCTTGTGTTGTTTAAGTGATAATGAATTGACTGTCGGTGATTTAAATCACCGCATTGATCTTTCACAATCTGCGCTTTCACAACATTTAGCCAAATTAAGAGAAAGTAATATAGTCACAACAAGACGAGAGTCGCAGACAATATTCTATCGTATTGCTAACCCAAAAATAGAAGAATTGCTGCGAGTGTTACATGAGAAATTCTGTAGCGATGAGCCAGGTATTAAAGTTTAACAAGTGGATTAATTATGACCATTAAAAAGACTTTTACCACGACGTTACTGAGTAAAGTACTTAACAGTAAAATCCCGCTCTTTATTTTGATCTTATCAATACTGGCTGGCTTGATGGCACTTAACTTTACTCCACGTGAAGAAGAGCCACAAATTGTTGTGCCCATGATCGATATTATCGTCGATGCCCCAGGAGTTAACGCCAAACAAGTAGAACGTTTAGTTACCACTCCACTGGAAAAACTATTAGCGCAAGTAAAAGGCGTAGAGCACGTTTATTCAGTCAGTAATAGCAATCAATCTGTGGTTACACTGCGATTTACTGTTGGTGAAAATCGCGAACGAGCACTGTTAAATACTTATAACAAATTACACGCTAATACTGAGAAAATTCCTGCCATTGTTAGTAATTGGCGGGTTAAACCTGTTGAAGTAGATGATGTCGCTATTGTCATGTTAGCGTTATACAGCACCGATAGTAGCCAAGTGGATGATTTCGCTTTAAGACGACTTGCACAAGAAGTATCTACCTTTTTACAAGCGATTGAAAATACTAGTGAGGTTACTATTGTTGGTGGTCGCGCCCGCCAAATACAAGTAAATATTAATCCCGAACAAATGACAGCACGACAAGTTACTGTCGATGATATTTTTAATGCCATTAAAGTGTCAAATGTACTTGAAAACCACGGAAATATTACCCTATCGAATCAATCAATAACGCTTGAAAGTGGTGACACCTATCGCGATATTAACGCGCTAAAGCAAACTCCTATAAGTGTTATTGATGGCAGCGTTATTTTACTAAAAGATATCGCTAATGTGATAGATGGACCCGCAGAACAAACTAGTTATACTTGGCTCGATTATGCTAACAACTCAGCTAACGGTGCCAATTATGACCTTCCTATGGTAACCATTAGTATTGCCAAACAACGCGGTAGTAATGCAGTAACTGTTGCCAACGCGGTGCATGAGAAAATAGCACAATTACAATCAGCTATTTTCCCTGCCGATGTCGAAGTACAAGTATTACGCGACTATGGTGCAACCGCTAACGAAAAAGTAAATGATTTAACCACCAGCTTAGCGTTTGCTGTTTTTACCGTGGTAGTATTTATTGGCGTATTTTTAGGTTGGCGATCTGCGTTAGTGGTCGGCTTGGCGGTACCTATTTGTTACGGTATCACCTTATCGCTAGATTTAATTTTTGGCTACACCATTAATCGAGTTACTCTGTTTGCGCTGATTCTATCATTAGGTTTATTAGTCGATGACCCGATTACTGGCGTCGATAATATTGAACGGTATTTAGCAAAAATTAAAGGGAAAGCTAATACTAAAAATATCCAAGACGCCATTGTCTCAGCCATCAACGAAATACGCGTGCCTTTGTTAATGTCTACCGTCACTATTGTACTTGCCTTTATTCCACTTGCCTTTATAACCGGAATGATGGGACCTTATATGGCACCAATGGCCTTTAATGTGCCGCTAAGTGTCATCAGTTCAACCTTGGTCGCTTTTCTAGTTACCCCTTGGTTAGCTGGAAAACTTATTAAAGCTAAACCTGCTTCAACCAACCCCCCTCAGGAAGTAAACCAACAAGGTTTTCAACGCTTATACCGTAAAATATTAACGCCACTGTTAGATAGTCGTGCAAAAGGAAAAGCAATGCTCGGTTTGGTATTAGTGCTATTTTTACTTGCCGCTTTGTTACCTGTTATGCGCTGGGTGCCCCTTAAACTATTACCTTTTGATAATAAAAATGAAGTACAAGTCATTATTGATATGCCCGAAAGTGCCACCCTCGAGCAAACGGCTGCCATGGCAAAAAAAGTGTCCGTCATATTACAAAAAATTCCCGAAGTAACCACCATTGCCAGTTATGTTGGGCTGCCCTCACCGATAGACTTTAACGGTATGGTTAGACAGTACTACCAACGTCATGCACCTTATCTCGCTGATTTGCGAGTACTACTGCTTGATAAAAGCCAACGTGAACACCAATCTCATGCCATTGTATTAAGAATGCGAGAGCACTTAGCACTACTAAATAATGCTCTAGCACAAGACAGCGATATAAAAATACGTGTGGTAGAAGTGCCTCCGGGTCCACCCGTATTAAGTACATTGGTGGCAGAAATATACGGCAATGAATTTACCCAATATGCAAGTTTACAACAAGCAGCAAGCTTAGTTGAACAGCGTCTAACGTTAGAGCCTTTTGTGGTCGAGATAGACTCTACTGTCGGCGGTGAACAAACACAATTACGCTTTGTTAGTGATAAAACCAAAGCAGCACTGTCTGGCATATCAACGGCAAGTATTAATCAAACCATTGGCGTGGCAACAAAAGGACAAGTTGCTGGTTATTTACACCTTGATAATGAAGCATCTCCCTTAGCTATTAATATAAAATTACCGCTTGAACAACGCCAGTCATTAAGTGATTTACAACGCTTATCTTTGAAAGGGCAAGCAGGAATAGTACAAACCAGCACTCCGCAAGGCATTGATATGGCGCCACAACCTCTAGTGTCTTTAGGAGAGCTTGGCGAGTTTATTAAACACACCCGTGATAAACCGATATTCCATAAAGATTTAAGACCTGTTGTTTATGTCACTGCTGATATATCAGGCAGAACACCTGCAGAGGTAATTGCAGACATTAATAGCGATTTAGTTCAGTACCAACCTGATATCAATAATGAGAATATTGAGCCTAGCGATCAAAAGAACTGGCAAGACCGAAGTTTCTTCGCTAATGGTGGCGGTACTGTTTGGCAGTTACCCGATGATATTGAGCTTTCATTTAGTGGTGAAGGTGAATGGCGCATAACCATCAGAGTATTTCGTGATATGGGACTAGCTTTTGCATTCGCACTAACAGCCATATTTATTGTTCTTCGCATACAAACAGGCTCAGCAGCATTATCAGGCATTATAATGTCAGCCATTCCATTAACGGTTATTGGTATTATGCCAGGGTTCTTTTTATTAAATCAATTTGGCGAACGCCAAGTTGCCGGTGCCCCTGATCCTATTTTATTCACCGCAACAGCAATTATAGGCATGATTGCCCTAGCAGGCATAGTAGTTAGAAACTCCTTAATCTTAATTGAATTTATAAACCAAGCTCAACAGCAAGGAGCCCCAATAAAAGAATCATTAATTCAAGCAGGCGCAGTAAGAATGAGACCGGTGTTACTGACCGCAGGGACAACACTGCTGGGGAATTTAATTATCACCTTAGACCCTGTATTTAGTGGACTTGCCATAGCCATAATATTCGGCATTATCTCTTCAACGGTATTTACCTTGCTCGTAGTTCCTATCGTTTATTCCTTAGTTTTTGATGGTAATAAAGCGATAGACAACGAAGTAGATCACCAATTAGACGCTCCATTAGATAATACATTGAACGATTCATTAGAAAATAAGGCTTCATCATGAGTACACCTCAAGTTCAAAAAGAGAATACAGCTAAAAAAATTATTATTCCTTTATTAGCACTTATTATATTACTCGTCATGGTGGCTTGGTTAGCAGGGGCTTTTAACAAAAAAGTATCCCCTGGTTTTGAGGCCCCTTCCCCTACATTAGTTAATTCAATTAGTTATGTTGTAAAAAGCAGCACAGAGGCAATATTTGAAGGTGTTGCTGCCAGTATTACCGCAAAGCAAACAACGATTATCTCTTCAAGACTGCTGGCACGTATCGATAAAATTAACGTACGAGCAGGTGATATTGTTAAACGAGGCGACGTATTAATCACCTTAGAAAATAACGATCTATCATCCAGAGTTATTGAAGCCCAAGAACAAGTTAATGCCATGATTGCAAGATACACAGAGGCACATCAAAATTTTCAACGGGCTAAGGAGTTATTTAATAAAAAAATTGCTTCTCAGTTTGATTTAGATAAGAGCAAGGCTGACTATCAAAGCATTAAGGCGGAGCTTACCGCTGCCAAACAAAGCTTAGCTCAAGCGCAAACAACATTAAGCTATGCAACACTGCGCGCGCCAATTAATGGCAAGGTTGTTGATCGTTTTGCTGAGCCGGGTAATACAGCGCAAGCGGGCGAGAAATTATTATCACTATACAATCCTCTTTCTTTACGTGTTGAAGCTCAAGTGCGTGAACAACTTGCACTTACCCTCACTCAAGGACAAAGTATCAAGGTTGAATTACCAACGATAAAGCAAAATATAGTAGGTCTAGTCGAAGAAATAGTACCTGCAGCAAATACTGGATCTCGTAGTTTTTTAATAAAAGTAAGCTTACCCTACCAAGAAAACTTATTACCTGGCATGTATGCTCGCTTATTAATTCCTGCCGGTCAGGCACAAAAGCTTTATCTACCAAAAAATAGTGTATCTCATGTGGGTCAACTCGACTTTGTTCATGTGCTTATTGATGGGCAAAGTCAAAAGCGTTTTGTACGAATAGACACAAAGGTTAAACCAGGCTTTATTTCAATTATCTCGGGTCTTGTTGATGGAGATATCATCGTTACTACCGATTAAAAATTTGCGATAACTATTCATTGGCAATGATTGGGCATTGAAGATCTTTTTGGTATCAGTGATGATCGAGCATAGCCATTCGCCCGCAAATAAAGTGCTAATACGTGGTCTTATTAGCTGAAATACGCCGATAATGCAAAACTTGATACAATTTATCCTCTCACACTTAGTTACACGTTGGCTATATAGCCAAAATTTGATAGGATCGCGTAAAATTTAATACATCAAAATTTTAATCATTTAATAATCGATTAATAAACCATTTTTTAAGGATGAACATGAAATCTAAAATAGCCATGGCTGCACTGCTTTTATTACCATTTTCAGGTCAATACGCTCTAGCGGAAGAAGCGGCGACTGAAGAAGCATCTGCTTTCACTATTTCTGCCGAATTAGGTATGTTATTTAAAACAGGTAATACTAAAAGTGGCGATATCAAAGCTGGTTTAAACATCAAACATGAAGAAGGCCGCTGGTTAAGCTTATTAGCTTTCAATGCACTAGCTAAAAAGCTTGAAGAAGAAGATGAAATTACGGGTAAAGATTCATTTGAAAGCACTGATAATAAGTGGGACATCCTAGGTCAAACTAACTACTCACTAGAAGAAGGTGGTAAAAACTACATCTACGGTAACGCTTATTACGAACAAGATAAGTTCAGTGGCTTCTCTTACCAAACTTCTGCCTCTGTTGGTTGGGGTCGTCACTGGTGGGAAACTGAAACCAGCTCACTTTTTGCTGACATTGGTCCAGGTGTAAAATATGACGTTCTTCGCGCTATATCTGCAACAGGTACTGATCCTGCAGTTAAAGAAACGGGTGAATCAGCTGTTATTGTTCAAGCTCAAGCTTTATATACTAAACAAATCAATGACTTTGTTGAATTTAAACAGTATTTTGTTGCTAAGCAAGCATTTGAATCTGATAAAAACAGTGTTTATAAATCAGAAACCTCATTGACTACTAAGTTAATTGACTCATTACAGTTCAAATTCGCTTTTCGTGTTGATTACGATACTGAAGTAGAAGAAGGTTTTGAAAATACTAACACTGAAACATCAGTAACTTTAGTTTATAGCTTCTAAACTGTAAGCAATACCTCAGAGGTTGTTGCTTGTTTACTAATAAAAAAGGCTGTCACTTCATTTTAGAAGGCAGCCTTTTTTTGTGTCTTAATTATTTATTCATCAACTAAAACGTACTTCTCATTCTGCTAAAAACAAAAAACCAGCCACTAAGGCTGGTTTTTATTAGTCAATTAGGAAAACCTAATTGGAACTAGTTTCTATTAAAACTGGTTAGACGTATTGTTAGCGCCGCCTGCTTTAAGTGCGTTCTCACCAGCAAAGTATTCTTTGTGATCATCACCCATGTCAGAGCCTGACATGTTTTGATGTTTAACACAGGCGATACCTTGACGAATTTCTTTACGTTGTACACCTTCAACATAACCAAGCATACCCGCATCACCGAAGTACTCTTTAGCCAAGTTATCAACAGACAATGCCGTTGTATGGTAAGTAGGAAGTGTGATTAGGTGATGGAAAATACCGGCTTCACGTGACGTATCAGCTTGGAAAGTACGGATCTTGTCATCAGCTTTAGCAGCTAATTCACTTGAATCGTAATCTTCATTCATTAAGTCAGCACGAACATAGCTAGATACATCTTCACCAGCTTCAACCATTGCGTCGAATGCTTGTTGACGGAAGTTTAACGTCCAGTTAAATGATGGGCTGTTGTTGTAAACAAGCTTAGCATTTGGAATCACTTTACGTACTTCATTCATCATACCCGCGATATCTTTCACGCTCGGTGTTGCAGTTTCAATCCAAAGAAGGTCAGCGCCGGCTTTAATTGCTTCGATGCTATCAAATACACAACGCTCTTCACCAGTACCTTGACGGAATTGGTATAAACCAGAAGGTAAACGCTTAGGACGTACTAATTTACCGTCACGATTGAAACATACATCGCCTTCAGCCATATCAGCTACGTCAATTTCTTCAACGTCTAGGAAAGAGTTATATATATCGCCTTGATCACCCGGTTCTTTAACAACAGCGATTTCTTTAGTAAGACCAGCACCTTCAGAATCAGTACGTGAAACGATAATACCGTTGTCGATACCTAGTTCTAGGAAAGCATGACGTAATGCACGAATCTTAGAATGGAAATCAGCGTGAGGAACCGTTACTTTACCGTCTTGATGTCCACATTGCTTTTCATCAGCAACTTGGTTTTCAATTTGAAGAGCACAAGCACCCGCTTCAATCATTTGCTTAGCCATTAAGTAAGTCGCTTCAGCATTACCAAAACCAGCATCAATATCAGCAATAATTGGCACAACATGAGTAACATGGTTATCAATTTGATCTTGGATAGCAGCTTTATCGCCAGCATTTGCTGCGTCTAGTTCACGGAAAAGACCACCTAGTTCACGTGCATCAGCTTGACGTAGGAAGGTATAAAGCTCTTCAACCAAAGAAGCTACAGAAGTTTTCTCATGCATAGATTGATCAGGAAGAGGACCAAATTCGCTACGTAGTGCTGCAACCATCCAACCAGAAAGGTATAAATAACGACGGTCTGTTTTGCCATCAAAATGCTTCTTGATAGAAATCATTTTCTGTTGGCCAACAAAACCATGCCAGCAACCTAGAGATTGAGTGTATTTAGAGCTATCAGCATCATAAGCTTCCATGTCAGCACGCATAATGTCTGCAGTATACTGAGCAATCTCTAAACCAGTTTTGAATTTGTTCTGTGCACGCATTCGAGCTACAGATTCTGGGTTTATAGCATCCCAAGAGCTACCTGCATTTGCTTTAATCGCTTGAACCGCTTCTATTGCACTTTGATAGTTAGACATAACATTCTCCAAAAGTCTTGTTGTAGATAAAATAATATTTATTAGTAAAGGCTGATTAACGTTCTACTTAGAGTAACTAAGCCAGAGGTATAAACCTCCGAATGAATCTCAAAAAAGAAGCTTTCACACCGGACTACAAAAATAATACCCATGTTCTCAGTATTTTTGAAATATATAACCTACATTGCCGTCATTCACGACATGAATAAACATCGTCATTGATCGATCTAATTAGGTACTTCTTATTACTATAATGATAAAATTTCATTGAATTAGCCCCGCATTTAGCTTATATCTACCTGACTTATATTTATTAAGAGAGCCATTAATCACATGAATATTTCTAAAATTGATTTAAATTTGCTTATTTATTTAGACGTATTGCTACGAGAGAAGAATGTTACCCGGGCAGCCAGCCAACTTAACATCACACAACCGGCAATGAGTAACGGCTTAAAACGACTAAGGACTTTATTTAACGATCCTATTTTAGTACGAACTTCTGACGGTATGGTTCCCACAGAGCGGGCTCGAGCGTTAGCACCTAGTATTCGTAAAATATTGCTTGAATTAGAAGAAGCATTGCAAGGTGAAGAGGAATTTAACGAATTAAAGAGCCAACGTGTATTTAGAATAATGGCCAGTGATTATGCCGCATCAACCTTAATTCCCACTCTATTAAGATCTTTAAATAAAGTTGCTCCCAACATTACTCTTGATATCATGACTCCGAGTGATGTGACCTTTCATGATGTTGAGGCAGGTAAAATTGATATGGCGATTAATCGCTTTGATGAATTACCGCAATCCTTTCACCAAAAAGCCATTTGGCGTGACTCTTTCTCTTGTTTATTAAGTGCTGATAGCCCATTGGTGAGTAAATTTAACTTAAATGCTTATCTAGGTGCAAAACATGTCTGGGTTTCAAAGACCGGCTTTGGTGTTGGCGTGGGGATGGATCCTAAAGATGTTCAGAAACTCGGTTGGGTTGATGAAGCACTTGCCCGTTTAGGTAAGAAACGTGACATAAAGGTTTTTACTCGTAATTATCATGTTGCTATGCAGTTGGCTTATGAAGATAACTTAATTGCAACGTTGCCGACCAAAGCTGCGCAGTTACACAAGAATGACAGCAACTATACTATTATAAAACCGCCTTTTGAAATCCCTGAAATAGAATTAAAAATGATCTGGAGCCCTTTGCTTCATCACGACGCCAGCCATATTTGGTTTAGACAATTAGTGATTGCCGCGGCCCTAAAATGCCAGGAGAATATGTAACTCACCATGAAGAATGTGCTCTATACCATTTTCGCTATCAGTATATGTTTGATGCTAGGAAAGCTTGCTAATTATCTATTAGCAGCTTTACCGGCTAGTTTATATGGCATGATTATTTACGCGCTATTTTTACAACTCAATTGGTTTAGTCCCGATAAGATAACCAAAACTAATCAGTGGTTTATTAAGCATATGGGGGTCTGTCTAGTACCTGCAGGCATGGGGATAATCAACCATTTCCAACTCATTCAACAACATGGTATTGCTTTAGTGGTTATTATTTTTAGCTCAACGTTTATCTTACTCACCGTTATTGGCTACTTGAGCGAGCGTTATTTAATAACGCCGGATAATATCAAGAGCAAAGCACCGACAGGCTCAAGATAATGCTGACTACTTTCATTGTTAACAGCCCTATATTGGCAAGCATAGTTTTTACCTTAATCACTATAGCAACTTATCAGTTTGCCTCCGCTTGCCAACAAAAATGGCAATACATTTGGTTAAACCCTATGCTGTTTACTATTAGCATATTGGTTCCTTTCTTACTGTTAATTGATATTAATTACCAAGAATATAGTCAGACAACAGAGATACTTAACCTTTTACTAGAGCCAGCTATTGTTGCCCTCGGCTTGCCTCTTTATCAGCAATTTAAGCAGATACGCTTCTATTGGCGAGAAATGACCGCTATTTTAGTCTTAGGTATTACAGTCGTTATTACCGTAAGCTTTTTACTTGCTATGTGGTTAATAAAAGCACCAGAGATTGCCATCGCTTTGTCATTAAAATCTGTCACAACCCCCATAGGCATTACTTTAACAGAACAGTTGTTTGGTGATAGCTCTATCACGGCTTTTGCTATCTTGATTGCTGGTTTATTTGGTGCATTACTGGGACCTCAATGGCTGAGTTTTATTGGCATAAACTCAGCTAAAGCACAGGGGTTAGCCATTGGTAGCGCCAGTCATGTTATTGGCACTGCAGTACTCGTTCGCAAGAGCGCAGAGCATGGCGCATACAGCTCTGTTGCACTGATTTTATCCGCTATACTCACCGCACTGATCAGCCCTTGGTTAATACCTCTATTACAGCGGTTAGTTACCTAGTCCTTTAAAGTAAGCTCAAACACAGGCAATCATCAAACACCATTCACAATATGAATGGTGTTTATCATAAAGTACAATAATGTGTATTAATGTACTAGTGCGTCACTTAAAATTAAAAAATATTAATATTTAACAAATACTTACTATTTGATGTGCTCTAATTAATGTTTCTCAAGTCCCTTAGTTATTCTAAAGCACTATTGCCAGCAGTGATAATAAACCATAGGATTATCACTAATATGTATTTCTAGCGCTACTTTGACCTAATAATTGTTAAAGTGGTGATTATATAGCAGTGTGTATACCCGATCTACTTGAAGATGCTCGTTTCAGGGAGTCTGAGCGATTCATAATCAAGGCGCATTTTTTTATTAAGGGTCATTCCCTTAAAAAGAAATGTAACACAGAGTATGATTTGCTCAGCCTTCCCCAAGGGGCTGTTTTAGAAACGCTTTATGCTGCGTTATTGATTTCGACAATAGAATAACTATTCTCTTCAATCAATGCCTTGCCTAAAGGCGTTTCTAATTCCAGCTGAATCATGCATCCTCAAGTGGAACGGGTATAAACAAACATTCTTGACGCTTTAACATAAAGTTTTTGAAAATAAGGTGAAGTAATAATGGTAGCGACAGTAACGATAGAGAACTTAACAGTAAGCCAATGTCTTTTTGATTTTATTGAAAATGAAGCCCTACCTGACACTTCTATTAGCTCAAGTCATTTTTGGCAGCAATTTTCCAGTATAATTCATGATCTGAGCCCAGAAAACAAACAGCTTTTATTAAAACGTGATGCCTTACAAGCAAGCATAGATAGCTACCATCAAGACAATAAGCCACTTGATTTTTCTCACTATAAAAAATTCTTAGCGGATATTAACTACCTTGTACCTCAAGTAGATGATTTTAGTATCAACACCAGTAATGTTGATAACGAATTAGCGTTGATGGCAGGGCCACAACTTGTTGTGCCAATAATGAATGCTCGTTTTGCGCTAAATGCCGTAAATGCTCGTTGGGGAAGTTTATATGACGCACTCTATGGCACTGATGTAATCAGCCATGAAAATGGTGCACAACCAGGAAAAACATATAACCCGGTGCGTGGTAAAAAGGTTATCGCGTTTGCCAAAGATTATTTAGATCAAGCCATTCCGCTGCTCACTGGTAATCATAGCCAAGCAATTAGCTACCACTTAACCGAACACCAATTAATGGTAAGTTTGGCTGACGGTCAGCAAAGTCCTCTGAAAGACCCTTCTGCATTTATAGGCTTTACTGGCAGTATAAATAAGCCAGATTCTCTGATGTTTACTCATAACGGTTTACATTTAAACCTACTGTTTAGCGATGACAGTGCAATAGGCAAGGAAGATGCTGCCGGATTAAGCGATGTAGTACTTGAATCAGCGTTAACGACCATTATGGATTGTGAAGATTCGGTTGCGGCTGTTGATGGTGAAGATAAAGTAATAGCTTACCGAAATTGGTTAGGACTAATGACGGGCAAGTTAAGCGCCAAACTGAATAAAAATGGTAAAACCATAACCCGCACCATGAACAATGATTTGAGTGTTCAAACACTAACTGGCGACACAGTTACCCTCAAAGGTCGTAGCTTGATGTTCGTACGTAATGTTGGCCATTTGATGACGAACAATGCCATTATCGATAGTCAAGGTAATGAAGTACCTGAAGGTATACTCGATGCTATGATCACTTCTTTGATTGCCCTGCATGATTTAAAAGGTAATAGCGCATTTAGCAATAGTAGTGAAGGTTCTATTTACATTGTTAAGCCCAAAATGCACGGACCTGAAGAAGTTGCTTTTGCTGATACATTATTCTCACGTGTAGAAACTGCATTATCATTACCTCAAAACACCGTCAAAATGGGCATAATGGATGAAGAGAGACGTACCAGTGTTAATTTGAAAAACTGTATTTTTGCTGCTAAAGACCGTGTGGTTTTTATCAATACTGGCTTTTTAGATAGAACGGGTGACGAGATTCATACCTCTATGATGGCCGGACCTATGGCAAGAAAAGCAGATATAAAACTAACACCTTGGATTGGTGCTTATGAAGATAACAATGTAGATGTTGGCCTCGCTTGTGGTTTTAGTCAAAAAGCACAAATAGGTAAAGGCATGTGGCCTATTCCAGATCAAATGGCAAATATGATCGCAACCAAAATCAATCATGTTGAAGCTGGAGCAAACACTGCTTGGGTTCCTTCACCTACCGCTGCTACATTGCACGCGCTGCACTACCATAGAGTGAATGTATTTGAGTTACAAAAGCAACTTGCTAAACGTCAGCCGGCTAATATAGACGATATTTTAACAATTCCATTAGCAGAACATACTAATTGGACTGAGCAGGAAATTAGTGATGAGTTAGACAATAACTGTCAAGGCATTTTAGGCTATGTAGTTCGCTGGATAGATGATGGCGTTGGCTGCTCTAAAGTTCCGGATATAAACAATGTCGGCTTGATGGAAGATAGAGCCACTTTACGTATTTCTAGCCAACACATCGCTAACTGGCTTACTCATAACATTTGTACTATTGAACAAGTTCAAGCCAGTTTAGAGAAAATGGCAAATATTGTTGATAAACAAAACGCTAGTGATAGTAGTTATCAAGCGATGAGTAATGACTTCACCCATAGCATTGCTTTTAAAGCTGCCGCTGCATTAATATTTTCAGGCGTAGAACAACCTAATGGTTATACTGAACCTTTACTGCACCAATATCGCTTAGAAAAAAAGCGCCAACTTAGCTAACTTCTAATTATATTAAAATTCAGCAGTTCAAATTGAATTGTGAAAATAATCAACACTGTCGCTATATTGAGTTCAACAATAGCGCCAGTGTTGATTTTCATTTTTAGGCATCATATTAATCATTGTTGTTGTTATTTGTACTGGTATAAACCAGTCATAAAAAATGATAAAAGTAACTAACTCAAATTTGTTGTTACTCATTAAAATGATTTGAAATATTTAATTGCTTTAACAGTTCTAATATTAAGAATGCTTCTGTTTAATGACTGACGGTTTTTATTTAAAATGTTGCTTTAAAAGGCTTATGCCATCTACCGTATGAAAGAAGCGACTTGTCTCATCTTGCTAGCATAATGATTGAATAGACCTTAAAGTAATAATTGTAACAATTTAGTAAAAATAAATAGCACGATACTTAAACATAGCCAGGCATAGCTACAAGGATATAAGCAATGAATTCATTTAAATTACTATTAGTTAGTTTTACCATCACATTCATAGCCTTGATGACTATTTCCCCTGCCAATGCCAAACATGCAGTTAACGTACAGCATTTAAATGTTAATAATACACTGACGACCAAATTTAATAACAACGATATGATTAACATTACTGGTAATTATGGTAGTAGTTTTTCAACGGGTTTAATTTTATCTGCTCCAATAGTACTCAGTGATAGAAACTCAAAACTAACAATAGATGTTGTTAATAAGTCCAATGATTTTTTTACTAGCGCAATGGTTTTTAACGATAAACTGCATCAACTCATTTCGTACTTCACTACTCCTAATAATGAAACACTTATTGAACCAACAACTTCAACGCCTGAAAGTGAAGTGATAGAAAAGAAATGTGAAAACACTTTTAGTTTTAATTTTAGCTAAGAGTCCATCACTCCCCTCAAAATAGGTCGTTCTGTAGCAGCCCTTAGGGCATTCACCTAGTCGTGTTCATAGTAAACACTATTTTGGACCACCCCGACAATCATCAATTCTAAAATAATGGGTACTTCCCCCCATCCGATAACCCTGCTCTTCATTTTAAAGCTTTTTTTAATAAAAATGTTAACTAAAAATATTCTCAAGGAGTATTTTACGTTACTCTACTTTACTCTTCTTTAATAGCTTGTTTACCTATGAAAAAATTGAAAAAAGTGCTCACTGGCTCTTTACTCATCAGTCTGTTGGTTATAGCAACAGCATCAACTTGGCTTTACAGCAAAATTGATGGTGCTTTACCGGTACTCAATGGGGAAAAAACAGTCTTTGGTTTAAAGAAGTCAGCCATCATTGAGCGTGATAAACAAGGCATTGTCACGATTAAAGCTCAAAATCGAAGTGACATTGCTGTAGCACTTGGTTTTGTTCATGCTCAAGAACGTTTCTTTCAAATGGACTTACTAAGACGAAACTCTGCCGGCGAATTAGCTAGTTTATTTGGTATTCGAGCACTTGATTATGATAAATCAATTCGTAAACATCGCTTTCGAGAAAGAGCAAGAGCCATAGCGGCTCAATTACCCCACAAAGAACTCGAATTAATTAAGGCGTACACTCGAGGGGTAAATCAAGGGTTAAAATATTTAAACTCATCTCCATTTGAGTACCTCCTATTGCAACAAGAACCCGTTCAATGGAGTGAAGAAGACACCATTTTGACAGTTTTTAGTATGTACATAGACCTGCAATATCATGATGGAAGACGCGAACGTACACTCGGTTTAATGGAAGCAGTCTTATCCGGAGACGTTTACGCATTTTTAGACCCTAAAGGCAGTATATGGGATGCTGCTATTGATGGTAGTCAATTCACTCAAGCTCCAATGCCCACAGATGCTTGGCCTTCAGCTTCAAGCATCAACATTGACAACAAAAATCGAAATAACACTAAATTAGCCAATCTCAATAAAGATAAATATCAAGGCGATCATTTACCAGGTTCAAATAGTTTGGCTATTTCTGGGGCTTTAAGTACTACCGGAAGTGCTGTCATTGCAAATGATATGCACCTTGGACTACGTATACCTAATACTTGGTTCCGCGCTTCTTTTGAATACCCAGCCACCATGCCTGATAGGTCAATCACAGCTAAAGATTTGATCAAAGTTACTGGTGCCACTTTACCGGGTACTCCTAATATAGTTATAGGTAGTAATGGTAATATAGCTTGGGGATTTACCAACAGTTATGGTGATTATAGTGATGTTATCCTCTTAACGACTAATCCTGATAATAGCCAATATTTGACACCGTCAGGCTATCAAAACTTTACGACCCACAAACAAATAATTGCTGTTAAAGGTCAAAAAGCACAAGAAATAACTGTCACTGAAACTATTTGGGGCCCAGTTATTGGTAAAAATCATCAAGGGAAGTTGCTAGCATACCGTTGGGTTGCACATGATAAAGAAGCAATCAATTTGGTGGCAACTGAGTTAGAACAAGCACAGAATGTCTCACAAGCTTTTAATATAGCTGCCCGTTCAGGTATACCTTCTCAAAATATGCTGATTGCCGATAAACACGGTGATATTGGCTGGACAATTATAGGGCCTATCCCCAACAAAAATGGCATGATTGGCGAAACACCTAAATCATGGGCTTCAGGGGAGAACAGCTGGCAGGGCTATTTATCGCCAGCACAGTACCCAAAGATTATTAACCCAGAAAACCATAGACTTTGGACAGCAAACTCCCGAGTCATTGGTGGTGATATGTATAAAAAACTTGGTAATGGTGGTTACGCACTCGGTGCTCGCTCAAAACAAGTTAGAAATAACTTATTCGCTCTAAAAGAATTTGATGAACAGTCCCTGCTTAACATTGGCTTAGATGATGAGGCTATTTTTTTACAACGCTGGCAGCAGTTCATTCTTGACGACGTGTTGACGAAGAATGTTGTCGCAAAAGATAAAAGCTTTAAACAAATAAAGAAATTATTAGAAAGCGCCCCCAAATTAAGAGCAAGCGTAGAATCTGTTAGTTATCGCCTAGTTCGAAATTTTAGAATAAACATCAGGGATAGCGTTTTTCTCGAATTAAATAAAAGCTTGAATAAAATTGATGAAGCTTTCAACTTCAAAAGCATTCGCCATCAAATAGAAGTACCTTTATGGCAACTAATTAATGAGCAACCAGAAAACTTTATGATGCTAGGTGAAAGTAGTTGGCAAGATTTATTTATTAAGGCACTAGAAGTAACGATTGCGGACATGACGGTCAACCAAACTTTAGATACTGCCACTTGGGGCCAACAAAATAGTTCGGTAATAAAGCACCCACTCAGTAGTGCATTACCTTTTCTAAACCATTGGTTGGATATGCCAAGTAAAGCATTAGCAGGTGACAGTTATATGCCAAGAGTACAAGGTAAATCTTTTGGTGCATCAGAACGAATGATTGTATCTCCTGGTTATGAAAAAAATGGCATTTTTCATATGCCAACTAGCCAATCAGGTCATCCGTGGAGTCCATATTATGGCATGGGCCATAGTGACTGGGAAAATGGTATAGCCTCATCATTTTTACCCGGTAAAACGCTCTACAAGCTGACTTTACTGAGCTATTAAATTACATCGTATTTATACCAATAAACTTACCAATGAGAAATGACGAGGAAAAATGACTATTCTGATTATTTGCTTATTTTTAGCACTACTTTTACCACTGCTTGCAAAAGGCCCTGTAGCTTATGCTATGGCCAAACTAGGTGGATATAATAATAGCCACCCTAGGGAGCAACAAAGCAAGTTAACCGGGTTTGGTGCACGTGCCCTAGCAGCACATCAAAATGCCTTTGAATCGGTTATCCTTTTTGCTCCTGCAATTATTTTAGCACTGGTAACAGGTAATACCCACCAAACAGTGCTCGTATTGGCCATTGTTCATATCATCTCAAGGGTGCTATATAACATTTTCTATTTATTAAATATCGGCCTATTAAGATCAATCGTATGGGGAATTGCGACCTTGTGCAGCTTTGCCATAGTCTATCAATGCATTCCTTAACATGCCCTCAGGAACAAAAAACGTCTAAAGAAACAGTTGACACTATTTAGCTAAGCTAGCTAGAGTAACTACTCAAAGTAGATAATTCACAATAAAAAGGTAAGCAAGTGAGCGAAAAGTTAGATTTAAATGAAATACGCCAAGAAATAACGCTTTTAGATCAAGATTTATTAGCCTTGTTTGCTAAACGTCGCGCGTTAACACTCAATGTGGCAAAGAGTAAAGTACAGCAAATTCGCCCTATTCGTGACCAGCAACGCGAACAAGAGCTTTTAATACGTCTAATTAAGCATGGTAAAACCTTAGGTTTAGATGCTCATTATGTTACCAGTGTATTTCAAACTATTATTGAAGACTCTGTATTAAACCAACAAGCTTTTTTACAGAGTTTAGCCAATCCAGATATTCAAGTGCCAACGGTTAGCGTTGCATTCTTAGGTGATAAAGGATCATATAGTTTTCTTGCTAGCCACCGATATTTTTCACGTCGTGCAGAAAAGATTATCGAATCAGGTTGTCAAAGCTTTTACGATATATTGCAGCAAGTTGAATCTGGCCAAGTTGATTACGGTATGCTCCCTATAGAGAATACTAGCTCAGGTAGTATCAACGAAGTTTACGACTTACTACAACACACGAATCTTTCTATCGTAGGTGAAATTACCCAACCAATCGAGCATTGCTTGTTAACATCTGTAAACACTAGCTTAGATAAAATCAAAACAATTTATGCGCACGGACAGCCGTTCGCACAATGCAGTAATTTTCTAGATAAGCAGAGCAACATACGCATTGAATATTGTGATAGCACAGCTGATGCTATGGCAAAAGTGGCAGAATTACAAGATGATACGATAGCTGTAATTGGCAGTGAAGAAGGTGGACAACTTTATCAACTTCATGCTCTTGAGCAATCTATTGCTAATCAAACTGAAAACCATTCACGCTTTATATTAGTTGCTCGTAAATCTGTCGATGTAGCGGAACAAATACCAGCCAAAACAGCTATCATTTTATCTACAGGTCAAAAAGCGGGAGCCTTAGTTGAGTGTTTATTAGTACTCAAAGATAAAGGTATTAACATGTGTAAACTCGAGTCTCGCCCTATTCAAGGACGACCTTGGGAAGAAATGTTCTATATTGATGTAGAAGCCAACTTAAAGAGTTTTGCTTTACAAGAAGCAATTAACGACATTACTCCTCACACTAATTTTATCAAGGTATTAGGCTGCTACCCTATCGAGCATATCAGCCCGACGAGTGTCCCTAGCGGTGAGATTTAAATAAAATAACATATAGTGCTGTATTGTCGTTCATCGTAACGATATATAGCACTAGCGAGTTTAAGGGGGAAATGTTATATATATTAGATTAGTTGTATTAGTTGGTTAAATATTATGTGTGTCTTCTCTTTAAATTCAAATAAAAAAAATTACGATTACTTATCAAAGTTACCCGCTCCTTCCTTAAAACCCAAAATACTCAATAAGACTGAAAACCATCATCAGAGCCGAGGCTTTACCATAGTAGAGCTGATGATAACGATAGCCATTGCCGCAATAGTGATAACAATAGCCATTCCTAGCATGAGTGGTTTAATCGCAAGGATGCGTGTTGATAACGAAGTAAGTCAACTTAATAGACTCGTATTAACTGCGCGTAATAGTGCCATTAGCATGGAGCAAAACATTATTCTTTGCCCATTAGATAATGGTGCTTGTACTAATAATTGGAATAATGAATTATCTGCTTTTATAGATGATGATGGCAATGGTGTATTTAATGATGATGGTAATGATGCAAACCTTGTAGCTAATGATAGACTTTTGAAAGTAAAAGCCGCCACTACATCAGGGGACAACATTACTTATGCTGGTCAAAACAGAGTTGCTTTTGCACCTACCGGAGCCTTAGCTTCTGTAGCAAGTGTTTTTGTATACTGCCCGAGTAGTGATAACACACTAGGCCGTGCTGTTGTATTATCTATTTCAGGGCGAAGCTATGTCACTTCGGATAATAATGGTGATGGTAGGGATCAGGATAGAACAGGTGCCAATGTGGTTTGCCCATAATTAATTAGTGTTGATGTAAGTTAATTAGACCTCTGATCAAAAGAGAAAGCACGTTTATTAAGTCTGGTAACATCCTCTTCCTTTGATATAGGTATTGACTATACTATCTTGCCACTGAATTATTTAGGCTCTTTGCTCGACTACTACTAAACTGCTCAGTGGATTCAACACACTCATTTACTTTAAATATGCTCTTGTTGATGGTGCCATTCATTTTAATAACTTTACGGCCATGCAATATTCCTTTTGCTTGATTTGGCGTTTTAAAATCTCCAATAACAACGCGTATATCATCACCACCACCTCGATATTCTACATAACACTTTACTGTCATCTTTGTACCTGTGGCCCCTACATGCTTTTGTAGCTGTTTCTCTTCAGCATTAGCGGCAAACGAACTGCTAACGACCAATATAGCTAAAGTGACTGAGAAAATTAATTTAAGTGTTGTCATATTATTGCTCCCAACAATTGCCTGTGGTTGGGATTTTTTGCCCAACTTCATTTAGAGTTAATGAAGGACACTTTGTGTCCTTTATTTGGCCATTTATCGCAGTAGCCGTTAAAGTAAATACAGTGTTATCTGCACTAACTGCTGTAATACGGTAATTAGCTGATGGTGTTTCATATGGGTCAGCCACCCCCAGATCCGTTAAATCAGCAGTATAAGCTCTCCAATCAACAAATCGTTGTTCCTGCAAGTTAGCTAGACGCATTAGCTCACGTTGTGCTTCGGCTCTGTTTGAGCGCAAAGCAAAGTCATTGTATGAAGGGTAAGCAACTACGGCTAAAATGCCAATAATCGCCACAACTATCATTAACTCAATTAAGGTAAAGCCTCTAGCTTTGATAACTTCAATCATTATTGTTGTTCCGTGCGGTAAAGGTAATTTCGTGAGGTTGATAAATCAAAACCAACAGGGATGACTCCATCGCCAACAATGATATCTCCCTTGCCGTCGTCTTTGGTAGTGATGTCACCATCATCTTCAGGTAAAACAATCAAGGTAGGTGAGCCTAACCACTCGTCATTTATTTTAATCACCCTATCATCATTTTCACGTACATCTGTTTTGACTAGGTGTTTACTTACCCCTAAGACGAGATCAACTGCATAGAGGTTGCCGCTCCCTTCTGGGGGTTTGCAATCAACTAAGCCACTAAGTACTGCCGGAGTGTAAGTGGTGAAGTAAGCGATACCATTTATAACAAGTCCTGATGCAGAGTTTTTCTCACCACTTTGTAATAAGTCCATATACCAACCAGACTGTGCACTAACCGCAACTTGCAACGTTTCTTCTTCTTGCGTGGTCATCGTTTTGCTAAAAGGATTGTTAGTATAATTATACAAATTAGTTTTAGTAAAAGCTGTTGGTGTTGGCGGTATCGTAATGCCAGAGAAGGTTTGACTAACAATATAATTATCCTTAATCATGTAAAGCGTATCCTTGGTATCCTTACCAAGTGGATTTGACCTATCTCCTGAGCCAATGAGCACAGCATCATAAGGAATTTCCTGATGGACTGTTATAGTTTCAGTACCACCATTGCCATCACTTACTGTAGTTTCGACTGTTTCAGAAATAAAAGTTCGAACTATAGTAGGTTCATAGAAAAATCGCTGGTCATGTAAATCATCTGTTTCACTACCAAAACTGGCTAATTTAAAAACTGAAAATTTAGTTTTATCCGCTCCAGGCATATCCACACGCCAAACATTGCCACCAGTATCTCCAGCATACAAACGGTCAACCAAGCCATCACCACTGCTATCTAACAAACCAATTGTCGATGGAATGCTATCTGTACCGGAAAATATAGTGGTTGCATCAGCTGGAGCCATGCTCCATAAAAGAGCGCCAGTCTTAGCATCGAGCATGTAAATTGCTCTACCTTTTTCATCTTCAGAACCCAGACCTAAGTAATCTTTATTCGTATCGTAGCCGCCACCAATAAATAATACCGGACTTGCCGTGTAGCCTGATGTATTTAATTTTGAATAACCTACTTTAGGCTGCGACCAAGACTGCCCTAACTCTCCAAAGCCAGTACTAGTGTTATCAATTCGCCACATTAATTTAGGAGCTGTTGGATCAGAAATATCTACTCCGTAATATGAATTACCACCTCGTCTTAAGCCAAAAAATAGCCATGCTGTATCATCACCATCAATCTTGCCATCTCCTTTTATATCATTGAGGTGCAAAGTTATTTCACCATCAATACCATAAACTTTATTAGCAGAAGTATAATTATCACGCAGTGACTTAATATTATGAACCAATTCTTTTGGTAGAAAAGCCCAGTTTTCCTTTACAGTAGTACCACTATCTTCAAACATATGTAAAGCACCTGCATTGGTACCGACCACAACTCTAATACCATACGTTTCGCCGTAATTGACAACGAGAGGCTTGGAGTGTAACGGATCCGCAAAGGCGTCCTCGCGCATGTCTACATAACTTCCATCATTATCCTCATCATCGACATCAAGACCTTTTGCCCAACTTATTTGCTGATCGATATTGGCACTTTCAATTGAATTACCATTGTCATCTTCAAGCCCTAATACACCTAACTCTTTCGCCAAACCCGTAGCATCAGTAAAAGCGGTTTCAAGATTTGCACGGTTAAAATCGACTAATGTCCCGACACCAGCATCCATATAAAATTTTCGAGTGGTGGTTTTATCATCGGTAAACCAAGAGGCCACATCCCAAACTGGTGCATCGGTATTATCAGCACTGCAGACATTACTATCACTTCCGTAGCCTACTATTTCACCGTCTTTAGCTTTATATTTTTTCAAGTTACCTTGCCATCTAGAACCAATTTGAGGCTCAAATAATGAAAAATAAACTGAGTCTAAGGTTTGTGTTCTATCTAAGTTATTTGCCGCAACAGAAGCTGAAGTTAAACTACTTGTTGACGGTGGCAGCTGATTTAAAATACCAGTTATTGCATGTGTTAATTGCGAACCATTTTTTGCTTCAATAAACTTACCTTGTCCCTGCTTTGCTGTTTCTTTTAATAATTCGATCGCCTGAGCAGCTCCCTCACTAAAACCTATAGTATGAGTAATGACTGTTTGTTTGCCATCATGAGTAAGGTTTATATCATAATTACTCATCCAACCAGCTAAAGCAGGTAAGTAACTATTACTACCGTCTAGAGTATAACGTTCGCCACTAAACGTAACATCCTCAAGTGTACAGACATCACCTACTTTTGGCGCTTTAGACGTCAGGCCTTCAATTTTCGCATCAGCACCAAAATCATTAGTTGGTACACCATCAGTGATTAGAATAATATGTGAGACACTCGAAGAACACTTAGTAAAAGGAGTATTGTAGTTGCCATCAGTGACAACATTGGTATCCATAGGTGGTTTGTTTTTCTGGTACGAACCACCAATATTTATGTCATCATCGCCGAATTCAACAGGTTTACCGGCAAAATATTGTGAAGCCTCATAAACTGATTCACAAAGTGGTGTCCAAGTATCGGCACTGACTTGATTATTGATAATATCAAGCAAGCTAGCCTTATTAGCCGTTGTCATTTCTGTTATGCCCTGAGCAATACGACCACCATTGCCATCGCTATCCCCATCACCTTTATTATAGTTAAAGACCTCTATACCAAAATCTATTGACGGAGTACTATTAATAACAGAAGTGATACTATTTTGGGCTGATTGCAAACGAGAGGTGGGCACTTCTGAAACACTTTGACCATAGTAGTAGCGTAAGTATTTAGCAGTATAAAGTGTGACATAGCCGCCTGAAGACCAGTCGACAGTAGATGTGCCTTCGTCGGTAGTATGATATTCAGGGGAGCCTTTATTGCCTTTAAAATTAACCGGATAACCCTTTGGAAGCCCTGTTGCATTTTCTGTAGAGCCTACATTTACGCCATCGACAAGCTTGTAAGCGTCATCCTCACAATCAAGTACTTCAATATTTAAACCATTGTTATCAGGAACTTCATTCCAAGTACCTTTATTACCTTTAAAGGAGTACTCACGAATTCGACCATTATAAAAGCCCTGAGTTGCTAAAATTTGTTTTGAGGCTTCACAACTGTTAATTTCAGCTAAGAATCGACGGGCATCACTAGGACTAGTAGGAATAGAGCTACTATCATCTGCGCCACCTTTATTGAAATAAGTAGCTTCATCATTATAGGCATGTGAGGCACCCTCAGCAAGATATTCTTCAAGCGGATCAAACCGTGGCAACTCATCAGAAACTGCCCCCATACTACCAGAGTTATCAAAGATAATCAGTACCTTAGTACTCTTACCTGCCTCTCTAACTTTTTCGCTGACATAAAGTTCAATATCTTCACTTAAGCTCATGTTTGACACACAAGCAAGTGATATTGCCAGTAAACTTCTTAATTGAAACTTGTTCATTGTTAGATCCCCATACAATTGTTATACAATTGCAATATCATCGTAATAGTTGCTGAGCGATACCCGAATTAACCTGGATGGTGCTATTTTGTTTTCGACCATATACTTTTATTATTTGCACTCTAAGCATGTTACAAGTGAATACTTGAGTTGAAGAGGCTGATCTTGAGTGGGGACAGTCAGATTCTAATACAAATTCATTATTCGCTAAGCCTATTGTTGCTGAAGTAACATCATTTTGAGTATTACTTTGCACTAAATCAACTAAGACATCCCTATTACCATTTGCAAAGGTGATAATGGGTAAAGCAAAATCATTTCTTCCACCTGCAGCTGGTCTAACCTGTCGAAATATAAGTTCATCAGTGGCAGCAAAAGCCTCTTGATTGGCAACTACCTTTGCTTCACTTGCCCCTGACATTTTCATATCTGTAGTGGTATTTAACATCAAAGCAGAAGCTACTGCTGTTAATGCTACAAGAAATACCAACGATACCACCAGCACAACACCGCGCTGCTTATTTCTGCTTTGATTTGAACTATGCCCATATTGGATGGGCTGTTTTTTAACTTTGTTAGCTTTTACCATGTGTCAGCACTCGCATTATATAAAGTTACCGTTGAGCTAAATAGTAAACGTCGAAAATTATCATTTACAGGAAACGCCACATTACCAAGCTGATATGTGTTAGTGTTTTGATATTTATTATCGGGTAATATACCTCTTGCTAAAACATATATCTTAACAGCTAAAATTCGTGTACCTCCAGCATGATCCCATAAACCTGCATTCATAGTCCCCGCAGAGACAAATCGATCAACGACACCCGTTGCTTCAGGACCAATACCATACATAAATCGAATGACTTCAATACCATCAATAACTGGTGCAAAGCCCATTCTTAAATTGGCAATACGCCCTTGCATTAAAACAGGTACTACATTATTACCAACAGTTTCATCTCTGACATAATAAACATGATGCTGATATTGCCAAGTTCGGGCATTATTAACCACTGGAGCTGCGCCGCCAAAAGGGAATATTCCCCCTGTAACTGTATTGGTTGTTAAAAAATAGTTGCCCGCAGTAGCTACAAGTAAAGGAGCGGGGCCTACAGGGTTAGCAATAACTCTTTTTATTTGAATAACATCAGAGCCTACGCTAGCTTGACTTCCTGCTGGGAAGCAGCCAAGTGGGTTAGGTTGCGCAGCAGTTAATGTTTGCCCCCAAAGTGTTCTAAAATGACCTACAGCTAACGGGAATGTCGCGTTATTCCCCTGCGCACCGACACAATCATTGCCTGGTGGTGCTGGAACAAGAGTTAAATTAGCTGTGCCAAAGGTACCTGGATAATCTCCCCAAAAATTCTGATTTAATAGATCATCCGTTAACACGCTGATAGCAAAACGACCATTTTCTTGTAATTCACCATAGCTTGAAGTTTCTTCTGTCGTTACTCTCATACCAACAAAAATACTCATCACACCAGCAAATAATATTAGGCCGATAGCCATTGAAATCATTAACTCGACCATAGTAAAACCCTTTGAAGACTTAGTTATTCTTCCGGACTTAGTTATGAACCGACGTATTAATGGCTTACTTATTTCACTATGATTACTCATTAATATGCTCATCTAAAAAATAAAAGCTTGTACAATAACTTGACGCCGCTTTGTTCCGCTTATCCCACAAGCTCCAGCCCCCGCACCAGCATCAACTGTATTTGTTCTGCCTTGCCAGCTAACAACGACTGTATAAGCATTGCCAACTTGGGTAATGCAGCCCCTGCCACCAACTAAACCACCAACACTTACTACACCTAACATGGTATCGCCCCCCATTAGCGCACGTTCCCATTCAAACATATCGTTAGCTGCCATCTCTGCTACTGTGCAGGCAACTATCCCAGCACAACGATTCCCAGGAACGGCATCTAGCGTGGAACCATAATCAGTTCGTGCATAAGTATTTAATGCTAAATTAGGATTTAAAGAGGGTGCATGTGCACGCATTCTAGCGATAATATCTTGTGCTACACTCGAAGCTAAAGAGCGTTGCATGGCATCAAAACTGCCTTGTTTAGCGGTAACTTGCATAGCAACAGCACCTAAAATACCCGTTACCATAATCACTAAAGCTATAAGTACCTCAAGGAAAGTCATGCCCTTTTGAGTACTCTTATAACTAGATAGCGTTGAAAATTTATTCATATTTACTCCACAAGAGGTATAAATTAATGTTATAGATAAATAAAGAAGAAAATATTTTATTAATAGAAAAGTGGTGAGAAAAACTCAACGAGGGAAAATAACAAAAAGAGAATAGAAGTCGATAAAAGTTTTTTGTGAGAAAACTAAAGAGGTTTTGATTTACTGTAAAATTCACCTGCATAACACTACTACCCTACCACTTTAGTGGCTATATTATAGTTAAACTGAATGCAAAAAATCAGCACAACCTATTAAGAGTAGTATCCTAACACTTCATCATTTTTTTAATGTTTACAGCGACTACTCACGATTCAAGTCTAAAAGCTAACCACAACAAAAGCTTTTATTTAACAAAAGCATAACGACTAATAAGACAAAAACCGACGTCTGTACATTAACACCATACCAAACAAATTTACTGCACAGTGATAACATAATAAAAAGTTAACATAACAATTTATATTAACTTTTTACAATTGAATTAAGACTAGCGTAATTCAGCTGGGACTGCAAATACTATACTTTCTTCTTTGCCTGGATGTTCAATAACTTGATGGCCACCATAAGTTTTGAGGGCTTCAACCACTTGCTTGATTAGCACTGCTGGTGCCGACGCACCTGCGGTTACCCCGACTTTATTAACACCTGTTAACCAGTCCGTTTCAATATTCTCTGCCGTATCGATTAAATATGAGGTGACACCCATTTTACTTGCTAGTTCTTTAAGACGGTTAGAGTTAGAACTATTTTTGGCTCCTACAACCAACATAAGATCAACTTTATCAGCTATTTCACGTACCGCATCTTGACGATTTTGAGTGGCATAGCAAATATCATCTTTACGAGGACCTTCAATCAAAGGAAATTTAGCTTGAAGAGCAGCGATTACGTCCATAGTATCATCTACAGATAGCGTAGTTTGGCTACAAAAATATAATTTTTCTGGATTTTTAACGACTAAACTTGCGACATCTTCAGGTGATTCAACTAAATAAATACCCGCAGAGTCACTACTATACTGGCCCATAGTACCTTCAACTTCAGGATGTCCTGCATGACCTATAAGTATACACTCAATATCTTTACGGCTAACACGGGAAACTTCCATATGAACTTTCGTTACCAGTGGGCAGGTAGCATCAAATACTTTTAATGCTCTCGTTTTAGCTTCTTGTCTTACAGCCTTGGAAACGCCATGAGCACTAAAGATAACCGTATTATCATCAGGTACTTCATCAAGTTCATCAACAAAGATAGCACCGCGGTCTTTTAGACCATCGACTACAAACTTATTATGAACAACTTCATGACGAACATAGATAGGGGCACCAAATAAGTCTAAAGCGCGTTCGACAATACTAATGGCTCTATCAACACCCGCACAAAAACCACGAGGGTTAGCTAAAATAATTTCCATACTTTTCCTTCAAAATAAGCGACAACAATTGCTGTCATGCATTATATCAATGAAACTAAATAATTATATATATATTAACGGAAGTTATTCAGCTGACACAACTGGGTATAAATTAAAGTGGTAAGAATAACTGAAGTGTAATGGAGCGAGGTGAAATGAATAGGGCTAGCTAGCGTTATAGCTTGCCCTATTAAAGGTACTAATAGTTGTAAGAATTATAGACCTAATTTTTTATATTCTTTGGCAACAACTTTACTTGGTAAAGGTATATAACCATCTTTTTCAACAATTTTTTGACCTGTTTTAGATAAAATCATTTTTAAAAATTCAGCTTCCATTGGTGGAAGCGCTTTATTCGGGTGCTTGTTGACATAGACGTATAAATAGCGTGATAACGGGTATTTACCTGAAATTGCATTTTCCATATTAGCTTCAATAAAAACTTGGCCTTTTTTAGCTAACGGTAAAGCTCGCACTCCAGAAGTACGGTAACCTATACCTGAATAGCCAATTCCGTTAAGTGAGGCGGATACTGATTGCACAACGGATGCTGATCCAGGCTGCTCATTCACACTGTTTTTAAAGTCACCTTTACATAGCGCTTTCTTCTTAAAGTAACCGTAGGTGCCAGAAACAGAGTTTCTTCCATATAATTGTACATCTTTACCTGTCCATGCGCCCGATAAACCAAGATCTCCCCAACGGTCAATATCTTTATCAGCACCACACTTACGGTTATTAGAGAAAACAGCATCAACTTGCGCAATCGTTAACCCTTCTAATGGATTATCTTTATGAACAAAAACAGCCAAAGCATCGATAGCAACTCGAACTCGAGTGGGTTTATAACCATAGCGCTTTTGAAAAGCTTCTATCTCACGCATTTTCATTTTACGACTCATAGGCCCAAGATTTGAAGTAGCTTCAGTTAAAGCAGGTGGCGCTGTTGACGAACCAGCAGCCTGAATTTGTACATTTACATTTGGGTAAGTACGCTTAAAATCTTCTGCCCAAAAAGTCATCATGTTCGCTAAGGTATCAGAGCCAACTGAAGATACATTGCCAGAAATACCACTAACTTTTTTATATTCTGGTAATTTTTCATCAAGGGCAAAAGCAGATAAACTAACAAGACTTGATAAACTAATAATACTTATAACTTTTTTAAAACTCATGGTCTCTCCAATAAGAGCTTGAACTGTTTGATTGGTCACACTATACGAAGTGAACATGACAATTATATGTCTATTTTATGACAGAATTATGACGAAACGAGAGGGGTTAATTTTATATTAGTTCTTATGTTCACTAGTCAATAATTACCGTGAGGGGTTAGACAAGGTACTCGGATCAAAATAGATTGAGAATTCACTCCCTTGTCCCCAGTGGCTATTAATAATTAGTTCAGCTTGATGGTGATGCAAAACATGCTTAACTATCGCTAACCCTAAACCTGAGCCACCAGTATCTCTAGATCGAGATCTATCTATACGATAAAAGCGCTCAGTTAATCGATTAACATGCTCAGGTTTAATACCATCGCCATTATCTTTGACCGAGAAAATAGCTTTATTGCCCATTAAACGCCAACTGACTTCGATACACCCTTTAGGCGGAGTATAAGCAATAGCATTAGATAATAAATTGGCACAAGCACTTTTTAATTCAGTTTCAAAACCTAAAACAGATACATCAGTAGAAATATCTAGCATGATTTGGTGCTGTTTTTCCTGATTAAGCCAAGTAACCTCATCAACTAATGTGCGAATTAATTGTGCCATATTGACACATTGTTTTTCATCATCACTATTATTTTCTACTTTAGCTAAATTAAGTAATTGTTCAACTAAACGATCCATCCGAGAAACTTGTCCTTCAATTGTTTGAAATGCTTTTTGCCAATGGGGATCAAATGCTTCTGGTGAAGCTTGAATCATTTCAACATATCCGCGAACAACGGTTAAGGGGGTTTTTAATTCATGTGAGACATTGGCAACAAAATCACGCCGCATGTCCTCTAAACGCTGGAGATTAGATATATCTCTTGCTAAGAGTAATACATGTTCGCTGCCATAGGCCATAAGGCGTATTTCAAGTTGCACGTCAGAGTGAATGGGTGAGACTAATAAACAAGGGTATTCGAAATTCTCATGCGCTAAATAATCTGAGAATTCGGGTGCTCTAAGTAAGTTATCTATACGCTGACCAAAATCATCTGGCCAACGAACCCCCAAAAGCCGTTGTGCTTTTTTATTTCCCCACTCAATGGTGAGCTCTTCAGATAACATTAATGCTGCATCAGGAAGCGCCTCAGCGCCATCTCGAAAACGTCGGATTTTTTCATTTAATTGTTTTTGCTTATTGCGTTGCTGCTTAACTTGTCGATATAAGCCATCATATAAATATCCCCAGACCCCTTTTGCTTGTGGAGGAGATAAAGCTTTCGATTGCCAGATCCAATTAATCAGTTTAAACAAATGGTGATAATGCCAAACCAATAAAAATATACTGGTTGCAAGCATGACTAACAAAACATAATCGAATAACCAGCCTACAAAAGCACTTGCCAGCAATATGCCTAGTAAACGATAAATAATACTTATAAATGATAAACGAAAATGCATACTTGCCTAATTACTTTTCAACAGAGAAACCGTTACAGTTAACTAACTTTTTTTAATTTGCTTGAAAAACGATAACCAGCGCCACGGACAGTCTGCACAAAGTCTTCATGTCCTTCACCAGAGATGGCTTTGCGTAAGCGTCTGATATGAACATCAACAGTTCGATCTTCAACATAAATATTTGTGCCCCAAACATTATCAAGTAATTGTTCTCGTGAATATACTCTTTCTGTATGGGTCATAAAAAAGTGCAATAAGCGAAACTCGGTAGGGCCTAAATCTAAGCTATTACCGTTAATAGCTACACGATGAGCAACAGGATCTAATTTAAGACCATGAAAATCAACTTCTTCTTCAAGAGATGTAGGGGATACACGACGGATTACCGCCTTAATACGCGCAATTAATTCTTTTGGTGAGAAAGGTTTAGTTACAAAGTCATCAACTCCGGCCTCAAAACCTTTTACTTTATCATCTTCATCACTTCGAGCAGTCAACATAATGATTGGAATATTACGAGTATACTCATTTTGTTTTAGTTTTTTTGCTAACGAAACTCCCGTGCCACCAGGCAACATCCAGTCGAGTAATATTAAATCGGGGTACGGTTCGTGAATTTTAGCTAGGGCTTGTTCTATATCACAAGCTTCAATCGCATTAAAACCATTTTGATCCAATACAAAGCTAATCATCTCCCTGATAGGAGTTTCATCCTCAACAACTAAAATTTTTCTACTCATGATAAACATCCTAATAATATAACTAACTGATGCAATCTACTGTTAATAAACAAACATTAACAAAAATTCACACTTGATGAGTTATTGTGCAGAAGTTAAGTGACAGTTTTATGACAAAAACAAAATTATCAAACAAGCTTAACGTTTTAGCAAGTAAATACCCAAACTACATGAAGTTGCAGGTTTCAGCTGGAATTAGAAACACCTTTAGGCAAGACATTGATTGAAGAGAATGGTTATTCCCTTATTGAAATCAATAACGCGGCATAAAGCGTTTATAAACCAGTCCTATGGGGACGTCTGCGCAAACCATGCACTTCGTTGTCTCCTTTTTTAAGGGCGATACATGGATGTTGCTTCTTAGAGAATGCAGGAGCATATTCTCCTGAATACCCCTTAATAAAAAGAGACGTCTTGAGCATGAATCGCTCAGGCATCCTGAAATACGCATCTTCAAGTCGCTTGGGTATACACAAACAAAGCCGTTAATTCACAAGAAATTAACGGCTTTGTTTGAATTAAAGATTAAATCTCGCGATAAACCTTAGAATTTTTGTTCCATACCAAGGGCAAAATACTGTCCTTTTGTGGCAAGAATGTAATCAACGCCATCATCACCGGCAGTCACTTCATTGCCTTCTCTATCTGTAAACCAAGCATATACTTTAGTATTTTTACCTAGTTTATAATCTGCACCAACACTTATCGAATCAGCGCCTGAAAACTCTTGATATTGAACCTTCGCAAGCACCTTGCCTATTTTATAAGAAACATTGGCCGCATAGCCTGTTTCAGACTTACCTGTATTGACAACTTCAGTATCTACAAACATCGCCCCTAAACGTAAATCACCAAATTTATACATACCCGTTACACGCGTATTTGCTAATGCTTCAGTTCTTGAACTCTCACCTGAATCTACCGGTTTAAATTTAACTGGCATATTTTCATCATGAGCAACGGATAAGAAAAAATCAGTTTTTTTCAAGCTCAAATCACCAAAAAATATCCCAACAGAGTATGGGTCATCGGCTTCGATATCATCGGAAATTATATAACTGGTTAATAGTTGAACATTACTAAAAACAGGTGATTTATAGGTAATTGAATCAGCTACACGGTTTTCACCGATAAATAAGTGCTTTAAATCAGCTTCATAATCATTGAATAAGTCAAATTTTCCTTGTGAAACTTTTAAGGTTGTATCTGAACGACCTACCGTAAGCTCACCAAATCCACCTCTGACACCAACCCACTGATTACGCGCAGTTAGTGTATCTTTACTATCATCATTAACATTAACCTGCCATTCAAGTTTATAAATAGCCGTTAGATCATGGTCTAATTCATATTTACCCTTTACCCCTACTCGAGAAGCATTACTTTTTAGCTCATTAAAAGACTCACCTTTTTCTTCGCTTGCCTGTAATGAAATATTTAATTTGCCATAAAAATTAATAACTTCTTCTTGTTTCTGTGTCTTCTCAGATGCTTTATCGGCCGCAAATGTTGGCGCTGATAATAAAGAACAAAGAGTTATTGCAATACAGCTTTTAACCAGTTTCATAAATATCCCTAGATAATTAAATTTTAAATTGTTGAGTAATAGAACTAATACGAAATATTTTACAACACATACATTACAGTTTTGTTACAGATGTAAGGTTATATTCATAAAAAACACCTATTTTTGTCATAGTATCTATTTTTTTTAAATAATGTTTCAATTGAGTAATAGCTGTTAATCTTTCAGCGTTGTCATTAGTTCTGTCGCTAAATGAATCTACGTATGGATAAGCAAGATGAGTAAAGAGGACTCAAAACATGGCCTTTTTTTTAAATCATTCTAGAAAAAAATAGCTGTAAATTATATGAAAAAATAATTTGAAATTTTTTATATTTATTTACTAGAATTAACAATAACTTCCTAAACCAAGCCATAAGATAACTGATAATGAAAAGAACCAGCATATCGCGTAAGCTGCTAACAAGAGTACTCTCTGTTTATTTTATTTTAACTATCAGTGTTACTGGCATTCAGATAATTGCAGAATATTTTAATACCAAAAGTCACATAAACAGTGAGCTACTTACTTTGCAAAAAACCATTAGTGGTAGCTTAACCCGTGCGGTATGGGAACTTAATACTCAACAAGCTGTTGATATTTCTGAAGGCTTAATCGCCATACCAATGATAAAAGGGATAACTGTAACTGACGAAGCGAATAATGTTATCACTCAACTGGGTGAGGTATTATCAGCCCCCTCTGAGACCTCGCAAGACACGTTCAGTGAACACCAAAGTATAAGCTCCTTAGCAGAAGGCCTATTCGGTCACTCTTTTCCATTAATATTTGAATTTTCTGGGCGAACAACAACGGTTGGTACTGTCACTTTATTATCAAGTAATGATGTTATTTTTAGCCGTATTGAGGTCGGAATTTACTTTCTAATTGGCAATGCCATTGTAAAAACAACTTTTTTAGTTTTCTTATTTTTATTGGCTTTTTCTAAGTTGTTGACCGAACCTCTACAAGAGCTTACCGATCAAATGAAGCAACTTGATTTACATGATCCCGAAGCTTCTAAATTCCATATTATGAACGACGAGAAAAACGAGCTAAATATCCTTGAAGATGCTTATAACAATTTAATTGATGAACTTGTTGAATTCAAAGATAAACTTTCATTATCCCAACGAGAAACTAATTTAGCTAATGACAAATTAGATGAACAAAATTTATTGCTTGAGCAGGAAGTCGCTAGAAAAACGTCGACATTAAGTAGCACGTTATTACGAATGGAAGTTCAACAAAAAGAAATGCTAGAGCAACAAAACGAATTGAAAGCAGAAAATAATCGTCGCCGAAAAACAGAAAGTACGCTTATGACGACTAACAAAGAGCTAAAGAATTCAATATTAGAATTAAATAAAGCTCAAGATAGATTGTTAGAAGCAGAAAAAATGGCATCGTTAGGCCAACTAAGCGCTGAGGTTTCCCATGAAGTTAATACACCTATTGGTATTAGTATCACTTCAACAAGTTATTTAGCTGATATTATTACTAAACTTCAACAAGACATCAGCGCTCAAAAACTATCAAAGCGGACAATTGACTGTTTTATAAGTAATGCTCAACACAGCATTACGTTATTATCAAATAACTTGCAAAGGGCTGCTGAATTAATTACTAGCTTTAAGCAGGTTGCAGTTGATCAAACCAATGATAAAGTTAGATTAATAAATATCTCAAAATATCTTGATGAAATCATCCAGTCAATTCATCCCAAATTAAAAAAAACCAATCATTGTGTCAAAATAAATTGTGACCCACATATAGAAATTTATACTCACCCAGGTGCTATTGCCCAAATAATTATTAATTTAATTATTAATTCTATAATCCATGCATTTCATGATATTAACCGAGGCACAATCACTATAGATGTGACCGTAGAGCAGCAAAGGTTAATAATACTTTACCGAGATAATGGCACTGGCATTAATGAAGAGCAGCTTGATAAATTATTTGACCCTTTTTATACCACTCAAGCAGATAAAGGTGGGACGGGTTTAGGGACTCATATAATTAAAAATTTAGTAGTTGGTACACTTAATGGCTCTATTGACGCTTACTCAGGATCAGAAGGCGGCTTAAGCTATCGCATGACTTTACCCGACATGAGGTATAGCTAAAAGCTGCTGTCTTAACATTAGAATTCAGGTATGATAATCGACAAAATACTCTTATACCCGTTCTACTTCAAGATGCAAGTTCAGGAACACAGAGCAATTTCACTGCTAGGCACACCAATGAAGTCATGGCACTCCCTTACAAATTGGTGTAACAACGAAGTGATGTTGATCTGTGTTCCCCTTGGTGGGTTTTAAAAGACTTTATTCAGCGTTATTCATTTTCAGAAGGGATAACCATTCTTTACTATGAATGCCTTGCCTAAAGTCTTTTAAATTCCCACTGAATCCTGCATCCTGATGTGGAACGGGTATATATCAACCTAGGATTTACTTATGTGGTTTAAAAACCTTTACTTTTTTGCTTTTACTCGCCCTTTTGAATGGTCAGAGCAAGACTTAGAAAAACATTTATCTGAACATCTTTTTACTCCGCTAGGCTCCACAGAAATATCTCATTTTGGCTGGATAAACGCATTAGGAAAACATGGTGATACAAGTGTTCATAGTGCAAACGGTAACTTTCTAATTTGTGCACGCAAAGAAGAAAAAATGCTTCCTGCTTCTGTTATTAAAGATATGATAGAAGAGAAAGTTAATTTACTTGAACAAGAACAAGGCCGTGGTGCTACGAAGAAAGAAAAGGAACAATTCAAAGAAGATATAACTTTTGAGTTACTCCCTCGCGCTTTCTCTCGGATAACAGATACTCATGCTTATATAAGCCCGGTTAATAATATTATCGTTATCAATTCAAGTTCTCGTGGTAAAGCAGAAGATTTATTAGCTTTATTACGTAAAGTACTTGGTACCTTACCTGTTAGCAGTTTGGAACCTGACGTTTGTGCCGATGAAACAATGACTGACTGGCTGAACGAAAAAAGCTTAGGTGGTAAGTTTACTCTAGGCATGGAAGCTGAATTTAATGCTTTAGGCGATGATGGCGCAGTTGTTCGTGTAAAAAATCAAGACCTCTTAAGTGAAGAGATTAAATCGCATTTAGATGCCGATAAGTATGTGGTAAAGGTAGCTCTAGAATGGGATGAATCGTTATCATTCATTTTGTGTGATGACTTAGCGATAAAACGAGTGAAGTTTTTTGATGTTATTCACGAACAAAATGATGATATTGATAGTGATGATGTAATTGCTAAGCTTGACGCAGATTTTGCTCTTATGTCAGGTGAGTTAAACCGTTTTATTATCGAACTATTAGCTGAGTTTTCTATGAAGACGACGGACTTATTAGAAAAAGATTAAACGATTACTTTTTATTAAATAAAAATGGCAGCTTACCGCTGCCATTTTTATTACTGTTATATTTATTCATAAGTTAAGTAATAATTAAATAAACATAGCTCTTACGTCTTCACACATGCCTTTAAACTCATCACTATCCATGTAATCAACTTCAGGTAAAATGCCTTTTTTGGTATAATTGTTCAATAATGCTACTTTGGTTGACTCATTTTTAAAGACATTATGATAAATGGCCCCTGCTCTAATGAAATCCAAATAATGCACTTCGCTAGGTAAAATAGTTAAATCACTCCAACTTTCGGCTAATAACGTAAATTCTTCAGAAAACCCCCACTTTCGAGTTATAGCTCCACCTACTCGCCCTGATAACTTAATAATGGCTTGTTGTAAAAAAGTCGGGTTGGCAAAAACATCAGGATGGTTTTCTGCTTCAGTTAAAATAGGTAAAACACCAATATTATGTATTAACGAAGCTAAAGTAATAGTATCTAAAGAGAGTGACGTATGTTTGTTTTCTTTTAGGTATATATTCATCAAGCTAATGGCAACTGATGCTATATCAATAGTTTTAACCCATGCCTTGTTCATATACATAGCCACAACATCATTGTTAGAAACAAAGACTTGTTCAATAGCCATTGCTGTAGCAATACTTTTAATTTGGATTAAGCCAATACGAGTTACAGCTTGTGGTACCGTTTCTACTTTTATACTACGACCCATAAGAGCATTATTGGCAACTTTGAGCATACCTAAAGATAAAGCGGGGTCTTGAGCAATGATGTCACTCATTTGATTTAAATTAATATCAGGATCATCAGCAGCACTTCTAACTTTCAATGCCACTTCAGGTAAAGTTGGAAGTACAAGCGTGTCTTGTTTTATTTTTTCAGTCAAAATCTCATATAGAGCATTTTCAGTTGCCATAAATCCACTTTCATTTTTATTGTGATGATTATTTAAAGTAGCACATTTTTTTACAATGTAATTATTTTTATCAATATTTTTCAAGCTAATAGAAATAATAAGTCTTCTTTTTGCCAAAATAAATTGCAAGCTCTCCTTGCCCAAGAAAAAGTAAGTCTTGATCTAGATCACGCTTGGTATGATTTGAAATAGTCGGCATGGACCATATTGAGTATAATTCGCCGCTGATTTTTTCTTACGTTTTCATTCCATCATACATTTGAGTACCCCATGATAAAACCTGAACTTCTCTCTCCTGCCGGTAGTTTAAAAAATATGCGGTATGCTTTTGCTTACGGCGCAGATGCTGTTTATGCTGGCCAGCCTCGTTATTCCTTAAGAGTTAGAAACAATGAATTCAGTTTAGAGAATATTCAAATTGGTATAAATGAAGCACACCAATTAGGTAAAAAGTTCTATCTCGTTAACAATATCGCACCACACAACGGAAAACTAAAAACCTTCCTTAAAGATATTGCACCTATTGTTGCCATGAAGCCAGACGCATTAATTATGTCGGATCCCGGCCTTATTATGTTGGTAAGAGAGAAATTTCCTGACATGGCAATACACTTGTCAGTACAAGCCAATGCAGTCAATTGGGCAACAGTTAAGTTTTGGCAACAACAAGGCGTTGAACGAGTAATACTATCTAGAGAACTTTCCCTTGATGAAATTGAAGATATTCGTTTTCATTGTCCAGAAATGGAATTAGAAGTATTTGTCCATGGCGCGCTTTGCATGGCATATTCTGGTCGCTGTCTACTCTCTGGTTATATCAACAAAAGAGATCCTAACCAAGGAACATGCACTAACTCTTGTCGTTGGAAATATGATATTCATGAAGCTAAGGAAACAGAAACTGGCGATATTATTGCAGTAAAACCTGAGCCTGTTGAAGTTTATATGCCTGAGAAAGAGATCATTATACCTGAGCAAAAACCTATTGATGATGTAATTTTACTGCAAGAACAAGGTCGCCCTGGCGAATATATGCCTGCTTTTGAAGATGAGCATGGCACATATATCATGAATTCAAAAGATCTGCGTGCTGTTGAGCATGTTGAACGCTTGGTTAAAATGGGTGTTCACTCCTTAAAAATTGAAGGCCGAACTAAATCCTTCTATTACTGCGCAAGAACAGCGCAGGTATATGGTAAGGCGATTAATGATGCGATTGCAGATAGAGCATTTAATCCAAGCCTTAATACCGATTTGGAGCATCTAGCGCATCGTGGTTATACTGAAGGCTTTTTAAAGCGACATCGCCCTAGTGATACTCAAAACTATGAGTATGGTTACTCAAAAAGTGACACTCAACAATTTGTTGGGGAAGTGCTAGGACGAAATGAAATAAATGGTCTAATACAAATTGACGTTAAAAATAAGTTTCTTGTTGGTGACCAACTTGAGTTGATGACACCTAAAGGCAACCAGACCTTTACATTAAACAAGATGATCCATAGTAAAACGGGTGAAAGCATTGATGATGCTAAGGGCTCTGGTCATAAGGTAGAAATTGAGCTTGATACTGAATTAGAACTAGATTTTGGTATTATCATGCGTTATTTAGATGAAGGTGGCACTACCCGTCACCCATTCGCACAAAACCAAAAAACTTAGGCGCTTATCAATTGCTAATGTTAAAAGGTCAACAATGATATGGCATTAAAAATATTAGACTCATGCATCAATTGCGATATGTGCGATCCAGAATGCCCCAATGGTGCAATTACCCTTGGCGCTAATATTTACGAAATAGATGTGGATAAATGCACTGAGTGTATAGGTCATTATGACCAACCAACGTGTGTCAGTGTCTGCCCTATTGATTGTGTTAAACCTGATCTGGACCATGTTGAAGATGAGGATGCATTACTAGCAAAATTTGTTCGATTACATGGATAGTTAGCAATTAGAGTTTGCAAAGGTGTTATGGCGAACTACGAGTAACAAAAATCATTACTCGTAGTTACTACGACTTTTAACGAGTCGGTAATTTAATATCTTTTAAAAATTCATCAACTTCATGGTTATTTTTCAATAACATCGCACGAGTGACAATGTCTTTGGTTAAATGCGGTGCAAATCGTTCAATGAAATCGTACATATAAGCACGTAAGAAACTACCGCGTCTAAAACCAATTTTAGTTGTACTTGCGTTAAATAAGTGACTCGCATCAATGACAACAAGATCACTATCAATACGTTCGTCAATCGCCATTGAAGCAATCACACCAACACCTACACCCAAACGTACATAAGTTTTTATGACGTCTGCATCTGTGGCAGTAAATGCTATTTTAGGTTTTGCTCCAGCAGCATCAAAAGCAGCATCGAGTTCAGAACGACCAGTAAAACCAAAAACATAAGTGACTAATGAATATTTAGCAATGTCGACAATAGTGATATTTTGTTTTTTAGCCAATGGATGATCAGGTCGAACAATTATACTGCGGTTCCAATGGTAACAAGGGAGCATGACCAAATCGTTATACAAATGCAAAGATTCAGTCGCTATGGCAAAATCTGCTTCACCTTTGGCAGCCGCATCACTAATTTGTGCAGGAGTCCCTTGAGACATATGTAACGAGACTTTGCTATATCTCTTGATAAACCCCTGAATAACATCAGGTAAGGCGTAACGAGCTTGAGTATGTGTGGTAGCAATCCGTAATTTACCTTCATCAGGCTGAGTATGTTCTCGAGCAACCGCTTTAATACCTTCAACTTTCGAAAGTATTTGAGTGGCAATATCAATCACATCTTGGCCAGCTTCAGTTACATGAGTTAGATGCTTACCACTACGACCAAAAATTTGAATACCTAGCTCATCTTCAAGCATTCTTACTTGTTTGGAGATGCCCGGTTGTGAGGTAAACAAGCTATCTGCAGTAGCGGATACATTCAAGTTGTTATTTAATACTTCAACGATATAGCGTAGTTGCTGCAATTTCATATAAATACTCATTAGCATTAAAATGCGTTATTTGTAACGTTCTTATAATAAAATAATATACTTAATCCAACATTTATTCCATTATATTTTTTAGTTTTTGTAAATAAAATCCTCCACTTTGCTATTAATTTCATAAAGATTATTCTTTACTTAGTTATACGCGACTGCAGAACAACTTTTATAGGTCATTTTTAACTTAAATATACAACTAGTCCTATGCTAACCAAAACATTTTTTGTAGACTGCCTAGTAGTTTATTTATTCAAGAGAATCTTAGATGATTGCTATTATTATAGGGTTAATTGTTGCCTTAATTGTAATTGTTGTTGTAGTTAGCTCTATTCAACAACATAAAGAAAAATTAGAAGCAGAAAAACGCATTAAAGTCGCAAAACAAAAAGCAGTTATTGATGAAAGTGAAGACCTTATTTTTAACTTAGCAAATTTACCAAATAACCCAAATATCGTTAATATATTAAATCGCCGTAGCCTCAATGCAGCTAAAACTATGCAAGAACTTATGCCTGAAGTTAAAGGCATCAAAAAAAGAGTTCAAGAATTACAGTCTCGATTAAAAGCCTCAGAAGATCTTGCTAATAACCAAGCTTCGGTTGAGGAGCATTTTACTTTACCAGACAATGAGCAACAGCTTGTTGGCATATTACAATGCATTAAGAAATTACGTGCGGTACTTAAATCTGAACAAAATAAAGGAGCTCTTGACGCACAAACTTTTACTGCAGAAGATCAACGACTAGCGACCATGCAATTAAAAATCAATATTGAAAGCTTAGTTAAGCGCGGTACTCAAGCTTTTAATAAAGAAATGCTTGGCTCTGCTAGACAATATTTTGAGAAGGCCTTACAAAGTTTAGCGAGTAGCACGGTAAAAAATGATTATGTCACAACAAGGCAATCTGATATTTCTCAACAATTAGAAGAAATTACTGATGCGTTAAAACATACCAATGCTAAAGATGCTGCGAAAAAAGCAAAAAGCGAAGAAAATGAATTGGATTTATTATTTCAACCAAAGAAAAAGTGGTAAATTATTTTTCGTACTTTTATACCATTAGCTTACTTTAACTTTCAAGGTTTAAAGTCCTGTGGAAAAAATCAACACAATTAACCTGCCCTCCTTTCTTCGCCGTACCTTGAAAGCATATGCTTTGAAAGCTCATATCAGGCAGTTAGGCTGTGATCTAAGTCGTATTGGTCGTTCAAGGAACTGGCAACTAAAAGCCAATTTTGATCAAATTCAAAGCATCATTGAGTATATTGAACAAAAAGATGAAAAGAGCTGGCTATGGCTTGCCAAGTTACTCAAAAAAGAATATCAGCATTTAAGTCACGATAACCTTTTAGTCCTAGCGACACGCCTGGAAAGTGTAACTATTACTGCCTTGATAGCACAAACTGACTGTACTTTAGCACAGGCAAGAAAAGTATTAGATGAGTTAGAAGGCTTAGATTAAAGTACTAAATAAAAAATTAAGTTAAGGTCTGCATTAAGAGTAGAGTAGAGTAGACAAAAAAATAGATACCCTAAGGTATCTATTTTTATTTTCTAGCAAGGAATATTTTATTCTGCTGCTGTTTTAGCTTTTTTCTTTGCTGCTGGTTTTTTGGCTACTTTCTTTTTAGCCGCCTTTTTCTTGGGAATGTCTTCAACCCATTTGCCATCAATGTATTTTGCAGTCCAACCTGTTGCTTTAGGTTTGCCTTCTTCAGTCGCAATCTCGGTCATCACGTACTGCTCTTTCGTTTTACGGCTGTAACGTACTACCGATAAATTTCCTTCATTATCTTCTGCAGGTGCATCAGCTAAATAATAGAATTTTTCTGAAATACGATCTCTGAACCTTTGCAATTCTGCTACTTTTGGCGCTCGAGTTTCTCTTGAGCGAGGAAAAGTGTGCGCAGCTAAAAAGATACCTGCAGCGCCATCACGAAGCACAAAGTGAGCTTCAGACTTTTCACACTCAAGCTCAGGTAATTGCACTGGGTCTTCTTTTGGCGGCGCAGCTTCACCACTTGCGAGTAGCTTACGAGTATTTTTACATTCTTCATTGGTACAATCGAAATACTTACCAAAACGGCCAGATTTCAACTCCATCGGCGATTCACAACGGTCACAATCTAAAATTGGTCCATCATAACCTTTAATTTTAAATTCGCCTTTTTCAACTTCAATGCCATCACATACGGGATTATTACCGCAAACATGCAACTTACGTGTTTCGTCAATAAGGTAACTATCCATCGCAGTGCCACATTTATCACAACGACGCATTGCCATGAGCGCTTCAGTTTCAGCATCTTCAGCTAAAATACTTACCGCTTCTTCACCAGCGGTTAAGTTCATAGTTTTTGTACAGCGTTCTTTTGGTGGTAAGGCATATCCAGAACAGCCTAAAAACACACCTGTTTGGGCGGTTCGAATGCCCATTTTACGATTACAGGTAGGGCAATCAATATCCGTTAATACGGGTTCATTGGTTTGCATACCACCATCTTCAGAGGGTTGGTCAGCTTTTGCTAATTGTTTGGTAAAGTTTTTATAAAACTCGTCTAAAACCCCTTTCCAATCAGCACTACCACCTGCTATTTCATCAAGTTCTTGTTCCATGTTTGACGTGAATTCGTAGCTCATTAACTTTTCAAAGCTACCAGATAAACTGTTAGTAACAATTTCACCCATTTTTTCAGCATAGAAACGTTTTTTGTCCAACCGAACATAACCACGATCTTGAATCGTTGAAATAATTGACGCATAGGTTGACGGACGACCAATTGAGCGTTTTTCTAATTCTTTAACTAAAGAAGCTTCACCAAAACGTGCTGGTGGCTTAGTGAAATGCTGGCTTGGTTCGATTTTATCTAACGTTAACGCTTCGCCAACTTGTAAATCAGGTAAGTGTGTATCATCACCTTTACTCAGTTGTGGATGAACAATTGTCCAACCATCAAATTGCATCACTCGGCCTTTAGCTTTTAAGTCAAAGCTAGCAGCACTAATAGTTAAAGTACTAACAGTATAACGAGCAGCGGTCATTTGACAGGCCACAAATTGGCGCCAAATTAACTCATACAGCTTCTTCGCATCTGGTTCAATACCCTCAAGAAATGCAGCTTCAAGCTTAACATTTGATGGGCGTATTGCCTCATGCGCCTCTTGTGCCCCCGCTTTAGAACCGTAAGTTTTTGCCTTTTCTGGTAAGTAATTATCACCAAAACTATCGCTGATGTACTTACGACACATTTCTACCGCATCTTTACTTAAGTTTGTTGAATCGGTACGCATATAAGTTATATGACCGGCTTCATACAAACGCTGGGCTAAGCCCATAGTACGCTTGACACCATATCCCAGTTTAGTACTGGCGGCTTGCTGTAGCGTTGAGGTAATGAACGGTGCAGATGGTGTACTTTTTGACGGCCTATCTTCACGTTTACTAACAGCATAATCCGCTGGCTTTAAGATTGCTAAAGCAGCATTAGTCTCTTTTTCAGTAGTCGGTTTAAACGCTTTGCCATTTTCATGGGTCACATCAAGGGTTAGTACTTCACCTGTCGATGCGTGCGTATCTACGGCAATTTCCCAAAATTCTTTGGGATCAAATGCTTTGATTTCACGTTCTTTTTCAACGACTAATTTTACAGCAACAGATTGAACACGTCCGGCAGATAAACCACGGGCTACTTTTTTCCACAATAATGGACTGACCATAAAGCCAACCACACGATCGAGAAAACGTCTTGCTTGCTGAGCATTAACACCCGGCATACTCAACTCACCCGGTGTAGCAAACGCCTGTTGAATTGATGATTCAGTTATTTCATTGAAGACAACACGACGGAACTTTTCATCTTCCCCACCGATAATCTCTTTTAAATGCCAAGCAATCGCTTCTCCCTCGCGATCCAAATCCGTTGCGAGATAAACAATGTCTGCTTTATCCGCTAACTTTTTAAGCTCAGCAACAACTTTTTCTTTTCCTGGCAGTATTTGATAATCGGCTGCCCAGTTTTTATCTGGGTCAATGCCCATACGATTAACCAGCGCTTGTTTATCACGCTTGGCTTTGTATTTAGCTTTTGCTGCTGGTTCCATTTTACGCACTTCCGCTGGAGACTTGGCAGCAACTTTTTTACCTGTGCTACTGTGCGGAAGATCACGTACATGACCAACACTAGACTTTACAATAAAGTCATTACCTAGATATTTATTAATTGTTTTCGCTTTGGCTGGCGACTCGACAATAACTAGTGATTTTGCCATAAAAATTTCTAATCCTTCGATAAAGACAAATTATTTTTTGCCTTTTTATTCAAACGCTAAATTAATCAAAAAAGTGCGAGCGTACTTGTTCTGACTTTGCTAGCGATAAAAAAAACATTTTATTTAAAGTTATTCTTTGCATAACTATTTATAGGTATATCTATAAATATGCAAACTGACAAGTAATTATTTTACTTCACAGTAATTGCTATTCACCCAGTTACTGGTTTTAGCTATAATGGGCAATAATTAATATTACTGTGCGCTTAGTCACATTTTGCCTACATTTAGCGGCAATCATAATCGACTTTACGATAAAACATAAGAGCATAATGTTAAAAATATTTAAATAGTGAAAGCATAGGGGTCACCTTCCTCAATCGATAACTCATATAAATAATCAAATAGAGACCTTAAATGACAACAATTACATCAACATTTTATAACAAACTAAGCAATTGTTTGTGTCCTCCCGGCAATGGCGTATTTACCGTAAATACCGCTAAAGAGCGTAAAGAGCAATTACACCAAACTATTTTCGGGCAAGCGGTCGGAGTTGAGGATTTGTGGAAAACATCATTAAATCAACTGCCAGAAGCGTCTAAAGCAGTTATTTTAGGTATAGCATCAGATTGTGGTGGTGGTATTTTGCGTGGTGCTAACTGGGGGCCTTTATTTTTACGTTCAACTTTACTTGCAACTTACCCTGAATTAACTGCATTTGATTTAGGTGATGTCCGTGTTATTCCACATTTATTATCAGATAAATATTTAAACGAAGCGACGTTAGCTAACTGTAAAAAAGCTTTATATCAAGATGAGCATAGTAAATATGCCATTAGCCCATTAAGCATAACAGAAGATGTTTTACATGACTTTTATGCTGAATTCCCGGAAAAGGGCATTTTCGGCATTGGTGGTGATCACAGTGTTAGTTACCCTTTAACCAAAGCCTATCTGCAAGCTAAAAAGAAACAAGGTAAACGTGCAGCAATAATCCACTTTGATGCCCATACTGATTTATTGGTTGAAAGGTTAGGGATAGATTTATGTTTTGGCTCTTGGTGTACCCATATTTTAGATGACCTGCATGAAAAGCATCACCTTATTCAAGTGGGTATTCGCTCAAGTGGCAGACCTCAAAGTCATTGGGAAGAGACTTTTGGTGTGAGACAGCATTGGGCAAAAGATATTAAAGCACATGGTATTGACCAGACGATTGACAATATTTTTGCTCAACTTAGAGATGAAAATATTGACGAGCTTTATGTAAGTTTTGATATTGATGCTATTGATGACAGTTTTGCCTGTGCAACAGGTACGCCAGAGCCTGATGGTTTAATGCCAGAAGATGCCATGGACATATTACGCGCCTTAGCTGCTGAGTATCCAATTACAGGTGCTGATATGATGGAGATAGCCCCGTTTACAGATAGTTGTGGTCAAGGTGTCGCTGGACAAGAAAAAACCTTAAAAGTAGGCGCTGAGATTTCAGCATTTTTACTTAAAGAGATGGCTAAGTAATTTATTCTTAGTTAATCTATCAACTAAATTTGTATTACTCATTTAGTTGATAGATACAAAAAAGGCTCCTTAGGAGCCTTTTTAATAAGTACTATTTAACTTAAGTAAAGTTAGCCTTCATCAGCAATACTCTGACTACAAATATTACTGTGTCCAAATGGACTTGTAGTACCAATACCTTGACTAGGAGGAGATATAGCTTCTTGAATTATATGTGCATTTAAAACAGGTAGGGTAAAAATAGTCTGAGTAGAGCCTTCACTACCGGTGACTTTCCCTGAAACAATTAGCTTAGCATCTAACCAATGTGCATAACTTTGTGGGTAATTTATACGTATAACTGATCGCCCATCGCTATCGGTAACAAAATTACCACTGATAGAAACTATATTACCAGGGGTGAGTTCATCATCTCCATTAAAGTCTTCGGTATCTAAAAGTCCATTTAAGTTAACATCTTCCCCTGGATTTAAAATATTATCATTATTAATATCTTCAGTATCTAAAATACCGTTAAAATTTATATCTTCATTACTACACTTTTTCTTTATTGCCGAAATCGTAGTAGGTTTTATTGCAAATACATCACCTCTTGCAGCCCAGCTAACAAACTTTTCTTCTTCATAAATTCTTGTCCAAGAACCTTTATAATAACTTTCAGGAATGGCAGAGACTTTGAGCTCAACGTTTTCAACTGCATTAGAATCAACATCAGTAACAAAGATAGAGTATTCTTTTATATAATCGGTGGTGCCAAGTTCTTCAATATAATTACCAGTACCTAATGATATAAATAACTCACGATCAGATACAGTTAATTTGACAGTATCACTAATTTCAGGAGAATCCTCAACAATGGCTGTTATTGAAACGGCATCTTTCGCAGATGTACTATTTGAAGTATAAATAGTTGAAGCACTACCGTTACTATCTGTCACAGATGTAGCAGGAAATATTTCCCCTCCACTGGTATCGTCTAAAACAAACTTAATTTTTTTATTTTTAACTAAATTACCGTTAACATCTTTTACTACAACAGATATGCTCGAAGTTTGCTTATTAGGACCAATAGAGTTGGGTGATGCCTGTGCCTTTATTGTCGAAGCAGTATCAGCAAAGAATTCAAATTCGAGCTGATTAGTGAGCTCTATAATTCCATCTGAACCCACTAAAGTAACCAATGCTTTACCTGCATCGTCAGATGTAAGGTATACAGTTACTTCACCATTTATATTAGTAGTTTCTTCACTTATTATATCGCCAATTTCATTCTTTAGAACGCCTCGAGTGGTTGTAAATGTTACTTCCTTTCCCACTACAGGTGCTGAATTTCTTTGCCAAGTAAGCGTTACTAAAGCCGATTTTTCTAAAGATACATCAGGGACAATGGGAGTATTAGAAGGATTTACTGTCTCTACGCCATTATTAAAATTAGTAAATAGAAAGGAATCTGATTGAACTGAAACGTCTTGACTTGCTGATGCATTCAATGCTTCCACAATAATACTGTTAGTACCGCCACTCGTACCCGTTACTTTTATTGTCGCTTGACCGTCACTGTCTGTAGTTACAATGCTAGAACTCGGAATTGTTATTTCAGCAACATTCCCCGCAGGAACCTCAGTCGACACACCGGATAACGAAATCGCTACATCTGTTTTTGCAACACCATTACCATCTGAGTCTAAGACATTGACAATATAAATTGCTTCATCGTTAAGTGCTAAAGAGGTTGTGCCTGTTAAGGTTAAAGTCGTACCAAGTACTTCTATTTCTAACGAATCAGAAATATCCCCACTGATAACAGTTACCGTTATAACTCTATTACTTGGCTCTGCTTGAGTAGATAACGTCATAACAACTTTACCATCAGGACCCGTTATATCGGAACTATCACCACTTTCATCAAGTATTTTCCCAAGAGCACCCGAATCAGTTGAAAAGTTAATGGTAACGCCTTCGAGCAAGTTATTACTTTCATCTTTAGCAATGGCGGATAATTCAATGAACTGAGCACCACTTGAAGCCAGTTGTTGAGAGCTGGCAAATAATCGAATAGAAGCTGCAACAGGTTCTCCTTCAACTACTTTCACACCATCACCAGCACTGGTAAAACCAATACTAGTAGAAGCTGAATCTGAGTCGGAACCTGTAACAGTAGCAGTTACTTCAACACCGCCAGCAACATCGGTTACTTTAACCGTCATAGTTGCGATACCCGAATCATCGGTAATAGCAGTACCTGTAATAGGGTCAAAAGTTGCGACCGTAGGGTCATTCAAAGTAAAAGTAATGAGTTTACCTGCCACACCAGCACCGTTACTATTTAATAACAACGCTACAGAAAGGGTAATATCATTAGTCGCCGATAAGTCCCCTTCTGACTTTGAAATGGAAATTTTTGCTGAATCCGATGCTCCGCCAGTATCATCATCGCCACCCCCACCTGTTAGGTCACCATCTCCACCACCGCACGCTACGAGTGTCATCATTGACATCAATAACATGGTAAAACTTAAACGTCGAAATAACTGCATAGAAGCATCCTAATTTTTCTTTTTATAAATAGACCTAATAACTCATATTAACTGATAAATAACAAAAAGGTACTGCTTATCATAAAAAAATCACAATCAATGACTAAGTTAGTGAGTTTTTAGTTATGAGTACGCCTAAAACGGTCAAAATAAATTAGTTTTTAATCTACGCGATTATTGCTAACCTAGGTGATTAAAATTATTTGTATAGTAGATACATAATAATCACAACTTAACCTTATACCAGTCAAAGTAACTAAGTGATCTATTTTAATGCCCTAAATGCCCAATAAAATCGTTGCTTTCAATCCCAATAGCCAGCTATTGCTCAATTAAGCGCCTTTTTATTGAAAATTTACTCTCATTAAAATTTGAGCCATTAATCAATCTGATTGGTATTACAACCTAGCTGAAGTAACATAGACCCTATGACAATTGAAAAAACAATGTCCCCACCCTCCAAAAAAAATAGCTTAACCAGCCGCATTGTTATCGGTATGGTTGCTGGTATTTTATTAGGAACTTTCTTGCAGTGGCTTATGCCCAATGGCTCTGACAAAGTTATTAACCTTTATTTATTTGATATTTCTCTTAAGGGCTTATTCGTAGATGGCATATTAGAAGTGATTGGCCAAGTTTTTATGGCCAGTTTACGTATGTTAGTTGTTCCCTTAGTTTTTGTATCGTTAGTCTGTGGGGTATGCTCCTTAAAAGATACCAGTAAGCTTGGCCGCATAGGTGGCAAAGCGGTAGCCTTATATCTCGCCACTACAGCTATTGCTATAAGCTTTGCTATTTTTGTTGCGCTAATTATTGCTCCGGGTGAAGGCGTTAATATGGTAGCTAACAGTAGCTTTTCAGGTAGAGAAGCACCTTCTTTAGCACAAGTTATTATTCAAATGTTTCCTACCAATCCTTTCGCATCCTTTGCACAAGGTAATATGCTACAAGTAATCGTTTTTGCATTACTTTTTGGTATTGCTATCGCTCTTTCAGGCAAAGCTGGTGAACGTGTCGCTTTATTATTTGAAGATTTAAGTGAAGTGATCATGCGTCTGGTAACTATTTTAATGAATATCGCTCCTTATGGTGTATTTGCATTATTGGCAACCCTATTTACGACTGTGTCATTAACGACTTTTGGTAATTTAATTGAATATTTCTTAGTAGTATTTTTTGTTCTTGTTGTTCATGCTTTGGTTACTTACCCTATTATTTTAAAATTATTTACGGGTTTAAATCCGATAATCTTTTTAAAGAAAATGCGTGACGCAGCTATTTTTTCTTTCTCTACCGCCAGTTCAAATGCCACTATTCCTGTTACTTTAGAAACAGCAACAAAGAAGATGGGCGTAAAAAACTCCATCGCATCATTTACCGTGCCGCTTGGCGCCACCATTAATATGGACGGCACAGCAATCATGCAAGGTGTGGCTACTGTCTTTATCGCGCAAGTTTTTACTCAGGATTTAACCCTAGCTGACTACTTAACAGTTGTGCTTACTGCAACCCTAGCTTCTATAGGCACAGCAGGTGTACCTGGTGTTGGTTTAATCATGCTAGCTATGGTGTTAGAGCAAGTAGGTTTACCTGTTGAAGGTATTGCCCTTATTATTGGTGTTGATAGATTACTGGATATGACACGTACTGCGGTCAATGTTACTGGCGACAGTATGGTGAGTCTTGTTGTTGCTAAAAGTGAAGACCAATTTGACCATGAAATGTATCTTGACCCACAAGCAGGTCATAACATCGAAGAAATCGACTTTAAGCACCTAAAAGATAATTAATATTTTGTAGAGTGTCTTGTAAAAAAAAATGTAATTGTTAAACAAAAAAAGCCTCACTGAGTTAACTCAGTAAGGCTTTTTTATATCACTTAGTTTCTTAATTTAATAATTAACTAATCCCGTGATTGATAACTAATGGTCAACCAACTGCTAACTAGGGAAGATATTATTGCGCTGTATTAGTTTACCTAAAAAGCTTTCAGCTGATAACGAAGCTGCTTTAGAGAACTTTTCAGCCAAACCTTTTTTCACTTCATATTTTATAGCAACGACTTTATGGCTTTTACTTTTACCTTGTAAATAGTCATCACTTGTTTGGATACTATCAACTAAGCCAAGTTCTAACGCTGTTGTGCCAAACCAATGCTCGCCCGTTGCAACTTTAACAATATCTAAACTTGGTCTGCGCTCACTAACGAAGTTTTTAAATAGAACGTGAGTTTCTTCTAATTCTTCGATGAATTTTTCTTTACCTTTTTCTGTGTTCTCGCCGAACATAGTTACTGTACGTTTAAATTCGCCAGCAGTAAATTGCTCAAAATCGATATCATGCTTCTTTAGTAGTTTATTGAAGTTTGGTACTTGGGCAATAACACCAATAGAACCTAAGATAGCAAAAGGTGCAGAAATAATATTATTTGCTACACAAGCCATCATATAACCGCCACTAGCAGCTACTTTATCTACTGATACTGTCAGTGGAATATTGTGCTGACGAATACGATCAAGCTGTGAAGATGCTAAACCATAACCATGTACCATACCGCCACCACTTTCTAAACGAACAAAAACTTCATCTTCAGGTTTCGCCACAGAAAGTATCGCAGACACCTCTTCACGTAAAGAACTAACTTCTTTAGCATCAATACTGCCGTTGAAATCAACCACAAATACATGTGATTTGCTAGGTTCTTTGTCTTCACCAGCTTTAGCTGATTTTTTATCTGCTTTCGCCTGCTCTTTAGCAAGCTTTTTATCAGCCTTTTCTTTCTCTTTAAATTCATCTTTGCTCAATAACGCATGAATAATATCTTCTTCAGTCTCAGTAAACTGCTCAGATAAATCGGTGATATCAAGCTCACCTTTTTTGTGCTGCTGTTTCGTCGCTGCACCAGCAATCGCAATAATAATGGCAATAACAGCCAAAACAAAAGTAATGGCTTTCGCTAGAAACAAGCCGTATTCATATAAAAATTCCAAGGTAACTCCTGAGGATATATTGGTAAATATAGGGATAAAAATAATTGACGTAATTCTACACTATTTTTATGTCTTGAAAACCATTGATAAAACGCAAGAAATTCTAGACAAAAAAAAGCCCTCATCAGAGGGCTTATAAAACAACTTAATAATCGAAATTATTGAACAACGTCAGTATTGGTTACTGTTATCAGTTGTCCCATTGTAGCAAAGAACCCTGCAACTTGTCCTTGCATCTCTTGAGTGGCTGCACCAGTCACTAGAGGATCTTGAATAGAAGAACTGTTAGGAGCTGGACTTAAGATAGAGCCATGATGACCATAAATAAAACGTACCGCACCAGAGCCTTCGGTTGTACTACTAACACTTGGTAAACCTAACAAGGCAATTGCACCTTCAGTACCACCAAATGGAGTAGTTGTAACAGTATTAGGTATAACTTGGTCAGAACAGTTATCTGTATCTAATATATCTTTACATACCACACCATTACTATCGGCACCGTTACCAACTACTTCAATTAAGTGTGTTGGTGTTTGAGTCGCTTTAATAATACTTGCATAGTTAGCTGGGTCACCCGCATCTGTCACTGTTTGCGCCGCAAAAACAAATTTACTAAACACAGCTTCTATACCTGCTTGCTGTTCAGGTGTAAGTGCAGCATAAAACGCTTGATATGCTCCAACTAACTGAGCTTCAGTAGCAGTAGAGTTTCCATTTTCATCAAGAGGATAAGCTGCATCAACCATGCCCTTAAATTCAGCAGATGAGCTATATACCAAGTTCGACTTAATTACATCACCAAATGCACCAGACTCCATTAAGAAGTTTGCAATCATCACACCAGGCATTGCCTGCGAATTAGAGGTGATTTTGAACATAGGATCTAATGGATCTAATGGTGAATCAAGTGGTGCATTAGCTAACGCTACTAAATTAATACCTGTAATAGCACCTAATGAATGACCTAAAAAGTGCACATTCTTTCCATTGATCTTCGCGCCAGAAACAGCATTCAACCCTAAGCGTAAACCTAACATATCACTTGCAGATTGACGTAAATTATCACGTGTGGTCAGTAGACTTGCTAAATTCATGTAATGCGTTGCTGAAACAGTAGAAGCATTAATATCATCAATGCCATCAGGAACTTTGTTAGGACCCGTTATATCAAAGCCTCGGCTACCATGTAAAGGGTGGTCAATGGCTACTGTAGCAAAACCAAAGGTTGATAAAACACCGGTAATTGCTAGCATCTGTTCTTTTGTTCCGGTGATACCATGCTGTAAAATAACAACAGGCCAACCATCCGTAGGCTCAGCAACCAATGGAGGTAAACCATAACTAGCACGTACAGCATCAGTAAGGGGAGCAATAACTGGAGTAGTCATTTGTACGGCCAGTATAGATGGGTCAGTTACACCTGGAATATCACTTACACCACTTGGTTGAGGTACAGGATTAAACTTAGTTAAATTACGTTCTACATCTAACTCAATACCTGCAGGTCTTAAATCACGTAAACCTACTGCCGAACAAACAGCATCAGACCGAGAACCTGCAATAGGACCTTCAGGAATAGCACCTGGATTAGCAGCTGCTAAACCAGCTAACATAACACCTGAATCACATAAGGCTTTCCACCAATCAGTAATAGGAGCTTTAGGGTTAGCTTGAGTTGGCACGCCTAAATAATAAGGTAACTTGATAGAACCTGAATATAATTGAGCTGTTGAGTATAGATTTTTTAAGTTATCTGAAAGTACTACACCTTGCATTTCCAGAGCTGTAGCAACATTGATCATTGTATCAGTAACAGAAACAACAGGTGGCATACCACCCTGTGCTAAAGGTGCAGCAAGTAATTTTTTAACCGTAAATAATACATCAACGGTTGATTGCGTAGTCATAGCAAATGTATAAATTAAACTATCTTTATCAGCACCAGCACTAACAATCGCGTTTTCAAAACTATTTACTAAACCTTGGAGTTGTAATTGGCTTGCTGTTGCCAATGGTTTAGTTGCTATATCTTGTCGAACAAGATCATAGGTTATTGAAGCAGCAACTGATTTACCATTGTTATCTTTCAGATTATTGGTTAACGCAACCACATAAGTGGTTTTTCCTTTTAACGGTTTCATTGGAACAATAGCAATACTATTGCCTTTAGCTTGCGCGACAAAATCCACACCAAAAACTAACTCACCAACAACCGTGCAAGCAGCACCGCGTGGAACAGCTTCACAGCCGGCATCGCCACCCATTAAGGTTTCATAAATTTTTACAGAATTGCCATCAAAAACACTCACGGCATCTAATGAAGACCCTGCTGGAAAATCTACGGCAAGTACAAACGGGTTAGTCGTTGACCAACCATCCAATGCACTCATCGCTACGGTAGGATCACTAAAGTCAGTTGCATCAGCTACAGGTAAATTTAGCGTACCATCTTGTGTCCCTGAAAATAATAAGTCATTAGGGATAGATAAACGTGGCGTAGCAGCACCAGGATCAAAAACGACTCGTGCAAGGGAGGTAACAGCCGTGCCATTATCTGCGACTTCTTTTTGTACATCTTCGATAGTTTCGCTATCACAGGCACTTAAACCAAGTGCGCTAATAATCGCAAGACTGAGAGCTAGCTTTTTCATATTGAATTCCCCAATGCCGTAATTTTTATTATGTATTTTTTAAGTTATTTTTATTTTATCGTTCAAATCAAAATTCAAACTGATGTTTTAATAACTAGTAAGACCAGTTAAAGTTACCCCAAGATGTCGCAAGGTGCTAGTCATTTTTTACTTTTTCGTCGAATATTTTCATGTTAACCAACTTTTCTCTCGTCAATGAAAATGTCAACGCGTAGAATAGGGAAGTAACTTTCTCACTCCTAACGATAAGACCTTAAGATGTTTAATTATTCAACAAAAGATGCCAATTTAAGCAACAAAACCATTCTAGTTACGGGTGCTGGTGCCGGTATTGGCCGCACTGCAGCATTAACCTATGCACAACTTGGTGCTACTGTTATTTTACTTGGTAAAACGGTGAGTAAACTTGAAGCTGTGTATGATGAGATTGTTGCTTTAGGGCTTGCTGAACCCGCCATTATCCCCCTTGATTTGAAGGGTGCGACCAAACAAAATTATATTGATATGTCTTCGACAATTTCCAGTCAGTTTGGTCATTTAGATGGGGTATTACTAAATGCTTCTATTTTAGGTGAACTAACACCGTTCACTCAAATGCATGAGCAAGTATTTAATGATGTGATGAAAGTCAATGTAACAGCACAATGTTTATTAGCTCAAACATTAATACCGACTTTATTGTTAGCACCAAATGCTTCTTTAGTATTTACTTCTTCAGGCGTTGGTAGCCAAGGTAGAGCTTACTGGGGTCAATATAGTATCTCAAAATTTGCCACTGAAGGCATGATGCAAGTAATTGCAGATGAATATGAAGGATCAAATTTACGTACCAACGCGATAAACCCTGGTGCTACAAATACCAACATGCGCTCGTGTGCTTTTCCAGCAGAAGATAAAGACGAACTTGCTACACCAGAAGACATTATGCCTTTATATGTTTATTTAATGTCTGATGATAGTTTAGAAATAAATGGTCAAACGTTAAAGGCTCAATAACCTTTAATGTGATATGTAATCTTTGTGCTAATGCTCATTTTAAAGCTCAAAAAAAAGGCAAGCTATTACAGCTTGCCTTTTTGTTTATTGATTCGAATTTATTACGTAAGTCATATCCGTTTTATTTCTAGGTTGCCTTAGCGTAACTCTCTTCTTAAAATTTTACCTACATTGGTTTTAGGTAATTCTTTTCGAAACTCAACCAGTTTTGGCACTTTGTAATTAGTCAGGTTTTCGCGACAATGTTTGATAAGCGTTTTTTCATCTAAATCATCTGATTTTTTTACCACAAAAATTTTGACAACCTCGCCTGAAACTTCATGGGGTACACCAATGGCCGCAGATTCTAAGACGCCTTCATGCATGGCAAGCACTTCTTCAATTTCATTGGGATAAACATTAAAGCCAGAAACGATTATCATATCTTTTTTACGATCAACGATAGTGAAGAAACCTTTATCATCCATCATGGCAACATCACCTGTAGCAAACCAACCGTCTTTCAATACTTCTTCAGTCGCTTCTACACACTTGTAATAACCTAGCATTACCTGAGGGCCTTTAACCCACATTTCACCTGATTCGCCAATATCAGCTTCACTACCATCTTCACGCATGATTTTAACATCCGTTGAAGCCGCAGGAAGACCTATGCTTCCGTCATAAGCGGCAAGATTATAAGGGCTTATCGTCACTAAAGGTGCGCACTCAGTTAAACCATAACCTTCTAACAATCTGGTACCCGTTATTTGCTGCCAACGCTCTGCAACAGGTCGTTGTACTGCCATTCCACCACCAAGTGACATTTTCAACGTGCTGAAGTTAAGTTCACTAAAGCCAGGCGTATTCAATAAGCCGTTAAATAAGGTATTTACACCCGTAATGGCTGTAAATGGGTATTTTGATAATTCTTTTACAAAATTAGGCATATCTCTTGGGTTGGTAATTAATAAATTAGTACCCCCCATGGTAAAGAACGTTAAACAATTCGCCGTCAAAGCAAAGATATGATAAAGCGGTAACGCTGTTACCACTAGCTCATTGCCCTCTTCTAACAATGGGAAAATAGCAGCTTTAGCTTGCTGTAAGTTTGCCACCATGTTTCGATGCGTTAACATGGCGCCTTTAGATAAACCTGTTGTACCACCGGTATATTGCAAAAATGCGAGATCATCTCCACACAACTCTACCGGCGATAATTTAAGTGCTAAGCCTCGCGATAAAACAGTATTAAAACGTACCGCGTGTGGCAGTTTAAAAGCAGGTACCATTTTTTTAACGTATTTGACCATGCAATTGACAACAGTGCCCTTAACTAGGCCCAACCGATCACCTAAAGATGTCATGATGACATGTTTAACCGCTGTTTTATCAACTACCTTCTCAAGAGTTTGAGCAAAGTTTTCTATAATCAACATTGCTTTAGCGTCTGAGTCTTTTAATTGGTGCTCAAGTTCACGGGCTGTATATAAAGGGTTTACGTTTACAACAGTAAGCCCTGCTAATAAAGCGCCAAATAATGCTATTGGGTATTGTAAGCAATTAGGCACCATGATGGCGAATTTATCACCTCGCTCTAAGCCTAAATCTTGTTGTAAGTATGCTGCAAAGGCGGTTGCTTGAACTGAAAGTTCTGCATAAGAAATAGAAGCGCCCATATTGATGAAAGCTGTTTTGTCACTAAACTGAGTAGAGTATTTTGTGAACATAGCCACAATGGATGGATATTTATCCGCATCTATTTCAAACGGCACATCACTAGGGTAACTTTTTTCTAACCAAATCTTTTCCACAATGGCTTCCTCAATAGGTAATTATGTTGCAACTGACTTAATAATTATTTTATTTGCAGCAACTCTTATTTTAATACCACTGTTTTATCAAATTTTTTAGCAATGCGCCACAAATTTAAACGCTTGTTTTAATTTCACTGAAAAAATGATGAAGAATAGGCAATAACTCTTCCGCTTTTTCCATATGAACGTGATGACCGCCTGACAGCTTGGTAGTTTGTAAGCTATTAACACCTGAAGAGAAGTTTTTCAGCCCCGTGACAACCATTTTCATGCCTTTATCACCATAGATAAGTTGTAAAGGACACTTAATGTCACTAAACAATTGTTGCCCTTGTTTTAGACTTAAGCGATAAGGTGAAACTGACCGTAAACGCGGATCTGAACGCCAACGATATAAAATACTCGCGCTATCAACACCCACTGTATCCATTGACTTAGGTTCAATTTCTATCAATGATCTTTTTACTATTAATTTTGCATGTTCAACGGTCAAGTCTGAAACATGCAGCCGTGCTTTTACAGCCGTTTCTTCAGTAAATGATCGGGTAGTATTAGCTGATTTCACTCGACTTAGCAGACCACGTCGAAGCTGATCCGTCATTTGTTCTTCTGGGGCACAAATAAAACCAAATGAATCGATTAAGGTGAGTGATTTTACTTTTTCAGGAAAAGCTGCGGCAAATGCACTTGCAATCATGGCTCCCATTGAGTGCGCAACAATATCAATTGCTTGCCAATTATTAAGTGAAAATAACGTAACCAAATCACTAACATAATCAAAAAAATGGTAATGAGCACCGACACTTCGATGTTCTGAGTGACCGTGGCCGGGCCAATCTAGCGCAATAATACGCCTATCACTTAGTAAATCACTTTTCTGCATCATTTGCTGCATTAAAGGTAAGTAGCTTGCGGCATTATCCAAATAACCATGTAAACATAGTACTGGTTCATGGGCTTTATTCCCACAAGCTAATGCGGTAAGCGTTAAGTCATCTAGTTGGTAGCTAAGCTCATAAATTTCGTTGGTATCTGCCATTGGATTGTACCTTTAAGAATGCAACTTTAAGTTAAGCCCTTGATTTAATTATAAGACTTTTTGTTCGTTTTTATTAAGGAGTAGAGCGCAACAACAGCCAGCACGCACCATAACAATACCCAAACTAATTCAGGGACCATTGTAATTGAAGCTAAAGCAGCACCATCACCTAGATCACGACCATCAAATAAATACGTTGGGCTAAACAAACTATTTAATAAAATACTCAAACCAAAGAATTTTAACAATACCTGAAGAGTGTATAATCGGCGCATTTTTATCGTTAGCACAAACATGACAGCTAAGCTTGAGATAATAATTATAGTGAGGAGATCTCTTGCCCAAAAAATAATTGAAACAAGCAGTAAAACGATCATGAAGCCAGAAACAATCTGCGCAGTCCGTTGATGACTATTTGCTAACTTAAAGAGTAACCAGCCCCAAAAGGTGGCTCCAGCATAACCAAAGAAACTAATAATGAAACTTAAACCACCTCGAGTAGTACATAAACCAGCACCATTGGCAAACAATTGAATGCGCATAATTTCGCCACCTGTTAATAGTGCAGCAATGCCATGGCTTATTTCATGAAAGTAACTTTCCAGCCAATTAAGCGGAATAGATACGATAGGAATTTGCCTGATGATAATCGCGGCTACCAGGAGAAAATACAGCTGATATTTTTGCCAAAAACTGGCTGAGCTATTGTGCGAGGTACTTGCCATAATTTGCTTCCAGAATTTGCTACCGTAAGAATTTTATATTATTTACCCGGAAGTTTTTGCCAGGAAACTGTATCGCGAACATATACTGGTTGAGCATGTTCTGCCGAAACGCCCTGCCCTAGCTCTAGTTTTACTTTACCTATTGCTAACATTGCTTCAGCGCTCGGGAAAAGTATATCTGGGCTACCTTCATTAATTTTCAATGCCAACAATTGTTCGCCTGATTTTTCACTTAACTTTTCAGGGTACGCATCCCAACCTGTACCAACAGCATAGAAAGGAGCAACGACAACGTCTGATAGTTGTTGTGCTAAATTCTCAGGCGGGGTAACGGCTTCACCTTTCTGCGCTTGCATAACATTGTTTTCATCAAGTACAAAATAGCCATTATAAACTTCCGACATACGGGCATCTATTGCTGCTAAGACCTGTTTTTGACCATGTTTTATATAAGCTAATTGAGCCATAGCCTGTAAACTTGATACACCAACAACAGGTAGGTTAGCAGAAAACGCTAACCCTTGAGCTACGCCTACACCAATGCGGACACCGGTAAAACTGCCAGGTCCTTGACCAAAAATAAGGCCATCGAGCTCAGCTAACTTTATACCCGCCTCGTGAAGTACTGCATCTATCATCGGCAGTAGATGTAAACTATGCGACTGTGGGCAAAGCTCATAACGAGAAAAGGTTTTACCGTTCACTTGCAACGCAACAGAGCATGCTTCAGTTGAGGCATCAAGAGCCAAATAATTCACTATATTTACTTACCTATATAAAGTTGGACAGAGACTTAGCATTAAAGACTCATTAAATTAATATTTGTTCGAATTAAATACTTTTTTTCACGGCGCTAGAAATGAAGCATAGTTTATCTATGTGAATGCCTAGCAACAAAGAAAAAGTGAATTTAAGCGAATAAATTAGTTTAAAGGATGTCTACAAGGTCAATTACAAACGTTACTGTTTGACCTGCAAGCGGGTGATTAAAATCAATAGTAACCGAGTCACCATTGATTTCTTTAATCATGCCCGGTAAATCACCACCTGGTTGAGAAAAAGTAATAATATTACCTATTTTTGCTGGCACCTCAGCGGAAAATTTATCAAGACCCATATAATGAATATTGTCTGGGTTTGTCTCACCGAAAGCATCTTTTGCTTCAAGGGTGAACTCTCTTGAATCACCTTTATCCATACCAATCAGCTGAGCTTCGAAAGCCGGTGAGATACTGTTATCGCCCATGATTATTTTTGCTGGTTTATTATTGACTTTAGTACTATCTGCAGCCGAACCATCACTTAATTTCATAGTTATATGAACAAGAATACTTGAGTCACTTTGAATCTGAGCTTGCGTTGAAACGGTCATGATTACTTCTCTACCTTATTTGTTTAATTCTTTTGTATTTTGTTATCACTATTGCTTCAATAATGACTTTCATAACTATTTTATTTCTTGTTTTCTTGACTAGGTTCTTTATTAGCTTCTTTATTATTTCCCTGATTAGAGAAGGATTCAAAAATCATTAGTGCTGCACCAATGAAAATAACTGAGTCGGCAATATTAAAAGCGGCAAAGTGGTAGCCCGCCCAATGAAAATCAAGAAAGTCGATAACGTAACCAAATAAAGCTCTATCGATCAAGTTACCTACGGCGCCGCTTAAAATCAAAGCAAAAGCAATACTTAATAAACGTTGCTGTTTAGGTGTTTTTGCCATCCAAACGAGAAATACAATACTAGCTATACTGGCAATCCCAGTAAAAAACCAGCGTTGCCAACCACCTTGGTCAGCTAAAAAGCTAAAGGCTGCACCAGGGTTATGAACGTACGTGAGGTTGAAAAATGGCAAAACCGACAAAGTTTCACGATAATCAAATGTACCTGCAACCCAATGTTTACTCACCTGATCAATGATTAAGCATAGTAAGGTTAGCCATAACCAACGTAATCCGGTATCACTAAATAATTTTTTCAATGGTGGTAATCTCATATAGCGCAATTAAATAAGCTACTAGCCACTACCTATGAATTGATAGTGGCTAGTAGCCCGATTAGTTACTTAAGTTAGTTAAGTTAGTTAACAAAGTTAAGCAACTTTTAATGCAATCTGACGGTTCGAATTAAGCAAACTGTCTTGTTTCACCTTCACCATCAATATTAGTTATGCAACGACCACATAACGTTGGGTGTTTTTCGCTTTCGCCAATGTCAGTAGTGACATGCCAACAACGCTCACACTTAATACCTTCAGCAGGTGCCACAGTTAACCATAAACCTTCAACCTCAGTTTCAAGGGCATTTTCTGGTGCCGACGTTACTGTTTCAATAGTCGCTTTAGAGGTGATTAAAACAAAACGAAGCTCATCACCCAATTTAGCTAATTTAGCGGCTAGGTCAGCAGTTGCGAACAAAGTAACTTGCGCTTCTAGTGCTTTACCAACAGACTTATCTTTTCTTGCTTGCTCTAACGCGCGGTTAACTTCACCACGAACAGTCAGCAATTCAGTCCAGTACTCATTACCAAGCTCATCTGAAGATTCAGTGCTTTCGTCTTGCTTACTTTCCTGCTTCATAAGGCCATCAAACCAAACACCAGTGAAAACAAACTCATCGCGTTCACCGTTTACAGGTAAAGGCAGTGCTTCCCAGATTTCTTGTGCAGTAAATGACAAGATTGGTGCCATCCATGCAGTCATGGCTTCAGCAATTAAGTACATAGCTGTTTGACATGAACGACGTGCATTTGAATCGCTCTTAGCTGTGTATTGTCTGTCTTTGATAATATCTAAGTAAAAGCCACCCAATTCATTCGTACAAAAGTTCATTAACTTATGTACAACTACATGAAATTCATATTCATCATACGCGTTGATAATTTCTTCTTGTAAACGAGCTGCTTTATCGATAACCCAGCGATCAAGCGCAACCATATCTTCAACAGCAACCATGTGGTTAGCTGGTTCAAAACCAGTTAAGTTAGATAATAAGAAACGTGACGTATTACGAATACGACGGTAAGCATCGGCTTGACGTTTGAAGATTTCATCACCCGCAGTTATTTCTTGCGTGTAATTTACTGAAGCAGTCCACAGACGTAAAATATCAGCGCCTAAGTTGTTAGTAATTTCTTTTGGCGTAATAACATTACCTAACGACTTAGACATTTTGTGACCTTTAGCGTCAACCACAAAACCGTGAGTAAGTACTTGCTTATATGGCGCTGCACCATTCATCGCTACTGATGAAATCATTGATGACATAAACCAACCACGATGTTGATCAGAGCCTTCAAGATATAAATCTGCAATACCGTCAAATTCGTCACGCGCTTTGATAACTGATTCATGGGTAGTACCTGAATCAAACCATACATCTAACGTATCAGGTACTTTAATGTATTCTTTCGCATCATCACCAATTAACTCGCTCGCCTCTAGATCGAACCAAGCTTGAATACCTGATTTTTCAACAAGAAGAGCAACTTCTTCAATAAGCTCAATGCTACGCGGATGCAATGCACCCGAATCTTGATGAATAAACAATGCCATAGGCACGCCCCACGTGCGTTGACGTGAAATACACCAATCTGGACGACCTTCAACCATAGATTCTATACGGCGTTGACCCCAATCAGGGATCCACTGTGTTTTTTCGATTTCGTTTAATGAATCTTGACGTAAACCTTTTTTGTCCATGCTGATAAACCACTGCGGCGTAGCACGGAAAATTAGTGGTGTTTTATGTCTCCAACAATGCGGGTAAGAATGATCTAACGCATGATGATGTACTAAAGCACCCTTTTCTTTTAACAATTCAACAACACTAGCATTGGCTTTAAATACATGTTGTCCAGCAAGTAATGGCGTATCTTCAAGGTATACGCCGTTAGCGCCAACAGGGTTAGCCACTTCTAAGTCATATAGTTTACCAACAACAAAATCTTCTACACCGTGACCTGGTGCAGTATGTACACAACCGGTACCTGAGTCTGTCGTTACATGTTCACCTAAAACAACAGGAACCGTGAAGTCATAGAACGGATGTTGACATTGTACTAGCTCTAACTCGCTACCTTTACAGAAACCTAATGCATGGTATTTATCAAAGCCAAAGCGATCCATACAGGTAGTAACTAAATCAGAAGCAATGATTAAACGTTGCTTTTCACCTGCCTGTTCACATTGAACTAAAGTATATTCAACCTCAGCATTCACTGCTATTGCACGGTTAGCTGGAAGTGTCCAAGGTGTTGTTGTCCAAATCACAGCGCCGATTTCACCTTCGCCTTTATGGCCTTCTGGGTGAGAGAATTTATCTGCTACGGTTTCGTCGCTAATAGTAAATTTCACATCAATAGCTGGAGATTGCTTGTCTTTATATTCAACTTCAGCTTCAGCTAAAGACGAACCACAATCAGTACACCAATGCACAGGTTTAAAACCTTGATGTAAGTGACCATTTTCAGCAATTTTACCTAATGAACGGATAATATTGGCTTCTGTACCAAAATCCATGGTTAAGTATGGCTTTTCCCAATCAGCGAAAATACCTAAACGTTTGAAATCTTCACGTTGACCATTAACTTGCTTAGCGGCGTATTCACGACATTTTTGACGAAAGTCGCTAGCGCTAATCTTATGACCAGGTTTGCCTACTTTTTTCTCAACCATTAATTCAATCGGTAAACCGTGACAATCCCAACCAGGTACGAAAGGAGAATTGAAATCAGATAAGTTTTTTGATTTAACAATAATATCTTTTAAGATTTTATTAACGGCATGGCCTAAGTGAATATTACCATTGGCATAAGGAGGACCATCATGAAGAATAAATGACTTTTTACCTTTTTTGGCTTCACGAATCTTGCCATAAAGATCTTTAGCTGCCCAATCTTTGAGCATATTAGGTTCACGGTTAGCCATATTGCCTTTCATAGCAAAGGAGGTGGCTGGTAAATTCAGGGTCTGTTTGTAATCACTCATTTAAATCATTATCCGTTTATGTTGGCTGATAAACTTAACAAAACGCTATAAATATCAACCAAGTTTATAACTGTTAATTGAATATATTATTTTTAATCATTACAAGTAAAGCATTAAGCTAATACTTGTTTTGCTTGTTCACTGTCTTGACGAATTTGCGCGGTAAGCGCTTCAAGGCTGTCAAACTTAATCACTGGGCGTAGTTTTCTTTTAACGACCACTTCAATGCATTGCCCATAGAGATTTTCATCAAAATCAAAAATATGTACTTCTAATTGTTGCCTAATGCCGTTAACTGTTGGCCTAGCACCAATATTTGCAACCCCTTTAAATTCGCCATTATTTGTTTTTACCATCACAGCAAAAACACCACTAAGGGGAGAAACACGCCTTTTAAGTAAGACATTAGCGGTTGGAAAACCTAACTGTCGACCTCGCTTGTCACCATGGAACACGCGACCAATTATCGAATATTCTCTGCCTAGCATCTGTTTAACTGACACTAAATCATCTTGTTCTAATGCTTGACGAATAGCGGTTGAACTAATGCGGCAATCCGCCATTTTATAACTTGCGGTATCTGAAACATCGAAGCCAAACTTTTCTCCTGCTTGACGTAACATAGAAAAGTTACCGGTTCGATTCTTACCAAAATGGAAATCATCGCCGACGATAAGATGCTTTATTCCTAATTTAGCTACCAACAAATTTTCTATAAAATGTTTAGCGCTTTGATTAGCAAATTTAGCAGTAAAATTGACACAAATAAGTCGCTGCACACCAAGTTTTGCTAATAAATTATATTTATCGCGTAGACGGCATAATCTAGCAGGTGCTGTTTCTGGTGAAAAAAGCTCTTGTGGTTGTGGTTCAAAAACTAACACTGCAGCCACACAATTCAAAGCTTTCGCTTTACTTACCAACGCCTTAATCACTTGCTGATGTCCTAAATGAACACCATCAAAATTACCAATAGTTAACACACAACTATGATCATTTAATTGAATATTATGTATTCCGCGAACTAACTGCATTAGCTATTATTCTGCCTTTTTACTATCACGCTAAATGACTCAAATAAGTCACTGACGAACATCAACTTTGACATTCGCATAAATAGTACCACTCCATATAAAGAAGTAACCACTTAGAATGACATGGACGACATTAAAACAAATAAAATATGTGTAGGTATAGTTATTCTATATCAAACAAATTTTGTGCTGTTATCATGGTGTCCATGCATTCCCGAAGGGTGGTTTTAAAGGCTTACAAGCTTCGTTATTGACCTTGATAAGGAAGTACCATTACCTACGTTCAATGTCTTGCCTGTAAGCCTTTAAAATCTCACTAAGAGGCCACTTTCTTATATGGATTGGTACAAATCGACGAATTATATAACAGCGCGCGCGAATAATCAGTAGCCCGAGCACTTTATTTATGCTTATTTTTATCTTTTTATAACCTTAAAGTCACTAAAACGTACACCTAACAAAATAATCATTACCAAATAGCTAGCAACACCGGCAACAATGCACAGGGTTAGTTGCTCTACTTGTTCTAAAAATTTCATCGTTAGCCAAACATCAAAGCTGCTGGATAATTGATAAACAACCAATGCCATAACCCCAGCACTTAACACTAATTTAGCAATAAAAATGAGTGTTTTAGCCGATAATTGATAAACACCTTGTGCCTTTAAGCCTCGATATAACAGCCAAGCATTTAATGTTGCAGATAATGAGGTTGCTAAGGCAAGCCCTACATACCCGATAAAAGGTGCCAGCATTAAGTTAAATATCATATTGGCAACCATAGCTATAATGCCGATTTTAACTGGTGTTTTGGTATCTTGTCGTGCGTAATAACCGGGAGCAAGTATTTTGATAAACATAAAACTCAACAACCCTGATAAATAGGCAAATAATGCCATGGAAACTTGTAATACAGTTTGTTGGTCAAACTCGCCCCGCATAAATAGCACCATAATAATAGGCTGAGCTAACACCATTAATCCTGCCAACGCTGGCCAGCCAAAAAGACAAATCACTCGGATCCCCCAATCTAAGGTGGCACTAAATTCTTCTGGGCTATTTTTACTGTGTAATTTTGACAAGCTAGGCAGTATCACTGTCGCAATACCAATACCAAAAAGACCCAGCGGGAATTCAAGTAGTCTATCGGCATAATAGAGCCAGCTGATAGATCCTGTAATTAAAAAGCTGGCAATAACGGTATCAAGCAATAAATTAATCTGTGTTACTGACACACCAAATAACGCAGGCACAATCAGTTTTCGAATCTTTGTGACTCCTTCACTGTGCCAAGCCCATTTAGGTTTTACCAACATGCCCACTTTGTACATAAAAGGAATTTGAAAAAGAAATTGTATAAGACCACCTAAAAACACGCCCCAAGCTAACGCGTGAGCAGGACTTTCGGCATAAGGGGAACCAAAAATGGCCATTCCGATAATAGCAATATTTAGCAGAACAGGCGTAAAAGCAGCAACGGCAAATCGGCCCAAGGTATTAAGCACCGCCCCCGTTAGTGCTGCAAAACTAATAAACCATAGATAAGGGAAAGTGATTGATAATAAGTTACTCGCTAAATCAAACTTCTCGCCTCCTGGCGCGTCATTTAACCAATCGATAAACCAACCAAAGCCAAAAAGCATTACAAACAGAGGTGAGGCTAACATACCGAATAACGTCACTCCGGTGATAATTATGCCTAGCGTACCGGAAGCCTGTGCTATCAGTAATCGTGTTTGCTCATGGGCATTTTGTTTATCGTTTTGCTCTGCTTGTTGTTCATCTTTTACCTGATATTCACTGAGTACAGGTACAAATGCCTGAGCAAATGCTCCTTCAGCAAATAGTCGCCGAAAAAAGTTTGGGATTTTATTGGCAAATAGAAATACATCGGCCATCACCCCTGCGCCCATCACATTGGCAATAACGACATCTCGAATTAATCCTAATACTCGAGAAATCAACGTCATCACACTGACAATCATCCCTGATTTAATTAACTTTTTACTCAAAAAAACATCCTCAAACCCAAGTTAAACATGGCTATTTTATAACTATTCACTCATGTAAAAGTAAAAAAAAACACAGCAAAAATAAATAATGTGTATTATGTGATGATTTTAGCTATTTAAACAATGTATACTTAACGCTGTTCACAACATGTTTTGTTATATCGGCATAGTTCTAGTCGTAAACATCAACCATATTCTTTTTAATTGCTTTTTATCGTTAACTTTTACCGTCAACATTAAATTAAACAATTAAAACATTTGACATATAGCAAAAAAAAAGGCATATTTCGTCGCCTTAAATTTAAGCTTATAATCACTCTTTTAGGAGAATACCTTGGCTAACTCAAAGCAAGCTAAGAAGCGCGCAGGACAATCTGAAAAGCGCCGTCAACATAATGCAAGTCGTCGCTCAATGATGCGTACTTTAGTAAAAAAAGTACTAGCAGCAATTGAAGCTGGTGACAAAGAAGTAGCAACTAAAGAATTAGCTGCTGCTACACCAACTTTAGACCGTTACGCAAGTAAAGGTCTTATTCATAAAAACAAAGCAGCTCGTTCTAAGAGCCGTTTAAATGCAGCAATCAAAGCACTTTAATTATTGCTTTAGCTGTACTGTTTTATGAAGTGAAAATATGGTGCACCTTATTTTCCATTGAAAAACCGACTTAGGTCGGTTTTTTTATGCCTAAAATTCCTCGTTCATGCCTATTTGAACATGCCCTATTGAAGTACACCGTTAGCTTTACAGTCAATACCACATTATATTACCCTCCACTATTGCACTCCCGTCAGTTTTTTTTTAACCTTTACGCAACTTATATGTAGAGATCTCTTATGAAAGCACTAAAACTTACAAAAATAGCCGCCGTGGTATTACTTGCAGGCGCAACGTTAACCGCTTGTAACTCTGCCACTGAAAATAATGCCAAAGACAAAACGAGTAAAGAAAACATCACCCAAAAGGCTGCTGTAGATGCACAAAGTGATAACCTCTCAAGCCAACCTGAACTTCTTTCAGGTTTTGAACAACGTTTAAATATATACAAAGAAGTCACCTTAACAGCAGATTTAAGCCACTTATCTGCAAACCAAAAGCAGATGGTAGCGCTACTTATTGATGCTTCAAAAATAATGGATGACTTATTTTGGCAGCAAGCTTTTTCACAAGACAAAGCAAGTTTTTTAGCCAGTATTAGCGATTTGACCGTAAGACGCTTTGCTGAAATAAACTATGGTCCTTGGGATCGTCTGAATGGCGACAAAGTATTTTTAAGTCAAACGACGACAAAAGCACATGGCGCCGAATTTTATCCTGCAGATATGACTAAAGCAGAGTTTGAACAAAGTGAATTTAGCGATAAGAAAGGACTTTACTCCGTTGTTCGTCGTGATAATGACGGTAAATTGATGAGTGTTCCTTTCTCTGAAATTTATCATGACCAAATGGCTCGTGCAGCAGCCATTCTTGATGAAGCTGCAAAGTTTGCCGACGATAAAGAATTTGCTAACTACCTAACTATGCGAGCTCAAGCATTACGCACTGATGAATATCAAGCATCAGATTTTGCTTGGATGGATATGAAAAACAATCCAATTGATGTTGTTATAGGGCCTATTGAGAGCTATGAAGACCAACTTTATGGTTACCGCGCCGCTTTTGAATCATACGTATTAATTAAAGATTTAGCTTGGAGCGAAAAGCTTGCTAAATACGCCCAGTTCTTGCCTGAATTGCAAAAGGGTCTACCTGTAGCCAAAAAGTATAAAGCAGAGGTCCCAGGCTCTGACGCTGACTTAAATGCCTATGATGTTATTTATTATGCGGGACATTCTAATGCGGGTAGCAAAACTATTGCGATCAACTTACCAAATGATGAAGAAGTACAGCTGAAAAAAGGCACCAGACGTTTACAATTGAAAAATGCCATGCGTGCCAAGTTTGATGCCATCATGTTACCTATCGCTGATACGCTTATCGTGCCTGAGCAGCGTAAGAACGTAACTTTCACTGGTTTCTTCGCTAATACCATGTTTCATGAAGTTGCTCATGGCCTAGGCATTAAAAACACCCTTAATGGCCAAGGCCCAGTTCGCCAAGCATTAAAAGAGCATGCATCTGCATTAGAAGAAGGTAAAGCCGACATTCTTGGTTTATACATGATTCGCCAACTACTTGTTAAAGACGCGATCACTGACGGTACATTAGAAGATTACTACACCACCTTTATGGCTGGAATTTTCCGTTCAATTCGCTTTGGCGCAAGTTCAGCACATGGTAAAGCCAACATGGTTCGTTTTAATTACTTCCAAGAGAAAGGTGCTTTTAGCCGAAATGAACAGGGCTTGTATAGCATTAATGTTGATAAAATGACCGCTGCAATAGACTCTTTGTCTGAGCTTATCTTAACCTTACAAGGTAATGGTGACTATCAAGGCGTTGATAGCTTAGTAAAAGAAAGTGGCGTTATTGGTGAAACACTTGCTGCAGATTTAGCCCGCTTAGAGGAAGCTAAAATCCCGGTAGATATTGTCTTCAAACAAGGTAAAGAAGTTTTAGGCCTTTAACGAAAAAACAAAAAAGGCGCTGTTCGAGTTTAATCGATAAGCGCCTTTTTATTAAGTAACCTGAACTATGGATAAGCAGCACTTGCTCAACATTCCTCTTCATCCAATTCTCAGCGTTAAAACGTCGATAAATAGCCGGCTATTCATAAACGTTTTGCCTTGATAATTGAATAAAATGAAACATTGGTAAAGCTTATAACTACTTTAACTTTATTACTTTTTATACGTAACAATCTAAGTTGTTGATTTTACTTAAACATCAAACACTCATTATCCAGAGTTCAGGTTAAGTAAGCAAAAGGAAGTTAGCGTTTACCTAAGCTAACTTCTTAAAGCAAATAGCAGCCTAGAAAGAAAAATCATCTGCATCGAGTGCCATCATCGATTCTGCACCATTTTCAACACAAGCGGCATGGCCATTGGCACGTGGCAGTATACGTTGAAAATAGAAACGTGCTGTTTTAATTTTTGCTTGATAAAAAGCTTCATCATCACAACCCTCTTTGAGCTTATCTTGCGCAACTTTTGCCATTTTAGCCCAGAAGTAAGCGAGGGTTAAATAACCTGAATACATCAAATAATCAACAGATGCAGCACCAATTTCGTCTGGGTTTTGCATTGCTTTTTCACCAACTTTTTCTGTCATTTTCTGCCAATCACCACCAAAACTCATGATAGGTTGAATGAACTCTTGCATAGCATCGTCTTCAGCATTTTCTAAGCAGAACTTAGTAACTTCACTACCGAAAGGTTTAAGAATTTTTCCTTTTGAGCCCAAGATTTTTCGCGCTAATAAGTCTAATGCTTGAATCCCTGTAGTACCTTCATATAAACAACTAATTTTTGTATCGCGCATTAGTTGTTCCATGCCCCACTCTTTGATGAATCCATGACCACCAAATACTTGCACGCCATGACTAGTACATTCTAAACCAAGCTCTGTGAGGAAAGCTTTAGCAATAGGTGTTAATAAAGCCAGCTTAGCTTCTGCCGTTGCTTTTTCTTCTTCGCAGGTACTCGCATGACCAATGTCTACTAACTGTGCTAAATAGGCGATCAGTGCTCGACCTCCTTCTGCAATAGATTTTTGCGTTAATAACATACGACGAACATCAGGATGAACTATGATTGCATCTGCCGGTCCATCAGGATTTTTAACACCCGATAAAGATCGCATTTGTAATCGGTCTTTTGCATAAGCTAATGCACCTTGAAATGATGCTTCTGCCGCTGCAACGCCTTCAGTAGCTACGCCTAAACGCGCAACATTCATAAAGGTAAACATGCAGTTTAAACCACGATTTACTTCGCCAATTAAATAACCTTTAGCGCCATCAAAGTTAATCACACAGGTTGCGTTAGCGTTGATACCCATTTTGTGCTCAATAGAGCCACAACTAACCGCATTACGATCGCTCGTTTCACCTTCGTTAGTAACATTAAATTTAGGCACAATAAATAGCGAAATGCCTTTACTGCCTTCAGGGGAACCGGGGATCCTTGCAATAACAATATGAACAATATTGTCTGATAAATCATGTTCACCCGCAGAGATAAATATTTTAGTACCGGTTAACGAGTAACTACCATCATCGTTTAACTCGGCTTTTGTACGCAACATACCTAAATCTGTACCACAATGAGGTTCAGTTAAACACATGGTGCCTGTCCAGCTACCCTCAACTAACTTAGGAATGAACTGATTTTTTTGCTGTTCGCTACCATGTGCTTCAATGGTTGCTAATGCTCCATGACTCAAACCTGGGTACATAGCGAAACTATGGTTCGCACTAGAGAAAAGTTCTGTAATTGCAGTATTTAATGAATGCGGTAAACCTTGACCACCAAAATCTACATTTTGTGCTAATGTTGGCCAACCACCTTCAACATATTGTTGATAAGCCTCTTTAAAACCATCAGGCGTCGTGACTTCACCATTTGTCCAAGTACAACCTTGTTCATCACCACTTTGATTGATAGGGGCAATAACTTGTTCAGTGAATTTTGCCGCTTCGCTAATTATGGCGTCAACCATATCTAAACTAGCATCTTCATAACCTAACTTTTGATAATGATTATCGCAATCAAGTAATTCTTGCATAACAAACTTAATATCTCTGATCGGTGCTTTATACTCTGGCATGACTTTCTCCAATGGTTAACTTTTTTGGCTTAACAAAAGCCAACTGGTCCGAGGTCTGACTTTCAAACAGGTGTTTGATTAAATCACGTTATTAACACTTTTTAAAGTATAAATAACAAAAGCTGTGATATTTCACTCATTTTAAGTCACGATTTTTTAAATTTAAGCGATAGAACACTTTAATATCCCAGTACATTTTCACCTATTTCATTTATATCTCATCGCCTTATCAACTGGGCTACAGCGAATTTAAAACTCAACACGAACAAAATTATCATTTTCGAAAAACAGTTTACACACCAACATAAAATCATCATTTTTATAGGGTTCAATTGAAGGAGCACCTAAAATATCTTTAGCAATCTTGACTGAATAATTTAAATTTCTTTGTCTATTTACGAGCAGAAAAACAAAAAAACCAGCTAAGTGAGCTGGCTTTTTACTAAAAGTGGATAATAAAAAAGCTTAGTAACGTTAATTACTAAGCTTTCTTTGTCTAAATTTTTATTTCAAATAGATTCATTTAAAATGAATGATTTAAAACTTATAGCGCGATAAAATATTAATCTTCTTGATTATTATCTTCAGAGTCTACTCTATAGGCATTGTTTTGCGATTCTAAATAAGCAAAAACAGTAGTAAATGCTTGCTCTTGAAATTGCTTTAAGCCAGTATCACGAAAATCAATGTCGATTTGACTTTTCGATAATTCTTTCTTAATAAAAGTACCTGATAAAACTTCAACTTCTAGTTCAGCAATTAATTGAATAGCGGCTTCAATTTTAAAACCAATAGGTCCGCCAGCAAACTTACCTTTTAAAGCACGACCTTTAATTTGCACATGAGTAACTTTGTAATCTTCCATTAACTTGGCAAAAGTAAATTGAAACTTTTTCACTTCTTCTGCATCGCCTGCATTATCAAGGCTAATTTTTTGTACGCGCGTATGAGGGATATCATACAAGTTGTTTTCTTTTGACACGATACAAATAATCGCATCATTACTTTTAATTTCTACGCCACAAGCTCTCATGGAAAAACCTCATTAATCTAATTGCCAATATTATATACTCATTATCATTCAAAGTGCAGGATTTCAGTGGGAATTAAAATGACTTTAGCCAAGAAAAATAATTCAGGCATAGTCATTCTATATTTTGATTATTTAGCTGGGTATAAACACGCAAATTATACAAAGAAGTAATTGGAACTGAACTTTATGGAACTTGATGGTGCTTACAGGTATCATTTCTACTAATTGCGTTAATTGAGTAAATTTAATGAAAAAAGTGTGTGTAATCACCGGTGGAAGCTCTGGCATTGGTTTAAGTATTGTAAAATTATTCATCAAGAATAATTACCAAGTCTTTAATTTAGATTTGTCCCCTTCTGCTGAAGGAGATTTTCGCCAGTGTGATGTTACTAACGTTAGCCAGGTAACCGAGATAATTAATGATATTACTAAGCAACACACCATAGACGTTTTAATTTCAAATGCCGGCATTCACTTTTCAGCCACGATTGAAAATACCAGTGAAGCTGATCTAGATAAAGTATTTAACATTAATGTTAAAGGTGCTTATGCTGCAATTAAAGCGGTGTTGCCATCAATGAAAGCTAACAAAAATGGGTCGATTTTGTTGATGGCCTCTGATCAAGCATTAATCGCCAAGCATAATTCGTTTGCGTATAACTTAAGTAAAAGTGCCCTCGCCTCTATCGCTAAAACAACAGCGCTTGATTACGCAGCTTTTAATATTCGAGCTAATGCCGTTTGCCCGGGTACCATTGAAACACCGCTGTACCACAAAGCCATTGATAACTATTGTCAGCAATCAGGTGCTGATAAAAGCGAAGTGCATAGGGATGAAGAGAAGTTGCAACCGTTGCAGCGCATAGGTCAACCAGAAGAAGTTGCTGAGTTAGTACTATTTTTAGCATCAGATAAAGCTAAGTTTATCACCGGTAGTTTACAAGTGATCGACGGCGGTTATACCGCACAATAGTTTTACTTGAAACTAAAGTTGAACTTGAACCTGCTAGCCATTGAAATAATAGAAAGTTAAACACTATGACCGTAAATATTATTGATCCACATCTGCATTTATTTGATCGCTCGCGTGGAGATTATCATTGGCTTAAATCAGAAAACCCACCCTTTTGGCCCGATAAGTCACTTATCCAACACGATTTTGATATTGAAGCATTAAATAATACCTTACATACCAACAGTAAAATAAACTTGGCTGGTTTTGTTCATATTGAAGCAGGTTTCGATAATGCAGAGCCTTGGCGTGAACTTGAGTATATTGAAAGTTTACCCTGTCAAAAAAATAGAACTATCGCTAGCATCGACTTATTAGCAACGCCCGAGCACTTTCAAGCAACATTACAAAGATTACAGCAATATCAGAGTTTAATTGGCGTTCGTCATATTTTAGATGAACAAGCGGCGGCTATTTTAACGAATAAAAACGCACAACAATATTTTGCCAAACTTAATGAAATAACTGACTTTATTTTTGAACTGCAATTACCATTAGCTGATGAAAGTGCGATTAACCTTATACCGCTATTAACCCAAACCATCACCACAAATAGCCAACTCCGGTTCGTGATCAATCATGCTGGCTTCCCTCCTAAAAGAGTACCTAAAGACATAAACTGTCATGCTTGGCAGTTATGGCAACAACATATCAGTGAACTTGCGAAGTACCCCAATGTCTTTATTAAGTGCTCTGGTTGGGAAATGCAAGACCGAGAATATAAAATGTCATGGTTTAGTGAAGTAACCAGTTTTTGCATCAGCACCTTTTCAATTGAGCGAGTGATGCTAGCCAGTAATTTTCCGCTGTGTTTACTCGGTAAAAAGCTAGGTAAAGAGCTAAGGCATAAGAGCTATGTTAGTTATTGGCAGGATATTCTTGAATCCACAGTAATTGAGCAATGCAGTAAAAATGAAAAAAACGCATTACTTTTCAGTAATGCGCTTCGTATTTATCAACTTTCTAACTGACAAAGCTAGCAGCTTAAACTATCTACTAATTCTTTATTTGATAGTTACGTTTGGCGACTTCTTAACGATTGCATCATTAAGTTCTATACCAATACCTGGTACTTCAGTCACTTGGAAAAAACCATCTACTGGTTGTGGATCTTGCAAACATAACTCCCTGTTCCAGTCTTTAATCGCGTAAGTATGGTGTTCATGAATCAAGAAGTTTGGGATAGCAGTTTCTAAGTGTAATGATGCCGCTGTTGCCACCGGACCACCACATACGTGCGCTTGTATACGAATATCGTAAACGTCAGCATAATCACAAACTTTTTTCGATTCAGTAAAACCACCACATAAACCCACATCTGGTTGTAATACATCGATACTCTGATCTTCAAAATAAGGTCTTACATCCCAACGATGATACAAACGTTCACCACCGGCAATCGGTACATTAACGTTATCAGACACTTTTTTATGTACGGCTGGATTCAAATAGTTAACCGGCTCTTCGTACATCATACAGCCAACTTCTTCGACAATTCTGCCCATTTGTATTGCTGAGGCTGCGCCCATTAATGAGTGCGATTCAAATATAATATCAACATCTTCGCCTACAGCATCACGAATAGCACGTAGTCGGTTACCAAATAAACGCATTTGCGGTTTGGTAAATAATTTTGTTCTATCAAAAGAAGAACTGCCATCACCGTTATAAACTATTGGGTCAACTTTAACCGCATCATAACCTTGTGCAATGGCTTTTAATGCGGCTTCAGCATATTGCTCTGGTTCAATTAGCTTACTTATCTCAGTATCCCAATCAAACTGAAGTTGGCTAGCATAAGTACGCAATTTATCATTTACTTTACCACCCAATAATTGATAAACCGGCACGCCTAGTGCTTTACCTTTAATGTCCCAAAGTGCGGTATCAATTGCGCTCATCGCTGAATATAAAACAGGTCCGCCGCCTAAGCCCCAAAAACTTTCGCGTAACATGCGAGACCATAAAAGCTCGGTATTAAACGGATTAAAACCAATAAGTACCGCTTCACTGATTTCTTTAATCATGGCTGCGGCGGCACTATGCCCCCAATCATAAGCTAACCCTGCCTCACCAACACCACTAATACCTTCATCAGTATGTATACGTATAAAAACTGGGTTCCAACCAATGCGCTTAGGACAGTGGATATCAAAAACTTCAACGTGAGTAATCTTCATATTTTTCTCAACTAAGTTAATTCTTTATTTAGTTAACCTCTATTTAGTTAACTCTCATTTTCAAATAATTTGTTATGTAACGTATTCATAAAACTAGAGACAGTAGTTGCTTATCTTGAAGGTGTATCATTCTATTTAAAGGAAAACGCACGGAGTTGACGTTAGTCAATGAGTACTTTTGACGTGTAAATTGGACGATACAACAAAAAGATAATAACTACTCTGCAAAGGTTGGATCATTACGATAAACTCTTCGTAACATCGCTGGCCATGCTTTTTGACCGCCAGTTTCCCCATCGTGCACAATATTAGCTTGCGCTTTAATACCATCAATAATGCTTTGCGGGGCATAAATAGGTTTCATACCCGTTGCCATTACTTGCAACTGTATTTGGCAAGCACGCGTTAAATCGTACATATGCATAAAAGCATCACCAATGGTTTTGCCCATGGTTAAGGCACCATGATTTCGCAATAACATAAAGTTTTTATCACCTAAGTCATTTTGTAATCTAAGCTTTTCATCATCATTCACCGCTAGGCCTTCATAATCATGGTAACTCATCGAAGCTAACGCAAACATAGAATACTGGCTTAACGGTAACAAACCTTCTTCAACACTAGCAACGGCAATGGTTTCATTGGTATGCACGTGCAAAGCACAAATATCATCATGGCGTACTTCATGTACTGCACTATGAATAGTGAAACCAGCAGGGTTTATTTCAAACGGGCAGTCTTTGTCGATAATATTCCCCTTGATATCAATTTTAACTAAATTTGAAGCGGTTATTTCTTCAAAAGCTAGACCAAAAGCATTAATCAAAATATGTTCTGTACCAGGAATACATACAGAAATATGGGTATGAATAAGGTCATCCCAACCATGCATTTGCAATAATCGATAACAAGCCGCTAAATCAACCCGTAATTGCCATTCTTGGGCTGATACTTTATTTTTTAAGTCGAGTTTAGGCAATTGTTGCATCACAGATCTCTTTGTAGGTAAGACAAGGGGTTTATTGCACCATTTTACCTGATGATGAATAAGCAATAAAGTCGTTTAAAACATGGTTTTGATAATAGCTGCCACTATCAGAACAAATACCAATATTCGTATGATTTTACTGTATTTACCTTGTTGCTCATCGGTCATGGGTTTACCAAATTTTTCCCCCAAAGTAACCATCAAAAATACAGCAATGAAGACACAAGCCAAAATAATTATCAATGTCATTTTTATCTCTCTTCTCGTTATTTTTTTATACCCAGTTTTAGCAAAATCGATTACCATAGCGAACAGTGCAACTTACCATTTTATATCGCAATGCAGAAAACCGATAATTTTTACCAAAAACGCCGTTTTATCATCAAATTAGGCAAAGCTTTACATAAGCTGGGTTCTACGGCTTATCGCCTAGAAGACAACTTATTATCTATTGCTAAGTTTCTCGAACTTCGAGCTTCTTTTATCATCACGCCTACCGCATTAACATTCATCTTATCTGATGATGAAGATGATCAACAATATAATCACTTAGTTCGAGTGAGCCCTGGCGATATTGATCTTGGCTCTTTAGCACGTATTGATGAACTCGTTGATGAGTTAATTGATGGCCAACGCACGCTCGAAGAAGCGATCGAGCGTTTAGCCGAGGTAAAAAATAAACCAGCGCCTTACGGCACACTGTTATCTTTTTTAGCTTTTGGTGCATCAAGTGGCGCTTTCGCCATGTTAATGCATACCAGCTGGCACGATGTCTTTTGGTCAACTATTTTAGGTTGGGTTACCTTTGCCTTTGTACTTTGGTCAGAACGTTCACGGCGCATGTCAGATTTACTCGAGCCTATGGCAGCGCTCACGGCATCTCTATTAGCCTCCGCAATTTCTATGATTGACCCTAGTATTAATATTCCTATGGTTATTCTATCTAGCATCATTGTTTTTATTCCAGGTTTGTCTTTAACGGTCGGTTTATCTGAACTTGCCGCTCGACATTTAATGTCTGGTACAGCACGCATCATGGACAGTATAATGGTGCTGTTTAAGCTTTATTTCGGCGCGGTATTGGGTATGGCTTTAGGTAACTTAATGTGGGGAACCGCAATATTCCTGCCCCCTGAAACAATGCCTGTTTGGACTTCTTGGTTAGCGGTAACCACGTTATCAGTAAGCTTAGTTATTCTTTTTAAAGTCCGATTAAAAGATGCACCTTGGGGTATGATTGCTGGTTATATTGCTTTTGGTGTCAGCATATGGGCTACCGAATATTTAGGCGTGGCGCTAGGTGCATTCGTTGGCGCTTTTGCACTTGGCTTATATAGCAACTTATTCTCTCGACTGATGAACCTACCTTCTAGCATTGTAAGACTGCTTGGTTTAGTTGTGCTTGTGCCGGGTTCAAAAGTATATATTGGTTTAAACAGCGCAGTATCAGGTCAAAATATGCTAAATGTACCCGATTTAGGCTCACAAACATTTTTAATATTTATGTCTCTGGTCGCAGGTATAATATTCTCCAACGCAGTATTGCCCCACGGTAAAAACTTATAATGAGTTAGCCGTTAACTAATGTTGTGAACATCAATATTAGTTCCAATAAGGCTTGTTAACTCAATGTTGCAAGCCTGTTAACCAAACAAAACCAACGACTTACCTTCAATAGCGCTTTCATCATGAATTCTGGCTATTTTTCCAAATAAAACAAATATGTAAAATGATGTTTCACTTGCTGGAAATCCTTAAAAATTCCCCGTAGAATCGAGAAATCGTGCGCATAAAGCATGTTATAGCAAACAAATTAAAAGTATAAATAATTAAAAAAATTAAAATACGATTTATATTGTGCGCACTTAAACACATTCTATGACTTATAAATAAGGACTTTTCATGAAAGCAATTATTACTAGTGCAATTTGCTCATCATTATTACTAATGAGCGGTTGTACTACTCAAGCTGATAGTAGCAATAACGCACCATTAGTGACTCAAAAAACGGCACTGGCTTCAGGCATCGAAAAAGCTAATTTAGACACCAGCGTTCGTCCACAAGATAATTTCTATCGTTATGTAAATGGTAACTGGCTAAAAAGCCACGAAATTCCAGGTGATAAAACGGCTATTGGTTCATTCTATGATCTTCGCGATCAAGCCGATGATGATGTTAAAGCAATCATAGAAGAGCTTGCTGCAGAAGATAACTTAGCTAAAGGTAGCGATGAACAAAAAGTAGCTGATATTTTTCGCTCATACATGAACACGGAAAAACGTAATAATTTAGGTGTTAAACCAATTCAACCTGTTTTTGATGCTATTAACAATATTAATGACAAATCAGAATTAGCGACTTTTTTTGGTAAATATCAAGCCGTAGGTGTAGGCAGCCCTTTAGCTTTTTACATTAGTGTTGATGCTAAAGACTCTAGCAGCTATGCCACTCACATCTGGCAAAGTGGCCTAGGTCTACCTGATAAAGACTACTATTTTAATGAAACAGAACGTTTTATCGCTTTACGTGCTGGTTATATTGCCCACATTGAAAACATGTTCAAACTAGCTGGTCTTGCTAATGGTAAAGAAGCCGCTGAAACTATCATGTCACTAGAGACAAAGTTAGCTAAATTTCACTGGACCCAAGTTCAAAGTCGCGACAGTGAAAAACGCTACAACAAGTTTGCTGTTAATAAGTTAAATGAATTAACAGATGCTTTTGATTGGTCAGCTTATTTAGCTGCGCAAGGTGTTGCCTCTCAAAAAGATATTATTATCAACCAACCAGATTTTGTTGCTGGTTTCGGTGGCATATTTGCCGAAACTTCGTTAGAAGATTGGAAAACCTATTTGAATTTCCACAGCTTAAGTAATTTCGCTAGTTACTTAAGTACTGATATTGATAACGAAAACTTTGATTTTTACTCTAAACAATTAAGTGGTAGACAAGAGCAACGACCACAATGGAAACGTGGCGTTAGTGTCGTTAACTCAAATTTAGGTGAAGTCATTGGCAAAGTATATGTTACTCGCCACTTTACTCCACAAGCTAAAGCACGCATGAGCGAGTTAGTTGAAAATTTACGTACCTCTTATGGCAATAGCATTGATGATCTTGAATGGATGTCAGCAGATACCAAAAAAGCAGCCCATGTTAAGTTAGCCGCTTTCACGCCTAAAATTGGTTACCCTGATAGATGGGAAGATTACTCTGGACTTAGCATCGACGCTGACGATTTAGTGGGTAATATTCTACGTTCTTCACGCTTATCTCATGATAAAGAAGTTTCAAAACTTGGTGGTCCAATTCAAAAATGGGAATGGGGCATGACACCGCAAACAGTTAATGCTTACTACAACCCAACGGTAAACGAAATCGTTTTCCCTGCAGCTATATTACAAGCGCCATTTTTTAATATGAAAGCTGATAGCGCTGTTAACTACGGCGGCATCGGTGCAGTAATTGGGCATGAGATGGGCCATGGTTTTGATGATCAAGGTAGTAAATATGACGCAGAAGGCAACCTTAGAAATTGGTGGACTGAGCAAGATTTAGCTGAGTTTGCTAACCGTACTAAAGCCTTAGTTGAACAGTATGATGCATATCACGTTTTTGACGACTTAGCTGTAAATGGTAAATTGACTTTAGGTGAAAACATTGGCGATTTATCGGGTGTAACTATCGCGTATAGAGCCTATAAAGCATCATTGAATGGTAAAGAAGCACCTATTATTGATGGTTTAACCGGCGATCAACGTTTCTTTATGGGTTATGCTCAAATTTGGCGCGCAAAAATTGTAGAGAAGTCTGCACGTAATCGTGTAGCGACTGACCCACATTCACCTGCTGAATTCCGTGCACTTGGCTCTCTTTCAAACATCAATGAATTTTATGAAGCATTTGATGTTAAAGAAGGGGATGCTATGTATATAGCACCAGAAAAACGCGTTAAAATTTGGTAATTAGTTTACGAATATAACGATAAGAAATAACAATTAAAAAAGGAGCTTCAGCTCCTTTTTTTTGTCCTCATTTTAAAGCTAAACTCGGAAATATTCCCTATACATAAAAATTAAAGCAGATAGAGAACCTGACTTTCATTCAAAATGAGTTATTAACGTCCCTGATTGAGAAAAACTTTATAGAAAACTCTCTTTGATTTAACACAAAAAGACTAACTTATTAATTTCATTACGAAACAATCTTATTGATAATTGTTATCATTAAGGTTACTATATGCATCATTAATTAAGCAATATTTTTTGAGTCGAGAGTTTTTCTATGTACGTTTGTATTTGCCATGGTGTTACCGATACCCAGATAGAATCCGCTATTGATAATGGCGTAGAAACTATGAAAGGGTTAACCCAAGAGCTTAATGTAGGATCGCAATGTGGTAAATGTTGTCAATGCACTAAACGCGTACTCAACAGAAAGTTAATACAAATTGCTGAGGCACAGCCACAGGTCGCTTAAGTCCTATTTAACGGATAAAATAATTAGCTAACGTTAAAGCTGCACCTCGCATATTCAAATAACATAAAAAATTAACTCATCATGGATTGTAAGTAATTCTCGATACCTGCATGATCAATTATGTATTGTTGCGATTCAATCCAATCAATTTGCTCTTCTACATTTTCCAGTAAGTCTTCAGCTAAGTCTCTACTGATATAATCTTGCACTTTCTCACTTTCTACAATTAATGTTTGTAAAGCCTGACGAGAGACATACTCTAAATCCATATTTGATTGCAGCATCTCTGTCGTATGTTCACCAATATGTAAGCGGCCTAAATCTTGTAAGTTTGGCAGGCCTTCTAAAAATAATATACGTTCAATAAGATCATCTGCTTGCTTCATTTTCTCAATGGATATTTTATAATCTGTTTTATTGAGCTTTTCTAAGCCCCAATTTTTATACATGCGTGCATGCAAAAAATATTGATTAATCGCGATGAGTTCAATTGCCAACGCACTATTTAATAACGCAATAACTTGTTTATTACCTTTCATGACAACCCCTTAACCCGGTAAATGCTGACCCATATGAGATTGGATGTAATTTTGCAGCCCTATTTTATTAATAAGTCCAAGCTGCTTTTCAAGCCAGTAAACATGATCCTCTTCGGTATCTTCCAGTAGTTTTTCTAACATCTCTCTACTTTGAAAGTCCCCTTCGCTTTCACACAAGGTAATAGAGGCTTTTAATGCAGCGACAACTTCCATTTCAAGTGTTAAGTCATTAGTGAGCATGCTAGGAACATCGTCACCTATAATTAAATCTCGGCGGTCGGCTAAGTTAGGAATGCCTTCAAGAAATAAAATCCGCTTTATCAAAGCATCTGCATGAGTAATTTCTTCTTGCATTTCATGATCAAGTTGGTCAAAAAGTTTATCTAGTCCCCAATCTTGATACATTCGAGAATGAATAAAATACTGATCAATTGCGGCTAACTCGTTATGTAATAAGCCATTTAGACTTGCTATAACTTTTGGATTACCTTTCATTTTATACCTCTTTAATATTTTGAGAACATATTGAGAATACTGAAAATCAGTTGCCTTAAAGCGTAGTAGATGGATAAGAATTTATCGAATTATTAAGAAGAATTAATGTTACTAACTGTTTATATTTTAAGTGAAAATAATTTGTATTTTCATTAGGTATAAATAATGAAAAGTGTATCTAAGAATATCAAAGGCCCTCCTAATTATAAATATAGGCAAGCATAACTAATAGCCATCTAAACATCTAAAGTTTGCTAATGATTCTGATTCAAGATAGAATTCGTTCTCAAAGGTTTTATTGTGTTATCGAAGATGGTGTAAATCCATCGCTGTACCCGCAACTGTGAATGAACTGATGTTTATTTTTACAATAAATATTAAATCAAAGTCAGATAGCTAACGAACAAAACTATACTTATTACCGTGCGGGAAAACACGAGTCTAATTATGTCTACTCTGCTAAATATCTCTGGGCTCAGCTGGAAAGTTCTAAATAAAACGATCTTGCAAGACATTAATTTTACTGTCCGCAAAGGTGAAGTGATCGGTATTATTGGCCCTAATGGTGCAGGTAAAACCAGCTTATTACGTTGTATAATAAACCAAGCCAATATTCTTGCCAGTGCAAACGTTAGCGGCTGTGTACATCTTAAAAATCGTCTTATAACACAATTCAGTGCTAAAGAAATTGCTCAACACTTCGCTTTAGTTATGCAAAAAAATGACTCTATCTTTGCTTTATCAGTACAAGACGTGATGAAAATGGGTCTCTTACCGCACAAAAGTTTGTTTTCACTCGATAGTGATTATGATAAGTCTCAGATTGAATTAGCTCTAAGTAAAGTAGGATTAAGTCACGCCCAAGAGAGTCTCTTTAATCAACTCTCTGGCGGTGAACAGCAACGCGTATTAATTGCTCGAGCACTGGTTCAGGCTAGCCAAATATTAATTCTTGATGAGCCGACCAATCACCTTGATGTTTATTACCAGCATCAAGTATTACAGTTAGTAAATAAGCTCAATATTACCGTGATTATGACAGTACATGATCTCAATTTAGCCAGTTTATATTGTCAGCGATTGTTGCTATTAGATAAAGGCCAATTAATTTGCGATGGTTCCCCTAAAGAAGTTTTGGCTCCAGAGCAACTAAGCAGAATTTTTGGCTTACCCTGTCAGCAGAATGTTGATGTTATCACTGGTGCCACTCAAGTCTCTTTTTATCTTGAAGAAAACAGCATGCAATACAGCGCCATTTCGGAGCCTTTAAGTGAATAAAGTATCAACTAGTTTATTCGCATTAGCGATACTAGTCATTCTATCTGCACTCGCAGCCATAACATTTGGCCCTGCCGACATCGATTCATCTCAGTTGATGGCCTGCTTAGTCGGATCTTGCCAAAACCAAATAGCGAACATTGTTATTTGGCAAGTACGTATTCCAAGGGTATTAGTTGCGCTAGTTGCAGGAATGGGCTTAGCTATAGCCGGTGCTATTTTACAAAACACTACACGTAATCCGCTCGCCGACCCTTATCTTTTCGGGATTGTTTCTGGTGCCGGTTTAGGTGCAACAATCGCGAATATTTCCTTGGCCGATAATCTCACTATTGCGCTACCACTAGCGGCATTTCTCGGAGCACTCTTTTCAGTCATCATAGTGGTATTCATTGCTAAGGTACTCCAACGTATGGAGCAGTTATTACTCGCTGGTGTAGCCGTATCATTCATGCTTGCATCAATAACCCAATTCATTCTCTATTTTGGCGAACCTTTTGCCACCAATCGTGTCATTTTTTGGTTAATGGGCAGTTTAGCGCGCGTTGAAATGAGTAACTTTTATGTCATCGCCAGTATTTTATTAATCGCAATGATCACCGTATTTGCACTACATAGACAAATTGACGCGCTATTATTAGGCGATGAAAGTGCTGCTAGTTTGGGCGTTGATGTAGATAAGTTACGTTTACTGATGTTAGGTATTTGTGCTGCACTTACCGCGACTATAGTGGCTTATTGTGGAGGTATTGGCTTTGTTGGTTTGATGATCCCTCATATTGTTAGGCAACTCATTGGCGTAACAACGCTAAAATTAATTATTGGCAGTGCGTTAATCGGCGCTATATTTCTTATCTGGGTCGATGTAATTGCCCGATCATCACTACCTCATGCCGAGATCCCTATTGGTATTATTACCTCAGCACTAGGTAGCATATTTTTCTTATTTATCATGTATCGCTCGAGAGCGACAACTTAATCAACTTATGTTTAACAAACTAATCTTTAATAAATTAGCACAGTGGAGATAACCCTATGACTGATAAAAAAACAACTGACAGCAACATTGCTGATAACCACAAACAAAGAATGCAAAAATTAAAAGAGAAAGTTGATTCTCGCATTGATAATGCAACGGATGAGCGCGGTTTACTTATTGTAATAACAGGTAATGGAAAAGGAAAAAGCACCTCTGGTTTTGGTACGGTTGCCCGTGCGGTTGGCCATGGTCTTAATGCTGCAGTAGCCCAATTCATTAAAGGTACATGGGCTTGTGGCGAGCGACAATTACTTGAAAATGCTGGTGTAAAATTTAGTGTCATGGGTACAGGTTTTACTTGGAATACTCAAGACAAAGAAAAAGACATCGCCGCTGCGAAACAAGTATGGATTAAATGTAAAGAGTTACTCAGCGATACAAATCTTGATGTGGTTTTACTCGATGAAATGACCTACATGCTGTCGTATAAATACCTCGATTTAGATGACGTAATTGAAACATTAAACAACCGTCCTAAACATCAACATGTAATTATTACTGGCCGCGCATGTCATCGCGCCATTATAGAACTTGCCGATACGGTTAGCGAAGTACAATCTATCAAACATGCTTTTGATAACGGTATAAAAGCGCAAAAAGGTATCGATTGGTAACGACTGTTCCCTTTTGAATTAACTAAGAGCTAACGTTTTATGAGTTAGCTCAATAATTGATGACCACATAGAAACAACCTAATGAAATTAATCTCTCTACTTTTTATTTTACTCTTTATTTCAAGCGCATCGTATGCTGAACAGAATAAAGAAACTGATAAAAAATTAACTAAAGAAAAAAGTAAACCTACCATTATCGCCCTTGCCCCTCATATTGTTGAAATGCTTTATGATGTTGGCGCCGGCGAGCAAATTATTGGTACAACATCATTTGCTGATTATCCCGAAGCAGCTAAGAAAATACCGAGAATTGGTAATTATGTACGTTTACAACTAGAACGAGTGATTGAACTACAGCCTGACTTAATTATTGCTTGGAAAAGTGGCAATCCAAGTGATGACTTAGCGCGATTAGAGCAACTTGGTTTCAACATCATATACTCCCAACCGCACACGTTTGAAGACATAGCAAACGAAGTACGCAGCTTTGCTAAAATTACTGGTCACACGACACGGGGTGAAGAAGTAGCAACAAAGTTTGAACAAGCGTTAATAAAAATAAAGCAGCAATACCAACATAAAACAGAGATAACTGGTTTTTACGAGCTTTGGTCTAGACCTTTAACAACGGTTGCAAAAGGAAGCTGGCCTCAGCAGTTCTTGAACATATGCAAAGTAAAAAACCCATTTGAGCATGTGATCACTCCCTACCCTCAAATTAGTATTGAGCAAGTACTACCCGCGTCAGTGGAACTTATTATCCAACCATTATCAGTAAATCAAAAAGAGCGCGAAGCCTTTAACTGGCAAGATTGGTCAATAATACCAGCCGTAGCTAATAAACAAATACTACAGCCTGATGCCGATGCTATGCATCGAATGACATTACGTAGCTTAACGGCATTAAAAGATTTGTGTGCAGAAATAGATCAAACAAGATCATTTCTACAACAAAAGCATAGCTAGCCTCAACGCTAGTCACTAAGAAATATTTTAGGTGCCTATTAGCTTTACATGTGAGTAAGAGAATAACTTCAGTAATAGCTAAAGGTGAAACGGGAAATTGGTTAAACCAATACTGCCCCCGCAACGGTGTGAGCTGCCAGCTATACCCAAACTACATGAAGATACAGATTTCAGCTGGAATTAGAAACGCCTTTAGGCAAGGCATTGATTGAAGAAAATAGTTATTATATTGTCGAAATCAATAACGTAGCTTAAAGCAATTCTAAACCAGCCCAACGGGGACGTCTGAGCAAAACATGCTCTTCGTTACCTCATTTATTAAGGGGATAACCCTTAATAAAAGGAAGCGCCTTGATCATAAATTGCTCAGGCGTCCTGAAGCACACATCTTCAAGTAGTTTGGGTATATTGGTAACTCAAGTCCGGAGACCGGCCTGAAATTTAATTTATCATTGTAAGCACGGTGGGTGCTTATAACTGAGGAAAACATGAACAAAACAATAATAGCACTAAGTATAAGCAGCCTACTTTACTCATCACTTTCTTTTGCAGAGCAAACTAGCCCTACAACGATTGATAAAGCAGACGAAACCATTGTCATTACTGCTAACCGCAGTATTCAAGACAAATTTGATACCTTAGCTTCGGTGAATATATTCACTAGAGAAAACATAGAACAAATTCAGCCTTTATCTATTAGTGACTTACTTGGCCGAGTTGCCGGTATCTCTATTAATACGCAAGGTACTTCTGCGCATAAAACGTCTGCCTTTGTACGTGGTACTAATTCAGACCACGTATTAGTATTAGTTAATGGAGTTCGGATTGGCTCTGCCACACTTGGCTCGAAAAGTCTTGCTTCGATACCGGTACAGTTGGTTGAACGTGTAGAAGTCATTAAAGGACCTAGAGCTGCCTTGTGGGGATCTGATGCCATTGGTGGTGTAATCCAAATTTTTACCCGTGACTTAGCTGCAGGTGAAGGCCAGGTAGGAATAAAAGTAGGCAGTGATAGCTTATACCAAGGTTATGGTGCATTAGGCTTTGGTAATAAAGAACACGGTTACACATTAAGCGCAACGGCAGAAAAATCTGATGGTTTTGATGTAGTTGTCCCTGATGGTAGTAGCCAATATACCGTAGATCAAAACGATGACGATGGTTATGACCGTCAATCAATAGCACTTTCTGGTACCAGTCAGTTTACTCAAGCCTATGCACTTGAGTTAAATACACAGTACGACCAAGGCACTACTGAATTTGATGCTAACACCAAATACGGTGGTGACGAAACCACGTATGAAAACTACCACTTTCTATTACGAAACCATCTTCAGCTAGAACAGGTGTATTTGCAATTAGGTTTAAGTACTTCAGAAGACAGCACTGAAGATAACTACAGCAAATACAACAGTCAAAATAGCGCCAGTAATGCAAATAGCTTATTCACTACCAATCGTGAGCAAGTTACCGCGTTAGCTCAACTGCCATTAGCTGACTCATCAGAAATCACTGCAGGATTTGAGTGGTATACAGAAAGCATTGAAAGTAATAAAGAATATGATGAAACCGATAGAGATGCTAACGCAGTTTTTGTCACGGGTCGTCATGATATTGAGCAAGTGAAATTAGAAGCTTCTGTTCGTTATGATAAAGTAGGCGACATTGATAGCGAGACAACGTATCAAGTAGCTGCGGGTTACCAAGTTAATGATCAACTACTATTCTCACTAAGTCACGGAACTGCTTTCAAAGCGCCTAGCTTCAACGACTTATACTACCCTTGGCAAGGCAACCCTGATTTAATATCAGAAACCGCGGATACCTCGGAATTTTTAGCACGTTTTCAAAACGATACTCTTTCTGCTGAAGTATCTATTTACCAATCAGATATTGATAACTTAATTGAGTGGGCTCCTACTGCATCAGGTGCATATAAGCCTTCAAATGTTGCAAAAGCTAAAATATTAGGTGCTGAAGCAACTTTTACTGCTGCTATTTACAACACCAATAACACATTAACATTGAGCCATGTTGATGCTGAAGACAAAACGACAGATCATCAATTAGCTAGACGACCAAATTTTTCTGCAAATTATAACTTCGTTTACTCACTCAAGCAGTTTGATTTCACCTTTGATGTAGACTATCAAGGTAGTAGATATGATGGTGCTAACGATCCAGTAAAAACATTGAAAGCCTTTACTTTGCTTGATGTTGGTTTAAATTACCGACTAAACAACCAAGTAAGTTTACTAGCGAAGGTAACAAATCTAACTGACAAAGATTATCAAACATCAAGTGAATATCCTGGTTCAGAGCGTGGTTATACCCTTACTGTAGATTATAAGTTTTAACCTAACCTTGTATTAATCAAAGCCTAATTTTCATTCACAAAAAAGCCTGCAATTGCAGGCTTTTTTTATGTAGAAATAATTAAACTATTTCAGCTTAATGCTAATTTCAACTTCATTAAGGTTTTTAACAAAATCATTGCTAGCATCTAAAGCATTCTCAACCGTATTGCCGGCTTGATAATACTTTATATAGTCTTGATAGTTATTTGTCATCATACTTTTCATTAAGTGGATATCAGTAGATTTTTTATCGGTATCAATATTAATAATGTCGGTATAACCTGTCAGGTCAGCACTGATTGCCAACATGCCTTGCTCTGGCCCGTAGAATGTCCATTTAGCAGGCATTAACAATTTAGTTGTCGGATCAAAAGTGGTAAAAGTAAAGCTTATCACTGCCACAGGGTAACCTGAGACGGCCGAATAATCGTAACTACCATCTTCTTTTATTTCTGAAAAATTTCTATCATCAATAGGTGGTTTTTGCTCATTTGCATTCACTAAAAACGAGTCTTTTGCAATGGTCGAAATCAATTGATGATGGGTCTTAATGACTGAACTACCGAAGATAGAACTGCTTTCATCAAAGGTCACACTGGCTTGAGATTGATAAAAAGTTTTACTGATATGATCATGGGTGCTAAAAACTAAGACACTATCATCGTCTTTAGTGACCGCTATAGGAAAATGCGTAGTGCCTTCAATCAACTGATTAGTATTAAAATCCTGATGTGGCATGACTAAGTCAACCGCATCCGCTACTTGAAAAGCCGATAAAGTCCAAACGCCTGCTACATTTTCCGTAAAGTCATCTGAAAAATCGGCAGCAGCTATCGCTTTTTGATTTGCATCAGTGCCCTTCACTGAAAAAGAATGTAACGGCCATTCACCCTCTACAGCACGACACACCTTCACATCTTCAAATAAGGTTGTACTATCATCAACCTCTTTCCAGTTATCAAAGGGTAATGAACTAGTTACTTCCGTTTGTGTAACAAAAGGACGATGTGAAAGTTCAAGGTTCTGCGTTACACACTCACAGCTAGTATTATCGACTAACTCATCAAACTGGGCTTGATAGTGCGATGGCGTGGCACTGCTTGCTTGATAAAAACTCACCACATTCAAGCCTTGTGCTTCACTACCTTGCTGATCTTTCGCCACTAGCGTGTAGTTTATAAACTCACTGGTAGTAACAAAACTGATCACACCACTGTCATCTGCTTTATAGGTATTAAGCGTTTGCCAAGTATCATCTTGAAGTAAAAGTTCCACGTCACTAAAGGCACTTGCCACGCCACAATCGTTAGTCAATTGTGCGGTTAATGAGAAAGTGTATTCAACTGGGTCTACTGGCACTTCAGGCGATGATGATGAACCACCACCGCAACCTTGAAGAAAAAGGGTTAACAATAAAGGAGAGATTAAATGTTTATGCAAGGGGGAGATCCTCAAGATGTTATTTCAAAATAACGGATAAGTGAAAATAATATATACCCGCTCTACTTCAAGATGCAAGTTCAGGAACACAGAGCAATTTCATTTCTAGGCGCATCAATGAAGTCATGGCATTCCCTTACAAATTGATGCAACAACGAAGTGATGTTGCTCTGTGTCCCCCTTCGGGTGGGTTTTAAAAGACTTTGTGCAGCGTTATTCATTTTAAGAAGGGAATAACCATTCTTTGCAATGAATGCCTTGCCTAAAGTATTTTAAATTCCCACTGAATCCAGCAGCTTGAAGTGGAACGGGTATAAGTATTGTATTTTTCGCATACGAATCAAAAATTTAATATGGTAAAGACAACGTAATGCCTACCGAATTATACCCAACTTTAACTTTAATTAGCTAACTTTGTTACCTCTATGCCGATGTAATCATCTAAGAAAGACTACAAGACCATTCTTTTTGTAAAGCATACTTGACTTACAAAACAAAACCCCTACAATAAAGTCAAATAAACTTTACAAAAAATCAAAGAGAGCTGACTTATGACAAAGCAAGATTGTGAACATAAGAATTACCAATCAAAAAATAATGCTAATACCAGAACATTAAGAAATTGGACAACTGTTTGGGTTATTACTATGGCCATCGCCGCTTTTGCGCCAAGATTTATTTGGGATTTTAATACAAGCTTAACCATTATTACCTTGTTAATTAATTTAGCTGTTGGTTTTCGAATGTTAGTTGCTAATAGAGACTATTTACGTGGTTTAGACGAAATGCAGCAAAAAATACTTTTCGATGCAATGGCTTTCACCTTAGGTGTTGGATTAGTATTAGGTCTAAGTTATGAATTGTTAGAAGATATTAAACTGATTGGCTTTGAGCCTGAAATATCTCATTTAATTATTGTTATGTGCCTTACCTACTTAACTGCGATTATTGCTGGCCATAGGAAATATCGATGAAAAATCGTTTAAAAGTACTTCGCGCTGAACGAGACTGGACTCAAGCACAACTAGCTGAAGCCTTAGAGGTATCAAGGCAAACAATTAATGCTATTGAAAAAGGTAAGTTTGATCCAAGCTTACCACTAGCATTTAAAGCAGCAAGACTATTTAATTTAATGATTGAAGATATCTTTCATGATGAAGTTGAAACACTATAACTTTGTTTGAAGATACACTAGGTTACAAAACTGTCGCGCTAACCATGGTTAACACGACTTCAACCTATCCACTACTAGCATTAATCACTACCCATTTAGTTTGTTAGTCTCGATAACTTGATATGCCTAGCGCAAGCCCCCATCTAACACCAATAAATATTAATCACTACCAGATACACTACCCTATTATGCGTTTACTCAAATCAACTATTCACCCTGACATCAACGATCTTTCTGCCAAACGTTTCACCCGGAATGCGACTAGAGCGATTGTGCTTAATGGGGATAATATATTACTGCTATATACGCAGCGATATCACGATTACAGTTTACCTGGTGGCGGTATAGATGAGGGTGAGAGTAATATCGAAGGACTCATTCGTGAGCTAAAAGAAGAAACGGGTGCGCATAGTGTTAAAGATGTTGAGGCGTTCGGTCTTTATGAAGAATTCAGGCCATGGCATAAAGAAAGCTTTGATATTATTCATATGCAATCTTATTGTTATACCTGCACCATTGATGATGAGTTACTTGAACCTGAACTTGAAGCCCATGAATTAAGTAACGGTATGCACCCTGTGTGGATGAATATCCATCAGGCCATTGAACATAACGAAGAAACAATCGCTAAAAGTGATAAAAAAGGTCTATCGATAGAACGTGAGACTTTTTTATTAAAGCGTATTGTCTGTGAATTATTAAGCTGAGCTAAACGAAGCAGAGCCTGCTATATCTCGTTAGACCTCTCATTAGTTAGCACCAAATAACACATCTTGCTGGTTATCTAGCCACAAAGGATGCTTCGCCATCACTTTCGTAAAAACAGGACTTTGCAAATAGCTATTTAACCATCGCCTTACCATAGGGTAAGGTGATTGCAAATACCACTGACGCTCAACGCGAGCAAACTGTCGAATGAAAGGGACTAGCGCAATATCCGCTAAACTTTCTTTATCTGACATTAAGAATGTATGTTCAGTTAAACATTGTTCTAATTGTTCAATATACTGCTGACAAACAACTCGGCACTGGGTAACATTATCTTCTTGATAACGCTTAGCGCACTTGTAAGCTTCTAAACTGGTTTTAAAGTCATTATCGAATTCATTAATAAGTGAGAGCATTTCAGGTAATGCGCCCTCTTGTTGACAATGAAGCAGATCATCAGGATCCGTTTGTTGTAATGCCCATAACATTACCTCTAAACTTTCTTCGATTACCGTGCCATTAGCTAGCACTAATACTGGCACTGTGCCTTTAGGTGAAACCGCTATCATTTCTGCTGGTTTATGACTTAATACCAAATCTCGTAGTAATACCGCCTGCTTCGCTTTAAAAATAGCGAGTCTTGCCCGCATGGCATAAGGACAATTTCTTAGCGAATAAATAATGGGTAACATACTCGTGTCATTAGTCTTTTTATTACTTTTTTCATGAAAAGTGTCATTCATTGATAGGGTATTCCAGTACAGTAATTATTAATGATCATAAAAATCAGAATAAATAAGCGACTTAAACGGTATTCATTGCCTCATTTTACCAGTAAAATCCCCCCTTTGAAATTTAACCGCCGTTTAATTGGCTAAAGTTGTAAAATGAGTCCTAAAATAGAATTATTAGCCCCCGGTGGTGATATCGATGCGATCAAAGCAGCCATTATTGCTGGCGCAGATGCGGTGTACTGCGGTTTAGATACCTTTAATGCTCGAAATAGAGCTGCTAATATTTCTTTTGATGAACTCGTTGGGATTATTAGACTTGCACATGAGTATGAATGCCAAATATTCTTAACGCTCAATATCATTATTCTAGAGCGAGAATTTAAAACGCTTGCTAAATTATTAAGTAAATTAGCAAACACCACGCTCGATGGTGTCATTGTGCAAGATTTGGGCATGCTTTATATCCTTAATAAGCATTTCCCTACTCTAGATATTCATGCCTCGACGCAATTAACAACCCATAACATTGGTCAAATCCCTTTTTTGAAAAAACTAGGTGCTTCACGTGTTAACTTATCTCGTGAATTAGACTTAAAAGAAATCAGCGCCATTACTGCCGTATCACAAAAAGAAGAAGTACTTACCGAAGTATTTGTGCACGGCTCATTATGTGTTGCCTTCTCAGGTTTATGTTATTCCACCTCAGCAAGTGTTGGTAATTCAGGTAATAGAGGCCGTTGTAGTCAAGCGTGTCGTGAAGAATATAAACCTACCGAATCAGGTAATAAATTTCCATTAAACATTAAAGACAACTCGGCATTTTTTGATTTACCTGCCCTAATCGAAGCAGGTGTTCATTCATTCAAAGTTGAAGGACGCATCAAGGGTGCTAGTTATGTGCATACCGTTATTGATAGCTTCCGTAAACAAATAGACGGATTTGTAGAAACAGGTGAATTACTTGAAGATGGCGAACGCCTTTACAAAGTATTCAACCGTGATTTTTCTAATGCCTTTTTACGTGGTGATTTAAACCAATCCATGTTTATTGAAAACCCGCGTGATAACTCTAAATACCACGCCATTGATAAAAGTAATGCTATTTCTGTCGTACAAATTCAAGACGTTGAACAAAGCTTAAATGATGAAAAAGAACAAATACACGCTGATGTATTTGATAAAATAAAACACCTAAGTATTGATAAACGTAAGCTTTCATTAGTATTCTCAGGTGAAGTAGGCGAACCATTAGCAGTAACCATAAAAATTAATGAGGCCCATGACCAGAAAATAACCCAAGGATTCAGTGAAGAAACGGTACAAGAACAAGTGCATGTTATGCATTCACAACGCGCACTTGTCGCGAGTGATAAAAACTGCATTGATCATAGTGCCATTGAAAAGCGCTTTAAAAGCTTCAATAACGCAGAATATAACTTAACTGAGCTAAGTACTGATGATATTCCAGCAAGTGCTACTATTCCTTTTAAAGAGCTTACTGCGCTTAAAAATAAAATAGCAGCTTTACTCAATGATGGTAAATCGGTATTAGCTGAAGTGGAGTTACCCAAACTAGTACGCCATGCTAAAAAAGAAACTGGTGCAAAATTATCGCTGTTAATATGCGATGAAAATGACATCAACCTTGGCGATGTAACTGATGCCGACATCTATTTCAAACTGCCTGATGCGTATAAACGTGGCTGTACTAAATACGTTAGCTTTTTCCAAGAAAACCCTCGTCTTATTCCATGGTTCCCGTCGGTATTAATTGGCAAAGACTACGATGTTGCGGTAAATATCTTAGAGCAAGTTAAGCCTAAGTTAATCGTCACCAATAATACAGGTATCGCCAATAGAGCCTTTGAGTTAGGAATCGAGTGGATTGCAGGTCCTTTCTTAAATACCACCAACTCCTATGCATTATTAGCGATGAAAGAGAGCTTTAACTGTAGCGGCGCCTTTATTTCAAACGAAATAAACCGTCAACAAATGAAAACTATCGCCCGTCCTGAAAACTTCAAAATGCTCTACAGCGTTTACCACCCTATTTTATTAATGACCAGCAGACAGTGTTTCTTCCAGCAAAGTGTTGGTTGTGAAAAGCCACGTATTGATAATGGTTGTATGTTGTCGTGCGATAAATCAACGAGCATTACTAATCTTAAAGGCGTATCTTTTGCTATTGATAAACAAAAAGCTGGCTATCCAAGTATTTATAATAAAGATCAATTTTTAAATACCGAAATTATCCAAGACCTAACGCAGTTATTTGATGGTTTCATGATTGATTTAACTAATATTGGCGCTGGTGATAAAGAATCACCTGATAAAACAGTGCTCATCAAACAATTTGAACAATTACTTAACAATGACAGTAACAAAGAAAATAGCGAATCGGTTGGTTACTCAAATACATTATCAAGCGAGCAAACAGAAGCACAATCAATTGCAAAAGAAACGCTAAACTCACTAGTGCCAGATTCAACCAATGTGCAATACCATAATGGTCTGTAATTAACTCTACTGTGATTAATCGAATTTGACAGAAATTGAAAAATAAAAGAGCCGCCAGCATTACCTGTTAGCGGCTTTTAAGTTATAAATAACGAGTGAATCATAGGAACTAAGCTATTAGCACAAGTATTATAAGTTCATTTCTATAACACTTAGCAGAGCCAGTGCATCTAACCCAGACTAACCGTATAATGCGATACCACTAAGACTTTACGATCAAGACCAAGTTAATGCCTACCACTAACCAAAGCAGTTTAACAGAACTCGCTAAGCCTACTGAAAATCACCAGCACTTCAAAATATTTAAGCCATATGGTTTTTTAAGTCAGTTTGTACCCGAATCACGCAAGAAGAAACATCTACTAGGCGAACTATTTAATTTCCCCGATAAAACGATGGCCATTGGGCGATTAGATCACGACTCTGAAGGGTTATTATTACTCACAACTGACGGGATGATGAGCTACAAAGTCAGAGACAAAAGTATAGAAAAAGAGTACTACGTACAAGTTGATGGAGAGATCACGACAGACGCAATATCACAGCTGCAAAATGGTGTTGAAATTGGTATCAATAGCACTAAGTATCTAACCATGCCTTGTAAAGCATTCAAGCTGGACTGTGAACCTCAACTCCCCGCACGTGGTCGTAAAATCCGCGATCCGAAACATGGCCCTACTAGCTGGATCTCTATAACGCTCTGTGAAGGAAAAAATCGTCAGATAAGAAAAATGACGGCTGCTGTGGGCTTCGCCACATTAAGACTGGTCAGAGTTCGAATTGGCGACATAGGTATCGATAACTTAATTGCCGGTGACGTTGTTGCACTACCTAATTTTGGCGCTGCACTTAATCGCTAACGCATTACGCATACTCCTTTATTCTTCAGAACACCAACTCGATAACCTTCCCTTTAATTAATTATCATATTTGCAGCCATAACTAACAATAACGCCGAGAATATTCTTTTAATCGTTGAAACAGGTAAATAATGTGTCGCTTTTGCGCCTAACGGCGCGGTAAACCAAGAAGTACACACAACACCTAATAAGGCAGGTAAATAGACAAAGCCAGCAAAACCATCGGCTAAAGAAAAATGAGCACTACCTGAGCTGATGTAACCTATCGAACCAAATAATGCGATGACAATGCCGCAAGCAGAAGCACATCCTATGGCTTTTTTCATATCCAGCGAGAAGAACGTCAACAAGGGCACTAAGAGTGCGCCACCACCGATACCTATCATGGCAGACAAGCCACCGGTAATCGTGGTAAAAAAGGTTAACAGACCTTTATTAGGTAGTTGACGTTTGCTAGGAGCATCACTTTTACTGCTGTAAAACATTTTCACCGCAATAAGTACCACAGTCACGGCAAACACGATACGAACAACTTGCTCTGGTAATAGTGCCGCTATAAAACCACTGATTAGCGCGCCGAGGGCAACGCCCGTCATTATCCAAGGGGCTAGGTTCCACGGCACATTACCATTTTTATGATGAGCTATTGCTGAAGAGGTTGATGTGAACAATATTGACGCCAATGATGTTGCAATGGCAACGATAACCACCTGCTCTGTTGGTAAAACGTCAAAGTATAGTAAAAGACTGCTCAGCACAGGAACAATAACTAATCCTCCGCCAATACCTAACAACCCCGCCAAAAATCCTACGCCACTGCCAAGTATATAATCAATAATATTAATTCATTCATTCAATTTACTTCTTTATTTACTCTAGGGATTATTTACTACATAACTGCTGTTATGTTCACATTATGCTAATTAATATAACTGAAAAACATCCGAACATTCAATTAGATAAGACATGAATATTTCTCATGTACGGTGTGAAATAAATGCGCTTTTCATCATGCATCTATCCAAGTATAAATCCTACTCAGCTATTAATTCTCGACAAAATCACCATTGATTCTTAGTTAGGTTAGAAGCACAAATCAAATAAGACTGTGAAGATGACTGATTAAGAACATTAGAAAATAGGATACGGATCACAATGAATAAAGATTTCAGCTTTACTATCAAGAGCATTTGTCTCGATGAAAATTATCACCCGTCAGACAAGACGCGTATCACTACTAACTTTGCTAATTTGGCAAGAGGAAGCTACCGTCAAGCAAACTTACGCAACGCTTTAAAGATGATTGATAATAGCTTTAATGCCTTGGCGCATTGGGATAACACCAAAGGAGATCGTTATTCTGTTGAACTTGAAATCATTTCCGTTGATATCGATATTAAAGGTAGTGGTCAAGCTTTCCCATCGATTGAAATATTGAAAACGAATATTGTCGACCATCAAACTAACAAACGCATTGAAGGCATTGTAGGGAATAATTTCTCCTCTTATGTGCGAGATTATGATTTTAGTGTATTACTGTTGGATCATAATAAGGATCAACCTAAATTTAGCATTCCAAATAACTTTGGCGAACTACATGGCAAACTCTTTCAGTATTTTGTTAATTCAGATGTTTATAAACAAAATTTTACTAAAACACCTGTTATATGCCTCAGTGTTTCGGATACCAAAACCTATCATCGAACTGAAAATCAGCATCCGGTATTGGGTGTTGAATACCAGCCAAATGAATCTTCTTTAACTGAGCAATATTTCAAAAAAATGGGCTTACAGGTTCGTTATTTCATGCCGCCAAACAGTGTTGCGCCTTTGGCTTTCTATTTCTTTGGTGATTTACTTAATGATTACACTAGTCTTGAGCTTATAAGCACTATTAGCACGATGGAAACTTTCCAAAAAATATACCGACCTGAGATTTATAATGCGAATGCTGTGGCTGGAAAATCCTATCAACCAAACTTAAAGAACCTAGATCATTCATTAACTCAAATTGTTTATGATCGAGAAGAGCGTAGTCAGTTGGCTAATGAGCAGGGAAAGTTTACTGAGGAACACTTCATTAAACCGCACCAAACTGTACTTGAGCAATGGTCTGCTAGTTATGTTAATAGTTACGCTCAATAGCTAGGTTAAATACTTACCTTCAATCATTACGTTCAATACTTACCTCAATAAAAACGTTCAAAAGTTAACCCTTAATACGGCATCATTTATTATGAAAACTAATATCCTTAAAGCACTACTACCTACTTCAACTGCTGGCAGTTTACCTAAACCTGCTTGGCTTGCAGAGCCTGAGACACTTTGGTCACCTTGGAAATTGCAAGGTGAAGAATTAACAGAGGGCAAACACGATGCATTACGTTTGTCATTGCAAGATCAACAGCAAGCAGGTATTGATATTGTCAGTGATGGCGAACAAACGCGCCAACATTTTGTCACTACATTTATTGAGCACCTCAACGGCGTTGATTTTGAAAAGCGTAAAACCGTTAAAATTCGTGATCGTTATGATGCAAGTGTACCAACAGTCGTTGGTCCGGTTAGTCGTCAAAAGTCTGTTTTTGTTGAAGACGCCAAGTTTTTACGCCAGCAAACCAAGCAACCGATTAAATGGGCCTTGCCTGGTCCCATGACGATGATAGATACGCTTTATGATGACCATTATAAAAGTCGCGAAAAGCTTGCTTGGGAGTTCGCCAAGATTCTCAATCAAGAAGCTAAAGAATTAGAGGCGGCTGGTGTTGATATTATCCAATTTGATGAGCCTGCATTTAATGTCTTTTTTGATGAGGTAAATGATTGGGGCATTGCTTGTTTAGAGAGAGCAATTGAAGGACTTAACTGTGAAACTGCAGTGCATATTTGTTATGGCTATGGTATCAAAGCCAATACAGATTGGAAAAAAACCTTGGGGTCAGAGTGGCGACAATATGAAGAAGCTTTTCCCAAACTACAAAAATCGAATATCGATATTATCTCACTAGAATGTCACAACTCTCATGTGCCAATGGAGCTACTTGAACTTATTCGCGGTAAAAAAGTGATGGTCGGCGCCATTGATGTGGCAAGCAATACTATTGAAACACCTGAGGAAGTAGCCAATACGCTACGAAAAGCACTTAAGTTTGTAGATGCCGACAAGCTCTACCCTTGTACTAACTGCGGCATGGCACCTTTATCTCATCAAGTAGCGAGAGGCAAGTTAAATGCATTAAGTGCAGGTGCGGAAATTGTTCGAAGAGAACTGTCGACCTAGGCCATGATTGATAGCTTTGCTGTCTATAGAATGAAAGTAGACTACGTCTTTACGCTGTAAATAGCCCAGTCCTTTTGTCGGGTGAGATGTCGTTAAAAGATATAGTCGCTTCCAACAATAAACATCAATGCTATCTCGGTTTTTACCTCGTTCACTGTTATGTTCAATTGGTAGCTGGTTAAGGGAGTAAAACTCCCCTTCTTCGCTAATTAATGACTACACGTACTGCAAGTAATAGTAAAACTATGCCAGTAATTTTATCAATAATATGACTATTCGCTTTCAATTTTTCCAATACGGGCCCTCTTGTTAAGCCAAAGACCACAAGGCAGTACCATAGTGTATCGAGCCCACCAACGGTAAAAATCATAATTAATTTATGGGTTAAGCTGGCATTAACATCAACAAACTGACTGAATAAGGCTAAAAAGAATATCGCCAACTTAGGGTTTAAAAAGGCCAATAAAAAACCGTCGCGCCAGCCATTTATACGTTTATCGTTTTGACCTTGTACAACATCAAGGTCAATATTACTGCCATTGCTTTTTAGCGCGTTGAAGGCCAAATAAAGTAAAAAGGCGGCACCTGCATACTGAATAATTTGAAAAACTATGGGTGACTGGACAATCACAAGGCCAATGCCAGTTACCGCAATAGCCGCATACAAGCCAACGCCAAAGCCATGACTGATGGCGGTAGCTAAACCCGGTTTATGGCCACCCAACATAGTATTACGCACAACTAATGCCAATGAAGGACCGGGTGATAATGCTCCTAACACACAGATAACAACTAACGATAACCACAACTCTAAACTCATAACTCATTCTACTATTTGATTAAAATTACATTTAATTAATACCAATTTGCTTAATTAAATGAGCTACTTTTTCATAAGAAAAATGAGCAGATAGTTATGCAGATTGGTACGGATACGGATATATACCCGCTCTACTTGAAGATGCTCGTTTCAGGAAGTCTGAGCGATTCATAATCAAGGCGCATTTTTTTATTAAGGGTTACTCCCTTAAAAAGAAATGCAACGCAGAGTATGATTAGCTTAGCCTTCCCCAAGGGGCTGGTTTAGAAACGCTTTATGCTGCGTTATTGATATTAAGAAGGGAACAACCATTCTCTTCAATCAATGCCTTGCCTAAAGACCTTCAAATTCCAGCTGAATCATGCATCTTCATGTGGAACGGGTATATGCTTATCTAACCATAAAAATCGGTAATAAAAAACAGGCAACTTACTATAAAGAAGATGATTACCAATCAAGGCCCTTTTGCGCCTTTACCCCAGCTTTAAATGCATGCTTTATTGGTTGTACTTCTGAAACGGTATCAGCCAGCTCTACCAGTCGGCGGTGACAGGCACGTCCAGTAATTAATACATGCTGCATTTTAGGCCGATTATTTAGTGCGTCGATAATATCATCTAATTCAATGTAACCGTACTTGACCATGTAGGTCATTTCGTCCAGTAACACGATATCAAGGCTTTCATCCTTCAACATCTCTTTACTTTTTTGCCACGCAACTTTGGCTGCAATGGTATCTGTTTCAGTATTTTGTGTTTCCCAAGTAAAACCCGTACCCATGACATAGTGTTGAACATCGAATTGCTTTAAAATATTCATTTCGCCACATTCCCACTTAGTGCCTTTAATAAATTGCACTACACCTGCTTTTTGTCCATGGCCAATAGCGCGTAATACCGTACCAAAACCAGAGGTACTTTTACCTTTACCATTACCAGTTATCACAACCAATACACCGCGTTCTTCGGTGGCTTGAGCAATACGTTTATCGACATTTGCTTTAATCTTTTTTTGTCGCTCAATATGTTTTTGTTCTTTAGCTTCAGCTAATTCATCTTGTTTTTCAATTTCAGTATCTTTTTTAATATCATTCATCACTTTCTCACTCTCTATTTATTCATAGCAATTAGAAAACACACCACGTTTTTATTATTTTTCATTACTAATCAAGATTAACTTACCTGTTTCAGGGGCGAGATACACTTGCCCTATAGATTGATAACCTTCTTGGCTATACAGCTTTTTTTTAAGGCTTCTGGCGCTGAGGTTAGCTCTTTACCAACAAAGTCTACCGGCTGAATTTTGGCCGACGACTATTTACTTGCTGAAGACTATTGATTAACTGCGGACTGCTGATTTACCTAAAAATGTTGTTATAAATATGGACTTAACGCGACAAGTACCGCGATCAATCCCTACGAAAAAACGAGCATAATATCAATTAAGTTTGCTAACGGACTTAAAGGCTGTTTTGCTTGACTGTCTAACTGGCTGCTGCGCCATTACTAGAGCTAACGACTACAAGTAACGTGCTTTATCGAAAATTCGTAACGTTAGACTCGGGTTGCTTGGGAAATACCAATGCATATATGAAGCTAAAATATTGTTGTGTTGGTAAACATACTCGCCTGCACGCTCACTTGGATGATGAGTAGTTTGACTGCTAGGCTCTAATTCAATCTCGGCGCAAGAGTAATGGAAGCTATGCCCTCGCATAATGTTGTCTGCGCTATCTTCAGCAGCATCAGCAAATGAGGGTAAAGGAACCCATTGCGATCCAATGGCCGCAAGTTTTTTCTGCATAGTGGCTTTACCCGGCATAAGACCTAGCATTGAAAACTGTTGCCCTTCCATATCGGTAAGCTGTTCAAGCAAATACAACATGCCACCACATTCAGCAACAATGGGTTTATTACTGGCAGAAAATGCTCTTATATCACTAAGAAAAGTTACATTGTTCATGAGTTGTTCGGCATAAAGCTCAGGGTAGCCACCTGGAATATATAAGATATCGCCATCAGGTAAATGGACATCAGCCATTGCCGAGCAATAAATTAATTCCGCTCCTGTTTGCGTTAAGAAGGCAATATTGGCGGCATAAATAAAGCTAAAAGCACTATCTCTAATGATAATAATGCGCGTACCCGCTAATGCACCTTCAATAATGTTTTCTTGGTTATCATCTTCTTGAGCAAAAAACTCAACTTGCGACGGTAACTCTGTTAAACCGGTATTAGCAATGTGACTGGCCGCTTTATCAAGCTGAACATCAATATCACTAAGTTCTTGTGCTTGCACTAAACCTAAATGACGCTCGGGTAATGTTATGGTGTCATCTTTAGGAATTCTGCCATAGAAACGAAACGCTTTAGGTAAACTAACACTGAGTAATTCTGCATGACGTTCGGTATTTACTCGATTTGCAATTACGCCTGAAAAGGGCAAGTCTTCGCAAAATTTTGCTAAACCAAAGGTCACTGCAGCAAAGGTTTGTGCCATCGCTTTTGCATCAATTACGCCCAGTACTGGGATATTAAAATACTTAGCTAAATCGGCACTGCTGGGTGTGCCATCAAACAGCCCCATAACACCTTCAATTAAAATAAGATCTGAATCCATAGCCGCTCGATGCAGCAAAGCTCGACAACCTTGCTCCCCGACAAGCCACAAATCTAATTGATACACTAACTCACCACTGGCTTGGCGTAATATCATGGGGTCAATAAAATCGGGACCGACTTTAAACACAGTGACTTTACGCCCTTGATCACGATGATAACGCGCTATTGCGGCTGTTACAGTCGTTTTACCTGAGCCAGAATGTGGTGCGGCAACAACAAGGGCCGAACACATAACACCACTGCCAATTTGCTGCTCTGGCTTATGTTGGAATGCTGTATTTTGAATTACTTTATTTTTTGCTGATGACATTAAATTTGCCTTTAAAACACCTGTAATATGAACTTAGCCGTTGTGAGAGTAACCGACTAAAGTTTGCCGCTGTTATTAGCACTTTCACTAGCCGCAGTACTGGTATTTATCGCTTTGTCAGTGAAAAAATGACTGACAGTATAATCAATAACAACCGCCGAAATCACATAGAAAACAGGATTAGAAATAGATTTAAAATAGTACTTATCAACACGTGTGCCATATTCTGCCCACGATAACTCTGGGAACTTACCCGACAGTGTGTAATAGCTACCATTTGAAATAAAGAAGGCAATTGAACTGGCAATAAATAAAGCGAGTGCCACTTTAATAATATTGATTTGCCAACTATTTTTTTGCCAGTTTGGTTTGCTGTAATAGCCAACCGTAAACATAGCGCCATAACTTAGCACTAACATAGGGTAAGAAGAGGTGATGCAATCGCCAAACTGACCGCGAGAATAGGATGAAGCCAAATCGATGGTGATTGATAAAGTATAAAAAAACCAGAAGGCTTTAATATTTCTCAAGTACATTCCTGCGAGGAAAAAAATTGCAATTGATGCGCTTGGCAGGTGATTTAAACTGGCAAAGTGATGTGTACGAGTGGCAAGCATAAGTAATGTTAACAAGGCAAATACAGCGATAAGCAAGCTAACAGGAGATGTTTGGTTGACTGATTTCATAACGTTCCCGTTGTCAAAAATGTACAAAAGAGTAACGGTGTAGGAAATCAAAGTCAGTAAATGCTAAGGAGCAGGCCTACGCTATATCCTATATGATAAAACGCTATCAACAACTCAATCATCGAGCAATCAATAGGTAAAATCAATAGTCAGGTAAATCAATAAACACGTGTTCATGCGTTAACGATCACTCTTTATAGCTATTAATTGCTGTAATTCAGCGCATTTACTTTTCTCTGAATTACCGCCCACCGCAGTTGTCGAGTAATAGTTATTTATCATTGATAAATAACTATAATTTAGGCCGGTCTCCGGACTCCTGATCATCGCACTTGCAACACCTTCCCATACGTTCATTATTGTGATGACCTAATAATGATTCAATACAGTGGTTTTGTTGCTGCTCACAGTTACCGTTGCGGGGGCAGTACTGGTATTTAACCAGTTTCACGTTTCATCTTCATTAGTGCCATTTACCTAATAACGTTTATCAGGATAAATTAACACCGAAGACACCTAAATCTGCGCGGATACTACGTTATACATGATACTTATTCAACAATTAACGATGTCATAGTTAAACATGTTAATGAAAAGAGAATAGCCACTAGAAATAATATTTGCGTTGAACCTATGTAACGATTTAGTTATCCTCCCTCGCTTAAAGGATAAGAAAGCGTCATAATTGCTATTGGAATAAAATGAAAACAACTTTATATTTAGCTCGTCATGGGCAAACAAAATGGAACAAAGTCCAACGTTTTCAAGGCCAATTAGATAGCAATCTGACACAAGTAGGTAAACAACAATCTGAACAGCTTGCCTTAAGCCTTGCCAACCAACAAATTGATTTAATTGTTTCATCAACCCTAGGACGTGCTGTTGATAGCGCTCTAATTTGCCAGCGCATATTAAATACTCCTATTGCACGTTTAAATGACCTCACGGAAAGAGATTTGGGGTCTTGGCAAGGGCAATATATTGCTGCCATTAAATCCGACGAAAACTACCATGAAATATTGCATCAATTTACCGAGATAACACCGCCAAGTGGCGAAAGTGCAATAAGCTGTGGATCACGTATTTATCAAGCACTTAAAGAATTAGCCAATAATCATTGTAATAAAAACATATTGGTTATTTTCCATGGTGAAGCGTTGCGCTGTTTTTTAGCTAAATTAGGCCATAACTCAACCGATAATGCCTATGAGTTATTCGATAATGCTTGTCTATTACCATTAACTTACCGCCATGATGATGATAGTTTTCAGCTAGCAAGATAATTTATTTTTATACCTCAAAAAGACGTAAAAAAAATTAATATAACGAAGCATTTAATTACTCAACCTTGAATAGTACTAGAGCGTCTTAACTTCATGTCAGAATTTATCGCAAACATCTACCAGCAAGCCATAACGCTACTACCTGATTTTGCTACGTTCATTACCTTACTACTGGCGCTATTGCTTGATAAATATTTAGGTGAAGCAAAGCGTTTTCATTACTTAGTTGGTTTTGGTTGGTTAGCAAAAAAACTAGAGACTAAACTAAATCCTTATCAGAAAAAAGCTCAATATCAAGAGAGTAACACTGGCGATAAAGCTACTTTAAAAGCAAAGTTACTGGGTACTTTGGCTTGGTGCCTATTGGTTTTACCTTTGCCGCTGATTTATTTTTATCAGCTGACTCATCTAATATGGTATTGGCAAGTATTGCTCGATGCTAGTGTGATTTATCTAGCCATAGGTTTAAATAGCTTGCATCAACACGCTATGCAAGTATACAAGCCCCTTAACGCTGAAGACTTAACAAGCGCCCGGCATTTCACCGGGTATCTGGTAAGCAGAGATACCTCCAACCTGTCAGAGCAAGAGATGTCTAGAGCGACTATAGAGTCGATGTTAGAAAACGGTCATGACTCGGTTATCGCATCTTTACTTTACTACCTTATTGGGGGGGCGCCACTGGTAATAATACATCGATTAGCCAACACCTTGGATGCAATGTGGGGATATAAGAACTCACGTTTCAACGACTTTGGATATGCCAGTGCTCGACTTGATGATTTACTCGGTTTTATTTCGGGTAAGTGTTGTACCCTGCTTTATGCCATTCAAGGAGTGAAACAAGGGAAGATCATTAAGGCTATCGTTAATGCCTATAGGCAAGGTAATCAATACAAAAGCCATAACGGTGGTTGGGTAATGGCTGCTGGTGCCACAGTGATGAGTAGACAATTAGGTGGCAGTGCGCTTTACCATGGACAAACTGTCAATTCTGTTGTCTTAGGTTGCGGTAGCTGTGTTACCACGAAAGACATCCCGACAAGTTTACTTGTGGTTAGTAGGGCCAGTTTAATATTACTCGCTTTAGTACTTATTATTCAGTTAGTTTGTTATTTTATTTATTAAATTTTCGTTATAATTCTCGTTTGACTTTTCATTTAAACTCTTCATTTAAAACATATATATAGGAATAAGATGGCATTACTTCATGGCGGGCAACTACAACAGGTGGCAAAGCAATATAACATTCCGCCTAGCGATTGGATTGATGTATCGACAGGTATTGCGCCTATTAGTTACCCTATTCCAATTATACCATTAAGTGTTTGGCAACAATTACCACAACAAAACCCAGATCTGATCGCTGCAGCACAGCAGTATTACCAATGTTCACAACTTATGATTACCAATGGTAGTCAGGCAATAATTAAAGCTTTACCAGCGTTATATCGTCAAAAGAATGCAGAGAGTCAAGATGTTTACTTACCTGAACGAGGTTATAAGGAACACGCTCATGCATGGAAGAATGCCGGTTATAATTTACACTTTTATCAGGAGTTTCTTCCAGAAATGTCAGAGATATTGCCCAATAGTGTGTTGGTGATCATTAATCCTAATAACCCAACGGGACAGTTTTTTAATGGTCAGGTAATTGCTCAATACCAAGAACGATTAAAGCTAGTTAACGGCCTGTTGGTTCTCGATGAAGCTTTTATTGATGTAGTACCAGGCAATCAATCTTACTGTAATCAACTAGAAAACAGCCATAGCTTGGTATTACGCTCTTTTGGTAAATTCTTTGGTTTAGCTGGAGTTAGAATTGGCTTTTTAGTAGCTAATCGTTATTGGTGTGGGGCATTTAAAGAATTGCTAGGCCCATGGCAAATCAACGGACCAGCGCAATTAATTGCACAACATGCCCTGCAAGATACAAGTTGGCAAACGAGGCAGAAGGATACATTAACACGACTTAGAATTGCTCAAGAGCACATGCTTAGGCAAGCATTCCCTCAAATCATTCTTCGAGAGATTAACGGTTGTAATTTATTTCTCACCCTAAGTTTTCATCAGCAAGATACAGCAAAAAAACTGTACCATTTACTTTGTCAACAAGGGGTCTATTGTCGACTCGCTGATGAGCAAGATACGCTTAGGTTTGGTATTACTACAGAAGAGCTACTTGAGCGTTTAACGCTTGCCTGTAGACAAGCTTATCAGCAATTAACGTAAGCTAGAAACAGCATAAAAATATCAGATATTACATAAGCACCTAATGCCGATCAGTAAAGAAATATTTAATGCTCCATTGACCAATCTTCATGTCGGGTTATATAAGTGTCCAGCTGAAGATACTTTTTTCAGAAAACCTGAGTGAATCATCAAAGCACATTTTCTGTTAATGTTCTTTCCTTAAAAAAATATAACAACGAATTTGACTTGCTACCACCAAAAAAATGGCTGGTTTATAAAAATGTTATACAACGTTATTTATTTCGATAAGGAGTACAGAGATGTACCTTATTAGTAAATGCAGGAGTAATTACCCTCAGCATATCCTCCTGAATTCATTCAAGAACCCTCTTTTGTGAACAACGGAACTACCAGCGATATGAAGTGATGATATATGTGAAGTTAACAAATAAAGCTTGTTAGCTTTTCTGTAAGAGATTACTTTTTAAATATAATAAAAAATCTTTTTCCCTTAATGGCTTACTAAAATAATAACCTTGAAAACGATTACACCCCAACTCATCAAGACACTGTTTTTGTGCCTCAATTTCTACCCCTTCAGCAAGACAATTCATTGATAAACTCTTGGCTATAACCAAAATACCTTTAACTACACCAAGCTTAATTTTATTGCAATGAATATCTTGAATGAATGAGCGGTCAATCTTTAATGTATTTAGCGGTAAATTAAGTAAATAAGTTAATGAAGAATAACCTGTGCCAAAATCATCAATAGCAAATCTAATACCATAATGACCTAGGTCCTTAAATAACTTATTGGTATTATTTATGTTTTGTAGAAAAACATTTTCTGTGATTTCTAATTCAAGTGCAGAGCCTGGTAAATTAGCATCATTTAATCCCGTTAATATGCAATGTTTCAACTTTTCAGGATACAAACAATTCTTAGCCGAAATGTTAACCGCAACATAAACTGACGGACATATTAATCTTAACCGTGCAATCATTTGCAAACTTTGATTAATAACCCAGTGAGTGATTTCTTCTATTAATAAACTTTCTTCTGCAATGGGGATAAACTCATCAGCCGAAATAACTCCCAATTCAGGGTCTTCCCACCTTAATAAAGCCTCAATAGCAAAGACACCATCTTCATTAATTTGTGGTTGAAAAACTAAATGTAATTCCTCATTTTTAACGGCTAATCTCAACAAAGTTTCCAGCTTTTGCCGACAATGAATTTTATCGGAAAGACGGCTAGAATATAATTTAAAGCTGCTTTTCCCCTGCTTTTTCGCATGATACATCGCAATATCAGCATATTTAAGTAACTCTTCTGAATTTTTACTATGTTCTGGGAAATAACTAATACCAATGCTGGCACCAATAAAAATACTATGTTCATCAATTTGAAAAGGCTCTTTAAGCGCTTTAATTATTCTGGCTGAAGTGATATCAGCAATAGCTTTCGATTGCTTGTTAAGTAATAGAACGACAAATTCATCACCACCATGTCGAGCTGCAAAATCTTCTTTTCTTATTTGTTGATTAATGCGTTGAGTAACCCGACATAATAACTCATCTCCAACATCGTGCCCCATGGTATCGTTAACCACTTTGAAACGGTCTAAATCAATGAATAACAAGGTAAAAGGTATAGGGTTATCTTGGGTAATTGCCACTTCCATTCTTTGATTAAACTGATGCCGGTTTGGCAAACCTGTCAGTGTGTCGTAACACGCTTGATGCTCTAACTGTTCTTGTAAATTAACTCGACTTAATGTCACTCCCATAATTCCACTAAGCATTTTTATAACACCGAGCTGTTGAGCTCTTTCATTAATTTTCACGTTACTAGCGGCATTTAGCAAACCAACAATTTCGCCCTTCACTCGAACAGGCACACTCCAGCCTGAACACAAACCGTTTTTACTTAATATTAAATGATCAGTAAAATTGGTTACAGCCAAATTTTCAAAAAATTGAGGGCTCCCTGATTGTAAGACAAATTGTAATGCACTGTTTTCCATGTCAACAGTAGCCGACTTCATAACCTCATTTTCAGAAAATACTGACCGTATTTCAAAACATTTATCTTTATAATTAGGCACACAATAACTGATTCTTTGTGCTGAAATAATGTGACTTGCCGAACGAGTGATAATAGAAAAAACCTCACTTTCATTCATAGCAGCACAAAGCTCTTCAGCTACGTGGTTAAGAGACTCTAACTGTTTTGAATAGGTTTTATACTGCTTAACGCCAATTTGAGCTTGTTCAAGTAGATGTTGCCGTTCTAAATAATTAGAGACTAACGTACTAACTAACGTTAACAGCTCTAACGAAGTACTATCATAAGCATTCTCTTTGTAACTACCTATATTCACCGTTCCTATTATACGATCACTAAACTGTAATGGTGAATTCATAATTGATAACAAGTCTTGTTGATAAAGCTGTTGAGCATCTATTTCTATGCGGTCAGCATTTAGCTTAGAAATAATTGTTTTTTCTTGCTGTACAGCTAAACCTGCCAGCGAATTATCAACGGAAAAGTATTTTCCAATAGATAACATTCCCTCAGGTCCCTGTAGGGAAAAGACTTCAAACTCATCTTTATTTTCTGTTATTAAAGTAACACTACCTCTGTCAGCTTGTAGTATCTTAGGTAAATTTTCAGCTAGTTTATTATAAATTTCTTTTTCAGAAACAGCCTCAGTAATTGCTAACGTAAAATTGCCTAAAGCAATGGATGCTTCAGGAGAGATAGATATAAGTGATGGTACTTTAGATTTCAAATTCAATCCAAAAAGAAATTATAGGAATTTTATCAAGGGGTGTGATTTATCAAACTTTATTATAGTAAAAATGTAACTACTTGCCCATTTTATGATTAAAGTTTATCTTTCGTTATCATTCTATTATGAGCTATAAATACACATTATTGATTGACACTTAATAAGTTACATTGTCATTTCAATTCAGGGGGTATATCCCCATGTTATCTCAAAATGCAGAATTCAGTTAGAATTAGAGATGCTTCGCCTCTTAGCCTTTTAATTCTCGTTAAGTGATCAATAAGTTAGTACGATTGGTATAACATAATGCGTGAACTTAAAAGCTCGAACCACAATTGGCTTCTAAACGGTGGGCTAAGTAATCTTCATGCTAGAGAGAAATAAAGGTAACGAGTCCTGAAAAATAATTTACTTGTTAAGTAAATACTGCTTATCCAGTGTCATGTTAGTTAAATAACTGTCTATATCTTCAATTTCGATAGGCTTAGAATAATGATAGCCTTGAAGGAAATGCACACCTAACTTCTGTAATTCCCGTGCTTGCGCTTCAGTTTCCACACCTTCAGCAATAACCAAGAAATCTAACGATGAGGCGATATGCATTACTGCGGAGATAATCGCATGACCATTGGTATTCATTTTATTCACAAATGAACGATCAATTTTAACCATGTTGATCGCTAAGTCTTGGATAACCGAAAGAGAAGAATATCCGGTACCAAAATCATCAATAGAAACCTTAATTTTTCTAGCTTGAAGTCGTTTTATTTGGTTTGATATGATACTAGTATCAGCAGCAAATACCGACTCGGTTATTTCTATATGCAACAAATCGCCAGGCAATGAACTGTTTGAAAGTGCATCATCAACAATAGCTATAAAATTCTCATCTTGTAGCTGAATCACGGAAACATTTACACAAACTGACAGCGGTTGTTCCGAACTCCATTGGCTGGCTTGCAAACATGCATTTCTTAGTACCCACGCACCGATTTTGTGTATTAAACCGTATTGCTCAGCAATACTAATAAAATCATCCGGAGGGATATTTTCCTCATCGAGTTGCCAACGAAGCAGCGCTTCAAAAGCAACAACTTCATCATTTTTAGATGATATTATCGGTTGAAAAACGAGCCTTAATTGTTCTTTCTCAATCGATTGAGTCAGTTCATTTTTCAGACGAAGTTCATAAGAATAAAGTTTATCCATTTGTTTGGAGAATACGCCAACAGTCGAACGCGCTTGTTTTTTCTGATAGTACATGGCCATATCGGCAGATTGAATAAGACGATCTTCTGTTTTTGCGTGCGAAGGATATAATGCAATACCTATAGTTGCACCGACAGATAAAACGCTATGTTCAGTATTATGAGGGGCAGATAGTACCTCTATCAGTTGCTTAGATACACCAACAGCGCTGACTTCATCAGTATCTGCTAGTACCATCAAAAACTCATCACCACCCCAGCGACACAATAGCTTGGTATCAAAAGACCACTGTTTAAGACGCTCAGCAGATTTTTTTAAAATTTGATCCCCAGCTTGATGACCAATTGAATCATTTATTTTTTTAAAGCCGTCTAAGTCGATAAATAACAGTGCAAAAGGTTTATTGGATGAAGCTAACGCAGTCTTTAAATGTTTTAAAAAGGCGGTTCGGTTATATAATCCAGTGAGTGAATCAAGATTAGAGAGTTCATAAATTTTTCTCGTTCGCTGCTCAACTTTTTCTTCCATTTGATGAACTAACACCTTATTTTCATTTTTTAAAAACAAGGTATTTCGCGTGAAATCTGCCGATTTCTTTGAAGTAATAAGCATTACGATACTGTAGGAAACTCCCAAAAAACCCAGTAATTGTAATGCATGTTGATCGGATAAGAGTAAGCCTATCGAGGCAGGAGAAAGTAGTATGAATGCATAAAACATTGCGGTGTATTTATGAGCCGCAAGTATCGTAGCTGAACCACCAGCCATAGCAGCTATGGCTATAAGCGTTGTAGTTAATTCGACAGAGCTATTGTATTTCGTGATATAAACTAAGTAGATGGCCCACATAATTGCTGTAGGATTTACACCGGTAATATAACGCTTAACCGCTTTTTCTCCATCAAAATCAGTGTGCTGCAGTTTAGTTTTCCAGATAATGACATCAACCATTCTGAGCACAAGCAATATGCTCATCCCCCACCACCACATGTGTTTAAAAGAGTCGGTTAATGGGTTACTGAACATGAAGACTAGAAAACTAGAAGTAATCAAAGAGATCACAATACCGGAAACTGCATTGCCATATAACAATGCCGCAGCATCACGCTGCATGTATTTGTTCAATTCTAGTTCACTTCTGGTCAAAAAGACCTCTACTATTATTTATCATCTTTTTATAAGTATATACCAAATAAAATGACATGAGTCTCTATGTCAGGTTATCAAGTCGCTATTATCTTTATCCATTTTTGAGCGTTCGAACAAAACGATGCACTATAACTATCGAGGTAATACCGCATTATTATTCTAAAAATGGGTTGTGTAATATTAGAAGCTTTTAAGGCTTAGTCAGATGAGTTTATATTGATTAATATTTGAAGAAATAGGCTGTTACAACATCGATACTTTTGATATGAATTTTCACAAAGTTAGCTATTAGTGGACTATTTCAATTATTCTCTAATACTAAAAAAGGGTAATAACATTAACATGTTACAACCCTTTGTTTGTATATGGCTTTAAAGAATCAACTAGTGAGTTTCAGAAACCATATTAACTGTGTATTTAGGTATATCGACGACTAAGTCTTCATCACCAACAATAGATTGGCAGCTTAGGCGAGATTCAGGCTCCAAACCCCATGCTTTATCAAGCATATCTTCTTCAAGTTCATCGCCTTCTTCGATAGAGTCAAAACCTTCTCGAATGATGACATGACACGTAGTACAAGCACATACTTTTTCACAAGCATGTTCGATACCGATGTCATTTCTTAAGGCTACGTTTAACACGCTCTCACCTTTTTCGGCTTCAACTACTGCGCCATCTGGGCATAACTCTTCATTAGGTAAAAATATAATTTTTGGCATTTTATTTATTCTCTGCTTGAAAGGCTTTCGCCTAACTTAAATATAATCAGGATCTTATCAAAGATAATCTAAATTTTATCAACTGCTTGGCCTGCAAGGGCTTCACTAATTGAACTATCCATACGACGTTCAGCAAATATTGCTGTACTGTCGTTTAACTTATCCAGTGCATTTTCTATCGCTTTAATTTCTTGACCTTGGCTAACCTGAGCAAGTGACTTAATTGCGTTTTCAATAACCGTAATTTCATCACTATTAAGTAGTTTACTGTCAGCCAATAAAGCAGCTTGAACAGACTCTATAACGCGTGAGGCTTCAACTTGTTGCTCTTTCAACATACGCGCTTGCATATCATCAGCCGCATTGCTCATTGAATCTTTGATCATCTGACTAATTTGATTGTCATCAAGACCAAAAGAAGGTTTAACTTCAATGCTCGATTCCACACCAGATGACTTTTCCATCGCCGAGACAGAGAGTAAACCATCCGCATCAACTTTAAACGTTACACGAATATGAGCTGCACCAGCAGTCATTGCAGGAATGCCGCGTAATTCAAAACGGGCTAACGAACGACAATCCTCAACTAATTCACGCTCACCTTGTAAGACGTGAACGGCCATGGCCGTTTGACCATCTTTAAATGTGGTAAATTCTTGCGCTTTTGCAACAGGTATTGTGGTGTTTCGTGGAATAACTTTTTCTACTAAACCACCCATAGTCTCTAGACCAAGAGATAATGGCGTAACATCAAGTAATAACATATCACTATCAGGTTTATTACCCACCAAAACATCTGCTTGAATTGCAGCGCCAATCGCAACCACTTTATCAGGGTCAATTGACGTTAACGGTGTTTTATTAAAGTGTTTTTCAACTTCGCTACGCACTAAAGGTACACGAGTTGAACCGCCCACCATGACAACTTCTATTACTTCATCGATAGTAATATCAGCATCTTTGAGCGTACGACGACAAGCACGTAATGTTTTATTAACTAATGAGCTAATAAGTTTATTTAACTGTGCTTTAGTTAAACTTGTTTTCCAATCACTGTCACTATCAAGAGAAATTGTGATATCAACTTCCTCTTTAGTTGTTAACTGTTCTTTAGCAAAACAAGCTTGCTGCATCAGTTGACGCTCTAACGAAGGTGATAAAGGTCTAACTAAACCGGCTTGTTCAACAAGATAGTCAACTAAAACGACATCAAAGTCATCGCCACCTAACGCAGAATCACCACCAGTTGCTAACACTTCAAATACGCCTTTGTTTAAACGTAAAATAGAGATATCAAAAGTACCACCGCCTAAATCATAGACCGCAATAACGCCTTCTTGGCCTGAGTCTAACCCGTAAGCTACCGCTGCAGCTGTTGGTTCATTTAATAGACGCAACACACTAACACCCGCCAATTTTGCCGCATCTTTGGTACTTTGCCTTTGGGCATCATCAAAGTGAGCCGGGACAGTAATAACAACACCAGTGAGCTCTCCACCTAAAGCCGCTTGTGCTCTTAGGTTTAAGCTTTTTAATATCTCTGCCGAGACTTGAACTGGGTTAACAGCACCTTGTCTAGTCATAATTTCAGGATGATTTTCATCACCACAAAACTCATAAGGTAACGAAGGATATTTACTTTGAATATCTTTAAGTGAGCGACCTATCAAGCGTTTTGCAGAAGTAATCGTATTTTGAGCATCTTCAATGCTAAGTGCTTGAGCTGTTTGACCAACTAAAACATTACCTGCCTGATAGCTAACAATAGAGGGCAATATATCACGGCCTTGATCATCACTTAAGGTACTTGCGTTACCGCTTTGTACACTTGCTATTAAGGAATTTGTGGTACCAAGATCGATGCCTGCAGCTAATCTGTGTTCATGAGGAACGGTGCTTTGACCGGGTTCTGCAATTTGTAATAAAGCCATGATGTTAATTCAATGAGTTAGTTTAAGTTTATGTATGTTTTTCTTAGCTTAATAAAAAGTATGTCTTGTTAAAATGTTTGCTAGCCACGCTAGTCATCAAATAAACTGTCTTCAAGACGATCCACTTCAATATTGAGCTTTTGATAAAACTTTAATTTACGTAAATTATCGCATGCAGCGCTATTCGATGCTGCATTATTTTCACTAATTTGTGTTCTCATTACTTGAGAAAGCTGTAAATATTCAGTCGACAAAACACTTTGTACTTCAAGTAAAGCTGCATCAACGTCACCAGAATGCCTAACGTCTTCAAGCATTTCTCGCAATTCCATTTGACGCATCAAAAAACTAGTATCTTGAAAAGAATGCTGTTCGTTTGGCATCTCAACACTACGTTGCACAAGTATATATTCAGCGCGTTGCAATGGATTTTTAAGAGTTTGATAGGCGTCGTTAATCTGCGCAGATTTTTGTACAGCTATTCGCTGTTCTTGCTCAGAGGCGTGAGCAAACTTGTCAGGATGCACAGTCTTTTGCAAGGTTTGATAACTTGACGAAAGTTGTTGTAAATCGACATCAAAGGAAACTTCAATGTTGAATAATTGAAAGTAATTCAAAATTTTTACTCTGATTTTATATGGACTGGCACTTACAAAGTGATCTCGCCATAATGAATTCAGCTCAACGATAGTTTGCTCTGATGCAAGGCGAAAGCACAGAGTTGACGTTAGTCAATGAGTACTTTCAACGCTGCAACTGAGCAAAATAGCTAAGAGATGAACTCGTTATCACACATTAGCTTAGACGTTGAACGACTCACCACACCCACATTCACCTTTGGCGTTGGGATTGGTGAATTTAAAGCCTTCGTTCAAACCTTCTTTAGTAAAGTCGAGTTCAATGCCATCAAGGTAAACTAAGCTTTTCGCGTCGATGATGATATTAACATCTTTAATGTTAAACAATTGATCATCTTCATTTAAATCATCTACAAATTCGAGCACATAGGCTAAACCTGAACAACCAGTGGTTTTAATACCTAAGCGAAGCCCAAGTCCTTTGCCACGGTTTTGCATGAACGATTGAACGCGTTCAGCAGCAGCAGGAGTCATGGTAACAGCCATTGTTATCTCCGTTATTTACTTTGCTTGGATTTATAATCTTCAATCGCTGCTTTAATAGCATCTTCAGCTAAAATAGAGCAATGAATTTTTACTGGTGGTAGCGCTAACTCTTCAGCAATCGCGGTATTTTTAATTTCACCCGCTTCTTCAATTGATTTACCTTTAACCCACTCAGTAACTAATGAGCTTGAAGCAATCGCAGAACCACAACCGTAAGTCTTGAATTTTGCATCTTCAATGATACCGTCATCAGAAATTTTTAGTTGTAACTTCATTACGTCACCACACGCTGGTGCGCCAACCATACCAGTTGCTACTGATGGATCGTTTTTATCCATTGAACCTACGTTACGTGGGTTCTCATAATGATCTAGTACTTTTTCGCTGTAAGCCATGTGACTCTCCTAGCATGTGTCAAATAATTCGTAAGAACTATTTAACACCAAATGTTATTTAAAATAATGAATTGTTTACTAAACTTTTATTATAAAGAGCGTCTAGTGAGCAGCCCATTCAATTGAATCTAAATCGATACCATCTTTGAACATTTCCCAAAGCGGTGACATATCACGTAAGTGACCAATTGCACCTTTAATAAGTTCAATTGCGTAATCAATTTCTTCTGTCGTAGTAAAGCGACCAAAGCTAAAGCGAATTGAGCTATGCGCCATTTCATCATTTAGACCTAAAGCACGAAGTACATACGATGGCTCTAAGCTTGCTGATGTACATGCACTACCAGATGATACGGCTAAATCTTTCAATGCCATGATGAGTGACTCACCTTCAACAAAGTTGAAACTAACATTCAAATTACCAGGGTAACGTTTATCCGCATCACCGTTAATAAAGACTTGTTCCATGCTATTTAAGCCGGCCCATAAACGATCGCGCATTGCAGTAACATGTGCTTGATCTTGTGCCATTTCTTCTTTAGCTAATCGACATGCTTCACCCATACCGACAATTTGATGTGTCGCTAAGGTACCAGAACGCATACCACGTTCATGTCCGCCACCATGTGTTTGTGCTTCTAAGCGAATGCGTGGTTTACGGCTTACGTATAACGCGCCAATACCTTTAGGTCCGTACATTTTATGCGCTGAAATTGACATTAAATCAACTTTCAATGCTTGCATGTCGATGTTGATTTTGCCTGCACTTTGCGCGGCATCAACATGGAAGACAATTTTACGTGCACGACACATTTCACCAATTTCACTGATGTCTTGAATAACACCAATTTCATTATTTACTTGCATGATACTTACTAAAATAGTGTCATCACGCATAGCGTCATTCAATTTATTTAAATCAATTAAACCGTTTTCTTCAGGATCAAGATACGTCACTTCAAAACCTTGACGTTCTAATTCACGACACGTATCTAAAACGGCTTTATGTTCAGTTTTGCAGGTAATAATATGCTTGCCTTTCTTATTATAGAAATTAGCAGCACCTTTTATAGCAAGGTTATTAGATTCAGTAGCACCTGACGTGAAAACAATTTCACGTGGATCAGCATTAATCAATTCAGCAATTTGATTACGAGCGATATCAACCGCTTCTTCAGCTTGCCAACCAAATTTATGTGAACGAGATGCAGGGTTACCAAAATGACCATCATTGGTCATGTACTGCATCATTTTTTCTGCTACGCGCTTATCTACTGGTGTAGTAGCTGAATAATCAAAATATATAGGAAGCTTCATTCGCTAACTCTCTCCGATGGTAAATATTTAATACGACGCGACTAGTTATTACCAGTCGTTCATTACATCTTTTGTGGTTATTAATGTTTCTAACGCTATGCTTTTGTGAGCATTGATATGTAATTTATCTTGGCGCTTAGAAACTTCTTGTACATCACCTTTCGCGACTAATTCGGATAAGGTGATATTTTTCAAGAATTCTTCAATTCGTTGGCTTAATCCTTCCCACAAGGAATGAGTTAAGCATTGTTCTCCATCCTGGCAATTGCCTTTACCTGAACATTTAGTTGCATCAACACTTTCATTCACAGCATAAATAACATCTGCAACGGCAATCTGCGCTGAGCATCTGCCCAAGCGATAACCGCCACCAGGACCACGAACACTTGTCACAAGCCCTTCTTTACGTAAACGTGAAAAAAGTTGCTCTAAATATGACAAGGATATACCTTGGCGCTCTGAAATATCAGCCAAAGATACAGGTCCAGACACTGCATGAATAGTAACGTCTAACATGGCAGTAACTGCGTAACGACCTTTAGAGGTAAGTTTCATAATCTGTTCTCAAACACTATGTTGGTGTACTCAAAACATCAATTTAGTAGGATGACTAAATTAAAACCATTTGACAGCAAAACAAAATATAATATAAATGTCTTACTTTACAAATGCTGGGCAATTTTACATAACCCTACAAATTAGTCAAGTAAATACCCTAGTAATTTACTCAGGTATTATACACCAAGAAATATCATGCGAGAAGTAATAGTTGACTGTTTTACTCAACTATTACTTTTATTCCCAGAATTGAATAGCGAGGTTAAATTTCAGGATCAAAGCTTGCCACTTTATTTTCACGGCGCTCTGCCGCTGCTTTTTCATCTTCGACAAACTCACCTACTCTTAACTCAGGCAAGTTTTTAGGGCAAATATCACCACCTAAAGTGTTAATTTCTTTGCAAAGTTCACTCACTCTATCATCCATTAAATGCATATGATCAAGTAAACGACCAATGGCTTTAGCAACAGGATCTGGATTATCATGGGACACCGCATAAGCATCAAAGCCATATTTTTTAGCAACTTCTTCTCGTTGCTGGTTTTCATCTTTACTGTGTTTATCGGGCACGATTCGACCAGGAATACCAACCGCAGTAGCATTAGCAGGTAAATCTTTAACAACAACAGAGTTAGAGCCTACTTTTCCGCCCTTACCTATGGTTATTGGTCCAAGTACTTGCGCGCCAGCACCTATAACAACATTATCTTCCAACGTTGGATGACGCTTTCCTGCCTTCCAACTCGTCCCACCTAAGGTGACACCGTGATAAAGCGTGACATCATTGCCTACTTCAGCTGTTTCACCAATAACAATGCCCATACCGTGGTCAATAAAAACACGGCGACCTAATTTAGCGCCAGGGTGGATCTCAATACCCGTTAACCAACGAGAGAAAGTTGATATAGTTCTCGCTATAAGTTTCCAATCAGCACACCATAATCTATAACTTAATCGGTGAATCCAAATTGCATGTAAACCCGGGTAATTGAGGATAACCTCAAAACTAGTACGAGCGGCTGGATCTCTATCAAAGACACTATTGATATCTTCTTTGATACGACTAAACATAAATTATTCCTTATCTTTTCTTATATACCCGCTCCACTTGAAGATGCGAGTTTCAGGATGCCTGAGTGATTCATGATCAAGGCACATTTTTTTATTAAGGGTTGTTCCCTTAAAAATAGATGCAACGAATAGTATAATTTACTCAGACATCCCCAAAGGGCTGGCTTAGAAACGTTTTATGCTACGTTATTGATTTCGAAAAGGGAACAACCATTATCTTCAATCAATGCCTTGCCTAAAGGCGTTTCTAATTCCAGCTGAATCCTGCACATTCAAGTGGAACAGGTATAAATGGCTGTTATGACTTCTCTTTACTAGACCTTTCCATCGAGGCAAAAATCCCACGCATCATCTTAATTTCTTTAACATCAGGTCTCGCACGATTAAATAAACGTCTTAATTTAGTCATCACTAAACCAGGATGATTTTCGACAATAAAACCTGTCGCTTTAAGTGCTTTTTCAAAGTGCTGATAAAAACGTTCAGTTTCTTCGATAACAGGATAAAGTTCATCATCTTCGTTTTTAGCCTTGGCAATTGAATTACCATTGCCCGTACTGCGTTCTTGATAATTTTGATCATGCGCTAATAAATAACTAGTACGTACTTCATAACTTAAAGTCTGTACAGCCATTGCTAAATTTAACGAACTATACTCAGGGTTTGCTGGTATCTGAACATGAAAATGACAAAGTTGTAATTCTTCATTGGTTAAGCCGCTATTTTCACGCCCAAAGACTAATGCGACTGGATATTCATCCGCTTCAGCAATCATCTTTTCACCACAACCTCTAGGCTCTAACATAGGCCAAGGCAATGTACGTGAACGAGCACTGGTTCCGACAACTAAGCCACAATCTTCAATAGCCTCAGCCAAAGTGCTAACAACTTTAGCATTAGCTAAAACATCGGTAGCTCCTGCAGCCATAGCTTGAGCTTGACCATTAGGCATTTCAATAGGATCGACTAAAATCAGCTGACTTAGTCCCATTGTTTTCATTGCACGTGCCGCACTACCAATATTTCGGCAGTCGGAAGTGTTAACTAAAACAATTTTAACACGATCTAATAATGTACCTTTGGTATTACTTGGTTGAGAACCTTGTTGAGAACCTTGTTGAGAATCTGACATTTTTTACTCTTCTTGTTTGCTTTTTTGGGAAAAGACCAATCGAACTAATTTATTTATCACTTAACGAAAATCAAAAGACTTATACACAGCCATAGGTTGTAGAGAATAGTTATTCTATTATCAAAATTAACCACGCCATATATAGGTATTATATTTTACTATTAGGTAAGTGCTCTGCAAAATTTTATTAGCAAACAAATAACATCACAAAATAAATCAAATATAGACTAACTATACTTACATTATTAAACCTGATCTAAGTTCGCTACTGAAGCGCTAAGTTTTACAATAAATGAATTCATTGGTATGAAGCCCATCTAGATGGCCAATATTCTATCATAGAAGATTACTGCTGTAGCTAACAAAAAGCACGCTTATTGGGCATATTTATCTATGGTAATTTGATATTTAATAGTTTTTTTTTCTCTATAGAGAAGTGATTGACCAAACTGATTACTTATTGAACATTTATTTAATAATATTATCGCTAAATAATTTTTTATTTGCTATAATTCGCGCGCTCAATTTTCAAGACAATGTTTGCTTGGAAATGTATTGTTCTTTTAAAATTTATTTACAAATAGGTACTCTAAATGCATCCCATGCTAAATATTGCCGTGCGCGCAGCGCGTACAGCCGGTAAAGTTATCGTTCGCTCTATGGAGCAACTTGATAAAGTTGAAGTTGAATCAAAAGGAACTAACGATTTCGTCACCAGTGTTGATATTAGCTCTGAAGAAGCCATTATTGAAACTATTCGTAAATCTTACCCTGACCACACTATTATTGGTGAAGAGTCTGGTATTTTAAAAGGCAGTGATGATGATTACCAATGGATTATTGATCCATTAGATGGCACAAGTAACTTCATTAAAGGCATTCCTCATTTTGCTGTTTCAATTTGTTTAAAAGTTAAAGGCAAATTAGATCAAGCTGTTGTATTTGACCCAATTCGTGGCGAATTATTCTCAGCCAGTCGTGGTAAAGGTGCACAACTAAACGGTTTTAGAATCCGTGTAAACAAAAACAAAGAAATTGCAGGCACTATATTAGCGACTGGATTTCCATTCAAACATAAGCAACACAGCGTAGCTTATATGGCAATGTTTTCAAATTTATTCCAAAAATCTTCAGATATGCGCCGTTCAGGTTCAACTGCACTTGACCTTGCCTATGTAGCAGCAGGCCGTGTTGATGGTTTCTTCGAAATTGGCACTAAACCTTGGAATACCGCTGCTGGCGAACTATTAGTGATTGAGGCAGGTGGTTTAGTTACTGACTTTACTGGCGGTCATAATCATGCAAATTCAGGTAACATTGTTGCAGCAAATACTCGTATATTAAAAGACGTTTTAAAAGAAATTCGCCCACATTTAGGTGATGCGCTTAGCAAGTAATATTTGTATACCCTTTCCACTTGAAGATGCTCGTTTCAAATCGAGCGGGTATAAGAGTTCACCTAAGTTATAGCAGAATAATATTAAGCGCCACAGCAACCTTAGTCAATTAAGGTCACTGTGGCGCTTTTTTTGCTTTAGACTAGCAATATAGTTATTTGCACATATTGTTAAGAGAGCTCATGGAAAATATCAACACAACAAAACAAGCTTTTATTGCTGGCGAAGTAGCCCTAGTTGGCGCCGGTCCCGGAGATCCAGATTTACTTACTTTGCAGGCCTATCGTTTTATCAAACAAGCTGAAGTTGTTATCTATGACAGGCTAGTCAGTGCGGCAATAATGGCGTTACTGCCAAGTGATTGCCAACAAATATATGTTGGTAAAAAACAAGCAGATCATAGAGTTCCACAAGAAGGCATCAATCAGTTACTCGTTGATTATGCTTTATTGGGTAAAAAAGTGGTGCGTTTAAAAGGCGGCGACCCTTTTGTTTTTGGACGAGGATCTGAAGAGGCTCAATTCTTATTGAGCCATGGCGTTGCTTGCCATATAGTCCCAGGAATGACAGCCGCATCGGCTTGTACCAGTTACGCTGGCATTCCCCTAACTCATCGAAAAGTCGCACGAAGTTGCACCTTCATAACCGGTAATGTGCAAGATAATGGTGCATTAGATCTACCTTGGCAGGCATTAAATGATAAAGAGCAGACCATTGTTTTTTACATGGGGATAAAAAGCTTACCTATAATCACCGCTCAGCTCACGGGAGCCGGTCGTGATATAAATACGCCAGCAGCATTAATCAGGAAAGGCACTCACCAAGATCAACAAGTAATAAAAGGGACGTTAGCAAATTTAACTGACTTGGTGGCTTTACATAGGATTACGCCACCCAGTTTAATTGTGATTGGTGATGTTGTAGGGCTATTCTCCAGTGAGCAACTAACTAATTTAGGCTACCTAACCCCTTAACATTTTTTCTTTAAGGTGTTGAGCGTCAAAATTTAGCATAAAAAAAGCCTTATGAAGAATATATATTATTCATCATAAGGCTTTTTTTGTTAATTGATTCTAATAATCAATTATACCAATTTGATTAAATTTCTTCCCAACTCAGAGCTATGTTAGATGTTCAATAACAAGGCGAATTTGTTTAGGTCTAGTCATTCTAAATCAAATGAATTTAACGATGTTAATGGGCATAGAACAAGCTCCCAAGGGCGAGTTTAAAAGGCTTACATGCAGCGTTATTGATTTTGACAAGGGAATAACCATTCTCTTCAATCAATGTCTTGCCTCTAAGCCTTTTAATTCTCGCTGAGTGGGAAAGAACTTAATCTACTTGGTATTAATTACTGAATCAACTGTGTTATTTATTTTGTAGGGCGTATTGCTCTACGTGGTTTAGGACCAGTACCATCGTATTCAGGTTTTTTACGTCTAGAAGAATCATTGCCCGGTTTTGCTTTATTTCCACCTGCATTGTTCCCGTTAGCATTACGACCTGAACGTTGACCATCTTTGTGCTCAACTCTGCCCTTACCTGCCCCATGAGGTTTTGCTGATTTTGGTGGTTTACCTTGTTTTAAAGGTTTGATAACACGTGATTCGCCTAATTCATTAGCGGGTATAAACTTCTCAATCACTTTTCGTTCGATGTGCTGCTGAATAACATGTTCAATGCCCCACAATAAATCTAATTCATCGGCACACACTAGAGATAATGCTTGTCCGGTATTACCTGCACGGGCTGTTCTACCAATACGATGAACATAATCCTCAGGTACATTAGGTAGGTCGAAATTAACCACTTGTGGTAACAAATCAATATCAATACCACGTGCTGCAATATCAGTTGCTACTAATATTTTCACTGAACCATCTTTAAAGGCAGCAAGTGCTTTAGTACGCGCTCCTTGGCTTTTATTACCATGAATAGCCGCCGCAGTTAGCCCTTCAGCTTCAAGATGCTTTGTTAGCTTATTAGCACCATGTTTGGTTTTAGTAAAAACTAAGACTTGTTGCCAATTATTTTCTTTTATTAAGTGCGTTAATACAGCAGGTTTGCGTTTTTTATCAACCGCAGTTAACCATTGAGTCACTTTTTCTGCTGTGCTATTTTCTGCATCAACTGAAATTTCTAATGGGTTATTTACCATGCCTTTAGCTAATGCACGTATCTCAGGTGAAAATGTTGCCGAGAATAGTAAGTTTTGACGGTCTTTTGGCAAAGCTGTCATCAACTTTTTAATATCGCGAATAAAGCCCATATCTAACATACGATCAGCTTCATCAAGAATAAAGACTTCAAGTTGGCTAAACTTAACTGCTCTTTGATTGTATAAATCTAATAGACGACCTGGTGTTGCCACAAGTACATCAACACCCTGGCGAAGACGCGCTATTTGTGGATTAATTTTAACACCACCAAAAACAACCATTGAGTGTAAGTTTAAATACTTACCGTAAACCTCAATGCTCTCGCTTATTTGTGCAGCTAACTCGCGAGTAGGCGTTAATATTAGCGCTCTTACGTTGTTAGATGAAACCTTGTTACCTTTACTGCTAGAAAGGCGCTGTAATAATGGCAAAGTAAACCCTGCCGTTTTACCCGTACCTGTTTGTGCGGCTGCCATGACATCACGACCAGAAATAACTGCTGGGATCGCTTGGGCTTGAATAGGAGAAGGTGTTTCATAGCCCTTATCACGTACTGCTTTTAGTAATGCTTCTGATAAGCCTAAATCAGTAAACTTGGTTGGGGTATCACTCATAAGAAATCTCTTTAAAAAATATCAAGCAAATACTGACAGCGCTAATGAAAATGTTGGCAGCATGGAAGGCCGTGCAGCATACAGCAAGGTTAATACCAAGTCTATTACCACGCCAAGATATTTACTGCAAAGTGGAGTATATAGCGCCACTTTGCAGATAAAATAAAAGCCATAAACACCATAAAAAAAAAGCCGAGTAACTTTCGTTACTCGGCTTTTTTATATCAAAATTACTTACAATACTTAAGGCATCATAGCTTCTTGATCTGCACCTTCTTTTTCAATGACTTCAGGTATTAAATCTTCTTTTGAAATACCTAGAGATAATGCCACTAAACTAGCAACATAAATTGAAGAGTAAGTACCAACAAAAACACCGAATAATAATGCCGTGGCAAAACCATGAATCAGTGCTCCACCTTGAAAGAACAAAGCAGCTAGAACTAATAGTGTGGTAATTGAGGTAATAAAAGTTCGACTTAATGTTTGCGTTAAAGAGATATTAATTATTTCTTCAGCTTCACTGTTGCGCACTTTTCTAAAGTTTTCACGAATACGGTCTGAAACAACAATAGTATCGTTAAGTGAGTAACCTATCACAGCTAATATCGCTGCAAGTACAGTTAAATCAAACTCTAGTTGTAAAATTGAAAACAAACCAAGTGTTAATAATACATCGTGAAATAACGCTACCACTGAGCCTACAGCAAAGCGCCATTCAAATCGAAAAGCAACGTAAATCAAAATACAGATCAGCGCTGTTAGCATAGCTAAACCACCCTGCTCTGCTAACTCATCACCAACGCTTGCGCCAACAAACTCAATACGACGCATATCAACCGTTTGGCCAGTCGCTCCTTGTAAGACATCAAGTACTTCATTGCCAAGCATTTCAGCTTTAACGTCATCACGTAAACCTAAACGAATCACAACATCACGGCTACTACCATAAAATTGCACTTTCGCATCAGCAAAGCCATTAGTTTTCATCACTAAACGAAGCTTTTCTAAATCTGCTGCTTCTTGAAAACCAACTTCAATCAAAGTACCGCCAGTAAAATCTAAACCAAAGTTCAGTTTATTAGTGGCTAGAGAGAAGATTGAAGCAATCATTAATAAGGCGCTAAATACTAAGGCTATCTTGCGATAGCTCATAAAGTTGACAGTTTCTTTTAATTGTAAAATTTGCATAATTTTAATTCCTGCCTTCTTTATATCGGAAGCTTTTCAAGGCGTTTACCGCCCCAAATAGCGTTAACTACGGCACGAGTACCAACAACCGAGGTAAACATTGAAGTAATAATACCAATAGATAACGTCACGGCAAAACCTTTCACAGGTCCAGTACCAATTGCAAACAGAATTAACGCTGCAATTAAGGTAGTGATGTTGGCATCAATAATCGTTGAAAATGCTGCATCATAACCTTGATGAATTGATTGTTGAATCGTTTTACCTTCACGTATTTCTTCACGAATACGTTCAAAAATAAGCACGTTAGCATCGACCGCCATACCAACTGTTAATACGATACCAGCCATACCCGGTAATGTTAAAGTAGCGCCAGGAATCATCGACATAACACCAACAATCAACACTAAGTTTGCACCTAGAGCAAGGTTAGCCACCACACCAAAGGCACGGTAATAAATCATCATAAAGATAAACACTAAACCAAAGCCCATTAAGATAGCTTCGAAACCAAGTCTTACGTTTTCAGCTCCTAATGTAGGCCCTACAGTTCGCTCTTCTACGATGGTGATTGGTGCAATCAAAGCCCCTGCACGTAATAATAATGCTAGGTTATGCGCTTCAGCAGCACTACCTGCTCCAGTAATACGGAAGGTTTTACCTAAACGTGATTGAATAGTTGCAACAGAGATGATTTCTTGTTGTTTTTCAAAAATGATGTTGCCTTCAGCATCTTTTTTGTCAGTCGCTTTATATTCAATAAATACCGTTGCCATTGGTTTACCAATATTACTTTTGGTACCACTAGACATTTTAGAGCCACCAGCACTATCAAGTGAAATATTCACTTGTGGTCGAGAGTACTCATCAAAGCCTGATTTAGCATCAGTGATGTGATCACCGGTTAACATGATGCGTTTTTTCAATAAGCTTGGTCTACCGTCTTTATCTGTTAACAAAATAGAGTTTGCTGGAATACGACCATTTAATGCATTAGACAAGTCACCTTCGGTATCGACTAATCTAAATTCAATGGTTGCGGTAGCATTAAGGATTTCTTTCGCTTTGGCAGTATCTTGAACACCTGGTAATTCGATAACGATGTGTTTTTTGCCTTGGCGTTGAACAAGCGGCTCGGCAACCCCTAACTCATTGACACGATTTCGAATAATAGTGATGTTTTGCTGTAAAGCATATTCACGAATTTCTTTAAGCTTTGGCTCCGTCATTTTTGCCGTTAGCGTTAGCGTATCGTCATCAGTACTTAGCAGTAAATCACGGTAACGCTGTTTCAGTAATGATTGTCCCGCCTCTAAGTCTTCAATTTTTCTAAAAACAACGACTACAGAATTATTAACTTCTTTAACACTGCGGTAGCGAATTTTTTCATTGCGTAAATCACCGCGAAAATCACTCACCATACCTATTTTAGCTTTATTGATGGCCTCTTTCATGTTCACTTCCATCAAGAAGCTAACACCACCACTTAAATCTAAACCTAACTTCATTGGCTTTCCGCCAATTGCTGCTAGCCAGCTTGGAGTATTAGGCGTTAAATTTAAAGCAACTGAAAACTGTTTACCTAAATTATCATCTAATACATCACGCGCTTTAAGTTGATCTTCAGTATTATTAAAACGTGTTAATACTTGTCCATTCTCTAAAGCAATACTAGCAAAGCTTAGGTTACTTTCTTCTAATTGTGCTTTGATACTATCAAGCGTAGCAGCATTTGCTTCAACACCGCGTAAGCCTGAAACTTGCACTGCAGGTGATTCGCCGTATAGCATTGGTGTGGCATAGAGCGCACCTATAGCGACAATCATTGCCACCATTAGTGTCTTCCATAAAGGGTATTTGTTTAACACAATGTGTCCTTTTTATTTATTTCTTTTTGCGCGAACAAGCTGTTCACTCTACTTAACAATTGATAGGCTTTAGCTAACAATAGTTAAGTAGTGTTAAGCTCGCAGCCAGTTAATACAGTAACAAAAAAGAAACACGCAGTTGACGCATGTCAATGAGTATTTCCGATGCAGTTACTGTATTAATTGGCAATGAGATAAGCTGCTACAATGATTTCATTGTGCCTTTTGGAAGTACTGCGTTTATGGCGCTTTTTTGTACTGTAACTTCAGTGCCTTCGCTAATACTAACAACGATAAAATCTTTCTCATCAGATACTTTAACGATTTTGCCAACAATACCGCCTTGTGTTAAGACTTCATCGCCTTTACCTAATGAAGACATTAAACCTTTGTGCTCTTTTACACGTTTAGCTTGTGGACGATAGATCATGAAGAAAAACACTAAACCAAAAACGGCTAGCATAATGATCATTTCCATTCCGCCACCGGCTGTTGCTGGTGCTGCTGCGGCGTGTGCTGTACTGATAAATAAACTCATATATTTCTCTACTTCTTATTTTTAATTATAAATTAGTTAGTGACTTTGTATTTTATTGCTCTTTCGCCCAATTGATATGTCAAAGGTACTCACTGACTAACGTCAGCTCCGTGCATTTTCCTTTCAATTAAATGAAAGCCCTTCAAAACACTAAGCCACTAGATTTAACAAAACCTTTCAATTAATGAAAGCTAAACTTGCTTACTACCTTCTGCTAATGGCGGCACAGGTAAACCACGTAAAGCGTAAAATTCTTCTACAAAGGCGTCTAATTTACCTTGCTCAATGGCATCACGCAAACCTTGCATCACTTTTTGATAAAAATGAAGGTTATGTAAGGTATTTAATTGCGAACCCAGTATTTCTTTACACTTGTCTAAATGATGTAAATAAGCACGTGAGTAATTCTTACAGGTATAACAATCACAAGTATCATCTAGTGGTGCAACATCTGTTTTATGGGCAGCATTTCTGATCTTAATAACACCCGTATTCACAAATAAATGACCATTGCGGGCATTACGTGTAGGCATCACACAATCAAACATATCGATACCACGGCGTACACCTTCAACTAAATCTTCCGGTTTACCTACTCCCATCAGATATCGGGGCTTATTTTTAGGTATCAAGGGTGCGGTATGATCTAATATTCGAACCATATCTTCTTTGGGCTCACCTACTGACAAACCACCAATAGCGTAACCATCAAACTCAATTGCTTTTAAGCCGGCAACTGATACTTCACGTAAGTCTTCATACATGCCACCTTGAACAATACCAAACAATGCGTTCGGGCTGTCGCCGTGAGCATCCTTTGAACGCTGTGCCCAACGAAGCGAGAGCTCCATTGAATCTTTAGATTCTTTATGGCTCGCTGGGTATGGCGTACATTCATCAAAAATCATCACTATATCAGAATTTAAACTACGCTGAACTTCCATTGAACGTTCAGGGGTCAGCATAATTTTTTCACCATTAACGGGTGAGCTAAAACGAACACCTTCTTCGGTGATTTTACTCATTTTCCCTAAACTGAAGACTTGAAAGCCGCCAGAGTCGGTTAAAATCGGTCCATTCCAATTCATAAAGTCATGCAAACCACCATGCTGCTCAATAATATCGGTACCTGGACGTAACATTAAGTGAAAGGTATTACCCAAAATGATATGAGCACCAGTAGCCTCTACTTCTTCAGCTTTCATGCCTTTGACCGTACCATACGTACCCACAGGCATGAATGCTGGGGTTTCCACCACACCACGGTCAAACGTTAATCGACCACGACGGGCTTTACCATCAGTGGTGATTAGTTCATATTTCATTTTATTTTTTACTGTTTCAGTCATAAATTTTCTCTCTCACCTACTAGCTAAACAGGCTGGCGGTGTTGGTTTAATAAATAGTATTTTTTCTATAACGTTTACGGCGTATCTTGCTTAGTTAGCTCTTGTTTCGTAAGGAACATAGCATCACCATAACTAAAAAATCGGTATTCTTGGCTTATCGCATGTTGATAAGCAGACATAATATGGTCATAGCCAGAAAATGCACTCACTAACATAAGTAAGGTTGACTCAGATAAGTGAAAATTAGTTACTAAAGCATCAATGATTTGAAATTGACAACCTGGGGTGATGAATATATCGGTATCACCATAAAAAGCACTTAATGGTTTGTTTTTATCCAGTGCTGCTTTTGCAGCACTCTCAAGTGAGCGAACAGAGGTTGTTCCAACCGCAACAACTCTTCCGCCAGCGGCTTTCGTTTTGGCTATTTGGGCAACAACTTCATCTGATACTTCAACATACTCAGCGTGCATAATATGATCAGCAATTTCATCTACCTTAACTGGTTGAAAAGTCCCTGCGCCTACATGCAATGTAACAAATGCCAGTTCAACGCCTTTGGCCTTAATTCTTTCTAATAAAGCTTCATCAAAATGTAAACCTGCTGTTGGCGCAGCAACCGCGCCGGGCTTTTCATTGTAAACAGTTTGATAACGTTCTTTATCACTGTCTTCATCTGGTCTATCTATATAAGGTGGTAGTGGCATATGCCCTATTTTGTCTAATATAGTTAACACTGACTCGTCACTGTTAAATTTTAATTCAAAAAGTGCACCATGGCGCGCCACCATAGTCGCTTTAACTTTAACGTCACTGTCTTCATTACCTAAGAAAAGTTCGTTGCCAACTTTAGGAGACTTACTCGCACGAATATGAGCCAGAGCTGTGTTTTGGTCGATAACACGCTCAACCAACACCTCAATTTTTCCACCACTGGCTTTTTGACCAAACATTCTGGCAGGGATCACTCTGGTATTATTAAAAACCAGCAAATCACCTGAGTTCAATTGCGCGACAATATCGGTAAAAACACCATCGGTTATAGCGCCTGAGTTGCCATTTAAGGTCATTAAACGACTAGCAGTACGCTCAGCTTTTGGGTATCGAGCAATAAGGGCTTCGGGTAAATCAAAGGAAAAGTCTGAAACACGCATGATATTGGCTATTTTTCTGCTTTAAAAAAAGCGTAATTTTAGAGCTGCACGCCATTGATAGCAAGTTAATTCGCCACTTTTAAAACTTAAGAGTCAAGATCAGAGAACAATCTTGTGTTGAAACAACATTATTGCTTGTTATAGCCAGTATTTAGGAAAATTATCTCTGTAATTGAGCTTTTAGTGTATGTTGGTAAATAAGCTGTGCTGACACGCCCTTACTTAAATCGACTAAAGAGTTAATTGCCCTATGAAAGATGAACTTGCGCTTACTATAGCCAATACAATTATTAATGGTTTTGAACGCCATTTTGCAATTTTTACCGAAATTACTCAATCTGCCCGAAATCGATTTCAACAATGTCAATGGAATGAAATTCATCGCTCTGCTAGGGCAAGAACCAATTTTTATGACGAACGTGTAAAAGAAACATTCAATGATATAAAGGAAGACTTTAATATTAGCTCGCTTGATGATGCGTTATGGCAACGAGTTAAAGCCGTCTACTCTGATTTATTAATCAATCATAAACAACCAGAATTAGCTGAAACCTTTTATAACTCGGTTTTTTGTCACTTATTCGAGCGTAAGTATTATCACAACGATTATATCTATGTCGAGAGTACCGCTCACCGACTTGATGATAAAACACAGCCGGAAATCTATACTTCTTATCAGCCAAAAGAACTTGGCTTAAAACAAACGATTTGTGACATTATGAATAGTCATAGAACGGTGATCCCATTTGAAGATCTCGATCGTGATGTTGATGCGCTTATTAACACTTTTCGCCGAAAAGCACATAAAACCCGTGTTAAATTAGAAGATTTGAAGTTTGATATTCTTAACTTTACCTTTTATCGAAATAAAGGTGCTTACCTCATTGGCCGGGTATTATCGCCAGCGGGAGAAACACCATTTATTATTGCGGTGCTTAATAATGAAAAGGGTGGTTTGTATATAGATGCATTACTCACCAGTAGTGAAAGTATGGCGGTTGTTTTTGGTTTTGCTCGCGCTTACTTTTTTGTTGACTGTGAACATCCTTATGCGCTGGTTAACTTCTTACAAGGGCTAATGCCCCATAAAACCAAAGCTGATTTATATTCTGCTATTGGATTTCATAAACAAGGAAAAACACAGTTTTATCGAGATTTTCTCAACCACCTCGATAGCAGTGATGACCAATTTGAATTAGCTGCTGGTATTAAAGGTATGGTGATGTCTGTATTTACCCTGCCCTCATACCCTTATGTTTTTAAAATCATCAAAGATAAGTTTTCACCCAGTAAAAACATAACCAAAAAAGATGTAAAAGGAAAATATCGTTTAGTTAAGTTACACGATAGAGTCGGTCGAATGGCCGATACTATGGAATATTCAGAAGTAGCCTTTCCTAAGTCGCGTTTTAACGATGAGCTTTTAGCTGAACTTCAAAAAGTAGCACCATCTATCATTCGCTATGAAGGTGAAGGCGAAGAAGCTCTTATTATTATTGAGCATTTATATATAGAGCGCCGAATGGTGCCACTTAATCTATACCTAATGGATGCCCTTAAAAATAAAGCACAGCAAAAAATTGATGACGCCTTATTCGGCTATGGTCAAGCCATTAAACAGCTAATCTCCGCAGATATTTTCCCTGGCGACATGTTACTCAAAAACTTTGGTGTGACACGTCATGGACGGGTGATTTTTTATGATTATGACGAAATAGCTTATATGAATGAAATCAACTTTAGAGTAAAACCTAAAGCGGTGACTGAAGAACAATTATATGCGGCTGAACCTTGGTATAGCGTAATGCCTGGAGATATGTTCCCAGAGGAGCTCGCTACGTTTGCACTCGCAAATCCAAGTTACCTCAAAGCATTTAAAATACACCACGAAGATTTATTAACAGCGGCATATTGGCAACAATGCCAACAAGATGTCGCCAATGGTATTTATAAAGATGTTTTTCCTTATCCTGATAAATATCGCTTTTGTAATTTAAGTTTTGGTAGCATTAAAAGATAAACAGCAGCTGAAATTAACGAGTAAGTGTACCGGCATAAGTAAACTATGTTGGTATTCCATCTATACCCGTTACCATTTTAGGTAAATAATAACCAAGTTTAGTCATTTGAGATAAAGAGTGAACTTGGTCAATTTCACCTAGCTATCAAACTTCACTAAATAGAACAGGCTAGTTTACTAGCACTTTGTTGATAAAACAGTCGAACAAACACTAAATACAAAAAAAAATCACCTTTACTCTTTACCTTTGCCTGCGCATCAGTATAATTCGAATCTGTTGCAGGGGTGTAGTTCCAATTGGTAGAACAGCGGTCTCCAAAACCGATGGTTGGGAGTTCGAGTCTCTCCACCCCTGCCATTTTCTTCTTGTTTTTTCTGTATTATCTAAATATTCTCTTCATAAAATCTAAGTCAACTCTTTGTAGATATTTATAAACTATCGAACAAAATAACACTTAGTTCATATTTTATTATTCCTATGAATTTATCTACTTTTAGTCTGTTGCAAATTCTGTCATTATATTTACCCTTAAATCTAGAGCAAATAAGCCATCACCGATGAGCATTAATCAACATCAATTTGAGCAACTCTCTGAAATGGGTATCAGCCTTTGGCAGCATCGTACCTGTGATACGCCAAAAGACACCGTTCAAGCTCAGCCCAAACAATATATTGATATCGATTTAAAGTATTTAGCTAGTCAGCAACTATTCAATGACATTTTATTAGCCATAGGTTTAAGTATCGGTGAAATAAATCATCAAAGTGATCACCTAGATTTAGGGCTTTTTAACTGGTATTTCACAGCAACATCATCACAAAATGGAATCAAATGGGTCGAGCAACAGCTGTTCACTCCACCTATCACTGAACTTTCAAAATCGCCTGCGCTTAAAAAGCAATTATGGCAATTATTGACTAAGCAAACACAATGAGTTGGCAAACCCAATGAGTAATGGAACAAAATCTAAAACAAACCACTTTACTGAAATAGCGCGCATTGACCTAGATACGTTAATGCCAATAGAGCTCGCTTGTCATTCACACCCTTGGAGTGAGAAAACTTTTTTAAGTTGTATTGGTGGTCGTTATTTCGGCGAAAAACTAGCTATTAACTTTGCTCAAAACGCAGCAACAGAAATACCCGACAATCATGCTATTGGTTTTTATATTGGTTTTTATATTGGTGAATATGTGCTCGGTGAAGCGACACTGATGGACATTTGTGTAAATCCTACTGAGCAAGGTAAAGGTTACGGAAAAGTATTACTAAACCAATTTTTAGCTCAAGCTAAAAAGCTCGGTACCACCAAGGTATTTTTAGAAGTTCGTGCAAAAAATATCGCAGCACAAATGCTTTACATGAACGCGGGTTTTATCGAAATCAATCGCCGCACAGGTTACTATCCAAGTAGCACTGGTTTTGGTTATGAAGATGCCATTGTCATGTCATTGGCTTGTAAGTAATTAATTAGTACGTTCGTTCATTCATTCATTCATTAATAACGATTAGTCCTCTTTACTGCATCAAACCAGCCAGCCCGTTAACAAATAACAACACTTGAATACGTAAAGTAGCTAGTTAATCGCTCTCCTTTAGTTAAGATACTGAACAAGAACCGCAATAAGGTTTTTACAGTATTTCTTACACCTAATTAAGGAGAGCAAAATGTTTACTAAGATAACCCACACAACAGATAGCCTGCTGTCTAATGAAGGTGTCACAAGCCTTATTGTCAATGATGCGCTGAGAAAAATTAGCCAGCTTACCGGTTTAAGCCAGCAACAAGCTTTCGCATTATTATCGAGTCAAGTAACTCAACAATACAACAATACTGACCATCGAGAAATAATTAAGGTTCAAGCGCCTTTATTAGAGCAAAAAGAATCCCAATTCATTTCAAGTTTGTTTAATTAATTTTTGACCTAACCTCAGCTGAATTATTCTTTTCAAGAATTCAATAACAAGCAGCTAACGTTACTGTAACCTCAGTCTTTATCTCGATTTATAATTCGTTATATTCACTACGCCATCCATCACCCCTCGATCACCCGACCCGTGATAATGCATCATTATTTCTTCCGTTATAAAAAACATCATAAAAGAATAAGACGAACTTAAACAACACGCCCTTTAATGGTACAATGCGCGCAATTTTTAATAATAATGAGAAGCGCTGTACTAAGCCAAGTACTAAAGTCACTTCTCTACTATTTACTTAACAGGTAATTTGCATGTCTGTACAGCAACAGCAAGTCGATTTACGTCGCACCTTTGCCATAATTTCTCACCCTGATGCGGGTAAAACCACCATCACCGAAAAAGTACTTTTGTTTGGTCAAGCCTTACAAAGAGCCGGTACGGTAAAAGGTAAAAAATCAGGTCAACACGCGAAATCTGACTGGATGGAAATGGAAAAAGAGCGTGGTATCTCAATTACTACCTCGGTAATGCAATTTCCTTACAATGACTGTTTAGTAAACTTACTTGATACCCCTGGTCATGAAGATTTCTCGGAAGATACCTACCGTACGCTTACTGCGGTTGATTCATGTTTGATGGTAATTGACGTTGCTAAAGGTGTTGAAGCACGTACCGTTAAATTAATGGAAGTTACTCGTCTTCGCGATACGCCAATTATTACTTTCATGAACAAAATGGACCGCGATGTACGTGATCCAATGGAAGTCATGGATGAAGTTGAAGAGGTATTAAAAATCAAGTGTGCTGCTATTACCTGGCCAATAGGCATGGGTAAAGAATTTAAAGGCATTTATCATATTCTTGATGACGAAATTACTTTGTATCAATCTGGCCTAGGCCACATGATTCAAGAAAAGCGTGTTATTAAAGGTCTTAATAACCCCGAACTTGATAAAATAATTGGTAACTATGCTGATGATTTACGCGAAGAATTAGAGCTTGTTTCCGGCGCGTCTCATGACTTTAATTTAGAAGAGTTCTTAAAAGGTGAATTAACGCCAGTATTTTTCGGTACTGCATTAGGAAACTTTGGTGTAGATCATATGCTTGATGGTCTGACTAAATGGGCACCTAAGCCACTACCTCGCAAAACAGATTTACGTGAAGTGACTGCTGAAGAAGAAAAATTTTCTGGTTTTGTCTTTAAAATTCAAGCCAATATGGATCCAAAACATCGTGACCGTATCGCCTTCATGCGTATTTGCTCTGGTAAGTATGAGAAAGGCATGAAAATGAAACAAGTTCGTCTTGCTAAAGATGTAAAAATTGCCGATGCGGTAACCTTTATGGCTGGTGATCGTTCAAACGTTGAAGAAGCCTTTGCTGGTGATATTATTGGTTTACACAACCACGGTAGTATTCAAATAGGTGATACTTTCACTGCCGGTGAAATGATGAAGTTTAGCGGCATTCCTAACTTCGCACCGGAAATGTTCCGTCGTATTCGCCTTCGTGATCCATTGAAAGCTAAGCAGCTACAGAAAGGTTTGATTCAGTTATCTGAAGAAGGTGCTGTACAAGTATTTAGACCTTTCATTAACAACGATATGATTGTTGGTGCTGTTGGTGTATTGCAGTTTGAAGTTGTTGTGCAGCGATTAAAAACTGAATACAAAGTTGATGCAATTTACGAAGCTATTAGTGTTGCTACCGCGCGTTGGTGTACTTGTGATGATGAACGTACTTTAGAGCAATTTAAAAAGAAATCGGGTGATTACTTAGCCTTAGATGGTGGTAATAACTTAACCTATATCGCACCAACGATGGTTAACTTATCGCTAGCACAAGAGCGAAATCCTGATATCGTGTTCCACTCGACTCGTGAACACTAGTTTGGTGTCCTAGTTCGTCATTTTTCGGTGTTGCTTGATAATTTTTATGCTGTCACTTAGTGTACTAAGCTCCCTTATAAAAATGATCAAGCGCCTTGTAAAATAAACGAACTAGTTAACCAAACAGAATTAAATCGTAAATAAAGATTAAAAATATTTTGCTGATTATTTTAATAATGAAGCAGAACTTAAAAAATAAATTTCACTAACTGCGTAATAGCTTCTTTATCGCAGTTAGTTGGTTCAAGGTTAAAGAAATGACACGGAGCATGCAGCGCATGTGAGTATCATTGATGCCAAGATTGAGCCAAATAACAATGATAAAGAGTCTATTACAATGAATATTAAGAACATATTAAGCGAAAGAGTCAGTGCAGCTATGGTTGCTGCTGGCTTACCTGAAGGTACTAATCCTGCAATTAGCTTATCTAACCGTCCTCAGTTTGGTGATTACCAAGCTAATGGTGTGATGGGCGCAGCAAAAAAACTAAAAATCAATCCCCGTGAGTTAGCAACCAAGGTTGTTGCCGAACTAGACTTAGACGGCATCGCTAGCAAAATTGAATTAGCCGGCCCTGGTTTTATTAATATTCATTTAGATGAAAGCTGGTTAGCGGCGCAACTAAATGAAGTTGCTCAAGATGACTTTATTGGCGTAGCACAACGCGGCGTAACCCCTGGTGATGAATCGCAAACAGTCGTTGTTGATTATTCAGCGCCTAACCTTGCCAAAGAAATGCATGTTGGTCACTTACGTTCAACCATCATTGGTGATGCTGTTGTACGCGCATTAGAATTTCGTGGTGACAAAGTTATTCGTCAAAACCACATGGGTGATTGGGGTACGCAATTTGGTATGTTAATCGCACACTTAAGCGATAAACTTGCCAGTGATGAAGTTGCTGAAACTGCCCTTGCCGATTTAGAAAATTTTTACCGTGAAGCAAAAGTACGCTTTGATAACGAAGAAGGTTTTGCTGATAGAGCACGTGCTGATGTAGTTAAACTGCAAAGTGGTGATGAAGCTTGTGCCAAGTTATGGCAACAGTTTATTGATATTTCAATCACGCACAGTGAAGAAATTTACGCTAAATTAAATGTGTCATTAAAACGCTCTGATATTATGGGCGAAAGCGCTTATAACGACGATTTATCTACTGTTGTTGATGAGCTTATGGCGAAAAAAATAGCGGAAGAGAGTCAAGGCGCTAAAGTTGTTTTTATTAATGAAATGGCTAACAAAGATGGTGAAGCACCAGTATTTATCGTACAAAAATCGGGTGGCGGTTTCTTATACGCAACAACAGATTTGTCTGCATGTCGTTACCGCAGTGGTAAACTAGCAGCCAATCGCATTATTATTTTTACTGATGCTCGTCAAGCATTACACTTTAAACAAGTTGAAATTGTTGCGCGTAAAGCTGGCTTATTACCTGAAAATGTCGGTTACCAACATTGCCCATTTGGCATGATGATGGGTGATGATGGCAAGCCATTTAAAACCCGTACTGGCGGTACTATCAAGTTAGCTGAATTACTTGATGAATCTATCGTGCGTGCTGCGGCATTAATCAAAGAGAAAAATCCAGATATTACTGATACTGATCTAACTGAAATCTCTAAGAAAGTAGGCATAGGCGCAGTTAAGTTTGCCGATTTATCAAAAAATCGTACCAGTGATTATATTTTCGACTGGAAAACGATGTTGAGCTTTGAAGGCGCTACTGCACCTTATTTACAATATGCTTACTCTCGTATTCAAAGTATCTTCTCTAAGGCAGAGAGCGCCAAGGCTGGAACAGTTAAAAATGATGCGGTTATCAACATAATCGAACCACAAGAAAAAGCCTTAGCATTAAAGTTATTACAACTTGAAGATGTGGTTGATGCAGTTATCAGTGAATGTACACCTAACTTGTTATGTAACTACCTTTATGAATTGGCCAGCCTCTACATGAGTTTTTATGAAGCCTGTCCTATTCTTAAAGAAGGCATTAGCGATGAAGTTAAAGCTTCACGTCTAGCGTTATGTAACGTTGTTGCTGATACCTTAAAACAAGGGTTAGATATATTAGGCATTGAAACAATGGAACGTATGTAAATTTACCCTAGTAAACGTGATTGGAGCGTCAAAAAATACTCACTGAAATTCGTCAGCTCCGTTTTTTTCCTTCCACTAACGTTTACTAGAAATAAATTACAATAAACGGAGTTTGTTATCTTAACTCTTACGTCATTCAAGTAATGTAAGATCGGGAGTCCAGTAATCAAACTGGATGCTCAATTAAAACACCCAGAGCATGACGACGGAAAGGTTTAGTGTTCAAGAATAGAAGTCCTATTCTTAATAGTTAACTCTCAAAAATAAATAATCAAAGGGGCAATGATGCAGTTTACCGATAGCCATTGCCACCTTGATGATATTGCTTTTAGTGAGCAACTACCCGCTTTATTAGCCCAATGTCAGCAACTTGCAATTAACCGTATAATCGTGCCCTCTATTGCGCCTGACAACTTCACTCAAGTCCTTAATCTAGCAAAGCGCTGCCTTGATAACCTTAGTAATATCACCAACACTAATCCGATTAAGATTTACCCTTGCTTAGGTATTCATCCGTGGTTTTTACAAGCCCTTAATGACTCTCACCTTCAAACATTAAGTGAGTTAGTAATTAAGTCACGAAACGAGATAATTGCCGTAGGAGAGATTGGCATTGACGGCGCTATTGCCAAACAAGCCGTAAACCATGGACAAACCCCTGAAGATAACTTGCATCATCAACAGCATTTTTTTGATTTTCAACTCAATCTCGCTAAACAGCAAAACCTACCGGTAATAATACATCACAGGCAATCTCACGATAAAATAATGCCGTTCCTGAAAAGATATCAGTTAGAAAGAAAAGGCATCATTCATGGATTCTCAGGTAGTTATCAACAAGCTATGGGGTATATTGATTTAGGTTTTAAACTCGGTGTCGGTAGTACTATTACTTATTCTCGTGCTAAAAAAACCATCAATACCCTCAAGCGCCTTCCCTTAGAGAGTTTAGTTTTAGAAACTGATGCGCCATCGATGCCGTTAAGTCGAGAAGTGACAGGTGAAGAAGTTCTGACAAATAATGAGCGTAGGGAACAAGAAAAGCTTGAGACGCTAGTTAGCTCTCCAACTAACTCCCCAGTAAATCTAATAAAAATTTTTGAGGTGTTATCAACCATACGCCCTGAAAGTTCAGAGGAGATAGCAAATCAGCTTGAACATAACATCAATCAGATATTTTTCACTTAAATGAAATGTATTAGTCTGTTTTAGACTCAGACTCTAAACGATATCCGCGCCTGCTAAAACGATTTAAACCCCGAGTAAGTAAGAACCCTACGACGCCTGCTAATAACAACATTAAGCGTTGTAAAGACTGTTGCTCTTCATCCGCTTTAGCTAAAAGATCAGTTAAATAAGATTGCTCGATAGTAAATCGAAGATAACCATGTAGATTGTAACTGCTTGAGTCGGTTTGACGTATTTCTTCAACAAAAGGCGTTAAGGTATCTGTTACATTGCGTTGATGAGGAGAAATTCCGTAAAGGTCGTTAATACTCTTTGCACTAGGCGGAGCGAGTTCATTACCCTGCTTATCTTTTTCCACCGAAGCACTCGATACGACTAATAGCCCTGTAGCATCATATAAATGGGCTTGTTTAACAAAATTAACTTTTGTTAAACCATCAAGATAACGTTGTAAAAACGCATCTTGATCTACTTTACTTTCATGTGATTGCTCAAGAATAACCGCAACCCCCGCAATCGCCTGTTGAAGTTGTTGCTTAGCAATATAATTAAAGTGCGCCGTTAAGTTATCACTATTTCTCTCTCCGGTTGACTGCCAGAGACTCATCAGTACTATGATAAGCAAAATTGCACTAGCTAATTGCAGGATTTTATTATAAATCGAGGATAATTTAGGGTATAAAGGCTGTTCGGCTTGCTTCATAAGAACACTGGTGACATTTTAGCGCATCGATAGTGCCACTATAGTTAGATTATTAACTGATGTGAAGTTTATTAATTTTAGAACATACCCAAGAGAGTTAACGTGTCTTTTATTACCACTATATCACCCCTTTCGCTTGAACAGTATTTAGCCAATAATTTACAAAATCAACAACTACCTATCGCTTTTAGTTTGTCTGAAAAAGCAGTTACTTTAGCTGATAATATATTAAGTGAACCGGCAACAGAAGAGCAGATAGAGTTGGTTGTATTCCAACAACTTCCCCTGTCGCAGCTGTTAGCATTGCAAAACGATGCTCAGCTTGAAATCATAACGCTCACTACGATTAATCACCGTAATAATCAAACGAGTTGTCGTTTTCAAGTGAACTGTGCTGACTTTATCAAAACCCGTAAAGCAGTAGCTGACTTCGCTTTAGCGAATAAAATTGAAGCCGCTTTATTAACACAGGTACCTAAATTAGCAGTGCCTGGATTATTAGTGATGGATATGGACTCAACCACCATAGAAATTGAGTGTATTGATGAAATAGCTAAGCTAGCGGGCGTTGGTGAAGAAGTCGCTGAAGTAACAGAGCGCGCCATGTTGGGTGAACTCGATTTTGCACAAAGTCTGCATCAACGTGTAGCAACATTAGCAGAGTCACCGGAAAGTATATTAAGTGATGTAGCAAAAAACATTCCCTTAATGGCTGGATTAAAACCACTCATTGTTGAGCTTAAAAAGCACAATTGGCGTATTGCTATTGCTTCTGGTGGTTTTACTTATTTTGCCGATCATCTAAAAGAAACCTTAAACTTAGATGCTGCTTTTGCCAACACCCTTGAAATTATTGATGGAAAACTCACCGGTAAGGTTTTAGGTAGCGTGGTTGATGCGCAAGTAAAAGCGGATTCTTTAGCCATTTTAAGTAAAGAGTATCAAATACCAGTAAATCAAACCGTTGCGATGGGTGATGGTGCCAATGATTTAGTGATGATGGCTGCGGCAAGCTTTGGTGTTGCTTTCCATGCTAAACCTATTGTATTAGCTCAAGCTGATAGCAGCATAAACGAGCAAGGTTTAGATTGCCTGTTACACTGGTTAGCGTAGTTTTTATCATGTCATCTAAAGTTTTAGAAGGCTGATCACAATCTATATTCGCTCTATTTCAATAGGTAAATTCAGACATATTGAAATAGTGCGGGTAAATAATAACAATCAGGTTTAGTTTTACACTGAAATTTTCAACTGCAACAAATAGCAAAAAACTTATTGAGTCAGCTTATATCTCAGTAATGTTTCTTGTGTGACATCAATTAGCTGAACTAACCCAGCAACACTATAGATATCTTGCTCAAGTTGTTTACCACGATGTATAGCATAAGAGCCGATATACGCCAGCTCTGGGTTTAAATGTTCCATATGAGCCTCATCACTACGTGATAATTTCAATTGCAGGCTGTAAAAGTCACCTTGTTTCAACGCGTTTTTAATAAAAAAGTTTCTCATCTGTGGGGTATTAAGCTCACTCACTTGCTTTATTGTTACCGATTTTTCTATGTCTGTAATACTTGCATCGATAGCAATATAGATGAGTTCACTAACGGCAGTATCACTCGCCATGAGTTTTTTCATATGTTGATCAATTAGATTACTGACCTGCAAATTCCCCAACATAGGGTATAAATTATAATAACCATGACGATCACTTAATCGTAACATCGCTGATAATAAATTTTTATGGCTTTGATAACCGTGCGTCCCTACTACTAAGTTTTCTACTTTATAGCGACTACCACTTGATTGCACCATCGCAGTAGGTATTTCCATATTCACCGCATACAAAGTTCTTAGTGCAGCTGATAAACCAGGTGTTAGCATGGCATACTCATCAGGGGTTAATTTATTTTTGTTCTTATCAATTAATAATTTAAAAAATGATCGTCCTATATGTTGATGCTCTTTAACGGACACACGCAGGTTGACCACCTTTTTATCTTTACTGATCCTCATGATCTTATAAGGTAACTGCTTTAGATCAAAAGCTGAGGTGATTTTCTGTAATTTTGGAAAGCTTAAATGAACGATATCGCCTTTTGATAAAGCAGCGGGGTTTTCTAAGTCCACTTTTAACCCAGAAACAGAGAAGTCTGCCGACAATCCAGACCAATTTGAAGCCTTAGATTCAATAGTAACGGGCGTTTGATATTTAAAGCGAACTTCTTGACGTTGATGTCCATAACTCAAAGTTATTTCATCGACTCGGCTTTCTTTATCGTTATGCTTTTGACCTAAACTTTTAAGTCGATCGAGATCGATGCCCTCATAGCCTAGCGCTTGATAATCATTAAAGTCACTGGTATCAGTAACATCAGTTGCAGTTACTGCACAGGGTAAATGCGCAAGAATATCATTCACTTCCTCAGTTAGAGGGGAATTTAAATAGTTCTGCTGTTTAGTAATAGCAGTAGATAAAGTAAAAGGTGAATAAGCTTGTTCAGCATCTATCGTCAGCGATTTTAACGCTGTGATAGCAAAGCTACTTTTACTGGCAGCAAAAGCTAAGAACTGCATAAAAAAAGCATTATCATGTTTAAGTTGTTCTTCATCTACCGTATAGAAAAACTTCTCACCTTTATGCTGATGAATAAAGCTAAACACTAATAAACTCTTACCTTGTTGTTGTAAGACATTTAAACGCGCTAGTCGTTCAGCATTAACAAGGTAATGTAATGCTGGGCGCTTTTTCTCATCGTGCCAATATTGATATAACTTTTGATTGTTCTTGGTCGTTAGTGCATAACGAGGAGACATTTTGTTCATATCCCCTTCGGCACTTTGCATAAATATAATTAATTCATTTAATTTAACTAATGCATATTGTTCAAGGCTTCTCGTCTGTAATGCCGCTAAACTGTTATCTAAGTTGATTTTATACCGGCGTTTATTTCCTTGAATATAACCCACTAAGAATCGCTCAAAGCTATCATTTTCAGGAATATCTATACGCTGACAACCTATTAGTTGAGTCCCCGAGTCGCGTAGGACATTTTTAACTTCAAAATAAAATAAATCATCTTTACTAAATTGAAACTCTTGCTCTAAACCAGTAAAGGCGATACTTAATTGATCACCTTTAAATAAAGAAATATCATTAATCAGTTTAAACTTAATCCCCTTAACACTCAGATCAATACTGGTTGTCGCTAACTGCTGTTTATTCAGTACAGTTAAGGTGATAGGAATAGCAAAGTTCATTCGCTCTTCAGCACGGTTGGGATAGTTTGCTAAGAAATTTAGTTTCGCAGGATATTGGAGCTTTTCTGTTCCTGATTTGTTATTATTAATGCTCTCAACGACGCTAGGGGTAACCTGCTCATTTTGATAAATATTACGAAAACTATTTTTAGCATTTTTAACTGATTCGTACACGCCAAAGGTATAACTACCATATACCGCCACATTTTCTTTGAAAGTAGCAATGGCAACGTCATCTAAAAAATGGGTTTGACCTTGAAAGTCAAATAACTGACATTCACCATTGACCAAACCACGTAAATCAATGGAGCGCGCGCAAGCACCCGCTAAACGTTTTAATTCCATTTTTAACAAAAATTTTTCAGTTTTATTAAGGTGCTCAGTTACAGCACTATAACTCGCTTCAAAACTATTTTTGTTTACCTCACCACGAAAATTGGCAATGATTTTATGATGTTTACTGAAATCTTTATCCATAGTTTTATTATTAACTTCTGATTTAGCGCATGTTTTAACACTTAATTACAGCGTCGCTGTTAGGTTAGAGTTTTTATCGTTACTTTTAACTTAGACAAAAAAAATCAAAATCATTATAATCTAACCGACTTTATCATTAAAAACTAAGCAATTTCTATGCCTCTCAATGATGGAGATCAAACAAAACCATTCATTTTTATAAATTGGTTTAGTTTGATAGTGTAATACCAACCGGACTAATTGATTGATCACTTAGCGAGAATTAAAAGGCTTAGAGGCAAGGCATTGATTGAAGAGAATGGTTATTCCCTTGTCAAAATCAATAACGCTGCATGTAAGCCTTTTAAATTCGCCCTACGGGAGCTCAATAGCAAACTGATAACATCACAAAATGAATGAAATATAGAATAACTATAGTTAACTCATTTTACTTGTTTTAAGCTCGCTAATGTAGCTCTAAGCTGACCAATAAATTAATCCGTTTGGTATAAATTCACATAATATTGTTCAATGACAGACGCTTATTACCGTCATGTTATCGTTTAAAAGGTGGTAAATCTAGATGGTAAAAGCAGCAAAAATCGAATTTGTATGCACCGATTGCGGTATGAATCATACGCGTTGGCAAGGGCAATGCCGTTGCGGAGCATGGAATACCTTGGTAGAAATGAAAATACCAAAAACAGCAAATAAAAATGCAGCTACTCGTACAACAAGTTCAGGCGGTTATGCTGGCTTAACAGGTGGCGGCTCTAAAAAGATTAATGAAATTGAATCCATTGACGCCGAAAAAAGATTAACGGGTATCGGTGAGCTTGACCGTGTTTTATGCGGAGGAGTGACAACAGGATCGGTAAATATTATTTCTGGCGATCCGGGCGCAGGTAAAACGACCCTACTCTCCGATCTTGTCGCTCGTATGTCAAAAACTCACGCCTCACTTTATTGTACCGCTGAAGAATCCCTTTCTCAGTTCAAAAACCGTGTGCACCGATTAAAGTTGGATTATGACGAAGATAACCTTTATCTATTAGCAGAAACCAGTGTTGAAGCCATCATTGATGAATTAGATAAAAACAAAATTAAGTTTGCAGTAATTGACTCTATTCAAGCGGTAGTCACTGAAAATGCTAATGGCAGTCCTGGCTCTCCTTCACAAGTAAAAAGCAGTGCGCAATCACTGACCCAATACTGCAAGCAAAATAATGTCACCATGTTTATTATTGCCCATGTAAATAAAAACAATGAAATTGCCGGCCCACAAACGCTAGTACACATAGTAGATGCCCTGTTGCATATTGATACGAATGACGGTCAAATTCGTACGCTTAGAGCGAACAAAAACCGTTTTGGTGATATCGACACCGTCGGCATTTTCAAAATGTGTGAACGCGGCATGCTCAGTGTTGATAACCCGAGCGAAATATTTTTATCGGGTTCTAGTACCGAATCTCCTGGTTCGACAATAACCTGTATTCGTAAAGGTAATCGCAACCTACTGTTAGAAATTCAATGTTTGACCACTGAAACCGAGGCAGAGTTTCCACAACGTGTTTGTGTTGGTTTGAACATGAACAGGATTAAAATGTTAACCGGGATATTGCGTAAACATACCAAAACGAAGATATTTCACGATACCTTTTTTAATATAGTCGGTGGCTTAAAAATTGATGAGTCTGAAACCTGTATCGATTTAGCCTTGGTCACTGCGCTATTAAGTAGCCTGAATGACTTTGTTATACCGCGTAATACCTGCATCATGGGTGAGTTGAGCTTAAATGGCGACGTTAGACCAATAGACAGTGGCGTACCTCGTGTTAAAGAAGCAGCGCAGCATGGCTTCACCGAAATATTTATTCCTTACCGTAATTATCATAAATCAATGGAAGGACTAGGCGCTAATATCAAAGCAGTAAAAACCATTCATGAGCTCATTGAATTGATAAAATAATGAGCTGAAAGCCTAATAACTTGCAGGCTATACAAATAATTTGTTGCCATTATTGTTTACACTAAGACCAATTTTTAAAGATAGTATCCCTTAAAATATTGGTCCTTTTTTAGCACTACGCTAGTTTAATATACTAGCGTTTGTTAAAGTGCTCGGGCTAAAAAATATTGGCATGGACGTCATAGGCACAACGCATATAATTACCTATTACCACAAACAAATAAAATAACTTAATAAGATAACTTTCCTATGAAATTTACTGTTAAAAAAGCACTTTTCTCTCTCCTTTGCTCATTAGCTTTACCATTGAGTGCAAATGCAAGTGATGAGAAAGTCCAAGTGCCTAGCGCAGAGCAATTAACCATTGAGCGCATTTATAGTTCGCCTTCTCTTAATGGTCAAACACCCAAGTCATTGAAATTTTCTCCAGACGGAACACGGGTAACTTACCTTCAAGGTAAAGCAGAAGATCTAAACCGTTATGATTTGTGGGAATACAATTTAGCCAGTAAAGAAAATAAGCTGCTTGTTGATTCTCAATCCTTATTTAGTGGCCCTGAAAATTTATCTGACGAAGAAAAAGCACGCCGTGAACGCCAACGTATTTATGGTGTTGGTATTATGGAATACCAATTTTCACAAGATGGTAGTGCATTATTATTTCCGCTTAATGGTGATATTTACTACTACCATTTAGCAACAAAAACAGCTAAACGCTTAACGGAAACTGCTGGTTTTGAAACTGATGTAAAGTTTTCACCTAAAGGCAATTTTGTTTCTTATATTCGTGAGCAAAACGTTTATGTATTAAATATTGCTTCAGGTGAAGAGCGCCAACTTACCATCGATGGCGGCGGCACCATTAAAAATGGTATGAGTGAATTTGTTGCTCAAGAAGAAATGTCGCGTATGACCGGTTATTGGTGGTCGCCAAATGAAAAGCATATTGCTTTTTTACGTGTCGATGAAACTCCGGTAAAAACGGTTATTCGTAACGAAATATACGCTGAAAAAATTGAGCTAATTGAACAACGCTACCCTGCAACAGGGACTAATAATGTTCATATTCAACTAGCCGTTACTGACATTAAAGGTAAAAAAATCCGTTTTGTTGAGTTAGGTGATAACAAGGATATTTATATCCCACGTGTGAAATGGCTTAGTGATAGTAAAAAGGTATCTTACCAATTACAAAGTCGTGACCAAAAAACGTTAACATTAAAAACATACAATTTAAAAAAACGTCGCCAAAAAACCTTACTAGTAGAAAAATCTAACCATTGGCTTAACTTGCATAAAGATTTAACTTTTTTAAGTGACAATAAAACTTTTATCTGGGCTTCCGAGCGCGACGGCTACAAGCACCTTTACCATTACAACTTAAAAGGTGAGTTAATTTCTCAGTTAACCAAAGGCGAGTGGGTAGTTGATTCACTAACACGTGTAGATGAAAAGAATGGTTGGGTTTACTTTACCGGTCGTGCTGACACTCCTCTTGAACGTCACTTATATAAAGTTCCTCTTAGCGGAAAATCGCCTGAAAATGTACAGCGTATTTCTAAGCGCAATGGCTTTCATAGCATAAACTTCAGTCAAACCAGCGAAAGTTATATTGATAGTTTCTCAAATACGAAAACACCTAAACAGGTAAGTTTGCATTCAGCTAATGGTGAACATATTACTTGGTTAGCTGAAAATAAAGTGACGTCTGAGCACCCTGTAGCACCTTATTATAATGGCTTAGTCATGCCTGAATTTGGTTCTTTAAAATCAGATGATGGCAAAGCTGATTTGTACTACAAGCTTTATAAACCTAAGAACATGCAACCAGGCAAAAAGTACCCTGTCATTGTTAGAGTTTATGGCGGTCCTCACGCACAACTGGTCACTAATAAGTGGCAAGGCGCTGATATAACCCAATACATGTTACAACAGGGGTATATTGTTTATCAGCTTGATAATCGAGGCTCTAACTACCGTGGTACCGCGTTTGAATTTCCAATCTATGAGACGCTGGGCCAAATTGAAGTTGCCGACCAAATTACGGGTGTGAAATACCTCCAGACATTGCCGTATGTTGATAAAGAACGCATTGGTGTATTTGGTCACTCTTACGGTGGTTACATGGCGTTAATGACTATGTTTAAAGCAGGTGATTACTTCAAAGCTGGTGTAAGTGGCGCGCCTGTAACAGATTGGATGCTCTACGATACGCATTACACTGAACGCTATTTAAATCACCCTAAAGTCAATGCTGCAGGTTATCAGCAAAGCAGTGTGTTCCCTTATGTTTCTGGCTTAAGCGGTCCACTGATGGTTTATCATGGAATGGCGGATGACAATGTATTGTTTACCAATACCACGAAATTAATTAAAGCCTTACAAGATGAAGGTAAACTATTTGAACTGATGACCTACCCGGGTAGTAAACACAGTATGCGTGGAAAAAAAGTAAAAGTGCATTTAAACGCGACTATTATGGATTTCTTTGATAGGCATTTTAAATAACCTGTTCAGTGTAACTTTGGTGTTAACTACTAGAAATTAACTACAAGGCATTAGCTATTTCGAACAACTCAAACGGCAAGTAACTTAAGTTACTTGCCGTTTTTTTTGCTTTGTCATTTTTGGTTTAATTAATTCTTTGAATAACAACTCAATTATTTATTAGTTTTTTATTAGCATATTTCATGCCCAAAAAACCCTAAAAATCGGGTTACATTTAATTGCATTTATCTACCATTTTTCTATTGCATTTTTATGACTGAAGGAGGATTATGAAATTGAAGATAACGACACAGATAAAGTTAAAGATAACAAAAGAGGTAAGACTATGAAGATTAAAATTTCTGGACACCACGTTGAAATAACTGAAGGTATCAAGCAATCTATCGAAAATAAGTTTGCGAAAATCTCTAAACATTATCCGTCAATCATGACGCTAAACTCGACCATTACCGTTGAACCGCATCTACAAAAACTTGAAGTAACCACACTGTATGAAGGTGAAAAAGTAACCGTAAATGCTTCTGACAAACAACTTTATGTTGCCATTGCAAAAGTAGCCAAAAAACTACAATCAGCACTAGCACATCGTAAAGGAGTATTATCCGCCAAATTCAATAATAAGTTTGAAGTACCACAAACAGACTTATATCAATCAGCATAATTAAGATATGAGCTAAGGTATAAGCCAAGGCCAGTAAAGTGCTTGTAATAACGTAATACATTACCAGCAAAATTCATTTTACTAAAAAGCATTAACTAGAAAACGAAAAGGCTGCACCATGATAAACATGGTGCAGCCTTTTTTATTAGTCTCAACTTGTGTAACTTAAATAGGTAATCAGTTCACCTATTTAAACGACTCAGTTTATTCTGGTTCAGCTTACTCTGGTTCATAGTCTAAGTTTGCAGATAACCAACGTTCTGCTTGCTCTAAGGTAAATCCTTTACGAACTGCATAATCTAGCACCTGATCTTTAGCTAATTTTGCTACCGCGAAGTATTTAGACTCTGGGTGCGAGAAGTACCAACCACTCACTGCAGCACCTGGCCACATCGCATAACTTGAGGTGAGGTCCATATCAATGTTTTCTTTAACATTGAGTAACTCCCACAATAAACCTTTCTCAGTATGCTCAGGACAAGCAGGATATCCTGGTGCAGGTCGAATACCTTGATAACTTTCGCGAATTAACGCGTCATTATTTAAATCTTCATCGGGGGCAAAACCCCAATATTCTTTACGCACTTTCTCATGTAAATATTCAGCACTCGCTTCCGCTAATCTATCCGCTACCGCTTTAAGTAATATTGAATTATAGGCATCGTGATCTGCATCAAAAACTTTGACTAAATCTTCAACACCAAAACCTGCTGACACAGCAAAAGCACCAACATAATCTTCAATGCCTGAGTCTTCTGGTGCGATATAATCCGCTAAACAACGGTTAAACTGCCCTGCTGGTTTTTTACTTTGTTGACGTAGTTGATGAAGTCTCATTAATTTATCGCTGCGACTTTCATCTGTGTATAGCTGTATATCATCTTGATTACTGTTTGCAGGAAACAAACCAAATACTGCTCTAGCACATATTTTTTCATTATTAATAACATCATCAAGCATGGCGTTAGCATCATTAAATAAGCTTGTTGCTTCAACACCAATCACTTCATGTTTTAAAATAAGCGGATACTTACCAGACATTTGCCATGTCATGAAAAATGGCGTCCAATCAATATATTTTCTAACTTCATTCAAATCGATATTATCAAGGACAGTTACACCCAGTTTGTTAGGTTTTTTAGGCGTATAATCTTCAAAATTAATTTTAGTAGCATTAGCACGAGCAGCTTCAAGGCTTATTAAACTTGAGCGCGGACCTTTTTTATAATGACGAACACGTACGCGTTCATATTCTTCTTGGGTACTGGCAAAGAACTTTGCTTTATGCTCATTTGATAATAAATTACTTACTACTGATACCGCACGTGAAGCGTTTGATACATAAACTACGGGTTCATCATATTGCGGCTCAATTTTTACTGCTGTATGGGCTTTTGACGTGGTTGCACCGCCAATTAATAGAGGCAGTTTCAAGCCTGTACGTTTCATTTCTTTAGCAACATAAACCATTTCATCAAGCGACGGTGTGATCAAGCCCGATAAACCGATGATATCGACGTTTTCTTCTTTAGCGACACGTAAAATATCATCGCATGAAACCATAACGCCAAGATCTATAATTTCGTAGTTATTACATTGCAGTACTACGCCAACAATGTTTTTCCCGATATCGTGTACATCGCCTTTTACCGTCGCGAGCAATACTTTACCGTTGGTGCTTATTTCAGTTTTTCCCTCTTCGATGTAAGGGTTTAAATAAGCAACCGCTTGTTTCATTACACGGGCTGATTTTACCACTTGCGGTAAGAACATTTCACCCGCACCAAATAAATCACCGACAGTATTCATGCCATCCATCAATGGCCCTTCAATGACATCTAATGGTTTCTCTGACGCTAAACGAGCTTCTTCGGTATCCTCGATAATAAATTCATTAATACCTTTAACTAACGCATGAGATAAACGCGCGTTAATCGGTAATTCTCGCCAAGTTAAATCTGTCTTTGAGGCTTGTCCGCCAGCTTTACCATGAAACTCTTGCGCAATATCAAGTAAGCGTTCAGTCGCACCATCGTCCTTATTTTGAATAACATCTTCTACCGCTTGTTTTAGATTTGCTGGTAAGTCTGAATAAATAGCTAATTGACCAGCGTTAACAATCCCCATATCCATACCATTTTTAATGGCATAGTATAAAAAGACTGCGTGAATGGCTTCACGCACTGGGTTGTTTCCTCTAAAGGAGAAAGAAACGTTAGATACACCACCTGAAATCATCGCATAAGGTAGATTTTTCTTAATGTCATCAACTGCTTCGATAAAATCGACCGCGTAGTTATTGTGCTCTTCAATACCAGTGGCGACAGCAAAAATATTCGGGTCAAAAATAATATCTTCTGGCGGGTAACCAATTTCATCAACCAACATATGATAAGCACGATGACAAATTTCATATTTACGCTTACGCGTATCAGCTTGTCCTTCTTCATCAAATGCCATAACAATAACAGCCGCGCCGTAACGACGAAGCAATTCAGCTTGGTGACGGAAGTTTTCTTCGCCCTCTTTTAAGCTGATAGAGTTAACAATGCCTTTACCTTGAATACATTTCAGGCCCGCTTCAATGATATCCCACTTAGAGGAGTCAATCATGATCGGCACTTTAGCAATATCTGGTTCGCCAGCAATCAGGTTCAAAAAACGCACCATGGCGGTTTTTGAGTCCAACATGCCTTCATCCATGTTGATATCAATAATCTGCGCGCCATTTTCTACTTGTTGTAGAGCTACAGAGATAGCTTTATCGTAATCTTCTTCAACAATTAAGCGCTTAAACATGGCAGAGCCGGTAACATTGGTACGTTCGCCCACGTTTACAAACAAGCTATCTTTGTTAATGGTTAATGCTTCTAAACCAGATAAGCGACAGGCAATTTCACGTTTTTCAACTTTACGCGGTTTTATTTTTGCAACTGAGTCAGCCATGCCTCTGATATGCTCAGGCGTGGTACCACAACAGCCACCAATGATATTTAAAAAGCCTGATGAAGCCCACTCTTCTACATGAGTGTTCATGTCTTCAACGGTGAAATCATACTCACCGAAGGCATTTGGTAAACCCGCATTAGGATGGGCAGAAACAGCCGTATCACAAATACGGCTTAATTCAGCAACATACTGGCGCAATTCAACCGGACCTAAGGCACAGTTAAGACCAAAGGATACAGGCTTTGCATGACGTAATGAATTGTAAAAAGCTTCGGTAGTTTGTCCTGATAAAGTACGACCAGAGGCATCAGTAATAGTACCTGAAATCATTACAGGTAAACGCTCACCTAATTGGTCAAATACAGTTTCTACTGCAAATACTGCCGCTTTAGCATTTAAGGTATCGAAAATAGTTTCGATTAAAATAATGTCACTACCGCCTTCAATCAAAGCTAACGTGGATTCGATATAGGCATCTTTTAACTCATCAAAAGTAACGTTACGATATGCAGGATCGTTTACATCGGGAGAAATTGAACAAGTACGGTTAGTTGGCCCTAAAACACCCGCAACAAAACGAGGACGATCAGGGTTCTTTTTAGTGTACTCATCAGCCGCTTCTCGCGCTATTTGAGCAGCAACACGGTTAATCTCAGCGCTATACTCTTGCATGTCGTAATCGGCCATGGCAATCGTTGTTGCGTTAAACGTATTCGTTTCAAGAATATCAGCGCCGGCTTCAAGATACTCAAGATGAATCGCTTTAATGATTTCAGGTTGAGTAAGCACTAACATATCGTTATTGCCTTTTACATCGGTATGCCAATCAGCAAAGCGTTCCGCTCTAAAGTCTTGCTCTTCAAATTTATATGCTTGGATCATGGTGCCCATTGCACCATCTAAAATTAAAATGTTTTTTGCTAACTGTTGCTCAAATAAGGCAAATGATGATGATTTTTTCATGTTCTTTTTCCGCTGTGTCGAAAGTTATTTAATGGCTGACTAAGATAAATAATAGTGACCAACTAATTAATCTTAGTTGGTCTTTTAGTGAAAACTAAATAACAGTATCAGGGTGAATAGCTCTAATATTTGAAGCATCTAATTGATATGGCGTCATTTGATAAACATAGTAGTTAAGCCAATTAGTATAGAGCAAACTACCATGACTACGCCATGAACCAACAGGTGATTTGCTGGCGTCATCATCTTGATAATAATTTTTGGGTAAAGCAGTATCAGCACTTTTATTACTATCTCGTAAATATTCTTCATGCAATGTGCTTGCATCGTATTCAGGATGCCCCGTCAAATACACTTGCTGTTTGTTTTTACTGGCAGCTAAATATACACCTGCATCAGCAGATTCAGCTAATATCTGTATTTGAGGAATGCTTTCATAATCTGATTTATCAATGTAACCATAACGAGAATGTGGCACATTAAAGTTTTCATCAAATCCTCTCGTTAATGACTCTTTATCATCAAGCGGTTTGTGTTTAAACACACCAGAAAGTTTTTCTTTGCGCAAATGACGGTTTAAACCGTAGTGATGATATAACGCAGCGTGTGCAGCCCAACATGAGAACATGGTTGAAGTTACATTTTTTTCTGCCCAATCAAACACTTCACAAATTTTATCCCAAAATTTCACTTGCGAATAATCAAGCAAAGCTAGCGGAGCACCTGTGATGATTAGACCATCGTATTGTTTGTGTTTTATATCATCAAACAAATGGTAAAAGTTTTCTAGATGCTCTTCTGGCGTATTTTTGGACACATTTTTATGTATACGAATAAATTCAATATTTATCTGTAACGGTGTATTAGACAGCATGCGCAATATCTGCACTTCAGTTTCAATTTTATTCGGCATTAAGTTGAGAATAGCGACTTGCATTGGACGAATTTCTTGAGATGCTGCTCGGTTCTCAGACATAACAAAAATATTTTCATTATCTAAAATTGATAACGCTGGTAATTGGTCGGGAATTTTAATGGGCATGACGCTACCTAACAAAAAATACACATAATAATTAAGAGTTATACTGTTACTTAGATCACTAGATATGTCAACATCTAAACGTATAGACGTCTATACTGTTTTTATCGTCTAAATCATAAATCGAGCTAATAACCACCTATTACAGTACTTAACGCCATGTTTAGCCTTTTCTGGATAGAGCTCAAACATGTATATAGCCCATAATGATGACTATCAATTATAGAGCCTTTTTTCCCCTTTTATTCATATCAGAAAATAATAAATATAAATAATCTTGCTAGATATTAGAGCTAATTCCCTTGGTACATCTACTTAAGTGAGTTATTAATCCCACGAATACTTACATTAATCGCACTAAATAAGTGATCATTTTCAGGTGAGTTATAGCAATCGGACTAATAATGGCAATTGACAATAAGTTACCATCATCGCCTAAAGTAGCTATTGAATTAAAAATGTCGAGAAGTCGTTTGAGGTAAGTAATACTTCAAAGAAAACAACACGAGATTTTAGCTAGTCTAAATGCCGTGATATAGTTAAAAAAACTTACTAAAGAGAAAACGAGCACTCATATTAGCTTCATCTTCAACCAATGGGCTATTGGTTATTGCTGAATCATACCAAGTGTAATCAACTACAATACGGGTAAAGCCACCTAAAAAAATGGGCGTGGCCAAGGATAAAGAAATAGTAGTATTTAGTGCGGATTTACCAAGATATTGAGATGTAAATTCATTAGTTTCGCTTGCCTTCACACCATAATAATAATCAACATGATTGCTGTCTAAATAGCTGACACTTAAACTTGGTTCAAAGAACAAAGGACCTTTGCGAAACACACGCGAGATGTTAGCTTTAGCTTCATAACCATTAGATCTGCCAAGTACATCAAACATGCTTGAAAGGCCTATTTTCCAGTCCTTCTTCTGATAAGAAAGTCCTAATCCAGCATCCATAGAAAACTTTCTTTCTTGCATATTTTCAAAAATAAAACTGTCAGACTCATCAAAGCCTTGAAATCGAGGGGCGATCTGCACAGTCAATTCAATATCAGAAAATTCCAATGCATCATAACTAACGAAGGGCCCTAAAACCCGAAAATTATCACCTCGGTAACCTATAATAGGTAAAGGAATGACTCGATAATCATAGCCAGAATATATCTCTTGGTTGATACCTAAACCTAAGCCATACAAAAAACCTTTCGGTTCAATACGCTCTCTAACGTCTCCTCTATCTCCGTCCGCAAACACAGCACTACTCAATAATGCTAGGCTCCAACAAAGGGCCAGATATTTCATTTACTTTCCTTAGGTTAATATACTATTCAAAGACTAGAATGCTATTCAAAACCTACAATACGCTTCAATAGAAGTATTTAGATCAATTATGCTTTTAATTTTAACCAACATAAAAAAACCATAACTAAAGTTATGGTTTTGAATTGGTTGTCACAATTTAGTTGGCTAAAATTTAATCTTTAAAGTTAGTAAACTGAAACGACTGTTCTAGCTCAGCAGTACGCACTAATTGCATTACCGCTTGTAATTCATCACGCTTTTTACCTGTTACACGAACTTGTTCACCTTGAATCGCAGCTTGTACTTTCAGCTTTTCGCCTTTGATAAGCTTCACTAGTTGCTTAGCCATATCTTGCTCTATACCTTCTTTAAACGTTACTTGCTGACTCCAATTTCTACCTGAAGCACTTGCATCTCCAACGGCCATTGCTTTAGCATCAACATTACGCTTAGCTAATTGGCTTCTTAACAAGTCGCACATTTGCTTTAATTGAAAGTCACCTTCAGCTTTAAGGATAATATTAGGTTTTTTCCATTCAAAACTTGCTTCAACACCACGAAAATCAAATCGGGTAGTAATTTCACGATTAGCATTGTCGACAGCATTTCTTACTTCTTCTAAATCAGTCTCTGATACGATATCCATTGATGGCATAATTTTTCTCTATGTAGGTTGGATTAACTCAATACCGCTATTATACCTTCACGTTTAATGCACGCAACTAAAGTACCAATTGAAGCAAGAATATATGTTATGCGGCAACTTAACAGCAATGCAGGACAGAAAAGTGCAACAAGAAATACTGTGTTAATCATGCTAATATTGAATAACTTACTTAGTTAATTGCAGATTACTTGTGAAAGCTCGCCCGCATTATTACTTTTTTATTACGGTCATTGTCGTAATTCTATTACTGCTTTTCGCGCATGAATTTTTACCCAATGTTTTACGAAAGCGCATATTTCAAATTCCAGAGATTGATACTATAGGGCACTTAACTAGCTTTTTCATTTTAACCTGGGTTTGCCACTCTATTATCAAATTGTCACTGTCTCTTTCTGTGCCTTTTCTTATTTTCTATGGCGCTTTGACAGAAATTGGCCAATCCTTTTTGGGGTATAGAACGGGGCAATTCGGAGACTTTATTGCTGATGTTGTAGGCATCAGTTTATTCGTGTTAGCGAAATGGCTGTACCGCAAGTTTTTCCATAGAACTAGAGTCAATACGTTGTAACTACAAATGTTACTCACTGCTACGAACTTAATACAATGGTACATAATAAACTCATGATTAATAAGCTAGATAATATTGTTGTCGTTGGACAAGGATCAATGGGACTTCTTTGGTACCATCACTTATCTCAACAGAATATTTCACATAGCGACATCCCAAACGTCAATAAAAACAAGAAGGTTACTTTACTTGCCTCGAATCAAAATTCACTGAGTAACCATGAGCTAGAGATAGCCACTTATCAATTTATCACCTACCAGCAAGCTCAAGAAAAAACTTATCCGCTAACCTATAGTCAAGCGGTTGATGTAGAGTCAGCTGATGTAATTATCTTATGTCTAAAGTCATTTAATATTGCCACCGCAATAAAGAAAATAGCTAAGAACATTAATCCTCATTGCATCATTATTCTTGCTCATAATGGCATGGGTACCTTTACGGATGTGGAGAGCCTACTACCCCGTCAGCAAATTATACTGGCGATGTTAACAACTCATGGCTGTTTACGAAATGCACCATTAGCGATTACCCATACAGGATTAGGTCAAACCGATATAGGACTACTTTCTGGAAAATTAAGTGTATCCCAACAAACTCAACTCACCAATCTATTGAACCATGCCCTGCCCCAAGTAAGCTTTCATCAAGACATAGTGACAAAGCAGTGGGTAAAGTTGGCAATAAATTGTGTGATAAACCCTATCACTGCCATTAATAACATTGAAAATGGCGAGGTAAATGACGAGAAGTTTTCTGCACAGATCAATGCGTTATTAAATGAAATAAGCGAAGTGAGCCAAACTGAAAATATAACGTTAGCATTTACTGACTTAAAGGCAATGGTTCATAAAGTAGCATTAGCAACAGCGAAAAACTGCTCTTCAATGAGAAGTGATGTTTTGACGGGAAGATCTACAGAGGTTGATTATATTAACGGTTATATTCACCGCTTAGGTAAGAAAAATAATGTTGCCACGCCAGAGAATACTCGTCTGTGGCAACAGGTGCTAAACCTTAACGTTAGCTCTAGAGGTTAAGTCTAAAAGTTAAGGACGGTACACTTTTACATTTTTGAAACCATTATCAAGTAAATATAAGGCTTGAAGTTTACTCATCACACCGTGATCACAATATAACAAGTATTCTTTCGTCATATCTAAGTCACCAAACTGTGTAGATAATTTGTAAAAAGGAATGTGCTTAACTTCAACATCACCTAGCTCTAACGGTTTATCTTCTTCTTCTTCAGGGCTACGAATATCTACAACAACAGCATTCTCAGGAATGTTTTCAACAAGATCTACAGCATGAATTTCTTCTTCCGCTTCTTTGCCTATATCGCGAATATCATAAACACGCGTTTCACTAACAACCTTGTCTAAAACATCAAAATCAAAGTTACCTTCTTCTTCTTCAACTTTAGATAAAACAGCTTTTACCGTTGGTTTTTTAGAAATAACTCCACAGTATTCTGGGATGGTTTTAGAAAATTCTTCTGTTCCTATTTTGCGCGCTATATCAATAATATCTTGCTTATCGTAAGCGGCTAATGGACGTAAAATCAGCGTATCAGTTACACGATTGATAACGTTTAAGTTAGTTAAGGTTTGACTTGAAACCTGACCTAAACTTTCACCCGTAACAAGTGCTTGAATTTTACCTCGCTCTGCTATTTTTGTGGCTGCACGAATCATCATGCGTTTAAGTACCACGCCCATCTGGCTATTTTCAACATTCTCTAGAATCTCAGCAACAACAGGCTCGAAGTCTACCGCAAAGAATTTAACTTTATGTGAGGCACCAAATTTGTTCCACAAATAATAACTGATTTGTTTAACACCCACTTCGTGAGCAGAACCACCAAGATTAAAGAAACAATAGTGAGTACGTGCACCTTTCTTGATCATTTGATAACTTGAAACACCTGAGTCAAAACCACCTGACATTAGTGATAACACGTCTTCTTGCGTCGCTATTGGAAAGCCGCCTAGGCCCTTATGTCGCTGGGTAACAATAAAAAGATCTTTGTTTTTAATCTCTAGATGAATAGTAACATCTGGATTTTTTAGTTTTACTTTCGCACTTTCTACCTGTTGATTTAAACCACCACCAACGTACTGTTCAACTTTTAATGAATTGAAATCATGATTTCCTGTCCGTTTAGCACGTACACAAAAAGTCTTATTTTCAATAGATTCAGCATGGACAGCGAGTGTTTTTTCATAAATATCATGAACATCAACAAATTCACTTTGCTGTACTTCTAAGAACATAGGAATGCCAGGAATGCATTTAAGGGCTTCTACTAAACGTTCACGGTTTTCAGGCGAATTGTCTTTAGTATTAACTTCAATATTATCCCAGTTCATACGTGTAGTGACTTGTTCGTCAATACGACGTAAAACATTCTTAACGCTAGACTCTAATATTTTAGTAAAACGTTTACGGACGGGGCGAGATTTGATGGTAATCTCGGCTTGAAGCTTTACGATAAATTTCATCGGTTATGACCTAAAAAAGACAAAAAAATAATGGCGCGCATTATACACTATTTTTCAGGTTCTGTTGAGTTTTCGTTTTAGTGCTTACTTTAAAGGGATATAAAGAAAGTAATGTGAGTAGAGTGTAATCCAGTTACTCAAGACAATACGAATCTGCATTGTCTAATAAGCTACGTCCGTGTAGCGTTACTTAACTATTTACAAGGCCGAGCGTTAACAACTGAAAGTGTTACAGGCTCTGTGCTTTTAAACTTTAACCTCGATGCTAACTTTCTATTCTTTAGTGATACCAATTCGCTCAGTTTCTTTGGCTTTACCTTGATTGATAGCTATTTCAACACGGCGATTTCGGCGGCGATTTAACGCATTAGTATTAGGCACTAAAGGTCGAGTATCTGCATGTCCAGCGGCCACTAATCGGCTGGCGTCAAAGTCAGGAACCTTAATTAACTGATGCGCTATTGCAACAGCACGTTTACTCGATAGATCCCAATTAGAGCTAAACAATTCAGAATCAACGCCGCGATTATCAGTATGTCCTGAGATCATGATTTCACCTGGCACAGTATTTAATAACTCACCAATTTCACGAATTACAGGCCAAAACTTAGGTTGTAAAAATGCAGATCCTGAAGGAAAAGAACCATTCTCTCTTATGCGAATAATAACTTGTTGGCCCAAAGACTCTAGTTCTATCGCACCATCTTGAATTTGCTGCTCTAACTGTTCAGCTATTTTCTTCACTAATTCGTTTACTTGTTCTTGAGCAGCTTCCTCCATATCTTGCTTAGCTTGATCTAATGCCTGCTGTGAAAGTGCATCTTCCGTATTTTGAGATTGGCCACCACGTTCAGTACCTCGCTGCTCTTGTCGACCACCAGCAGAGGTTTCATCACCCGCTTGAAACTCAAGCATCTGCTGAGTCATTTCCATGGTTTGTTGCTGAATAACCTCAATAGGTGTTGGTTCAGGTTTTCCTGGACGAAACTCTTGAGCAATAATACTGGTACCTTTGGGAATATCTTTTACTTCAATTTTATTTTGCACACCAAAGGCAAACTTCATCGAGCCCGCAATTTGTTTAAACTTTAAAACATCCATTTCTGAGAATGATAAAAGCAAAACGAAAAAACACATCAACAAGGACATAAGATCGGCAAAAGTCCCCATCCACGCAGGCAGCCCAGGAGGCGGACATTTACATTGTTGTTCAGCCATGCGCCACTCCTATTATAAAGCCACTTAACATAAGTCTGTTCATGCTATTCATCAGTTGTATCGACTTTTCTTTTACCTTCAGCTAAATAATTTTTTAATAAGCCTTCGATAACGCGTGGATTTTGACCATCTTGAATACCCAGTACAGCATCAAGCACTAATTCTTGATTCATTTTTTCTTCCGCCATACGCAGTTTCAACTTTGAAGCGATAGGAATAGCGATAACATTGGCTAAAAAGGCACCGTAGAGTGTTGTTAATAAGGCAACCGCCATAGCGGGACCAATCGACTTTGGATCATCCATATTAGATAACATGGCAACAAGACCGATAAGCGTGCCAATCATACCCATTGCAGGTGCGACATCAGCAAGGGCCATCATCATATCCGAACCTGTTTCATGCCGCTCTGTGGTTAAATTAATATCTTTTTGTAAAGTCGCTCTCACTACATCGGCATCATGGCCATCAACGAGCATGTCTACGCCCTTTTGCATAAAAGGGTTAGTAATTTCTGCTTCTTCTAACGCTAAAAAACCACCTTTACGCGCTGCATCAGCCATATCAACGGCTTTCTCAATTAACTCTTCAGGCTTTTCAAGTTTAAACATAAAAGCTTTGCCAATGATTTTTCCTATACCAAAGAACTGCCCTAAGTTGTAATTAGATAATACGATAAAAATTGAGCCACAAAAAACAATCAATACCGACTGGGTATCAGCGAACATCATAATGTCGCCTGATAACACCATCGCCATGACTAATAAACCAATGGCACCTAAAATACCAATTAACGTAGCTAAATCCACAAAACTCTCCTAAACAACTAACTAATCGCGCTTTAACACTCATCAGCATAAGAAAGGGCTCACTTCTTTACGCTGAATGGTATTAGACCGTACTTAATACCCGTAATCATTCAAAATGCTCGATTCAGAGTGCTTGAGCAATTTCAGTTTGAGGCGCGTCAATTAAATTAGGATTATTCCCTATTTCCTTGACGCAACAATAAAATGAGATTACTCAAGCGCTTCTACGATGGGGCTAAAAACGATTTATACGACGTTATTGATTTTGAAAATGGAATAACAATTCCCTACAATCAATGCCTTGCCTAAATCGTTTTTTTCTCCCACTGAAACATGTATTTTGAATTGTCACGAGTATAAATAAAAGAATAGTACATTAAGTGCAAACTATTCGCTAATCTCTAACGAATAATTCACTAATAATAAAATACGTATATAAGTTTATTATCGCCCGTAGTGTCAATAACTTAACACTAATGATAAAATATTTTTAAAACTATTATTCAAGTAGGTCAATTGACCCACGTTGCAAGCTAAGGTAAGTTTGCCGGAATTAATTAATCATTATGTGCTTAGAGCAAAAATCATGGCTAAGAAGAAACTAGAAAACCTCTCTTTTGAAGAATCATTAAATGAACTTGACACAATAGTGCAAAGTTTAGAGCAAGGTGAATTAAGCTTAGAAGAATCGATGGCACTTTTTGAACGAGGCCTGAACCTGAGCCAATTAAGTCAGGTGAAATTGCAAGCTGCAGAGCAAAAAGTACAAATTCTGCTTGATAAAAATGGTACTGCTAAGTTAACTGACTTTGATAGCAGTGCAGGCGAAAGTTAATGACTACATTAATTTCTTACGCCCATTATCAAGAGCGCATTAATGACTTTTTAGCCGCTAAGCTCGAAGGCCTTACCATCAATGATCCTAAGCTTATTGAAGCCATGCGTTATGGTTTGCTTATTGGTGGAAAACGCATGCGTCCTTACTTAGCCTATATTACCGGCGAAGCAGTTTCAGCTGATTTGAACGATATTGACGCAGTAGCCGGTGCTTTAGAGTGTATTCACGCTTACTCACTTTTGCATGATGACTTACCTGCGATGGATGACGATGATTTAAGACGCGGTAAACCGACTTGTCATAAAGCATTTGATGAAGCAACAGCAATACTAGCGGGCGATGCTTTGCAGACACTTGCTTTTGATATTTTAGCTAATCATACGTTTTCAATGAATCAAAGTACTGCTGGAATGCCTATCCAGGTAAAACTAATTCAACAATTAGTTAAAGCTTCTGGTTATCAAGGGATGTGTGGCGGACAAGCACTTGATTTAGCGGCAACGGGTAAAAACATTTCACTAGGTGAATTGGAAGTTTTACATTCGCTTAAAACTGGCGCTTTATTGGAAGCATCAGTATTAATGCCAGCAATGTGCAGTGGACAAGTCACCCGTGAATATAAAATAATATTGAGCGAGTACGCACAACTCATTGGCTTAGCCTACCAAGTGCAAGATGATATTATTGACTTAACATCAACCGAAGAAGAACTAGGTAAACCCGTTGGATCTGATATAGCAGCGAACAAAAGCACTTATCCTGCACTGCTCGGTTTACAAGGTGCACAAGACAAAGCGGAAAACTTATTACAACAAGCGCTTCAAGCTTTGAGCAGATTACCTTACAATACCCAATCTTTAGCAGATTTTGCCACTTTTATTGTTAAACGCAGCCACTAGGCGTTTAGACTGAGCAAAACTTTAAATAAAATAATAATTACCAATAGACAAACTATGATTACAAACCTTGCTGACTACCCATTACTTTCTCAGATTAATATTCCAGAGGATCTGCGCAATATGCCGCAGGAACAACTGACACGTATTAGTAATGAATTACGTAGTTTTTTACTTAATTCAGTAAGTAAAAGTAGTGGACACTTTGCATCAGGCTTGGGCACAATTGAGCTTACTGTAGCCTTACATTACGTATACAATACCCCGTTTGATCACTTGATTTGGGATGTTGGTCATCAAGCATATCCGCATAAAATTTTAACTGGCAGACGTGATCAGCTACACACTATAAGACAAAAAGGTGGTTTACATCCTTTCCCTTGGCGTGAAGAAAGCGAATACGATACCTTAAGTGTTGGTCATTCAAGCACCTCAATTTCTGCCGCTTTAGGTTTAGCTGTAGCCGCCGAAAAAGAAGCAAAAAACCGTAAAACAGTTGCTGTCATTGGCGATGGAGCTATGACTGCTGGTATGGCTTTTGAAGCATTAAATCACGCAGGTGATATCAAAAAAGATATGTTAATCATCTTAAATGATAATGACATGTCGATTTCAAAGAATGTTGGCGCCTTAAATAACCATTTAGCCAAATTGCTATCCGGCAGTATTTTTACTGGTTTTAGAGAAAGCAGTAAAAAATTATTAGGCAATATTCCACCAATAAAAGAACTTGCTAGTCGTGCTGAGGAGCATTTAAAAGGCATGGTCGTGCCAAGTACTTTTTTTGAAGAGTTAGGATTTAATTATATTGGTCCTATTGATGGCCATGATGTTGAAAGCTTAGTCACTACAATTAAAAACATGCGCAACCTAAAAGGGCCGCAGTTTTTGCATGTTGTTACGACCAAAGGTAAAGGTTATCAAGCAGCAGAGCAAGATCCGATAAAATATCATGCTGTACCAAAGTTTAATCCTGAAGAGACCAACTTACCCCAGTCAAAACCCAGTTTGCCTACTTATTCAAAAATTTTTGGCGATTGGTTATGTAAAACCGCTGAAATTGATAAAAAGTTAGTCGCTGTAACTCCTGCCATGGCTGAAGGCTCTGGTATGGTTGAATTTAGCCAACGTTTTCCAGATCAATACTATGATGTGGCAATTGCTGAACAGCACTCAGTAACCTATGCTGCAGGTCTTGCCATTGGTGGTCTAAAGCCGGTAGTAGCAATTTATTCTAGTTTTTTACAACGTGGTTATGATCAATTCATTCACGATGTAGCCATACAAAACTTACCTGTCATGTTTGCTGTTGACCGTGCGGGTATAGTAGGCGCTGATGGGGCTACCCATCAAGGCGTTTTCGACTTAAGCTTTTTACGTTGTATCCCTAATACCGTTATCATGGCACCGTCTAATGAACGAGAATGTCAGTTAATGTTAAACACTGGTTACAAGTTAGATGGCCCTAGCATTGTTCGCTACCCTCGTGGCAATGGTACCGGCGAAATACTCCCTAGTGTTGATGAAACCATTGAACTAGGTAAAGGTGTGACCATCCTTACAACCACAGTTATAGAAAGCCAAGAGCAAACAAACAAAAGCATAGCCATATTAAGTTTTGGCTCTATGCTAGGTGAAGCAAAAAAAGCGGCTTTAGAACTTAATGCAACGCTAGTAGATATGCGCTTTGTTAAACCACTTGATGAAACACTTATTGATACGTTAAATGCCAAACATGACTGCCTGGTAACGGTTGAAGATAATGCTATAGCTGGCGGTGCTGGCTCAGGCGTAAATGAATATCTACTTGCCCAAGGTAAACCAGTTACTATTCTAAATATTGGTGTTACTGACCATTTTGTTAAACATGGCACTCAAGAAGAAATGCATCATGAATTAGAGTTAGATGCCGAAGGTATTGTCATTAAAATAAAACGCTTTATTAACTAACTTTATGACAAGATATAACATGTAATAAAAAAGGATAATGAAGTAAATTCATTATCCTTTTTTATTGGTAGAGTTTTAACAGTAAAGCCCTACCTCTATTACTAATATTAGACGGGTTAAAAGTCACCACTCACGTTGGCAACTTAGCCAGCTGCTATAAATTTTCTACATCGATTCTATTTAGAAGGTTGTGTTCAAGTGCCGCTTTCTTCTCACGCTCTTGTCGCTTTTCACACGGGTTGTCGCAGTTACATTCTTTATCAATGCCAACGCTCGCTAAACCGCCACAACTACCTGCTAGTGTTTTGTTTTGGAAAATATAACCTACTGCCATGGCTGCACCTACAATAAGGAAAAAACCAAAAGAAATAAGGAAAATCATCATAATGCTATGCTCTCAATTATAAACAGCCAATGCTCAGGACAAGAGTCATTGTAATAAATATCATCCACGGCCCTTTTGTTAAGATAAGAAGCCGTCGCTATGTGTTCAACAAATGGTGTTACACGAACAGGTGTTATTTCAAATACTGTTTGAATTTTACCGTAAATCGTTCGTCAAAGCCATTTTCAGTCTTAGAAATAAATAATGCTGCCAAGTTATTTTCGCTAGCAAAAGCCATTCCCTTTTCCATGCCCATTACCATCAAGGTAGTTGATAAGCCATCAGCCGTCATAGACGAAGGATGAATCACGGTTACGGATACTAAGTTATGATCGATAGGTTTGCCCGTTTCTGGATCAATGATATGTGAAAAACGTCTGCCATCCGCTTCAAAATAATTACGGTAATCACCAGAGGTAGCTACCGCATTGTCTTTGGGAATAACGACTTGATGTACTGCACGCTCTTCACCACTTTGATCAAGAATAGGTCTTTCTATTGCAATAGCCCACAGTTCACCTGTGTGTTTAAAGCCCCTTAATCGCATTTCTCCGCCAATTTCAACTAAGTAGTGAGTAAATCCATTACTTTCAATTAGCTCGGCAACAACATCGACGCCATAGCCTTTAGCGATAGTAGATAAATCAATATACAAGTCTGGTATTTTTTTAGAGAGAAGATTACCCTCTAGCGCTATGTTTTGTAGACCGATACGCTTTTTAGTCGCCGCTAATATCTCATCGCTAGGAACAGTTTCAGGACGCTGTTCTGGGCCAAAGCCCCACAAGTTAACTAAGGGTCCGACAGTAACATCAAGCTTACCTTCACTTAATTGACCAAGACGAATAGATTCTTTAAGAACACGAGCAAAACCTGGTGAAACTTCGATAGCTGCAGTTGATGTGGATTGGTTAAATTTCGATAACTCAGAATCAGGAATATAAGTAGACATTTCTTGATTAACTTGTTCCAGCGCTGCATCAATTTGCTGTTGTAACTTAAGCTCTATCAACTGTTCTTTTGTCGCGACTACTTTAATATTATACGTAGTCCCCATGGTATGCCCTTGCAGCAATATCTCAGTATTTTTTGAAGGGTTGCTCGGGAAGCAAGCAGACAGCGTTAACACCAAAGTGGTCAACAACAGTAGTTTAAGTGTATTCATATTTATTCCAAATTATTATATATATCGCTATATTCTTTTCCAAAAATATAGCGATATAAACAACCTTTTTCTTAAAATAAAAAGACGACCGAAGTCGTCTTTATTTTAAATGTCCATCAATAGTATATTTTAAGCTTAAGCGTCGAATAGCAGTGCTAATTCAAGGCGGATGCACGGAGCCTATGACTATAGGTGAGTACATCCAACGATGAAATAGTGCTGCTAGGCAAGCTTAAAGTAAAATATTAACCACCGAAGTCATCCAACATAATGTTTTCATCTTCAACACCAAGATCTTTAAGCATACCGATAACAGCAGCATTCATCATTGGTGGACCACACATGTAGTATTCACAATCTTCTGGTGCTTCATGGTCTTTCAAATATTCTTCAAAAAGAACATTATGGATAAAACCAGTTAAGCCATCCCAGTTATCTTCAGGTTGTGGATCAGATAAAGCAACATGCCATTGGAAGTTATCATTATCAGCCGCTAGGCCGTTATAATCATCTTCATAGAACATTTCGCGCTTAGAACGGGCACCATACCAGAAACTCATCTTACGTTTAGATTCTAAACGCTTAAGTTGGTCAAAGATATGAGAACGCATTGGCGCCATACCAGCACCACCACCGATAAAGACCATTTCATTATCGGTTTCTTTAGCGAAGAACTCACCAAATGGACCAGAAATAGTTACTTTATCACCAGCCTTAAGACTGAAAATAAACGATGACATTTTACCTGCTGGTAAATGTAGACGCCCAGGAGGAGGTGTAGCAATACGCACGTTAAGCATGATAATGCCTGCTTCTTCTGGGTAGTTAGCCATTGAGTAAGCACGTAATGTATCTGTGTCTACTTTTGACTCTACATCGAAGAAACCAAAATGTTTCCAATCACCACGATACTGTTCATCAATATCAAAATCACTGTATTTAACATGATGTGCTGGTGCTTCAATTTGAATGTAACCACCCGCTTTAAACGGTACTGATTCACCATTTGGAATTTGTAGCTTAAGCTCTTTAATGAACGTTGCTTTGTTATCGTTTGAGATAACTTCACATTCCCATTGTTGAACACCGAAGATTTCATCTTCAACTTCAATTTCCATGTCTTGTTTAACAGCAACTTGACACGCTAAACGACAGCCAGTTTTGGCTTCACGTTTATTGATGTGACCTTCTTCCGTAGGAAGAATATCACCACCACCTGAATGCACTTCAACACGACATTGGCCACAAGTACCGCCGCCGCCACATGCTGAAGGAATAAAAATCCCTTGATCAGCTAGAGCACCTAATAATTTTCCGCCTGCAGCCGTTTTCACAGCTTTTGCCGGGTCGCCATTTATACTGATCGTTACTTCACCACTTGATACTAACTTAGATTTAGCAAATAAAATCACTAAGACTAAGGCAGTAATTATCGCGGTAAACATCGATACGCCGAGAATAATTTCCATCGACTATTCCTTAAACTTCTCTAAGGGTGTAACACACAAAATTTGCATTACACCGACCAAATTTATAACGAAATACCACCGAAAGAAAGAAAGCCAAAAGCCATCAATCCAGCAGTAATAAATGTAATACCTAAACCTTTCAAACCATTTGGCACATCGGAATATTTCATCTTTTCGCGCAAACCAGCCATCAAAACAATTGCTAACATCCAACCTATACCTGAACCAACGCCGTAAACGACACTTTCGCCAAGAGTAAGGTTTTTCGCAACCATAAATGATACTGCACCAAAAATGGCACAGTTAACCGTGATTAAAGGTAAGAAGATGCCAAGCGCTTGATACAAAGCAGGGAAATACTTATCTAAAAGCATTTCTAAAATTTGTACTAAAGCAGCAATGACCCCGATAAAGGTAATAAATGACAAAAAGCTAAGGTCAATTGATTCTTTCGGATCAGTAATCCCCATTAAGCTGTCAAGTGCACCCGGTGCTAAAATTGCTTGGTAGATAATTTGGTTAGCAGGAACCGCTAAACCAAGCACTACAACAACCGCAACACCTAAGCCAATCGCTGTGCTAACTTTCTTTGATACCGCTAAGAAAGTACACATACCTAAGAAGAAGCTTAACGCCATATTCTCAATAAATATGGTTTTAACAAATATGCTTAAATAATGTTCCATGATTAATCCTTCTCAACTTGTTCTGGTTTCCACTGGCGGACAGCCCAGATAATTAAACCAATGATGAAGAATGAACTAAAAGGTAAGACTAATAGACCATTACCTTGGTACCAGCCACCATTTTGGATCAAAGGTAGAACTTCAGCACCGAATAAGGTACCAAAACCAAATAATTCACGGAAGAAAGCAACAACCATTAAGACTGCACCATAACCTAAACCATTACCAAGACCATCTAAGAAGCTAACGCCAGGCTTTTCTTTCATAGCAAAAGCTTCAGCACGACCCATAACGATACAGTTAGTAATAATCAAACCAATATAAACCGATAATTCTTTCGATAATTGGTAAGAGAAAGCTTTTAGCACTTGGTCAACAACAATTACTAGTGAAGCAATAATCGCCATTTGCACAATAATACGTACACTTGATGGTATTTGATTACGAATAATCGAAATAAACAAGTTTGAGAATGCTGTTACTAGCATTACGGCAACGCTCATAACTAACGCATTTGCCATTGAGCTTGTTACTGCAAGCGCAGAACAAACACCTAAAACTTGTAAAGCAATTGGGTTGTTATCAACAACAGGTCCGAAGAGGACTTTTTTAGTATCTGAAGACATTAGTTCAATCCTCCATTACGGAATTTAGCAATAAAAGGACCATAGCCTTCATCACCCAACCAAAAATGCAAGGTACGTTCAACACCATTACTGGTCAATGTAGCACCAGATAATGCATCAACACCGTGTACATCACCTTTCTTAGCGCCACCTTTAACGATTTGAATCGCGATAGTGCCTTGCTCGTTATACATTTTTTTACCTGGCCATAAGGCTTTCCATTTAGGGTTAAGCACTTCTGCGCCTAATCCTGGAGTTTCCTTAAGATCAGAGTAAACAACGCTTTTAACGGTATTAAGATCTGGTGCTAAACCTACAAAACCATACATAAGATCCCATAAACCACTACCTACAATAGGTAATACAATAGTATCTAATTGACCTTGTTCAGATTTAACCAAATAAACAACTGCGCGATCAGCTCGACGGCTAAGACCTGCTATATCATTAGCTGGCTTAGTGCTTTTTGCTGAATCACGAGAGTCTGAACGCTCATCAAACGTATTAACATCACCTTCAATAATTGTACCTGTTTTTAGGTCAATCATTTTAGCTTCAACGCGTTTGTTATAAGTACCAACAATATCTTTACCTGCATCAGCTAATAAGCCTGATGCTTCAAGAATTTTAGTTTGCTTATCAAGCAATTTGTTAGCTTGTTGTAGTGGTTTTAGTCCAACCGCGGCAATAGATACCAAGGCTGCACACACTAAACAGATAACTAAAACAAAACCTAGGGTTCTGCCAAATGTTTCTTTATTACTAGACATTACGTGCAAGCCTCCGTTTGATATTGCCTTGTACTACAAAGTAGTCAAACAATGGTGCGAACAAGTTAGCGAATAAAATAGCTAACATCATACCTTCTGGGAATGCCGGGTTAACAACACGAACCAATACCACCATCACGCCAACTAAAGCGCCAAACCAGTATTTACCTGTATTGGTAAACGAAGCAGAAACAGGGTCAGTTGCCATAAACATCATACCAAAAGCAAAACCACCAATAACTAAGTGCCAATGCCAAGGCATAGCAAACATAGCATTAGTATCACTGCCAATAGCATTGAATAATAATGAGGTAATAACCATACCGCCAAACACACCTAAAACGATGCGCCAAGAAGCAATACCTTTATAAAGGATGTAAGCACCACCCAATAAAATAGCAAAAGTAGAAACTTCACCTACTGAACCAGGAATAAAGCCCCAGAAAGCGTTCCACCAATCAGCATTTACCGAGTAATCAACAAGACCTTGGCTAGCAGAGCTAAGCATAGTTGCGCCAGAGAAACCATCAGCAGCAACCCATACAGCATCACCTGAAATTTGGCTTGGATAAGCAAAGAATAAAAACGCACGACCCGCTAATGCTGGGTTTAAGAAGTTTTTACCTGTACCACCAAAAATTTCTTTCGCGATAACGATACCAAAAGTAATACCGATGGCAACTTGCCATAAAGGAATACTAGCCGGTAAAATAAGTGCGAATAAGATAGAAGAAACGAAGAAACCTTCATTCACTTCATGCCCACGTACTGCCGCAAATAATACTTCCCAGAAGCCACCAACAATAAAGGTAACGGCATATATAGGTAGGAAGAACATGGCACCGTAGAACATCATATCGAATGTGCCAGAGCCAGCAGTTAATGAACCACCTAATAAGCTGAATAAATCAACCTGCCAAGATTGTGGTAAAGCGTAACCAGCAGCCAAAGCATCGACAGCTTGGAAACCAATGTTATACATACCAAAGAACATGGCTGGGAAAACCGCAAGCCATACTGTGATCATGATTCGTTTTAAATCAATGCTGTCACGAACGTGTGTTTTACCTTTATTAACCATACCTGGAGTAAATAACCCCGTAGCTACAGCTTCATAAAGTGCAAACCACTTTTCTTGTTTGCCGCCTTTTTCAAAGTGCGGCTCAATATCTTCAATAAACTTTTTCAAGCCCATGACTAACCTTCCTTTTCGATTGTGGTTAGGCAATCACGAAGAATTACACCGTAATCTGTTTTGCCGGGACAAACAAATGTACACAGTGCTAAATCTTCTTCGTCTAGCTCTAAGGCACCTAGTTGTTGCGCGCCGTCGGTATCACCAGAACAAATATCGCGTAAAAACAAGGTAGGTAAAATATCTAATGGCATAACACGTTCAAAGTTACCAATTGGCACCATGGCACGTGAGCTACCGTTAGTCGTAGTAGTCATACTAAATAACTTACTCGAGAAAAAGTGCGACATATAAGCACGAGTTACTGAGAACTTATTAGGACCTGGGTACATGTAACCGATAAATTCTTTTTCACGACCTTCAAGAATTAATGATACTTGTACGTTATAACGACCTAAATAACCGTGAACAGCGCTGGCTGTTGCACCCATTAATAGTGAGCCAGAAACAACACGTAATTCACCTTCAGCGGTTTCGCCTGCTGATAATTCAGCAGTGCTAGCACCTAAAACCGTACGTACTAAACGTGGGTTTGTGGCGGCAGGACCGGCAAGTGAAATAACACGAGTATTATCGATTTCACCTGTAGTGAACAATTTAGCAATCGCGATAACATCTTGATAACCAACATGCCAAACAAATCTTTCAGCACTTGCAGATTTTAAGAAGTGAATATGCGTACCTACAAGGCCTGCAGGATGCTTACCAGCAAATTCAGTTACTGTTGCATTGCTATCTACAGGGATATTTGCCCCTGGCGCTTTGCTAACAAATACTTCACCACTTGTTAAACGAGATAAAATGGTTAAACCATTTTTAAACGCTTCACTTTGCTCACCGATAACGATTTCTGGATTCGCCGCCAATGGATTGGTATCCATCGCACTAACAAAAATCGCAGAAGGTTCACTATCAATAGCAGGTACTTTGCTAAATGGACGCGTTCTTAATGCTGTCCATAAACCTGAATCGACTAAGTTCTTAACAACGTTTTCACGTGCTAGAGAAGCGAATTCAGTTGCTGGATAAACGGTAAACGTTTCTTGATCGTAGCCATCGACATCGATAACAACTGATTGTAAAACACGTTTTTCACCGCGGTTAATTTCTTTTACAACACCGGCAGCTTGAGCTGTGAATATAACGCCAGGATTTTTTTTATCTTCAAAAATCACCTGACCTTTTTTTACGCGGTCACCCACTTTAACAAACATGGTTGGACGCATACCCACAAACTCTTCACCGAGTGTTGCAACGGTTTTGATGGACGGACCATCATGGATTACCTGCTGCGGAGCGCCTTTTACAGGAACATCCAAGCCTTTTTTTATTGTAATCATAAACACTTGCACTACTTTTGATGGGAGTATAAAAATCAGTTCATTAGTTTATCTAATGAATATCACAGCATAAAAAGCCTAAATATCAATTAGATAAAAATTAAGTCACCAATTTCAGTGTATTTCAGTGAAGAATTAATTTTAGCGTTACCGCTAAAGAAAAAGACCCACTGGCTCTAAGTTAAAATTTTCTGGCGCGATATTACCACAAAAAGACCTTTTTATTCTACGGGCATTTTAAATTTTTCATTACTATTTACGTCAATAAATGTCTATTTTGCGCAGCTATAGTTAATTATTTCGTTTTGTAAATAAGACCTTGGTGGAACAGGAGAACATTAGTTGGACCTCACAATAGATTTCTCAATACACCTGCAAATATTTTTAATCATTACGTATAAACTAATTTTAAATGTGAATTTTAGACATAAAAAAAGCAGCCCTTAATTGCTGCTTTTAACATGTAATCATTCATGACAATAATTACCTATTTATCATCGTAAGATAATCTAAATTTAGGCTTGAAAAATAGCCTCTATTGACAAGTTTTGTTGGGATAAAATGTCACGTAAACGTTTTAATGCTTCAACTTGGATTTGACGAACGCGTTCACGTGTTAAACCAATCTCACGGCCAACATTTTCTAGCGTTGATGCTTCATATCCAAGTAAACCAAAACGTCTAGCCAACACTTCCCTTTGTTTGGTATTAAGCTCATTTAACCAATGAATAATATTATTACTCATATCTTCTGACTGTAAATCACTTTCAGGGCCGGTACTTTTTTCATCAGCTATAACATCTAATAAAGCTTTATCTGATTCTCCTGCAAAAGGGGTATCTACAGAGGCAATACGCTCGTTTAATCGCAACATTTTATTAACGTCGGCAACAGGTCTATCTAGGTGCTGTGCGATATCTTCGGCGGTAGGTTCGTGATCGAGTTTTTGAATTAGTTCACGAGAAGCACGTAAATAAATATTAAGTTCTTTAACAACATGAATAGGTAATCGAATAGTACGGGTTTGGTTCATTATTGCCCGTTCAATGGTTTGGCGTATCCACCACGTAGCATAAGTTGAAAAGCGGAAGCCTCGCTCAGGGTCAAATTTTTCAACGGCTCTAATTAAGCCTAAGTTTCCTTCTTCAATTAAATCAAGTAAAGGTAGTCCGCGATTATTATAACGTCGGGCTATTTTCACAACTAAACGTAGATTACTCTCTATCATCCGTTTTCTTGATGGTTCGTCCCCTTTGAGGGCTAGACGTGAGAAGTAAACTTCTTCTTCAGCGGTTAATAGCGGTGAAAAACCTATTTCACTTAAATAAATCTGTGTAGCGTCTAGGTTTGACGGTGCATCTTCCTTCGATTCAATAGTTTTTTTTTGTTCTTTTAATTTGACCATGCTATTTCTCCCAAATTTGCAAAGCTTAATTTTAATTTTTAAATATTCACGACAACTCCGATTTTTTAGTATTTATTTTATGGTTTCTTATTTACGACAATTATTATTTTTTTGGTAAATATTTTAAAGGATTAACTGATTTCCCTCGAAAGCGTATCTCAAAATGAAGCATTACTTTGTTGGCATCAGTGTCACCCATGGTGGCAATAACATCACCGATATTTATGATCTGCTGCTCTTTAACGAGAATACGATCATTATGGGCATATGCACTTAAGTAGTCATCGTTATGTTTTATAATAATGAGTTTACCGTAGCCCCTAAGGGCATTACCTGCGTATACCACTTTACCTGTCGTCGACGCTTTAATTTTTGTTCCGCGACGGCCTGTAATATCTATGCCTTTATTACCCTGTGCACTATTTGAAAAATACTCTACAACTTTGCCCTTAACCGGCCATTGCCATCGACTAATTTTTTGTGAAAACTTTTCCGATGCTAAAGTGCTGTTTTGGTATGATTTTAGAGTGCTTACATTTTCACCATACGCCTGCTTTTTAGTAGATGCAAGTGTATTTTTTGAGCCGTTTTTTTTATTAGCGGTAGAGCTTTTAGTCGAATTTTTATGTGATACCTTGTGTTTACTTACTTCCGCTGTTTTTTTAACCTTAGATTCAACTAAAAATATTTTTTGTCCTGGATATATTCGATACGGCGAGGAGATTTTATTTATCCGAGCAATTTTTCTAACGTCTGAGTTCGCACGCCATGCAATCGAATAGAGAGTTTCTCCTTTTTTAACAAGATATTGCGAAGTCCTAATAGAGTCTTGATTACGTTCTCCTAGCACAATATTTGATACAGGTGCAGGTGTATTGCGGCTACTACAAGAGAAAAGAGTGATCGCAAAAATAACGTAAGTAAATAAGTATTTAGCTAGTCGAAAAAAACTCATAGGAAATCCACTACAGGAATATCCACTGTATTTTCCATACAACCAATTCAATACTTATGCTCATAAAATGAATATCAATTCACCTTAGCGTAAAACGAAATAACCAACAACGATGGCGCCAACAATTCCCCAGCCTAAAACATCAACCCACTGCTTTATCTTTTGTTCCATGGCACTACCGCCCCACTTAATTAGGCCCGCCACTAGGAAAAAACGTAAACCTCGACCTATAGCAGAAGCAATAAAAAATGGTAAGAAAGCCATATGCAAAAATCCCGCACTGACAGTAAACAATTTGTAAGGTATTGGTGAAAATCCAGCAATAAATACTACCCATACACCCCACTCATTAAACCAACCAATAGCGATATCAAATCGCGCTTGATAACCAAAGTTAGAAATAAGTGGCTGGATCCACGGTTCAAACATTAAGTAACCAAGCCAATAACCAACTGAGCCTCCTAGAATTGAAGCAATGGTGGTTATTCCTGCAAAATACCATGCCTTTTGTGGTTTTGCTAACACCATAGGCGCAAGTAATACATCAGGTGGGATAGGGAAAAATATGGACTCAGCAAAGGTAAGTGCTACTAAGAAACGCGGGGCAAACTGATGTTCTGCCCAGCGTAAAGTCCACTGGTAAAGACTTGAAAAAACTTTCACTACAATAAATCTCCGGGTACTAAAGGTACAAAACGCACAGCTTCAACTTGCTGTTCGTTATAAACATCACCTTCTCGGGTGATAATTTTTAAAATTTGAGTTTGCTCTCCAACGGGGATAACTAAACGCCCACCATCTGCTAACTGATCTAATAAGGCGGGTGGTACACTCGAAGGTGCCGCAGTAACTATGATGGCGTCAAAGGGTCCTTTGCTTCGCCAGCCCTGCCAACCATCACCATGCTTCATTGCTACATTGTGTAAATCCATTGCGCGTAAACAGCGCTTTGCTTGCCACTGTAACGCTTTGATTCGCTCAACCGAAAAGACCTTATCTGTTAGCTGAGCTAAAATAGCGGTTTGATAACCAGAACCAGTACCTATTTCTAATATATTTTGCGGCCGGCCATCTGCTAATAGTAACTCAGACATCTTAGCCACAATGTAAGGCTGTGAAATAGTCTGCCCTTGCCCAATGGGCAAGGCAGTATTGTCATAAGCTTTATGTGCCAAAATTTCAGGCACAAATATATGCCTAGGAGAATGAGCTATAGCCTTTAGAACAGCAGGATTACTAATACCTTCACTCTGTAATTTTTGCGCCAATAACTCTCCACTGCGCTTTGATTTTCCGCCTATGCGACTAGACATCATAAGAATACATCCGATTTAATCTGATAAGTTAAGCGCTGTAAGCCAACTTTTAATATTTTCTATACTACGATGAGCAGTCATATCAACGGTTAGTGGTGTTACCGACGCATATCCATTGGCAATAGCATGGAAATCGGTTCCTTCTCCTCCATCGAGTTCCTGTCCTAGCACGCCATACCAATAAATATCACGCTGCCATGGATCTTGCATTTTTTGCATACGTTCAGCTTGGTGACGGTGACCTAAGCGTGTGACTTTTATCCCTTTTAGCTCAGCTAATGGAATATCAGGGACATTAATATTTAAAATTTGATCTGCTGGTAATGGATGAGTACGTAGACGTTTGATTATTTTTGCAGTGACAATCGCTGCCGTTTGATAATGTTGCTCATTATTTCCCGCCAAGGATACTGCAACTGCAGGCATACCCATATGACGTCCTTCAGTTGCCGCTGCCACAGTGCCTGAATAGAGAGTATCATCACCTAAATTCGCGCCTTTATTTATACCTGCAACCACTAAGTCACAATCAGTAAAAAGCTGGCTACTGCCTAAGTGCACTGAATCTGTTGGTGTACCGTTTACCGAGATAAAACCATTATCCAAATGCTCTGCCCGTAAAGGATTAAGCAATGTTAATGAGTTACTAGCACCACTGCAATTTCGATCTGGGGCGACTACGTTTACCGAAAAATGTTTAACGAGTTCATCAAAAAGCACTTTAATACCTAATGCATGCACGCCATCATCATTGCTCAATAATATTTTCATTTTACTCGTTAAGTTTTGTTCATCCATAATTTATGCCGAATCCTGCTGATTTGAGTTAACAGCTGTTTCTCTTTTATCAATGCGCGTTGTCATATCTTGGTAGTTCAATAACTCACGTAAAACCGTCGTGGCGTAACACCCCGCAGGTAAAAAGAAACTAATTTTCACTGCATTACTCTCTTCTTGTGCTGAGTATTCTTCCGCTGATAACAATTCAATATCGGTATCGCTAACCGTTAAGCGAATGCGACGGCGTTCTTGCTTTAAACCAAAACGTGGTAGCCCTTCACAAAATTCTAAATTCTTTGTCGCTACTTCTTGTTCTAATACCTGTGGTGCATTGCTAGTCATCAGTTCACCAGCGCCCCACATAGGTGCGGTTATATCCACATCTTTATCAGTAAAACGTTGTTGAATAGCGCTATCTACTTCATCCAGATGAAATACTGATTGTGTGCCCGCTAGCATTAACACATCGCCGACAGCTACTTTATCAAAACATTGCTGTTGAATTCGTTCATTAAGCACTGAATTAAAAATATGTGACCGGGCTGCCGATAGATACATACCACGCTTTTTCTTATCTTTTACTTTCTGCCCTGAGAATAATGATAAAGCACGTTCTATATTGCCACCGCCAATACCAAAACGCTGCTCGCCGAAATAATTAGGGACACCCTGTTCAACAATTTTTTGCCAGCGTTCAGTAAACGCTTTGATAGCGGTCACTTCACGTAAAATGAGCTCAAATCGATTACCAGTTAATGCACCTGTGCGTAATTTTTTATTATGTCGCTTATAAGAAAGAACCTCGACACCTTCAATATTCAAGTCATCTAAATTATATTCTTGCTTACCTGGAACGTGTATACCAAACCACTGCTCGGTGACCGCAAAGCGATCTTTCAAACCAGCATAAGAAACAAGCTGTTCTTTTACTTCAAAGTACTTTGCTAGTTCTCGAGCAACAAAGAGGGTATTTGCCCCGGTTTTTCGAATATGAACAAATAAATGTTCCCCTTCACCACAGGGTAAAAAGGGCAATTCTTCAAACACTTGAAAATCACTTATTTGACTACGTAATAAACCACTCGATTCTGGTTTTCCATGTAAGTAGGCTTGTTCAATTAACATGTCATCTATCTTCTTATAATTCTGTATGTGTTAGCGATAAAAGGCGATAAGCCCAACTAAATATTTTGTATTTCTTCGATAAGTGGTAAAGGATGCTCAATTGCAATTAATAAAACCACAGCATGCACTGAAATACCTTCTTTTCGCCCGGTATACCCTAGTTTTTCTGTCGTGGTGGCTTTCACATTCACTTGCTCAATTGTTGTTTTTAAGTCTTCACTTAAACAAGTACGCATCGCTACTAAATGAGGTGCCATCTTGGGGGCTTGAGCTACAATCGTAATATCTGCATTGCCTAGTTGAAAGCCTTTGTCCGTCATTAACGAAACAACATGACGTAGTAGTATTCTGCTAGAGATATTTTCATATTGTCCGTCGGTATCAGGAAAGTGGTTGCCAATATCAGCTAAACACAATGCCCCTAAAATGGCGTCACAAAGCGCATGAATCGCGACGTCGCCATCGGAGTGTGCGATAAATCCCTGTTCAAAAGGTATTTTTACTCCACCGAGCACTAAAGGCCCTTTGCCACCAAATTTATGTACATCAAAACCATGACCTATGCGCATTTTGTTGTCCTTTTATCTAGTTATACTAATCACATTAACTCACTGCACTATTAAGATCAGGGCAGTCAATCTAATTGGTATTATTCGCTTGCTTGCTTATTTAAATAAAATTCAGCTAGTGCTAAATCATTAGGGTGAGTTATCTTTATATTTTCACTACTTGCTGAAACTAATAAGCTAGGTAAGTTAGCCTGTTCAATAGCTGAAGCTTCATCCGTTATTTTTAAACTATTTTCTAGAGCTTGCTCTATGGCAAGTGTTAACTCATCAGTCTTATACATCTGTGGTGTCAAAGCATGCCATAATTGCTCTCGCTCGACGGTGCTCTCGATAATAGTATTATCACCTTTAGCACTGTCTTTAATAAGTACGCCACGTTTCATGGTGTCTCTAACAGGCGTAGCTAATATTCCGCCGTAATCTTTGCGTAAGCATCGAGTAATTAACTTATCGATATCTTGATGGCTAACACAGGGGCGCGCCGCATCATGTACTAATACCCAAGGGTATTTATCGCTATCGACAGCCTTTAAACCATTGAGCACTGAATTAACTCGTTCAGTACCTCCGTTTACACGAATGATGTCTTTATGATGTGCTAGTTCAGATTCCGCAAAGTATTGATCCTCGGTTCCTAAAGCAACAATAACTTGACTGATTAACGGGTGACTTAACAACCTCATCACAGTATGCGATAAAATTGTTTCATTATTGATGCGAAGGTATTGTTTGGGACAATTTGCCTGCATGCGTTTACCTACGCCTGCAGCAGGTACAATAACAATAAATTTTAGAGCTGACGCCATTAAGAAGCTACCTTGCCTTTCATCTAATTATTTACGTTACGAGTGCTATTTTCTTTAGGAATAAGACGAAAGAATGTTTCATTTTCTTTGATCATACCTAACTCATTTCGAGCACGTTCTTCAATCGCTTCAAGTCCTAATTTTAAATCATCGGTGTCAGCAAAAAGTAATTTGTTGCGTTGTTGTAATTTTTCATTGGCACTTTGCTGGCGAACAACATTTTCTTTCAGAACGAGATAATCAGGCACACTATTTTTACCAAACCAAAGTCGGTATTGAAGTAATACTAATAGTATCAGCAAAATTGCTGTGAATACGCGCATGACAACCTAAATAAAGTGTATAGACAAATACGAGATTATTACCGTTATTATACCTATCTACGGGCAGAGTTAAATAGCTAACGGTTTTTTGAAGTTTTTCCAATTAATAGAGCAGGATAGTAACAATTCTCTCAACGTTGGGATAATAGGAAGTTGTTTATTATTGCCTTGCCAGCAGTGCCCCGTACAAGCTGAGGTCATTATTTTTTTATTGGGTTTGAGCAGGCGCTTATTTGTCTCTTGACCTTTATGCATTAATTCATCAATGGTTAACGAAAACCAACCGCCGACATTTGTTCGTATCCTCTGCTTATCAAGATCAATCCGATCAATGCAATCAATAATAATATGATCAGCTAACAACACGGGAACAACAAGGCCGACGTAAATATCTTTTTGCAAGTACCAGTTAATTATGTTCGCACATTCTTGCTCAGTTTCTTGTCCAGATAAAGGTATTTGTTTACCTTGTTTGGCTGACCAACTGGCATTATGAGTATCTAGCAGCAGTGGCGAGTGCCCTTGTGCGATAACTGTTACCATAGCATGGGCTGTACGAGTTATATAATATGACAAACTTTCTAAGCGTGCTTGTACAGATTGCGCACTTGAAAAGTCGCCTTTGGCAATAAGACTAATTTCACGCTGATAAAGGGCATTGCATAGCTCTGCAAAATCTCCCGTATCTGTGTGTAGTTGCCAAAGGCTAGATTGCGACATAATTCCTACTCTATATAAGGCCTACTTTACATGAGCTTTACTTTAGACATATTCCAACAATAAACAGCATGCTGAGTATCCTGCACCAAAAGAACATAATACACTTTTGTCTCCAGTCGCTAGGTCCTGTTTATTTTTGTGCAAAGCAATAATACAACCTGCTGAACTCGTGTTTGCATATTCATCTAATATAATAGGCGCTTCAGCGCTGCTTGGTTCTCTTCCAAGAACTTTTTTACCAATGAAATTATTCATATTGATATTAGCTTGGTGTAAATATAATCGCTTAATATCATCAGCCCCTATATCCATTTTTGCCATTTCACTGGTAATTAAATTAGAGACCATAGGCAAAACTTCTTTAAACACTTTTCGTCCCTGCTGGATAAAGAATTTGTCATCATTATCCGAGTTTTCTGGACTACAGTTATTCATATAACCAATATTACTACGAATATTATTAGAAAAACTGGTCATTGGTTTTTCACTGATGATTTTAAAAACATGCTCCGCATTAGCGGTACTTTCATCTTCGATAATTGATGCCGTTGCTACATCACCAAAAATAAAATGACTATCTCTATCTCGATAATTAATTTGTGGTGATAGTATTTCAGGGTTAATGACCAACACTGTTTTTGCTGTGCCACTACGAATAGCATTTGCTGCATTGATAATGCCAAACGTTGCTGCCGAACAAGCGACCAACATATCAAACCCCCAACCACCACAGCCAAGGGCATTCTGTATTTCAATCGCCATAGCAGGATACGAACGCTGGGTATAAGCACAGGCAACAATAATAAGATCAATATCGGCTGGTGTTTTATTGGCAGCTAACATCGCTTCCTTAGCTGCTGCAACACCTATCTCGGCCTGCATGGAGAGTTGGTCATTATCACGTTCGGTATAACGTGGCGACATAATATCGACATTTAAAATGCTTTCTTTCTCCATGACATAACGGCTTTTTATGCCCGAAGCTTTTTCAATAAAACTACTGTCTGATGGAGATAGCGCGACGATCTTGCCTGCTTCAATCTCCTGACTATGAGTAAGATTAAATTTCTCTACGTATTGGTTAAAACAGTGTACTAATTCATCATTTGAGATGCTCTGGGTTGGCGTGTACAACCCAGTTCCACTAATCACTACAGCCATAATAGGTCTCTTAAAATAAGGGGTAAATGTCATTGTATTTATGTGACAACGACGTACTCAAGGCAAGTATACTGGTATGACCATGCAATTACCACCAACTCAAATAATGTCGTAAAGCTATCAAAACTTTACTCTACTTGCCTGTTTATAATACTAATACTACACCACAAAACCATCGTTTCAATTTTTATTTAACGTTCAGTATTCCAACTAAACAAATAAGCCCCTAATGCCAAAAAGACACTACTCATCAGCAATAATATATTAACATGAAAACTAATATCACTTAGTGTGGCACCTTCAGTAATAACGGCTCTTGCGCCAGCAACTAAGTGAGTAAGCGGCATAAAATCTGCTAATATTTTTAATCCCTCAGGTGCTCCTTCTAAACTAAACCACACGCCTGAAAGCATCATCATAGGCCAAGAGGTTACATTTAAAAGGCCGCCAATAAGCTCTTCACTTTTACTACGACTTGCTACCAGTAGCCCTAGGCTAATTAAACAAAAAGCGCCTAATGCGCCGATAATGAAAAGGTCTACATAGCTTCCCAGCATGAAAAAGTCGAAAAAGATATTACAGCCACTATAAACCACCGTTGACATGAACATAACAATGAATAGCCGTGATAATAATTGCGCAGAAACAAATTCAAAAGCAGACAGTGGCGTTGCTTTTAAACGCTTTAATACTGAGTTTTTTCGATAACGTACGATGACATAACCAACACCAAATAGGCAACTGAACATCATATTCATACCCAGTATTCCAGGTAGCACCCAATCAACATAACGAATGTTCTTGCCACTACTTTGTAGGCGAGTAAATCCTGATTGTTGACCAAGGAATATTTTTTCAACTAAATAACTCTTGGATGATTCTTCATTCACCCAATAACGCTTAGCATCATAGTCAACTAACAAATCGAGACTGTGACGGCTAAGCTTTGCTTTTGCTAACGCAAGATCTTTATAGTTAATAAAATCAATAAAGCGTAATTCAGTAAGCGATGTTTGCGCTGCATTTTCATGTTGTAATTGACCTTGATCTACCAGCAAGCCTATTTTATAGGCTGGGCGACCATCACCTGAAAAAATAAAGGAAAAACCGACCAGTAATAGAATTGGAAAAAATAGATTCCAACCGAGTGATGACTTATCACGGAAAAATTCAATATTTCGTGCTTTAAAAACAGCAAAAAAACGTTTGAAATTCATATTATTTCCTAAAATATAAGGGTCAGGGCTCGTTATGCTTGTAACGAATGACCTGTAAGCTTCAAAAATAAATCATCAAGATTAGCCGACTTAACATGCAAGCCATCAAGGGAAACATTTTTTCTCATTAACAAGGATAAGGTTTGTTCAACGTTTTTACTCGTGATTTCAATACGGTCAGCTAATTTATTCCAGCTATGTTCATTGACCAATTCATTCGAAATTTGTGCCTGAGGTAGGTAGATAAAAACATCTTCAAAATGCTTAGCTAACAATTCATGCGGGGTTCCTGCTTCAATTATTCGCCCCAGATCCATGATGACAATATCATCACATAGCTGCTCTGCTTCATCCATATAGTGGGTTGTCAAAACAACAGTTTTATTCTGTGCTTTAATATTTTTGATCAACTGCCAAAAGTTTCGACGGGCATGAGGGTCTAAGCCCGTAGTAGGTTCATCAAGAAAGATAATTTGAGGGTCATTTATTAACGCTAAAGCGAGTAATAATCGCTGCCTTTGCCCCCCCGATAATAAACGATTGTCCCTATCTAAAAACTCACTTAAATCACACAGTTCAATTAATTGTGCTTGTGGTAAAGTATTTTGATAGAAAGAGGCAAATAAGTTGAGTGTTTCTTTAACGGTTAAAAAATCTTGTAAAGCGGTATGTTGAAACTGAATGCCTATTTGCTGAGATATTTGACTATCAACATGCTGGCCTTGATAAAGCACATGTCCTGAAGAGGCACTTATAATACCTTCCATAATTTCAATAGTCGTCGTTTTTCCAGCACCATTAGGTCCTAGTAAACCAAAACAATGACCCTGTTGAACGTCGAAGCTCACGTTATCAACTGCACAGACATCTTTATATTGCTTACTAAGTGACTGTACGCTTACTGCTGCATTCATATATTAGCTCCCTTTTACTCAACATATATACCCGTTATCAATCAAGATACAGGTTTCAGAGTGCTTGAGCAATTTCAATACAAGGCGCACCTTTGTAGTAATGGTTATTCAGGAGAATATGCTCCTGCATTCTCTAAAACATCATCCATGAAGCGTCCTGACAAAAAAGTGCAACAACGTAGTGGTGTTGCTCAAGCACTTCTTTTATTGGTTTAAAAGTGATTTATGTTGCGTTATTCATTTGAACAATGGAACGACTAGTGTCTGAAGTAAATGCCTTAGCTAAATAGTTTTTAGCTATCACTAAAGTCCTGCACTTTGAATCATAGCCGGTATATATACAGTGAATTGATGAATCGCAATCAGTAATACTAAATAACATTACTATCAATCACTCTACTAAAAACAATAAATGATAATAATTATCATTTGCATCTGGTTGGTTCTTTGTTTATGCTTAATAAAACAAAGGGAGAAAATATGGCCACTATTACCACTAACAAAATTGACAAAGTACAAGTTGAGATTTCTAGCAGCCTACTTTCTCATTTACTCAATTCAGGTTTATTACATTGCGGTGATTGCAAGTGTTTAAATGCCAATGCTAAAACAGTTATTTGGCATAACTTACTTGCAAGTAGCACAAGCAGTGACACTCTCGATGGAGAAGAAATATTATGTGCTTAACTGCTTCAAATGAATTTACTTATATGGAAAGCTGGCTGGTTATGTTACTTACCACCTATAACAACAACCCAAGTAGTGGTTTAGCTAAAACCATTAGCTTTTATCTAACTAAGTTGTTGCACCATGATGACATAAACTTTAGTGGTAACAAGCGCTGTGAATATCTTGCTATGCAACGATATTGGCAATGGCATGCTGTAAATAAAGAAGCCAGTTAACTCATTATTAGGCCTCATTTATTGGCTCAGTTATTTAGCTCAGTTAATTGCAGTATTTAGTCTTAAATGTACATAGTTTTTAATATGATTGTTCAGCATTTTCTTCCCTGTTAAGCCAAATTCTTGGCAAACAGAGTCACTATCATGCTTTTGAATCAATCTTGCAACAAGCACTAAAGACTGCTGTAAAACTTCTGTTGAGTGGCACTTAGTTTCACTCAACAGATCCTGCTTAAGCCATAAATATAAACTATAACAACAACTACTATATAAGCGTTCACCACGTGAAAATGCCTGAACATTAGCAATATCTCGCTCAGACAAAGCGCTTACATCTCCTTTAGAGTTTTGTCTCAATAACAAAAATACAAGCTCCGTCGTAAGTGCTCTATATTCTTCTAACAGTAAATAATCGAAACTTTGATAAAAGTTACGCTTAAAACTCTGCTGCTCTTGCTTGCTTTTTACACCAAGTCCTTTAATTAATAAAGCAGAATGCTCTCCACTAGCCTTGTCCTTGGTGAAACCAATTCTAGCAGTAGAAAATCCAGCGTTAAGCCAGAAAGAAAGCAGCTCAGGATTAACCCCAAAACTAGCGCCAATAAAATCAACACCTTGCTCTTTTGCTAATAATTCTATGTAGTGAATAAATTGAGCACCGATACCTTGCTGCTGAATTTGTGGGTGAACAGCAATGCGCATAATACGTAAATATTTATAATTAAAAGCTTGTTCAAAACCGCAATGGCTGAATAATGATTGCGGTAAAAAATGATTACGTAAACGACGTTCAGAATGTTTTATTGCTCGAATATCTGCATCACTCACGTTATTCCCCTTCCCTTCATTCATCAATAAAGCAACAGCTAGCATTTCTGCATCATTATTTTTGGAAGAGTAAAGGCAAGTTAATTGTACTTGAGGGTTATCTAGTAGTAGCTGTAAATCACTCGGCTTAGTTTGGTAGTGTGCTGTTACCAAAACAGCAAAAACTTGCTTTAATAATGCTTCATCAGCAACCAGCTCTTTTGCAGATATAACTTTGAATACAGGTTCATTTGATTTATTTAGGACTTCGGCCTTCTCGACAGAACTACCTTTGCCATAGGTTGGCGGCAGAGGTGCTAATGTCGTTTTCAACGTAGGTAATTCTGCATTTAACAAACAAGCGTCAAAGACCAATTGTTCAAGCGGATCATTTTCCCGCCAACGGATCGGCTGATTAATATGTAAATTCACCCATTGTGGGCATAACCTATCAAGTACTTTTTGAAACTTTAAAGTAAAACCTCGCCCAGCTCCTTCATAACCATGAACAGTACTAGAAAAAACCATCCGATGATAACTTCTAAGTAATTGTTCAAGTAGATAAACAGCAATTGCCGCAGCTTCATCGACCAAAAGAAGATTAAGTTTTATCGGTGACCTTATTAATTGGTCAACAGCCATAAACGTTAACTTAACCTTGCCAAAGATAATCGTATTACCTTGCTGCTCGACGCTATTTAAGCTTTGCTTTAATTGCCGATAGAAAACTGACAGCGCTTGAGTATCAGGAGCGGTAATAACAATATTAAACTCATCGTGTTCATGTGCTTTCATTAGTTGAGCACAGGCAATAGCCAATGCTGATGACTTCCCCCGGCCACGATCAGCCGTTAACACTAGCGGCCTTTTTCTTTGACCTGAAAGTACTTTTTTGATGGCGATAACCGCACTGTACTGCTCTTGGGTAATACAGCCATGTGGGTAAGTCGAAGTTGCCGACAGCTTTACCGGATTATCTACATCAAAATGAAGAGGTAAAAGCGAAGCTTGCGATTCCGTTATGATGGTATGACTAGGCATCTTTGATAATAGTGAATAAAAGCGTTTAAAAAACAGGCTTTGTTCAAGTTTCTCATCTCTCGATGGTATAACTAGAAATAATATTCCGCCAGCTTTTAGCGTGCCCGACAAGCCGGCAAATGCATCAATGGTAAACTCACTATCGACAAAAATAATAAAATCACTTTCACTTCCTAACTTATCCCGGTAGCGTTTTTTCTGTACATTTGCAGGAAATATAGCGCTATCACCATAAACAAGACATTGAACTGGCGAAGAAAAAGTTTGAAAATTTTGTTTAGTCTCTGTGCTTAAAGCAGCGTGAATCACATCAATAGAGTGTAATAAAGACATTGCCCAAGACTCACAACCCGATAAAACAACCATGCGTCGCTCATTTTTTGCTGCTGCTGTCCTGACATAATCGTTAAACCAGGATAGGAAATCTTGTACTTGCACCATATTTTTTTAAAACCCTGAAGTAGAAGTAAGTGAATAAAATCCAAGTTATCGAGTATGTTAAAGCAAAAAAAAAAAATTTCGCCTAGCTTTTTTGCGCGATTAAACTCTATACTGCTTAAGGCCATAAATTAACTATGGTTAATTTGCTAAACCTGATCTAGATCAAACTATTTGACCTAGCAAGGGATTAAAGTTAACCCAAATTTAGCTTACCTTAATCATAAACTTTCGAGAGCATTATGAACCAAGCAACATCTCCTGAACAACAAAAAAAGCATGAGCGAAATACCTTTATTTTTCTTGCTGTTTTTTTAGCACCTATCTTATCGGTAATTATCGTTGCCGGTTTTGGTTTTGCGGTCTGGATCAGTCAAATATTCTTTGGTCCACCAAGCGCTTAATATCTTGTCTACTAACAACACTGAAACAGTCGAACGTTTAGCCGATCCTTCAAGAAGGCGCTTTTTTCGCGGACGTGTAAAAACTAAACACGAATTACGCTTACCTTGGGTAATTAATGAAGCGGTATTTACCTCTGGCTGCACTCAATGCCAAGATTGCATTAGCAGTTGCGAGAGCAATATTATTGTTAAAGATGAAGATGGCTTTCCAAAAATCGATTTCAGTTTAGGTGAATGTACCTTTTGTAATAAGTGTATAGAGAGCTGTGAACAACCGCTTTTTTCGGGTGTATTTACTGAAGAAAATACTTTAAACAATAAAAAAGCTTGGCCGGTAACGTTGGAAATTAGTGATAAGTGTTTAGCTAAAAATAATATTTATTGTCAAAGTTGCCGTGATGAATGTGAAACTAGCGTAATAAAATTTAATTACCTTAATTCAAGCATTCCACAACCCAGTTTAAATGATCTTGATTGTACTCAATGTGGCGCATGCATTAAAAGTTGCCCACAAGATGCAATAGCGTTTAACTTTGACCAAACAACAGTTTAAAAAATAATTTAAGAAATATATGACACAAAAAGACCATAGAACACCTGAATACCACGTAGCTAGTCTAGTTGCTTCGCCAATATTTGCACAACTCGATGAAGTGAAAGCGGTTATTACTGCTGTTGAAGGTGCAGAAATTCACGCAGTCAGCGATGAAGGTAAAATAGTTTTCACTGTTGAAGGTACTGGCTTTAAAGATCTTGACAAAAAAATAGATATTATAAGAGTCCATAAAGGCATACTTAATGTATCACCTGTTTATCACCAAGTTTTAGACGAGAGTGGTGATGACAATGCTGAAGAACAATACAGTGAAGTAGCCATCAAAAAAGAATAAAGAATAAAATTAACCCTGTTTAAAACCGAATCAAAAAGCAAAAGGAAGGTGACACGATGACAATTAATCGCCGCGAATTTATAAAAGCAAATGCGATTGCAGCAGCCGCTGCTGTTGCTGGGGTATCTGTACCTGCAGTAGCCTCTAACTTAATTACCAGCTCCGATATTACTAAACTTAAGTGGGATAAAGCTGCTTGTCGTTTTTGTGGTACAGGCTGTAGTGTTAATGTAGGCGTTATGGATGGCAAAGTTGTTGCTACCCATGGCGATATAAAATCACCTGTGAACAAAGGTCTTAGTTGTGTGAAAGGTTATTTCCTTTCAAAAATCATGTACGGCAAAGACAGACTTACCACCCCTTTATTACGTATGACCAACGGTAAATACGATAAAGAAGGTGAATTCACTCCTATTTCTTGGGATCAAGCTTTCAATGTAATGGCTGAAAAAGCTAATGATGCATTGAAGAAAGATGGTCCAGAAGCACTTGGTATGTTCGGCTCTGGTCAATGGACTGTTCAAGAAGGTTATGCTGCAGTTAAATTGATGAAAGCAGGCTTTCGTACTAACAATATTGATCCTAATGCTCGTCACTGTATGGCGTCTGCTGTTGGTGGCTTTATGCGTACCTTTGGTATCGATGAGCCTATGGGCTGTTACGATGATTTAGAAGCTGCTGATGCCTTTGTATTATGGGGCTCAAACATGGCAGAAATGCATCCTATTTTATGGACGCGTTTAACTGATCGTCGTTTAAGTGCACCCCATGTAAAAGTTGCTGTATTATCTACTTTTGAGCACAGAAGTTTCGATTTAGCCGATAACGGCATGATCTTCACGCCACAAACTGATTTAGCTATTTTAAACTACATTGCTAACTATATTATTCAAACTGGTCGCGTAAACAAAGACTTTGTAAGTAAACATACAAACTTTAGATTAGGCGAAACAGATATAGGTTACGGTTTACGTCCTGAGCATCCGCTAGAACAAAAAGCTAAAAACAACGGTAAAACTAAAGGCAGCTCTACGCCAATTGATTTTGATGAATACGCAAAATTTGTTAGCACATATACGGCTGAATCCGTATCAAAACTTTCTGGTGTTCCTGAGCATAAGCTAAAAGAATTAGCTGAGATGTATGCGGATCCAAAAATCAAAGTAACATCATTTTGGACTATGGGCTTTAACCAACATACTCGTGGTGTTTGGGCCAATAACCTAGTTTATAACATTCACTTGTTAACAGGTAAAATCTCAACTCCTGGTAACAGCCCGTTTTCATTAACAGGTCAACCTTCCGCGTGTGGTACTGCTCGTGAAGTAGGTACTTTCTCACATCGTTTACCTGCCGATATGGTTGTTAAAAACCCTAAGCATCGTGCTATTGCTGAGAAAATTTGGGACTTGCCTGAAGGCACTATTCCAGCAAAACCTGGTTACCATGCCGTTTTACAAAACCGTATGCTTAAAGACGGTAAGTTAAACTTCTACTGGGTGCAGTGTAATAACAACATGCAAGCTGCCGCTAACATCAATGAAGAAGCTTACCCTGGTTACCGTAACCCGAAAAACTTTATTGTAGTATCAGACCCGTATCCAACAGTTACCGCACAGGCAGCTGATTTAATTTTACCAACAGCAATGTGGGTAGAAAAAGAAGGTATGTATGGTAATGCCGAGCGTCGTACACAATCTTGGTACCAAATGGTTGAAGCTCCAGAAGGTGCTAAATCAGATATGTGGCAATTAGTAGAATTCTCTAAACGCTTTAAAGTAGAAGATGTTTGGCCAGAAGAGCTGATTGCTAAAAAGCCTGAAGTTCGTGGTAAAACGTTATTTGATGTGCTTTATAAAGACGCCTCTGTTGGTAAGTTCCCACTGTCGGAAATACCTGAAGATCGTTTAAATGACGAGTCTCGTGATTTCGGTTTCTATATCCAAAAAGGCTTATTTGAAGAATATGCCAGCTTTGGTCGTGGTCATGCCCATGATTTAGCACCATATGACAGATACCATAAAGAGCGTGGTTTACGCTGGCCTGTTGTTAATGGTAAAGAAACTAAATGGCGCTTTAAAGAAGGTTCTGATCCGTATTGTAAACCTGGTAGTGACTGGGACTTCTACGGAAAACCTGATGGCAGAGCTGTTATCTTCGCTCTACCTTATGAGCCTGCAGCCGAGTCTCCAGATGAAGAATACGACTTATGGTTATCTACCGGTCGTGTACTAGAACATTGGCATTCAGGTTCAATGACACAACGTGTACCTGAGTTATATAAAGCGATGCCTGATGCATTAGTTTACATGCACCCTGATGATGCAAAAAAACGTAACATGCGCCGCGGTGATTTAGTGAAGCTTATTTCTCGACGTGGTGAAGTACAAACACGTGTTGAAACAAGAGGCCGTAATAAGCCACCTGTTGGTTTAGTGTATATGCCTTGGTTTGATGCCAGTCGTTTAGTTAACAAAGTCACTTTAGATGCCACCGATCCGTTATCGAAAGAAACAGATTATAAAAAGTGTGCTATTAAAATTGTTAAAGTTTAGGAGTCTACAATGAAAAATTTAAACCTAGCAGCAATTGCCAGTTTATTGGTACTAGCAGTATCGCCAATTATGTACACTCTAAACGCTAATGCAGCAGATAAAGAAACAGTTAACTCTGTTGCAACACTAAGGGATGCAACGCCTATTGATGTGCAAAAAGAGCCTAACATCATTCCTAAAGTGATAAACAAGGATATCAAACAGGGTCGTAACTACCCTATGCAGCCACCTATTATTCCACATACTACGCGTAGTTATGAGGTGAATAAAAACAATAACAAGTGTATGTCTTGTCATTCTCGTCATCGTACGGAAAAATCACAGGCACCTATGGTGAGTGTTACACATTACATGGACAGAGATGGTAACTTCTTAGCAGAAGTATCCCCTCGTCGTTATTTTTGTAATCAGTGTCATGTCACTCAACTTGATGCTGAACCACTAGTGGAAAATACTTTTGTTGATATGCATACTTTGATGAAACAAAAAACCACTAGCGCTAAAGAGCATTAGGAGGCGCCATGAAAAACATATTAATGATTGGTTGGAGAACACTAACTAAACCAAGTGGCTACTACAGCTTAGGCGTTTTGGTTATAGGCGGATTCATCGCTGGTATTATATTTTGGGGTGGTTTCAACACCGCTTTAGAAGTAACCAATACGGAAAAGTTTTGTATTTCGTGTCATGAAATGGAAAATAATGTTTATGAAGAGTTAAAAACGACTATACATTTTTCCAACCGTTCAGGCGTTCGAGCTACTTGTCCTGATTGTCATGTTCCACATAATTGGACTGACAAGATTGCGCGTAAAATGAAAGCATCTAAAGAGGTTTGGGGTGCTATTTTTGGCACCATTAATACTCGAGAAAAGTTTTTAGTGCATCGCAAACGTTTAGCGCAAAATGAATGGGAACGTTTAAAAGCCAATGACTCTTTAGAGTGCCGTAACTGTCATAACTTCGACTATATGGACTTTACCGAGCAAAGTGAGCGTGCATCTTACCAACACTCTACCGCTTTAGCTTCAGGTGAAAAAACCTGTATTGATTGTCACAAAGGTATTGCTCATCAGCTGCCTGACATGAAAGGCGTTGAAGGCTGGTAATCGCTTCAAATATCGTACATGAATAATGTAAACTAAAACCAGTGCTTGTCACTGGTTTTTTATTGCTTATATACCCAAGCCACTTGGAAATGCAGTTTCAGAGCTAAGCTAGGGTATCAGAGCAAGGCGTGATAGGAATATAATGGTTATTCCCTTATAAAGTATTGCAACGCAGCACTGATTTTCTAGCTTAGCTCCCGTAGGGTAAAGCGATAAAGGGTTATCTCCTGCGTTATTAATTTCGATAATGGAACAACCATTACTTTCAATCAATGCCTTGAATATAACTCTTTCTCACTTTACTGAATCCTGGATTTCCAAGTGGTTTGGGTATAGATCTCCCAAGATGACTTTTCATGGCCAGATAGAGAAATTTATATTATCTAACATGTCTATATTTAAGCACGCTATAAAGGGCGAATAAGCGACTTGTATAAGCTTTATACCAACTTAGATTAAAAAAAAACTAGTCAGTAATTATTTATCATATTTTTGATATTTTTTTGTAAAGAGGCATTGAAAATAGCCATTATCTTACCTATGTTAAACAATATACTTTGAAGTATTTTATTAATTAGTAAAAAAGGTAGAGAAAATGGAAATCGATATTGATGATAACTTTCCCGACGAATCAAGTGATAGCGGTTCAGATGAAAGTACAGACAACAATAGTCTAAAGGGTACGTCTTTAGCTGAAAAGAATGCTCAAGAACAAGCCCAAAAAAATCTATTAGCGCGCAAGCGTATTGATGAATTGAGAGAGAAAAAACGCCTTAAAGACTTATTAGATGATAGTGAGGATTGGTAGGCTGTAACAAATTATAATTCATCTTGGTATTAGCTTGATATAACTTTGCAATAACGTCATTTAAGCATAGAATAACTGCATACTTTTATTTTCTATTAACTTTAAATATTATGACGTTATTTGAAAAACTGCGTTGCCTGTTTACCTTTGGTCAAGGCGTCGCTTTACCTCTTCCTGAACTCTCTTCTAACACAACGCCCGATCAAATATTTGAACAATGGTTTGCTGATGCAAATAAGTCAGGGATATTGCTACCGGAAGCTATGTCTGTCAGTAGCTGTAATAGTGACGGACAACCTAGTTCTCGCATGGTCCTACTCAAAGATTATGATAAAGAGGGGTTTGTGTTTTTTACTAATTACGAAAGCCGTAAAAGCCATGAGCTAGCTGAAAACAATAAAGTAGCCTTATTGTTTCACTGGAATGTCTTACAACGACAAATTCGTATTGAAGGTACGGTAGAAAAAGTATCTATACAAGAATCTGCTGATTACTTTCATAGTAGAGACAGAGGTAGTCAAGTTGGTGCTTGGGCATCAAAGCAAAGTCAAAAACTTAAATACGATGATGAACTCAAAGAGCGCATGAGCCATTATCAAGATAAGTTTTCAGAAGGTGAAGTACCTCATCCTGAGTTTTGGGGAGGATGGCGAGTAAAACCTCATGCTATTGAGTTTTGGCAAGGTCGAGCTAATCGTTTACATGACCGCCTATGTTTTGATAAAGATGGTGAAACATGGCTTAACCACAAATTAAATCCTTAAGGTATAACTCTACACTCTTTACGCCATAAGGATTTACAGCAATTAAAGTTAATTTACTTTAATTGCTGTAAATAACACAAATGACGGCTTACGTCTTCGGCGAAGGGATTACTTTAGGTTTTTGACAATTAGGTCTGCTATCTGCTTTATAAAGAGTCATCGCACTAGGTAAGTGTTCTGTTAGCTGGTTTATACGCGTTTTATTTGACGGATGAGTCGACATAAACTCTGCCGGAGCCCCCTTACTTAATTTCGCCATATTTTGCCAAAGCTTAATACTGGCGCTTGGTTCGAAACCAGAACGCGCCATCAGATCTTGGCCAACAATATCAGCCTCACTTTCATGAGCACGACTATAAGGCATAATAACGCCATACTGCAGTCCCAAACCTAGTCCTGCCATCCATAAGCCTTTATTTTCCACGTCTGATAGCCCAACAGCGGCGGTTGCAGCACCCATCCCCATATTTTGCAGTTTATTAGCTGATAAACGCTCATTTGAGTGATGTTCAATAACATGACCAACCTCATGTCCAATAATCGCACCCAACTGATCTTGATTTTCAGTCACATTTAAAATACCGGTGTAGACGCCAATTTTACCACTAGGTAAAGCAAAAGCATTCACTTGTGCGGAATCAAACACAACAACTTCCCAGTCACCTTGATGAACCGATTTAGCGACATTTTTAGTTATCGATTTAGCAACACATTGCACAAAGTCATTAGTCGCTTTATCTGTGCTTATAGGTGTTTTCTTTTTCATGTCTTCAAATGAAGCAGCACCCATTTTATCAAGCTCTGCATCTGAAAATAACATCACTTGTTTTCGACCAGTACTAGAACTTGTACAGGCAGTAAGCGCGATTAACGCGGTAAGCATAATGAGAGGTAGTTTCATGATTAACTTATGTAATCCTTAAATTGTTATTAACTGTATTTTATGACGATGGCTACCAATATACCAGTAAGTAATCTTCTTAGGTTTATATAAAGCTATTCAAACTTCAGGAAACAGGCATAAAAAAACCGAGCTAAGCTCGGTTTTTTAACAGTACAACTTATTCAGTTAAACGCTAACCGCCCACTAAGGCCAATAAAATACCTGCAGCTACGGCTGAACCGAGCACACCAGCCACGTTAGGGCCCATTGCATGCATTAATAAGAAGTTATGTGGATTTGCTTGCAAACCAACTTTATTAGCAACACGTGCAGCCATAGGTACTGCAGATACTCCCGCCGCACCAATTAATGGATTAATAGGGTCTTTAGAAAACTTATTCATCGTCTTGGCCATAATCACACCTGAAGCGGTACCGATTGAGAACGCTACGGCGCCCAAAGCCAAAATGCCTAAGGTTTCAACATTTAAAAAAGCATCAGCACTCAGTTTTGAACCAACACCTAAACCTAAAAAGATAGTGGTAATGTTGATAAGCTCATTTTGTGCTGTAGAACTTAAACGATCAACAACACCAGACTCTCGCATTAAGTTACCTAGACAAAACATCCCTACTAAAGGTGTTGCGGAAGGTAAAAAGAAAATAGTCATGGCTAGCACACCAATTGGGAAAACAATTTTCTCAATTTTAGTTACAGGTCGTAACTGCTTCATTTCAATTTTACGTTCTTCTTCAGTGGTCAATGCTTTCATTATTGGCGGTTGAATAATTGGAACCAATGCCATATACGAGTATGCCGCGACAGCAATAGCGCCAAGTAATTCAGGTGCTAACTTTGAAGCAAGGAAAATAGCCGTTGGACCATCAGCGCCACCAATAATTGCAATGGCAGAAGCATCTTTAAGCGTAAACTCTATACCTGGAATATAATTTAACGCTATAGCACCAAATAATGTAGCAAATATTCCAAACTGTGCCGCTGCACCTAAAAATAGTGTTTTAGGATTAGCTATAAGAGCACCAAAGTCGGTCATAGCACCAACACCCATGAAGATAATGAGTGGGAAAATTCCCGTATCAACACCAGCATAGTAGATATAATGTAACAAGCCGCCAACTTCTGAAAAGCCAGCAACAGGGATGTTAGTTAAAATCGCACCAAAACCCATAGGTAATAATAACAAAGGTTCAAAGTTACGAGCAATGGCAAGATAAAGTAAACCACAGCCAACTAGCATCATCACAACTTGGCCTAGTTCAAAATTCGCCAAGCCTGTTGATAACCATAAAGTATTTAAAGAATCCATGTTGGCCTCTAAGAAAAACTAAGTAAGGCATCACCAACGGCAACTGAGTCGCCCTCTCTGGTGAACAAAGATACTATTTCGCCAGCCGAAACTGCACGAATTTCTGTTTCCATTTTCATCGCTTCCATGATGATAACTACATCACCAGCTTCTACGTGGTCACCCTCTTGAACGATTACTTTGAAGATGTTACCTGCTAATGGCGCATTTAACGTTTCTTCAGCAGTGATAGATGCGGATTGTTTCATGGCATCATCACCAGCGGGGTGCGTAATAGCCTCAATACAGCCTCCAGCAGCGACGACAACATCATAAACCTTGCCATCGACACTTACTGCGTAACTTTCAGGAGAACACACAGGATTTGACGCTGAGCTACTTTGTGGTTTTGCACTTGCTTTTGTTGGAATAGGTTCAAAAGCACTTGGGTTGTTACGGTTTTCTAAAAACTTCAAACCTATCTGTGGGAATAATGCATAAGTTAATACATCATCAATAGTTTCATCAGCTAGATTGATATTCTTTTCTTTTGCTAAAATTTGCAATTCTGCTGAAAGTTTATCAACTTCTGGGTCGAGCAAATCAGCAGGACGACAGGTGATAGCTTCTTTGCCATCTATAACACGTGCTTGTAGTTCAGCATCAACAGGAGCTGCGGTTGCACCGTATTCACCTTTCAATACACCTGCAGTTTCTTTTGTTATAGACTTATAACGTTCACCGGTTAAGATGTTAAGTACTGCTTGTGTACCAACAATTTGCGACGTTGGCGTTACGAGTGGGATATAACCTAAATCCTTACGAACTTTAGGTATTTCAGTTAATACTTCATCGAACTTGTCTGCAGCGCCTTGTTCTTTTAACTGGTTTTCCATATTAGTTAACATGCCACCAGGAACTTGTGCTGTTAAAATACGGGCATCAACACCTTTTAAGCTACCTTCAAATTCAGCATACTTTTCTCTAACGCCACGAAAATATGCGGCAACTTCAGCCATTTTCTCAACGTTTAGACCAGATGCTCGTGGACTACCTTCCACAATAGCGGCAATTGTTTCTGTTGGCGAATGACCGTAAGTCATACTCATCGAAGAAATGGAGGTATCGATAACATCAACATCGCTATCAATAGCTTTCATTTGTGTAGCAACACTCAAACCTGTTGTTGCATGGCAATGTAAAGCAATAGGTAGAGAAACCGTTTCTTTAAGACGACTAATTAACTCTGCTGCATCATAAGGCTTCAATAAACCCGACATATCTTTAATACAAAGTGAATGAGCGCCCATATCTTCAAGCTGCTTAGCCATAGTCAACCAGCCTTCAAGTGTATGCACTGGGCTTTCGGTATAACTCAATGTACCTTGGGCATGTGCCCCAACTCTAACAGCGGCTTTAATAGAAGTTTGCAGGTTTCTAACATCGTTCATGGCATCGAAAATTCGAAAAACATCAATACCATTGATATGAGCACGTTCTACAAATTTTTCTACTACATCATCAGCATAATGGCGATAACCTAGTATATTTTGACCACGAAACAACATTTGTTGTTTGGTCTTAGGCATAGCTTTTTTAAGGGCACGAATACGTTCCCATGGATCTTCACCCAAGTAACGAATACATGAATCAAACGTTGCACCACCCCAAGATTCAATTGACCAATAACCAACCTCGTCTAGTGTTGCTGCGATAGGCAGCATATCGGCTAAACGAAGCCTAGTGGCTAAAATTGATTGATGTCCATCTCTTAAGACAACTTCGGTGATACCTAATGGCTTACTCATGTTAATGCCCTTTTATCTAACTTTTAAAATATAGTGGTGAAGAAGAGTTTCAATATTGGTCAAACTTATTTATCTTGGCTATGTTGAGCCCGATACCGTTGAACCGCCCCGCTGATTGCAGCAACAACTGCCGGTGAAATTTCACCCGTAGTTTTGCTATTACTCTTACTTTTTTTATTAGGTCGAGAATGTGGCACTACAATAGCATCTGGAAACTTTACCGCTAGTCTTGCCAACACAGTATTAATAAAGATAATTAATACACCTAGAAATGCAAACACAAATACCATTCCTGCTAACATGAGTGTTCCAGCTTCTATAAATTGCTGCTGCATATTGTCCATTTTTTATTCTCGTTCAAAAATCTTGCAATTAGAATAATCACTCCAATACCTACAATGCAAACAATTTTATGCTGTTTCATAAAAATAATTTACCGTCAACCCCCAAAACAACGAATATTCACCATAACAACAGAAATATACATGCCATTTTGCATACTTTAAATATTGTATACATTATCAAAAGCATGAATATAGGGTATCAGAAAAAGATAAGTACTGATTTTATACAATATACCTAATGTATATTTGCATTCATAAACACTGAATATACACCCAAGTATTTGGATAGTTAACCCTAAAAAACAACTGATACCGTACTGTTTATTTCATAAAGTAAGCAACTAATGCCTAAATTAAATAAGTTGAATTGAATAACCTTGATAATTGGTCGTTTCATAGCTACTTTCGTGCCAAAACACTCCTTTATTCCAGTATCCATTCGATCATAAAAATCTAATAAATAACACTGAATCTCTGGGAGTGTTCAAATAATTCTAACCAAGGTAAATAGTTTAAGCATAGTCGAAAACGTCATTCAAGAGCCATATAAAGCACTATCACTATTCATGCTGATATTACGCCTCACAATTTAATCTTTGGATGTAGGATGATCATCGTTACTATTGTCAGAGTCTTGAGGTAAGTAAAAACAATCAATAAATTAGCAAGAAATAAAATAGCCACACTTTTGGTATTAAGCTTTATACAATTGCCTTTGATAGAGCCATTGATCCCCTAGAAAACAGGAAACATTAATATGTCTCTAACTTGAGCTAATGTCAGATACGTTAGTAAACGATCCTGAGGCCGTAAATTGATTTAATCGTAGCTAGCTTGTTATTTAAAATAAAACTACGCAGTTGACTTATGTTCGCGGTATTAAAATTTAACCTTCTCTTTCATGATTGACTTTTGCTCGAGCGGTCGCTCTTAAAAAAAAGAACATTTAATATCTTTCAGGCATAAAAAAACCTACTAGAAGCTAGGTTTCTTTATATCTACCAAAGTAGAAATGTGGAGGGCGCGGCAGGAGTTGACCTTCCGACCGTATTGGGTTCCAGTCGTAGCCAACTGTCTATTCAGTAAAAGGCTATCCAGCAGAGTTATGCATGCGTCAGGAAACGTTTATTTTCAAACCTAACCTGAGCTATCCGTTATTTCAGGTTAATTCCTTCCAATAAAGGTGCTAGGACATATATTTCAGGCATAAAAAAACCTAGCAAAAGCTAGGTTTTTTATATCTACCAAAGTAGAAATGTGGTGGGCGCGGCAGGAGTCGAACCTGCGACCGCCTGGTTCGTAGCCAGGTACTCTATCCAGCTGAGCTACGCGCCCACGGTATGAAAACTTATTTATCCAGCCTTAACATAAGCTGCTTTTATTTTAGCACTCCTACTAATAAAGGAAGAGTGTTAGAATATTTCCCATAAAAAAACCTAGCAAAAGCTAGGTCATTCTATATCTACCTAAGTAGAAAAGTGGTGGGCGTGGCAGGAGTCGAACCTGCGACCGCCTGGTTCGTAGCCAGGTACTCTATCCAGCTGAGCTACACGCCCAAAGTTTAAAATTTTATCCAGCTTTAACAATAGCTGCTCTTCATTATTTTACCACTTGGAGGAAGTGGTGGGCGCGGCAGGAGTCGAACCTGCGACCGCCTGGTTCGTAGCCAGGTACTCTATCCAGCTGAGCTACGCGCCCTCATGAACTATTTTTTATATCTTAGTCTAAAGATAGCGAACTTTCGTTCTACACAACCACTATTCTTCATAAGAAGAAAATGGCGGAGAGCGAGAGATTCGAACTCTCGAACGGATTTAAAGCCGTTACTCCCTTAGCAGGGGAGCGCCTTCGGCCACTCGGCCAGCTCTCCATTTTTCTTTTACTTCTTTATTGTTGAGTACTAATGCGTATTAAATACACCTTAGATAAGAACCCTCTATCCGGTTACAAACCAGACATTCCCTTAACAGGTGAGCGTCTTCAGCCACTTGGCTGCCTCTCCAATGGGTGCGAATAATAAGGGATTCTAAAAATAAGTCAAACAATTTTTAGCATTTATTTAGTATAAATTTCTATTTGCTGACAATTCAGTCAAATATGATGTTTTTTAATCATTAACTTAACGCAAAGCTTAAAAAAACACCGCCTGAGCGGTGTTTTTTAGTCATTATATAAAGCTTTATATATAACAATGTTTCTCAGTTAGTCTAACAATCCACTTAAATGATAAGAGATTTATTAGACTTTATTACCTGAAGCTTCATTATCGCCTTTTTCGGCTTGAATGCGCATGTAAATTTCTTCACGATGTACTGAGATTTCTTTTGGTGCATTAACACCTATTCTTACCTGATTTCCTTTAACGCCCAAAACAGTCACAGTAACTTCGTCACCAATCATTAATGTTTCGCCAACGCGCCTTGTTAATATAAGCATATTTTCTTCCTTATCCTTTAAAGTGAGATCACTAAATAAATATATATAAGCTAGTAATATATTAGAGTTAGCTACTTTTTTAATCCATCCACTATAATTAATAGTCAATTTATTATAAAAAGTCATTATTCATTAAAAACACCATATCCGATGATAGTTTTCAATGAAACTTCGATTATGAGTAATAAAAGAGACTATTACTCTACTAAACGATCATATTTTAGCAATATTTCCATATCATTGAATAGCTTTATAGCTTAATTTTGCAGCCAAATCTGTGATCATTTGTAATGTTTTATGCGTTTAGATTAAATACTGACAAAGTAGAACCAATTTTCAGCGGAACGAACAGTGTTAAAACAACACAGTAAAAATGCAAAAAGGAAGCAAAATGCTTCCTTTTTAGTCTTTACGATAAATGATAACTTAACTCTTAATCATTCAAGGCCTCTTTTAAGCCAGTTTTTCTGTTAACCATGCTGAGACGCTTTCTAGTGCTGAGGTTATGTTTTCAGGCTGACTACCGCCCGCTTGCGCCATATCAGGACGACCACCACCTTTACCACCGACTTGTTGCGCAACCATATTCACAAGGTCACCCGCTTTAACTCGCCCTACCAAATCTTTAGTAACACCAGCAATTAAGCCAACTTTTGGACCATTGGCTGTAGCCAACATAATAACGCCTGACTGCATTTTGTTTTTAAGTTCATCAACCATGCCGCGTAATGCTTTACTTTCTACGCTACCTAAATCTGCAATGAGAACCTTAACACCATTAATTTCAATGGTGTTGTTTACTAAATCAGATCCTGCTTGTGCTGCTAGTTCTTGCTTAAGTTGTCCAATTTCTTTTTCAAGCTGCTTAGAACGACTAATAAGTAGCTCCACTTTGCTACTCGCATTAGTTACATCGCTTTTAACCAGTGCCGCAATAGTCGTTAAAGAAGCGGTTTGTTGATTTATAAAATCAAGTGCACCTGTCCCCGTAACAGCTTCAATACGACGAACACCTGCTGCGATACCAGATTCAGACACTATTTTTAAGAAACCGATATCACCGGTTCTATTAACATGCACACCACCACAAAGCTCTATTGAAAAATCACCGAGTGTTACTACACGAACTTCATCATCATACTTCTCACCAAAGAGAGCCATAGCGCCTTTTGCTTTAGCTTCTTCGATATACATTGATTCGGTTTGTTTTGCATGGTTGCGTCGAATTTCATTGTTAACCATTTGCTCAACATCATGTAATTCTTGAGCGGTAACGCCTTCAAAATGAGAGAAATCAAAACGTAACTTATCACTATCACATAATGACCCCTTCTGTGTAACATGCTCACCTAATACTTTGCGCAATGCTTCATGCAATAAATGTGTTGCGGTATGGTTTTTAACAATAGCCGCTCTGCGCTCAACATTAATTTCAGCTTTTACTCGACGATTCAAACCAACATCGGTATGAGCTGTACCTCTATGAGCAAAAGCATTACCTAATTTGATTGTATCTGTTACTTCAAATACTCCGCCATCAAGGTGAAGTAAGCCACTATCACCTACTTGACCGCCTGATTCAGCGTAAAATGGCGTATGATCTAATATCACAATGCCCTGTTCACCTGAGTTTAGTTGACTAACCGGGTCTTGATCTTGGCTGTTAAATAGCTCAACAACAGTCGCTGAATATGAGTCATTATCGTAGCCTTTAAAAGCTGTATTCTGGTCAGATTTAAGTTGTTGATTATAATCAGTGCCAAATTGACTTGCTTGCTGGGCACGCTCTCGCTGTTGCTTCATCGCAACATCAAAACCATCTTTATCAATTTTCAAGTTACGCTCTCGGGCAATATCTGCCGTTAAGTCGGCAGGAAAACCGTAGGTATCGTACAGCTTAAATACGTCATCACCTTTAATGATATCGCCAGATAAATTAGCTAAAATATCTTCTAATAAGATCATGCCACGATCGAGAGTTCGACCAAACTGCTCTTCTTCAATGCGTAATAGTTTTTCAATAATTGCTTGTTGCTGAGCCAACTCTGGATAGGCTTCTCCCATTTGAGCAATTAATGAGGCAACAAGTTTATGGAAGAAATGTCCTGTCGCTTCTAGTTTATGACCATGACGAATAGCACGACGAATAATGCGGCGAAGTACATAACCTCGGCCTTCATTTGACGGTACAACCCCATCAACAATTAAAAAGCTACATGAGCGAATATGGTCACCAATAACACGTAGTGATTTATGCTCAAGATCACTGCAATCAAGTAATGCAGCAGTATCTTTAATTAGTGCTTGGAAAATATCAATTTCATAGTTGCTATGCACATTTTGCATAATTGCAGAAATACGCTCTAAACCCATACCAGTATCGATAGATGGATTAGGTAACGGATCCATGCGGCCGTCACTTTGACGGTTAAACTGCATAAATACTATGTTCCATATCTCTATAAAACGGTCACCATCTTCTTCAGGCGATCCTGGAGGTCCGCCGAAGATGTCTTCCCCGTGATCATAGAATATTTCAGAACAAGGTCCACAAGGGCCTGTATCACCCATTGACCAGAAGTTGTCTGATTCATACTTTTTGTTAGCTGACTTATCACCAATACGAATTATTTTATCTTCAGGTACACCAATCTCATCTCTCCAGTAAGAGAAAGCTTCTTCATCCGTGGCATATACTGTGACTAATAACTTTTCTTTTGCTAACCCTAACTCGCCAGTTAAAAACTCCCAAGCATAACTAATTGCATCATTTTTGAAGTAATCACCAAAACTAAAGTTACCCATCATTTCGAAAAAAGTGTGATGACGTGCAGTGTAGCCAACATTTTCTAAATCGTTATGCTTACCACCGGCTCGTACACAGCGTTGTGCAGAGGTTGCTCGTGTATAACTACGTGTCTCAGCACCTAAAAAAACATCTTTAAAAGGAACCATGCCTGCATTGGTAAATAATAACGTTGCATCATTACCAGGAACAAGTGAGCTACTTTTAACTATTTGATGTTGTTTGGTGGCAAAAAAATCTAAAAATGCCTGACGGACTTCTGCGGTGCTTTTAATCATGGGATACTCTACAAATCGATTTAGGTCTATTTTAATTAGGGTCTACGTTCATTATGGCTTTAGCTTTATACCGAAAAATTTAATCACGGGAATAACCAGGGTATTATAAAAAACGAATTTTCTTAGCTTGTTCTTTTTGTGCTGCTTATTATACGCAAGCTCACCTTGAAGATACCAATCAATTTCACAACTTTCACGCAATTCTTGGATAAATGTTGTGCAGACGCCTTTTTGTTCTAGTTCATTAGCTATGTAAAGCCAACCAGAGCCTCGATTCAATTGATATCGACAGCGACTGACAACAATGCACTCATCCCTCAAATAGCCTTTTGGGCTCAAATTTCGAAAGCCGCATCAATCTCTTTCGACGAAAAATAACGCAGGGTTAGTTTTTGTAGCAATGCTAGTTTGGAATGCTCTGGTCGTTCTAATAAAATCACGGCACAATGTAGTGCCGTATTTTTCAATGCCACTCTGATCTGATAATAAGTACTATAACGAAAGAGACAACTGCTGACTTTCGCCTGGACTATCAGCAAATCCCAGTGTTAGACCAACAAGCCGTACACCGCGTTTATTTGACCGGCTATATGCCTTTGATAATAAACTGATAAAAAGGGCTTGCTGACACTCGTTGCTTTGTGTTTCTACGGTTGTTTGATTAAAATCAGTAAACTTAAGCTTCACACCTTGCCTAATGATTTCCCTATTACTGTGGGGAGCGAGTCTAGTGAGTAATTTTTGGTATAAGGAATCAATAACAAGCTTACACTCATCTTGAGTAGATATATCGTGCGCTAATGTTGTTTCGATGGCGAGAGATTTGCGTTGCCGGCTGACTTCTAAATCTCGATTATCGACACCATGTGATTTTAAGTACAAGCTATTAGCAAATTTACCGACAATATTTTGTAGCGCTCGAATATTACTTTGACGTACATCCGCACAAGTTACATAACCATGCCTGTTTAATTTTTCAAACGTTTTTGGGCCAATACCAGGTATTTTCTTTAATGAAAGTTGTTCAACAAAGTTAGCGACTTTATCTGGGGTAATAACGCATTGACCATTAGGTTTATTTTCATCACTGGCAATTTTTGCTAAAAACTTATTCGGTGCAATGCCTGCTGATGCCGTTAAATTTAATTCATTAAAGATATCAGCTCTAATTCTCTCAGCAATAAGCGTCGCACTACCCTGACACATTGTTGCATCAGTAACATCCAGATAGGCCTCATCTAAAGATAAAGGTTCAATGAGATCGGTATAACGAGAAAATATTTCTCTAATATTTTTGGAGGTTTCTTTATAAACATCCATGCGGCCATGAACAATTTTAAGGTGTGGACAAAGCTGTTTGGCTTTAATCGCTGGCATGGCTGAACGGACACCAAACTGACGAGCTTGATAATTACTAGTACATAAGACACTACGCGGGCCATCACCACCAACGGCCAATGGGATATTTTGATATTCAGGAAAATCTCGCATTTCAATAGCAGCATAAAAGCAGTCCATATCAATGTGAATTATTTTTTTCTGATTACCCATAATGCCCCTACCGCCATAAACTGTATATAAAAACAGTATACTGTTTTTATATAGCTTAGCAAGTGTGATTATTGAATTGGCGGCTGGCTAATTTTGTTCATTAAATACCTAGTTAAGGTTAGGCGAGCCCAATGTTGGCGACAATACATCAAACAAGGCATCAATATGATCATCACGATCATTTAGCGCAGCAATATAATGATAGCTTTCACCACCTGCTTCTAAGAATACTTCACTATTTTCGTGAATTAACTCTTCAAGGGTTTCAAGACAATCAGCACTAAATGCAGGGCTCATAATAGCAACGTGTTTTATACCTTGCTTAGGAAGGTTTTCCAGGGTCTCATCCGTATACGGCTTAAGCCACTCAGCCTTACCGAAACGTGATTGGAAGGTCATAATAATTTCATCATCAGTAAAACCTAAATCACTTTCAAGTAATAGCCTTTTGAGTAGTGAAGTTGTTTCCTGACAGAAGTCATAATAGGGATCTCCCCACTTATGAAATAGCTCTGGCATACCATGATATGACAACACTAAGCGCTCGGGCTTACCATGGCTTGCTACATGCTCTTCAACTGTTTCAGCTAATGCTTGTATATAGAATGGATTATTATGATAGGTATTTAAAAAGTGTATCGATGGTATATAGCGCCATTTTTGTAATTCTTTACTAACTGCATCAAAAGTGGACGCTGTCGTTGGACCTGCGTATTGGGGATATAGAGGTAACACAACAAGTTTATCAACACCTTGTTGCTGAAATTTTTGTAATACACTCGCAATTGATGGATTTCCATAACGCATGGCAAAATCAACAATAACATTGTCACCGTATTGCAATTTTATTTTCGTTGCCATTTTTTCTTTCTGTGCCGCCGTAATTGATATTAAAGGCGCGCCATCATCTTGCCAAACCGTTTGGTACAACTTGGCAGATTTTGCTGGTCTAATGCGTAAAATAATACCGTGTAAAATTAATAGCCAAATTAAGCGCGGAATTTCGACCACACGTGTATCTGATAAAAACTCTCGTAAATAACGACGTACTGCACTTGTTGTCGGCTCATCGGGTGATCCCAAATTAGTTAATAATACTGCTGTTGTTGTGCCTTTATTTTCATCAGCGGTATTATCACTATTTTGTTGACGTGCACTAAAGCGAGATTTCATTTGGCTTTTTCTTCTTATTTTAAGTTATTGAGTTTATATACCCGTTCCACTTGAAGATGCTCGTTTCAGGAAACCTGGGCGAATCATAATCAAGGCACATTTTTTGTTAATGGTATCCCCTTAGCAACAAATGTAACGACGGGTATGTTTTGCTCAGTTTTCCCCAAAGGGCTGGTTTATAAACGCTTTATACTGCGTTATTGATTGCGACAATAGAATAACTATTCTCTTCAATCAATGCCTTGCCTAAAGGCGTTTATCATTCCAGCTGAATCCTGCATCTTCAAGTGGAGCGTGTATATAATACCCATCGGACTCATTTATCGATCACTTAACGAGAATTAAAAGTCTTAGTGGCAAGGCATTAGTCAAATAGAGTGGTTATTCAGGAAAAGTATGCCCCTGTATTTTCTTATAAGCTGCATCCATTCAGCACCTTGATCAAAATAGGTAACGCCGATATAAGCTGTTTATACTCGACTTTTCAAGATCATTAACAAACTAAGGATATTACAAAAAAATTAAATATAGAAAACTATATTTAATTTTATGTTTGTTTCAAACTCGTTACTGGAGCTCTCAATTGGTCAATAGATGAATTCGTTTGATATAACCGTATTAACAACCAAGATGCTGATTTCAAGCATTTTCAATGGTAACAGGTATTATCAGTACGAGTTACTCAACCAGTTGATTCACAACCAATTCAAGTGTTTCACTGCGATTAACATCTATACCAAGCGCTTGAGCTTTATAGTCACCTGATTTAATGCCAACACCACCTTGCATTGAGACAATGGCATATACGTGTACTTTATCTACACTACTTAAGTTATTTTCACTGCTCATCGCTTGACTATTATTCAACACAACGATAGTAGGTAAATCACTAGCTTTCATCTTAACCGCAGCAAGAGGCATACGCTGACCATTAGTCGGTACCGCATATATAAAGACTACGCGGTCTTCACCTTGCGCTAATTGCTTAGCAATATCATCTGATAAACGAACACTCACTTTTAATTGAGGTCCTGCTGCATCTGCTGGGTTATCAGCAGAACTACTTACTGACTGTTCTGCTGAGCTACTTGCTGAGACACCGAGTCGATTATTAGCTTCTGCAACCGCTTCTTTTAATGCGGTAATATTGACGCCTTGATTATTTGCATCAATAACACGCTGCCAGTGGATTACCGCTTGTTGGTAATTTTCACCAATAAAGTTATGCATGCCTAATAAAATATTGGTTGATGGATCATCTATATCAAGGGCTAATGCCTTATCAATATATTCTTGTACTTGGTCACTGATTTGTTGATTATTTTTATAATAAAGCGCTTGTGCAATAGCGCCTAAAATATCAGCGTGCTCCCCTTCAATTTTAATCACTCTAGTAAATGCAATAACTGCTTCATCGAAGCCGCCGACTGCAACATAAGTTTGCCCTAGGTTATACCAGGCTTCACTATCTTCAGGGTTTGATTCAATATGTTTTTGCAGTTTTTCAATATGTGCCATAGCATCAGTTTCACGCTGTTTTAGCATTTCTTCTTGTGATTTAGCTTCTTGCTGCCCATGCCCTGCTGGTAACTCAGTAAGAATTTTATAACTGCCTTGCTTGTTATAAAGTGCCACAGAAAAAATGATAATAAAGACACTTAACCCTAGTGGCCAAAGAGGAGAATACGGCTTAACTACAGTAGTGGTAACTTTGTCTTCAGTCGAAGTAGTATCAATATCTTGCAATAAGGTATTATCAAGTTCAGCTAACAGGTACTGATAGTTTTCCTCATCAATGCCTCCTTCGCCGTAGTCTTTTTCTATTTCTTTTTTGTGCTCATGATATAGGCGTATATTGGTTTCATCACGCAAACTGCTATCGACACGAACATCTTGTGTTTTCTGTTTAAAGAAAGGTCGCCATACAATCAATAATAATAAAATTAAAAATATAAGGCCTATTACTAAAAATTCCATAATGCTATCTACTACTTCTTTTAATTTATCGAGTGGTAATACCAATCAGACTTATTTATTATCACTGAGTGAGAATTAATGAATCCGTTTGCTATACCTATTTATTGTTTGTTAAGTTTTTAAGCTTTTCTTTTTGCTCTGAGGATAAAGCCAAGACTTTTTTATCCACTGGTTTTCGGCGAACAATAACAATAACCACAATAATACCTAACAAAATTAACACTGCTGGACCAAACCATAAAATGTAAGTCAACTCAGAGACTCTCGGTCGATATAAAACAAATTCACCATAGCGGTCGACCATAAAGTTAACAATTTCACTATCGGCTTTACCTTGTTGCAATAACTCGTATAGCTCTCGACGCAAATCAGCTGCAATGGGTGAGTTAGAGTCAGCTAAGTTTTGGTTTTGACACTTAGGACATCGTAATTCTTTACTTAATGCTTGGAAGCGAATTTTAGTCACTTCATCATTAAATTCATAAGTTTCTACTGGGCTAGCCGAAGCTACATTAGCACCAAATGTGAACGCCAATATGAGTATAAATATGCTGAATAGACGCATGTTATTTCCCCTGCTTTTTTTCTTCAATTAGCTGAGCAATTAATGGCTCAAATTCACGTCGCCATACGCGTGTATCAATAGCACCAGCAAAACGTTTACGAATAATACCGTGATGATCAATAACGAACGTTTCTGGCGCACCATAAACACCGAGATCTAAACCTAAGGTCCCTTCTTCATCAAAAATTGAAAACATATAAGGGTCTTCATAGTTTTGCAGCCATTTCTGTGCGGCAACACGCTCATCTTTATAGTTCAAGCCATACAATTTAACTTGAGGGTCTTTTGCAATATCAACTAAATACGGGTGTTCATACTTACACGTAGGACACCAGGTAGCCCAAACATTAACTAAAACAATATCACCAAGAAGATCTGCTTGAGTGACCATTTGTTCACTGTTATTAAGTGTTTGCAGAGCAAAAGCTGGCATAGTCTTGCCAACAAGTGCCGACGGCATATCCTGTGGGTTAAGTGATAAGCCACGATACAATACAACACCTAAGGCGATGACTAATATCAAAGGTAAAAAGCGAATTAGCTTACCCATTACTATATCTCCGATGCTTTTGGCGTATTCGTTGGCGTTGCAGCCACTGTGTTTGTCAACGAGTCAGCAACAACTGGAGACTTAACAACTACAGTTTTTTTACGGCGATAGCGTTTATCAAGCATTGATAAAATACCACCTGCGCCCATGAAAATTGCACCTAACCAGATCCAACGAACAAATGGTTTATAATGTACTCGAATTGCCCACGCACCACCGGGTAATGGATCACCTAAAGCGACATATACGTCACGGAACAAACCAGGATCAATTCCGGCTTCAGTCATTCCCATCGTTTGTACACGGTAAGTGCGACGTTCCGGTTTGAGTAAACTAACGAATTCACTTTCGTTCGGGCCAGTAACTTTATAGATATTAATTTGTCCTTGCTCGGCACTGTAATTAGGGCCTTCAACATGTTTAATGCCTTTAAACTCAATTTGGTAACCTGAAATAGTTACTCTTTCGTTTAACGCCATTTTTACATTGGTTTCGCTTTCATACATTGAAACGATGGTAACGCCAACAATAGTGATAGCAATACCAGCATGGGCTGTGGCCATGCCTATATGGCTTGTCGTTAATTTTCCTACTGTTTGAAATTGATTTTTAACTTCTTTAACAACTACTAAGAAAACCCAAGTCGCTAACGTAATACCCATGGCAACCAAAGCATTGAACTCGCCACCATAAATCACAGGAAACAATAAACCAAAAGCAATACTAAATACCGATGAACTTAAAAGTCTTTTACGTAACTCGCCTTGTTTCGCTTTTTTCCAACGAATCAAAGGCCCTATTCCCATAATGATAAATAGAATACTCATGATAGGAACAAAAACGGCATTAAAATACGGAGGACCCACTGATATTTTCCCGTAACCTAACGCATCAACTAATAATGGATATAGAGTGCCTAAAAGAACGGTTACCGCTGCAACAACCAAAATAACGTTACACAATAATAGTGCCGTTTCACGTGAATAAAATGCGAAGCGAGAAAAGCTCGCCACAGTACTAGCTCTAAAGGCGTATAACGTTAAAGAGCCGCCTATAGCAATAGCAAGAATCACAAGTATAAAGATACCGCGAGAAGGATCAGCAGCGAAAGAATGTACCGAAGTAATCACCCCTGAACGTACTAAGAAGGTACCTAATAAACTTAAACCAAAAGCAAATATTGCCAGTAAAATAGTCCAGTTTCTAAAAGTGCCACGTTTTTCTGTAACCGCTAAAGAATGGATCAGAGCAGTACCGACCAGCCAAGGCATAAAGGATGCATTTTCAACAGGATCCCAGAACCACCAACCGCCCCAGCCAAGTTCATAATATGCCCACCAGCTACCTAGCGCTATACCTAATGTTAAACACACCCACGCTCCGACAGTCCAAGGACGAGACCAGCGAGCCCATGCTGCATCCATTTTACCCGCCATTAAAGCAGCAACAGCAAACGCAAAAGCAACAGCAAAACCAACATAACCAAGATATAACAATGGTGGATGAATAATTAAGCCAATATCTTGTAATAATGGGTTTAAATCACGACCTTCCATCGGCACATTCGGCCATAAACGGTCAAATGGATTGGAGGTTAATAAAGTAAAAGCGATAAATCCGATAGCAATCATGCCCATGACAGCTAAAACACGGGAAATAAACTCTTCTTCAATACCTTTTGAAAAACGCGCAACGGCGGCAGTCCATGCAGTTAATGAGAACACCCACAACAATAATGAGCCTTCATGACCGCCCCAAACGGCGCTTATTTTAAAATAATAAGGTAAATGGGTATTTGAGTGACCGGCGATGTACTTAATAGAAAAATCATCAACGACAAAACTATAGGCAAGAATGACAAGACTAATACCAGTGAAAAAAAACATACCGTAAGCAAGTGGTCTAGCATAGGTCATGAGTTTCTTTAATGAACTCTGCTCCGGACTATGAACACCGATTAACGGAATTAAAGTTAAGCAAATAGCAAATGCTAAAGCAATTATAAGGGCTAAGTGACCGAGTTCAGGTATAAGCTCAGGCATTTGTGTTGCTACCATATCGGGTATCATTGGGTTCTCCGCTCTACTTCAAAAAACAATTAACCATGAGTAATTAGTAAACAATACTAATTAGGCTAAAAATTATCGCGTCATACTAACATTTTATCGGTTCAAATATTAATGTAAATTAACGACTCAAGTTGTTTCATAATGTTACAAGTTTCTTGGGCTATGTTAATGTTGGCTATGGTATTATATCACCCAAAGTGATTATACGATCCATATCAAGAATTACTCGACAAACATACGCTAGAATTCAGCCTCCTAGCTTGGTGTTATAGACTTTAACAAAACGTTGATAAAGAATAGTGAATACATTGTCCAAAAAAAACTCAACTCCCTTGATCAGTGCAGTAAACCTCACCTGTATTCGAGAAGAACGCTTATTATTTGATGAGTTGTCACTGAAAATAAATGCCGGTGACATAGTGCAAGTTGAGGGCCCTAATGGCTCTGGAAAAACCAGTTTATTACGTATTTTATCGGGTCTCTCTCAACCCTATGATGGTCAAATATTATACAGAGAGCAACTCATAAGTCACTGTCGAGAAGAATTTCATCAAAATTTACTTTATTTTGGCCATTTATCTGGTGTAAAAGGTGAAATGACCGCAGAAGAAAATCTTGATTTTAATTTGGCATTACATGGTAACAAAACCCAAGAGAGCTTATCTTATTTAGCAAAGGTAAACCTTTCAGGCTTTGAAGAGTGTTTGGCATCACATTTAAGTGCTGGCCAGCATAGACGTATAGCATTAGCACGTTTATATCAAAGTAATGTGCCTATTTGGATTTTAGATGAGCCCTTTACTGCCATAGATAAACAAGGCGTTGCTAGTTTAGAGCGACTGTTTTCTTTGCATGCTGAGCGTGGTGGTTGTGTTATTTTAACCACACACCAAGATTTAATTAGCATAAAGCCTGAACAAATCAAAAAAATCACTCTAGATTACAGCTATGATAGTGCTGTTGATTAATATGCATTCCTTTTAGAGCGTTTAGAGAAATAACCTAATGACCTTAAAAGCCCAGTCTAGTCAAAAGACTGAAAACTTAGTAGGCATTATCGATGAGACTCTCATAGATAATGCTTTGATAGAGAATACTGTGATAGTGAATACCGCTTTAGAAAGTAATGCGCAGTCATCACAACAGCTCTCTTATCGCCATGCCTTTATGTTGGTATTAAAACGTGATCTTACCATTGCGATGCGCCATAAAGATGACATCATTAATCCCTTACTATTTTTTGTTATTGTGGTCACGCTTTTCCCTTTAGGTATTGGTCCTGAAGCACAAACGTTAAGCCGTATTGCCCCAGGTATTATTTGGGTAGCAGCATTATTAGCGACCCTTTTATCATTAGACCGATTATTTAAATCGGATCACCTTGATGGTTCACTTGAACAAATGTTACTTAGCCCTCACCCGATATTTGTATTAGTGCTGGCTAAAATATTCGCTCATTGGCTTATTACTGGCTTACCACTTCTTTTAATAGCGCCACTGTTAGCTGTGCTCCTGCATTTAGATGAACACAGTTACACCGCATTATTACTTACCTTATTGCTAGGTACGCCTGTACTTAGTCTACTTGGTGCAGTGGGTGTTGCACTGACCGTAGGGATTAAAAAGGGTGGTGTATTGCTCAGCTTACTTGTTTTACCCCTTTACATTCCGGTATTAATTTTTGCTACCAGCGCGATAGATACTGCCGCGCTTGGCTTACCTTACAGCGGTCAACTTGCTATAATCGCCGCATTATTCTTTGGATCTTTAACGCTCGCCCCCTTTGCTGTTGGGGCCGCCCTAAAAGTGAGTACCAACTGATGTGGAAATGGTTACACCCTTATGCAAACCCAGAAGTGTCTTATCACTTTACTAATAAGTTATTACCTTGGCTAAGCGCCCTTGCGGCAATCTTTCTCGGTATTGGCTTAGTATGGGCATTATTGTTCGCCCCTGCTGATTATCAGCAAGGACATAGCTTTCGTATCTTCTACATTCATGTACCCGCAGCGTCATTATCTATGGGCATTTATTTTGCTATGGCCGTCGCCGCCTTTAGCAGCTTAGTATGGCAATTAAAACTTGCCGATGCATCTGCAGCCGCTATGGCTCCTGTTGGCGCAAGCTTCACTGCCATAGCACTAATTACTGGTGCTGCTTGGGGTAAACCAATGTGGGGTACTTGGTGGATTTGGGATGCCCGTTTAACATCAGAGCTCATTTTACTGTTTTTGTACTTAGGAGTAATTGCCTTACATAACGCATTTGAAGATAAAAACTTAGCCGGTAAAGCTGCTGGAATTTTAACCCTTGTTGGCGTGATAAATATCCCAATTATTAAATACTCAGTTGACTGGTGGAATACCCTGCATCAGGGGTCTACGGTAAGCAAATTAGGTAAGCCGTCAATGTCACTTGATATGTTATGGCCATTCATCTTTTGTTTTATCGGCTTTTCATTACTAGTCGGTGTGATCATTTGTCTACGTTTTCGTAATGAAATTCTAGCGCGCAATAGCATTCGTCCCTGGGTGCGTGAGTTAGTGGAAAACAACTCAAGTAATTAATGACAGAACAAACACTATAAATAATACACAAAATTAGCAAGGTAGTTGGAGAGCACTCAATGCAATTTAATAGTTTTAGCGATTTCATCAATATGGGCGGTTATGGCTTTTATGTCTGGCTTTCTTTTGGTGCTGCCGCTTTGATACTTACACTTTTATTGATCAGCTCTAAAGCGGATCATCAGAAAATCATCACACAAATAGCTAAGCGTAAGCAGCGAGAAGACAAACTTCGTCAAGCTAAAGCACTACGTAAGCAACAAAATAAAGAATTAAACGAGGTAACTGAATAATGAACCTACGCCGTAAAAAACGTCTTGCTATTGTTGGCTCTATCCTTATTGGTATAGGCGTCGTGTCCGGACTTGTTTTGTATGCCCTAAGTCAAAATATTGATTTATTTTTCACCCCATCAGAGATCACGCAAGGTAAAAAAGAAACCGGATTAAAACCGAGTCTTGGCCAACGTATTCGTATCGGTGGTTTAGTGGTGCCGGGCTCAGTAAAGCGCGATCCTGAGAATCTTAAAGTATCATTTAGACTTAGTGATATGGCCATGCCTATCGTTTTCAAAGATAGCGACCCTATGGTTACTGTGTATTACGAAGGAATATTGCCTGATTTATTTCGCGAAGGCCAAGGCATTGTAGCCAATGGTACATTGACCGAGCACCCACCAACGGGCTTAAGTATTGAAGCCAGTGAAGTACTTGCTAAGCATGATGAAAATTATATGCCAGCAGAATTAGCTGAGGCTGCAGGTCAAAAGCATGACAAAGCAACTTACAGTGACAAACAATTAGAAAGTAAAAAAACTAACAGTTATTAATCTATCATTTGACACAAAAAAGGTGACATTATGTCACCTTTTTTATTTATACAGAGTCCGTTTAATAAAACCTGTGTATTAATACTGTGTAAGTTCAGTATTTACTGATGCCAGTACTCATTAACCAGCTTATCACCAACACTATTGATGACATCTATATCACCTTCACAGACAGCTACTATGGTTTTTCCTCGTTTAAATTCCTGAGGTATGATCATATCGCCATAGGCGTTTATATTAAAACTTTGCGTTTTTCGATACAGTGCTAATTCATTATCACAACAATAGATAACCGTAACTTTCCTTTTAGCTTCACACATAATAAAATCCTTTTTAATGTATTACTCCTCTCTGCTTAAGTTGATAATCACTTTCATTGCCGATACTACAAAAGTGGTCAGACCTTAATCAGTGAGATCATACTAATATGGTTAAACCAGTAGGTCAATACTGGGTCAACTAGAACACCATGTTTTAAACATTAACCCTCTATATATTCCTACTTCCCTTACCAACACTTAACTCATTGAATTTTAGATACAAAAAAACCTCAACACCGTTTATATAGAATAAAAATGTATTGAGGTTTTCTTAGCAGCGTTTAAATCGAAGTTTAAATCACTTTATTTCCAAGACTTCATCTTACAGCCTTTAATTGCGTAAAATAAAATAAATAAATAACAAGGTAGCATAACAATATAACCACCTTGAAGGTCTACTGCTTTTCCACTGGTGCCACTTACTAAACTCCAGAATAATGGACCAAAGGCGCCACCAGAAATCCCCATGACTAACAGCGCAGAGCCAACACTGGTTAGTTTACCCATACCAGAAAGGGCTAATGGGAAAACTGCTGGCCAAACAATAGCGTTAGCAAGCCCTAAGAAAGCAATTAATATCAAGGTATCAGGTAACTGAGCACCACCAAGAATAAACGACAGCGAGTCAGCTATCGCAAAAGAGTTATTATCGCCAAAGATGACACCAAAAGTCAGTGCCAAACCTAAAACAGCAGAGACCATCAAGGCTTTTTGTTGTGAAATAAAACGCGGGATAAGTACGATACCTAGAATATAACCTAGTACCATACAACCCATAGTATAGGAGGTCATAACACTGTAATTTTCAACGCCTAGCGCAAGGGCGAATGCGCCAATGGTATCCCCGGCAATAACTTCTACGGCAACATATAAAAATAATGCCACAACACCTAGTGCTAAGTTAGGGTGAGAAAGCGCTTCTTTTAAGTGACCTTTATTTTCACCCTCTTCTTCTTCACTTGCTAGCTCAGGTAAAGGAGACTTTTTCACTGCAAAGCCTAAAATACCAATAAATAAAGCCATACCTAAATAAGGTAAAATTAATTTATCAGCCATTGCATCAATTTGAACCTGACTTAACTCTGTACCAACAGTATCGCTAAAGCCACTTAAGATTAATGCGGTAAAAACGATGGGTGCAACGACACCAGCGCCTTTATTTAAGATACCCATAATTGAGATTCGTGCTGCCGCCGATTCTTCAGGGCCAATACGCACTACGTATGGATTAACAGCGGTTTGTAGTAACGTTTGTCCTGTTCCCATAACCAACTGGGCTAATAGAAATAATGGAAAAATTTGTGTTTTAGCTGCAGGAATAAAAAGTAAACCAGCAATCATCATGGTCCCCATACCTAATGCCATACCATTTTTATAACCTACTTTACGAATAATGGCCGCAGAAGGTAAGGCAGTAAAGGTAACCGCAATATAAAAAGAAAATAATATTAGCGATGCTTGAAATGGTGTTAATTGTAGTATTTGTTGCAAGTAAGGCATTAAGGAGCCGTTTAACCAGGTAGCAAAACCTAGGATAAAAAATAGCCCGGCAACGATAACCATCGGTACAGCATTACTTTGCTTTTTCTCTTCTGTTAAAGACATTTCCATAACTTCCTCGTTAACTTGCATTATAATTATTATTTAAATTGGTTTAGTAGTCGCTAGTTTTGATGGTCTAGTTTTAATCGAAATAATTGCGGCTAGTAAACTAAACTTTTGCACCTGCAATCCAGGTTTCTTGTACAGACAAATCATCATTCAATACCACCATATCAGCTTGTTTTCCTGGTATGAGTTCACCACGCATAACCGTTTGGTTTTGATATAAATATTGTGCTGGGTACAAACTGGCCATCCGAATTGCTTCGCCTAACTCAATGCCCAACTTGTGATGCGTATTTTTCACGGCTCTGGCCATATCTAAAGAAGAGCCAGCGAGTTCACCTGTAGTTGAAGTCAGCTTGCCGTTATCGACATACACAGTACGATCGTATAAAGCGAATTGGGTTTGATCTGTGCCTACGGGCGGCATTGCATCCGTTACTAAGAATATTTTACCTTGAGGTTTAGCTTGAATTGCTAATCTACAACTGGCGTAATCCACATGGAAACCATCAACAATTAAACCGCAGCTAGTATGGTTATTTAAAAGCGCCGCACCAACAACACCAGGCTCGCGGCCTTGTAATGGTGACATAGCATTAAATAAATGAGTAAAACCACTTGCCCCAGCATCAATAGCCTGTTGAGTCGTTTTAAAATCAGCATTAGTGTGACCTAAGCAAACTTTAATTCCTAACTCAACCATTCGGGTTACGTCTTCAGCACTCACGGTTTCAGGTGCAACCGTTACCATAATTTGGCCAATGTCTTGGCGAGAGAGAACTTGCCATTCATCATCAGAAATCGGTCGAATATAATCAGCACAATGAGTGCCTTTTTTTTCAATAGATAAGTGCGGTCCCTCAAAATGGATGCCAAGGATACCGGGAACACCTTCTGATATTGCTTGAGCAATGGCCTTTGCAGCTTGCTGCATTACTTCAATTTTATCGGTAATTAAGGTCGGCATCATCGCTGTGGTACCAAACCTAGCATGAGCAGTCATGATTGTTTTTAAGTTATCAACTGACGGTGAATCATTGAATAATGCACCGCCACCACCGTTAACTTGCAAGTCGATATAACCTGGAACAACTAAACCTGTAACACTAACATCAATATTAGTAATATCTTGGTCAATAGCAGTAATTTTACCATCGACTATGGTCAATACTTGATCATCGAGAAAAGCTTGCCCATCAAAGAATCGTTGAGCATGAAAGCGTTTTTGTGTCATGAGTTGTCCTAAATTATCAAGTTCAATGGCTAGCGATATTATACCAATCTGACTACTTTATTAATCCATTTGTATAATACAATCATTACTCAGATTGCTATTTAGCCTGTTGCTGCCTAGCGAAAAATACAGAGCCCACTTCAGGTGCATTTAAAGGCACTTCTAACATACTTTTAATTTCATCTGCTAACCAAAATTTCAACCTTGGTGTTAGACCACCAAGCATAGAGATACGTGGTGGATTTTTTACCGCTAAAGTGCGGGCAATATTATTAATATACTCAGCGCCTTCAGTAACAATAGCTAGAGCAACATTATCGCCAGCTTCTGCCGCATCAAACACTAAATTCGCTTGCTGTGCATAGAATGTTGCTTTTTGACTGGCAACCGCTTCTACCAGATCGGTATCGTCTTTACAGTTAAGTTTCTGCAACAATACCTTTGACATCGACGTAGGCTGAACTAAACCATCAAGAGATAATAAAACCTGCTTAACGCCTTGCAGGCCAAACCAAGCACCACTACCTTTATCACCGTGAGGAAATCCATGAGCGCCAACAATCGTATGCTGTTCATCAACGCAAGAAAAACCACATGAACCAGTACCACTAATAATAACTGCGCCATCTTTGCCATCATGTGCAGCTAGACAAGCAATTAATAAATCAGTGGCTAAATGCATTTGTTTAAAGGGATGCTGCCAAGAAGCCATTTTATTAAACAACGCCGGAATATTAACGCCCGCTAGTCCCACACCAGCTACTAGTTCATTTAGTTCGATATTTACTAGACCAGCATCTTCTAATGCTAACTTTGCCGACTCAGTAATTGAGTTAGTCGCTTGTTCAAAACCATGTAACGGATTGCCTGGACCTGAAATGCCTGTACCAAGTATTTCATTATCTTCATTCATGATAATGGCTTTGCACTTACTACCACCACCATCAATACCTAAAAATAATTTATTGCTTTTGTTACTACTTGTCAGCATACCGGCCCCATATTAACTGCTCGAACTATTCGTTTTTTTCATCTTAGCTAGAAATGACAGCGTTGTCATTTGTTTTTTTAAATAAAGTTACAACTTTTTTAAAAAATGTTACCTAATGTAAATTAACTAACTGATAAAAATCGATATATCTGTTATACCAATCGGACTAGTTTATTGCTCACTTAGCGAGAATTAAAAGGCTTAGAGGCAAGGCATTGATTGAAGAGAATAGTTATTCTATTGTCAAAATCAATAACGCCGCTTGTAAGCCTTTACCTTTTATTAGGTACTCGCCCTTCGGGAGCTCATTAGCAAACTGATAACATCACAAAATGAATAAAATATAGACTACTATGTTTAACTCATTTTGCTTGTTTTAAGCTCGCTAACGCAACTCTAAGCTGACCAATAAATTAATCCGTTTGGTATTAGTTAATTTTTATCCTTTTACTTTATTTTCGTAATACGGCTTGTTCTTAAGCCATTAGTACTTCGACTCCTAAGACTTACTTCACCTGAAACAGCAGTAGAATTTTGATAAGTAAGCCAGTTTCCACCATTCACTCGATATTCTATGGCAAGACCTGGAAAAGCAATATTGGCGTGTAACTTACCCGCTTGGATAATCGCACCTACGGTAGGTAAACGGTAATCAATTTGTGCTAACTCAAGTTTAGTAAACTCCTTTTGTCCTAAAGTATTTGCAAATAACGCCCATTGGCTATCACGCATGGCTTTTGACTTGTCGGAGAAGCTATTACTCTGTTGAGAATATTTTGCACCTTGGTAATTATAAGGTACAGCCCAATCAGCAAGATGCCATGCACGTTCTGCAAGAGCTAATAAACGTGGAAAAACTTTATGTTCAACCATATCATCAGTACGAACATTTTCACTCCATAACTGTCCCTGAATACCTAGAAATTTTTTCCCCGGTGCTAGGGCTGCTTTTGTATCATCGGCAACATAGGCGTTATCTTCTCTGTCTAACCAAAATTCAGCATGAACGGGTAAATTATCAGGCATAAATTGAAAGACTTTTTCTGTATTAGTATGACGTGATGCCCAGTAATAACCGTGTTCTTTTGGATCTGCTTCATGTGGAAAATCGAAATATAAAACATCTGGGCTAGAAATAACGACTTGCCAATCTCTGTTTGCCAATCGGTGAACCTTTTCGTGGCCTCCCCAAGCTAGCGTATCCCAAGCATTGGCTTGAACTATAGCGGGCATATTATCTACACGAGTGTGCTCCATACCATCGCTCCAACCCGCAGTTTCAATATCCAGATCAGATAATATTCCGGCCACACGTTCAATGAAATAAGCGCCAAGCTCAGCCATTTCTGTAACACCCTGATCATTATTAGCGACAAACGCTTTACAAGCTGGTGATTCTAACCAAGCACCCGCTGTTTCATCTGCGCCTATATGATAGCGAGTTAGTGGTTGGCCAGCATCGGCATGGATTTTCTTCACCTGAGTCATCACTTCAATAACAAAGTCATAAGAAGACTCTAAGCAGGCATTAATTGTGTTATCACTATAAAATTGTACTGAGGAATACTGAGTGTTATCTTCAAAATCTTCGAGTAAGAACTGTTTAGCTTTTGCTTCATCTTCTAAGGCCATGAATTTTTTGTAACGGGCCGTCATCGCTTTAATCGAGGCACGAGAGTGACCTGGCATATCAAGCGATGGGAGCACTTGAATATGACGTGCAGTGGCCGCTTGTAAAATTTCATGATAGTCACTTACGCTGTAATAGCCGCTTACTGATGAGTTTTCATCAACACCTGCGCCTAACTGCGAGATCAAACAGTTTTCTTCTGCCACATCAAAACAACGTTTTGCGCCAATGTTAGTTAATTCAGGCAAGCTTGGGATCTCCAAGCGCCAACCTTCATCATCACCAAGGTGCAAATGTAGTTTGTTTAATTTGTAAGCCGCCATTTGGTCAAGTAGTTTTAGAATAAACTCTTTAGAATGAAAATTTCTAGCAACATCAACTAACATGCCACGAAAGGTAAAGTGTGGTTCATCATCAACCACTATAATAGGTAGACGCGATTCACCAACCGTCACTAAGCTTGCTAGTGATTGCAAGCCATTGAAGACACCATTACCATCGACACCCACTATGGTAATTTCTTTCTCAGTTACCGTTAAACTATAACTGCCAATAACTTTATCGTTATTACTCACAATACTTAAATGCAGTGGCAAACCGACAGAGTTCTGTTTAACACCCAAGGTGTCTAAACGCGATATCGCTGCATCCACATCATGGTGTTTTACATTGCCAAGAGAGATTGCAATGCCTTTACTTATATCTGCAAAGCCATCATTGGCATCGAGAGTGACTGATTTAGGTGTTGGAATAATTGCTTGAATAACTGCTAACTTATCTTCTACCAGTACAGAATTACGTTGATAAAGTTTTTCACTAGTTAACCATTGAGTCTTATCTGAGGCTGTGCGCTTAAATTGCGTTTTTTCATCCGTAAAAGGTTCAACATAGGGTAATATTTCTAGTCCCGTATCTTTATCAATATAGGGTACTGTACTTTCAATAACACGAGCATCTAAACCAGGTGCACTGACAATATAGTTAGGTAAAGCGTCAGTCTCACTCAGTGACCAAAACATAGCACGAAACGTTATTTTTTTAGTTTCTGCTGCAGAAAATCCAGAAAATTTGTCCTGTAAAGCAATAACATGTAAGTCACCGTTTAGGTGTTTTACGGTGAAATCTTCACTTTCAAAAGACTGGATAGGTGAGATTTGGCTAAAATGAATAGTCCAATCTTTAGCTGCAATTGCTTTCTTCGCAGTAAAACTTAACTCCACTTCAAAGCATGCACCATCAGCAATTTTACTGTCACATTTATCCGTAGGAATATTGGTAACCACTCGATAATTAACCTCTAAATTCTGGGCTATGTTATCTATATCACTCTGGGTAACGGAGTAAATTGCCTGTAGGTTGATTTTCTCCCCCGTATCAACTGCTGGCTCAGGATATTTTTCACAACCGAGTAAAGATAAACTAGCGGCAATTGTAAACGCCCACTTTATTTTATTCATCTTGCTAATTTGCATAGTAAAGGACCTTTTACAGTTTCAAATGATAAAACTGTGTTGCTTTAGATGTTATTGATGGCATAACTATCCATAATTTTGACAGCGCTGTCAAATCTAAGTATATTGATTTTTTGAACTGTCGATTTATTCAACATAAATTGATATTACTAGTATTACTTTCATCAACAATGAGTAACATGAAAAACATAAAAGTAAATCCTGACTATACCCTGCAAAAAGTTTCAATTCCGGGGACTTCTTTACAGGTGTTGGTCATAGATGAATTTCTATTTAATACAGACGTTGTTACTCATTTTGCTCATAACATTGCTTATTTTAACCCAATGTTTGCTGATAACACGTTATTTCCTGGTATGCGGGATAAAATGCCAATGCCTTATACCCGATTATTAAAGCGTTTTTTTGAAACGTTTATTTTGCCAGAAACTAGGCCAGAGTCATGCTATCAATCAAATTTTCATAGTAGTTTATTATCGTTAGTGACTTGCGAGCCATCACTACTCAAGGTGAGCCAAAAAATGCCACACGTCGACTCTTGCAATAACGGAGATTATGCTTTTGTTCATTACTTATCTTCACAAGAGCTTGGCGGAACTAGCTTTTATTGTTACAAACCGAGAAACTTAATTGAGTTTAATCATGAACACAAACAGGTATTACCTGAAATGATTACTGAAGTTACAAACAATCCTAAAGATCATTGTAGTTATATTACGGGTAGCACAAGTATTTTTGAACAAATACTCACTATTGAAGCAAAGTTCAACCGCTTAGTGATTTACCCTGCAAACGTTCTACATAGCGCAAATTTAACTTCACCAAGCAGTTATTGTGGTGACAAAAATCAAGGCCGTTTATCTATTTCGTCATTTGCTAGTATCACTAACACGTAAAGATTCATCTAACGGTTAATATTTTCTATTATATTCACCAAAGAACATTGATAAAGTTAACCTTATAAATAATTGAATAAAGACAACACTGGAGTATACCTTTTCATGATCCCTTTAAATAATAAGCAACATGCAAACCTAAAAGTACAAAAATCTAATGACGTTTCTCGTTTTAAAGATCAAAATGTAATCCCTGTGACGGTTCAAGACTTCATCCCTTTATCAACTGAGTTTCCTATTGTCTTTGTTAAAAATGCAGAAACAGGGCAATTTATCAGTGTCGCGTTAATGGGGCTTCGCGCAGGTGTTAACCTTTATTGCCAAGAAACTAAGTGGTCTTGTCCAGTGGCACCAAACAGTTTTAATAATGCTCCCTTTTCGTTAGTCAAAAGCAGTACAGATAGCGATGAAATTATCGTTTGCATAGATGAAGAAAGTCAATTTATTAGTACTGATAACGGCGAAGCACTGTTCGATGAGCAGGGTCAACAGACTGAATTTTTAAAACAAAAGTCACAAGCACTATTAAAGGTTGCTGAAAGTACAGAGCAAACCCAAGACATCGTCAACCTTTTTGCCCAGAAAAAGTTACTCATATCAAAACAATTGAATGTTAAATTAGAAAACGAGCAAGAACCATTCCTACTAAGCGGTATCTATCTCATTGATGAAAAAGCATTAAATTCATTATCTGCTAAAGAATTTGAAGAACTTCGTACTAAAGGTTTATTGCCATTAATATACGCACACTTAGCCTCATTACACCAAATTACTCGCTTGACGATCAAACAGAACGAATTCGAAGCAAAATAGAGAGATCGTAAAATGTCAGTAATTAGCTCACAACCTAAAAAAGTAATAATACTTGGTGGCGGTAGCGCTGGGTGGATGGCTGCGAGCCTTATTCATAAAGCTTGGGCTAAGAAGGGGACTGAGATATTACTGATAGAGTCAGATGTTATAAGTAAAATAGGCGTTGGAGAAGGTTCAACACCTTCGTTACGTCTATTTTTCAAACATTTAGGTATAAGTGAGCAAGAGTGGATGCCTGAATGCAATGCTACCTATAAATGCGGCATTAGTTTTCCTGGCTGGACGAGTATTGATAACCCAGCTTATGCCGACTACCCAGCTTATATACACCCATTTTATTCCCAAGCTGATTGGAAAACAGGCAATGCCTTTATGCACAACGCTCGTTTAAGGCGCGAAGGAATAGATGTGCCAGCTCATCCTGATGATTACTGGCTTCAATCTTATTTAGCAAAAAATTTCAAAGCGCCAATAGCTTTCCAGCAATTAAGAGATGAAATGGATTATGGTTACCATTTTGATTCTGCTTTGGTTGGCAACTTTTTAAAAAAGCGCCTGCTAAGTATGGGCTTAAGTCACTTAATTGATACTGTTGATGATGTTAACTTAAGTGACAGCGGTCAAATATCTAGTATCATAACTAAGGATAATGGTGCACACAGCGCTGATTTGTTTATTGACTGCACTGGCTTTGCGGCACGACTTATAGGGCAAGCGCTTAAAGTTGACTTTATAGACTACAGTGACTGTTTATTTAATGATAGAGCCGTTGCCATACAAACACCTATAGATTGTTCAAAAGACATTCCATCGAATACAACCTCAACCGCTCTCTCCTCTGGTTGGGCTTGGCAGATCCCCCTTAGCAACCGCTATGGTAATGGTTATGTTTACTCCTCTAAATACATTACTGATGACGAAGCAGAAAAAGAGCTTAGAGAGCATATTGGTCCAAGCTCTAAAGATCAGGATGCTAGAGTAATAAAAATGCGTTTGGGTCGCGTAAGTCAACATTGGCATAAAAATGTACTTGCTGTAGGTCTATCACAAGGCTTTATAGAGCCATTAGAGGCAACCGCATTAATGTTAATTCAGCACACTGTTGAGTCTTTCATTAGTAGCTACGAAGATATGCAGGGAGCTAAACGAGAAGTTATAGCGCAGCAAGGTATTTTTAATAATCAGTTAAATGAAGTATTTGAAAGTATAAAAGACTATATTGTTGCTCACTATCGCCTAAACTCACGCACTGATAGCCAATACTGGTGTGACAATAGAGAGAATAAGAATAATTCGGCACGCTTAACAGCACTACTTTCTGCTTGGCATACACCAGGGGAGGATTTCGAAGCAGAATTGCATCGACATAATGCAGAGTTAACTTACTTCGCACCTAGTTGGTATTGTTTGTTTGCTGGTAAGGGTCACTTTCCAACCTCATTAAATAAGCCCAGTTCAAATACAAAAGTAGCCCCTGTAGCTGAAATCATCAAATATTGTCATCAGGTAAGTCAGCAGTTTTATAACCATAATGAGCAACTTGCAAAAGTGTACGATGAACGATGGCATAAACTAGAAGCACACCGCTAATATTGCCACGTTATTAAAGTCACATCGTGGCAACACACCCATTATTTAGCTATATAATTTTACTTTTATTGGTATCCACTTCCCTACTACCAGCGACTAAATGTTCTGTAGGCCATACTGCTTAATTTTATTAATTAACACTCTATGATTAGGTAGTTGAAGGCTAAGTTGAGCAGCTATGACTTTTATACCTTCAGCCTTCGCTTTTGCCTTATCATGATAATGGCTCGATAAAGGTGGCAACTTAGTTTGATAGCACATTCCGTACAGTAGGTATAAGTAGTTATCATAATCAAATATTTCAAACTTACTAAAAAAGTCTTCTTTTTGTGGATTGAACTGCTGCCATAACTGTAGACGCTTTCTAAGCATAGGTGGAATAGTTTCTTCTTTCTTATTATCTAGCCAAAATTTCGAGTCTGTACGATCTGAAATGCAGTAATGTAATTTTATAAAATCAACCACTCTATCCCACGCATAGCCCATCACATGATTAAAACGCTGCTCTAACATAATCATTTGCTCGTCTGATTCAGGGAAACGATCGGCTAAAAAGCTTGCGGCAAAATCAGTCAACAAAATTGAGGTTGCTTCTAGCGGCTCTAAGAACCCTTGAGCTAGGCCTAGTGATACACAGTTTTTATGCCAGAACTTTTCTCTGTGTCCAACTTTCATTGGTAGCTTGCGATAAGTAAGCTCTGATGGGTTGCCTTTTAAATAGTGATCCAACTTAGTTTTAGCTTCATCATCAGACATGTGATTATTAGAATATACAAAACCGACACCTCGACGATTAGTCAACGCTATATCCCAAATCCAGCCAGCTTGATGTGCTGTGGCAACAGTATAAGGCGGTATTTCATCTTCTTCTTTCGTTGGTACTTGTACCACTAACGCAGAATTGACCAGTAGCTCTTTAGACTTTTCGATAAAAGGGACATTAAGTGCTTTGCCTAAAAGTAATGACTCAAAACCAGTACAATCAAGGTAAAAGTCGTATTCAAGCTTACCAAGCTCTTTAGTTATCAATGCCGCTATTGCGCCATCATTATTTAGTTCAACATCAACGACATTCGCTTTTAAGTGTTCAACAGCAAACTTATCTACCGCATTTTTGCACAATAAATTAGCAAATTTCGCCGCATTCAAATGATAAGCATAGCCAAGCGTACCTTCATACTCTGGTGTCGTGATCGATTTTGGCGCTTTATTATATTCACACGCACTATGCTGAGGGGAAAGCATATCGGCATACTGGATACCTTGCCCATGCTTGAGCCAATAAGGGGTTAAATCCTCAGAAAATTTATCAGGTGCATCAAATAGGTGGTGAAAAAAGTTATCGCTACCATGCTTTTGCTTATCCATCCAATTAACAAACTTTATCGATTGTTTGAAGGTTACATCGCATTCCCTAATAAATTGCGTTTCAGAAATACCAAAACTTGATAAGGTTTGTCTGATTTTTGGTACTGTGCCTTCGCCAACACCAATGGGTGGAATGTCAGGGGATTCAATTAAAGTAACTGTTATCTCAGCATTGTCTTTAAATTTTTTGCCTAAGTGATTAGCAGCTAACCAGCCAGCCGTACCTCCACCAACAACAACAATTTTTTTCATAGACATAATTCCTAATAATTAAACACTTTAAGCTAATTTTCATTCTACTAACAATACAGCAAGTGACTTATAAAAAAACCCAGCATGAGCTGGGTTTTTATAATTATACAGTTGGTTAACTATCGCTTAGAAACGAACAGCTACACCCACTTTGTAACGAGCTTCGCCTTCGAAGCTCCATGCTGGATAGCCATGCTTAAGTTCAGGCTTAACTTCTGCATTAGCTCCTGCGACGCCAATTTGAACACTATCTTCTTCAAGAATGTTTGCTGCTTCAAATGTAACATCTAAGTAATCTGTCGCAGACCAAGTAGAGCTAAAATCTAGTGTGCCGTATGATTGATGTTCGCGTTGACCATAAAAACCAGATTCACGAATCATGTACTCTGAACGCCAGTTATAAGCTAAACGTGCCGAGAAATCGTCATTCTCGTAGTAACCTACTGTGTTAACAGTATGCTTAGATGAGTCAGAGAATACACCCTTTCCATCTGGGTAGTTACTTCCTGGTGCGCTAGCGTCAGCGTAAGTGTAGTTTACTGAATAACCTAAACCATTATCAAATGCGTCTTGAAGTTGTAGTTCAACACCTTTTATGATTCCGCCAGTTGCATTTTCTTTGTCTATAACAGTCCAACAATCGTATACACCTACACCACAAGCACTTCCACCAGCAGCAATTAAGTCGTTATCTTCGATACCAACTTGTTGGTTAAGCTTTTGAGTAGTTGTTACGAAAGTGTTTACTTCTTTTAGGAAGTAAGTAGCGCTGAACATACCATCGTCACTGAAGTACCATTCTGCACCTAAGTCAGACTGAAAAGCTTTAAATGCTTTTAATGATACGTTACCACGTTGGATACGTTCGTTGCCGGCAGTACCATCATTTAAACCAGGAGTACCAGAACTAGCGAACATATCTGTGTAGTTAGGACGAGACATAACTTGTGCTGCTGACATACGTAAAATAACATCTTCAGCTAAATCGAATGCAATGTTAACACTAGGTAATACTTCACTATAATCAAATTCATCAGTTGATAACGTATCTGCATATGTACCTGTTACATCTAATGCATAGTAATCAGAAGATGCATCAGTAGTTACGTAACGAAAGCCAAAATTACCACGAAAACCTTCACCATCAAAATCAGCCATTGCATAAATAGCTAAATTTTCTTCATCAACAGTACCATAGCCTGATAAGTCTTCATTCGATACGTTATTTGCTTTAACTGTAGCATGAGCATCAGCAAGCATCGCGTCTAAGTTAGGATTTGGTAATGTAAATCCTGCACCTGAAGACATAGTACCAGAGTAAAATGCCGAAGCATTTTGTGCTATACCGTTTGCTGTAGCTAAAGCGAATGTTTGCTGTTGAACAGAATGATCTGCGTAACGGAAACCAGTTTTAATTGAGCTAATTGCGCCAAGTTCTACTGGTACTTCAACATCAATGTTTACATATGTTTCTTCATCTGAGTTAGGTTGCTTTTTAAGCGCCCAACCAGCTGAAGATAAGTCGGCGTTAAAATCTTCAGCACCAAATGATTTGTTTGCAATATCTATAGCAATAACATCACCAGTTGCATCATAAGTACCGGCAAAATCAGCTGGAGTACCAATAAAGAAACCATAGTTAGATGTAAGGTCTGTACCACCTTCAGATTTAGTGTTACCTACACGCCCTGAAAGAGTAAAGTTATCTGCTTCATATTGCCAATCAAAGTCAACTGTGTCAGATTTCATACCTGTTTCACGAGCCCAAGTCTGTGCCCAACCTGGGTTAGCGCCAGTGCCTGTACGACGATAGAATGTACAAGTACCGCTAGCATTCTGTTGCTCACAAGCTGCATCTTTGTCATCTGGGAACATAGTAAATAAAGAAGTGTTTGCATTGTTAGCTTCAACTTCTAAGCTCGTTACTGTTAAACCGAATTCTAATTCGTCAGTAGGAGCATATTGTACTGCAAGATTAAGTGAAGTACGGTTACGCTCTTGTTGGAAAGTTGAAGGAACAATATCACCCCAACCAACTAAAGACTCGATACCGTTACGTTGATATTCTTTCTCTGATACTGAGGCAGCAACTAAGATACCGAAGTTTTCATTTTCATTTTTCCAGCTATATAACGCAGAAACTTCTGGGTCAACTTCTTCTGAAACTGTACCGTAATCGCCTTTTACACTTGCGAATAATGTATTGGCCTCAAGATCGAATGGCTTACGAGTTTTTACAATTACTGTACCACCCACACCACCTTCTACGATATCTGCTTGTGAAGATTTGTAAACTTCAATGCCGCCAACTAATTCTGAAGGTAACATTGAGTAGTTAAAGCTACGGTCAATATCTTGTTGATCATACCAACCAGTTGAAGCAACTGAATGGCCATTTAATAAAGTACGTGTTAATTGTGCAGACGCACCACGGATTGATACTTGAGAACCTTGTCCAAATTGACGGTTAACTGCAACACCAGGGATACGTGCTAATGATTCACCAACATCACCGTCAGGGAACTTACCAATATCTTCTGAAGATACCGCATCCATTACTGCGTTTGAAAACCGCTTAGCATTTAAAGATGCTTTTAATGAGCCACGAATACCCGTTACTTGAATTACTTCAACTTCGTCTTTGTTTATTTCAGAAGCGGCTTCTTCGGCTGCCATAGCTTGTGATGTTACACCAGCTAGGATCATTGCTATTGAGCTCGCTAACACGCCTTTTTTAAATGTTTTAGTTGACATCGACTTTCCCTTACACACGTTTTGTTTTTAGAATGTTTTTATATTTACTTATAATAATTAATTCAGTTTTACGACAGCGCTGTCAATATTTAATGACAACGCTGTCATAAGACGTAATAAACCATACCGTTTATTTTTACGTTTGACCAGAATAAATTAACTAAAAACTGTATAACAGTTACATAAAATAACAAAGGCCATGAATATAAAGGATTTTTTTATTTGTTATTTTTGTCATTAAATCGTAACTATCGAAATAACTATCACTTTTTGTATAATAAAAACACGTAAAATATTACAGTATGAATTTTTATTTAATTTTATGGAATAATAATTCACTAAGATGTAAAGGAAAATATGGCAATTATTTTATTGAGTTATTTGATCTACGGGTAAAAAAAAGCTAACACCATATTTATATGGTATTAGCTTTAATCACTGTATTTTGTCTAGCTAAATTTTTCATTTGCATGTAATCAAAACAAAAAAATTTAGTGAGCTGAAGTCGGCTTAATATAAATTAAGAGAGACTCAGGTTAGGTATTATTCATAAAAGGCAGCTACTTTGCTGACTGATAAAACTTCAATAAACTTGACGTTGAACAGTCATGCTGAGCAGAAATATTATCTGTTTGTAGCTCGGTTTGAATCTCTGCAGCCAGGCCTTTACCCAATTCAACACCCCATTGATCGAAAGAGCATATTTGTAAGATGATGCCTTGAACAAATATCTTGTGCTCATAAGCTGCAATTAAGCTGCCTAAGTTCCTTGGGTTGATACACTTTAGTAAAATAGTATTTGTGGGTCTATTGCCCTTGTGTACTTTATGTGGAGCAACGTTATCAATGTACTCAGCATTACGTCCTTTTGCTTTAAGATCGGCACGGACCTGCTCCTCATTCACCCCGACCATCAATGCTTGTGTTTGTGCAAAGAAATTTGCCATCAAGGTTTCATGATGCCCTTTTACTGGGGTAACACTTTTAACCGAGCCAATAAAATCGGCAGGCACAACATTATTACTTTGATGTAGATACTGGTAAAAGGCATGCTGACCATTGATGCCTAACTCGCCCCAAATAGAAGGCACAGTAGCATAATCGATTTCATCGCCATCCCAACTCACCGATTTACCATTACTTTCCATTTCGGCTTGCTGCAAATATGCAGTTAACATATGCAACGTTTGATCGTAAGGTAAAATAGCTTGTGACTGAGAGCCAAGGAAAGTGGTATTCCAAACACTAATTAAAGCTAGAATGGCTGGAAAATTATCTTTTAATGGCGCATTAATAAAATGCTGATCCATATCATGAGCACCGGCAAGTAACTCTTCAAACTTATCAAAACCTAGATCAAGAGCAATCGCTAGACCAATAGCCGACCATAATGAAAAGCGACCACCAACCCAATCCCACATATCAAAGATGTTTTGTTCTTCTATACCAAAACTCATGGCATTTTCTTTATTTGCCGTGACCGCAACAAAATGTTTTGCTACTGAGTTTTCATCGAAAGAGGCACTTGTTAGCCAATTAATTGCTGTACGAGCATTTGTCATGGTTTCAGTGGTAGTAAAGGTTTTACTTGAAACAATAAACAGAACTTTTTCTGGCTCTAACGGACGAAGTACTTCTGCAATTTGCGCACCATCAACGTTAGATACATAATGAACATTCACACTGCCATCGCTGTAATGTTTCAATGCTTCAGTGACCATTTGAGGCCCAAGATTAGAGCCACCCACTCCGATATTAACAATATCGGTAATACGTTTACCTGAGTAGCCTAACCAATGTCCCTGACGAACTTTGTTTACAAATACTTCCATCTCAGCTAGTTGATTTTTGACATGCTCAGTTACGTTTTCACCCTCGATAATAAAGGCTTCGTCACTTTGACGACGTAACGCTGTGTGTAATACCGCACGGTCCTCGGTTTTATTTATTTTCTCACCAGCAAACATCTTGGCTCGCCAATCACATACTTGCGTCTCTTCTGCTAGCGCTAATAATGCATCAAGCGTTTCGGTATCAATAAGATTTTTAGAGTAATCGAGTAACATGTTTGGCAATTCGATAGAGAACTTATTAAAACGTTCACTGTCTTGTGCAAACAAAGTATTCATATGCTGAGATTTTTTATCTTGGGCAAGTAACTGAAGCTTTTTCCAGCTAGCTAATGTTTGACGAGACGACATACTAATTCCTATAAGGTGGTTCAGATACAATTATCGACTTTATCATTGCAGTTAACCTGAGTATTTGCTCGGTTTAACCATTATGACTTGTAATATTTTCATGGTACCCTATTAAAAAATGACAGCGCTGTCAATTGTTATTACTCTAAATAATACTGCAAAGTCCTATAGATTACTACGGACTGGCTATGCAATAATTACAACACCCTGGTACAGCCAGTCAGTTTATAAAAATAAGAACAAGGTTATCTGCAGATGAAAGCGACAATAAATGACGTAGCCAAACAAGCTGGTGTATCAATAAAAACTGTTTCTCGTGTTATTAACAATGAGATTTCAGTACGCCAATTAACACGTGAAAAAGTACAAAAAGCTGTCGAAGAATTAAATTATCAGCCAAATTTAGCGGCACGAAATTTAGCCGGAGCAAAATCGTTTTCTGTTGCTTATATTTACGATAACCCTAACGCTTATTACATCATTGATATGCAGGAAGGAATATTATCTGCCTGTAAACAACAAGGCTTTGAGTTATTAATTCACCCTTGTGATGCGAAAAATAAAAACATTACCGAAGAGGTTGTTAACATGGTTAAGCATGCGCGTATTGCAGGCTTAATTTTGACCCCGCCTCTTTCTGAAATGCCCGAGTTTGTTAAATCATTAGTAGCGCTTGACGTTAAAGTTGTACGTATCATGTCTGGTGACGTTGCTCCTGATGATCTAAGCCCTTGTGTTATGGTAAATGATAGAGACGCTGCACAAACTATTACCCAACATTTAATTGACTTAGGCCATAAAGATATTGGTTTTATTGCCGGTGACGCAAAACATATGTCGACAGTTGAACGCTATAAAGGTTACAGAAGAGCCTTAAAAGAAAGTAACATCGACTTTGATAAAGAACTAGTTATCGAGGGTGAATACTCTTTTGATTCAGGAGTTAGTGGTGCAAAGCAGTTGATGTCTGCAGAAAGCAATAATACTCGTCCAACCGCTATATTTTCTTGTAACGATGAAATTGCTGCGGGGGCATTATTTGCCGCAAGATTAATGAATATATCTATTCCTGAGCAACTATCAATAGTAGGGTTTGAAAACAGTCCATTCTCTCGTCAAACTTGGCCAAAACTCACTACCGCGGATCAGCCAAATAGCCAAATAGCTGAAGATGCTGCAAACTTACTTATTAGCCAAGTTCGCAAGCAAAAGAATCAAACAACCATCAGTCAATATGTACCAAAACTTATCATCAGAGACTCAACAGCAAAGTGTTAGTACTTTCAATACTATAAAGTGAAGCCAAACATAGCTTTTCCCTCTTATATAGTAGTGAATTATACAGTAGTGAAACTTTGCTAGTTTTTATAGGTATGAATTTTTTGATAGGAGCTAGGGTAAATTGGTTGATTTCTACTACGTAAAAATAAACCGATTACGTTTTATTTAATATTAAAGGTATCATCTATCTTTTTCATTCTAGCTAAATGATTTAAGTGCGCTTTTCTGGCCGCAAAGATAAAAATAGCAATAACAACAGTTATTGAGAGAGCGAGAACAGTGGGTTCTTGTGATAGTACTCTACTAAGCCATTCCATGCTTTACTTTCCTTAGTGTAAAAAATCCTGATAATTTCAACTATCAGCTGGTCCAATTTAGTAAGCACCAGCAAGCCAGCGAATAAAAACTGGCTAGTTATGTCGCACATCTTAAGATATTTAGTACAGGTGTTCAAGCCTTAGAGTATTTTACTATACCTTAAAGTTATTCTTCAAAGTATGTACCCCAACCATCATAGTCAACACCACATTGTTTTGCTAACTCAAACATCGCTTGGGTTTCTTTTTTAATTAAATTTACATCCAGCATTTGCTCTGTCGCAATATCAAAGGCAAAAACTTTATCGCCATTTTCTAATTCTGCTTCTTCTGGCTCTTCAATTTCGAGTCCTAACTTAAATGCAGCAATAGCTGCCTTTTCTAATAAATCAAAATCACTACTCGCAAAGTGATGCTCAATGGTGTGATAAACTTCGTCATTAGTACCATCTTCAAGCAGTTCAGCAATTAGCATTTCAGTATGGCTAAACCATTGTTGTAATTCTTCATCGATCATTTTCATTACCTATTTATGTTTTATAATCAATCTATACCCGTTCCACTTGAAGATGCTCGTTTCAGGAAACCTGAGCGAATCATAATCAAGGCACATTTTTTGTTAATGGTTATTCCCTTAAAAACAAATGTAACGACGAATATGGTTTGCTCAGATTTCCCCAAAGGACTGGTTTATAGACGCTTTATGCTACGTTATTGATTTCGATAATAGAATAACTATTCTCTTCAATCAATCTCTTGCCTAAAGGCGTTTCTAATTCCAGCTGAATCCTGCATCTTCAAATGGAACGGGTATATGTTATTTATTATGATAAGCCGCGGCTTCAATTGATAACTGTTCTATTTTATTGGACATTAAATTATGGACTTCATTTACTCTTGAGCGTAAGTTTTCGCGACTTGCATCATCAAGGTGAATAGGATCTAGGAATTCTATGATGATTTTTCCATTATCCCAGCGATTTAAGTCAATTGTACCTACCTGATTACTGGCACATATGGGTACAATTGGCACTCCTGCCTGAAGAGCTGTGCGAAAAGCCCCTGTTTTCAATGGTAATAGACCCCTTCCTCGGCTACGGGTACCTTCAGGAAACATCCAGACAGAAAGCTTATTTTTCTTTATTTTATCAGCCGTTAATTCAATTGTATTCATTGCCTTACTGGTGTTTTTTCGATCAATTAAAATATTGCCCGTTAACCAATACATTTGTCCAAAAATAGGAATCCATTTTAAGCTTTTTTTGCCTACGCTCACGGTACCAGGCTGAACTGCGTTAGCATGAGTAAAAAGATCATAGCTGTTCTGATGATTTGCCATCCAAACCACAGGTCCAATATCTTTAAGTGATGCAGGAATTCTCAGTTCGACGTCAACACCAAATATTTTAGTGATTTTTCCAAGAAATACTGAAGTATGATAAACATTATCACGGTGAAAAGGACGCAACAAACAATAGAAAATAGAGACAGTGCAAATGATGAACAACGCCAAGGTCATTAAAAAAACGCGTATTACAGCTAGCAAAGAAAGCTCCAGCGTTGGTAGCTAAAAAAAGAGTATGGGCGAGTATACAGAAAAAACAAAAATAGGGTAAAGCTATTATTTATTTATCTTAGGAAATGACTAAGGGTGGCACAATAGTCCAATACGAGCACGTTATTGAACTATTGTGTAAAAGGTTAAACTAAGAGGCTATATTGTTAAACATGTATCCTTGACCCCAAACTGTCTCTATCTGATTATTCTTCATACCAGCTATAGTCAGTTTTTCACGTAGTTGTGACATTCTGACATCCAGAGTACGCTCTACGCCATTGTATACTCTTCGAAGCAAGGTGCTATAGAGTTGATCTCGGGATAAGATCTTTCCTTGGTGTTCAACTAAAGACTTCAATAAATTAAACTCAAAAGTTGTTAACTTCACTACTTCGCCATTAATAAAGCACTTTTGTGATTTAGGCTGTAGACAAACATCCCCCATCGTTAAGCTCGCTAATTCAACTTGGTTTATTTTATGACGTTGACGACGAAATAAAGCCTCAATTCGCATCATCAGTATTCGACTATCAATCGGCTTAAGTAAGTAATCATCGACACCTAACTTAAAGGCTTCAACTTGCTCTTTTTCACTGTTTTTGCTTGAGACAATCACAAGTAGACCATCAAATAAAGCGCGAAGATCTCGTATTATTAATAACTGTGCACTATCAGAAAACCCAACATCTAGCACTATCATGCTTGGTCGATGATCTACTAAGTAGCTTTTCAGCTCTTGACTGAGGACTTCACCTGTACGCATTTTTGTAGTGTGATAAACGGATTGTTCCCCATTAACTAAAAAGGCTTTACTGAGATATTGATCATTCTCAATCAACAGTAACTTTTGTTGTATTTGATTATCATTCTTAGTTTCAAGTGGTTGTATATTTTCAACAAGCTCAATACTTGATGCCATGACAGACTCCTTAAAATTAAACAATTTTGATTTGATAATTAAATTATAAAAGAAAATAACAAAGAGACTGTAATAGCTTGTTATGAAACTGTAACACCTTGCAATGGCCGTAATTGTTAGAGATTAGTTACTTTATTAAAAAATAAAAAGTCATGAGGCTTAATGCTAACAACCACTTTTTGCTTGAATGATAGAGCAACATCACTGTATAAACTAAGCTTAGAAAAGGCCAAGTGTTTATCTTTAACGAGGCAGTCTAAACTGCTCAAATAATAATGATATCCCTGCTCGGTAACACTAATGTATTCAACTTGTGCATTAGCAATATTATGTTCATCCTCTACAACATTGAGCTGTAATTGAGAGGATTTGACCAGTAAATAAACTAGGCTTGTTTGCTTATCTCTCTGGTTATCTACAGTAAATTCACCTAATAAGCTCTGCGCACTTACTGAATTAACTTGGCAAGGAAGCCAACTACCAAGCTGTAAAAAGTCAGCTACCTGATAACTATTCGGTTGCTGGCAAACAATACTAGGCGCATCAAGTTGTAATAATCTTCCTTGCGCCATTACGGCCATTTTGTCAGCAAAGGTGAAGACTTCGTCTTTATTATGGGTTACAAAAATAGCAGTCATCTTAAACTGCTTTAATAGTTGTCTTATTTCTAGCATCAATTCATTTCTAAGACGAGCATCGATATTTGAAAAAGGTTCATCAAGTAAAAGTAACTTAGGTTTTGGTGCTAAAGCTCTCGCAATGGCTACACGCTGTTGCTGACCACCAGAGAGCTGATGAATATAACTATCACGGTAATCGTTTAGCTTTAATAGGGTAAGTAAGTGGTCAATTTGTTCAACTTGCTCAGCTTTACTCTGCTTGCTTAGTCCAAAGGCGATATTTTGTTTTACGGTTAAGTGAGGAAATAACGCATAATCTTGGAATATCATGCCGACTTGACGCTGCTCTGCTGGAACGCTGTGCTCACCATCACTAAGCAAATTACCATCAATAATTATTTTGCCTTTACTTGGTTTACTAAAACCAGCGATAGCATTAAGCAAAGTTGTTTTCCCGCAACCACTTGCGCCAACAAGGCCTAAAATATCCCCTTCATTAAGACTTAAATCCAACGTTGATAAAATCACTTTATCTTGTAGTGAAATAGAAAGTTGTTGGATAGATAATAGAGTAATGGGCTCGATAGATGGCTGAGTAGTTAATAACGCGGTCATACTTTTTCCTTACTCTTATTCAGTAGCACTATAGGTAATAAGCCGAACAGCACAATGAGGATTGCCCCTAAAGCGCCTTGCTCTAACACTTCATCAGAAATGAGCTGATAAATTTGACTACTTAACGTTTCAAAATTAAAAGGCCGTAATAATAATACTGCCGGTAATTCTTTCATTGCTTCCACAAAAACTAATAACCATGCCACCAATATTGCTGGCGTTAAAATAGGTAAATGTACTTTAGTTAAACTTCCTCTTAAATTAACGCCTAACGTGGCAGGTGCGTAATCTAATGATCGAGGAATTTGCTTTATACCGCTCGTAATGGTGCCATTAGCAATCGCAGAAAAACGTACTACCAGTGCGAATACAATAGCAAACAAAGAGCCTGATAAGATTAGCCCTGGCGCGCCAAACCCTATAAATTCAGCCGCATCGTTAATCCAGTGATCTAGGGGGCCTAATGTTGACAACATCGCCATAGCCAAAACAGTGCCAGGTACGGCATAACCAAAGCCTGATATCAGTTGTGGCACTTGACGATATTTATCATTATGTAAACGCTGATACAAACCTAGTGATAAAGCAATAACAACTGCAATTGTCGCAGCAAATACCGACACCTTCAGTGAATTGATACCGGTAGATAATAAAGCAGATAATTGCGGAACATCACTGTATTGCACTGCCATAATGATCAATAAGGTTATCGGTAATAAGAAACCTAAAATGACCAGTGCCCAGCAAAAAATGCTGGCAATAAGTTGTTGGCTAAAAGACAACTGTATCAGTTCTCGTTTTGAGTTAGGTCTTGCACTTTGATGACGTAACCCTGCCCTACTTCGTTGTTCTGCTAACACAACAAATAATACCAATAACATTAAAATACTGGCTAAAGCATTGGCTGCACCGAGGTCGCCATAACCAAGCCAAGTATCATAAATAGCAGTCGTTAGCGTGTTAACAGAGAAGTATTGTACGGTAGCAAAATCGGCTAAGGTTTCCATTAAAACAAGACTCGCCGAAACAGCAATCGCTGGTCTTGCCAAAGGGAGAGCAACTTTAAAGAAACTTTGTTTGGCAGTTAGGCCAAGTAATCGACTTGCGCGAATTAAGTTTTGATCTTGTTGCTCAAAAGCGCCACGCGTTAGCATGTAGATATAGGGAAATAACACCAGTGCCAGCATTAAAGCAGCACCGGGTAAGGTACGAATATCAAAAAACCAATAATCGTTTGGCGATTGCCAATCAAACCAGCCTCTTAAGGCACGCTGAACAGGGCCTGCATAATCAAATAAGTCGGTATAAAGATAAGCGACTAAATACGCCGGCATAGCTAAAGGTAAGAGTAACAACCAACGAAGTTGCTGCTTAAATACAATGTTGGTTTGCGTAATGATTGCAGCACTAAACACGCCAAAAACTAACGCCAATAACACCACCCAAAAGGCAAGTAATAAGGTGTTTTCAAGATAACTTGGTAGCACTGTTTGCCATAAATGAACAAACAGCTGCGTTGAAGCACTAACGCCACCGACTAGCATAACCACTACTGGCACTATCAATACCAGTGCAATTATATAGCTAGATAACTTCCATGTTCTGCTGTTATACAGTGCGATCACAAATCAAACTGTGCTTGATCTAATAGCTTTAATGCTGTTTTACGGTTTTTAGCAATATCTTCTAACGGTAACGCATCTGCTTTATAACTACCCCAAGAAGCAACCAGCTTAGATACTGCAACACCTTCACGAACAGGATATTCCATATTTGTTTGTGCATATAACGCTTGTGCAGGTTTAGAGACTAGAAATTCCATTAACGCTTGAGCATTCTTCGCATTAGGAGCATATTTAGCCATAGCAACGCCTGAGATATTAATATGGGCCCCGCGATTTTTTTGGTTAGGAAAGTTAATGTACACTTCATCAGCCCATACTTTTTGATTTTCATCTTTTAGCATTTTTCCAAAGTAGTAACTATTACCTAATGAAATATCACACAACTTTTGATGGATCGCTTGTACTTGGCCACGATCACTGCCCTGAGGTTTACGTGCTAAATTATTCTTAACTTTTTTAAGCCAATCTAACGTATAAGCTTCGCCATGTTCACTGATCATCGAAGCCACTAAGGCAACGTTATATGGGTGTTTACCGCTACGTGTACAAATACGACCTTTATATTTTTCATTCGCTAAGTCTTCATAATTTATATCAATTTTTCCCAAACGCTTCGCTGAATATATATTACGAACCCGCGTAGTTAAGGCAAACCAAGTATTATCTTGTGCTTGGTATTGTTTAGGGATTGAATGACTTAATACTGGAGAGTTAACTGCTTGAACTAAGTCTTTATCGCGTAATTCAATCAAACGACTAATATCTGTGGTGAGTAGTATATCGGCAGGGCTATATTTACCTTCACGCGCTAAGCGTTCAGCCATACCCTTTTTAGCAAAAACTACATTCACTTTAATACCAGTTTGCTCAGTAAATTGGGTAAATAAAGGTTCTACAAGAAAAGGTTGTCTGTAAGAGTAAACATTAACTTCGTCACTTGCACTGGCGCTAAAATTTGCCATAAAAAATAGTGCAATAAACAAGGTAGTAAACGATTTCGTCAACATGAGTTGTGTCTCAATAAAAGATTATGAGCTAATTGTACTAGGACAACAACAATTGTCAACGCATATGCGAATCACTCTCATTAAGTTTTATTTATTGCAATTTAAATTAAACCCACCACACCACTTAACAGTAACCAACAAGCAAAAAATAATTTCAACTTAATTGCCGATAAATGGGTTACTAAGGTTTTAGCAAATATGCCTCCTAGAACTGCCCCTGGACCTGCGAATAAAACAACTTGCCAATAAACGTCGCTGTTTACTTGTGCAATCGCCGTCCAAACACTGATTGCGGAAACGATTACAGCAGCAGCTACTGCCATACTAATATCAAAATGTCGTAACAATAGGTAAATAACTAATAACTCACCAACTCCAACACTTAACCAAGCGGTAACAGCACCACCAAACAAACCAATAAGTATCAGAAAAATATAGTCGACATAATATAATTGGCTGCGCTCACGATGCGGTTGCAGCAAATAAATAGTCAATACAATGAAGAAACCCAACAGCAATGAAAACCAGCTAAAACTAGTATGCAAAGTAGCAGGTGAATTTACTTGGTAGAAAAATACAGCATTGAGACCGATTATCGAAGCGATAGTGGTCACACAGATAATACGTTTAAAACCTTGCCATAAACGTAGGTCAGTTTTCTCAGTTCTATAATGGTGCCACCATGTAACAGCACCTGCGGTCATACCAAAACATTGGATAGCAAAGCTTGTGGCAATTGATTGTTGCTCAGTAAAGTTAAGCTGGGTAAACATGGGAATAAACACCACACCACCACCAGCTCCAGTTGAGTTGGCAAAAATGGCACCTAAAGTGCCTAAAAAGGTAAAGAATATATAATCCGCTAATTGGCTCAACGTATGGTTAGAGCTCAATAGTAAACTGACCCATAAGATTAAAAACAACATTATAAACTTAGGGTTTGATAACCGCATAAATGCTTGTTTAGTCATATCAGCCACAGGTATTTTTACTTTGAATTAATGTATTTTACTCGCATTGACCTAAGCGACAGTAGGATTTTTTTGTCCTATAAAAGCGGTAGCGTCATCCGATAAACAACTTTTAGAGATATAGCTTTTACTGGCAATATCTTTGCCCATTGCTGTTTTACCTAAGCTAAAGTAAATCAAAAATCCTAGATCAGTTTCTGTAACGCGAGTGACATCAGCCCACAAAATACGGTTATTTATATGGAATGACTCTGTCAAAATACCTTGTTCATCAATGGTCAGTTTTACTTCACTATGGGAAGCCTTACTAAGCATCTGCCTAATCACCCACCAAGGTTTATGATAATAAACACTAATTGTTTCGAGAAGTCCTAAAGCAATGACGAACCAAGCCGCGTAAGGGTTCACAGGCGTAGCCAACAAAATGATCAAACCGAAGACAGTTAAAACGTTGGCTTTAAAGTACGTTTTTTTATCATGTGATAAGGTACTCGATTGAGTGTAGCATTCGCTATAGTGGGCTTTATCTAAAGTGAAACTGGCTGTATATGAACTAGATTGGGTCATTAGGAATTTTGGCACAGACGTGCATTAACAAATTTAATTATCGCTAGTTTATCAGAAGACGTGCTAAAACGAGTAACTAATTGTATCAACACTTACAAACCTATTAACTTCATATTGCTCTGATAAAAGATTATGGAATAAAAATTTAACTGTACTTTATCATGGTTAAACACATGTTAAGGTGATCTATAAAGGCACATATTTGTTGGAAATCTTGTGTCTCTATCTTTTGATCTGGACTGAGTAATTGCAAACATATCACGCCTATTGCTTTACCGCCTATTTTTACAGGAACAAAAGCTATAGCGCCTTCCCCAATTACCTCACTGATCTCTTCGGTGACTAAATCTCGCCAACGAATTTCTTGATGGTCATTGATTAACGCTGCTGTATCCGTACTAATCACTCTAGCAATAACATTATCACTGTGCTTGATATCAATATTAATTTTACTAGCATCGTCTTGAGCATTTTTATTAACAACTAACCGTGATTTAACTCGAGCTCTATCATCTACTAGCATTAAAAAAGAACTACGGTCAAAGGCAAAGGTAAGGGCTAAACTTTCCAGTGTTAATTGTAAATATTCATTAAAGTCCTTACTGTTTTGAATTAACTTTGTTAGCTTCATAAAACCATTTAGTAACGCTTTATCCTTACTGACAACCTCTCTAGTATCAAAGTCCCCTCCAAGGGATTTAAAGTCTTCGGCGGTTGGTAAACTGTTAATTCGCTCTGTTAATATTTCAGCACCATAAGATGACAGTAACTTCTCAGCCTGCTCGCGCGTATGCTCAATTCTTACCGTTAATTGCCTTACTGAGATACCCACTATATAGGCTATTTCTTTAAGCAATTTATGATAGTCTTCCTCACAACCTTCTGGCTTTGCGATAATAGCGCTGAGTTTGTCAGCAAAGTAAATAACTTTCACTTCATCAGTACGCGTGGTTGGTTGGTCGAGAGCCTTGATTAATAAATCACTCAAGTTCCAAGTACCAGCAAGCCCTTTACTCAATTCGCTAAAATTAGTACCCATTTCTTTCCGACAATATTGATTAAAATCTTGTGGTGACTTGGCTTCATAATTTGCCAGTTTTTTAGCTACATCACCACCAGCGCTCCAAAATGCACTTTCACCTATACGATACAACATAGCTGCAAGGTATACTTCCTCTTGTATCTCCTCACTATAATTAGGCACCATCATTTTAGCTAACATACCAGCATAAAATGAATTAGCCATAAGTTGGGTCAACTGTTCATAAACATTAATATCAAGGCTTTTCGAGGCTAATAAACTAGAGACTAACTTTGCTGTTAAGCAAATGTTCTTAACGGATTGAATACCAAGAACTACAGATGCGCGAGAGACGGTGGTGACTTTATTAATACTAATATGTTGAATATTATTAGCGACTTTAAGCAAGCATGAAGAGAGCCCTTGATCGTGCAAAATCGCTTCACTTAATTTTGGTAACGATGACTTATCATCGTTAGAAAATTTATCTAACATCCTAGCAGTGGAAGTTATAGCAGGTAATTCGCTATTGGCTATAAGATCAATCCATTGCGCTGTTGTTTGAGGATGTTGGTGGTTTGTCATAGGCCATCATTTTGTTTATTTTGGAAGTAATTTTACTATGCGCTCAATAAACAATTAAGTCTAAATATTTAGTAAAAGAAAGCTATTATTTATATATAGTTAAGTGAAGATAGCTGGTTATAGATAATTATCTATATACAAAAGCAACAATTGACAGCGCTGTCATTATTTAATAAGGTTATATAATATATATCATGCTAACAAGCTTATCACTGTGAATATAAGCTTACAGTGCAATTTATTTTCATTTTTCTAGGAAAAAACATGCAAGTTATTATTTTTGATAATGCACAACAAGTTGCCGAAAATGCTGCAGAATGGGTAGCAGAACTAATCAATAAAAAATCCAACCCTGTCTTAGGTTTAGCAACAGGCAGTACGCCAATTAGCCTTTATCAAGAATTGGTTAACAAGTATAAAGCTGGTGAGCTTAGTTTTAGTAACACCACAAGTTTCAATTTGGACGAATACTTAGGTATTAATGAAAAAAATCAACAAAGCTATCGTCATTTTATGAATGAAAATTTATTCAATCATGTTGATATTAATAAATTGAAGACATTTTTACCTACTTGTAATCAAGGTGAGAATCCTAGAGAACAAGGCTTAGATTACGAAGATAAAATTGCGCAAGCTGGTGGTATAGATTTACAAATATTAGGTATAGGCGCCAATGGTCATATCGGCTTCAATGAACCTACTTCAAGTCTAGCTTCTCGTACTCGTATTAAAACACTAACTCAACAAACACTTAATGATAACAGTCGTTTATTTGCTGCTGATGAGTTTCAACCAACATTAGCCATGACTATGGGTATTGCTACCATTTTAGATGCTAGATATGTGCTACTTATGGCAACAGGTAAAAGCAAAGCAAAAGCAGTAAAAGAAATGGTTACAGGCCCGTTATCAGCAGTTTGTCCCGCATCATCTTTACAACTACATGAAAATGCCATTGTACTACTTGATAAAGAAGCAGCAAGCGAGTTGGAAGATCATGAATATTACGTTTGGGCTGATAAGCAAAACGTGAAAATAAATCAAGAGTTTGGCTTATACCATAACTATTAAAAGCATACCGGGGGATGTACAAAATTTTAACCCCAGTGTTCAAAAAGGTTCAAGTTAACTAATATAACTTGAGCCTTTTATCTGGGATAAACCTTATCGAAGGGAATCAATTAGTCATTTTTTTTTGCTGCTTGTAACAACTCAGGTAAAAATTGCTCACTTTCCTGTGCAAGCTGACATTGCTGCTCCAATATACCTTGCAAAATTTCTTTAGTGGTTAGTGGGTTTGCTAACACAACTCTAAAAACGATAACTTTTTCACCACCATATCGACTTACTTCAATGCGAGTTCGTGAGACAAAAGAGCGTCCATCTTCACGTTGCCGCTTTTGAATGAACTTGGTCAATTTACCGAGTAACATATTAACCGACTTATTCGCTTCATCATCATTTCGAGCTAATAGAGCCTGAACTGACTTAGGTGCATAGCGATACGTTAATAGGCACAATTCGGGGCGAGTAATTAGTTCAAAATCATCATGCTGATGAATAATATCGGCAAAATACTCTGCTTTTTCAATGGCCTGATTAATAAGCATTTCATAACCTGGTCGGCTAATAATATGCAAGCTCGCATATACTAACATCGCCATTCCCGGGCGAGAGCCTTCTAAAGTATGACTACCTAAATCTTTTGAGCCTTTACGTAATATATATTCCGCATGATGCTCAATCGCACTTACCGAGGCAGGATCTTTAAAAATAACCAAACCGGCCCCCATAGGCACATACATCTGTTTATGTGCGTCAATAGTCACTGAGTCAGCTTGTTCAATGCCTTTCAGCAATGGACGGTACTTGTTCGACAATAATGTTGCTCCGCCCCAAGCGGCATCAACATGAAAATGACATTGATTTTGCTGAGCTATCTCAGCAATTTTATCAAGTGGATCAATATTACCGGTTTCAGTTGTACCGGCCACGCCAACAATTGCTAGTACTTTGATATTTTGTGCTGCCAGTTGCTGACATTTATCCGCCAGTTTCTGGCAATCTATTTTATTATGTTCATCGGTAGGTATCGCAATAACATTTTCTTGGCCTATGCCTAAAATATCAGCCGATTTTTTCAAGGAGTAATGACCACGATCGGACACTAAAATAGCTAAGTCTTGGTAGCCATAATGCCTCATAGCACGATGTAACCCCTCGCGAGCCACGCCCCTAAAATCACCATCAGCCTTTAACAGCTTATTACGTGCTACCCACAAGGCGGTAATATTAGCGACAGTTCCACCGGAACAAAAGGCGCCAAGGGAATGTTCAGCACTGTGCATCCAATTTTGGTAAAAAACATCATCGTGTTGATAAACCAAGTTGTGCATCATGCCTAAAACTTGACGTTCTAATGGCGTAAAAGCTTTTGATGTTTCCACTTTAACTAAGTTTTGATTTAAACCCACCATCAACTTAGACAGCGGTAAAATAAAAGAAGGCAATGCTGAGGTCATATGACCGATAAAACTAGGACTTGAAGTATGTACTGACTGCGCGACTAATTTATCGAGCAAATGGTGCATGTGATCAGAAACAAATTCAGGCTGCTCGGGAATACGAGCATTGATGAAATCTTGCTCAATATCAGTTAGCGCATTTTTGCTAGCAACAATGTGATTATTTAAAAAACCCACTAAATTTTGCGACATCTCTTGCTCAAGACGTCCTAAGGTAGAATCAGGAGCTTCAGCAATGGTAAAAATTCGATGTAAAGACTCTTGCGTTGCTTCTGCAATGCGCTTAGTTGCTTTCATAGTTATTCACTTTACTTCAATATACTCACCTGCTTGGCCAACATCAGTTGTGCGCACACGCAAGGTTTTATAATTATTGGCTATTTGTAACCGAGACGAAAAACAAACTTTAATAAAAAATAGCGCAAAAGTCTCGTGATTTCGTCACCAAAACCACAATCATTGCTATCGTTGCAGTAGTAATTGCCAACAAATTTGATCGCTGGCTTGATATTTTGCTTCGAACGGCGTTAATGCTAACGAAGAGTCAACCACTGGCAAAGCGTCAATTTGACCGCGTAAATCGACCAATTTAGCCGCTTGTTGAAATTCAGCTAAATAAATACGCCAATTGCTACGCAAAATAAGCTGCTGACCAATACTGGTCATTTGTGGGAAAACTGCACTACCATGCCAACGGCGTTGTAAGTGTTTAGACTTTGGCCAAGGATTAGGATATAAAATGTAGTGTTTTGATACTGGCCAATCAGCAGCTTTAACTAATCGATAAAAATCATTCAAGTCTGCGCGTACTAAATGATAGTTTTCTGCACTAAAACCATCATCAACATCGAAACCTTCAACATTACGATTAATTCTATGATCTGACTTATCCACGCCAATCACTAACGCTTGTGGGTTTTGTTTGGCTAAAATACGCGTACTTTGGCCGACACCACAACACGCATCCAAGATAACCTCTCCCCCAGGATTTGCCACTAAAAAGGCATTCACCAAAGCATCCATTTGCGCAAAGGCTTCTTTAGTATGTGCTTGATAAGGCTTTTGGGAAGCATGAGTTAGATGTCTTTTCACCACTTCATCGAGCTTTTCGTGAATACCTTCTTGATTACTAATAATCGCCTTAGAATCACCCAATGATGTTTGAGTATCAATAGTGTTTATACTCGTTGTCGTATTAGCTGCCATGTTAGCTTCTTAGTCCTATACCTTTAGAGATAAGTACCATCGCAATGGTAAATAAAGTAACAATAAAGAAACCAATTACTGCAAAAGCGGTAACTAGACTCACATCAGATATACCTAAAAAACCGTATCTAAAAGCATTAACCATATACACAATAGGATTAATTTGAGAAACGCCCTGCCAAAATTCAGGTAATAAACTAATCGAATAAAACACACCTCCAAGGTAAGTCAATGGCGTTAAAATAAAGGTAGGTATAATTGAAATATCATCAAAACTGCCAGCAAAAATTGCGTTAATTAAGCCACCTAAAGCGAAGGTTGCCGACGTTAACGTTACCGTAGCGATTATCACCCAGATATTGTGCAGTTGAATATCAACAAAAAGTAATGAAACTATGGTAACAATTAAGCCAACTAAAATACCGCGACACATTCCGCCGCCAACATAGCCAGCCACAATCACCCAATTTGGCACAGGTGCTACTAACATTTCCTCTACATTTCGCTGCCACTTGGCACTAAAAAACGACGAGGCCACGTTAGAATACGAGTTAGTAATAACACTCATCATAATCAAGCCTGGCACAATAAACGACATATAATCAAAGCCGCCCATTTCACCAATACGCGAACCAATCAATGAGCCAAAAATAACAAAATACAAGCTAATAGTTATAGCGGGTGGTACTAAGGTTTGCACCCAAATACGGGTAAAACGTTGGATTTCTTTCGTTAAAATACTTTTTAACGCAATAGAGTTATTCATTTAGTTTGCTCCAACGACAGCACTTAGCTGGTCAGTTTGAGTAGTACTCGGTTTTTTATTTATCAAGTTGACAAACAAAGCCTCTAAGCGGTTACTTTTATTACGCATACTCAGCACTTCAATATCAGCAGCGTTTAATTGTTCAAAAATTTGATTAAGGTTTTGCGATTTTTTTAAATCGACTTCCAAGGTATGGTCATCAATAATTCGATAAGCGACAGATTGTGATTGCTCGGAAAATTGCTCTAATTTACTTAGCGTTATATTCGCTTGAAGATCAAACACAAAAGTTTCAACATCCAGTTGTGCTAATAATTTTTTCATACTGGTATCTTCAACAATCTCACCACCATCAATGATAGCAATATTGCGACAAAGCATTTCAGCTTCTTCTAAATAGTGCGTGGTAAGAATAATGGTAATACCTTGCTCATTTAACTCTTTTAGAAAGTTCCACATTGAACGGCGCACTTCAATATCAACACCTGCGGTAGGTTCATCTAAAATCAACATTTGTGGTTCATGCATTAACGCGCGCGCAATCATTAAACGACGTTTCATACCACCAGAGAGTGCACGAGCGGGTTCATCACGCTTGTCCCATAATTCTAACTGCTTTAAGTATTTTTCTGCACGCTGTATCGCGATAGGTTTACTTACGCCGTAATAGCCTGCTTGATTAACTAAAATATTAACCAAGGGCTCAAACTGACTAAAGTTAAATTCTTGCGGCACCAGTCCAATAAAACTTTTAGCTTTTTCTAAATCGGTATCAATGTCGTAACCAAAGACTTTTACTTGACCGCCCGTTTTATTAACCAATGAAGTTATCACGCCGATAGAAGTAGACTTACCTGCACCATTAGGACCAAGCAAGGCAAAAAAGTCGCCCTGCTTTACGGTTAAATCTATGCCTTTTAACGCTTGAAAACCGCCTTTATAGGTCTTTTCAAGTGCGCTAATTTCTAGTGCGTATGTCATGTTAACTGCCAATCAAAATAAGGATGGAGTATAAATATGGAGTCGAACAACTCATTTTCAATAGCAAGGTTATGATATTTATAGTCGTTACTATTCAAAATGTAAGAATTTCGTGAGAATTTAATTTTTTTCTTCCGCTGATGTTACCAATAATACCATTTACATTAATTTAGTTATCAAAATTCAATGAGGATAAATCTTCAAGTTCAAGGCGCGTGATTGAGCAATAGCTGGCTATTGGGATTGAGCGCAATGCAGAAAGTGTAGATATAGACCATTTGAAGATGGGCAATTACTTAATGTAATTGGTATAACTTAAAAGAAGGGAATTAACTTCGCTGTAGTATTATATAGCATTGAAAGCGAAGAATTTAAGATGTATTTATTAGCTCCTGATTCAGTAGAGGGTGTAATTTTGATAAGCACTATGATTACCTAAAAAATAAAAAGGGCAATCAGTGTTAACTAGTTACCCTTATCATGTGTAAATTATCGATTAGCTAAAGCGTGATGAAAACATGAAAAGACAAGGGGTATATACCCCTTCTATTCTCCTTTACGGAGTGGGAGCGCTTGGTCTTGTTCTAAATGGTTCAGGTGGCATAACATATTAATAAAATTCTGCGCCTCTGTTAAACTACCAAAACGACCGATAGCATCCTCATCAGGATCAACTACCTCATAAGAAATTCTTATTACGTTATCATTTCCATCTAATACATCAACTTGAACCAAATTGAAACCAGACTTACTTAAGAGAGTTTTTCTATTTTTCATACGCAACTCCAGTTGCAAAACTCGGTACAAAAAGTAGTCCGTCCCCTTCAGTATGAGCAACTATTTCAAAAATGATGTTAGTTTTTGATGAATGAATTAACGCCATCGCTATACCCTAGAGCAAAAGCTTGATGAACACTCTTTTGATCGCCACCATCACTTACTGGCGCATCACCAAGACTTTCAATATCCAAACTAATAAATTGTTGTAACAGAGAACCCTGCTCGAACCCTGAGTTATACGCGCATTGACAACACTTATTTGCTCCCTTAGCATGCAATTGATGCGGAGCTAAATTTGTAAGCAAACTTTCGTCTACTTGCCTTACATGAGGTTGGCTGCATGGCGCTGAATTATTCTTATTCACTATCTTTAATCCACGAGTGCCTTTAGTTTTTTCTGAATCTGAAACAGCATCAGCCTCAAGGTTTAAGCCCCGATTTGAATCTAATTTTAGTGATAATATTGCATGCATTATTTTGCCTTCCCAACTCTAAAAGTATCAGTGTTTTCAAAGAAACTTGTTATTTTTTAGCCTCAATTAACTATCCCACATTTAAATGTCAAAGAACATTACACGCCATTACAAAAACGATGACATTGATGAAATATTGAGTAAAACAAATGAATTTTTTAGGTAGGTTGTGCAATAAAAATGACACTACATTACGAAAATAAAATATTGATAATTTTAATACCAAATTATTGACAAAAAAATAAAAATACAATAAGCAACCATTTAACAGTAACTTATTAGAGGGGAAAATAGTGAAAAAGCAAATATATAGCAGTATTAAATAGACTGTAATTGGCTGTCATGGTTTAAGGCGCACCTAGTCTATAAATTTGTACCCAGCTTTGAAGGGAACTAAATCCTTCTTCACATAAATTACTTTTACATGAACTACATACTTCACACATATATCACAAAAATTAAATAGGAAATGTCATGAACAAATATATTAAAGTTTTATCTATGGTACTAGCGCTAACGAGCAGTGTTTATTTACCTAGCGCTATTGCAGCGAGCACTACTAGTTCTACCGAGATGTTAATCACGCTTGCAGAGACTGACCCAGTGTTAGTTGACCGATTAAATGACATTGCCTTAAATGATCCAAAACTACTCAAGAAAATATTAAAATTGGCTGGTTCAGACGCGACTCAGTTAGAGAGATTATTAGATTTAGCTGAGTCAGATCCTGAGACATTTGAAAAACTAGTGACCATTAAGAATGTTGAAACAACGCAAGAATTAACAGTAGAAGAACCTATGTATTCAACTTTTGGTGCTATTAAAGATGGCGATATAATGCAATAAGCTTAACCTCTGCAACGAGCCGAATTTTTATACTGTTCCATTAAAAGTATAAAATCTTCGTTATCACAAAGTTTATCAAACCAAGGAAGGTTAAACCAAACGACGCCAACATTGTTTTTTAATGCTGCCTCAACATAATGAACCGCCGAAGCTCTTTCTTTCAATAAACTGTACACTATAGCTGAACTATAAAATACGTCGCCACTTTCAGGTGCTAAGTTTTGCGCTTTACTTAACGTTGCTATCGCCAAATTTGCTTTATTTAACTGTCCGTATGCCTGCGCTAAATATGTTAAATCCTGAATTTCATCTTTTTCTGACAAAATAACAACCACTTGTTGATAATGAGATATTGCTGATTGTTCATACCCCAATATCATTTCAATATCGGCTAAATTTAATAAATTCACAGGATGATTTGGGTTTTGTTTTAAGGCTTTTCGCGCTGATTTTAGCGATTTATCGTATTGCTTATTCAAACCATAAGCCAGACTTAAATTAGTTAAGTCTGTGCCATTATTCAAATCAGTAACTACTTTTTCATAGGCAGAAATAGCTAAATAAAGTTTCCCTTGCAGTAACCAAATATTGGCTTGTAAGCGCTTCGCTTTATAATTCTCGGGAACAACTTCTAACATTCTATCTAATGTAGCTTCAGCTCTTGCTAAATCGCCCATCCGCCAATAACTAAAAGCTAAATTATATAATAACGCAGTACTTGGTCTAAGTCCGATTGCCTCTTCAAAAGTATCTGCCGCTTTTTGATATTGACCTTTAGAAAAAAACAAAATTGCATTGAGTTCACTTAAAACAAAATTACTAGCGCCTCTATTTCTTGCCTCTACAATTTGTTGTTGCGCGATAGCATGCTCTTTAACTTTATACGCTACAAAAAAGCTATCTATAGCGTGGTAAACACTATAACGATATTCCGGTGGAGATTTTTGTAATAATAATTCAAGCTTTTTAAGGTGAGTTTTATCACGAGTATCTGAATATAATTTGGAAGCAGTTTCACGATACAAACCATAAGCCGCATACAAATAAGGCGAGCGTGTTAACAAGGCTTCTAATTTAGTCAAACTTTCGACACTATATTCGCCTTGTCCTTTAATCTGACTGTAAAGCTCAATATAGTTTCGGTAGTCATTTTCATTAATAGGCCGTTGTACTAAACCTGATTGATTGACTTCTGATTCTTCAGGAAAAAGCGATGCAAACTGCGTTTGGCTGGTGCTAAAAATAGCATTAAATTTACCTATCGGTGCTAACCAGTTTTTCTCAGTCTTTACTGATAAATTATCACTGGTATCTTCATTAACCACCAAGCGTGAAAAGCTCACTTTACAGCGACTATTATCACACTCCAGTGTGGTTGAAATAATGTCTGATGCACCCGTTGCTTGCCTTAGTTTGTTCAAATCGTCTGGGTATTCTTTGGTAATAGCCTTAACTTCACGTTGCGAGATTAAATACATATTTTTAGTATTTATCACCGCTTGACGTAAAGCATCTTCAACCGCTGAGATAACTAAATCTTGCTGCATTGGTGCCATTAATGGACTATCTGATAAGGTTGGCTTTAAAATAACCACTTGTTTAGTTTCAATTTCTTGCGTGCTATTAAACCAAACAGTCATTATTACAACGAGGCATATTAAGGCTACGCTAATAATTTGTTTAAAACTTAGCTTAAACCCGTTAGTTGCTGGATTCTCTGGTGCTAGTAGGTTTTGATTATTTTGTTGAAGTGGAGCAGTATTTTCAGCATGAGCATAGTCATTACTAGTTACATTCGATAAAGGAAAACCACTTAAAGGCATTGTCGCTTGTTCACTTATTTCGGCTTGCAATAATGCCGTTCTAATATGCTTTAAACGATTCTCGATGGCTTCAGCGGTTAATGTTCGTTGCTCAAGCGGTTTAACTAACATTTCCATTAACAAATCAGTTAACGCACTGGGTGCATTTAACATTAAGTTTTTCGCGTGTTCCGGTGTGTGTTCACAAATTCTTTTCGCAACGTCTGTCGCAGAACCACCATTATTACCGTAAGCAAAAGGATGGCTACCCACCATTAATTGATAAGCAATAATACCGAATGAAAAGATATCACTACGATAATCTACCGCCTGCAGCTTTATTTGCTCTGGTGACATAAAAAGTAAACTTCCAAACTGCAGCGGATTATTACTTGCTGTCTGTTCACTATTTTGGCTTTCATTACTCGCCAATAAAGCAATACCAAAGTCAGTGATTTTTAACTGCCCTTGGTCATTCACTAGTATATTACTAGGCTTTAAATCACAATGAATCACACCATTTTTATGTGCCGCAGCTAATCCTGCTGAAAGTTGCTGTAATAAATCTAGTTTCTGTACCAGAGTGGTATAGGCTTCCTGTTGAAACTGAGTCAGCGTTTTACTGTTGAAATACTCCATAACCAAGGAGATATGATCACCTTCATCATGGACATTATAAATTTGAATAATATTAGAATGGTTCACACGTGCTAATAAACGTGCTTCTTTGAGAGCGTGATTAACCTCATCATCTTTAGGCTGGTAGGTTAATTCTTTAATGGCAACTTGTCGTTGTAATTGATTATCTTGGGCTAGGTAAACTTTACCCATACCACCTTCACCCAACAATCGTTCACGGCTGTAATGAGGTAACTTGTTATCCATGTAATACCGTAAGGGATACTTTATCTTGTCCGCGATTTACGATCAGTTCATTGCCTTTATATATACGATAAAAAACGCCAGCAAAACGTATCTTCTTACCTTTACGCTCAATTAACTCATCACCATCGCAAGCACCATCAAACATGTCTCTAAATTGCTGTTTAGCGCGACAAACATGTGTATTGAATAATGTGATGTCACATCCTAACTCTTTAGTTAGTGTTTCTGGTAAACGCCAGCCTTGGTTATCGGCATCGATACCTTGTTTAGCATCTTCATCACGATGTCTCGCTAAGCTCAATGTTAAGTAATGATGTGCTTTATTAGCTAAACAAAATTTTTCATCATCCGTTGTTACCGTTAATTCGGTATTTTCTTCATCTAGACTTAAGTTAAAACGATACTTTATTTGATCAACCGATAGTTTAGCTTTAGCCATTAATACGGTATTTTCAGTTAAAGGGATTAATTTAAGTTGCCATTTTTGATTATTGAAAAATAATAAATCTGAATTGGCGACAGGGTAAGCACTGCCATCTGTATCAATAAGGAATTCTTTATACCACTGATCTTTACTTGGTACATAAAATAAAGCGATCTCAGGATTCTGCTCCGAAGGAAGTAAATTACCATCAGCCAAAACAATTGGAGATTCAGTAACGCAATCACCCGGTTGGGCAATGGGCAGTAACATATTTTGCGGTGGTCTCAGATCTTGTATCTCAAAGCCATGACTTTCACCTGAAGCAAAAAAAACTTTATCTCCAACCTTAAGTTTATGTGGGTTATCTTTGACTAATTTTTGATTGTTTACCCATGTACCATTATTACTTAAATCTCGAATAAGCCATTGGTTATTATTCCATTCAACAACCGCGTGAATGCGAGAGACTTCTTGAGCATTAATGACAGTATCAACATTAGTTGGTGAACGACCAAAACAATGACAAGCATTTAAATAACTTAACGCTTCGTTTTTATTATTTAGATTTAAAATAGCAGCCATATGATTATCATTGATACATTAAGTAATTACGGAGATGCAAAATATGCATAGGTTATATGATTGTATATAAATACAAGAGACTCTTCTAGTGGGATGATAAGTTATATTCTGGCGGGAAAAATATGGTGTAAAGCTACTATTTACTAATATTCATCTAAAATACAATAGATTAGCCTAAAAGATATAATTACTAGGCAATAAACGGAAACAAATTGAAATAAAAAACAGGTTAAAACACTTGGTAAGTAACTAATAAATTGCTCAAACCACCTGTTTTAAACGTTATAGCAATAAAAAAAAGGTGATTTTTCTTATAAAAAACTAGCTAAGCGATTGTTATTCTTAATAACAACATGCACTAGCGTAGGCTTCCTAATACAACTTTGAAACAGTCATTTAAATTTAGTTGTTATTATTAGCAGTTAAGCGAACAAAATTAATACCTACATCAATATTTTTGACTACTTTCCTGTTACAATTGCGCCATCTCAGTAGTAACTTTATATTGACTTTATCATGGCTAAAAAAGAACTCACCATAAGAGAAAAAACCATCTTTGACGGTATTTTCACAAAATATTTCTTAAAATTCATTTTCACTCTGTGGTTTAAACTTGCGGGATGGAAACTTTGTAAAACCGCGCCTGAAGGTGCTGGTGTTGCGATTGCTGCACCACATACCTCAAACTGGGATTTTGTTTACGCCCTAGGTGCTGCCATTTTACAAGATGTAAAAATTTACTTTTCGGTAAAAGACAGCTTATGCCGAGTACCCGTATTAGGTACTTGGATGATGTATCTAGGCGCGATACCTATTAATCGCTCTGCAAAAGGCGTAGGCCAAGTTGAGCAGATAAAACAATTTATCAATAGCCAAAAATTAAACCGGGTATTTTTCCTATTTACTCCTGAAGGCACGCGTGGCCCAGTACCTAAATGGAAGTCGGGCTTTTACCATGTGGCTCAAGGCTGCAACTTACCTATTTTTTTAGCCAAGGTTGATTACTTAAGCAAAGAAGCAGGAGTTTTTCACACCTTTAAATTAACGGAAGATAGAAGTAGTGACATAAAAGCAATTCAAGCTTCTTATGAAAGCATTCAAGGCAAGTTTCCATTAGATCAATATCCTGCATACAAAGGCCAAATGCCAAAAATATCTGAAGCTGAAGCCAAGATAATTAAAGCGTTGTATTCTTTTAAAGGCGTAGCCACTAAGCTTGAAATTACCACCAAAGCAAAATTAGGTGAGTTATCAACGACTATGCTGGACTACTTAATTGATAAGGGCTTGTTAGAAAAAAATATGGATAGTGATAAAAATGGCGAGCCTAGTTATCAATTGACCTTTGCAGGTCGTGGTTGTTTCTTACATTTATCCCCGAGCGTTTAATTAACACTTTTAACGCTAAGACTAAAAGAATTATAGCTTAAGTATTAATTAACTAAATCTATCGTTAAATAACAAAGGCTCAGTTTATCCACTTCACATGGCATAAACTGGGCCTTTTAGTTTTATTCACACCTAGGTTGTTTCCCTATAGATAAGTAAAGCTTAACTCGCTTATTTACTGTCAGGCTTTACAAATACTACGCTGGATAATGGCGGAACAATAAAACCTTTTACCGTTACTTTACTTTGTTTAACCACTTCATCACTTCCCATTTGTTGGATCGGGTGTAATTGATATCCGTGAGTGCTAGTAGAATCAAAGTCCTCTTTAAAGTTATAGTTAAATGTCTGTGTTTTATCACTGGTATTGAAGATAACCAGTAAACTTTGATATTTACTGTCTACCGTTTCACCTTGCGTATCATCGATTTTCATCACTAATAAGCCAGTTTGCTGCGCTAAGGTATTATCCCCTTGCTTCGGTGCGCCAGTATTAAGAAAGCTCACTTTATCAATAATGCTCTGTTCAGTGGTCAACCTAAATAATGGGCTACTCATGCGTATAGCTAACATATCGATAAAAGCGTTACTGCTTCGCTGAATTTGCTCAGCGTTGACCTGATCACGCCCTTGGTGCCCAGCAAGCACTTCTTTTATTAACGGCCAGTTGTCTTTATCTTTTTCTGCTGGTGGTAGCCCAACATTATAGAAGTTATCCTGCTTAGAAAAATCAACACGATTGAACCAATCACCGTAATCATAACTGTCCCTAAGAAATGACTTAGAGCGCATAAACTCTGAGCCCATATGAATAAATGGAATACCTTGAGCGAATAAAGCGAAAGACAAGCTTTGTAAATGCATCCGCACCCTATCTTCCGTTGAGACGTCAAACGGTAAGCGGTATTGACTGTTATCCCAAAGCGTTTGATTATCATGTTTGGAAACATAGTTGATAGTGTCTGCCGGATCTAACGCATATCCTGTTGGCTGGTCGCCATAAGGGATATCTTTGCCTAATACTTTCTTGCCATTATTTTCACCTTTGAGAATTCTTAAAGGAAAGTTAATTAAATTCCCTGCTAAGCCAATACGTAATTGGTCCATACGTAAGGCATAGTCAGCCTGAATCTTTTTTTGGTCTTGATTTTCATTAGGGAGCATTAATAGACCATTACCTACGCCCTGAGAATCTCGGGTATTATTACCGCCGCCACGAACAGCATCACGTAATCTATCTGAAAAAGTTCCTATTTCACTACCACCTAACTCTGACTGACTGGCTTGAATAAATTGACTATTACTCGCTACTTCACCAAAGTTCCAACCTTCGCCGTAAAAGTAAGTATCGCTGTCTACTTGGCGCACTGCTTCTCTTGCAGCCAACATTGCATCTTTTGGCTGATGTCCCATTAAGTCAAAGCGAAAACCATCAATTTTATAATCACGAGCCCAGACAACTAACGAGTCTGTCATTAGTTTTGCCATCATTACACGTTCTGTCGCGGTATTATCACAACAGGTCGATTGCTCAATGGCTCCTGACAATGGATCTAGACGGTGGTAATACGTGGGCACTATTTTATCTAATACTGAATTAGGCTCTAAGCCGGCTTGATGAGTATGGTTATAAACCACATCCATAATCACCCTGAAGCCCATAGCATGTAGGCTTTGAACCATTTCTCTAAATTCAACTAAGCGTGATACACCTTTAGCGTCAATAGCATAACTACCTTCTGGCACAGTATAATGAAAAGGATCGTAACCCCAATTGTAGTTATCGACTTCACGTAACTCGCTCACCAGTTGCTGTATTTGCTCTCCTGCAACGCCATAGCTCTGTAATAATGACTTTATTGACTGTTTTTCATCGTAAGGTTGCTGACATAGGCTGATATTTTTTGTAATGGCACAAACTTTACCCAGACTATCATCTATATCAAGGTGTTTACTGTCATCTTCATTGACCGTCGCTATATCAAAAGTAGGTAATAAATGAATGTTATTTAATCCTGCCACTTGCAGCGCTTTTAAATGTTGAATGCCATCAGAGTTTTTCTCGCTAAAGGCTTTGTATTTGCCTTTAAAGCCAGAGTCACTAAGTTGCTGTTCATTAGCACTAAAGTCACGAATATGTGTTTCATAAAAAATATTATCTTCAACATTTTTCACGGTAGGTATTTGCTGATTAAACCAGTCTTTTGGTTGAGTAACGGCGTCATTTAAATCAACAACCTGTGAGTACTCACTATTAACAGACAAACTTAAAGAATAAGGGTCAGTAACAGATAAAGACTCAACTTTTTTTGATGCTGGATGATAAACATTAACTTGATACCTATAATAAGCGTAACTCGCTTGGCTATCTGATAATACCTGCCAAACTCCCGTACTGCTATCTTCTACCATCTCAAGCTTACCATCTGACAGAGCTTGTAAGTTATCATCAAAAAGCTGTACAGAAACAGCTTGTGCTGTTGGTGCCCATAACTTAAAACTAACAGCAGTGCTGACACCCTCGACTTCTTGGTTGCTAATAATTGTTGCGCCTAAATCAGTCACTTCATCGGCGTCATTTTCGCCCTGAGTATAAAGTGCATCAATAACGCCGCCGATTTGCACATAAGCAACTTCTTTGGCTTGCTTACTTGTATTAAGAGAAGGTTCAACGGTTGTATCAATAGTCGCATCGATGGCAACTACCATGATTTGTTGTTTTAACCAACGCTTGCTTTGATCTGGTGTTAATTGCAGTTCAAATGCTTGAAAGTCAGCTAAATGTGGAAACTTTGTAGCCAGTTTTTCAGGAAAATTAACGGGCATTAAATCAATGCTACTAAAACCGACTGCATTTTTGCTTAATAATTGGTATTGAAATTTATTAACTGATTTGGGCAGTACCAATATATTGGTGCTTAACCAATGAGCCGAGCTATTACTAGGTAAGTTATCTAGGTCGTTTACTTTAAAGGCACTTGCCTTAATAGCATTGCCTTTAACTGCGATATCAACGCCTTGATTATCTAACTGAGAAGATTGAGTCGATTTACTTGTTTCCCCACAAGCACTAACTAATAAACTGGCAGAAAGCGCAATATAAACTGCACGGTTAGGGCTTGAAACAGAGTGAAAGAAAGAAGGTATTTTCATAATAAACGAGTCGTTAAAATTGTTATGGATAATAACTTACGCGTTCAGAGATCAGATAAATACTAGTTTTCCCGTCTTACATACGTATTCAAGCTCAAGACGATTTTGCTAACTAGAATTAATTGAGGTATCCAGCCAAGTCTTCGATGGTGTCTCCCCTATTTCTTTAAGGTAATCTTTAACAAACTCGATAAATACCTGTGTGCGTCTGGGAAGATCTTTTCGTTTAGGATAAACAATAAATACCCCTGAACTGGGAAATTCATCAAGTATTGCTACAACCTTCATTTTGCCAGCAACGACTAAAGCCTTAGCATTAAAATGCGGCATAAGGCTAAGACCCAAACCTTCAGCACACATTTGAGCCATTGTTTCACCATCATCAACAATGGTTACCTTTTTCGGTTCAATATTAATTTGACAACCTTTATAGCTAAAATTTATCGGCATAGTCTTGCCTGTTTGCTTAAAACGGAATAACACCCAAGGTAAAGCAACAAGTCCTTCATTCGAAATATCAACCTTTCGAGTCGCCACTAAGTCACTGCTGGCACATATCACAAATGCCATTGGTGACAACTTTTGTGCCACCAAGCGGCTATCGTTTAAAGTCCCACTTCGAATAGAAACATCAACAGCGTCACTAATCATATCAACATATTGATCATTAAAACTGACCTCTAACTCTATATCAGGATAGGCCTTTTTAAATCGACTCAACATCGGCAGCATATACACACGTCCATACGATACCGGTAAATTAATTTTAAGCGCACCACTGTAACTATTATTGGCTGATTTTAGCTCGTATTCACACGATTCAAGTTGTTGATAGAGGGAGCCCACAGTATCAGCATATTTCTGCCCTGCAGAAGTCAAACTTAATTGCCGAGTAGAGCGATAAAGCAATTGCAAACCGAGCTGTTCTTCTAATCTTTTAATCGCTTTACTAACAGTTGATGGGTCTGTTGCATGCTTTTTAGCTGTTGCAGAAAAGCTACCCGTTTCAATAGTCGACATGAACAAAGCAATAGTTTTAAATTTATCCATAGTGATCTTATTAATAAATCGATTAATGAATTATATTCACTAATATAATTCATTATCAGCACTTCTGATAATAATAATTTGACGTAAACTAAGTTTCATTGAACAACTATCTATCAAAATTTATTAATATTTCAACAAATTACCTGTAAAAAGTTAGCTTTAAACCATTACCTATAAATAAGTCACCTTTAACTATCTACCTAACACCACATTGCCAAGGGATCCCTTATGTTCATGCTCAAACGCCTGTTATTGTCCATCACTCTCACATTATTTATCAGCACAATTTCTTTAGTGTACGCCAGTAATCTATCGAAACAGTTATTAACGATTCCAATGACCCTAACCACAGGAGAAGTCGTTACCTTGGAGCAATATCAAGGAAAAAAACCGGTCTATTTAAAGTTTTGGGCTACCTGGTGTAAACCATGTATCAAACAAATGCCGCACTTTGAAAAAATTAACCAGCAACATGGTGATGATTTAGCTGTCATCGCCATTAATTTAGGCATAAATGATAATTTGGCAGCCGTACAAAAAGTACAGCAAGAATTTAATTTATCGATGCCGATGGTTATCGATACCAAAGGTGATTTAGCGCAAGCGTTTAGATTGCTTGGCACGCCGTATCACTTATTATTTGATAAACAAATGAACTTAGTTCACCTCGGCCACAAAGCCGATTCGGTACTTGATAACAAAATTGCCCTTATCAGTGCCACCAAGGAGTTAGATTTACTTGCTGACACTGCCATTGCCGAAACTGAAAAACCGTTGGATTTAGGACTGGATGACAGTAAAACGCACGCTTTTTTATTTACTGCTACTTGGTGTGATTGGTATTTTAAAGACTCTCGCCCCACTGCATCACAGCAATGTATATCAGCACAAAATTCAGTCAATAACTTAACTAAAAAATTCGACAAGTTCGCATGGCAAGGGATTATTTCAAGACTTTGGACTGGCCCCTCTGAATTAGCTAATTACACCAAGAAATACCAGGTAAAACATCCAATTGCAATTGACGTTAGCAATAGCATGTTTCATCAGTATGGCATTAAAGAATTTCCGAGTTTAGTGGTGGTAAAAAACGGTGAAGTTATATTAAAAACCTCTGACTTCTCTAAACCCGAATCTTTAGCAAAACAATTATCTAAGTTGTAAATAAGATAAGTACTCGCAAAGATGGAGGTATTCCCAATCAAACTGTAGATTTATTGAGTAATAATCTGATTACTCGACGAGTCTACATTTAATGTCTACATACCCAACCTTTAGCCAACCTTTCAAAATAGTTTTAAGATAAAATATACATTTTCTCCTAGATTATGGCTGACATTGGCGAGACCCTACAGCTACTTTTCGATCACCTCTGTACCTGACATTAATTTCACAATTTCTATGTATAAAGTTTAATTCAAACACCACATCCGTGGTTTCTGTCTTCCTTTTACAAACAAACATAGTTACTGAGCGCTGTGTAACACGTAAAATATGCCTCAGCTGATCACTTGTTTATTTTTGAATCAATCGTTGCATACGTATTCAATGAGTAAAGAAGACTCAGCTACGCTCTGAATACGTATGCAACGACTATCCATCCGTAATTTGCCCCTTTATATTAAAGTTGTTCACAAATAATAACCAATCGATACATGTGACCACATAACTACATACGTAAAACACAAACATATAATTATTAGGCTAAATGGAAGTTAGCTTATAAAATTAATCACGGATGGCTAGGGGAGAATATTCAATGCTACATTTTAAACCAAGCAAAATGACATTAGCTTTGCTTTCAAGTGGCTTAATGGCATTAAGCACTGCAAGTTATGCTGCCGAAGAAACGAAAGCTGCAGAAGAAGAAGTTGAAGTAATTCAAGTAACAGGTATTCGTGGTAGCTTACAAAGAGCACAAGCGATTAAAATGAGCTCAAACTCAATTGTTGAAGTTCTCTCTGCTGAAGATATCGGTAAATTACCTGATACCAGTGTTGCAGAATCATTAGCCCGTCTTCCTGGTGTAACCGGCGAGCGTCGTAACGGTCGTACTAGTGGTCTATCAGTACGTGGTTTCAATGAAAACTATATTGGTACTTCGTTAAACGGTCGTGAATTACTTGGCATGGGTGATAACCGTGGCGTAGAGTTCGATTTATACCCAACTGAAATAGTATCTAACATTGTAGTATACAAAACACCTGAAGCTGGCCTTATAGCGCAAGGCATTGGTGGTACTATTGATCTACAAACCGTAAGTCCATTAAATTCAGATGCTTCGATGACACTTAATGCTGTTTACGAACAAAATGAAAAAGATTCAGCCAACCCAGATTATGATAACAACGGTCATCGTTTATCATTCAACTATGTCGACCAATTTATGGACGATACCTTAGGCCTAGCTTTTGTTGTTTCTAATCAAGAAACACCTCGCCAAGAAGAGAACTTCCGTGGTTGGGGTTATGCTGATGTTGGCTATGCAAGTTGTGATGATAATGGTGAAAACTGTGTAAAAAAACAAGATTTAAGCGGTAATGATATAGATCCTGCTACAAAAGTTTTAGGTGGCCATGATTCATTTGCCCGCTCTGCTTTGATGGAACGTAGTTCAGTTGCGGCAATTATTGAATATCAACCTAATGACCAACTTAGCGTTAAATTCGATGCCTTATACATAGACTTTAATGAAAGTGATGTACGTCGTGGCCTTGAAGAAGGTGGCCCTGTATGGGGTGGTGTCAACTACGATGTTGCATCAATCGAAAATGGTTTAGTTACTGCAGGTCAATGGGACGGTTTCCATTCAGTAGTTCGTAATGACGCCAGAACGCAAGAGTCTGAACTGACTACCTTTGGCTTAAATGTTGAATATGCCTTAGATGATAATTGGTCGACCGTTTTAGATATATCAACAGGTGATGTTGATAAATCAATCATCGATTTAGAGAGCTATTCAGGTACTGGTCGTGCTGGCGTAGATGGACGTCCATCAGCTGCTCGTTCATGGGAAATGACTTCAACTGGCGTTATGTATAGCGCTCATCCAACGCTTCCAGGTGTTGATTATACTGATGAAAGCCTTATGCGTCTTGCAGGTCCTCAATCATGGGGTGCACCTGTTATTGGCAGTGATGCACAAGATGGTTTTGTTAACCGTCCTGTATTCGAAGAAGAATTAGACAGTATTCGCTTTGAAGTTAACGGTGTAGTTGAATACAGTATTATTAGTGGCATCAGCATCGGTGTTAACTACTCTGAACGTAGTAAAAGTAAAATCAATGAAGGTGATTACCTAACTTCTCCTGAATACCCTGGTGCTGGAGCTATCCCTGATGTTTTAGGTGTTGCAGGTTTAAGCTTCATTGGCATTGATGGTGTCCTTGCCTACGACAGTTTAGGTTTATACAAAAGTGGTTATTATACCGCAACAGAAGCTTCTTTAGTGCAAACTGACCGTTTAGGTGATACCTATACCGTTGATGAAGAAACGTTGACGTTATACGCAAAAGTTGATTTTGAAGCTGATTTTGCTGGCATCTACATGACAGGTAACTTTGGCGTTCAATACATTGACGTTGACCAATCTTCAACAGGTTTTTCAACGGTTGAAAATGCACAAGCTTATGTAGTATCAACACCAGTAAGTGGCGGCGCTTCATATTCGGATGTGTTACCAACACTAAACTTGAATTTTGAAATTGCTGAAAATCAATTTATTCGTACTGGTTTATCAAAAGTCCAAAGTCGTCCTCGTATGGATGATATGCGTCCTAATGCACGTGCTACTTTTGCTTATAACGATAATCAAATTCAAAGTTCAAATCCACAAAATGGTCCTTGGACTGGCAGTGCTGGTAACCCGATGTTAGAGCCTTTAACAGCGAACCAGTTTGATCTTTCTTACGAAAACTACTTTGCTGAAGATGGTTATTTTGCCGCAACATTTTTCTATAAAGATTTAACTAACTGGCATAGAACTTCAGATGCACTAACTGATTTTTCTGATGTGTATATCCCTGAGATACATAAAGATTCTAATGGTGATGCTCCTGCAACGTTGAATGGTTTTGTTAGTACCACCACAGATGGTTTTGAAGGTTTCGTACGTGGTTACGAATTACAAGCAAGTGTTCCATTTCGTATAATGCATGACTCTTTAGAAGGTTTTGGTTTGGTCATTAGTGGAACATTCCTAGATGGTAAACTTAGTGATGGTGGTAAAGTGCCTGGACTTTCTGAAGAAAGTTACTCATTAACCGCTTACTATGAAAGAAACGGCTTCGAAGTTCGTATCGCCGGTACAAAACGTGATGAATTCTTAACTGAAACACGCGGAGGCAGCCTTGCTTTGGAAGCAACTGATGATTTAGGTGCCGAAATTTGGGATGCACAAATCAGTTATGACTTCGATGAATCTGGCATTGAATCACTACAAGGGTTACGTGTTTCATTCCAAGCTCAGAACATTACCGACGAAAAGACTATTCAAGCTGAAGCAAATGATGGAAGACAAATTACCTCTTATCAATCATTTGGTGCTAACTACTCGTTAGGTCTTAACTACTCCTTCTAGTTAGATTGTAGTTAGAGTAAAGCCTGTCAGTATACTGACAGGCTTTTTTTTAAGTGACTTTTGCACTATAAAACGGTTAGGGTCTGTAGGTATTAAATTTTAATCTCTGCTATTGACTACTCTTCAAACCGCAAGACGAAAGAGTGTAGTGCAAAATTCATTTGATTTAATCACACGTTATTTATAAGAGAAACTCAAACATGAATAGTCCAATTAAAAAAGTAGTTGTATTAGGCGGCGGCACTTCTGGATGGATTTCTGCAGCCTTATTGAAAAAAATTCTCGGTTCAGCTATTCAACTTGAGTTAGTCGAGTCTGATGCAATTGGCACTATTGGTGTTGGCGAAGCGACCATTCCACCAATCAAGCACTTAAATAATGTTTTGGGCATAAATGAAGCCGAATTTTTACGTGAAACCAAAGCAACCATAAAACTTGGTATTAATTTTGAAAACTGGAAAAGCCAGGGTCACAGCTATTTACATAGTTTTGGTGCGGCAGGAAAAAGCTTAGCCTTTTGTCATTTTCATCACCTATTAAAGCGCGCCAATCAATTAGAAGATGACAGCCATTTATGGCAATACGATTTAAATTACTTATGTGCTAAAGCAGGTAAATTTGCCCAGATAAAAAGTAAAGACCCTATCATTGAATTACCTTACGCTTATCATTTTGATGCGGGGTTATATGCAAAGTTTTTACGAAAGTTTAGTGAGAAAATAGGCGTAATTAGAACAGAAGGTTTAGTCGAGCACGTTGAGCAATGCCCTAACTCTGGACATATAACGTCTCTTAAGTTGAAAAGTGGGCAAACAGTCACAGGTGATTTGTTTATCGACTGTTCCGGTTTTAAAGGCGTGCTTATTCAAGAAAAACTTCGCACTGGTTATGAAGATTGGAGTCATTTACTGCAATGTGACCGTGCGATTGCGGTACCTTCAGAACGATTAGAAAAAACCTTACCTTATACGCGTTCTATAGCTCATGCCGCAGGCTGGCAATGGCGCATTCCACTGCAACACCGCAACGGTAATGGCTTAGTTTACAGTAGTAGCCATTGTAGTGAACAACAGGCTATGGATACCATAATGGGTAATTTAGACAGTAAAGCCATTGCCGATCCTAAAGTTATTAAGTTTCAAACGGGTCGACGTTACCAACAGTGGAACAAAAATGTTATCGCTATTGGACTATCAAGTGGCTTTTTAGAACCTCTTGAGTCCACCAGTATTCATCTTGTGCAATCTGCTGTTGTCCGCTTAGCACACCTTTTTCCTCATCAGGGTATTAATAGCAGCCTAGTTGATGAATTCAACAAGCAGTCGGCTACTGAATTTGAACAAATAAGAGACTTTTTAGTACTGCATTATCATGCTACAGAGCGCACTGATAGTGATTTTTGGCAAGATATGCGTCATATGAAAATTCCGGACAGTCTCGCCCATAAAATTGAAATATTTAAACAAAGCGGACGATTATTTAGAGAGCAAAATGATTTATTCACTGATAGTTCATGGCTCCAAGTGATGTTAGGACAAGGTGTCGTACCGCAAGATTATCATCCAATAGCCAACATAATGTCTGATGAGAAGCTCGCTGAAATGCTAAGAAAAGTGAAAGAGATTAAGCAAGCACCTATTGATAAACTACCCAGTCATGATGAGTTTTTGAGAATATTCTGTCAGCAGTAGATAGGCGTCTATAAAAGATGATAATGATGATTCTATAAACATCACTGAGACTTTTTGGCTAAGTGCCAGTAAATGAATAGCTACTAATAGTCATTAGCAGCTATTCATTAAATTAAGTTCAGTTGAACTCAGTTCTATTCAATTCAGTTCTATGCAATTATTACAAAATTTATACCGTTAAGGTGATTTTTCCTAATGCTTTACCCGAAGCAAGGTGATCGTGAGCTTTTGCTACCTCCCATATTGAGAAATCGCTTTCATCAATAATAGGGGTAATTTTTCCTGCATCGACCAAGGTTGCAATTTCAGTAAGAATACGGCCATGTGATGCATGGTTAATACCGTGGCATAATGGAATAAGCACTAAAACACTGTGGAATGACAAACTTTTCAGGGCAATTTGTAGTGGATCAGCAATAGGTAAAATAGTCGCTACATGCCCATTTAACTTAGCTGCTTCAAATGATTTCTCAATGTTATCACCTGCAACGGTATCAAATACTTTATCAAAACCAATACCATCGGTGTAAGCCTGCACGTAGTCAGCAACTGACTTAGTCTTATAATCAACTAAGTTATCTGCACCAAGTGTTTTTGCTAACACTTCGTTAGCTGAAGAATAAGTTGCAGTTACATTAGCACCTAATACTTTGGCTAACTGAACCGCAATATGACCAACGCCCCCCGTAGCGCCATGAATAAGTACCTTATCACCTTGTTGCACATTCATTTTGTTAACGAGAGCTTCATAAGAAGTAATTGCGACTAATGGCAGAGCTGCCGCTTGTTTCATTGTCAATGTTTTAGGCTTATTAGCCATTAATAATGCATCAACCAACATAAACTCAGCTAACGCACCGTCAACGCCGTTAATACCACCAGCCATACCGTAAACTTCGTCCCCCACGTTAAAACCGGTAACACCTTCACCCACTTCACAAACAATACCTGCAACATCACCGTGTAATATTTCAGGTAAATTCGCTGACCAAGGTAGCTCAATTGAACGCAGCATAGTATCAATTGGGTTTACACTTGTTGCTTTCACTTCGACTACCATATGGCCTGCTTTAGCAATTGGCTTTGCCTTTTCTGCAAGTTGGAAAACTTCAGTAGATCCAATTTCTTTAATGATCATTGCTTTCATAGGTTTCTCTCTTTATTTGTATGTTTGGTTACGTGCGTATTTGTATGCATTGGCTTTACTACGAGTTTGCTTGCTCGTTTAAGTGTGGCTATTCTATCTATTGCTAATTGAGCAAGCCATAACCTAAATTGCAAATCACAATTGCCTTTTTGGCAAGGCGAAGTTAGAGTAACAACAATATAAATAATCCTTATGTAACAGCCATTATGAGTTCACTGAATCGGTTACTGTATTTCAACAGTGTTGTCGAAACCGGCAGTATTTCCCAAACCAGTAGAATTTTTGATGTGCAGCCCTCCTCAATTTCTAGGCAACTCGCGGTACTCGAACAAGAACTCGGCGTACGATTGCTAAATAAAACGACTAGGAATACTGGTTTAACTGAGGCTGGGCATAAATATTACGAATACTCTCAACGTATTGTTTCGGAATTTGATGAAGCCAAAAGAGTCGTTAATGACTTACAAGAAGTGCCAAAGGGTAAGCTTAATATAAGTATGACAGTGGGTTTTGGTGAAAGTGTTGTACTGCCACTGATTTCGAAGTTTATCTCGCTCTATCCGAATATTGAGATAGACCTGGAATTAACCGAACGGGTTGTAGATCTTGTCGAAGAGAATATAGATGTAGCGATTCGAAGCGGTCGTTTACCTGACTCAACCATGATAGCAAGGCAACTAACGTTAAATAATTTCCTATTATGTGCAAGTCCTCAATATTTAATTAACCATAGTATCCCGCACGCACCTGAAGATTTAAAAGATCATCAATGTATCCGATACAATTATTCTCGATGGAAAGATTGGTTTTTAATGGCAGAAGAAAAAACAAAACTGTCCCTTAACAACACCATTTCGGTTAACTCTGTTAATGGTCAAAAACAACTTGTTCTGAATGATGCTGGACTCGCTTTAATTCCTTTATGGGCCGTCAGAAGTGAACTAGAAGATGGCTCGCTAATTCAAGTCATGCCAGAATATACTTTCAGCCCTTATGAAGAGTTGAGTGCCACCTATGCCATATACTTAAAACGAGAGTTGATTTCACCAAAGACACGGGTTTTCTTAGATTTTTTAGTAGAAAATATCGTAAACATTGAAAGCTAATCCCCCTTACTAAGTGTTATTCTCTTTTAATGATAACGTATTTGAAAACCGCACCCGTAACCTATCTTTCTTCATAACTTGCACAACCTATTTGAGAGTTTTCTTTGATAATTTCTGAACTACTTTTACTCATTAGCTTGGTTTTCATTGCGCTGCTTATTACCAGTTCGATCGTGTATAGCACCGTAAACTTGGGCATATCGCCTATGCCAAGCTCAAATAAAGCCTATTTTTCCATGATGCAGTTAGTTGATAAAACGGGGTCAGGTACTATCGTTGATTTGGGTAGCGGCTGGGGTAACTTTGTCATTCGTATCGCCAAAAGATATCCGCAAAGACAAGTAGTAGGATACGAACTATCCTTTCTGCCTTGGCTAACATCAAGCTGTCTTAAAAAGATATTGGGGTTAAAAAACTTAACCTTACATAGGAAGAACTTTTATCTGGCAGACTTTTCTAAGGCCTCCGTATTAATCTGCTATTTGTTCCCTGAGGCGATGGAAAAAATCAGCCATAAATTACAAGTAGAAAAATCTAACGTCAGCTTTCTTATTAGTAATAATTTTGCACTACCCTCATGGCAAGCTTATAGAACGATACGACTTAATGACTTTTATAAGTCTCACGTTTATTTATACAAAATCAGTAAAGCAGAAACTTAAAAAGTTATAACAACCTAATATTTAAAGACATATCCTGTTCAGCAATATTTTTCCTAAGAAATAATTAATTAGTCGTAATGACCACGACTAATTAATTTATATCCCTTGAGAGCCTAGCTAACCTCACTTTAGTTATAAATTAATAATAATTTTTGTGATTAGTTTGAATAAAAAACAAACAAAACATTGCAATTATGGTTGTAATGAGTTCAAATACCCATACCGACTAACTAGTCAGTCTATTCTTTTGGTGGTTATCCATACACATCAAAAGCTAGGTCTATACCTAAATAACACTAAGCGACTTGAACAATGGAGTTACCGATGAATATGTCAGAAAAAATGAATACTGAACTGCGTGAATTATCAAGCATACTAACTGGCCAAAAACAGGCATACCGCAGTGCTCCTAACCCGTCAGCTAAAGAGCGAATTGCACAACTATCCGCTTTAAAAAGTGCCCTACTTTCTTTTCAAGACGACTTGGTCAACGCGCTTAATGAAGATTACGGACAACGTCCCGCACAAGATAGTTTAATAGCCGATATCATGCCTTGTATCGTCAATATTAATTACACTATTAAACGCCTTAATAAATGGATGAAACCGCAACGCCGTCATGCAGGGCTATTATTAGCGCCAGCTAAAGTTGAAGTGCATTATCAACCTTTGGGCGTAGTCGGTATTATGGTGCCGTGGAATTTTCCTGTGATGTTATCTATTGGTCCGTTAATCACAGCCTTAGCTGCTGGCAACAGAGCAATGATTAAATTGTCAGAGTTTACTCCGAGTACCAACCAAGTTATCAAGAAAATGTTAAGTAGTATTTTTGAACAAAATACCGTTACCTGTATTGAAGGAGAAGCCAACATCGCGGCAGAGTTTTCTGCATTACCCTTTGATCACTTAATTTTTACTGGCTCCACTACAGTTGGACGACACGTAATGCGAGCGGCTGCTGATAACCTTACCCCTGTTACTTTAGAGCTGGGTGGAAAATCCCCAGTGATTATTGCGCCGGACATGCCAATAGACACTGCCGTTGAGCGCTTAATTTTTGGCAAGTGTTTAAATGCAGGACAAATATGTGTGGCACCCGATTATATTCTTTGCCCTAAAGATAAAGTTGAAGCCTTTATCAGTAGTTATCAAAAGCAATTTCAAACTATGTATGGCGATAAACATCAAAGTACAGATTATGCTCATGTAATAAACGAAAATCAGCATAATAGATTACTTTCTTGGTTAGATGACGCAGTGAGTAAAGGTGCAAAAGTAGTTTCAGCTAATGGGCAAGACATTGACCGAAACTCACGTGAGCTTGCCACGCAATTAGTCACTGAAACCACCGATGACATGCTGATAATGCAACAAGAGATTTTTGGCCCAATTCTCCCCATTATTAGCTATGAAGATATTTCAGAAACAATTGATTATATTAATGAGCGCGCTCGGCCTTTAGCGCTTTATATTATGAGTTTTGATACAGAAACCCAGCAACATTTGTTGAGTCAAACTCACTCTGGTGGTGTTTGCATTAATGAAACAATCTTTCATGTAGCCGCTGATGATGCACCTTTTGGAGGTATTGGAGATTCTGGCATGGGCCAATATCATGGCAAGGAAGGTTTTTTAACCTTTTCCAAAGCAAAAACAGTGCTGTCTCGAGGTAAGTTAAATATCGGAAAATTAGTGCATCCTCCCTACGGTGGTTTGATACAAAGGTTGATGTTGAAGTTTTTCTTAAGATAGTATTAAATTAAATGAGAATAAGACGATAATGTTGTAATTTCACAGTGTTATAATGGCGCTATTCTACGGTTGAATAGTGCCCATGCTTCAAATAGTGCCAATGCAGAATTATTTTTCACTTCATTAATAACCACCTTAAATCTATAAAAGAGTAAACGAATATATGTCTGTAACTATAAACCAGCCTAAAAATAAAAAGCAGCAGCTTTTAGATACCGCCTTAGCCTTGTTTGTAAATCAAGGTATTTATGCAACGTCCACCGCATCTATTGCCAAAACAGCAGGTGTTGCCACTGGCACTCTTTTTCATCATTTCCCTTCAAAAGATGCTTTAGTTCTTGAACTTTATAAAAATATAAAACAAGAATTTGCACTGCAAATAGCACCATTCGAACTCGATGCAACCCGGTTAGAACAACAAGCCAAAGTGATTTGGCAACAAGCAATTGATTGGGCTTTAGCTAATGCTGAGCAACAGCAATTTTGCTTACTTGTGATGCAATACCAACCGCTTTCGGCCAATACTAAAGCTCAAATATTTGCTGATGAGTTTGGTTTTCTAAAGGAGATAATGCTCTTTGGTCAACAGCATCAACTTATTGCTAATTATCCGATAGAGCTGATGTTAGAAAGTGCCCATGGTCAGTTCCTTACTAGTAGTCAGTTTTTCATTAACAACACTGAGCTCGCTCAAGATGCTAAATACCGCGAGGCGGCATTTAATCTATTCTGGCAGTCATTCACACGTTAAATGGATACTGCTAGTTATTGAATCAAACGTAAGCGTGATTTATCGTTTATGACTTAGTTACCCATTGGAAAAACACAGCAGGAGCATAGAGTACTCATAATTCTGGTAGGATTTAAAATATATCCCTTCGACTAAACACATTATAAGCCTGCAATTTTCCAAGTTTTACAGATTCTATCCCCCAAATAACGACTAAAACTCAGTTAAAAACGACTACCAAGCTTGTATAGCACTATTTTCAATATTTTTACTATAATCAATAACATTCTGTTGTTATGCTGCGCAATTATCAGCTACTTTTAAGTAGTATCAATAATTTCTGGCTGGGTGATGAGTGAAACCATTTTCATAAAATGCTATTCACTTAGATGCCGGAGAAGTTACCCAACAAATATAGAAAAGAGAACTGCGTGTGATAACGACCCTCAAACCTTTTATCCTATTACTAACAAGTGGCTTTTTGTTAATGTTAGGTTATGGATTAAGCAACATTTTACTACCTGTGCGTATGCAGAGCGATGGGGTGAGCCTGGATAATATGGGCTTAGTACTGTCTATGTTGTCTGTGGGTTTTTTGCTGGGTGCATATTATAGCCGTATCTTATTACAACGTGCCGGTCATATAAGAATATTTGCCATGTGCGGTAGTTTAACCTCTGTGGCGATTTTACTTTCAGGCCTTTACCCCGAGCCTTTAATACTCGCTGGGATGAGGATAGTCACGGGGTTTTGTATTGCTTGCACCAATGCCACTCTTGATAGTTGGTTAAGTCATAGCGCCACTGAAAAAAATAGGGGACGTATACTATCCATTAATCAGATGATGATAATGACAGCCCTATTTTCTGGCCAATTTTTATTAAATGTCGCGCCGATTAATGATATTACCCTGTTTGTTATCTGTGGCATTTTATTTAGTTTATCCATTACACCCATCGTTATTAGCAGACAACAAGGTCCACAAATTGAAGATAGCCCATCAATGTCTTTAATAACTGTGTTCAAACTGTCTCCTTTGGGTGTGGTAAGTAGTTTTTATTGTGGCATTTTGTATGCTGGTTTAATGAATATGTTGCCTATTTTTGCCAGTAACAACGGTATTACAGATTTAGACTTATCCATATTTATGGGATCAGCAATCTCTGGGGCAATTATTTTACAGTTTCCTATTGCCTATTTATCGGATAACTTTGACCGCCGAAAAGTCATGCTATTTATGGTAGCGACACTCATTGTACTGTGCTTATCTGTGCCATTACTTATGTCCGAAGATATGTTCAAACTAACCTTATTTGCTATTGCGCTAATCACTGGTTTGGTTGCCTGTCTTTACCCAATGAGTATGTCTGAAACATTTGATACCGTCTTAAAAGAACAAATTTTGGCAGCAATGAGTTCGCTATTATTAATCTATGCCTTAGGCAGTATTTTAGGTCCTTACCTTGCTTCTGTAGTGATGAATTCCTTCGGTAGCAGCGCGCTGTTTAGCTTTATGAATGTAGTCGCCTTAACTCTGTTACTTTTTATCGGTATTCGTATGAAGCTACAGCAAGCTTTACCACTTGATGAGCAAGAAAGCTTTATCATGCAAACACCCAGTGGCGTAGTATCAGAGCTCGATCCTCGTACACAATATGCAGAAGCACAATTCGAATCAACTCCGGAAGTGGAAGTTGCTATTAGCTTGGCGAATAAAAACCCATCGGCTGCGGTTAATATGGTTAAAGCAATTGTGCAAAGAGATCCAAAAAATGCGTCAAACTTAGCCGCGGCATTAAGTACTATAGAGGCGATAGACATTGGGAAATTATATGCCGCAATAACATCAGCAGCTCCACAAATGAGCATTCACATTGCTGAAGCATTAACCAATGCATCCCCTGAACAAGCGGATCAACTTGTTGATTGGATCACCTCTGAGTATCCCGATCAATTTACTAACATTGTTGTCGCAATTGCTAATGCAATGCCTGATAACGGTATTGATTTAATGGAATTAGCCGCTGAGAACATGGCCGAAGAATACCCTAGTGAGTTGCTAGAAATGACTGAAGAATATATGACAAACCTATCGGATTCTTTAGATGCAATGCGTCCAGTCGATAGGGTCGCTGCGGCCTGTGAAAATACGGCAACAGAGCTTTACAATCGTTTATCCGATGTATCTCCTGAACAGTCTGCAGAGCTTGCCTTCACGGTATCAGAATCTCTGCCTGAGTCGTCAAACGATGTTGCTGAAGCCTATGTTCAAAACTTAATTGATAGTGAAAGCGAAGGCGAAAATGAAAATACCAATGAAAACGAGCAAGTTTTCTCAGAAGATGCATTAGAAAATATCGAGAATGCAGCTAATAACTATATTAATCATATGGTTGACAACATCCCTGAGCATGCAGTAGATGTCGCGAGTACATTCGTTGATTCTTTTCCCGAAGTTGCTTCGGATATGCTAGAAATACTGCAAGACTCGGATGACATTGAAGACAGCGAGTTAAGTATTTCTATTGATGATAAGCCGTTACAGAGTATTGTAGAGCAGCAATTACAAGAAGCCGTACAGACTCAGTCTGATGATATTGAACAAAAAAATTAAAGCCGAACTAATATGAAAACCAACTTTAATTACCCCGTACAGAAATAGTTTTGGACAAGATGGGTTAGCGATATCAGTATAAATAAAATGAAAGTAAAACCAATATTCCTATTACAAGTAATAGGAATATTTACACTACTGTTTCGATGTTAGATTCAGTTAACTACTTCAATTGATAAATAGCAAAGCTCAGGGGTGCTATCTCATCAGCCTTTCCAGACTCCACTGAACGATAAAGCAATGTAGTTTCTGCTTGTTTAACGCCTATTTTCTCTGACACTAGATTCAAGCTTTGCGCATTTATTGCCGTATTAAACACAACCAATAAACTTTGTGCATTAGTGTTATTCGTCGCTTTCGTTTGACGTGTAATAGCAAAAATACCGGCTTCATTTTGAGAATATACCACCGCCTGCTCACCAAAACGTAACGCTGGGTATTGCTGATATAACTGAGCGTACTTAGCAAAGCTTTGATAAAAAAGATGGTTAGTATCAAAATTATCGTCGGCTGTGCTTTTAGTTGTAGCCAGTAAATCATCATCATTATAACTGTCAACAAATGAAGGCATCATATCTTGGCGTGAAGCTTGATCACCACCATCACCGACAAAACCTTGCTCATCTCCATAATAAATTACCGGTACACCGCGACTAAAGAACATCATCGCATGTGCCAATAAGTTACGTTGAATTTGTGCTTGTTCACTATAATTATGAGAACTTTTCTTCAGTGAAAAAGCAAAGCGACCCATGTCATGATTACCGGTAAAATTAACTAATTGATTAGCATTGGTGTTGCGAATATATTTATGCTCAGTATTATAAAAATGGTCTTTAGCGAATAATTGCGCCAATACATCAGTACCTTGCTGTTCAACCAAGGCTTTCGTCATCGCACCTTGAAAAGCAAAGTCTAATACTGAAGGAATTTTAGCTTCTGTAGTAAAGCGACTTAATAATTCAGGTTCAAAACTATAAACTTCACCAAACATGAAAAAGTTATCAATACCTTGTGCTTTAGCATGTTGCATTAGGGCTGGTGAGAATTGCTGCCAAAACTCTATGTTGACATGTTTAACGGTATCAATACGAAAGCCATCAGGCTTAAACTCATCAATAATATCTTGGTAAATAGCAATCATGCCATTAACAACACTAGATTTTTGGGTATATAAATCATCAAGGCCAGCAAAGTCACCTCGCACTGAGCTTTCGCCTCGCCAGAATGAATCACCTTGGTTGTGATAAACATCCATATCATTAAGCCATGCTGGATATTTTAGTGTTTCATCACCTTTAGGAATTAATGGGGTGTAATGCTTGCCTTGAGCAAGTTGCGCCATAGAAATAAATGGACAATCATTACCTTTACTTACATCAACTATCCAACCTAAACCGTCTTCGCCGTGGCATTCTTTGGTCTTGATCACGTCAGCTGTATGGTTAGTGATAATATCAAAAAATACTTTTATATTACGTTTGTGCGCTTGGTCTATAAAGTTTTTTAGTTCGGCGTTACTGCCCAGGTGCGGGTCAATTTCAGTGAAATCCAATATCCAATATCCATGATAACCAGAGGTTCCCGCTTGCATAGCGCGATTACGAAGTATCGGCGTTAACCAAATGGCACTTACCCCCATATTATCTAGGTAAGGTAATTTTTCAGTCAAACCAGCTAAATCACCACCGTGATACATGCCTTTATGCGTTTTATCTAACCCACCGCGAGACACAGCACGCTTTTTATCATTTTCAGCAGCGCCTAAATCATTACTAGTGTCGGCATTGTAAAAACGGTCAGGTAAAACAAAGTAAAAGACCTCTTCTTGAAAATCACGTTGCTGATAAGGTGCTAACGTTGCCGCCTTAGCCGTTAACTTTTCTGTTAGCTCCACGCCTCCTGCTTGGCTTACTTGAGATGTAATACACGCCAAGCTTATAGCTGCTAATACCGAACATTTACTCATAAAATTCATAGCGTTTCTCTTAATGCGTTTACCGTATTGACCGAATTAACTTACTGACATATCTGACTAAGCAACTGACTAAGCAAGCGATTAAAGCTTGCTATAAAAACAGCCAAAAGGTGGTAGTTCTAATACACCATCAGTAATTGTTGCGCTTATTAGCTTATGATCAGACAACACTGTTAGGCTATCACTTGCTGGAGTCAGTGAAGATAAAGCTACTATTTGGCTTTGCTCACTAAAGTTAAAGCATACTAATAACTGCTCACCTTGGTATTGACGAACAAAAGCTAGTAGTGGTTCTGCAGTATCAATAAAATTGATGTCACCGTAACGTAACGCTGGTTGATCTTTGCGCCAGCGGTTAAAGTTACGGTAGCTATTAAGCACAGAATCGACCGCATCATCTTGCACATCGACTGATTTAGCAAAGTGTTCATTGGATACCGGTAACCAGGGTTTGCCTTCACTAAAGCCAGCATTAATTGCATTATGCTGCCAAGGATGTGGCGTTCTGCAACCATCTCTGCCTTTAAATTGAGGCCAAAAAGTGATGCCATAAGGGTCTTGAATATCTTCAAAGGCAATATCGGCTTCAGTTAAACCTAACTCTTCACCTTGATAACTACAAACGCTGCCACGTAATGACGAAATCATTGCATAGAGCATTTTAGCAAAATCTTTACTATTAAAACCGCCCCACCTAGTAACAACACGCTCTACATCATGGTTTGAAATAGACCAACATGGCCAGCCATCTAATACACGCGATTCAAGGTTTTGTACAACCTGTTTAATATAACTCGCACTAAAATTATCCGTTAATAAATCAAAGCTATAGCCCATATGCAAGCGGTGTTCGCCTTGGGTATATTCAGCCATAGTTTTTAAGGAATCTTCTGAAGATATTTCACCTAAAGCCACCGTACCTGGGTACTCGTTTAGCAGTGTTCGAATATCTTCCATAAAACCTAAGTTTTCATCTTGGGTGTTATTGTAATAATGATACTGATAAGCGTATGGGTTTTTCTCATCAAAGCCGATGCTTGTTCTTAACTCTTTAGCTTTCGCAGGATTATCACGTAATTGCGCATCATGATAACAAAAGTTAATCGCATCAAGGCGGAAACCATCAACACCACGTTTAAGCCAAAATTCAATATTGTCTAATACCACTTGGCGTACATCAGGATTATGAAAGTTTAAATCTGGCTGACTGGTTAAAAAGTTATGTAGGTAATATTGTTGACGTCTTGGCTCCCAAGTCCAACCTGTTCCGCCAAATATAGATAACCAATTGTTAGGCGCAGTGCCATCTTCTTTGGCATCACTCCAGACATACCAATCCGCTTTATCATTAGTTTGATCTTCACGTGAGTCAATAAACCATTGATGCTGATCTGAGGTATGACTAAGCACCTGATCAATCATAATTTTAATGCCAAGGGCATGTGCTTTAATGACAAGTTCATCAAAGTCAGCCAGCGTACCAAAAATAGGGTCTATTTCACGATAGTCGCTAATATCATAGCCAAAGTCTTTCATTGGGGATTTGAAAAAAGGAGAGATCCAAATAGCATCAACCCCTAAACTAGCAATATAGTCTAACTTGCTAATGATTCCTGGCAAATCGCCAATACCGTCCTGATTAGCATCATAGAAGCTACGTGGATAAATTTGATAAATTACCGCGCCACGCCACCACATTTGTTCATTCATTTGAAAACCCCAACACTGATACTTGTTCAACTGGTAATAGTTATTATCAACAGTCGCTGTCCAAGCATTTAATAATTCTTCAAATAAGAATACGCAAATAAAAAGTTAGCTGAAAGGCTTTGCATACGTATGTATAACAAATCCCTCAAATTGCATACGTATGTAATACTTATGTCATGAGAAGTAACCCTTGCATACGTATTCAAGATGCTGCGTGCGGTAGACTAAGGGTATTATCGTTAACACTCTCGTATTCCTCTCAACTTTAAGGGTATTGTTTTGCGTTCATTCACATTGAAATACTTCACAATTAATTCATTAACTTGTTTACTCACTGGCTTATTAACTTGCTTGGTTATATCAACGCCATCATTGGCAAGTTCGGGGAATTACCTTAATCATAAATTAGCAGGTGATAGCCTTGTTATCACCACTAACTCAGTAGAAGTAACTTTGAGTGCTTATGGTGAAGGCGCAATAGCAGCACATTACCAAAACCTTGAGAAAAAGCTGCCAGCTAGCCAACTGCCCTCCTTTGCCATCAAAGAAAATGCACATAACAGTAAGTTTGTTATAACAGAAGATAAGAATCAGCTGACATTAACCTTAAATAAGCTAAGTGCGGTGATCAACAAAGCGCCCTTTTCTATTAGTTATTACCAGAAAAATAAGCACCAGAAAGACACATTACTTATCTCTGAGCAGAAGGGTTTCTTTAGCGATACCGTTCTTGAAGAAAATAAAAGCTTAGCTGTTCAAGGATTTCGCTTTCACCTAACTGACACTGAAAAACTACTTGGCGGTGGTGAACGAGTGCTTGGTATGGATAGACGCGGTCATAGTTTCCCTTTATATAATCGAGCACATTACGGCTATACCACACAATCAGAGCAAATGAATTTCTCAATACCCGCAGTAATGTCGAGTAATAAATATATTGTGCTATTTGATAACTCCGCCAAGGGTTATATGGATCTAGCGAAAAAAGAAAAGAATACCCTTGAGTTTTCTGCCGTTGCTGGTCGAATGGCTTATATTGTATTTTCTGCTGATTCTTACCCTAAACTGCTCAATAACTATGTTGATGTTACCGGTAAACAACCGCTACCTCCGCGTTGGTCTTTAGGTAACTATGCTTCACGTTTTGGTTATCGCTCAGAAGCCGAAGTAAGAGCAACAGTAAATAAATTTATCGATTTAGATTTTCCTCTTGATGCCTTAATTCTAGATTTATATTGGTTTGGTAAAGACATTAAAGGCCATATGGGTAATTTAGCTTGGGATAAAGAAGCCTTCCCTGAACCTGAAAAAATGATAAGTGATATTAAAGAGCAAGGCGTAAACACTATCTTGATCACTGAACCCTTTGTACTGAGTACTTCAGCTAAGTGGCAAGATGCTGTTGAACAGCAAGCATTAGCCAAAGATGCACAGGGCAACGCTAAACAGTTTGATTTTTATTTTGGTAATACCGGTTTAGTTGATGTCTTCAATGACAAAGGACAGCAGTGGTTTAATAATATTTACCAAACACTTTATCAGCAAGGCGTAACGGGTTGGTGGGGTGATTTAGGTGAGCCGGAAGTTCACCCCAGCGATACATTACATACCCTTAGCGATGGCAGTGTCGTTAATGCTGATGCCATTCATAATGTTTATGGCCATCAATGGGCAAAAATGGTTTTTGAGAATCAACTTAAGTTGAGCCCTGATCAGCGACCGTTTATTCTAATGCGTTCAGGTTTTGCTGGCTCACAACGCTATGGCATGATCCCGTGGACCGGTGACGTTAGTCGCTCTTGGGGTGGCTTAAAGCCGCAAGTTGAGTTGAGCTTACAAATGAGTTTATTAGGCATGGCTTATACTCATTCTGATTTAGGTGGTTTTGCCGGCGGCGAGAAGTTTGACCAAGAAATGTATATCCGTTGGTTACAATATGGCATATTCCAGCCAATCTACCGTCCACACGGTCAAGATAACATTGCACCAGAAGCGGTATTTCATGACAAACGCACGCAAGATATTTTACGAGAGTACATAAAACTCAGATATAAACTGCTGCCATATAACTACACTCTAGCCTATCAAAATAGTACTACCGGTATGCCTTTAATGCGTCCGCTTTTCTTTGAAGAGCAGCTTGAAAATAAAGAAAACTTAACTGCATTTGATAACGCTAGTAGCTACTTGTGGGGTGATGCTTTTCTAGTAACCCCTGTTGTTTCAGCAGATGTTAGCTCTGTAGCAATAGATTTACCTGCTGGCGTTTGGTTTGATTATTTCACCAATGAAAATGAGCCAAGTAAAAAGTATCAAGGTAATCAAACCATCAATTTACCGACTACTTTAGAGAAACTGCCAGTACTAGTTCGCGCTGGTGCGTTTATTCCCATGATAGATGATATTCAATCAACACTGGATTATGACGCCAGTAAATTAACCTTACATTATTATGCAGATAAATCAGTCGCTACCGCTGACTATGAAATGTATGAAGACGATGGCAAAACCTATCAAGCTATCGAAAAAGGTTTATTTGAATTACTACAATTCTCAGCTAATCAACAGCAGCAACATTTGAGCATAAACCTAAATCGCAAAGGCAAAGGTTACAACGGCATGCCCAAAGAACGCAACATGACTGTCGTAATTCATAACATCACGCAAGCCCCAAGTGACATCAAATTGAACAATAAAGTGATAAAAAATGGCGTTTGGCAAGATAAAAATAACACCTTAACCGTCACTTTTGCTTGGCAGCATCAACCTCTAACCTTAACGATACAATAAGTCATGAATACAAATTTAGCTCACACCAAAGAACAGACCACTATCAATCTAATTGCAGATATTGGCGGTACCAATATTCGCTTGGCTCAAGCAACAGCAAAGCTCGGCACGAATACGCGTGACATTGATATTAATGATATTGAGACCTATCAATGCAAAGAGTTTTCTAGCTTAGCTGATGTGGTTGCACATTATATTGATGTTAAAGAACTGAATAACTTGGCCATTAACGCTTGTTTCGCTATCGCTTGCCCAGTAGATAATGACTTGATTAGCATGACTAATTTACCTTGGCAGTTCTCTCAAAATGAACTCAAACAGTCATTAAATTTACATTCATTACGCTTTATTAATGACTACACCGCAATAGCCATGGCCATTCCTCTGCTATCAGAACAACAGAAGATTAAAATAGGTGGCGGCGAAAGTATTGCGGGTAAACCCATTTCAGTCTGTGGACCAGGTACAGGGTTAGGTGTTGCAAACTTAGTACCACTGTCTCTGTCAGGCAATGAGCAATGGCATTGCATTAGTGGTGAAGGTGGTCATATTGATTTTGCTCCGGTTAATGAAATCGAGCAACAGGTGATGAACTTTATCCAAGGCATCAAAAAGCGAGTTTCATACGAACAGTTATTGTCAGGTTATGGCTTAGAGCAAATCTATCAAGCACTGTTATTTATTAATCATGGCAAAGAAATTACCACGGTTGAAGACAAACTTACCGCTAAAGATATTACGGCGAATGCGCTTAACGCCACTTGTACTGTTTGTGAGCAAACACTGACACTCTTTTGTGATGTGCTGGGTAGTTTTGCCGGCAACCTTGCGTTAATAATGAATAGCCAAGGCGGTGTTTATATTGCTGGCGGCATAGTGCCGCGTTTTGTTGACTATTTAAAACTGAGTGACTTTAGAGCGCGCTTTGAAACAAAGGGACGACTCTCCTCTATCACAGAGCAAGCTCCTACCTACGTGATAACTGAAGAGCAACCAGGATTACTTGGCGCCGCGGCTTGTTTGTTATAACAATCTTTATTTTGATCAAGAGATAATAGCGTCGAGCCTGTCTTATCTTTATTATCTCTTAATCTAGTACTATCAAATTTCCCCCTTAATTCCCTAACAATTAGCTCAAGCCATGATGTAGAACTATCCAACAGCATTTCAAACGGTTACGTTTATCTTACAACTGAAAAGTACTTAGACCTGTTCAAAACTTAATAAACCTTCCCTGTAGTTATGCTTTCACTGCGTCCGTGAGTTCATTCGACTCCACATGAGACTTCAATAGCGCTAACATCAGTGCAATAATCACAATGGGTAATAAGGTAAAATAAAATGCGGTTTGCCCATCAAAAGCAGAAAAAACAGCGCCTGTAATCATAGAGCCTGTTGTTCCCCCAAGAGCCGAAAAGAGTACAATTAATCCGGTCATTGCGGCATGTCTTCTTTGTGGTAACGCACTCAAAATGACTGAGTTTATTGCGGGGTAAATGGGAGCCATAAACAGCCCAATAAAAGGGAATAACCAAGCGGCTACAGGTAAATTATGCCAACTAACATTTTCATTAACAACAAGGTCTTTTGTCAACGGTAGTGTCAATAACACCAAAATGGCCATTCCTAACAAACAAACGTTCAGTAACACATACCAATTAATACGTCTTAGTATTGCACCCGCACCTAAACGGCCGATAGCTAAACAAGCAGCAAAAATACTAGTAACTTGTACACTAATATCTGTCGGTAAGTGAAGCACTTCGTTATTAAATGTTGGTAACCAGGTACCAATACCTTGCTCAATAAGAACATATAAAAAAGCCGAAATAACAAATACTAAAACCATAGGTATTTTTACTAATTTGATCATGGCTACAAATTCATCAAACGCTGACGTTTTATTCTCAGCTGCTTCGACCTGTTTAAAAGGTGTTGATAATAATAATAAAATATTTATGGAACATAATAATGCAAGCCAATAATAAACTTCAAACCAGTCAAGCGATTTCGGTTCATCTGGATTGATAAAAAAGCCAAATATCCAATAACCTGATAAGACCCCAACCATAAAGAATCCCTCTATGGTGTTGAGAAATGAAGCATGTTCTTGACGGTTATTAGTGATCAAACCCACGGTTGAATAAACAGACACTTTTACTAAGGCAAAACCAATACCAACTGACAGAAATAATACTTTACTCATGGCAAAACTAGGCAACTGCGGCATTATTAAACAAGTAATAGTCACCAGGCTCAGTCCGATTAAAATTGCTTTTCTATAACCAAAACGAGGTAAATACGAAGCAACTAAAAAAGAAACCAAAGCAATGGGTAAGTCTTTGAAGCCTTCTAATATACCGGCTGAGGGTTTGCTAATATCGAAATTATTAATAACTTGTAAAATCACAACACCCACACTGTTAAGCAAAATAGCAAAAACAAAATAAGTGAGTAACAAAGATAATTTAATACGCCAGTTTTTCATAACACTCCCCGAATATATACTTCATATAAGCATAGTTAATGACTATTAACGAATTATTTACGCACTACGACAATAAACACTATCGATTGCATATTTAGTAACATTCAATAATAGTAGCTTCAAAAATATTATTTTGCAAACGATTGCATAATTTAAATAACCTTGTATTATTAATAGCAGAAGAGAACAATTAAATAAGGTTAACGTGTGAAAACTTTAAACAACTACCTAGCTATAGATGAAGATAAACAGTGGATTTTATCGCAAGATCAGTTAACACACCTTTCAAAGGGTGTTATTGAAACATTATTTTCATTAGGTAATGGTACTTTAGGTACGCGTGGCACTAGCGGTTATGAAAGTGACATCACCCAACCTGAGTGTGAAGGCACTTATATCAATGGGTCTTATATCAGAGAGACGATTGAATATGATGAATCAGCTTATGGCTTTGCACAATTTAATAATAAAATGATGCAAGCATTTAATACCAAAGCTATTGAAATATCATCAGAAAATGAAGTTTTCAAACCTCATAGCATTGGCAAAAGACATGTAAACTTGCACCAAGCGTCTTATCATGAGGTATTACAACTTCACTCAGATTCAGGTAAAGAAATTAAGCTGCATATCACTCGATTTGTATGTCAACATCAACAAAATATGATGATAAATCACTACCAAATAGAGGCGGTAAATTTTTCAGGTAAATTACAAATAACGTCTTCGATTAGAGGAAGTGATTCGACAAGTCAAAATAGCAATGACCCTAGAATAGGCAATTTATCAATGATTGATAAACTACACTGTTTAGAGTCATTATCTACACCCGAATATGCCTTTCTATTACATCAACTATCAGATCCAAAAAGTTTGATGATTGCTGCAACAAGTCACCAGTTTGAGCAAAAAAATAAGCATATTAAGATCAGTTCAAACAGTAAAAATGTATTAACTGAACAATTTGAAGTAGAACTTACTGACAATAAAGTTACCTTCAGTAAATACAGCTTATATTTATGCCCTCAAACGTTAACAAGTAATAATCAACAACAAAACGCACCAGTAGATGAGCAAGCATTAATCACTCAAGCTCGTGAAGAGCTCTTATGTGCTAAAAACCTTGGTTATCAAGAGAACTTACAATTACATCAACAATTGATGAATGATTTTTGGCAAGATAGTGATGTAATCATTGAAGGGCATGACCAACATCAATTAGCTATCAGATTGAATATGCTGCATTTAACTATGTCAGCAGGAAAAGATGGTCAAAGAAATATAGCCGCCAAAGGTTTAACTGGCCCTGGTTACGACGGGCATTACTTTTGGGACTCAGAGATCTATATTATCCCCTACTTCATTTACACTCAGCCTGATGTAGCAAAAAGCCTGTTAAGTTATCGCTTTAACAGTTTAGAAAAAGCTAAGAGTCGTGCAACAGAAATGGGCCATGAACAAGGCGCCTTATTCCCTTGGCGTACTATCAGTGGTGAAGAATGTTCATCCTTTTTTCCAGCAGGAACAGCGCAATACCATATCAATGCAGCAATTGCCTACGCAGTGAGACAATATTTTAAAGCAAGTGATGACTGGCAGTTCATTTGGGATGAAGGTGCTGAACTTGTTATTGAAACCGCACGATTATGGCCCTCATTAGGGCATTTCAACAAAAATAACAGTAATCGTTTTTGCATTGATACTGTTACTGGACCAGATGAATATACCGCATTGGTTAATAACAATTATTACACTAACTCAATGGCAAAAATTCACTTATCCTTTGCTATTGAGCTGATAAATAAATTAAGCGTTAACAATGAAAGCCGATGTAACCTGCTGCTAACTAAGCTAAATCTTTCCATTGAAGAGCTGAATATTTGGAAAGAAATTGCTGAGAGAATGTACCTTCCACATCAAGCGGAGCAAAACATTAGCCCGCAGGATGACAGTTTTTTAGATAAAAAACCTTGGGACTTTAGCGGTACGCCCAAAGATAAATACCCACTGTTATTAAACTTTCATCCACTGGTAATTTATCGTCACCAAGTTTTAAAACAAGCTGATGTGATCCTTGCCAACTTTTTGCAAGATGATGAAGTAGATATCCGTTTAAAGCGAAATAATTTGGCTTTTTACGAACCGATAACAACTCATGATTCAACCTTATCAGCCTGTACCCATAGCTTAGCTTACAGTGAAACAGGCAATCATCAGGCCGCCTTTGATTACTTTGATGACACAGTGTTAACGGATTTAAATAATCTACACAACAATAGCCATTATGGTGTGCATACAGCCGCTATGTCTGGTTCTTGGATGTGTATTACACAGGGTTTTGCTGGCTTACGTATTAGAGATAATTACGCGAGTTTTCAGCCTAATTTACCAAAGCAGTGGCAAGGTTTACGTTTTAAATTGAAGCTATTGGGTTGCCAAGTTGAATTAACATTATGTCGTGGACAAATAACTTACCAGCTATTGTCTGGTAAACAGTTCTCTTTAAAACATTACCAACAAGATTATTTACTCACAGAACTAGAGCCAACCTTGCATATTGCAATTGATGAAGATTAATCGAAAAAGTAGCCTCGTGGAGAAAGAAATGATGATAACAAGTGCAGTAATATTCGACTTAGACGGTGTGTTAACTGATACCGCAGAATTTCACTTTATAGCCTGGCAAGCTATAGCTAATAAACTCGACATTACCTTTGATAGAGAAGACAACGAAAAGCTTAAAGGGGTGGATCGTGAAAACTCTTTAAAATACATTTTATCTAAGGGTAATTTAGTTGTTAGCACAACAGAATTTGAACAATTGCTCAAAGAAAAAAATGACCAATATCTAACCTTAATCGACGAAGTTAACCCAAGTCATTTGTTTGATGGAGTATTAAATTGCTTTGCCGTGTTAAAAAAGTCTAACGTTAAGATTGGCTTAGCTTCTGCTAGTAAAAATGCTAGCTTAGTCATTACTAAACTCGGCATTGAGCATTTATTTGATTTCATTGGTGATGCCGCTTCCGTTGCCAACAGTAAACCTGCACCCGATATTTTTCTTTCGGTCGCACATGGACTGAAGGTATCACCAAAAAACTGCATCGGTGTTGAAGATGCTGTCGCGGGTGTAAGCGCAATAAAGTCTGCCAATATGTTTGCTGTAGGCATAGGTGAAAGCCAAGTACTCACACAAGCAGATTTAGTTTTCCCTAGCATGAGTGAGTTTGATTTTAAACGAGTCGAAACAGCATTTTTATTATCTGCTACTTGATTGCCTTTGCACGACTTCAACATCTAATAGCTGTGATTTAACGGGCTGTTGGTTAATTTTATTTAAAAGAATCTTAACCAATAGTCGACCACCTGCGGCCGTATTTTGTTTAATCGTTGACAAAGACGGAGAACAAAATTCTGACATAGCGATATCATCAAAACCAATAATAGCTATTTTTTGGGGTACATCGATATTTTGCTCAAACAGATATTTACTAGCCCCAAGTGCGATAGCATCACTAACCGCAAAGATACCGTCAATGCCTTGATCTTCTATTAATAAGTGATCGCGAAGTTTTGAGTAACCATCGTTAGAAGTGAAGTCTGTTTTAATTTGCAGCCCATGTTCAATCGGTAGATCCGCTTCTTTTAGTGCATCTTGATAACCTAACCAGCGCTGCTCTACTTCGTTATGATTTATATCACCAAGAAAGGCAATTCGTCTGCAGCCTTGCTTAATCAAGTGTTGTACCGCAAGAAAGCCACCTTTTCGATTATCACTTCCTATTGTGGTATAGCTGTTCTCATGAATTTCAGTACCCCAAACCACAAACGGTAACTTGGTATTTGCTAACGACTCAACACGTTGGTCATGCTCGCCTTGGCCAATAATGATTAAACCATCCGCACGTTTTGATTCATAGTAATAGCTATACCAATCATGCGTAGCGGTTTTAGTTGTAGTGAGCAACATATCATAACCAAACTTAGTTAACTCATCGGCAATAGTACCTAATATTTCCATTAAAAATGGATCAGAGATAACTTGTCCAGACTTACGCTCTAACATTACCACCACAGCAATCGTATTGGTTTTTTGTGTGCGCAGCTTACTCGCGGTGACATTAACTTTGAAGTTATGTTCTTTAGCAATCCCCTGAACCAAGTCCCTAGTAGACTGTTTAATAACAGGATTATCCCTTAGTGCTCGAGATGCTGTCGATGTGGATACATTCGCTAATTTAGCTATGTCCGCTAGTGTCATTAAATTTTTTTTATTCATGTCATTGATTATTACATAATTTACGTGCGAAGTAATCCTTTCAAACCATAACAATGCAATCGATTGTAAAAAGACCTTGCAATCGATTGCATTAATATCTATATTAATTCTGGGGAAGAAAAAACGTACAAAATATTATTATAATTAACAGTTGATATAGCATTTGCTAATATTGACGATAGAGGACGACAACATGCCAAATAAATTTAAATTATCATCATTAGCACTGTCTATAGCACTAAGTTGCCATGCTAGTAATAGCTGGGCTGAGGAACAACCTTCTGCAAGTAGTGACAACGTTGAAAAAATAGTTGTAACGGGTACTTTCAGCGGTAAAAGTGTTGCTAAGGAAGAAGCAAGTTTTGCTGTTAGTTCATTTTCTGAAGACGACATAAAAAAATTAGCACCTAAAAGTACTGCTGATTTATTTAAAGCTATTCCAGGTGTTTGGGCTGAAAGCTCTAGTGGTGTTGCAGGCGCTAATGTTTTCGTGCGTGGTTTTCCTGGTGCTAGTGATGCTCCGTTTTTAACTGTTCAGTTAGAAGGTGCGCCAATTTTCCCACCACCTACACTATCCTTCCTAGAAAACTCATCGATGTTCCGTTTAGATGAAACCGTTGAATTTATGGAAGCGCTTCGTGGTGGTACTAATCCAGTAATATCTAACGGGCAACCAGGCCTAACCACCAATTTTTTATTAAAAGAAGGCGCTGAAGATACTGAAGGTTTGGTAAAATATTCCACTTCTGATTATGGTTTACAACGTTTAGATGCAGTAGTAAGTGGTGAAATAGCTGAAGACCTTTATATCATGGTTGGTGGTTATATTAAAAGCTCACCCGGTGTTCGGGATGCTGGATTTAATGCCGAAGAAGGTAATCAATTTACCATCAACATTACTAAAGAGTTAGACAACGGTAAAATCAATTTCTATACCCGTCAAACTGATGATCACGGGACTTGGTATTTACCTACACCTTTAGACGTTGAAGGGGTTGATAATGAATTCACCCAAATAGGTACGCTAAATCGTCAAGCCGAAATTGCATATGGTCCAGATGGCACCACTGAGACTATTGATTTTGGCCAAGGTCGTGGCTGGAACGGTTCGGTATCTGGCGGTAGTATTGACTTAGAGTTCAATAATGGCTGGGTACTAGTTGATCGTTTTAGTTTCACTTCGGGTGATGCTGATACTTACGGTTTAGTCCCAAATGGTGCTGCAGTTAAATTATCAACGGTAGCTGATAACGGCAGTACTGCTTTTGGTGCAGTGACAGGCACTGAATACTCAGGTGATACTGATGTTCAACAAATTGGCCGTTGGGTAGTAAAGAAAGAAATTGAAGCATTCACCAATGACTTTGCTTTAACCAAAACCTTTGATAGAGGCAGTGTAACCGCAGGTTTATATAACTCAACCTTTTCATCTAAAGATTGGTGGTCAATAGGCAATCAGTCTTATCATGTTGTAGCACAGGGTGGCGAAAACCTTACCGGTATAGATTGTAATGACAATGCAGACAGTTGTGGCTGGAATTACGACTTAAATGGTATTGGTGAAGGCAGAACCACTGCACTGTATTTAGCTTCATCCTACGAAATATCAGATTCAGTCACAATCGATGCAGGTCTTCGACGTGAAAACCATGAAATTGAATATACGGTTGATGAAGGTTTAGATGGCGTGGTCACTCAAGCAGTCTCTTATGATGAGTCAAGCACTGCTTGGACCGCTGGTATTAACTGGATGTTTTCAGAGAAACAAGGGATATTTTTCCGTGCAAGTGAAGGCAGCAAAATGCCATTCTTTGATGACTTCAGAGAGAACTACGCCTCTTATCAAAATGGTGACGATTTAATTAAAGATGTTGAACAATTTGAATTGGGTTATAAACATTCAAGTGAGAACTTCGAACTTTATGCCACAGGTTTCTTCAATGAAGTTAACTCTACTTTCGCCGTAAGTCCTGAACAGGCAGCAGTAGCATTTACTAACGAAGCGTATGGCGTAGAGATTGATTTTAATTACTTCACCGACAATGGTTTCTCTATTAACTTAAATGCGACCTTGCAAGAAACAGAAGTCACTGCACATGATGATCCTGCGGTTATTGGTAAAGAAGCGCAAAGATTACCTGGTTATCAAGTTCGCGTTACACCAAGTTATGACATAGAATTTGAAAATGGTATGTATGCAACCTTGTACGGCACTCTTACAGCGGTAGATGATCGCTTCAGCGAGCAATATAACGAGAAAGCATTAATACTAGAAAGTTATCAAAAAATTGACCTTGGTGTAATTTTCAATCTTACTGACGAAGTGAAAATGCAATTAGCAGTTAATAACATAACAGACGAAGAAGGTTTAACCGAAGGTGACCCACGCGGTGTATCTGGTGTATTGGACAATGGCCGTTATATATTAGGTCGTACAATAGATTTCAACGTGAGTTATAGTTTTTAAGCAGTAGAGCAATGAATAAAAAGGCTACCATTTAGGTAGCCTTTTTTATTCATTAAAAATTAATTATGAAAAATATCATAACGTTATATATAAGTAATCAGGCGAATTTTACTAATGAATATTGAAAAAGAAAGCACTCTGGTCAGCCTAATTGCGGATATTGGCGGTACCAATATTCGCTTGGCTCAAGCAACAGCAAAGCTCGGCACGAATACGCGTGACATTGATATTAATGATATTGAGACCTATCAATGCAAAGAGTTTTCTAGCTTAGCTGATGTGGTTGCACATTATATTGATGTTAAAGAACTGAATAACTTGGCCATTAACGCTTGTTTCGCTATCGCTTGCCCAGTAGATAATGACTTGATTAGCATGACTAATTTACCTTGGCAGTTCTCTCAAAATGAACTCAAACAGTCATTAAATTTACATTCATTACGCTTTATTAATGACTACACCGCAATAGCCATGGCCATTCCTCTGCTATCAGAACAACAGAAGATTAAAATAGGTGGCGGCGAAAGTATTGCGGGTAAACCCATTTCAGTCTGTGGACCAGGTACAGGGTTAGGTGTTGCAAACTTAGTACCACTGTCTCTGTCAGGCAATGAGCAATGGCATTGCATTAGTGGTGAAGGTGGTCATATTGATTTTGCTCCGGTTAATGAAATCGAGCAACAGGTGATGAACTTTATCCAAGGCATCAAAAAGCGAGTTTCATACGAACAGTTATTGTCAGGTTATGGCTTAGAGCAAATCTATCAAGCACTGTTATTTATTAATCATGGCAAAGAAATTACCACGGTTGAAGACAAACTTACCGCTAAAGATATTACGGCGAATGCGCTTAACGCCACTTGTACTGTTTGTGAGCAAACACTGACACTCTTTTGTGATGTGCTGGGTAGTTTTGCCGGCAACCTTGCTTTAATAATGAATAGCCAAGGCGGTGTTTATATTGCTGGTGGCATAGTGCCGCGTTTTGTTGACTATTTAAAACTGAGTAACTTTAGAGCGCGCTTTGAAACAAAGGGACGACTTTCCTCTATCACAGAGCAAGCTCCTACCTACGTGATAACTGAAGAGCAACCAGGATTACTTGGCGCCGCAGCTTTTGTTTTACAAAGCTAAGAAGTCAGAGTTAAACATAATCCTGAATGGTAAGTAGTGAATACGTATGTAACATCTAGTGGTGACTCGTTAAAATGCGTATATTAAAATTCTTGTTTTAGTTTTTCGCTCACTAACGCTTAAAGATAATTCAACACACGCTTGTTTAATGCCTTATTGGTATTGCACATTATTATTAAGATTCATCTAAAATAGTAATGTGCTTTTTTTTAAAGGCAAGCACCGCAACACCTAACAATAAGAGTGCCCTGAGATGAGCGAGACGAGTAATCAAAATCAACAAAATCAACATAAACCACGCTTGAGTTTTTGGCAAATTTGGAATGTTAGCTTTGGTTTTCTGGGCGTACAATTTGGCTTTGCCTTACAAAACGCTAATGCCAGTAGAATACTCTCCGATTTAGGCGCTGATTTACACTCTTTATCACTCTTTTGGTTAGTTGCTCCCATCATGGGTTTGATTATTCAACCTATTGTTGGCTCAGCTTCAGATAAAACTTGGAATCGCTTAGGGCGTCGTAATCCTTATATTTTAGCTGGCGGTGTGGCCGCAGCGATTGGTATGCTATTAATGCCAAACTCAGCAACGTTAGCGAGTTTTATCACTCCACTATTTTTTGGCGCTATGATGTTGGCGTTAATGGACGCTTCTTTTAACTTAGCTTTCCAACCATTTCGTGCCTTAGTATCTGACATGGTACCTGCTGAGCAACGAAACGTCGGTTACTCTATTCAATCTTTTTTAATTAATATTGGTGCTGTTTTTGGCTCAATTTTACCGTTTGTTTTAACCAACGTCATTGGCTTAGAAAATACCGCAAGTAGTGGTCAGGTTGCCCCCTCAGTAATATGGGCTTTCTATATTGGCGCAACGGTAATGCTTGGTTCGGTATTATGGACAGTATTACGTACTAAAGAATATCAGCCAGGGACTAATGGTTTAGCTGAGCTAGAAGAGCAAAAAGAATCGCAATCCCTTAGCGAGAAATTAGTTGAATTTTTCTCACTAGTAAAAACTATGCCGAAAACAATGAAGCAACTTGCGCTAGTGCAATTCTTCTCATGGTTTGCACTCTTTATTATGTGGGTATACACCATGCCAGCCATTGCACAGCATATCTGGGGCATTGATGCAAAATGGTTTGATCCAACATATCTAGAGTCCGTAGGCACCATACCAGCCCATATAGCTAAAGCTAAAGGTACGGCTGGTGATTGGGTGGGCATTATCTTCGCTGCTTATTCATTATTTGCCGCTATTGCTTCAATTTTCATGGCGAAAGTAGCCAATAAAATTGGTCGTAAATTAACTTACTCACTTTCTTTATTAGCTGGCGGTATCGGCTATTTAAGTATCATGCTAGTACATAACCCTGAACTAACTCTGGTTAATTTAGGTATCACCCAAATTTCAGTACCTCAAGGTGCGGTGTCGTTATTTTTACCTATGATTGGTGTTGGTATTGCTTGGGCTGCAATATTAGCAATGCCCTACGCTATTTTGGCAGGGTCATTACCCGTGAAACAAACTGGCGTTTATATGGGAATATTTAATTTCACCATTGCTGCTCCACAGATTGTTTCTGGAATTTTTGCGGGTTGGATTTTAACGGCAGTGTTCGATAATCAAGCCATTTATATTATTATGCTGGCAGGTATTTCAATGCTATTAGGAGCGATTTCAGTGTACTTTGTTAAAGAAGATACTGAACAAGCAATTGTGACTAAGCAAGTTAACCTAGCTTCTTAAAATTTTATTTTTGTCACCTTTAATTAACGTTAAAGGTGACAAATAAAGTTTGCCTTTTCTACTAATCACCTTATCTAACTACTTACCTAACTGACGATTGCTCTCTAACTGCCACAAGATTTACGTATAACTAATTCAGGCGGGATCAAGGTAGTTTTAGTTTCCTCACCGCTTATCATAGCCAGTAAAGTATTAACTAATAATTCTCCGGCCAATTGTGTGTCTTGTTTCACTGTTGTTAGCGCAGGGAAAGTAAAACTGGCAATAGCAATATCATCAAAACCTACTAGAGCAACTTGTTCTGGGATCTCAATATCATGTTCTTGTAATGCACGCATGGCGCCAATAGCAATAAGGTCGCATGCGGCACAAATTGCATCGAAAGGTTCACCACTCGAAATTAATTGACTCGCAGCCTGATAGCCAGCTTCTTCAGTGTAAAGGGCATTAAACTGCAGCAGTGGGTTCACCGCTATCCCATTAGCTTTTAGTGATTCACAATGGCCTTTATAGCGTTCAAAAAACTCAGGCGCATGAGTAGAGGCACTACCTAAAAAGGCAAGGTTTTTACGGCCCTTTTTGATGAGATGCTCTGTCATTTCTTTACCACCTTGGTAGTTGTCACAACCTACCGAGATAAGCGGTAAATTCTTGACTTCAGCACCCCAGCGAACAAAGTGAGTGCCTTGGTCTAACAACTTGACTAATTTCTCTTCGTAGTCAACATAGTCGCCATAACCTAACAAAATTAAACCATCGGCTTTATTACTATCTTCAAAGTCAGCATGCCAGTCATCACTTGCTTGCTGAAAAGACACTAATAAATCATAACCTTTTTGCGAACAAGCCCGAGTGATGCTTCCCAACATAGACAAGAAAAAAGGATTTATTGCTGAATCATCATTGGTAGGATCTTCAAATAACAACAACGCAATAGTATCACTTTGCTGTGAGCGTAAATTACTGGCATTTTTATCAACCTTATAATTTAACTCTTTTGCAATAGCTTGAATTTTCTCTCGTGTTGCCTCATTCACTAATGGACTATTTCGCAAAGCTCTAGAGACAGTAGATTGAGACACCCCTGCCCGGTATGCGATATCAAATGATGTGGATTTTTCTTTCACGCGACCTACTTAAAAAGTAAAATAACAAGATTAAAACTTAGTATGAATATACCTTAGCGACTGCCTTATGTATAGATAGCAGCAAGGTAAACTAGTTTACCTTTTTAACACGTTTGTTAGCTACTTACATGACTAAGCAGTGTTATTAATGGCTAAGCAATAAAAAACCCAGTAAACAGTAATGCTGCTTGCTGGGTTTTTTTTAACAATTAATTAACTAACAAATAGTAATTATCGCTTTAACGATTCAACGGTTATCTACACACAAAAAGGCAGCATAAAATATGCCTTAAAATATAGAACCAATTTCCAGGTTATAAGAGCCGATAGTGACATTTTCTGAATGGCTCATATCGATCCAGTTTTGTTTATAACTTACACGGAAAAACAAACTGTTATCTAACTCATAACGAAAACCTACCGCGGCATTGTAAGAAAAACGTGTATCGTCATAGGTAGGTTGATATCCATCACAGTAAATCTGTCCCCACCAAGTTACCCAACAACCGCCAACAGCGTCCCCACTAGGGATATTACTGTCTAGGTAACTCCAACCAGCACCTACTTGTACATAAGGTGTAAACTGGGAAGCAAAAATACTGTAAACCACATTGAATTGACTTTCCAATAAATCCATTTTATTTCTTCCAGAGATAGTATTACCATTATCTCTGACCGCCGTAGCTTCATAGCTAGGTGTAGTAGAAGCAAAATCAAAGTTTACTAAAATATGAGGGTTTACATTATAACCCAGGGTAAAACCCCAACCATAATCACTTTCCAGATCAAGACTTGATCCATTTTGGCCATCGACAGTGGTATCTTGAGAGTAAACGACTTTAAAACTAGATTCCCACTTGTCGTTGCGTTTAGTATAGTTAGCACTAGCATCTGTACTCACAGTACAGGCCAGTAAAGCAATAACACTACTGAAGATCACTGCTTTAGTCATTAATATCTTGCTGAAAAACATAATTATTCCTTTAGTTTTATGATTTTATGGTTCTATATTTTTACTATCTTATTGTGCTTTTGTTGCTCGCGAAACATATTCACCTGAACGTGTATCAATACGAACTTTCTCGCCGATTTGAACAAATAAAGGTACACGAACAACTGCGCCAGTTGCTAATGTTGCTGGCTTACCACCAGTACCCGCAGTATCCCCTTTTAAACCAGGATCTGTTTCGGTAATATCGATTTCAACAAAGTTTGCTGCCGTAACTGTAATTGGCGTACCATTCCATAAGGTAATAGTACAAATATCACCTTCAACTAACCACTTTACAGTCTCGCCTAAGGCTTTTTCTTCTGCGCCAATTTGCTCGAATGTCTCGTTGTTCATAAAGTGCCAGAATTCACCATCAGCGTATAAGTAAGCAAGTTCAACTTCCATTACGTCAGCACCTTCAACAGTTTCACCTGATTTGAAGGTTTTTTCTAAGACTTTACCTGAAACGAGTTTACGAATTTTAACACGGCTAAAGGCTTGGCCTTTACCTGGTTTTACCAATTCATTTTCAAGAATATTACAAGGTTCGCCATCAAGCATGATTTTAAGTCCAGCTTTGAACTGGTTGGTACTGAAATTAGCCATAGTAAGAGTGCTCTTTATTAATTACTGAGTTATTTATTTGATCTTCGCTAACCTATAACCGTTATAATGGTCGAAGTAGCTAGCAAGAGATGTTCAATTGAAATTAGAATTGCCGCAGATAATAACCCAAATTGATCATGATTTGCATCTTTGTGATGAAAAATCATGGCAAAAAGACTTACGTGATGTAGTGACTGAGCCAGAAAAACTGTTAACACTGCTGAATATTGCTCCTGATGACTATTTACAGCATTTTAAAGCGCGTAAATTATTTCCCGTGCGTGTGCCCCTTTCATTTATCAAACGCATGAAAAAAGGTGACTTTGACGATCCGCTACTTAAACAAGTGATGCCGCTATCTAGCGAGTTTTTACTCTCAGATGGTTACACTGCGGATCCCTTAAACGAACATGATACCGTTGCTGAAGGTTTATTGCATAAATACAAAAGTCGGGTATTAATGATCGTAAAGTCTGCCTGTGCTATTAATTGTCGCTATTGCTTTCGCCGTCACTTCCCTTATCAAGATAACAGCCCTAATAAAAAGCGCTGGCAAAGTGCCCTTGATTATATTGCGTCTCATAATGAAATAAGTGAGGTTATTTTTAGTGGTGGCGATCCCTTAATGGCCAATGACGATCATTTGACCTGGCTGATTGGACAAATAGAACAAATTCCCCATGTATCACGTTTACGTATTCATAGCCGTTTACCTGTAGTAATACCCAATAGGATTACAGCCAAGCTGGTGACACTTTTGAAGTGCTCACGTTTAAAAGCCACTATGGTATTGCATATCAACCACCCCAATGAAATTAACCAAGAGTTAATAGAGGCGCTTGAGCCGCTTCGTGAAGCACGTATACCACTATTTAACCAAAGTGTTCTTTTACGTGGAATAAATGACGACGCACAAGTATTAATTAACTTAAGTGAGGCATTATTTGATGCTGGTATTCAACCCTACTACTTACATCTTTTCGATGCAGTACAAGGCGCAGCTCACTTCGATATTGCGGAAGCAGATGCAGTAGCGATTGTTAAAACTATGCTCGCAAGCTTACCGGGATTTTTAATGCCTAAATTGGTGCGAGAAATTGCCGGACAAGCTAACAAAACGCCGATCAATCTGGCATAATTGCCCAAAAGAATACCCAATCTATTGAGTTAACCTCCACTCAGCGAGATTAACTTAACTGGGCAGGTATAAAGTCCTCACCTCAAAGTAAGAAATGTTATGACTAAAGCTATCGAACAACAACTTATTGAAAATATTTCAGTGATCTTAAAGAAATCATTAACGGCTGACGCGACCTTAGCTGATTTACGTTCCAAGGAAAAAGCCAGCTTTAAAGCTGTTTTTACTGCTGACTCACCCTTTTCAAGTTCAGCAGATACATTTCAGCCATACGTTGAAGAAGTTGCCGATGACCTATTGAAATGGCAAGAAAGTAAAGATCAAGCTCAGCTAATTGCGCTAGTTAAAAAGATAGAACAGCTATTCACTGTATTAGCTAACTTTGAGCAAAGTTATAATTAATTCATTGGTATAATCGCATTGCTCAACTTATTTAGCGGCTCGAACCAGCCGCTAAGTTATTCGACAACTCTTTCTGAGATCACTTGTACTTTACAATCATGTTCATTGAGTAAAGCCAAAATATTCAGATTGAGTTGGTTGATTTCATCTAAAAAGACATCGAAATCGGTCGTGTTAACATAAGCAAAAACATCTAATTCTAATCCATAGATAGTATACGCTTTGAAATGGCTACGTAATGGCGATGCGGCAAGGCTGTCGGTAGAGCTGAGCATGCCCCTAATGGCTACAAGTAGCGCATCAATATTTTCCTTTGGCGTATCCGGTGCTAAGAAAATCTTAGGTTTAAAGGCCATTTTTTCACGTTCTGAGTAATTCTCTATATTCATATCAATAAATTTCGCATTTGCGACATAAATAACACTTCTATCTATCGTACGAATACGCGTAGCGCGTAAACCAATTTCCTCTACTACACCTAAACTATTACCAAATCGACAGAAATTACCAATCCTAATAGGAGCCGAAGTATATAAAGTAATAGCGCCAATGATATTTTCTACCGTTTTTTGCGCGGCTAAAGCGATGGCTAAACCACCAATTCCTAGACCCGCTAATAAAGTAGAAGCATTAAAACCAAGGTTTTCTAACCAATTCAGCGCAGCAATACTAAAGATCATGATCTTTATTACTGTGCCTGCTGGTCTAAGTAAGTACACGGCTAAGGGTTTATCTTGAGCGATGAATTTCTCTGCCAATAGTACTTTCATTAAATCAATAAAACGGAAGGTCACCCAACACCAAGCGATGATCAGTAGCGTACTTCCCTCAGTCACTGCCCTAAGCGCAATAGTAACATTGGCTTCATCATGAAAATTTCGTGCAAAAATAACGGCTATCAATAATGCAAAAGGCTCTTTAATAAATCTTAAAACTTCATTTGAGACTTTTTTGTAAACGCGCTTGATAGCAAAAGCGACCACCCAGGTTAGTATTTTTGCAATAAAATAATACAGCACAAGCATCAAAATGAAATATAGCCATTGCCAAAGCATGACACCAAACAAGTCTACCGCAGGTAATTTTTTAGCTAAGAGCTCCCCCAAAGGGGAATATGAATATCGTTTAAATAAACGCGGAATTTTCTCTACTGTAGCATTTGATATTTTCCATATTTTAACTTTATCTTGCGCGCGAGGAACTCGCTGTAATAATACATCGATATTGTTACCTTGATAATCGACCTGCCCAACCAACTCTCTATAAGAAGGTAAATTATCATTTTTCCTTCCTTCTTTTCGGGAGCTAATACTATTAAGGTCAACCCAAAGAGTACGATTTAATACTACGCCTAATTGTCTTGCCAATTCTTCCTTGCCAACACTGAGTGTTTTGTCAGAAAGGTTACGATAATCTAAATAATTAGTCGCTAATGTTAAATCACCTGAGCGTAAGGCACGTAAATATCCCCCGATAGCGCTACGAGGTTGTCCTCGTTCAAAATCATCTTTGGGAACATTATAATCTTCAGAATAATCCGATTTTTCTAGCTCTTGCTGTGATTTATCTTTACTGTCGAGCATTTTTTTAATGGATACCTCTTCACCATTATTAGGAGGTGAAGCACTCAATGCACTTTGACTATTAAGAAGTAGAGATAATAAAAGGGTGAAAATAAAAGAAGAACGGATAAAAAAAGTAGAGTTTTGGGCCAGCTTCATTGCGCCTTATCCTTGCGATAACGTAAAATAACTTAACAAAGATAATAACTTAATTATATCAATCGGACCAATTTATTGATTACTTAGCGAAAATTAAAAGGCTTAGAGGCAAGGCATTAAATGAAGGGAATGGTTATTCAGGATAATAGCTGCTGCATTCTATAATAAGCTTTATACGTTTGCTATGACTTAGGTAGAATAGAATTTCCAGCAATAAAAAAGCCACTAATGTGACTTTTTATAACGCTTTTTTATGAAATGTTACTTGCTGATAATCATTTCTTTAAAGGTTTTTTCAAACCAATCATCAAGCATTTTTTTCTCATAACCTAAAGATTTGTTGCGATACTTTAAGTGGCTGCCCGACATGAAACTCATATCTTTTACCACAACATCATCTGATTGAATCACTGCGCCATCGGCATCTAAAACTTGATAAGAAAAATTCATCCGAGGTGAATATACTTCTTTGACGATACGGGTGCGGTTAATACCACCATGGTGTGTATCACCGGCTAAATCTACATCAGTAACATCAATTTTCAAGATTTGTCCTGCAGGCAATGTCGCTGCAAGTTTAGCAAAGTGCTTCTCAAGATCTTTAAAAGTTCGTTCTCTAAACTGCTTTCGTCCGTCATTACCTTCATCGATATCACGGTAACTTTTATAATCAGTCCAAGTCACTTCACTCGTTGCCGCAAAAGCATTAGGTGCTAATAAAAAACTAGCGGTTAATAGTGTAACCATTAAAATAGATTGTTTCATATGTTGTTCCTCAAATTAATCTTTCAACTTAAGTAAAACAGAAAACAGCTGCTAGAGCAGTGTCAATTTGATACTAACATGTGCTAATTTGTAGCGTAAAACTGTTTCATTACGCGACTAACAATGACTGCTGTACGTTGTTCTCTTTCAATTTCACTCTTATCTTCATGAGCAAAGCCTTGTACAGCACCACGCCATACTTTTTTCCCAGTAAGAGCATCTTCAATGTAAATCAAAAAGCTGCCTTTTCTCAATTCATCATTGCTCGGTAAACCTGGTGTAATGCCAAACTTATCATTAATGGTTTTATCTGATAAATCACTGGCTAAAGCAATACCAAAACCAACATGAAAAACTGAGTTACTAGCATCTTCAGTATTTTTGAAACCATGACTATTTAGATCAGCAATAATAGCGTTCGCATAAAGCCTATATGCAGCTTGAGTTTGCTCCGGCTTTAATGAGGTTTCTTTTACATATTTAGGCGCTAAAGAAAATAGACTACCTGGTGAATAAGAAACTGGAATATCGCGAACACTAGATATTGCCAATTGATTTTTATTCACTTGTTTCTCTTGGGGAACAGTCACGCAAGCACTAACAATTAAACTAGTAAACAGAACCACAGCTAAACTAATATTTTTCTTCATTTTTCAATCCTAGAAATATGTATTAACACTTCAATACTGACTTAATTATGTAATTAAGTATATAAATACATCCAATTAAATTCTGCGACAGAATGTAATATAAATGAATTAATTTGATCTCAAAAAACCTTGCTAAAATCATTCTAAATAGAATTGTTTTTATGTATAAGCAACTGACTTATTTAATCTAACTCCACCAATAAAGACAACAATAGTCATTAAAATGTAACCTTCACTGATTAAGCTTACCAACAATATTTTCACCTCAGAGATAGCCTCAATGATGTCTACTTTTTCCGGCTCGTGGCAAGCAGATAACCAACCACTTATGGCTAAGCTAGTCCAATTAGCCCGTCTTGCACAAAGCGAGTTTGATATTGAAATATCAATAGAAAAAATGCTTCAAGAAGTAGATTATCGTCAGTTGGTGATCAGTGAGTTAACTCAACTCGCACACCAAGATATCAACCAGCTCACTTCATGGTTGATATCGATAGAAAAAGACACTGAAAAAACAGAAATCATTCCGTCGAAAAAACGTCCTTTAATTCTACTTCTAACCTTAGTCTTATTTATATTCTCAGCTAGTATTTTTTGGTACTCGAATTCATTTAAATCAAATAATTCACCTCTAACCTCAAAGGCGCAAATAACTAACGTAACTAGTGAGTCTAGCCAAAGCAACGAATCGATGATATTAACGGTTAGCAGTACACCACAAGCTGCTAAATCATCAATAGCTATGACTTCCTCACAATCTAAGTCTGATAGTGAGACAGTTTTTCGATTACATGGTTCAAATACGATAGGGGAGAAATTGGCGCCCTTATTGTTGGAAGGTTTTTTGCAACACCTGCATATAAAGGAGTTCGCTTGGACTCGTAGTACTCCGCTGGAGCGCGTTTTACACTACCATGTTGACGGAAAACCTTATGCTATTGAATTAAAAGCACACGGTTCTAGCACCGCATTTTCCGCACTAAAAGATAAAACGGCAGACATTGGTATGTCTTCACGTAGAATAAAAGACAGTGAAGTTAAACAATTAACCAAAACTGCAGGTCACTTAAATAAAATCGGTAACGAGCATATTATCGGTTTAGATGGCTTAGCCGTTATTGTTAATCAGAATAATCCAGTTAAGCGACTTTCAAGTGAAACACTCGCTAAAATATTTTCGGGGGAAATAAGTAATTGGTCACAAATTGGTGGAGCTATATTACCGATTAAACTGTATGCTCGAGACCAACACTCAGGTACTTGGGATACTTTTAAAAGCCTTGTATTGAAAAAGTATAGCAAAAAGTTATCTCAACAAGCTATACGATTTGAATCGAGTTCGGAGTTATCTACATTAGTTTCACAGAACGAAGCTGCAATTGGCTTTATTGGCTTAAACTATGTATTACATAATAAAGCGATTGCTATTTCAGAGTCTAAAGATACTGGCGCCATTTTCCCTACTCGGTTTACCATAGGTACAGAAGATTATGCTCTTTCAAGACGTTTATATTTTTATACTCCTACATCAGCCTCTAACCTAGTAAAAGACTTCGCTCAATATGCTCTGTCAACCGAAGGTCAGCAAGTTGTTGCTAACGCTGGCCTCATTTCACAGAATATAAAATTAGAGCAGGTTTACCCTTTATCTAGAGCGCCAAAAAAGTATCAGCAATACGCTAGTAAGGCTAAACGCCTTTCACTTAATTTTAGGTTTGCTTATGCGACTAAGGAACTTGATAACAAGGGAAAGCGCGATTTATTACGTCTCGTTGATTTTATGGAAGATCACCAAAGCAGTAGAATTGTATTAATGGGTTTTTCTGATAGCGTTGGAGCACAAGTAAAAAATACCCACTTATCTTATCAACGAGCAAAGTCGGTTGAACTTGCTCTTACCTCACGCGGAATACCGGTACTGGCCGTTGAGGCTATGGGGGAAGCATTACCTATAGCAAATAATAATACCGAAGATGGTCGAAAACGTAATCGCCGCGTAGAAGTCTGGTTACTCTAAAAAATCTGTCCATTTTAATAGTTTTGCAATATATAAAGATTAATATGAGCACATCAACTTTATTCAAGAAGAATAATCATGTTTAATTTATTATCTAGCCAAGCAAAATTATTAATATTACTCAGCAATTATTCTACACAAGAACTTGAAGTGGTGAGTGTTAATTTTAAGTTGACGATCAAACTACTTAACCAAAGTGTTACTCAGTTATTAGAAAACCGTAGAATTCATGGCGCTCTACTGCCCAGAGAAGATAAGAGCACCGATGACTTTAATTATAAAGATATTCAAAGTTTAAGCTGTGAGCAAGTATTACTGAAAAAAGATTACCTTATCAAAGCAATTAATGAGTTTTGTTTAACAGAGGCTATTATCGTGAGAGATAACTTTAGCAATTGCTTAGAGTTTATTGCTGACCAAAGCTCTGCTATTTTGCCCATTACTGATATAAAGCTAAATAAACGTGAAAAAAAATCCATTATTGAAAGAAGTAAAGTTTCCCCCATTCACTTAACTGAAATTAAACAACGATTAGCTCAAGCGTTACACAAACCCTGTGATAAAAAAGAGTCAGTAAAAGCAAAACTTAATAAGCTTCTTACCTCTACAAACGCAGCTCAACTAAATGCTTAACTGGATCCTTAACTAAGTCCATAACTAAGTCCATAACTAAGTCCATAACTAAGTCCATAACTAAGTCCATAACTAAGTCCATAACTAAGGTTATCAGCAAATAAGGCTAACGCCCTCGTTAAAAAAAGGACCAACACAAAAAGAACTAAACCCAATTGTCTACTCCTTCAACTGCCCTTTTAAGAACTCTATCACCCTTTTATGGCGCATTTTCACCGCGGATAGTTTTAAGTTACAAATGTCTGCTATCTCCTGAAATTCTAACTCTGTACGATAACGGAGTAGCATAATATTTCGATCAACAAATGACAAATTGACCATTAACGCGGACAACGCTGTAGCTAAATCTTGATGATTATGTTCAGGAGCAATTATATTTTCTAAATATTCATCATTTTGTTCTAAGGTATCCCAACGACGGTCTCTTATTTTGTTAATACATTCATTATGAGCAATTTTGAATAGCCACGCCTTAAAAGACACCGCCCACTTAAAATCCTTCAAGTGAGTGAGTATCTTGATAATGGTTTCCTGTACAACATCTTCAGCATCAGATTGATTATTGAGTAATTTTGCACAATACCCCTTCAAAATAGGAAGGTATGGTGTAATTAACTGCTGAAAAAGACGCGTATCATAAGGCAGGTTTACTTGTACTAAAGTGACAAGTTGCCGTTCATTAAGCGTAGTCAAACGTTAAATAAATCGCGTTATTGCTTGGTAACTTTGTTGGCTAATAAAAAAGTATTAGGCACGGTAGTCATCGACTCACCTTCACCCATTACTTTACTCGCCACGCTACCAATGGAGGCTAAAGTGCCTTTGATATCTTTTACTTCGATGTTATCACCGACCTGATACATTTCTCGTAAATAAACACCTGCAACAATTTCTTGTGCCATTGACTTGGTACCGATGCCTAATGAAATCGCTGCGGCTAAGCCGACACTCGCAATAATTACAGTCATAATGTTATTCAGCAGAGACACATCAATATCAAGTTGCGTTATTGATAATGAAACAGTGATAACGATAATAATACCGCGACAGACTTCAGCAACAGAGCGGCCATAATCAATACCGGTATTTTTTGCCGCTATTTTTACGCCATTGAAAACAATTTGAGCAACAAAGAAGCCAGACAAAAGTACAGCGAGTGAAGCAAGTAATTTAGGTAAGAACAGTACTAAGGTATCAATTAACCCTGATAGCACCGTTAAGCCGACAATATCTAATGCCGCTAATAAGAATATTAATAGGAAAAATGTTGAAACAATACTCGCAACCACTTGGCTACCGGTAACGCTCACTTCCATTTTTTTAAATAGAATGTCTAAACCAAGTTTATCTAAAAAAGTATTAAAGCCAATTTTAATTAAAAATTTATTTAAAAACCTTTTCACCATTGATGCAACTAACCAACCAACCAGCAAAAATATTGTAGCGACAATTAAGTCAGGCAAAAAAGTTATCATTTTATGCCAGATAGCCATAAAGCCAGAGTAAGCTTTTTCTGTGATGTTTTCAGTATCCATTATTTGCCCTTATTGTTGATTATATTGGTGGCAGTATTTGTGACCGCATTTGTGCTTATTTTTTGTGGCTTAGCTGCCATTTGCTTAAATATTGGCTTTAGAATTTTCATAAATATACTAATGAAAACAACCCAAAGTGAAGCCATACCCAGTGCCAACAGGTCTTTCGTACCTCGCTGATTATTGGCCGTTGTTGTTGCACGTTTAAATAAGTCGTCGTCTGAAGTACTAAAGGTTAATTCAGGATCATTTTTAAGTTCTGCTGCTATGTTCTTTTCTAAGTCTTTCATTTTATCCTCGAGCAATAATTTTTATCGCTTAGTCCTTTAACGACTGAGTAGTTAAAAAGTCACATTAAATTTGTATAAATTTCATTCTTATTTTTAGTTATAAACTTTTAGCCATATTTCAATCGAGTGCATTCTACGCTAATAAACTTACTTTTTTTTAGCTTTGAATGTTAATTGTAAAATAAATATTAAAAGTTTGTGACTTTTACACTTCTGATCCGTTATAGGGTCAGAAATTACATAAAATCACATAAAACTCAATAAGGATTTATCCATGAAAACGTTCAACATTACCCTGTTAGCTGCATTAATTAGTTCACCATTAGCTGCAGAAGGCATTGATAAAACATGGGAAGTAGGCGTGTTTGGCGATTATATTAAGTCAGACACAGGTAAAGAAAATAAGATGGACTGGCAACAAATTGAAGCTGGCAAGGGCTTAGGTATTGATTTACAAAAAATCATTAACGAACAATGGAATGCTCGTATAGAGTTAGCAAAAACTCGTTACGACATTAACAATGGTAATGATACTGATTATGGTACACGGTTTGGCCTTGACGCTATTTATAAGATTGAAGATACTGGTATTTACGCTTTCGCTGGGGTAAAACGTTTTAATAACGTGAAAAGCTACAACGCGGTTAATATAGGCCTTGGTTATAACGTCGATATTAATGATCGTTTCTCTTTATACAGCGAAGCGGTTGTTTATCGTGATGTCGACTATGGTTTTACAGACCAAGGCTTTAAAATCGGTGTGAAATACGCTTTTGGTGACGTGAAAAAATCTCCTGTTGTTAAGAAAGCGGTATCTCAGGAAGTTGCTGCAATACCAGTAGTTGCAGCAGTAATTCTTGCTGATACTGATAATGATGGCATTAATGATAAGCAAGATAACTGTAAAAATACGCCAGCAAACGTAAAAGTTGATTCAAGTGGTTGTCCACTCTTTTTAGATACAGCTGTAGACGTTGACTTGAACGTGGCGTTCGAAAACAATAGTTCACAGATAAAAGCAGAGACAATGAATGATATTCAACGTTTAGCTGATTTTATGAAGGAATATAAAAACACAAGTGTTGTTATTGAAGGGCACAGTTCAGCTGCAGGTAGCGCTAAATATAACTTAGCACTTTCACAAAAACGTGCTGATGCGGTTAAGAGTCTATTAATTAATAAATTTGATATAGAGGAAAGCCGTTTATCTGCCAAAGGTTTTGGTGAAACACAACTAATTTCTAAGGGCAATACAGCTGCCGATCATGAGTTAAATCGTAGAGTTATTGCAAAAATTGAAGCTACCGTGAAAAAAATGATGATAAAAAGCTAAAATCCATATTGGTAACGAGGGGAAATAAGAATATCTCCTCGTTTATTTCACGTAATGTTAACCCCTTTGTGAGTTACATTGAAATATAGGAATCCTATGAAAAAATGACTTTATTAACACGTAAGTTCATTAGCGACAATGTAAAAGTAAATAACACAGCTTGCTCTTATCCAATACGCACAGTCGCCTCAATTATTCCAGTTGTTAGAAAGAAGCCATCAACCATTATCTCCCCTCTCCCCTTTAAAAAAGCTTAAATTGATAAGTTCGATAAGTGATATCACTTATCTTTCCTCGCTATTTATTAATCTAAAAGCAAAATTAACTGCTTCATAATTTAACGCTGTAGAAAATAAATCCTCTCCAACATGAGCTTTAAATCCAATAAAAAATCAAAAAAGATGAAAGTAAACTTAGAAGAATATATTGCCGAAGTCTATGTATGGCTTGAATAAATTCTATGCGTTTATCATTTAAATACTCCAACATTTGCTATAAGATGACGCTATATTTTATATTTCTGCTTGCTTATAATTAACAAGGATTGTTATGCCGTCTTTTTTTCGCCTTTTTGTTGCCTGTCTCGTCTTACTTAATTTCAATGCCCTAGCCGTTGAAAAACGAAAAATCTCTCGTAATCATGTCCCTTTAATTAATCAGCAGATGAATACGATTAATAATCTGACCAAATCATCGAAAACATCAAAAATCACCAGTATGGAAGATGTAGTTGCGCAAGGGTTAGTCAGCATCATCGGGTTAGATAAAAACAATTCATTTAAAGTAAAGAGATCTTTGCTTAATGGTGCTAAGCATCAAAATATTCGTTATCAACAATATTATAAAGATATACCTGTTTGGGGTTATCAAGTAAACGCCCAATTAAAAAATTCGAATACTGTTAATAAATTACATGGAAAAATTGTAGCTAAAATTGACGATGATATAAAACGTTCAAATAACAAAGCGCTACTTGTTGATACTGAAATATTAAAGCAAATAAAATTATTACATACTGATAAATCAACACAATTCAAAAAATCTTCAGTATTCACTCAAGAAAGTATTCAAAAAATCTTCAGTATTCACTCAAGAAAGTATTCAAAAAGTTATTTATATTGATGATAACAATTATGCTCGTATTGCTTATTTAGTAAATTTCTTTATTCAAAATGACGCTGGAGATGTAGCAAAACCTATTTATATTATAGATGCAAAATCAGGTCATACACTTAAACACTGGGATAGCTTAAATTTTTCTGATGCGACAGGTCCAGGAGGAAATACTAAAGTAGGCCAATATGAATATGGTACTGATTTTGACTCCTTGGATGTAACAGAAACGGGTGATAACTGTGCAATGGAAAACACCAATGTAAAAACAGTTAATTTGAATCATAGCAAGTCGGGTAGTAACGTATTTACTTTTGCTTGCAGTCGAAATACCCACAAAGAAATTAATGGGGCTTATTCCCCTTTAAATGATGCTCATTTTTTTGGTAATGCCATTTTTAGTATGTTTAATGACTGGTATAGCACCTCTCCTCTTGACTCTCAATTAGTGCTTAGAGTTCATTATGGTAATAGCTACGAAAATGCTTTTTGGGATGGCTCTAGCATGACCTTCGGTGATGGTGGTTCAAGGCTTTATCCCCTGGTTTCATTGGATGTTACAGCCCACGAAGTAGCTCATGGTGTAACAGAACAAAACTCTGGACTAATTTATAGTGCCCAATCTGGTGGAATTAACGAAGCCTTTTCCGATCTGGCCGGTGAAGCGGCTGAATATTATGTTAGAGGCAGTAATGATTGGTTAACTGGCGCTGACATTTTCAAGGGGGAAGGATCGCTAAGGTATATGGAAGATCCTACGCGAGATGGTAACTCAATAGGTCATGCAGATAATTATTACAATGGCATTGATGTGCACCATAGTAGCGGCGTTTTTAATCGAGCATTTTTTCTCTTAGCTAATAAAGACAATTGGAATACAAAATTAGCGTTTGACGTAATGTATGACGCTAACCGCTTTTATTGGACTCCAAACACTACTTTTATTGAAGGCGCTTGTGGCGTAATTCATGCTGCAGATGATTTAGGTTATAACGTTACAGATGTAATTGACTCATTTGAGCAAGTAGGAGTTACCTGTGATGACTTACCTGCTCGTGATGAAGATGGAGATGGAATGTCGGATTATTGGGAGCTAAGCTTTGGTTTAGATCCTACTGATGCTTCAGATGCTAATAGTGATTTAGATAATGATACTTTATCAAACTTAATAGAATTTCAACTAAACACCTTACCAAATAATAACGATAGCGACACTGATACCTTAACCGATGGCGATGAGGTTAATGTTCACTTTACAAACCCAGTTAAAATTGACAGCGATGATGATGATTTAGCCGATAACCTTGAACTGAATACTTACCTTACTGATCCTAATCTAAGTGACACTGAAAGTGACGGTATGCCTGATGGTTGGGAAGTTCTTTATAATTTAGATCCCTTAACTGATGATAGCGCTCTTGATACCGATAGTGACGGTCGCTCTAATATCATTGAATATCAGCAAGGTACAAACCCTTTAATTAAGGATGTTATTGATACAGAATCTAATAACTCTATTGCTGAAGCCCAAAATATTGATGCAGGATTTAATTTAAATTTTTCAGACGATATAGGCGATCAGACAACTAATACATCACTGGTTATGCCGCATGTGTCCATTATTGGCTCAGGTGATGAAAGTTATGATTACTTTGAGTTTTCAATTGTAACCGCTCCTTCTCAAGCTATTTTTGATATAGACGACGGTAGTGGAATTAGCGGTGCTTTTGATTCCTATTTAAGGTTGTATGATGACCAGGAAAACTTACTTTCTTCAAATGATGATGCAAGTTCATCTTATGGGGAGTCAGGCAGTACAAGTAGATTAGATTCTTTTTTAACTTATACATTTTCTGAAGTTGGTACTTATTACATTAAAGTCTCTAGATATACAGATTCAATTATTCCAAATGATGCTACCTACACTTTACATATATCAATTGAAAATCCATTTCCAGATAGTGATGGTGACGGTATGCAAGATGCTTGGGAAGATTTGTATGGTTTAGATAAAAATGACCCAACCGATGCAGTACTTGACAATGATAGTGATAATTTATCAAATCTAGCGGAATTTGAAGCACAAACAAACCCCTTAATAACAGACACTGATAACGATGGCTTATCAGATGGTGATGAAGTACTCATTCACCTAACTTCCCCCATTTTAGAAGATAGTGACGAAGATGGTGTCATTGATAGTGAAGATGAAGCACCTTTAGATAATACTATAGGTGAAAATACTGCTCCCGTATTCGATACATTGACATCTCGTAGTTACGAAGCTACCAGTTCAATCAGTGATTTAGAGCTCCCTTTACCTACTGTATCTGATAATAATTTTAATGACCCCCTCGTTGAACGAATAAGTTCTGATAAATTAGTTTTAGGCGAAAACGAGATACAGTGGAGAGCGACAGATGCTGCTGGTAACATTACATTGGTAACACAAGTTATTACTATTGTTGATACTACACCACCTGAATTAACTTCGCGTAACACAAGAACAATTGCTCGAGGTATATTGACTGATATTTTACCTTCTCTTGAAGGTATTTTCGCTGAAGACATTGTTGATGGTACACTTTCAGTACAACTTGTTGAGTCTGAAGAACACTTCTTACCCGCTGGCATACACAATGTAACAGTTAATTTTGTAGATAATAGCGGCAATGCTGGAGAAGGAGTGGTGACAGTAGATATTCGTCCTTTATTAGCTATTGAAAGTTCCAAAAGCACCTTATCTGGCGATACCATTCGTATTCACATTGGATCTTCAACAACAATACTACCTGAGTATTACCCTTTCTTTATCCAATACTCAATACAAAGCCCAATACAACTCTCAAATTTAGGAAAGAATATTTTCTCCCCTGAGCAAATGTATATAGATATTGATATTAGTGACAGCGCACAAGTAGATGAGTCCTATAATTTAGAATTATTATATTCAGATATGGGCCTCTCAGCGCAAAATTTTACTGTTATTAGTGTTATTGATGAAAACCTAATACCTAGTCTTAATTTATCAGTGCATCAAAATAACAATATTGTCGCCGTTGTTGATAAAGCTGCAGGACTTGTTGAGATCATCGCCAATATTCAAGATATAAATAACGATGAAATAAAGCTAACTTGGCAGCTACCTGATACCATTGTTCCAGTAGAAACAAGAGCTCATTCTATTGTGCTTAATCCAGAGTTGATTACCACTAATAATATTATCATTAGTATAATTGCTGAAGAGACAGCAACTTCAGAAAGGCATTCAGTTACTCGATCCCTTAATATTTCTCTTTTATCCAATTTACCTGAACTATCTTTAACTGAAGATACTGACAATGATGGCATTAGTGATATGGAGGAAGGTTTTGTAGATTCAGACAACGACGGTATCGCTGAGTACTTAGATAATGATACTAACACTCATCACTTACCTTTAATGAATACTCATAAACCTATTCAAACAATAGTTGGTTCATCTTTGTCTTTAGGCTCTGTAATTAAAAGCTCAACTTCTCCGTTAGTTGCTAGTAGTGTTATTGATGATTCTGCTTTAGCTAGCTTTATTATGAGCTTAGGTCTAGATAACATTACTGATAGCCACACTAATAGAATAACGCCTATGATTAATTTTATTGTGACTGGTGATAACATACGTAATGATGGAGCGATTGTTGTTATTCCATTACCAGATAATGTAACTATTCCTGCAATTGTTAATTTCAGAAAATATATTAGCACTCAAGGTTGGTTTACTTTTGTTGAAGATGGAAAAAACACTATCGCTAGCGCTTTATTAGACAACAATAATAACTGTCCTACACCTAACTCTACGGAATATAACTCTGGTATTAATATTGGTCATCAATGTATTCAGTTAGTTATTGAAGATGGTGGTCCAAACGACGCTGACGGCCTAATTAACGGGCAAGTAGAAGATCCTGGTGTATTAACTAGCTTTATAAATACTGCACCTATTATCGTTCTAGAGACTTCCATTACGGTTAACGAAAATAGCTCTGTGAATATTGATGCTTCTAACTCATCTGACGTTGATGGCGATAACCTAACCTATACTTGGACCCAGCTCGATGGTGTTAATGTGGAGATCAATACACCCAATGCTGCTTCATTAAGCTTTACAGCCCCTGAAGTGGAATCTCAAATTACCCTTAACTTCTTATTAACGATTAATGATGGCTATATAGATGTTGAACAACAAGTTACGGTCATAGTAAATAATGTAGTGCCAGTGGAAGAGCCTTCTTCATCTGGCGGTACCGCCAATACATACTTCTTGTTATGGATCTTTAGCTTACTCTTATATCGAAATTTCATTATGCGTAAATACAGATAGCCTGACTAACGAATAATGTCCTACATAACTTAGGTAATTATACAAAAAATAATTATTAGTTATTACCCCTCTAAAAAGCCCGAATATAAATATTCGGGCTTTTTATTACTTCTTGTTTTCTATGAACTGGGAGAGAGTGTAAAAACTGGAACTTAAATCTAGTCACTGAACCTATCATTGTTTACATTAACCTGCACGTTGATGAAAAGTCTCAGTTTTAAGGTTAAGTAATACTATCGCAGTACCTTTGTTATCGAGATAATCAACGAATACGCCAGCAATTAAATTAGCTAAATTAAATAGCAGAAAACAAAAAACTCACCGAAGTGAGTTTTTTAGATGCTACAAGCAAGTTTAATGCTTTATACGTGGTAAATTGTTTAGTACAAGGCGCTGTAAGCGACGCATAGTCTTTTCTATGCGAGTAAAGCAGCAACCATGTAATTAACGATTTAGACAAGCATAAATTACATCATACCGCCCATGCCACCCATACCGCCCATACCGCCCATATCTGGCATAGCAGGAGCTGAATCTTGAGGTGCATCAGTAATCATAGCTTCAGTCGTTAACATTAAACCTGCAACAGAAGCAGCAAATTGTAGTGCTGAACGCGTTACTTTAGTTGGATCTAAGATACCCATTGCAATCATATCGCCGTAAGTACTGTTACCCGCATTGTAACCGTAGTTACCTTCACCGTTACGTACTTCATTAAGTACAACTGAAGCTTCGTCACCGCAGTTTGCTACGATTTGACGAAGTGGCGCTTCCATCGCACGAATAGCTACGTTAATGCCGTGTGTTTGGTCTTCGTTAATGCCTTCAAGATCTTTAATTGCTTCAGCAGCGCGAACTAATGCAACACCACCACCAGCAACAACACCTTCTTCAACGGCTGCGCGAGTTGCATGCAATGCATCTTCAACACGTGCTTTTTTCTCTTTCATTTCAATTTCAGTTGCAGCACCGATTTTAATTACTGCAACACCGCCAGCTAGTTTAGCTAAGCGCTCTTGTAATTTTTCTTTGTCGTAATCAGAAGAAGAGTCTTCGATTTGACCACGAATTTGAGAAACGCGTGCTTTAATGTCTGCTTCTTCACCAATGCCGTCAATAATGATTGTTGTGTCTTTAGAAATAACAACACGTTTAGCTTGACCTAAGTCTTCTAAAGTCGCTTTCTCTAATTCCATACCAATTTCTTCAGAAATTACGGTACCAGCCGTTAGTGTCGCAACGTCTTGTAACATTGCTTTACGACGGTCGCCAAAACCTGGTGCCTTAACAGCAGCAACTTTAACGATGCCACGCATGTTATTTACTACTAATGTTGCTAGTGCTTCACCTTCAACATCTTCAGCAATAATTAGTAATGGCTTACCTGATTTAGCTACGGCTTCAAGAGTAGTTAGTAATTCACGAATGTTCGATACTTTTTTATCTACTAGTAAGATGAATGGGTTTTCAAGTTCAACCGTGCCGTTTTCTTGCTTGTTGATAAAGTATGGAGATAAGTAACCGCGATCGAATTGCATGCCTTCAACAACATCTAATTCGTCAGTTAATGCTTGACCTTCTTCAACAGTAATTACGCCTTCAGCGCCTACTTTGTCCATTGCTGTTGCAATGATTTGACCAACAGTTTCATCTGAGTTTGCAGAGATAGTACCTACTTGCTCAATTGCTTTATTATCAGTAACTGGTGTTGATGCATCTTTTAATGCCGCAACAGCAGCAATAACTGCTTTGTCGATACCACGTTTAAGATCCATTGGGTTCATGCCCGCAGCGATAGATTTTAAACCTTCGTTAACTATAGCTTGTGCTAAAACAGTCGCAGTAGTTGTTCCATCACCGGCTTCATCATTGGCTTTAGAAGCAACTTCTTTCACCATTTGCGCGCCCATGTTTTCAAATTTATCATCCAATTCGATTTCTTTAGCTACGGTAACACCATCTTTAGTGATTGTTGGACCACCAAAAGATTTATCAATAACTACGTTACGACCTTTTGGTCCCAATGTTACTTTTACCGCGTCAGCTAATACATTTACGCCACGTAACATTTTAGTTCGTGCGTCATTTCCAAATAATACGTCTTTTGCAGCCATGTTATTTATTCCTGTAATTTTGTTTATTTATAAATAATTAATTTGAATCTATACACTCAAGCAACATTTTAATTATGTAAAATCGCTTAAGTGCAAAGAAGAAGCACGGAGCTTACGATAGTAAGTGAGTACTTCTGATGTCACCCTTAAGATGAAGAGGCGACTTTAAAATTTCTGTGACTACTCAACGATCGCTAAAATGTCTGACTCTGAAAGAATTAAGACTTCTTCGCCATCAATTTTTTCAGTTTTAACGCCGTAACCTTCACTAAAGATAACTTGATCGCCAACTTTTACGTCTAATGGGCGTACTTCACCATTTTCTAAGATACGGCCATTACCTACAGCAATAACTTCACCACGTGTTGATTTTTCCGCTGCGCTGCCTGTTAATACAATACCGCCAGCTGATTTTGATTCAACTTTTTTACGTTTAACAATTACACGATCATGTAGTGGACGAATGCTCATTAATTCTCTCCTGAGATAACTCAATTATTTTGTAAGGTTACTAGTCATAATTAACAACTATATAGTTGATAATAGAAATGGGGATAAAATAAATCTTCACAAGCCCTAAACTAAAAAAACTTAATCACAACTAATCTTTACGTTTGAATTCACCTTCCAAGGTATCGCCTTGGTGATGTGAAATAGGTTCATTTGATGAAGCTTTTGATGAAGTAAAAGGTTCAGCTGACTCTTCATGCTGATAGACATTACCAGTAGTGCTGTGATGAAAAGAGGCGCCTCCACCAAGTTGGTTAACCTTAATATGTTTTTGTACTTGAGTAGCAATTGCCACACGCACACTAGGCACCAATAACAACAAACCAAAAATATCGGTAACAAAGCCAGGAGTTACTAATAAAACACCAGCCACTAATAACATTAAACCCGTGACTATTTCCCCTGATGGCATTTCACCTTGTGCCATTTTTGTTTGCACCGACTGTAACGTAGCCAAACCTTGCTGACGTACATATTTTGCGCCTAACCAAGCACTTAAAATAACAATAGCGATTGTTGGCCACAATCCGAGTAAAGCACCCACTTGCATAATCACCGTTATTTCGATGATAGGGATAATGATAAAAAGTACAAATAATAGTTGAAACATAATGATTCCTTATTTTCTATGAAACTTATATTGGGCTAAACAGGTCTTTTTCAAGGGCAGTTGATAGAAGCCTAAGTTTTCCTTAATACTCAAGGTATACTATCAATAGGAATACAGTTATAGGTAACAATTTTGTATCAATTAGTATTAACAACCTGTCCCGATGAAATAGTAGCTAAAAAAATTGCTCAGCACTTGGTTACAGAGAAACTTGCCGCCTGCGTTAATATAGTGCCAAACATTACCTCTATTTATTGTTGGCAAGAGGAGTTACATTGCGACAATGAAGTACAATTATTGATAAAAACTGATGAAAATAAATTCGCCACCTTAAGTGATCGAATTAATCAATTACACCCATATGACGTGGTGGAAGTTATTGCCTTGAATATCCAGCAAGGTGATAAACATTATTTAAACTGGATCACTAACTCTTTGAAGTAGACTTAATGAAAAACTTACTATCTCTTTGCTTTCTGATGTTAGCAGCTTTTACTCTTAACCCCGCTGCTGCACAAGAAAAGCAATCTATTTTTGATGTTTCTAATAGCAGTTTATTTAGTAATGATGATGAATTTTTAAAAGTTGATCAAGCATTCGCTTTTAATTTTTATCAGAAAAATAACCTGCTTGAAGTTAGTTTCGATATTGCTCCTGAGTATTATCTTTACCGTCATCAGTTTAAATTTAAAGGTAAAAACACTCAATTTACCTCTGTTTTATTACCTGATGGCATAGACCACGAAGATGAATTTTTTGGCGTTCAAAAGATATTTACTGAAAACCTAGCATTCACTGTAAACCTTGAAAATGTATCAAATGATGCCAGTATCAAAATCACTTATCAGGGGTGTGCCGAAAAAGGTCTATGTTACCCACCAACAAGTAAGGTAATTAAGTTAAGCAAATTTATTATAGGTGAAGGTACAGCAACACCAAGTTCCGATGCAAACCAACAGACAAACGAAGGCGAAGTTAAAAAAAGTGAGCAGCATCAGTTATCTGATATGCTCAAGCAAGATAGCCTGTTATTAACTCTCATTGCCTTTTTTGTTGGCGGTCTATTATTATCATTTACCCCCTGCGTTTTCCCTATGTACCCTATTTTAACGGGTATTATTGTTGGTCAAGGAGAAGGGTTAACGACTAAAAAAGCATTTACCTTATCTTTTTTCTACGTACAAGGCATGGCAATAACTTACACCCTTTTAGGCGTGGTTGTTGCAATGGCAGGCGCTAAGTTCCAAGCCGTTTTTCAACACCCAATAGTATTAATTGGTTTGAGTATTTTATTCATCTTTTTAGCGCTATCAATGTTTGGTGTCTTTAACTTAGCGTTACCGGCAAGCTGGCAGAATAAACTAAATAATGTAAGTAACAAGCAAAAAGGAGGCTCCATTACTGGCGTATTAATGATGGGTGTTATTTCAGGCTTAGTCGCTTCTCCTTGTACCACGGCGCCACTCACAGGCGCACTGCTTTACATTTCTCAAACAGGCGATGTCGTCTTAGGTGCTTCTGCATTATATGCATTAAGTTTAGGTATGGGATTACCTTTACTTATTTTAGGTAGTTCTGGTGGTAAGTTACTGCCTAAAGCTGGCGCTTGGATGAATATCATCAAAAATATTTTCGGCCTATTATTACTTGCTGTACCAGTATTTTTATTAGAACGATTTATCCCAGAAGTTGCTAGCCAAGCGTTATGGGCATTATTGATATTAGTCAGTGCGAGCTACTTCTATGTTGCTAATCAAAATCACGCAGCAGCGCAAAATGATCAACAAGGAAAGGGCTTTTGGTATGGCTTACGTTCCCTGGTCATATTTTTGATGCTGTTTTTTGGCGCTAACCTTGCTTACCAGTTAATCTATCCAAGCAGTAATAATGTTACCAATAATGCTCAGCATGCTAGTTTTAAGCAAGTAACGTCTTTAGCGCAATTAGAAGATGAAGTAAAAAAGGCCAACATGCAGGGCAAAACAGTGATGGTAGACTTATACGCTGATTGGTGTATTGCCTGTAAAGAATTTGAAAAATATACGTTCGTAGATGCTGACGTACAAAAGGCATTGAGTAATAGTGTGTGGTTGCAAATTGACATGACAGAGTTTGACTCAACTGATAATGCCGAACTTGTTCAGCACTATACTATATTGGGTCTCCCCTCTATTCTGTTCTTTGATTTACAAGGAAATGAATTAACTAAGCAACGTACCACAGGTTTTATGAAAGCTGCTGAGTTCAGTGCCCACGTGAAGTCTATATTTAAATAGTCACGTTAATAATTGAAAAGTATATTCACTTAAATAAAGCCAGCCTCAACTTAGGCTGGCTTTATACTATTCTGATTGAACCACTGCCCACTGATGTGGATTAAAATATTCCAAGACCGCGTTACGCTCAATCCCAATAGCTATCTATTAGCCAATTGAGCGCATTGATTGATTTTCACTACGCATAACGAGATCACAAACTTAATTAAAATGGTGTTACTTAAGAAAACCTAACTCAAGCAGACTTACCTGTTGATAAATCTGGCTCAATTTTCTTGGCTACTTTCCAATAGCCTTTTGTTGTTTGCTTATCTAACATAGTAAACAAGTCTTTTTCTGGGATAGGTTTAGAATAATAATAGCCTTGAATAATATCGCAATCATTTTCAGTTAAGCTACGTAATTGCGCTTGTGTTTCTACCCCTTCTGCTACTACCGTCAAACCTAAGTTTTTAACCATTGCGATAGTCGAAGTAATAATTTGAAAGTCAGAATGATTTTCTAACATGCCAAAAATAAAACTCTTATCTATTTTAATAACATCAACAGGCATTTTCTTTAAATACGCTAACGATGAATAACCCGTACCAAAATCATCAATAGCAAAACTAAAGCCAATAACTTTCAAGGACTCCATCATAGCAATGGTATGATCCATATCTTTCACTAACGTTTGCTCAGTAAGCTCTAGTTCAAAATTTTTCGCTGTTAATGAGAATTCGACCAATAAATCATTCAGGAAATGCGGTAAATTAGCATCCATAAACTGTCCCGCAGATAAATTAATCGCAATACGTATGTTTTCTAGTCCGTATTCTTTGATACTTATTACTAACTCAAAGCATCGGCGAATAATCCAATAACCTAATTCGATCATATGTTGAGAGTTTTCTAAAATAGGAATAAAGTCCTCTGGCGAGATCATTCCGCGTTCAGGGTGTTGCCAGCGTAATAGTGCTTCAAAACCATATAGCTTTTTAGTTTTTGCACATATCTGCGGTTGTAGACTTAGACTAAACTGCTGTTTAGCTAACGCTTGTCTGACTTCACCTTCAAGCATCACCCTATGAGCGACACGTTGAAACATTTCTTGGTGATAGATGTGATACTGACCACCGCCATTATCTTTTGCTTCATACATGGCGATATCAGCATGGCTGATCAAATCATCCGACTTTTCTGTCGCTGATTCTGTATAAGCAATACCAATACTCGTTGAAACATAAAATATATTAGAGCCAAGTTTTATCGACTCTTTAAACTGTAACAGTACCTTCTCCGCTACTTCGATAGCTTCATCAACACCATTAAGATGGCTAAGCACAATAACAAATTCATCACCGCCAAAACGACTCGCTAAATCTAGTTCACCAACACTAACCCGAACTCGCTCGGCAGCTTGAATAAGTAACTTATCACCAATATTATGACCATTACTGTCATTAACCTTTTTAAAGTCATCTAAATCGAGAAACAGCACAGCAACACCACTTTTATGGCGAGCAATATTTGCTAATGACTTACGCAATTGATAATTAAGCATATTACGATTAGGCAAACCCGTCAGCAAATCATACATCGCTATATTTTCTAACTCTTTAGTTTTTTGCTCTACCACTAAGTTGAGTTGTTCTAATTCAAAGCTCAGCTCTTCAGATGAATGAGCTAATACATCTAATTCATCCGCAAACATTCGAGGTCTTTTTAGGTCAACTTGTCTAAACTGATCAAACTTTTTCTGTGCTAATAACGGAAGCGCGTTAGATAACAGCAATAATCGTTTCGTAAATGGACTAGAAATAAAGTAAACAAATGCCGCTAGTAAGCTAAAAATAAGACTCAAAGATAATATAAAGCGCTTTTGGTATGCATCATTCTTTGCTTTATAAGCTGTCACATCATCAATTAAAGCGAGATAAAAACCTTGTTTGTCTTGCTCTGATAAAGTTAATAGATTTATCAGGTAGCTATTTTTTTCTAAATCTAAGTGTAACCCCTGCGCTAATACTTGATTAAGTGCTGAATCAGGTTTATTCATCGCTAATAAGGACTCTGTTAGTCGCATATTAGATGCCGAAATTACTTTAGCTGAGGACGAGTTAATTTCACCATTAGCGGGTATCCGAATTACAGCAACATCTCTATCTAAAGTGGTTTTCAAAGCAAACAGCATATCAACCAATGAAGTACTCATGGTAACAACCACCATATCACCTTGCTTATTGAGTAAAGGTAAACTCAATAACAATTGACAGCTTTGTGGGCAATATATTCGATGTTCTGGTTCTTGTAATCTAAAGACTTGTGCAATGTTATCTTGCACTACTGCAGGGAAGTCATTGGTAGCAAATAAAATATTTTGTTTCTCATCAACTAACCAGATATCTTCAACGTTAAGGTGTAACTGTAGCGCGTCATATTGCTTCTCTAACTGCAAGGCTAGATTAGAAAAATCATCTTGCTGTGATAATTGAATCAAGTCGGTAAAGGACTCTAACCAAACGGTAATTTTGGTGCGTAAAATACTATTGTGCAAATTAACTTGCACTTGACCTTGGACAATATTATTTTGCTGAAATTCTTGATAATCGGCTTGTAAACGCCAATAGGATAACGAAGAAAACCCTACAGCTAAAAGCAGCAAGGTTGAGATTATTAGTACCAAAAGCTTGGTTGGTACACCAACAAATTTTATATTCATAACACTACTTCTAAAACCAATACATCAACTGAATAGCCCACATTTGCCAATCTTCGGAGTCATTAATTTGGGTATTAGGCACTACTACAGGTGTGAGTCTACCTGCGCCATTTACCCAATGATATTCCATGCGAGCACTAAAGTTACTGGTAATATCGTAGTTTAGCCCTAAGGTAATATCTTTATGAAAGCCGAAATAATAAGGAATTGCACCACCTGTCGCCGCTTCTATCTTTTTACCATCTTTATCATCTTTATTTAGGTAAAAATCTTCATAGCGTGCTAATAACGTTACTTTTTGCGTTAACTTATAACGTGACTGTAAGTAAAAACCTTGTCCAATATTATCAAGTTGAAATCCTGGATAATAAAAACCATCGATAGTGAAACGCTGTTGATATATTTCACCGCTAAACTCCCAATTTTCACCTTCATACAGAGCGTTCATAGTATAAAATTGAAAATTAAAATCACTATCAGAAAACACATCACCACTTTCTGCGTTTCCTTGGTTATAACTAAACCCTGCATCAAGCAATGAAATACCAAAACGCCAAGGTGAAAATGCGGGTTGCCAATACAAGCTTGTTTGAGCATCATAATTTTGCTCAGCACTTCCTTGAGCAAATTCACTTAAAATATTTTTTGTCTGTTCATCTGAAATAGGTGATTTGCCATAACTTAATTGCCAATCGAAATTACCATAGTCATCAGTACTATAACTAACTTTAGTTGCAATGCCATCACTGCCTACCGCAATATCTCTAAAACCATCAAAATATACTGATTGCGGTAAAATAATACTGGGTCTAGCAAAAGGAATATCTCTAGAACTAGAGTAGAGCCAATGATTGTTTTTAAAGCGCCCAATATATACATTGGCTTGCCAATGTTCACTGGTAAACGCCGACCAGTCCACTAATGCATAATCAATTCTTGCACCTTGTGAGTAGCGATTCCCACCATCTAAGTAAACCACTTGCCCGGCAAGGCGAAACTTATCCGATAATTGATAAGATGCATTAAGGCCGATTTCAGTTAATTCTGCAGACAGATCACCATCATCATTTACAAAATCACTACCATCAACATTAATCAATCCTTGTGAGATAAAACCATGTAATTGAAAATCTTGCGAATTAGAATAAGTTTCATTTTCTTCAGCTTGGGTAGCTCCTGCGTAATAACCAGTAAAGATTAACGCAAGCATGACTGCTCTGGAAATAAACCGTTTAAAACAATACAAATTATTAACTCTGTTAGACATTTCCACTGCAGCATTAGTCTTTAATTTTGATAACATTTACTACTCCTTTACCACTAGCCTGCTGACCTGCTTCCATATCAGGGGCTTCTATCCTGTTAGTACTTTCATTTTGCTTTAACTTTTTTAACGTATCGTCATCTATATAACCAATTGCACCGGGTGTTTTAGTAACCGCTTGAATAAGCTCTTTTTCAGAAGCCACTATTGTTGGTGCGACACCTAACCCCGAGTAAGTTAACTTATGCCAAATCCGATTAAGTTGATAAGGAAATATTTGTAACCGTTCTTTAGCAAATCGTTGATGGAGTTCGTGCTGACTCGGTAATACAAAGACATTAATTGCACTATTATCACTCCAACGTAATTGACGCATCGTATAGATACGCCGTAGTTGTGACTTGGTTAAGCTAATTTCAGTAACTTGCGGATGAGTTACTATCTCAATGGCTACAGCTTGTGAAGATACAAGACAGGCAAAGATGAGAACAATAACGAGTGAATAATATTTAATAAGGGATCCCTTACAATGAAACCGAATAAATGTAAAAAACTATTTAAAATCAATGTAATAATAAAAATAACTTGATAATAATAGCTCAAATAAACAAAAAATCAACATTTACATGCACCTAAAAGAGGTTTGACCAGTACTTTGCTGCTATATTCTTCGAAAACATCACTATTATCGCCAATAACAAAAAAAATAGAGAAATGATGCTTTTTTTTATTCACAGCGACGTCATTTTGTGTAATTATTAGGGAAATTAATTTTTAATGGTGTTTTAACAGAAGATGACCGCAAAGTTTACTGTTTTAGTGTTAAATGGCCCAAACTTGAATATGCTTGGTAAGCGAGAGCCTACTATATATGGCAATCAAGGCCTATCCGAGATTATAGCTGATCTAGGCTTGCAAGCTGATCAAAAAAATATTGTGTTAAAACACCTGCAATCAAATGCTGAGCATGAATTGGTCGATGCCATTCATAATGGCTATCAACAAGTAGATTTTATTATCATCAACCCTGCCGCTTTCACACATACTAGTGTTGCGATAAGAGATGCCTTACTTTCTGTTGCCATACCTTTTATCGAAGTACATTTATCAAATGTGCATGCTCGTGAAGCTTTCAGAAAACATTCTTATCTATCTGATATTGCCACAGGTGTGATTTGCGGTTTTGGTGCGCAAGGTTATAGCTTTGCCCTAGACGCTGCTTATACATACCTAAATAAAGCACAAGTAGATAAATAAGAACTAATAACAAACCGTAACAGTTAATGACCAATCATTAACTTATATTTAAAATATATTATTTTTAGTCACTCAAATTAAGGTGTCCCAATGGATATTCGTAAAATCAAAAAACTTATCGAACTTGTTGAAGAGTCTGGTATCAACGAATTAGAGATCTCTGAAGGTGAAGAATCAGTACGAATCAGCCGTGGTGCTGTCGCTATGCAAGCTGCTCCTATGATGCAAGCAGCCCCTATGGCAGCTCCTTTAGCAGCACCAGTTGCAGCAGCTCCTGTTGTGGCCGCTGCTCCAGTAGTTACTGGCCATATAGTTCGTTCTCCAATGGTTGGTACTTACTATGCTTCTGCTTCACCTGACTCTCCAGCATTTGCTGAAGTTGGCAAGCATGTAAATGCTGGCGATACTCTTTGTATTGTTGAAGCAATGAAAATGATGAACCAAATTGAAGCTGATAAGTCTGGCGTTATTAAAGAAATTTTAGCACAAAATGAAGACGCCATTGAATTTGACCAACCGCTATTCATCATTGAATAAGCCTAACCAGAAGGGTTATTCCATGTTAGATAAAGTTGTTATCGCCAACCGTGGCGAAATTGCCTTAAGAATATTACGTGCTTGTAAAGAGTTAGGTATTAAAACTGTAGCGGTTCACTCAACTGCTGACAAAAATCTTAAACACGTATTATTAGCTGATGAAACCATTTGTATTGGTAAAGCACCAGCGCCAGATAGCTACCTTAATATTCCTGCAATCATAACGGCAGCAGAATTAACTAATGCTGTAGCTATTCATCCAGGTTATGGATTTTTAGCAGAAAATGCTGATTTTGCTGAGCAAGTTGAAAACTCTGGTTTTGCCTTTATCGGTCCAAAAGCAGAAAGCATCCGTATTATGGGTGATAAAGTTCAAGCTATCAAAGCAATGAAAGTTGCAGGTGTACCTTGCGTACCAGGTTCTGATGGCCCATTAGATGACGATGAAGAAGCAAACAAAGCCCATGCTAAACGTATTGGTTACCCTATTATCGTTAAAGCTGCTGGTGGCGGTGGTGGTCGTGGCATGCGCGTTGTCCGTAGCGAAGCTGAATTAGTTGAGTCAATTGCTTTAACCAAAAAAGAAGCCGGCACAATTTTCAAAAATGATATGGTTTACATGGAAAAATTCCTTGAAAATCCACGTCATGTTGAAATTCAAATAATGGCTGACGGCAAAGGCGCTGCAATTCACTTAGGTGAACGTGATTGTTCAATGCAACGTCGTCATCAAAAAGTAGTAGAAGAAGCTCCTGCACCTGGTATTACGCCTGAAATGCGCGCTAAAATTGGTGAGCGTTGTTGTAAAGCTTGTGTTGACATTAACTATCGCGGTGCTGGTACCTTTGAATTTTTGTATGAAAATGGTGAATTCTATTTCATTGAAATGAATACACGTATTCAGGTTGAACATCCAGTAACTGAAATGATCACTGGTGTTGATTTGATCAAAGAACAACTTCGTGTTGCTGCTGGTCAACCGTTATCTTATACCCAAGATGACATCAAGGTTTCAGGTCACTCTATTGAATGTCGTATTAATGCGGAAGATCCTCGTACCTTTATCCCTTCACCGGGTAAAATTACGCGTTTCCACCCACCAGGTGGTTTAGGCGTACGTTGGGATTCTCATATTTATGCTGATTACTCTGTACCTCCACATTATGACTCTATGATTGGTAAATTAATTACTTGGGGTGATAACCGTGATGTAGCGATTGCACGTATGCGTAATGCTTTATCAGAGTTAGTGATTGATGGCATCAAAACTAACATTACTTTGCATCAAGACATTTTAAATGATCAAGGTTTTGTTAATGGCGGCGCTAACATTCATTATTTAGAGCAAAAGTTAGCTGAACTTGGCTAGCTAATACACAATTCTGAATAAATAAAAGCTCTGCAATTGCAGAGCTTTTTGTTATTCTAGCATCATAAGAATTAGTAAATACTCCACTTATTTTGAGTTAAAAATTATATGTCGAATTCCCATGAAAAACCAATGGCTCCAGCAGATGATGATTGTTGTGGTGGTGGTGCCTGTAATCCTTGTGTTTGGGATCACTATTACGCCGAATTACAAAAATGGCGTATTAAAGAAGCTAAAATCAAAGAGCAACAAACGGAAGCAGAAGCAGAAAAAAACTCAAAATAGCATCGCCGCTAAGAACTTCTCGCTCGAATATTCAAAGAAGTACCAACTTTCTTTAAACGCTTTTATTACTGTTCAAATAGTAACCATACAAGTAGTAACAACAAGCTAACAATTGCCTACAACATTCCTAGTAAGACTTAGCTAATATCTCATCACTAACTAAAGAGTGAGACAGATATTATGTTAAATACTTTAAGACAGCACAGTAACTTTACCCCTGTTACTGCTTTCATTACTGATAGCAGACAACAAGCTCATGATAAAGACGCTATGTGGGACAAACTTAACTTAAGCCAGCAATATACCGTATGTACCCTAGGCCAGTTTGGTTACCTACTTACCTATGTACGCTCAATTGGTGATGCTAGGTTAGCGATACTAAAACAGGATGGCAAAACTGCCACGGTCAACGAAGCAGGTATTATCAATGTTAACCCTGCAATTAAGTGCCGCCAATAACACTCAGCTAATTTATCTAAAGACCAGACAGTAAAAGGCGAATAGTCACACGCCTTTTACTCAGCTAAATTATACTTAAGCAGTTAAAATACTTAATGATTTTGTCTTTTCCAGCATTAATTAAAGTAAATTTATCGCAATGAAAGCCTATCAACAAAGCACCTTATAAATATATCTCCGTTAACCACAAGTTTCCCCCTCTGGGTTAGTTTTATAATCTCTTCTACTGAAACTCCTGGAGCACGTTCAATTAAGTGTAACTTTCCACTATTTAAATAAAGTAAGGCACCTCATTATCAACAGCTTTACCACCATCCATTTATAACGTTGCAAAAACCCTCAAGTAAGTAAATCGATCCACTGTCATCCTTATTTTTCCTGAATGGCACTAAGGTAGTAACTCAACTCTCCTTCAATTCAGCTAAGGTAATTAATCCGTTAGATTCAACTCAATTTCCGAATGCAGCATGGACGATATTACCTCAAAAGATATGCTGTTCTTCTTTACTGATAATAAAAAGGAAACAATATGTTAGAAAGTACTCCATTACAAAGCACAACATTGAAAGGTAAAACAGCACTTATTACTGGTTCAACAAGTGGTATTGGCTTAGCCAGTGCTCACGTATTGGCTGAGCAAGGTATTAATTTAGTCTTACATGGTTTGATGAGCGATGATGAAGGCGCTAACCTAGCGCAGGAGTTTTCTGAAAAATATCAAATAAAAACCTTATTCGATAATGCTAACTTAATGGACTCAAGTGCCATTAGCATTTTTATGGATAAAGCCACAAAAACGATGGGCTCGATTGATATCTTGATCAACAATGCAGGTATTCAACATACAGAAGCAGTGGATACTTTTCCAGAGAGTAAATGGAATGCCATCATTGCCATTAATTTAACCGCTGCCTTTCATACGACTCAGCACGCTTTAAGTGGTATGAAAGCCAACTCATGGGGCAGAATTGTTAATATTGCTTCTGTTCATGGCCTTGTTGCCTCTAAAAATAAAGTCGCATATTGTGCAGCAAAACATGGCATTGTTGGCCTGACTAAAGTCGTTGCTCTTGAGTGCGCAGAACATGGCATTACTGCCAATGCTATTTGTCCAGGCTGGGTAGATACGCCACTTATCAATGATCAAATCACTGAAATTGCCAATAAAGAAAGTACCAGCTTTGAGCAAGCAAAATACCAACTTATTACCGCCAAACAGCCTGTACCTGATATGATGGCGCCTCGTCAAATTGGTGAGTTCATCCTCTTTCTTTGCAGTGATAGTGCCCGCAGCATTACCGGTTCGTCATTGCCTATGGATGGCGCTTGGACCGCTCAATAACAAGCCTTTTTAAAATACCTGTTTCATTGCCCTTCACTGCAATTAATTATAGAAGTTAATTTGTTATCACTGATAAATAGAGAGCATAACTAGTGTTCTCTATATTTTTTAAACAAACATTAATCTGAGATTCAAGTTCTCCCCCAAGGACTACTTTATTCGCTAAGCAGATAATTAATTTAAATTTTTATACCAGATATTTTATAATTAATAATTTATGTCATATTAGTGATAAGTCTCAGTAATATCAGTAGTTGGCTGTGTAGAGAATAATCTAATCATAACGAGAAAAATGTACCAACCATTACCCTTTTAATATAAGTTGAAAGAAATCACTCCCAAGGATAAAGAATGACTTTAGCTAGAACACTGCCCATACGTATATTTTTCGTGGCTGCACTACTTTTTTTGTCTGGCTGCGCCACCATGAATCTAGACTACGAAGAGCCCACTATCGAGTTAGTTTCTTTTAAGGCTTTGCCAGCTAATGGCTTCGAACAAAATTTTGAAATAGGATTGAAATTAACCAACCCTAATAATTTTGAATTGCCGTTCAATGGTATTAGCTATCAACTGAGCGTGGCAGGAGAGGCCTTAGCTCATGGTGTTGCCGCGAATATCCCCACTGCAACAGCATACGGAGAGTCACGCTTTGTGGTTCCTGTTTCAACCAGCTTAATGGGAGGCTTCAAGGTGATTAGAGCGCTTATGAATAGTAAAGGACAAGATATCAGTTACCAATTGAAGGCCAAATTAGATATCGACATTCCCTTTATGCCCAAGTTAACTGTTATTCAAGACGGTATTATTCCCCTCGGTCAAAAGCCTCAATAACGAGGTTTATCATCCCTAGTTTTAGAGATTGAATGAACTGTTGCTCTATAAGTGAAGGCTGATTTATATTTAAGAATAAAAATCGAGCCTACTAAACTAGGTAAAGCGAACTAACAGCAAGGTAAAATTATTGGTCATTAATACCTGCTTTAACAAATTGTCCAATGAGCTGATAAGTTTGTTGGCATTCATCGCTAACTAAATCATTTAGCAACATATAGGCGTGAGTCATACCATCAAAAGAATGGTGTTCAACATTTACGCCGACTTCCTTCAACGATTTAGCATAAGCGACACCTTCATCTCTTAGCGGGTCGCATCCAGCAGTAATGACCAAAGTTGTTGGCATATTCGCTGAAAACTTACCAAGTAATGGTGATGCTTTCACTATTTTGGTTTGCGTGATTTCATCTTGCTCTAAACTACTTACTTGGAAGTACTGCTGAAAGTACCAATGCATTTTATCTTTTTCTAATAAGAAACCTTGACCATTTTCATCAATAGAAGCACTCGCCATGGTGTAATCCACACTCGGATAAACCAAAATTTGTTTATCAATTTTTATCGAATCACTGGTCTTTTCATTAATTGAGTTATTCATCACTAAACTAGTACAGATGGCACCGCCAGCACTATCACCAGCAATATAGAGTTCATCACTATACTTCATTTCTGTCAGAAGGCTTTGATAGCGTTCAAGTACTTGCTGACAATCATCCAAGCCTGCTGGATATGGGTATTCAGGTGCTAACCGATAATCAACACAAATGACAATAGCCTGAGTAGCAAGCGCGAGTTTACGACTAATGGGATCATATAAATCGGCACTGCCACACATATGTCCACCGCCATGAAAATGCAATAATACTGGCAATACTTCATTAGGCGCGGGATTATAAATACGAACTGGAATATTATGGCTAGAGGACGCTAAAATAGTATCTTTTACTATCGCTATATTTGGCCCTGACCCCATTAGCGCTGATAAGTTATCTAAGCCCTGTCTAACTAATTCAGCACTAAACCCCTGCCCTGTTGCTTTGGCCGCCGCAATGGCAATATTTGCTTGCTCAAGCAGTGGTACTAACTTGGGAGATATTATTCCGCGCATAACTTGTCCTTAATTGTTGATTCTTTAACCTTACCCGTTTCAGGCAAGAAAAAACTGCCAATAAAAAAGGTACTACTTATTAATGAAATGAGAATAAATGAAGCGGTATAATCACCTTGATTCATATCCACTAATTTACCAAATAGCCATAAGATAACAGTAGAAAGTAAGTAGCTGATTGAATAGAAAAAACTAAATACTACGGTAATACGTTGCCCTGTCATTTTAGGTAACTCATGTGGAATAGAAACCAGCGCAGTGATAGGGAAGAAAATAAAAAATCCTAATACAATGGCAGATAGAGTTTGTAACCAAACACTGCTACTAAAAGATACCCCAATAATAGTCAGCACCATCATAGCACCAGACCATCGAATAACAGGTAAACGAAGTGGCATTTTTTTACTGTAAATAATACCCGCTAATGTACCAACAATACCAAAACCTATCACCCACTTACTCTGGCTAATGCCGGCTTTAGGGTAAAAAGTAAATAGACAGATATAAAATGCCAATAAACCCGAATAAGTTAAGCCGTAAGCCCAAATAAATTTATCCTTTAGACCATCAATATAACTGTAATTTTCGACGGTTTGACTCTCTTGGTCGTGTCCCTGAGTCTCAGGTTCAAAATTTACCAATAGCCAAACAAAACTTAGCAATAAACTAGCAATTGAAAAGCTAATCAAACTAATTTTCCAATCCCCAGTGAATTGGTTGATTGCGGTCATTTTCCATAACACGACACCCGTACCAATATTAAAAGCAACCGCGTTAAGACCGTTAATTACAGGGCGCTCATTAACTGGAAACCATTGCATAACAATAGGATTAAAGTAGACGATCATGAACGCTCCACCTAATCCCATCAGGAATCGACTTAGCAATAACAATTCATAGTTAGGAGCAAAGGGCGTTAATAAACCAATGGCTATAAACAAGCTAGCAATAAAAAAAGCATACTTAAGGCCAAACTTTAACGCAACCCAAGCAGCAGCGAACGTACCAACAATTTTTGCCAAGGTTACCGCGCCACTGATAAAGCTTGCAGAAGCTAAACTATCTATGTGCATAGCCGACATTATTTGCCCCATACTTGCTGTGCCGCCTACCCAAGCCATAGCAAATAGTACATAACTAATAAAAACAATGGCTTCAACCAAGTATTTGTTACTGATTTTCATATATGATAGTTTCTAATCAAGGTAAATATTTACCTTTAGATTAGCGTATGACTGTTAGCAAATAACTACTACCTTAGTTCACTACCCCGTTAGATAGGCCGTGTTATGCTGACCATAGTGTTATATATATTCATATTAATCGCTAACTTAAATAAGTTAATCGCTTGGTACATTATTTTTGAGACAGATCACACCATAAAGGATAGTTCTTGTTAGTTTGGCTTTCACTCGATACTTGGCTTATCACGATACTGTCCATTGCTTATTTGGCAGTACTTTTTATTGTTGCCCATTGGGGACAAAATCAAGCATCTGAAAATTGGAGCTGTAAACCTTGGGTTTATAGTTTATCGCTGGGCGTTAGCTGTAGCTCATGGGCATTTTATGGCACCGTTGGACAAGCAGCCACTACAGGGGCATGGCTTGCGCCAATTTATATCGGCTCTATTCTTTGTTTAGTGCTGGCTTGGCCAATGCTACACAAAATTCTCCTGATCGTTAAGCAGCAAAATTTAACTTCCATTGCCGATTTCATTGCTTTTCGCTACGACCGTTCGCCTAAAGTTGCTGCGCTGGTTACCCTGGTTGCACTAACGGGTATTATTCCCTATATCGCACTGCAACTTCGCGCCATCAGTACCAGTTTTGATCTATTAACCGGTACTTATCAGTCGGGTATCAGCACTGCTTTTGTGGTGACTATCGTACTTATCTTTTTCAGTATTTTATTTGGTACGCGCCAAATAGCCGCCAATAAACAAAATCAAGGGTTAGTACTGGCCATCGCTTTTAGCTCTGTTATTAAATTGTTTGCCTTAACAGCAGTAGGTATTTTTGCCACCTTCTATGTTTTTGATGGTTTTGCCGACTTAATCAACCAAGGTGAAAATATCAGCTCAATTACTGGCACTAATTCTGTTTATCTTGCAGTAGCACAAGCAGTATTAGGGGCGATTACTATATTTATCTTACCTCAGCAGTTTCATATGATGATGATTGAAAATCACCATCAACAAGAGTTAAAAACTGCCCGTTGGCTGTTTCCTTTATACCTATTACTTATTAATGTTTTTATTTTACCTATCGCAATTGCTGGGCAGTTAACCTTCCCCGGCGGCAGTGTCGATGCCGATACTTATGTGTTAACTCTCCCACTTTTTTACCAACAAGCTTGGCTTGGCATTACGGTTTATATTGGTGGCTTAGCTGCAGCAACCAGCATGGTAATCGTCGCCGCTATTGTATTGAGTACCATGGTATCAACCGAGGTATTAACACCACTGGTATTAAAGTTCCGATTATTTAATACCAAACAAAAACAACAAATGTCTGGGCTATTACTTAACCTGCGTCGTGGTTCTATCGCTATTATTTTACTGCTCGCCTTCATTTTCGAGCGTATCATTGCTCAGCAAAATCACCTCGCTACTATCGGCTTGTTATCATTTGTTTTACTTTCACAATTTGCTCCGGCCACCATCGGTGCTTTGTACTGGCGTAAAGCCAATGCAAAAGCGGCATTAACTGGCTTAATTATCGGCAGTATAGTCTGGCTCTATACCTTGTTTTTACCAGCGTTAATTCCCAACAGCCAGTGGATTGAAACAGGCTTATGGCAAATGACTTGGTTAAAGCCTACAGCCCTCTTTGGCGTTGATTTTTTAGATAGTACTAGCCATGGTGTTTTTTACAGTTTGCTGCTCAACGTTATCTGTTACGTTGTTGTCTCATTAATCAGCCAACGCAGTGTCGGTGAAAAATTACAAGCCGAATATTTTGTCAATAAAAGCCAAAATCAGTTTGAACGGAATTTATCCCTCGATGATTTATACAGTTTATTAGTACGCTTTATTGATAAACCGGCTGCTGAAGCGTTAATTACCTTTGCTAAAAGTAGTGGGAAAAACGAAAGCAACATTGAATACACTCGTCTACAGCTTTCGGGTGTACTAGGCTCAGCGTCAACACGCATGGTAATGAAAGCAGCCTCCACATCTCAGGATATGCCGCTAGAAGATGTTGTAAGTATTGTCGATGAAGCCAACCAAATGTTTCGCTTTAACCGCGAGTTATTACAATCAGGGGTAGAGAATATTGAACAAGGTATTAGTGTCATTGACGCCGATATGCGCTTAGTTGCTTGGAATCAACGCTATATTCAATTGCTTGATTATCCTGAAGGGTTTGTCTGTGCAGGAAAGCCTATTGAAGAGTTATTACGCTATAACATTGCCAAAGGCATAATTACAGGTACTGGAGAAAGCCCTAGTAGGCACGACGAAGGTGAAGATTTAATTACCCGACGTATTGAGCATATGCGTATGGGGCATAACCATTACTTTCAGCGTTCTATGCCCAATGGCGTGGTATTAGAAATTAGGGGGCAATCAATGCCTGGTGGCGGTTTTGTTAGCACCTTTTCTGATATTACCGCCCATATTGAAGCAGAAAAAGCCTTACAAAAAGCTAACGAAAGTTTAGAAAGGCGTGTTGAAGAAAGAACGCAAGAGCTGAGACGTGCTAAAGCAGAAGCTGAAGCAGCCAACAGCAGTAAAACACGTTTTTTAGCTGCCGCCAGCCATGACTTAATGCAGCCCTTTAATGCGTTGTCACTATTTACTTCGATGCTGAAAAAGAAAGTCGAAAATGACGAATTAGCACAACTGGCTAATAATATTGACGATTCATTGAATGTTGTTGAAGCGCTACTTTCCGATTTAGTCGAAATCTCACGTCTTGATAATAACTTAGACATTATTGAGAAGAACCACTTTGCGTTAGATGAGTTATTAATACCGTTAAAGAATGAGTTTACCGTTTTAGCCCAACAAGATGACATTAGCTTTAGTTATCAAGCTAGTTCAACATGGGTAAATTCCGATAAGCGTATGTTACGTAGAATACTACAAAATTTTTTATCAAACGCTGTACATTATTGCCGTGATAAAACCGGTGACAAAGCCGGTGACAAAGCCGGTATTACCAACAAAATAGTTTTAGGTGTTCGCCACAAAAAAGACGTTGTCCGTATTGAAGTTTGGGATAACGGCCCGGGGATAGCGGTCGATAAACAACTGACTATTTTTCAAGAGTTTGAGCGATTAGAGCAAAATCGTGAGATACCAGGTCTAGGATTAGGCTTAGCCATTGCCGAACGTATGGCTTCGTTACTCGATTTGAAAATATCACTTAAATCGACCGTAGGAAAAGGCACATGCTTTATGCTTGAGCTACCGAGAGTTGAGCATAAAGCCGTCAATCTACCAGGTAACTTATCTAACAAAATACCGAATAAAACAGCAAGCCATGACATTAAAAATACCGGTACTATCAATGAAGACTTTGCTGATATGTCAGTATTAGTTATTGATAATGATGCGTTGATGTTAACCGCTATATCTTCACAATTGATTGAATGGGGCTGTTTGGTTTATACCGCGAAAGATAAAGAATCGCTAACTAAGATTGTGACTCAAATGCAACAACCCGCTCGCTTCATCATTGCTGATTACCATCTCGATAATAATACCAATGGCGTTGATTTGGTAAGCCATTTATTACGTAAAGAGCATTGGCAAAGCCCTTGTGTGATCTGCTCTGCCGATCCTTCTGAACAAGTTAGGCAACACACCAGCGATGCAAATTTTCTATTTTTACGAAAACCCGTTAAATCATTAGCGTTAAAACGTTTGATCAGACAGATAACGTCGACCGTGTTATAGAATGATAAAATAGTAAACGCATCAGCTTTCATATATTATTAGACATATATCCTAAATTTATTTCTACTTTTATAAAACTATTTTTTGGCTTTTCCTAATAAGTTTCAAATAATTCTATCACTTAGTTTTCACTAAAAAATTTGTAGGCCCTACTATGTTAAATAAAATCCCCCTAACCTCACTTGTATTAGTCAGTTTGTTGCTAAGCGCTTGTGGTGGCTCAGATAAGCAAGACTTGGTTCTAGATAAAGAGCTCGAACAGGCTAAATTCTCATTAGGTGTGAGTGATGCGCCAGTAGAAGAAGCAGAGGTAGTCGCTATTGAAATTGATAGCATTAAGCTCACTAATACTGATGATGACAATGGTAAACAAGAAGTATTGATAGAAGAGTTTACCAACGAAGATGGCGATATTGTAGATACCATTCAAGTGAATTTACTCGACTTTACTGGCATAGCGCAAATGAAAATTGTTGATGAGGCCCAAGGCATCACTTTAGCGACTGGTGTTTATACTATGGAGTTAGTGGTTGTTGATGCTGGCTCTTATGTCATATTAGACAATGATGCTACAGAATATGACATTAAAGTGCCTAGCTCACGCTTAAAGCTTGGTGAATTTACAGTGCACAGCGATGCCGTACAAGTAGATAATAAACCTGCCTACACCATAGAGTTTGACCTGACAAAATCGTTAGTGTTACGTGGTAATGATCCGGCAAAATATGGTTATATCATTAAACCTCATGGTGTTCGTATTGTTAGTTTATATGGTGATATAACAGGTACTGTTTCAGCAGAAAACACCAATTTAGGGCCTTGTATGGTTTATTTATATGATGGTGCACCAACAACGCTAGCGGATTTATTTGATAGTAATGATGAAAGCTTTATTGGCGAAATACCCACAGCAATTGAGCCCTTAGCTGCAACAACGGTTGCTGTTGATGGCAACTATAGCATTGGTTTTGTACCTGAAGGGGATTATACCGTAGCACTTCGATGTAATACCGAGGTCGATGATAATGTTCAATATGACCAACTGGTGATCCCATCACCTGAGGGTAACTCACAATCGGTTAAGGTTTCAGTGGGTAATATCAGTGAAGTGAACTTTTACGGTAAATGACCAAAGATACTTTATCAGAACAAGCACTCTGCTTGGTCTTTTATGGCCGTTTATCACACAATATAACGCTCACTGCCTAAAATTAGTTCAGGTAGCCTACTAAGAATAGTTTAGATGGGACTATTAACATTCTCTGTTGGCGCCAGCATCAGCTGCTGATAAGCAAGACCTGCTAACGTTCGATTATTCACTTCTAACTTTTCCAAAATAGCGGAAACATGTTTTTTCACAGTGGTTTCTTTAATATTAAGATCATAAGCAATCTGCTTATTAAGTTGACCATCAGCAATTTGAGTTAACACTACGTACTGTTGCGGCGTTAATTGTCCTAGCTGTTTAGCGAGTTTTTGATGAGCAAGTGCGGTTTGTTGACCTGCATTTTTTTCTATCAATTCAGGTAACCAAATATCACCCATCAATACTGTATCAATAGCACTGGCAATGGTAGTTAAGTCGGCTGATTTAGGAATAAATGCTGCAGCACCAAAGTTAATCGCTTTTTGCATGGTCTCATCATTATCATCAGAAGACACCATAATCACCACTAAATCGGGGTAGTGGTTTTGCAGCTGAGTAAGTCCGGTAAAACCATCATTACCTGGCATATGCAAATCGAGAAAAACGATTTCTAGACTCGGAGTGGCTTCAATAGCAATTAATAGTTCACTAAAGTTGTCGGCTTCTAACGTGCCGGCATCATCAATACATTCGATAATTGCTTGTTTAAGTGCCGTACGAAATAACGGATGATCATCGGCAATAATAACTTTTGCTTGTGACATTTAACGCTCCTACATGATTCTTAATCCAGTATGAAAAAAAGAGCTGACAAGTGCCAGCTCTTTTTACTCTGAATTCACTACTTAGTATTGTCCTACATTAAACGAGTCAATACTTAAAACTGATAGCCAATAGTTAATGAAATAGTTGTTGGATCACCATAATAAGCAATAAGTGTAGTATCGCCACCAAAGCCAGGTAACCAATTACCCTCTTCATCTTGACCGCCAGTAAAGTCATAAGCACCAACCATATACTCTTCATCAGTAATATTTTTCCAATGTAGAGCGGCAGTCCAATCACCTTCATTACTGTACCAATTTATACCCAAGTTAAGTAAACCATAAGCATCTTGAGTCAATCTATTATCAAGTTCAACCAAAGCATAATCGTCACGATAGTAATAATTACTATTTATAACAAAAGTACCAACAGAAGTTTCAATATCGTAAGTGACACCAAAATTAGCTGTAGTATCTGGAGTATTGGCTACAGTATAAATATCAGAAATATCATCATAACCAGTACCATTCCAGCTTAATACTTCAGTAAATTCACTATCAATATAACCCAAAGCAAAGTTAAAGCTTAGTGACTCTGTTGCAGCATATTCCACTTCAAGCTCTAAACCTATCGCTTCAGATTGACCAATGTTACCTAAGCGTGAATCTAACACGGTAGGATCTTCATTTGGTACCACACTTTTGTATTGACGGTCTTTATGTTCTAGTGCAAAAACTGTTGCATTAACACGTAATTGATTAAACCACTCACTTTTTATACCAAGCTCAACAGAATCAACTATTTCTGGATTTACTGCTGGTTCATTAGTTGATGCACGAGGATTAAAGGTACCCGATTTGAAACCTTGTGAATAACTAGCAAATACCATCATATCTTCATCAACTTGGTACTCGACACCCACTTTAGGTGTGAAACGTGACCAAGTTTTGTTGCCATTTAATACTTCTGTTACTGGTAAATCTCCACGTGTATACCCAGGAATCCAGTTTGACTCTGGGTATTCTATTGAAAAGCGGAGATCATCATTTACATTCGCATCTTTTTCTTCTTCTGTATAACGAGCACCTAAAGTAAACGATAACTTTTCAGTCAGATTATATGAACCTTGTGCATAAACAGCATAACTTTCGCTATTATTACAACCACTTTTTTCTGCTGTTAAACTTTGAAAAATGATGGCGTCATAATGACCGCATGACTCGCCATCAAAATAATATAATCCAGAAACAAATGATAAGTTATCTCCATTATAATTTAACTGAATTTCTTGCGAGAATTGCTCATCATCATAAATAGCTGGTACATCAAAAATTTGTAAAGGAGTATTATCAAAATCAATATTCGTTGGAGAATAATTCTCACGAGCTGCCGTCACTGATTTTAATGACCAATAATCATTAATATAATATTCAGCGGTTAAACTCCAGCCTTCATTCTCAACCACATTTTTGGTTGGTAAGCTTGTATATGAATCATATACACTATCAGGTATAGGCGCATCGGTTACTATACTAGGTAATAAACGGTAACCACCTTTAGCGTTGGAATCATCTTGGGTATTATCGTAATTAAAACGGAAGAACCAATCATCTGTAGGGGTAAATTCAACCGTTACTCGACCAGCAAAAACATCCTTGTTATAGTTTTCTAAATCTTGCCCAGGTAAGCCTGATTGTAAAAACTCACCGTAACCATCACGAGATAAGCTGGCTAAAGCAAAACCAACATAGAGTTTGTCATCAACTACTGGCACCGCACCAGCCACTTTATAATCTTGACGTGCGTAATTACCAAAAGTTGCTTTTATGTCAAACTCCGCATCTCCTGACATTTTTTTGGTGACATATTTGATTGCGCCACCTATGGTGTTTTTTCCGTATAAACTACCTTGTGGACCACGTAATACTTCAATACGTTCAACATCAAGAATATCAAGCACAGCGCCTTGTGGACGTGCAATATATACGTCATCAACATAAATACCAACGCCCGGTTCATAACCCCATAAAGGATCCTCTTGACCAACACCGCGGATAAAGGCGGTCAATGTTGAGTTAGTACCACGGCTACTTTGTAAGGTAGTATTTGGTGAGAATTGCTGAACTTCTGTCATCACGCTAATACCGTTCTGTTCAAGTTGTTCTGCACCAATAGAGGTAACGGCGACAGGAACATTCTGCAGAGTCTCTACGGTTTTACGAGCGGTAACTTCAATACGTTCAAGACCTGAGTTATCTTGAGCGGTTGTTGATTCATTTGCTTCTTCTGCAAGGGCAATGTTAGTGGTTAACGCGCTGGCAATAGCTAAAGCGAGGTAACTTAATTTTTTGTTATAGCGTTTCATAGTAGTGCCTTATTATAATTTTATTGAATCAGTTGTTTTAAGATTTTTTTTGATGTTTTTACTGATGTTTAAACTCTATAACAAAACTAGACAAAGTTAATTTGTACTATAGTACCATAGAGGTTAGTTACTGAATATTATCAACTTTTACCTTTTACACCCCAAAATTCGATGATATTCATAGCACTATCAAACGAAGATTCATATAAAAAGTCCGCACTCGCATCTCTATTTTTGTAACTAGAATTAACGCTTAAACCGTGACCAATTTCATTAATTTCAACCAACTTAACTTGCACAGGCTCTTCTTTATTTTGCCAAAGTGTTTGCTGATAATCTGCGAGTAAAGATTTACTTGGTTTCAATGCAGTTTCTGAAAGCTTTGACCACTGCAAAGCTAAGCTCTGGGAATTTTTGGGATTGACAACTTTATCTTTACTGCCCGTGATGACAATAAGCCTCGGCCATTGTTTAACGGCTTCATTACCGTGCTTTGCTAAGCTAGCTAGTTCGACTGATGACTGTGAAGGGCCATTTCTCATGCAAGAAATTGCTTTAGCCAAATTATTAGCACAAGGATAAGGTAAACCCGCAATAACAGCGCCAGCAGAGAAGAGTTCAGGATAGTGAACTAACAATGCACTGGTCATAGCACCGCCAGCGGAAAGGCCTGCAATAAATACATGGTCAAATTCTGACTGCGCCTTTAGTGCGAGGATCATATTTTTGATCGACAACACCTCCCCTTGATCCTTGTCGCTATCTTGCTCTGAGAACCAATTAAAACAGGAGGTAACATTATTTTTTTTACTTTGCTGTGGTAGTAACAGAGTGAAATTATGTTGTTTAGCAAGCAAAACAAAGCCACTTTGTTTTGCTAAGGTTTCACCTTGCTGCACGCATCCGTGTAGAAATACCACAAGGGATTTAGATTGCTTGGTCGGTTGAAAGTAACTTGCCGCTAAGTTGCCAGGGTTATCACCAAAATCAGTTAAAGGCTGAAAGTTTTCTAATGGATGAGAGGTAGCAATTGCGGAACAACTAAGGCCGCATAGGAACGTCCACAAGAGTGGCTTTAATTTATGTAACATAGTATCAATATTCAGGTTTTGTCGTATGACAATAATGGCGCAATGCCACGTAGCTCTGTATGGTACTTTAGTGCCAAGCAAGATTTAACTGAATGTTCTATGGGTGAAAGATCTTAATTTAATTTACGAAATAGCAAACAAAGTGGATAACCAAAGGCTGGCCCGCTTACTGATTCTTTAAGAAGTATGCTTTTAAAAAATCTATCAACAACCGCAATTTCTTCGACTCGGCATTCCCTGGAGGAAATACCCCATAGACATGAATATCCCTCATATCGTAATCATCAAGTACCGAAAGCAACTGCCCTGCTTTGATTCTAGGTTTTGCATCATAAACAGGAATACGACCTAGACCGTGGCCACCTTCAACAAAAGCGGTTCTTGCTGCCGCATTATTTGTGCTGATTGTGCCTTTCATTTCAATGCTAAAAGAACGACTACCTTTTGTCAGCTCGAGCGAACCCGCAGTTAACTTATACAGCACCCATTGATGTTTATTCAGCTCCGTTGGGTGTTTAGGAAAACCAAACTTTTCAAAATATGCGGGTGAGCCACAAAGACAAGTGCTGAGTGTTGATAATTTTGCTGCTTGTAGGCCTGAATCGGCTAAAGGAGCACCACGAATAGCTAGGTCTATGCCTTCTTTGATAATATTTACCACTTCATCCGTAAGCATGACATCAAGTTCAATTTTAGGGTAAATGGTACGAAACTCATTAAGTGCAGGAACAATAGTTTGCAAACCAACATTAACTGGACAGGTAATCTTTAATAAACCGACCGGTTCATGTTTAAGATTTTCAATCTGTCGATTAGCCGCTGATGCTTGCTCAGCGATAACGCGGCAATATTGATAATACTCAAGCCCTGCTTCAGTCGCTGAAATAGTGCGAGTAGAGCGATTCAGTAGTTTTATACCTAATTGAACTTCAAGTTTTTTTATATGGTAACTCACCACCGCACGAGAGAGTCCAATATGTTTAGCAGCACCACTGAGCGTACCCTGCTCAATCACTTGGGCAAAAACAACCATACTTTTTAGCTGTTCAAAAGAAATATTCATCGTTAACCTATCAAGATGATCATACCCTTATTGTATCATTTATTGATACAAAGAAGTCTATATAATCTGCATTGTTAGCTTAGCTCTACTCAACTACACTTACCGTCAATGAAACATCCCTGGCAATAATTTAAATATCGAGGTTTACAATGCAAACTAAAAACATATTAATGGTATTAACATCACACGCTGAATTAGGTAACACTGGAAAGAAAACAGGCTTTTGGGTAGAAGAGTTTGCAGCCCCTTATTACGCGTTTAAAGATGCAGGCATAAACGTTACTTTAGCTTCTCCAGCAGGAGGACAAGCGCCAATCGATCCGACTAGTGAATTAGATGATTTTCAAACAACAGCAACCAAGCGTTATTTCGAAGATGCTGAAAGCCAAAACCTTATCGCCAATACTCAGGCTTTAGCGCAAATCAACAGTGAATATTTTGATGCGGTATTTTACCCAGGTGGACATGGCCCTTTATGGGATTTAACAGACAATACCAATTCCATCCAATTGATTGAACAGTTTATTGCCGCTAGCAAACCTGTTGCAGCTGTTTGTCATGCTACTGCCGCTTTATTAAATGTTAAAGATAGTAACGGTGAGTATGCAGTTAAGGGTAAAGCGGTTTCAGGTTTTACCAACACTGAAGAAGACGCTGTACAGCTAACCGACATTGTGCCTTTTTTACTCGAAGATGAATTGATCAAACGCGGTGCTGACTATCAAAAAGTTGAAGATTGGCATGCCTTTGCGGTTCAAGACGGTTTACTCATTTCGGGTCAAAACCCAGCCAGTTCAATCTTAGTCGCTGAAAAATTAATGAGACAACTAAACGGTTAATGACTTCTGCTCAGCACTGAGTTTATTGAGCAAAATTATCTTATTCAATTTAGTGCTGACTCTTTAATACCAATCAGAATGATGAATGGCTCAACTTCAGTGCAACATAAGCAATAAGAGTGATTTTTCAAGAACAAGGCCATTTAAAAAGATTACTGAGTTAGTCTGATTGCTATAACGACATAACTTTTATTTACTGCTTAAAAAGAGAATTACTAATGAATCAAAACAAACAAGTAAATCGACAAATATTGTTAGCTTCACGTCCTTTTGGTGCGCCAAGCCACGACAACTTTACACTAGCACAAACAGCCAAGCCTAGCCCAAAACAGGGTGAAGTATTATTACGTACGGTATATCTTTCATTAGATCCCTATATGAGAGGTCGTATGAATGATGCAAAATCTTACGCCGATCCCGTAGCATTAAATGAGGTAATGGTTGGTGGCACTGTTTGTAGAGTCGAAGAATCGAAGCATGCTGATTACCAACAAGGAGATTGGGTTGTTTCTTTTGGTGGCTGGCAGGATTACAGCATATCAAATGGCGTTGACTTACTTAAGTTAGGTAATGATATTTCAAACCCATCTTATGCACTAGGAGTTCTCGGTATGCCGGGTTTAACTGCCTATATGGGATTATTAGATATTGGCCAACCAAAAGCTGGGGAGACAGTTGTCGTTGCAGCTGCAACAGGTGCCGTAGGTAGTTTAGTAGGGCAAATTGCTAAAATACAAGGCTGTAAAGTGATTGGTATAGCGGGTGGTACTGAGAAGTGCCAATATGCCGTTGATACCCTTGGTTTTGATGCCTGTTTAGATCACCACAGTGATGAATTAGCTACCCTACTGGCAAAAACTTGTACTGATGGTATCGACGTTTACTTTGAAAATGTTGGCGGTAAAGTCTTTGATGCCGTATTACCGCTACTTAATCCTAAGTCTCGTATTCCTTTATGTGGCCTTATTTCACAATATAATGCCACTGAATTACCTGATGGTCCTGATCGTATGTCTTCGTTAATGGGCACATTATTGGTTAAGCGCGCTAAAATGCAAGGTTTCATCGTATTTGATGACTATGGCCACCGTTATGGCGAATTTAATAAAGCGATGATGACATGGCTTAGTGAAGGAAAGATCAAATACAAAGAGCACAGAGTAGAAGGCTTAGAAAATAGCGTATCGTCATTTATTGGTTTGTTGGAAGGCAAGAACTTTGGCAAGTTAGTAGTTCGTGTTGGTCCTGATGACTTAACGTAACTAAGCTATATACCCGTTAACCTTCAAAGTACATCTAGATTGGTACCGAGTTTAAACGCGTATAAAAACAAAAACCCAGCAATTACGCTGGGTTTAGAGTGTAAAACTAGGTTCTATTGTAGTTATTAAAAACGTAGCGCTGATAAGACTAATTATTCAACGTATCAATAAATGCTTAATTTAATAAAGGCCCCCCCAAAAAAAACAAGTAATTTATCTGTTATTACCAACAAAGGATTAATGACTCATTTTATTTTAAAAGTTTATTTATAATAAGTATCACAAACCTAAAAAAACTGCTGCATTTCAGTTAATAAACTGTTTTAGGAATAGAATCACTATAATGCATATTAAGCTTTTGTTTAAAGTTATTAGAAATAGGACGTGACTCTCGAGCAAGAAAATCAAAGTGAACCATCACTGCAGTCCCAGTGACATGCTTTACGCCGTTTTGCCATGCCTCTTGATATACATCTAGCGAGCTTATACCGATACGAGAAATATACGTTTTTATTTCAACATCATAGTCAAACAAAAGTGGTAAATGAAACTCAATAGTACTTTTTGCTAAAGTCAATGCCCATTGACTGATGCTTAAATTAAATTCTGGACTAAATAGTCTGAATATTGGGTTTCTTGCACCTTCAAACCATTGTGGAATAACAGTGTTGTTAATGTGCCCAAGAGCATCTGTTTCGCCTACTCGTGGTTTTATTATTTCATAAAACATATTTTATCCAATTGATTTAAAGGTTAAAGCCTGAATGAATCAAATATATAATACCTATTCGAAACATTATACTCATATTTTGAAATAGTGAATATTTAACTCACAGTAAAACTTTCAACTTATTCCTCAGTAAATTGTTAAATGAGTCTGCTGAGCTTACTATTTATTTAGGTATTGATAGTTGACTAAGATATAGAGTTATTATGCCCTCTCGTCGGCTCAGTTACTGGTGAAAACACACCTATTTAGCTTTTGTTATATACGATTATATGAGTTTCCTGGTTAGCCATAAAGCTCCACCAAATAGATAAATTGAAAGGTATATTCACTCACGATCGATATTCCGCCTATTTTCAACTTATTTAAAGTTTACATTTTTATTTTATCAATAAAGACAAAACCCCTTGTTTTAAAACGAAAAAAGGCGAGCCTAAGCTCACCTTTCTTTACATTATATAAATATTCCGGTCAAAATGGTTATAAGCCCCTTAATCAAGGTAATTTCCACCATCGCCTTTAAATACGCTAGCTAAAAAGAACAGTAAATTATTATGTAACCTTTTTTGTAAAAATAATCATAATATTAGGCTAAAACGTTACATTTTTATTCTAACCTATTTTGCGAGGCAAAAAGTACAACAGGTGAGTTTAGTTTTAGGCATAAATCAACATCTGATTGTTTCATGATATGTTGAATTTAAATATTGTGTAATATTAGCGCATATTTAACAATAATAAGTTCGAGCTACAGCAAGGAAGTACTTTCGATCAGATATAATAATCTACATTCTGGTATAAAAACAGTGAGTCTACTTAGTAAACTCACTAAATCATTATTTTCGAGGTTTGTATTTCTCTCTATTGCAAAGTGAACACGTACAAAAGAATCCGTATTCTCGTTTAAGCTCCTTTTGTCTGTCTTTAAACGGCTTTGATTTGTATTCATCAAAATAAGACCAAGTAATTTCATCACCAATAGAAATTTCTTTCTCAGCTACCAACCCGTCTTTCATACTCTTGAACATTTCAATGCTATCTACCTTTATTCTTTCAGAATTAGGCTCACAAGAGTGATTGGCATATGAAAGGCCTTTTGATATCGTCATTCGGTGTGCAATCATCACTGAATGGGAATTAGGATCATAAATTTCCATTAGAGTTATTACATTATATGTACAGACTAAATTATAAACTTTTTTAACATAACCTTCAGGTTGACCACATGAGTTAGATATAGCGGTAAGAACCTTCTTATCTAATTTATCAAGTTTAGGACAAAAGCTTTCACGAAATTTACCAACCTTTTCCATTTGGTGAACCGCCTCAGGAAGCTTCATGACAATATTCCTAGTTAAAGCCCATGCAAGCCCTTCATTGTGTACATCATTAGATAATGAAACCCAAAGGAATGCTGACTCATAGAGAATTACATCACCCTTGCTAAAATTTACTAACGCTCTTAACCCTCTCAATCCATCATTACGAATGAAGATCTCTACTTTATCATTTGCATAAGCAAAGTGATCCCCTGCATGCTGGCTGCCAGATTTAGCAAACTGGATACGCTTATCTTTTTCCTGTTTTTTCTCTTGATTAAGAAGATCTTTATAGCTTTTATAGCCATGTGAAATAGCTAATTCATTTTGGATGGTTGTGAGTTTTTTAGACTGGTCTTGTTTTCGAAGAGATTTAGCTTCTCTACGAATAGTTTTACTAGTTTTTGACATAATTACCCCGACAATTATCCGTTCACTTCCTGGCACGTGAACAGTTTCGAAATAATTACCAATGTAATCATAAGAGAGATTTACAAATTTTTTCTAGTGTTGACTTAGCAACTTTATTTTCCAGGAGTGCGTCTAGGCTAGCACAAACAAACTTTACACAAAAAAAATAAGCTATGCAAGTAGATAACCTAAGATGGTAGTTGGATGCTCGATAAAGTTTATGCATTCAATTTCAACGTAAATGACTGTTTAACTAGAATCGCTCTTCTGTTTTTATTGCTAATCGAAGAAGCTTATAGAAATGTATTATTATATCAATACTTCCATCATGGCTGGGTCCAACTACAAAATTTTAGTTCCTATTTTTGGAGGCGTTTAATGATTTCATGGCAACAGCACTCATATAATGATCCTACATTAAGCAAAGCCGTCATCCCTAATATGTTCAAGGTATTGCCGAACTGCTTCAAATTCTCCACCATCAACAGCTTGCTTAGCTGTTTTATTCAGTGAAGGGATTATCTCTGATTCATACCATTTTAAAGCAGACTCTTGTGAACCCGCCCACTCATGAATGAAGCTTAAAACAAATTCTTTCTGCTTATCTGAGATAATTAACCTCACCAAGTTTAAAGCTTGAATAATGGAGCAGATCTTCAAGCTCTGTTTTATATTAATCTGTAGGTATTCTTATACCATCAAATAATTCTCGATTTAAACACCAAGTTATAGCAAGTTGATCGAACTCATTACTGTCAATTGAAATTGATGTGAAACCGTTAGGTTCGGCTAGTACAACTGGGTTGTCGTTAACCTTTTTATCACTTCCTTCCTGATAAATAATAAGATCATCTTCACTATGAATATACTCTTTCCCTTTCATGTTACCTCCACTGAATAAACGTATTAATTGTCAGTTAAATATCATTAACTCTTTCAACTTACCTTTACCAATAACTAATATCAACAACTTTACGATAAGAAACTGATTTAATTAGCAAAAGCTACAATATAACACAATAATTAGTTAATTTAAGTTGAAGAATTCAATTCTCTTGTGGATTAACATTGTAAATAAAACGACCCTTTTATTTACCTTTCTAAATAACTAAATATCACTTAATTAATATTGTTTATCTGTAAAACAACCCGTAAAGTAATCTATGTAAAATTCCTACACATTTGATTTACAGTGTAAAAATGAGAAGTCCAGTATGATTGATGTAAAACAAAAGGAAGTGCTATTATTGCCCAACTGTTTGATATAAAAGGTAGACTCTTATAAAACTCAAAATAGTGAAATATTTACCTTTTAATAACTTTGACTCGTAGGGAAACATCAATGCATATATCCAAATTATCTTTAATTAATTATCGAAATTTTTTGAATGCTAAACTGCTATTTTCAAAAGGAATCAATACTCTTATAGGTGAAAATGGGTCAGGAAAAACCAACTTATTTAAAGCAATTAGATTATTGCTTGATAACTCAATGCCACGTTCTGCCATTCGCTTAAATCAAGGCGATTTTTGTCGCAAGCTAGGTGATTGGCGTGGTCACTGGATAATCATTAGTCTCGAGTTTGATAATATAAAAGACGATGAAGTCAGCCAGTCTCTTTTTGTTCATGGTCTAGGAAATATTGAAAACCAAGCTGTAGCTAAAGCAACTTACAATCTCATTTTTAGACCAAAAGCAAACATAAGACAGGCATTAGGGTTACTTGCAGAAAATGATAATGTTTCACTGAATGCTCTCCTAGATGAGATAAATATAAGTGACTACGAAACAGTAATCACTGGAAAAAGTAGTGCCGACTTTAATAACCTAGAAGTTTATAAACGTATTGTAGGTGACTTTGACAGAGTAATTTTTCCAAAGAACCTGCAATCACCTGAAACAGGGAGTCCAATTCCAAATATCTTATCTATGTCTGATGAAGTATCTTTTACGTTTGTTAAAGCGTTACGAGATGTTGTTTATGATTTCCGTAACAATAGAACAAACCCTTTATTAACGTTATTGAAGCATAAAAGTGGTGAAATAGACCCTACAGAATTTGAACCTATTGCCGCTCTTGTAGAGGCATTAAACTCTACCATCGAAACTTTACCAGATGTCAGTGACATTAAAGTTGATATCAAAAATACAATTGATGATGCCGTCGGTGATACGTACTCTCCTAATACTATTTCAATAAAATCTGATCTTTCAAAAGAGGCAGAAGAGCTTTTTCAATCTTTAAAGTTGTTTGTAGATGAATCAGATGATGGACATGAAGGCAGTATTGATGAAATGAGCCTAGGTGGAGCTAATCTGATTTATTTGACATTAAAATTGCTTGAATTTAAATATCAAAAGGCAAATCAATCTATCGGAAACTTTCTTTTGATCGAAGAGCCCGAAGCTCATATCCACACTCATATTCAAAAGTCATTGTTTGATAAGATTAACTATCCAAATACTCAGATAATTTACTCAACTCATTCATCTCATGTTTCAGAAGTCAGTAAGATTCAAAATGTAAATATAATAGGGAAAGTAAATGGTCTATGTACAGTGTTCCAGCCCTCTACAGGTTTAACCAATAAACAAATTGGTTTTGTTGAAAGGTATTTAGATGCTATTCGAAGTAATTTACTTTTTGCTAAAAGTGTTATTTTAGTTGAAGGGGATGCCGAGGAGATTCTAATACCTATATTAATTAAAGAAGTCCTAGGGGTTAGTTTAGATGAGCTTGGCATTACCTTAGTAAATATGCGAAGTACAGGGTTTGAAAATATTGCTTTGTTATTTCATGATGAAAGGATAAAGAAAAAATGTAGCGTTATTACTGATTTAGATGCTTTATTTTTTGATGCTACGGAAGTTACTACAGATACAGACGCTATAACAAAACAAAAAAAGAAAGCGCGAGGCTCACAGCAAAAAGGAGGAGTTAGAAAAGTAGCATTGGATGCCTTTTGCAATGGAAATGACTGGGTATCCCCTTTTTATGCTGAGCATACTTTTGAAGTTGATTTTATCAAATCTAAAAACAGTAATTATTTTATTAATATTATTAATGATGTTTACACCGATGCACAGACTATATCTTTAGCAAGGGCTAATTTGATGTCTGTTGATATTAAGAAATCAGGTCAAAGAGCTCTTGCAATGGCAAACTATCTAGGTAAGGGATGGTTTGCGATTACTCTAGGAAAAACAATCGATTTTAACGTATCAATTCCAGAGTACATTGTTAATGCTGTCATGTTTTCTCATGGAACATTTAGTGAAAATATTTTGCTAAAAATCATAAAACATAGGTTTTATCAACTACAAAAATTCATAACCTCACAGAGAGAATCTTTAGCTTCAAACCCTGAGCAAGGTGATGAAAGTTATCATAAGCAATGGAATGATTATTTACTTCCATTGGAAAGTGGAGTATCGAAATTTCAACCTAAATTGACCAAATTCATAAAACAAGGAGGGGATATAAAACTCCTTAAAACTAATATGATTTCAGATATTAATTTACATAGTTCAAACATAATTTTAAAGAGAGTTTGATTTATGTTTGTTTGGGATAAAGATGATTTAAATGATGAACAAGTTGGTGCTATAAATGAGCCGGAAAGTGTATTTTTGATTGCTTGCCCTGGGAGCGGAAAAACCAGGACTTTAACGTACAAAATTGCAAAGGAATTATCAAGTTTAGAAGGCACAAAGAAGTGGATTGTAGCTATAACTTATACGCACCGTGCAGCAGATGAAATAAAGGAACGAATTGAGAATTTAGGTGTCGATATATCTCAGCTCTGGATTGGAACTATTCATTCTTTTTGCTTAGAATGGATTTTAAAACCATACCGATCTTATCACGATTCTTTAAAATACGGCTTTAGAGTAATTAATTCTTTTGATACAGAGGAATTAATTACTCCTTATTGTCAGAAGTATATTAACCCTAAAGTAAGTTATCACGACTGTGGTGGATATCATTATACATCTTCAGGTATTAGTTACTCTTGCGATGCTGGCATAATTGGTCAAGTTACCGAAGTTATCTCTCAATACCATGCGAGCTTAATTTCCAATAATCAGATTGATTTTGAGCAAATATTGTTTTTTGCATATGAGCTTATTTCACAACAACCTACGATTAGTAAAGCTTTGAGTGGATTATTTTCATATGTATTAGTAGATGAATATCAAGATACAAAAGAAATTCAGTATGTAATTTTTGGTGAAATACTTAAAGCTGGCAAGGGTAAGGTTAAAGCCTTTATTGTAGGAGATCCTAATCAAGCAATATATGGTTCACTTGGTGGTTATGCTATTTCTATAGGTGAACTGAGAGCTATTACTAACATTACCATTAAAGAAAAAGAGTTAACAAAAAACTATCGCAGCTCAGCTCGAATTATTAAGCACTTTAGTTATTACAAAGTGCATGCCTCTGGGATTGTCGCTGCTGGGAAGTTAGAGAATTTTCCAAGTCTAATTTCTTATGACCGATTATCGCATAAGGATGAATTGGCAGAAAATTTAGCAGTTATAATTAGAAATAGTATCGAAACACTAGGAATCCCAGAAAATGAAATTTGCATCATTGCACCATGGTGGATTCACTTAGCATGCATGACTCGTAGTTTAAGCTCACAGTTACCTCAATACAGCTTTAATGGTCCAGGACTGACTCCTTTTGCAAGAGATGAGGACAATTTTTGGTATAAATTAACTAAAATAATATTAACTGAACCTTCTCCAAGCCTTTTTGTTCGCAGATTGAGGTGGTCATCTGAAATAATTAATTACCTTAACGATGCGGGTATTGATATTTCAGAGATAACAAAAAAATCATTATTACGTCTAATCAATTCAATTAAGTTTGATGAACAGGATGGTTTAAACCATTTAGATTTAATATTTAATGAGTTATTCAATCAACTAGGGATCGATTTCACACTCTCCCCCACGCTAAATGAGCATTATAATACTTTCTTTGAAAGCTCAAATAAACGCATCAAAATGATCAAAAAAGAAAACAGCATATATGCTGGGACGATTACGGATTTTCGTAATGTATTTAAAAGTAAAAGTGGTATTACTGTCTCAACTATACATGGAGTAAAAGGCGGAGAGTATGACGTAGTCATAGCCTATGGCCTTTTAGAAGATATAGTTCCTCACTTTAATGACAAGAGCTACGGTAGTGCTAATAAATTAATTTATGTCATTGGTTCAAGGGCTAGAAAGCATTTACACCTAATATCGGAACAAGGACGAGGAAATAAATGGTACCCAAAAGTCCCTACAAATATTTTGAATGGGCATAGCTTTGACTATGACTCTAATTAACCTTGAATGGTGTAAATCCTAACCGTTGGAATAATACCTTTCATGCACAAAGGTGAGCACTTGAGGTATAAGCAACTAATGTTCGACTTTAAAGAACTAGCTGATAAGTGATTTGGTGTTAAGTCATTCACTATAAACAATTTTTGAGCAGTACGTTATTCATCCGCAGATGTTGTATTTATTAGGCTAGCGGCTACATTAGTTGGAATGTCATTTTGAATTTTCCACTTACCAATTTCTAATTATGTGAGAACAAAATATGCAAGGAAGCGATGACAAAAAAGTTCCAGAAGTCTTGGATGCAGCTCAACTGGTACGTATCGAGTCAGTACATCGAGGATTCTTATATCAGCATCTGTATACGGTAGGCTGCTTGTTGTTGGCGCAAAAGGCAAATATCGATATAGTAATGGTTGAGCTTGATGAGGATATAGAACTTATTACCGAGCAGGAGCGAATTTATGTACAGGTTAAAACTCGTTCAAAGCCAATAATACCCAGCGAGATTTCAGGCGCCCTAGAGCGTTTTGACGACCTACGAAAAGAGCATGCTGAAGGGAGGCGTAAAGGAAATGCCTCCTTTGTTTTCGTTGCGAACCAGTCGCCGAGCGTTATGCTCCAAAAGACTATCGACAATAATAAACTCCCTGCTGATGTTCTTTTCGTTTGCCCTCAGTCAACTACTAAAACCTCCCCTGCGCTCCCACCCGCATGGGAGTCGCTTACTGATGCAGCGGCGTGGTGTATCGCCCAAGCGGAGGAGCTGAACTTTTCATTGTTGTCCCCGGACTCCCTGATATGGAAGTTGGCCGGGTTGGCACAACTTGCGGCCACTGGTAGCACCGCTGACAAACAACATTCATTTCACATCAAAGACCTACCAGACCTATTTGAGCAACTAATTGTTCAGTTACAAGACTTCCCCACGCCTCCAGCGTATTACAGACCACAAAAGCAGGAACCTTCTCTGACATCTGATGATCGTGTACGTATTCTTTGCGGTTTATCTGGCGCAGGTAAAACCGCGTGGGCAGCTCAAGCAGCGCTGCACAGCACGCAATTATGTGCCTACTATGACACTGGTGACCTTCCTGGACCTGCCTTAGCAAGCACGCTGGTTCGTGAATTGGCAGCAAAATTTGCAACAACGAATCGAGATGGTTTGCGAAAAATTCTACTACCTGGCGCTAGTGGTTACGAGGCTCTGAAAACGTTCGACACATTCGTAGAACAGCAAGGGCTCACTCTGCTGCTGGTTTTAGATAACGCTCATCGTATTCCTGTAGAAAATCTACGTGATGTTCTGAATGCAACCAAAAATATTAGCTTTGTTCTGCTGTGTCAGCCCCATGAAAACGTTAGAGAGCTGGAGGCTATTACGGGGCTTCAGCGTCAAACACTTCTGGGATGGGATATTGATACTGTTGCCGAAGCCGTAGACGAGCTCGGTGGATTTTCCACGGCTCAGGGCTATGAGCAACTTCGGGTTTATACTGGTGGACTGCCATTGTATGTTCAGAGCGCAGCGAAGATCGCGGTCACAGAATACAAAGGGAATGTCGATAAACTGTGTGCTGAACTTCAGCAACAGGAAAATAGCGTAGAGACGGCACAGGAAGTCATCCTGTCTCGTGTTTATCAGGGATTCGACAAGCTAGTTCAAGATTCACTGGCATTATTTAGTTTGGCTGATGTGGGGTTGAGTCGTGATGAAGTTTCGGAGCTTCTTGTCGATTCATTAAAAATAACCACAAGACGTGCTGCTGCAATCATTAAAAAGATGCGAGCCACCGGAACCGTCGAGGTTTTCGGGAATCAGACGCTGAAGGTACATGATGCAGTCAGGGTACTGGGACTGCAACATTTAGAGCTTATGGACCCGGTGCTAGAAAATAACGCACTGAAGGCGTTGAAAGAAATGCTGGTCGTGAGCCTTCACCAAAATCGCGATACATCTAGATTTGCACTGCTGACCCAAATTTATATCAAGCTAAATGATATCATGACACTCATTGACCTTTCAGGTGATGAGCTGTTTTATGAAATGGGTATCAACGTCGACATTCTGTCAAGTCTGGAGCGTGCATTGATTACAGATACGTTGGAACCTATTGATAAATTTTGGGCATTGGATGGGATAGTATTCTCTGAAATAAAGGAGGGCCATACTGAAAATATCACCCAGCGATTTGAAGCCATGGAAGTTCTTCTTGCTGAGCATGAGTTTGGTTATAGAGAACAAACCGCGTATGCAATGAAGCGGATATTATTCTCAGCAGGAAATGGTGACGCGCACGAGGTTAAACGACTTGTAGAACAAGTCAGTACTAAGTTTCCCAATGCTGAGCATGAACGAATTTTTGATTATAATCATGCCATCGCTCTTTGGAAGTTAAAGAAATACAATAAAGCAGATTTACTGTGTTTGAAAGTAATCGAAGGATATTACGACTTGCTCGGCATCCGTTCTCAAGACGTGATGGGTAAAAATTCGGATGTGCTATGGACAATTATCAATCGACCAGAAAATGTTCAGGAATATCTCAAACATCTTGCGGATGCTCTAGATTTGTACGCTACAAATCGCGAAGCGTGGGGTAAGCCAACGCCGTTCGCCCGTATTCATTCGATAAAGTTTTACAATATGGTTGGTGCAGGAAATTCTATGGTGCGAGTTGGCCAGGACTTAGTTGATCAATTTATCGACATGAAAGACTTTGAAGGTGCCCGAGAGGTCATGGAGCAGCATGTTTTGCCTGTTGTGAATGCGGCTGGATTGGTGGGAAAACTGGTTCAGGTCAGAAGCCATTATGCTGTCATCTTAGCACTTGGCGGGCACCATGAGGACGCTGCTGCTGAAATGCGCCGCTTGGATCCATATTTTGAGGGATTAACCGGCGAGCAACGTCAAGAAGTTGAAAACCAATCAAATTACATTGCCTATCTCTCTTATAACGCGTTGAAGCTTGCTGCCAAGAAGTCGTTTGGCTCTGTAGGAAGAAATGAGCCTTGCCCTTGTAGTTCTGGTCTTAAATATAAAAAATGCCATGGTGCCTGACTCATGTAAAGTGCTCGAGTTTTGTCAATACCTAAGAACGTATGCTTAGTGGTCAAAAATTAATTCGATTTTAAAGACCCTGCTAATAAATTTAGTTCTTGGTGACAGAAAATGATTTTTTGAACGGACGATTTAACCTATATTTAATTTAGTTAAGTGTAAGGATCATTCTGCGCTCGAAGAGCACTAGTCCCAATTTTTTCCATATACTTTTTAATAAATTGTTAATGGTTATTAATTTGTATAAGTAATACAGATCAACCAAGTTAGGTTAGCATTAACCACCTGAAGCAATGTTAACTAGCAGTATTTAGGCACTTACATAAATAATTTTTTTATGACACCTAGTCATTTTATATTATAAGGATTTAATAATAAGTATTGTTCAGGTATTACTGAAACATATTCATAATACCCCCTTAGCCGTCAATCAATTTTTAGTATGGAGATATATGAGTACTGAATCCGATATCATAAACAAATTGAAAGAAGCATTAAAAACATCTTGTGATGATGCGTTTTACTTCTCTGATGATGAGACTCAGCTAATAGAAGCTGAATATCTTCTAACCGTAAATGCAGCTAAAGCAATCAAAGAGCTAAATCATTATTTTGGTGAGCCATATAAAATACGCCTAGAAAATAATACGAAAAAATTCGCATCGGCCTGTACGCCATTATTTGGAAGAAAAAAAGCCGATAACTTTCTTGGCTATAAAAGTGTCATTCGCACTGAAAACAACTCTAAGAGGTCTGGAAATATTGATATCGCCGTTTATACGACTTCGAATGGTTTAGACAGTCCGCTTTGTGCAATAGAGGTTAAAGGGTTTAATCCTAGTAAGGAGCTAATTATTGAAGATCTCGAAAGGAACTCCGAATATTTTGAACTAACCTCCCCAACAGGAACTTCCACTCTTCCTTTTACAGCATTCATTGCGCTTCACAGCTATAAGAGTGTGTGGGATGATGACAAAGAGAATAAAAATATCGAGAAAGTGAGGAAACGCTATCAGGGTTATATAAACGAGAATTCTAGTCTAAACACTTTGTCTCATGACATTGATGTTATGACAATTCGTAGAGGGGCTTCACCCTGTCCTGATGACCCTCATATCCAAGAACAGGGTCTACAAGGAGATGAGGATTATCACTTTATTGGAATTGTGATCACAACCAAAAAACATTAAACAAATCCCCATACACAGAAATCAGGGCTTTTTTTGAGCCCCAATAAAAAATTTCCTAACCATAATAGCTTAAGCATTATCAAAACCGTCTACCCCCTTTTTATAGGCAGAGGCATATTAAGCATGCGCATGTTAACTCCGTGTTTCGAAGCGTTGTACTGCCAGACCATAAACTGAGAGAGTAAATTGTTATTCTCTCTGTCTAGCCTTTCATTTTCTAATTCAATACGCTTAATCTTTTTTGCTGCTATAGAAAGCGACGCTGGAATCACTAGGGGCTCAATATCACTAGATTTATTTTTCCTAGCTTTCATCGCCTCTTTTATTCTTCTAAACTTTTGTAGCGTTTGCCTCGTTGATATTAAACCTAGTGTATCAGTCAGATGGCTCTTTAAGTTTTCATAAGTTAATTTCCTACTATCTGGCCAATTTTCTATAACCTTGACGATACTTTCAATCTCTAGATCTGTTAAATGATGTGCCATTAGTTCTCCTTACCAAAGTTTTTGTTCATTAACGATTGTAATTTATTCAACCCTTTAGGCTTCTGGTTTACTAGCCTCTTAGCTTTCATCTTTAAAACATCAGGAATAATTTTTCGGTTATTTTTAGTTAACTCATTATCTAAACGACTTGTTGATTTAATTGTTAACTTTATAGGAGAACCGTCTGAAATCTTGTCACTTTGTAGCAAGCTAATAAGTTGTTTACACCTTTCAATTGACAACTTTTTCTTTTCAATTTGCTCCAAGTGTACTATCTCCCCCTCTGATATTACTCTTTGCATCTTTTCCCAAGCATGTAATTCTAAAGCTAATCTATCTTTCAAATTATCTAGCTTAACTTTATCCCCTTTAAAACAAACTTGTTCTTCGCAATTTAAGCAATCTCTAGTTTTTTTGCATGGGGTTAAAGCCAAACTCTGCAGACATACACCATACTTAGTTATATTGAAGGTTTGCCGTGAATTCGTATTCATTTCGTAAATTGACTCAGGCTCTACAACTTCATAAGTGCGTACCAATTCATTTTGAGCGCTTGAACCAGTATTCATTATCAAAGCTATATCTGTTTTGTATTTTTCAGCTGGAGTATGGTTATAAACTCTGTTGTGTTTGGCGTCAGCTCTTCCTGCCCACTTAGTCAATACACTCTCAGACATACCATTTACATTAGCAATAGTACTTAATAAGTGTCTCAACTGATGGGACTTGAGCAGTATGTCGTCAGGGTAATCATACCGCTGAAAGATACTTTGAACGTTAGCCATTTCATCAGATAACTTCTTCTTCTTTTTTGTTGGTGCTAAGTCTTCATTAAGGATATTGATATCTGGCATCCACAATTCAGCAGGGCTAGTATTTCGTTGATTGTTCAACTGGTACTTAAAAAAACAAAAGAGTGCCTCTGACCATTTTACTTTTATTCCGTTTCCATTGCGGTAATCCACATAAGGAAAATCTTTGGGTAACATATCTAATAAAGCAGGAATAAGATCAGTCAAGCAATATAAATAACATTGAGTTTTTAGCCCTCTTCTCTTTAGGTAGCCATTAGCATTGCCTTTAAACTTATAACTTCCTTTTATTTGACTATATCCAAGAGCTTGAGCTGCTTCAATATTAGTTAATTTAACGTCGTCTGCTACCTTAGGACAACAAAAATGCCTAGGGAAGGAAGCCTTCAATCCTTTTTCATAATACCCTTTCAACTCTTCCAGTTGTTTAGCCCATTGGCGAGAGGATTTAGTTATTTCTTTCAATCTTTTAATAGCTTTGAGAGCAACAGGAACCATAACTTCAGGGATCCACTCAACTTCATAGCCAAACCCTTTACCTGAAAACCATTTAATTCCCGTGCAATTATTGCCTTTAGAATCAATATCTTTATGAATACATTCAGCCTGTAGGTAAAAAAGCTCACTACCACGCGCAGGGGCACTAAATAATATACTTATCGATGATGTCGTAAACTTGTCTTTATCTGATAGATTAGTACCTCCAAGCGAAAAAGTTTCAGCAAGAGAGAGTAACGCCCTTTCATCAGGAAGTTTTGCTTCTCTTACCTTTGCAGCACTTTTCCCCACCTTTTCAATTAAATCGGGAGCTCTATTAATTGGGTTTTTCCAAGTAAATGTTTTTATCAATTTATGCTCGACGAGGAATTCTTGAAGCTTTTGCAGTTGGGAGCCCCCGTGATATGAGGCTCCTGGACTATAGTTCTCCTGCAATACTTGAGCTGCATTATCAAATACAGCACCATTTAGCTGTGTTATATCAACTACTGTATTATTTTGAAGCATAGCAACCTCGATCGCCCGTATAGCCTTTATTTCATTTACATTTTTTGCTCTCTGCAAGGTTTGCTTATAAGTTATATAAGCCTTTGCAAATGGCATAATAGAACGATCTAAGCAGTTATCTTTTTTTCTATCTCTTGAAGATACGCCTAACTTGGTAAAATTACATACTTTCGGCCAGTATGCTGAATCATATTCAACGTCAGGATTGAGGCACGGTAGTTTCTGACTAAAAGAGATAAACTCTTTTAAATTCTGGATTGCCGAAAGCTCCTGCTTCGACTGGAAAACAATCAACTTTTTCATTTATGAACTCCTTTCATATAAATAACTTTATCCATTTACTGTATATTTCTCGTATGATTCTCGGCACACTGTTTAATAACTTGGCCAACAGCAATAATTGCCAAGTCATTTACAGCTGCAACTGCTAGATCTTCAGTTTCAACTCTTATTTTTTCTCTCTCATCAATAAGGGTTGCTAACACACTTGAGTGAGGAGCATCTTTCCATGGCATAAATTTAGGGCAAGTGTAGCAAGCAGTTGGCTGACAGCTTGAACATGCACTTGCGCCACATGAACCAACCGTTGAATCAAAGTCTTCTGTTCTAACTTTAGTAGCATCAGGAAAGCCTTCCTTTGCTTCTGTTTCAGAAGATACTAATTTCCCTTGAAATGCTTGGGCGTACTTCAGCATTGGCTCATTCATTATGCTAGATATTTTTTCTGCATGATCAGGATGGTTTTGAACGTATATTCCTGCACTCTGAGTATCACTATGATCAAGCAGTGTTGCTATCGTCAAAACACCTGAGTTTGCTCTAGCCGCTCGTGTACCTAAGGTGTAGCGAAATCTATATGGGTTAGCCCGTAACGCTGAACCAGTTCGTTCAGATACAATACCTAACTTTTGAATTGCTCTTGTTGTATTTATTGATAAATTCAGGGTTTTTATATGCAGTACATCACGCTCTAATAAAGCATCAATTTCTCCAAAACTCATGTTTTTTAATTGACGAACTGCGGAGTAGTCGGGAAATAAAGGTAAGCTTTTTTCTTCAATAATGCGTAAAGGTCGACCTAATAATTTTTCAGACTTCTCTTTTACACTCTCAATTTGTAGACTGATAATTTGTCCAATCTCTTCAATTAGAGCAAATTTTGTAAATGCTAACCTAAAATTACCACCACGAACTTTAGCCCTAGGAATATTTATAATATAAATTAATTTCCCTATAGCACTATCATCAAGAAACAGGTCGCATAACTTTAAATTTGATAATTGAATAGGACGACGTCCCGTAGCAGTAAATAGTTGAATTAAATTATATTCTTCAATTGTAAGTCCTCTTGAAGCATATTTCTGATCTGATTTTAATAAAATTGTTTCAAACTCTACATCAGAAAAAGGGCCTGTTTCCGGGCAAAGTGACAAAACAGGAACACCTTTATTTGTACCATCCAAACGCCATGCATCCATAAGCTTATGACTTGAGTTATCAATAGATTTAAACCCCAGACCTTTCAATTGTCGAAGGAATGTTCTCAAAGTAGCCAGGTCAGGCTCTCCTTTTTTACCCATGAGTGATTTAAACGTCAATAATGCCAATTCACTAAACGAACTTTCACCAGTAAGTTTTACAAATTTTCTAATCGAGAAACAAAGACGGTTCGTGTAGGAAGCAGACAAACTTTCTGCAAAATATTTCAATGTATTTCTCATATCTTCACGTAAGTCGCTATTAAACTCAGACAAGAAGGAAGTATTTACACAAGTATTCCTATCAAGTTTCCAACGGTCACTGTTTGAGTCAAACTCATATCCCATTACTGACACATTTTCCTCAATCAGTGAATCGAGAAGTTTTTTTTCATTTTTAACAGACATGTAATTTCTCCTCTATACCTTCACTAAGTTTGATTTGATTCGTCTTTTTAAGGTTCTTCTTCTGCATATCAAGAGCAAGCTTCATTGCTTTCTTTTCGTTATATCTCTTAGTATAAATGCGTGCCGTTCCAGAACCTTCCTTCCACCCCATATGGTAACTTCTGGCATCTTCAACTTCTTTTTCTGTCATTTCCCCTGACTCTAAAAGAGGTTCCGAATTACTAGAAAAATCATCATTCCATGTGTGCCTTAGCATATGCGGTGAAACTTTAAATCCGACCACATTACTAATATCCTCAAAAATACTATTTAAAGTTCTTAAAGAAAGAGGGAAACCATTGTTTTTTCCTCTACCGTGACTAACGATCAAATACGGTGTTTTTGTTCTTTGGGGACGATGATAGATGATATAATCTTCTATCATCTTCAAGCTGTTTTCAGACTGACATATATTCCTTCCAAGAGTTTTAACTAAAGGCTGAGAAACTCTTGGATCATTTGAAGCATTCGCATTTCGTCTAATACGTAGATGCCCATTTGTAAAGTCTATATTATCCATTGTAATATTTAGTAGCTCAGACCTTCTGATACCATCTCGTGCTAATAAATCGAAAATCATCATATTGCGAAAACGAACACTCTCAGATTTCCAAGGGTTTTTCTTTGAGTTAAATTGCACAACCTCTAAGATTTTATTGAACTCACATTCAGTTAATGATTTAAATTCATTATTGGATTCAGCAAACCTATCTGATGGTCGAAATTGCTTTAATAGAGTAATCATCTCTGATTTTTTATTCTTATCATCATCAGGCATCAAATACGTTGCAAGCCATTCACAATAAGAAATAATATTAGATATTCGATTATAAAATGTTCCCTTTTCAACCGAGTCTAAGTCAATACGAATGGAGTGACGGGATCTTTCTTTTCTCTTGGGATTAATTAAAACGATATTTGTAGGCTTAGCTTCTAGTGCCCCATTTAAAACATATGATTTTTTACGCTTACATAAATCTACAATGCTTAAGATTTCATCGTAACTCAAAGTATTACCTAGCTTAAAAATCTTGTCCAAATCTAATTTTCGCAAAGCGCAAACATCTCTAAAAAAAACAAGATCTCTAAGGCATGCCCTAATAGTTGATATTGATCTATTTTGATTTCTAAGGTGTATCATTGCATACAAGTTTTCGTGAATAACTGGCAACCCACTTGTATTGTTAATTAATAAACTAGCTCTTTCCCCACCTTCCATGATGAAGCTTTTTATTTTTACTGACATATATCCCTCTGTAAAACTTAGCAATCTAACTTGCTAAAAAGCTTATCAACCAAAGGAGCCCAGTGTCAAATTTCTGTTTTAAAACAATATGTTAAAAAACATTATTATCCATTAATATTACACTACATTTAATTAGGTGTTTTATTAAGCATATGAAATGAATCAATTAATAAATATAAAAAAAACATAAAAATAAATATAAAAAAAGTTTGATTGTTTGTTTTTTGAACAGCAAAAACTAGTTTTGACATACAAAAAGTAAATTGTAGAGGAAGTAAGAGGGAGGAAATTTGAACGAATACTGGTAATAAAAATATTGTACAAAATATCTAGGTGCGAAATAACCTAAATAAAACACAGGAAAAGTTTACAAATTTATTAGTTAATTTTGAAAACTTTTCCATGTAACTTATTGATAATAAAGTGAAGAGGTTAGTTAAACGTTACTTTATTAGTCTTAGTAACCTGTTAAAACGGGATATCATCATCGAAATCAATTGATGGTTCTTGTGGGTTCACTTTAGGTGCTTGCTGTTGCTGATAACCACCTTGTTGTGCTGGTGCTTGTTGAGGAGCAAAACCACCTTGTTGTGCTGGTGCTTGCTGTTGCGGAGCAAAGCCACCTTGTTGTGCTGGTGCTTGTTGTTGCGGAGCAAAGCCACCTTGTTGTGCTGGTGCTTTTGCTTGCTGTCCTTGGTTAGAAAATCCACCTTGTTGAGCTGGCTGGTTAGAAAATCCACCCGATTGCTGTGGAGCTTGTTGCTGGAAGCCACCACTTTGCTGTTGTCCTTGATTAGCAAAACCACCGCCCTGACCTTGAGACGACTTTCCATCTAACATTTGCATTACGCCATTAAAGCCCTGTAATACGATTTCAGTCGTATATTGATCTTGACCTTGTTGGTTGGTCCACTTACGCGTTTGCAAAGATCCTTCAAGATATACTTTTGAACCTTTTTTCAAGTATTCACCAGCAATTTCAGCAAGTTTTCCAAACATAACAACACGATGCCATTCTGTTTTGTCTTTCTGCTCACCAGTTTGTTTGTCTTTCCATGAGTCTGACGTTGCAACAGTAATATTTGCTACTGCACCACCATTTGGCATAAAACGTACCTCAGGATCTTTACCTAAGTTACCTACTATGATTACTTTATTTACACCCGCCATGAAAATATCCTATTAATTGAGCTATTAAGACGTACGTCATTTCTTTTTCTATTTAAATAGAAAGAAAGTGTGTCTTTGAAATTTAGTTTAAGGGGGTAATTCTATAGTGAGCAGCGATCAAATTCGAGTGATTTTTTGCTAAAAGCTGATTTATTTTAATTTAATCTCTTTTAAAAATACCGAACCAAATTGCAGATGAAAAACAGCGTATAAACACCGCATTGATATTGACTACTAATTAATTGTTATCACTGAGAATTAGTAGGTGACGCTAATATCTATACCAGTGATCAATCTACATTTATTTTTCAGAAGAGAATTAATCTAAATAAACTGACAAATAGCAAAAGTTATGCAGACTATAACTCAATAAAGTGTTCTGTTAGCTGAGTACGAATATCATCAGATATTTTTTTAGAGCTTTGCGTCTCATAATCAAAATTTACCATGGCTGCCGTTCCCGACACACATTTTTCTCCGTGCTGCCAAAGTTCTTGATAAACATCAAACGAGGCGCCGCCGATTCGGCTAACGAATGTTCTGATCTCAATTTCCTGACCATAAAATAGCTGTCCGTGATAAGAGACTTCTATTTTAGCAATGATAAGTTGCCATTTTTTCGGGTCTAAATCAGGAGTGAAAAACCTAAATATAGGGGCACGTCCACCTTCAAACCAAACTGGTGGTTTAGTATTATTAATATGCCCTAAAGCATCCGTATCACTAAAGTGTGGCATCATTTTTTCACTGAACATAATTAACCTTTTTATGATTATTCGCTTTACGGCACGAACTTAAGTGCTGTAAATATTAATTTTATTGATAAGATATACTATCTTAACTTTATAGAAATTTCATAAATATTAGAATGATATAGATGAAAATGCCTTTATCATCGATTAGCTGTTTATTTTCTCTATACCCAAGCCACACGAGTTGTTAATGTAATTACTACACTCACGCTGATCTTCATAAATACTGTGATTGAAATTAATTCTTTCGTTGAGAAGATATTATTTATGATTCCATGCTGGTGTAACAACAAATAAAAGTGAAAATTGAGTACACTGAGACTAAAAAGCTCCTGTGAACCGAGTAAAACACTAAATAAATAATGTTGAAGTTGCCTGTTAACGCTATAGTTAAATGAGTGATATATAAACGTATTACTCATCACTTCTTTATTTTAGGTACGCGATGCTGTTTTTATTAAAAGTCATAAAAAAAATAAAACAATGTAATGCCATATCGCCAAAATCTAACAATAAAATCTCACTTACTTGGCGAGATGATGTATTTGCTGGACGACTTTCATTGCTAGTCGCCGGCTTACTATTAATTATTTTTTGCCCCATAATATCAGCTACCGAACGCGTAGCTGAAAAGGTAGATAATAGCTCAGGATCAGCCAATGCTATAGATGGAAATTCAATCCAGAATCAATCCTTAAATCAAGCTGATATTGAGCCTTCAGACGAAAAAGTACTGTGCGATACCAGTCAGCCAAAAATAATCTTCAAACCACAAACAATCTTCGATAAAAACGAAGAAGGTTTTACTTTTTTACATCGTTGGGCCAATGCCATTCATATTGATACAAAAATTATAACGCTAGAAAATGAAGCTAATTTTTTTATCAAAAAATGTACAAAAACCTTTGCTGATATGGCTGAACTAGAACGCCATTTACGTAGCAGAAAATACCTTAGAGATGCAGAAGTTAGCGCTGATGAATACGTAGAAAACATTACCATTACCACTTGGGATAATTGGTCACTTATGCCAACGCTTAGCTTTGGCCGCAAGGGAGGAATAAACACTTATAGCTTTGGTATAAAAGAGCGTAACTTACTCGGGTTAGGCATAGATACCGAAATTGAATCATACCGAAATGCCCAGCGTTCAGGTTACAAACTAGTGGCCACTATCCCACTTTTTCAAAAACAAAATACTTCGGTTAAGTTGGGATTTGCTGATAATGATGATGGTCAACAACGTAGCTTATTTCTGCATAAAATATTTGCTGGTTTTCATACCAAGACCGCCTATCATGCTGGCTTTAATGAAGAGTCTCGTAACGACACTATTTTTCAAAATGGTCTAGACCAAAGTGTATTTGGCCATGATATTAGCTTTAAAGAAGCAAGCTACGCATGGCTAAATTTTAACAGTGAGAACCGCTTACTAAGATATCGTGTTGGCATAACACAAGATAAAGAAACTTTCACCGAGCTTTCTGATGAAGAGAATCTCGACTTATCCAATCCTCCTCTGACTAATGTGAAACCCGAAGACAGAGATTTACTCTACCCATGGCTAGCTTTTGAATATATTGAAAAAGATTTTAGAAAACTCACAAATGTGCACTTGATCACCCAAATAGAAGATTTTAACCATGGTTGGCAACTTAACTCTAGCCTTGGTATAGGCAATGGTAACAAAGAAAACTCAGCATGGGGTTTATGGAAGATGCGAGTAAAAAAAGGCTTCAACTTGCATGATAATTCTTTGTTGTTACTTGATCTAGCACTAGCTAATGATATTTACCAACATAGAGATAGTCGTTTACTGGTGAAACTTAGCGGGGAGTATTTTTATCAATTAAATAAAAACTGGGGTTTTTATTTAAGTAATACCAATGTTATCAGTAAAAACCAATATCTTGACCAACCAGTGACTATGGGGGGAAACACTGGCTTACGGGGTTTTCCACTGCAATATCAGCACGGACAAGATAGCATTAAAGTTACTTCTGAAATCAGATATTACCCTGAAGTAAATCTTTTTAAACTGTTTGATTTAGCTGGTGTGGCTTTTGTCGATGCGGGTCGAACCTATGGAGAGTCAACAGTCAAAAATATTGAGGAAGGCTGGTTAAGCTCTGCGGGACTTGGCTTGAGATTACACTCGCCACATTCAGGCGGTAACCATCCCATCATTCACATCGACTTTGCGTTTCCACAAAGCGATAATCCAGAAATTAATGGTTTTGAAATTAGAGTGCAGGCAAAAAAATCATTCTAGCTACCTTTTAATCATCAACCTTTAAACAATATTTTGAGCAATAAAGGAGATTATTGCTTCAACAAGTCGATACTACAAAAATCGCTTCAACACTCTATCTATTTGGGCAACACGTATCTTTTTCAATAATTTTTGAGGTTTTTCAGGGTAGTCTTCTACTGAATCAATATCAGAGAAATGCGAAACTTTACTCGTATTGACTAAAATACCGAGCAGTTCTTCATCCGTTTTTTGTAATAGCTGTTTATTGACATCATCAACCACTAAGCCATTCTCTAAATCCAGTGCCCAAGCACGGGGATTTAAATTACTGCCCGTAATCAAGTGATAGCGGTCATCAACGCGTAAACCTTTGAGATGAAAGCTATTATCTTTATCTTTCCACAAATGGATATTCAATAAACCTTGATCAATAAAATTTTGATAACGCTTAACAAAGCGCTTAAGTAACATCTCATAAACGTAGGGGATGATACCTATGGTACTGAAATCTTCATCATTACCAATAAAAAAGTCATTCGCTGTTTTATCGCCTACAACCACAGTTGTTTTAACACCACGTTTTAGGGCTCTAATCACATCTTTAGCAAGAGAATGAGGGAGATTAAAATAAGGCGTGAAAAGCAGCATATTATCATCAGCTTTTTGCACCAAATGACGAGTAGCTCGATTAAGCTGATTTTTACGGCGACCAAAACCTACTAGCGGTGTAATAAGGGCTTTATTACTCACGAGTTTTGATTGGCTAAAACCTTGTTGTTGAGCAACAATATAGTGAGACTTTTTTAGCTGAATTTTTAATGCGATCAGATTTTTCTTTTGTTCTACCGCATCAGGTAACCATTCTTGATTAAGTAGTGGCGCCAGACCTGAATCAATAAAAGTATCAGATAAATAGTGGCAAAAGCTATCAGCTAATACTGCACTATTGATAGTACAGTAGCGATCTAAACGATATCGCTCACCTTGATGTAGATAAATATCATTGATACTTGCGCCAGTATAGAAAAGCTTCTCATCGAAAACCATGCCTTTTAGGTGTAAAACCCCAAAGACTTCTTTTCGCTTAACAGCAACACCATAGATATTAACGGTGTGAGGATACTCATGTGCTAATTTCAAATAAAGTGCACGGTTACCTAAGCTTGCCTTTTCGCCAATTAAGCCACGTTGTCCGCGGTTAAAATCAACAAAGATGTTAATCTCTATCGTTGGAAAGTTAGCTTTAGCTTGGTATAAGGCATGGAGGATCTCTCTACCCGCCTCATCATCTTGTAGATATAAGGCAGTAATGAAAATACGCTGACGTGCGCATTCAATAAGGGACAACAACTGCTGCTTATATTCTTTAGGCGTGGTAAGGAATTCAATATCACCACTATCGACAATTATTTCTTGCACTGTGCTCTATCTAAAAAAAATTAATTCACGACAGTATATCAATAATAAAGCGAAGAAATATAGAGTTTTTCTTCGGTTCACTACAGCTATCTTCGCATTAAGGTGTTGATTTCATCCAAATAGGCCTAAATTTTCACCGCTAACTCTGCCGCTTGGCGTATCGCACGTTTAGCATCAAGTTCCGCGGCAACATTAGCTCCACCAATTAGATGTACAGGTAAACCACCATCAATTAGCTTTTGCTGTAAATCTCGATTCGATTCTTGCCCTGCGCAGATAATGATATTATCAACTTCAAGCAATTGCTCTTTACCATCAACTTCAATCACTAAGCCTTCCTCAGTAATGGCTTTATAACTTGCGCCAGCCAACATAGTAACGCCTTGTTTTACTAAATTGGCTCTATGTACCCAGCCTGATGTTTTACCCAAGCCTTTGCCCACTTTAGTCGTTTTGCGTTGTATCAGAGTAATATGCCTTGCCGGATCATGCTTAGGTATATCTTGTTTACTTAGCAATGCCCCATTTTTCAGGTATTGCTTATCAACCCCCCAATTTTTAAGCCATGCTTCTGGGTCATTAGTTAATGATTTTTCTGATAAATAAGTGGCTACATCAAAGCCAATACCGCCAGCACCTATAATCGCGACCTTGTTACCAACCTCAACTTTATCTCGCAGCACTTGTAAATATGTAAGTACTTTATTACTGGTATAACCTTCCTCTAAACCTTTAATATCGAGCTTTCTTGGTTTTATACCTGTTGCTAATACCACTTCATCAAAACCAGCAGCGAGTAATTTTTCTGCACTTTGCTCAGTGTTAAGATGCACCTTAATATCAAGCAAACTTATCTGTTTGTTAAAATAGCGTAATGTCTCAAAAAATTCTTCTTTACCAGGTACTTGTTTAGCGACATTAAACTGGCCACCTATCTCGCTAATTTTATCAAATAGTTCAACATGATGTCCTCGCTCCGCAGCATAAACACTAAAAGCTAATCCCGCAGGTCCGGCACCTATCACGGCTAATTTTTTAACTTGTTTAGCTTTTTCTATAACAAGCTCTGTTTCATAACATGCCATTGGGTTGACTAAACATGAGGCTCGCTTTTGTGCAAACACGTGATCTAAGCACGCTTGGTTACAACCAATGCAGGTATTAATTTCATCGGCTTTATTTTCTGCGGCTTTATTAACAAAGTCGGCATCCGCCAAGAAAGGTCTCGCCATTGACACCATATCAGCTTGCCCCGTCGCTAACACTTCTTCAGCAACTTCAGGCGTATTAATTCTGTTAGTTGTGATTAGGGGTATAGACACTTCTTTTTTCATTTTTTCAGTGACCCAGGTAAATGCAGCTCTAGGTACTGAAGTAACTATGGTCGGAACGCGTGCTTCATGCCAACCAATACCAGTATTAATCAGTGTGGCACCAGCCTGCTCTACCGCTTTTGCCATAGTGACAACTTCTTCCCAACTGTTGCCACCTTCAACTAAATCCAACATGGATAAACGAAAGATGATGATAAAATTTTCGCCCACTTTAGCGCGTACTGCTTTAATCGTTTCAATAGCTAGGCGCATTCTGTTTTCAATACTACCGCCCCACTCATCGTTACGCTTATTTGTTCTTACACAAGCAAACTGGTTAATTAAATAACCTTCAGAGCCCATAATTTCCACACCATCATAGCCTGCTTTAGCCGCTAACTTGGCTGAGTAAGCATAATCTTTAATGGTCGATTTAATTTGACGCACTGACATTGCTTTAGGCGTAAAAGGAGAAATAGGTGATTTGATTTTACTGGGGGCCACACCAAAAGGATGATAGGCGTATCGACCCGTATGTAATAATTGCAAGCAGATTTTAGTTGGGTACTGATGAACGGCGTCTGTTACTTGTTTGTGTTTATTTGCTTGCCAGAAATGACTTAGCTCACTACCAAACGGTGCTATTCTGCCGCGTAGATTAGGACTAACACCACCGGTAACGATCAAGCCCACACCGCCTTTCGCTCTTGCTTGATAGAATGCAGCTAATTTTGCAAAACCACCGCGCTCTTCTTCTAAGCCAGTATGCATGGATCCCATAAGGACACGGTTAGCTAATTGGGTAAAGCCAAGGTCTAGTGGCGCTAATAAATGTGGGTAGGCAGTTGTTGTCATAATTATGCTCTGCTATTGGTCGTACCAGTTGTTATAGTGTTATTAATTTACTGACATTTAGACAAAAACACAAGTTATACCAATCGGACTAATTTATTGATCACTTAGCGAGGATTAAAAGGCTTAGAGGCAAGGCATTGATTGAAGAGAATGGTTATTCCCTTGTCAAAATCAATAACGCCGCATGTAAGCCTTTTAAACTCGTCCCTCGGAAGCTCATTAGCAAACTGATAACATCACAAAATGAGTGAAATATAGAGTGACTATGTTCAACTCATTTTGCTTGTTTTAAGCTCGCTAATGTAGCTCTAAGCTGACAAATACATTAATCCGTTTGGTATTATGATAAAATCGCCTCGCTAAAACTGAGCTAACGAAATAACGATCTCTGCATACCACAAACATTTAAAATAACGATTACATAAGACTATATGCCTAATAAGAAACAGCTAGCTGACCTTGTTGTCACTGCACTCTCGAAACAGCTGCAACAAGCTATTGATGCTGCAAACGAAGCTCATGCCGCTGCGGTTGATGATCAAAGTGTTGCTGAAACACAATATGATACGCTAGCGATAGAGGCGAGTTATTTGGCTGAAGGACAGTCTAAGCGAGTGATTGAGTTCCAGCACGCTATCGATGCCTATAAAGCGCTTGAACTAATTGAATTCAATAGCGAGAGCTATATCGCTTTAGGCGCCCTGGTACAATTATCCACTGATTCAGACACCAACCATTGGTTCTTTATAGGGCCTGCTGCCGGAGGGTTTCGCTGTCAGCTAGCTCAACAAAATATCACGGTGATAACACCGCAATCACCTATGGGAATAGCATTAATAGGTAAACAGCTAGATGATGATATAGAAGTCATGCTCGGTAGCAATAAACTTGAAGATTACATCGTTACGCTAAAATAAACTAAAAATGCAAAATTTAGTAAAATCCAGTTAACTTGACGCTATTTTAAAGCCAATTTTCAAGGTAACTTGGTAATGGCCGACAGCACCATTAACTATATGACCTCGGGTTTCTATGACCTCAAACCAATCCATATTATTGATTGATTTGTTACACTCTGCCAAGGCATTTTCAATAGCATCTTCAATACTATTTTTAGATGAGCCAACCATTTCAATTTTTTTGTAAGTGTGGTGTTCAGACATAATAGTCACCGCTAAATTGTTTAAGATAAACTTTAGTTTAGCGTGCTTTTAATATATTGCTGAGAGATGCTCGCTGATAGTCGTATAAAATTCAGGTATCGCGAACACCTTCAGCAGAGGATTATTTCTGTAGTCTAACTTTGAAGTAACGCTTTAATGGCGAGTAAATCCACCGTTTTAACATCAACCTTTAAATAAGCGACTGCCTCGGTGTGCACTAGGGTTGCTTCGATAACACCGGGCATATTGATTAATTGGTCGGCCATTTTATCAGCTTCTTCTTCACAGGTAATATTGGTGGCAAAACTAAAGCTTTTTGATTTTTTCAATGACTGCATACCAAAGCTTAATCCCAACCAGATAACCGTTACTATTGTCATCACTAAGAAGATGGTTTGCTCGCCATATTGGCTCGCTATAAAACCACCCAGAATACCACCAACAAAAGCACCTAAAAACTGACTGCTTGAATATATCCCCATAGCACTACCCTTAACGCCAGCAGGTGCTATACGTGATAAAATTGACGGCATGGTTGCCTCTAAATAGTTAAATGCAGTGAAAAATATTACAACTGACAGCACTAGGCTCCAGAAACCACTCGGTAATAACCAAAGTAAAAATAAAGCGATGGCCAATAGTGTAATAGCCGCACTAAACATGGGTTTTTCTTTCTGTTTTTTAATGGCAAAAATCATAAATGGCACCATTAAAAAGAAAGAACCTAATAAAGTAGGTAAGTAAATTTGCCAATGGTCTTCAAGAGATAAACCACTAGCTACAAACTGTTTAGGCAAAGTAATAAAACAGGCCGTCAGTGTCATATGTAGAATGAAAACGCCCCAATTTAAACGGGATAATTGTGGGTGGCGAATCAAACGAGTAATTTGCTCAGGCAAGGCAACGTTATCGCCACGAGGTGCTTTATTCACTGAGTTTGGCACCATAAATTGAATCATCGCCATGGCAAAGAGAGTCAATAGCCCTGTAAACCAAAATAAGCCACTTAAACCAAAGGCATCAGCAACTATTGGTCCTAAAATCATAGCAAAGGTAAATGATAAACCGATAAACATACCAATGGTTGCCATGACTTTAGGTCGCTGTTCTTCTCGACTTAAATCAGCAGCTAAAGCAAGTATTGCACTAGCAATAGCACCCATACCTTGAATTGCTCGACCGAGTACAACACCATAAATAGTGTCAGACATTGCCGCAACAATACTACCGATGAGAAAGACCACTAAGCCGGCAAGAATTACCGGTTTCCTGCCATATTGATCCGAAAGAATGCCCATAGGGATTTGCAATAAAGCTTGCGTTAATCCATAGGCACCAATGGCTAATCCTAACCAAATGGGACTATAACCCGTTAGTTGTTCACCATAAATGGCGAATACGGGTAAGATCATGAACAAGCCTAACATGCGCACGCCAAAGACACTGGCTAAGGAAAAGGCGGCTTTTTTCTCAATACGGTTTAAACCTGAAACACTCATAACGTTGCTGAAACCTAAAAATAGATGAAGAAATCGGAAAAAATTGCGAGTAGTTTACCACGCCAAGAAGCACAACAAAATCCCCACAATGAAAACAAGGTGTTAAGCGCAATACCCAAACAATCTCAATATGCTTAATTCAGCTGGAATTATAAACGTTTTATTCATCGTTATTGGTTTCGACAAGGACGCTACATGGATGTAGCTTCTTAGAGAATGCTGACGGTACAGGAAGTACCTTATTAGATAATGCAGGAGCAATTATCCTGAGAACATTCTCCTGAATAGCCATTTTATTCAATCAATACCTTGCCTCTAAACCTTTTAATTCTCGCTAATTGGTCGATTTATTAATGTGCTTGGTAGTACCATTTTTTCCTTTCCTACAGTGCCAACAGAACACTGTAAAAATAAACAGTTTAATTTTCATATTATGCCCTAGATTAGTTTTTATACTGTAAATTCTATGACATAATCGTCGGTTCTATTTTATCGCTATTTGAGTTAAAAACGCATGAAGAATATTGAAGTCAGAGGGGCTCGCACACACAACCTCAAAGACATTAGTTTAACTATACCTCGAGATAAACTCGTGGTCATTACCGGCCTTTCTGGTTCAGGAAAATCTTCTCTTGCCTTTGATACACTCTACGCTGAGGGACAACGTCGTTATGTAGAATCGCTTTCAGCTTATGCGCGTCAATTTTTATCTTTAATGGAAAAGCCTGATGTTGATCATATTGAAGGTTTATCGCCCGCTATCTCCATCGAGCAAAAGTCAACATCTCACAACCCGCGCTCAACCGTAGGTACCATCACTGAGATATACGATTATTTGCGTTTGCTTTATGCCAGAGTTGGTGAGCCTCGTTGTCCAGAGCATGGTCAAGCACTAGCGGCACAAACAGTTTCACAAATGGTTGATAAAGTTTTAGAACTTGAAGAAGGCACAAAAGTGATGCTACTCGCGCCTATTATACAAGACCGTAAAGGCGAACATGTAAAGCTTCTTGATAACTTAGCTGCCCAAGGCTTTATTCGTGCGCGTATTGACGGGGAAGTTTGTGACTTATCTGATCCACCACCGTTAGAATTACATAAAAAACACACTATAGAAGTTGTCGTTGACCGTATAAAAGTGCGTGAAGATATTCAATTACGACTTTCAGAATCTTTTGAAACGACCTTAACGTTAACTTCTGGGACTGCCAAAGTCGCTTTTATGGATGAGCCGGACCGTGAAGAACTTATTTTCTCAGCTAACTTTGCGTGTCCACATTGTGGTTACAGCATGCAAGAGTTAGAGCCACGTTTGTTCTCTTTTAATAATCCTGCTGGTGCTTGTCAAACCTGTGATGGTTTAGGTATTGAACAGTACTTTGATAGCTCTCGCGTTATTGCCAATGCAGAGTTAAGTCTTGCCGGCGGCGCAGTTCGTGGCTGGGATAAACGTAATTTTTATTACTTTCAAATGCTGCAAGCCCTTGCCGATCATTATAAATTCCCCGTTGATAAACCGTTTAATAAGTTATCCGCTAAAGCCCAAAAAGTTGTGCTTTATGGTAGTGATGAGCAAGAAATTGAATTTAAATACATGAACGACCGTGGTGATGTTGTGGTGCGTAAGCATCCTTTTGAAGGCATCATCAATAATATGCAACGCCGTTATAAAGAAACGGAGTCAAATTCGGTACGTGAAGAGCTAGGAAAATACCTTAATTCACAACATTGTCCGGATTGTAATGGTAGTCGATTACGCTTAGAAGCTCGCAATGTTTTTATCGAAGATACACCACTCACTGTCGTGGCTGAATTTTCCATTAGTGATGCCCTCAAGTTTTTTCAAGGTTTAACCCTCACAGGCCAGAAAGCACAAGTTGCTGAAAAAATATTAAAAGAAGTAAACGAACGTTTAGGATTTTTAGTGAACGTTGGCCTTAATTATCTCAATTTGTCACGTGGCGCAAACACCCTATCTGGCGGTGAAGCACAGCGAATACGTCTTGCTAGTCAAATCGGCGCAGGTTTGGTTGGTGTCATGTATGTTTTAGATGAACCCTCTATTGGCCTTCATCAACGTGATAATGAACGCTTACTTGGCACCTTGATACATCTCCGTGATTTAGGTAATACCGTTATTGTGGTTGAACATGATGAAGATGCTATTCGCGCGGCAGATTTTGTGGTGGATATTGGCCCAGGCGCTGGTGTACATGGCGGTGAAATTATCGCGCAAGGCACCGTGGATGACATACTCAATTGTAAAGAGTCTTTAACGGGGAAATACCTTTCTGGCGTAGAACGAATTGAAATACCTAAACAGCGTCATGCTTTTGATAAAAAGAATGTCGTTAAGCTCAAAGGCGCTACCGGTAATAATTTAAAAAATGTCGACTTAGTCATTCCTACCGGTTTAATGACCTGTGTAACTGGCGTGTCGGGCTCAGGTAAATCCACACTTATTAACGATACGTTATATAAATTAGCGCATATCGAGCTTAATGGTGCAACGGTTGATGAACCAGCTCCTTACAAAAGCATTCATGGTTTAGAACTATTAGATAAAGTTATCGAGATTGATCAAAGTCCAATAGGCCGAACCCCACGCTCAAATCCCGCGACATACACTGGCATATTTACGGCCGTGCGCGATATTTTCTCTGCGACACAAGAGTCACGTTCTCGAGGTTATAAAGCAGGACGATTTAGCTTTAATGTTAAAGGTGGACGTTGTGAAGCCTGTCAAGGTGACGGCATGATCAAGGTAGAAATGCACTTTTTACCTGATGTTTATGTACCGTGTGATGTATGTAAAAGTAAACGTTATAACCGCGAAACGTTAGAAGTTTTATACAAAGGTAAAAATATTCATCAAGTATTAGACTTAACCATTGAAGATGCTTTTGACTTTTTCAAAGCTATTCCTGCGATTAATCGTAAGTTGCAAACCTTACTCGATGTTGGTTTAGGCTATATCAAACTAGGGCAGTCAGCAATCACTCTATCGGGCGGTGAAGCACAACGAGTCAAGTTATCAAAAGAGTTATCAAAAAGAGATACCGGCAAAACGTTGTATATTTTAGATGAGCCAACCACAGGTTTGCATTTCCACGATATAAAACAATTATTAAACGTTATTCATCGCTTGCGTGATCATGGCAATACGATTGTGGTGATTGAGCATAACTTAGATGTTGTCAAAACAGCCGATTGGGTTATCGACTTAGGTCCTGAAGGCGGCGCAGGTGGCGGTGAAATTTTAGTAACAGGTACTCCTGAACAAGTTGCCAAGCATAAAACGTCACATACAGCGCGATTTTTAAAACCTTTATTAGCGTCAAAATAAAGCCGTAACTTTAATAACGATTACGGCACGCAGCATAACGCATAAAAGAATGCGTTATGCTTCACTTATCTCCTTCTTTTAATAGGAATTTTATGCACATCAAAAATAGTGAACGACTAAAGTTTAGATTAATGGATTCTAAAGATGCCCAAGAATTATGGGAGATAGATCAAGATCCAACAGTGATGAAGTTTCTTAATGGCGGTAACCCCACCAGCATAGAGCAGGTTAACAGCGTATTTATTCCAAGAATGAACAAATACCGGAATAGCGAATTAGGCTGGGGAATTTGGCAAGTATCAAATAAAGTAACTGATGAGTATTTAGGTTGGGTATTGATCCGTCCGATGTCATTTTTTACTGAGTCACCCAATACTAAGGATTTAGAGTTAGGTTGGCGATTTTTCCAAAGTACTTGGGGAAAAGGTTACGCTACAGAAGCGGCAATAGCGATAAGAGATGCTGTAGTTGCCAATACCGATGTTACTCATGTTTCTGCACTAGCCGTAGCTGACAATCTAGCTTCGGTTGGCGTGATGAAAAAAATGGGCATGCACTTTGTCAGAGCTTATTTACATGAAGATCCCATTGGTGATTTTGATGCCGTCCATTATCAAATGTCAGTGAGAAATAAGTAAGCTAAGCTCAAATGATGTGAGTGTCTTTTACTAAGAGCGACTAAGAAAGAGTAGTATTCCTACTCTTCAACCTTGTCTACCTCATAGGTTAAAATATCTCCCGGCTGACAATCTAGCACTTTACACAATTTATTTAGCGTATCAAAACGAATAGCACGCGCTTTATCATTTTTTAAGATTGATAAATTCTGCGCGGTAACCCCTACCCTCTCTGCCAACGTTTTTAATTTCATTTTACGTTTTGCAAGCATGATATCTAACGTGATAATTATAGCCATAATGACACCATCAACCTCTGTTTATGATCAAAATGGATAGCTTGCTTAAAACTATCCGACGTAATAAATAACAAATCAATAAAAGATATATACCCGTTACGAGTAAAAGTTAATAAACTTTAGAGCAGCAATAAAGACACTGATATCACTGGCACAACTCAATACCATGCATATCACTGAAAAGAGCAAATTATTGTCGTGATAACCACACTCTGCTACTAGATAATGCAAAAAACTGCGGCTAAGATTACTACTAACAGAATGAATAAAAGCAGGATATAGCATAAAACAGTCGCTGTATTAACGCTATGTCTTCTTCTACCTTTTATGCTTTAAGATGACAAATTGTCGACATACGCATCTAAAACAATATTATAACTGATTAGCATTATTTTATTTTAAAAGTATTTAAAACAATTTAACCACAAACAAAAGCGAATGATATAAAGCTATTTCTTATCGATAAACATTAAATAACAATCAAATAACAATAAACAATAAATTAAGTAAATCACCCTATTTATTTGGGTATTAGCCTAAGGTCTAATTGGTTAATTTTGTCGACAGTTTTAATGTATGTATATCCGAGTTATCTACAAGGCCAATATAATGAAACACATTGAACAACAAGAATTAGCAATCAATTCACCCGAGAGTTACTGGAAAGAGCAGTCTGAACTAGTTGCTTGGTACAAAAAACCTCAAACGATATTGTCGACAAACACTGATTCTTGGCATGATTGGTTTGCCGATGGCGAATTGAACTCTTGCTATCTTGCGTTGGATTATCATGTTGAACAAGGCCGAGGTGCTCAAACGGCACTGATATATGACTCGCCGGTTACCGGAAAAAAACAAAAATTTAGTTATCTTGAACTGACCAGTCTAGTGGCAAAATTTGCTGATGTACTCAGATCACAGGATGTTACTAAAGGCGATCGTGTATTAATTTATATGCCAATGATCCCACAAGCCGCTATAGCAATGCTGGCATGTGCTCGATTAGGTGCAATTCATTCCGTCGTTTTTGGTGGTTTTGCTGCCAATGAACTTGCAGTACGTATCAATGATGCAGAGCCAAAAGTTATTGTTGGTGCTAGCTGTGGTGTTGAAATAGCCAAAGTTATTCCTTATAAACCATTAATTGATCAAGCTATCGAAATCGCTAATCATAAGCCAAAAAATTGCATCATTTACCAAAGAGAAGAAGTTCAAGCACAGTTAGTACCGAACAGAGATCTTGACTGGCAGGAACAAATGGATGTTGCTGTTGAAATTCCTCCTGTACCCGTTAAAAGCACCGACCCACTCTATATTTTGTATACCTCAGGTACCACAGGCAAACCAAAAGGTGTGGTAAGAGATAATGGCGGTCATGCTGTCGCAATGCTTTATAGCATGAAAAACATCTATGGCATGCAAAAAGGAGATACCTTCTGGGCTGCCTCGGACGTTGGTTGGGTTGTTGGTCATTCTTACATTATTTACGGTACTTTAATGGCAGGTTGTACCACTATTGTTTATGAAGGAAAGCCGATTAGAACACCTGATGCTGGTGCTTTTTGGCGTGTTTGTGCTGAGTATAAAGTTAACGCTTTATTTTCAGCACCTACCGCTTTTCGTGCTATCGGAAAAGAAGATCCAGAAGGTGACTTATTAAAAGATTACGACCTCTCATCATTGAAACGTTTATTCCTCGCAGGAGAACGTTTAGATCCAGCAACCTATCATTGGCTTAAAGAAAAAACACAACTACCAGTAATAGATCATTGGTGGCAAACAGAAACAGGTTGGGCAATTGCCAGCACGCCATTAGATGACGGCTCTGGCAATATAGTAGCAACAAAAGCTGGCTCTGCTGGTTTTCCAATCGCAGGATTTGATGTACAAATTCTTGATGGCGATGGTCAGCAAGTCCCTGCTGGACAGCAAGGTAGTGTCGCCATAAAGCTACCACTTCCTCCTGGCTGTTTAGCCACTATATATCGCGATTCTGAGCGTTTAGTATCAGGGTATTTATCAAATCATCCTGGCTATTATACGTCGGGAGACGGTGGCTATATTGATGAAGAAGGTTATCTTTTCATCATGGGTCGCATTGATGATGTTATCAATGTTGCTGGGCATCGTTTATCAACCGGTGAGATGGAAGAGGTTTTATCGGGTCATCCAGCGGTAGCAGAATGTGCTGTTGTCGGCATTCACGATGCACTAAAAGGGCAAGTACCTCTTGGGTTAGTCGTCATAAAAAATGGTATTACCACCAGTGATGAAGATCTCATTAGCGAATTAAAACAAAGCATTCGTAATGATATTGGCGCAATAGCATCATTGAAAAAACTACTGATCATTGATAGATTGCCAAAAACGCGTTCTGGCAAAATTTTACGTAAAACCCTTAGACAAATGATTGATGGGCAAGAAATTGAAATACCTTCAACCATAGAAGATAGCCAAGTAATAACTGAACTTTCAGGTGCTCTAGTGGGCATCAACAAAGACTAGTTATTGACGTTATACGCATAAGCAAGTGTTTACTTAGTGATAACTTGTTTATGCGAAATGGTAATAAAAAAGAAACTTACATAGTCACACTATGTAAGTTTTTTTGTAATAATCAGTAAGAAGCGTTTAATTGAACTGATTTAGTCTTTTGTTTTATGGCTGTTATAAGGCCAAACATCTTTTTCATCTTCCTCTTTACTAGAAGATGTTTCTGCAGCTGTATTTGGCTCAGTTTTCGATTCACTTTTATTATCTGCATTATTTAATGAGGCCGATAGCTCTTCAAGGTCATTCATGCTTGAAGTCGTCTGTTTAGGCTGAGCTGTATTAATAGCCGTTTTACTAGAGCCTTCAACCGCTTGGTTAATTTCGGCCATTTCAGTTATCGTTAATTCTCGCCATTGCCCCGGTGTTAAATCCCCTAACTCAACTTTCATAATACGTGAGCGTTTTAATTTTAAAACCTCATAATCGAGATATTCACACATACGGCGAATTTGACGATTAAGACCTTGAGTAAGGATAATGGTAAACTCAAAACGGCTTTTAACTTGCACGATACAAGGTTTGGTAATAGTCCCTAAAATAGGTACGCCACGAGACATTCTCTCGATGAAGCGTTCACTAATAGGTTTATCAACGGTGACAATATATTCTTTGTCGTGAGCATTTTCCGCGCGTAAAATTTTATTAACAATATCGCCATCACTGGTGAGAAATATCAAACCTTCCGATGGTTTATCTAATCGACCGATCGGAAAAATACGTTTTTTATGACCGATGGCATCAATAATATTTCCGCGCACATGTTTTTCAGTGGTACAGGTAATACCAATAGGTTTGTTATAAGCGATATAAATACGATCCGATTTGTCATCACTAATTGGAGCAATATCGTATCCATCTACTTTAACGACATCGCCCGCCAACACTTTAGTACCAAGCTCTGGCACTTTATCATTGATGGTTACCCGATTGGCTTCTATCATTTTATCGGCACTACGGCGCGAACAAAAACCAGAATCACTAATGTATTTATTTAAACGTTTTGGGGGAGTCGAAGTGGTCAATTTGTCGCTGCTCATTTTATTTTAGTACAATCTCGTTACTCGGTATTATACTTAAAACCAACACTAATGTATTAATCATATTTAATTCATACCAAGTCCATTAGGTTATTTCTCACTCAGCGAGAATTAAAAGGCTTAGAGGCAAAGCATTGATTGAAGAGAATGGTTATTCAGGAGAATATGCTCCTGCTTTCTCTAAGAAGCTACATCCATGTAGCGTCCTTCTCAAAATCAATAACGATGTATGTAAACCTTTACCTTTTATTAGGTACTCGCCCTTGGGAGCTTGTCAGAAAAGCAATAACTTCACAAATTTGTTAGATATAGAATGACTATACCAGCACAAATTTTATTTGTTCTGGCTTCTCTGACATAGCTCTGAGTTGGGAATAAATTTAATGGAATAGGTATAACTATGTTAATTTTTGCACACAGAGGCGCTAGCGGAGTTGCACCAGAAAACACGCTACGATCCATTCGTACAGCATTAGAAGCTGAAGTAGATGGTATTGAAATAGATATTCATGAAGTTGACGGTAAATTATTTGTTATTCATGACCGATGGCTGCACAGAACCACATCAGGCCAGGGGCAAATTTTTAACTATGATTATCAGTATTTACGCAGCTTAGATGCAGGTGACGGTGAAGTTATTCCAACCTTAGACGAAGTATTAAAGTTGATTGCCGGAAAATGCACTATCAATATTGAATTAAAAGCAGTGAGAAATTTAACGTTATTATTTTCCTGTATTGATGACGCTATCAAGACAACTGAGCTATTGAGTAATGATGTTTTATTTTCATCTTTTAATCACAGGTTATTACATGCCATACAGCAACAGCGAAGTGATTTTGCTATCGGCGCTCTTACGGCATGTTACCCGTTAGACTATGCAAAATTTGCCGAACAACTAAATGCTTATTCTGTTCACCTTGATGTCGACTTCATTAGTGAGCATTTTGTCGCTGATGCTCACAAACGCGGCTTAAAAGTATTTGTCTATACGGTCGATGAATTAGAAGATATCAATGCCATGAAACATTTAGGTGTCGATGGTATATTTTCTAATTACCCAACAAAAGCCAAAAGCCATATTGCCCATTTAAACGGTATTGCCAAATAAGCACGATGTTATTGGGTATTTAAACCATTTAAATGTGTGAGGTACTCATCTAAACTTAGAAAAAATAACGGGCAGCTAATTGAAATTGTTTTTCGATTAGGTCAACCGGCTCAGCAGTATAGTATCGAGCAGGCCTGTGGCTATCAATAATGGTAAACTCTGCTGATAAAAACCATGGCTTACTCAAACGATAACTGTGATTTAATGTCAGGGCTTGACCTTGTTCATTATTATTATCGCCCCAAGTATCATCATTATCTGTCACCGAAAAATCTTCAACTCGCAAAGTACTTTTATGCTTTCTATTCGCAACAATGGCTTGCCAATTATAATGTAGCGCGACAAAGGCACTGGCATAGTCATTGTTGACTACATCCACCTGACTTTCGCTTTGCATCAAGGTATCACCTGATAGATACTGCGCAGTTAACGATAAGTTTTTACTAAAACGCCAACGAGCACCTAAGTGATAAAAGCGTGTTCGCCAACCGTACTGTCCATCAATGACTTTATAAGGGGTTGCTCTGTTATCATAATAACCCGCAGATATTTCACCCTTTCCTCTTAGTTTCCATTCTCCTCGTACGTGGAATCCTACACGGTGGTCTAGCTCGAAAAAAGGGTCAGATTTATCTGCTTGCCCTGCTAATGCCTGCCCGTCAGCACGAGCTGGAAACCATGGAAAAGCACGTTGCTCTGTCCAAAGCGTTTGTCTGTTACTTATTGTCCAACCATGCCAAGCTAATAAAGCGCCTGCGGGATCATTATTGATAAAGGCCGTCGCTGAAAGTGATAGATCATATTTATTATTGTTCATTCGCCCTAAACGAGTCACTTTAAACTCTGAGCCCAATACTCGAATTTCTTCACCAAGCCAGGTATTTATTGTTGATGAATCTAAGGTGTCTTTACTTGCCCAAGCGTAAGCATTATTTTCAAGGGAGATTTCTGGATAGAAGATACCCACTTTAGTTTGAAAGCGATAACCTGAGCTAGTGGGTAGTGAGCGATATTTTAGATAGGCTTCAGTAAATCCTAAAACAGTGCTTTCACCATCACCGCTAGCTTTAGGATAAGCATTAACGACGCCATGGGCACTGAGACCATTTTCCCAAGATACCGATAAATCTGCGCCAATCTGCGCCACTGAGAAATGTAGACCATCACCTAAGCCAAGCTTACCTTGTCCGCTAGTAAGGTAACCTTTATCCAAAGAGTCAATGTAACTAACTCTAAAGTCTACAATGCCATGCGCAGTATATTCAGCCGCTCGAGCCATGTGTAATGGAAAATAGAATAATAAAACCAAAAACTGGCAAAGCATTATGCCTGTTTTAATCAAACCTTTTCCTCAACATCTTGAATAGTTAACTGTGCTAACAGCCATGGAGTTAACTCAACTGCCGGTTTTGGTTTACTGATATAATAACCCTGCGCAAGTTCACAGCCATGAGCTGCTAACCAATTTAACGCAAATTCATCTTCTATTCCCTCAGCAACCACGTGCAGTCCCATATTATGAGCAAGTTCAATTGTGGAGCGCACTATAATTTGATCATCTTCATCATGTTCAAGGTGTTGAATAAATGATTTATCTATTTTTAATTCATGTACTGGCAATTGTTTCAATTGTGCTAATGATGAATAACCCGTGCCGTAATCATCGATCGATATTTTCATACCGTAATCTTTAAATTCTGCCAATAATTTAATTGCCGCCTCAGGGTCTTCTACTACAGAGCTCTCGGTCACTTCCAGCGTAATTTTTTCTGCAGGTACCTTGGCCGCCATAATTGACTGACAGATAAAGTGATGAAAATCGTTCTCTTTTAAATTTTCTGCAGAAACATTTATCGCTATATTCAAATCAATACCCTGTTCTTGCCAAGCATTATATTGGTCCAATGCGGTAATAAATACCCAACGTGTTAACGCCTTAATTTGACCTGTTTGTTCTGCAATGTGAATAAAATTATCAGGAGGCACCATGCCTAATGTAGGGTGCTGCCAGCGAACTAATGCTTCGGCGTGAGTTACCGTTTTAGTTTTTAAACACATTTTAGGTTGAAAGTGTAATTCCAACTCACCTGCCGGAATAGCTTGTTTCAAATCGTTAATCAAACTTAAACGCTCAACCGTATTAACATCAAGATCAGGATGGTATATTTGTACTAACTTCCTCTTCTCTCTTGTACTGTTTAGCGCCGTATCTGCCATTTGTAATAATGATTTATCATCAACAGCATGCTCAGGATACGCTGCTACGCCAATCCTAACTTGCAGCTGTAAGCTAATGCCCTGATAATCAAATATTGGTTCAAGCTCAGCTCTTAGCTGATAAATAGCTTCATCGACCTTCAAATGTTCTACCAATAAAATAAATTCATCTGCTCCTAAATGTGCCAAGGCGTTAAAACTATTCATTTGACAAAGATTATGTAAACGACTTGCAAGTTCTTTAATAACTTCATCACCTACATCATGACCCAATGTATCGTTAACATCTTTCAAACGACTAAGATTTAAATGTAAAACTAGAAAATTTTTCTGTTGTTCTATGAGTTTTTTTAGGGTTTTATTGAGTTTGTTTCGGTTGGGTAAATCCGTTAATGGATCATGATCTGCACGATGAGTAATCGCTTCTTCACGCTGTAATACCGCAGCTTGCATTTGATTAAATTCGTCTGCAAGTTGCCCTATTTCATTGTTATCTTTTAACGTAACTTTTTGCTGATAATCTCCGCTAGCGATTACTTTAGCTTGAGCAACCAAGCGTTTAATCGGCTTACTAATAGAGCCCGCAATAAAATAAGCACTAGTAAGTGACAACAATAGGGTTAACGCTGCTAGGAATAAAAACTTCCACCACTGTTCTTGCAATAAGGCGACAAAATTAGCTCGTAAACCATGCATGGCAACACCGAATTCTTGGTCATCAAATTCGGTGATTAATGAGTGAGTAGCGATATATTGATCGGGGGCTTTATTTTCAATAACCTGCACCGCCAACTCTAGTAACTTATCGTAACTTTCATTGTTTTCACTACTCTGGACAACTGAAATCAACTGCCACGCACCTTCATTTTTGATAATAAAATCGGTATTTAAACCAGTAATATTTTTAAATTCATCCGCTAATCGCTCATCTATTTCAAAACCAAAAGCGATCCATCCTAACGTTTTAGCACCCACAGTAACTGGCGATAAACTCAATTGATAAAGTGCATCATCAATCATATATAAATGCGCTGCTTGACCGGTTTCAAGCCATTCACTGAAACGAAAGGCACTGTTTCGTTCAGCGCCTTGTCGAATTTTACCTTTACCGTTTACAAAATGACGTTGTAATTGTCCATTGATGATCCCTGCTGAAGAGATGGTCATGGCCAAATCAGCATCAATACGTTTTCTATGATTATTTAACGCAAATAATAAACTGCGAGTATCCTCATTAAAGACTTCTTTTAAACCATAATCTTTCGCTACTGTTTCAGCAAAAGTAGATAAATAGGTCAGTCTGCGATCAAATAACTCAGTAAAAATGGTTTTTGCTGTCGTTAAACGGTTATTAATTTCTGCCGCTTCTTGATTTTTCTTTTCGCTATATAGGGTCCAAAAAGCAATGGCTTGAACCATTAATAACAGTATGACAAACAATAAAAATATTTTATTTTGTAAACTCTTCATTCATTAACTTCTTATTTTTTTTATACTAATAATCGGAAAGAAAATCAAAATCATCATCACTTTTTTGGACAGGAATATCATCCATATTTTTCTGTAAAGTCAAAGTAATGATGTCACCGGCTGAAAGATCCTTTTCTATAATCATTCGATTATTCTCTGCTCGCATTTGAGGGTGCCATACCACAACGCGATATTTTCCTAATTCACTTAGCGTAAAACTAGCGAGCCCTTGTTCATCCGTTTTAGCAAAATAAGGCGTGTCTACGACTAAAAGGTAACCACTCATCCAATCGTGAATATTACAGCCCATAGCAATTTCAGCAGCGTGATTGAATTGTGCTGTTGAGTCAGTTTTACCTGCACGTATTTTAAAGGAGAATTTGTTTTCACTATCGGCTGAGTAAATATGGTGAGTAATATCATCTTTATTTACAAAGTTGACCGCAGAGGTACTTTGACTAACGCTTATATAGGGAATAAAGGATTTACTATGCTGACTAATTTCAACTGTTTTACTCCGTTGTGGTAAAACTTGATCCATTAACGGCTCAATATACACCACCATATTTTGCAAAGGGTTGTTCTTTACATTCTTAACTTGTACTTGAACACAAGTTGTATTTTCTTTTGGACAAGCTTCCACCGACCAAGAGGCCAACGAGATAAAAAACAATGAAGAAATATAGACACAATAAGGTAAAAGCGCAGAGCGCAAAAGAAAAGGATGGCTCACCATCTACTCCTATCAAATTTCACTTGAGCGTGCAGTGTATACCAGTTTTGTCTTGGTGGAAAATCGTTGCCTTAATGCTCGCTAATTTTAACTGAACTGTCATATATATTGAGGTATTTCAAGGGCTGCACACTTTTCACGCTATTTTTTAGTATACTCAGCGAAGAAAAGTCAGGCTAACACCAACCTGGTTATTAACCTGATTTCGTCATGAGTACTGCATTACAATACTTATACCTGCTCTACTTGAAGATGCTCGTTTCAGGAAGTCTGAGCGATTCATAATCAAGGCCCATTTTTTTATTACGGGTTATTCCCTTAAAAAGAAATGTAACGCAGAACATTATTTGCTCAGCCTTCCCCAAGGGCGGGTTTAGAAACGCTTTATGCTGCGTTATTGATTTCGACAAGGACGCTACTGGATGCAGCTTATTAGAGAATGCAGGAGCATATTCTCCTGAGTAACCATTCTCTTCAATCAATGCCTTGCTTAAAGGCGTTTCTAATTCCAGCTGAATCCTGCATCTTCAAGTGGAACGGGTATATAACTTAGCGCTCTTACGCACTCTCATTCCTCAATACTTGCTGTCCATTTTGAATTAAACGACTCAATGGATTTACCCCAAACTGATAACAAAGCTCTGCCGGTTGATTAATATTCCATAACGCAATATCAGCATCATAACCAACTGCCATCTGCCCTTTGCTTTCACTTAATCCTAAGGCTTTAGCGCCATAACAGGTGATACCTGCCAATGCTTCAGACGGTGTTAATCTAAACAAGGTGCAGGCCATATTAAGCATTAGGTGGATATTATGAATAGGGGAAGTGCCAGGGTTTGCATCCGTAGCGACTGCCATAGGTACTTGATGTTTACGAAGCAGTTCTATCGGTGGTAATTGGGTTTCACGTAGGAAGTAAAAAGCTCCGGGTAATAATACGGCAGTCATGCCCGATTTTTTCATCGCTTTAATACCCGCTTCATCTAGGAACTCAATATGATCAGAGGACAAAGCATTATAATTAGCTGCCAATTCAGAAGCACCTAAGTTAGATAATTGCTCAGCATGAACTTTAATAGGTAAGTTATGGGATTGCGCGGCATCAAAAACACGTTTGGTTTGTGCAAGGCTAAACCCTATGCCTTCACAAAATACGTCAACGGCATCAGCTAAGTTTTCACTCACCACTTGTGGCAACATTTCTTCGCAAACAACATCAAGGTAACCTTCGGCATTATCTTTGTATTCTATCGGTAAAGCGTGCGCCCCCAGAAAAGTACGTTTAATTGTAACAGGCAGTTCATCAGCTAATAAGCCCGCTACTTTTAGCATTTTGATTTCGTTTATCGTATCTAAGCCATAACCTGACTTAATTTCAACCGTAGTAACACCTTGCTGATGTAAAGCGGTTAAACGCGGTAAAGCGCTGGCAAGTAACTCTTGTTCACTTGCCTTTCGCGTCGCGGTAACTGTTGAGACAATCCCGCCGCCCGCATTAGCAATTTCTTGGTAGCTTTTACCTTGTAAACGCATTTCAAATTCATTGGCACGGTTGCCGCCGTACACTAGGTGTGTATGACAATCGATTAAACCAGGTGTTAACCATTGTCCCTTGCAATCGATAACTTCAATATCTTCATCTGTTACCGAAAAGTGCTCAGGTAAATCACTTTCTTTACCTAACCAAGCAATTTTACCTGCGCTAATTGCTAATGCACCTTGAGATATTTCACCGTAACTTTCACTGCCATCAGTCATAGTCGCCAGATTTACATTGATATAAAGAGTTTGCCAGTGCTTAAAGAGTGTCATGCCGCGACCTTATGGAGAAAGTGATGAAAGCGAAAATGATAAGCCAGTCTTCATAGATATAAAAACTTGAAAATAATCTCAGCTGATAGAAAAACTTTTACTTTTAAATTTTAACTTGAAATTATGCCGATCGCAACTTGTATATACAACTCTTGCCTTTTTATTAAATATGTGAGATCGTATAAATAAGTTCAAACAAAGCCAAAACTAATCATGACTATCAATGCTAGTAACAGCGCAACAAAAAAAGATAAGCCTGCCAAGTATACTATGATCAAGCAATATATTTGTGAACATATTGAGTCAGGTGAATGGCCGCAAAATGCAAAAGTACCTTCTGAAAACGAGCTTACACAGCAATTTGATGTAAGCCGCATGACGGCAAGACGTGCTCTACAAGAACTAACTGAGCAAGGTATTTTAGTACGTTCTCAAGGTGCTGGCACTTTTGTCGCAACGTTTAAGTCACAATCATCCTTGCTAGAAATTCGCAATATTAGTGATGAAATTAGTGATCGTGGTCATCAACATAAAGCTAAGCAATTATTATTAAATTCTACTGCCGTTACTGATGAAATAGCTATTTTACTCAACTTGAAAAATAACGAAGATGTTTTTTATTCTGAGATATTACATTATGAGAATGATGATGCGATTCAATTAGAACAACGTTTTGTCAATGTCAGTTTAGTGCCTGATTATTTATTACAAAACTTCACACAAATCACCCCACATGAATATCTTTCATCGGTTGCTCCCTTAACTGAAGCAACCCACGAAATAGAAGCCATTCTCGCAAGTGATGAAATTTGCCAACAATTAGACATACAATCAACTACGCCTTGTTTACAAGTTAAACGCCGTACTTGGTCGAAACAAGGTGTCGTTAGTGTCGCAATTTTGACATCACCTGGTGATAAATACCGTTTAGGCAGCCACCTTAAATTTTAAGCATGTTTGCTTACTTGCTCTTAGTATTATCGAGTAAGTAATACCGCGAATTTTATTTTTACAACTATAGTTTACATACTCTTTTTTATTGCACTTATACGTCTTTAAATGCTGAGTATTTGTACCATGAGGAAAAACGATGACAACTAACATAGACCCACGCTTAGACACTTCACGCGTAATTCGCGCTGACCGCGGTACTGAAATCACCGCAAAAAGTTGGTTAACTGAAGCCGCTAAACGTATGTTAATGAACAACTTAGATCCTGAAGTTGCTGAACATCCACAATCGTTAGTGGTATATGGCGGCATAGGTCGTGCAGCACGTAACTGGGAATGTTACGACAAAATTATTGAAGTGTTAAACCGCCTTGAAAATGATGAAACCTTAATGGTGCAATCAGGTAAACCTGTTGGCGTATTTAAAACTCACGAAAATGCACCGCGCGTATTAATTGCTAACTCTAACCTAGTACCTAATTGGGCTAATTGGGAGCATTTTAACGAGTTAGATAAAAAAGGCCTGATGATGTACGGCCAAATGACTGCAGGCTCTTGGATTTATATTGGCTCACAAGGTATTGTTCAAGGCACTTACGAAACATTTGTTGCTATGGCAAACCAACACTTTGGTGGCAGCGCTAAAGGCAAGTGGGTACTTACTGGTGGTTTAGGCGGCATGGGTGGAGCTCAACCACTAGCAGCAACCATGGCTGGTTTCTCAGCATTAGTGGTTGAATGTGATGAGACTCGTATCGATTTCCGTATTAATACTCGCTACGTTGATAAGAAAGCAAAAACATTAGATGAAGCATTAGCAATCATCTTTGAAGCAAATGAAAAAGGAGAAGCGATTTCGGTAGGTCTTTTAGGCAATGCTGCTGACGTTTTCCCTGAGTTAGTTAAGCGTGGTATCACCCCTGATGTAGTCACTGACCAAACGTCTGCACATGATCCATTAAATGGTTACTTGCCACAAGGCTGGACCATGGAACATGCCGCACAAATGCGCTTGAAAGATGAAGCAGCTGTAGTTAAAGCGGCTAAGCAATCTATGGCGGTACAAGTTCAAGCCATGCTTGATCTACAGAAAATGGGTGCTGCTACTACCGATTATGGTAATAACATCCGTCAAATGGCATTGGAAGAAGGTGTAACAAACGCTTTTGATTTCCCTGGTTTTGTTCCCGCTTATGTTCGTCCATTATTCTGTGAAGGTATTGGACCGTTTCGTTGGGTTGCACTATCTGGCGATCCAGAAGATATCTACAAAACAGATGCTAAAGTAAAAGAACTTATCCCTGATAACCCACATTTGCATAACTGGTTAGACATGGCGCGTGAGCGTATTGCTTTTCAAGGTTTACCTGCACGTATTTGTTGGGTTGGTTTGAAAGACAGAGCACGTTTAGCGTTGGCGTTTAACGAAATGGTTAAAACCGGTGAGCTTTCAGCGCCAGTCGTTATCGGTCGTGATCATTTAGATTCAGGCTCTGTTGCTTCACCAAATCGTGAAACTGAAAGCATGTTAGATGGCTCTGATGCCGTTTCGGATTGGCCATTACTCAACGCTTTATTATCAACTTCGGGTGGCGCCACATGGGTTAGCATACACCATGGCGGTGGTGTTGGAATGGGCTTTAGTCAACACTCTGGTGTGGTTATTGTTGCTGACGGTACTGATGATGCAGCTAAACGTATTGGTCGTGTATTATGGAATGATCCTGCAACGGGTGTTATGCGCCATGCAGACGCCGGCTACGATCTCGCTGTAGATTGTGCCAAAGAGCAAGGTCTCGACTTACCCATGATAAATGGTGCAAACGGTAAGTAGTAACAAATTTCAGCTACGCAATAAAACTAAGTAATGTGATCCTCGAAGCATCTTATCGAGGATCCAGCTTCAAGTGAGTAGATTCCCATTAATCCATGAAGGGAATGACTAACTTAAGGTTATTAACATAGAACACTATATAGATAAAAATTGAGAAAATTATAATGAACCATATTACTGAACTAAAAATTATTCCAGGGCAGTTAACGCTAGCTCAATTACGCGACGTAAACCGTTTTGACGGTATCAAATACAGCTTAGATGAAAGTGCTTTTTCTGAGATTAATAAAAGTGCTAACGCAGTACAGCAAGTGATTAAAGATAATCGTGTTGTTTACGGTATTAACACAGGTTTTGGCTTATTAGCCAGCACACGCATTAAAAATGAAGAGCTAGAATTATTGCAACGCTCTATTGTTCTTTCACACTCAGCAGGTTTTGGTGAGTACATGGAAGACTCAACAGTGCGTTTGATGATGGTACTTAAAATAAACTCACTTTCACGTGGTTTTTCAGGTATTCGTTTACAAGTTATTCAAGCATTAATTACCTTATTAAATGCTGAAGTATACCCATGTGTACCAAAGAAAGGTTCTGTAGGCGCTTCTGGTGATTTAGCACCACTTTCTCACATGGTTTTACCTTTATTAGGTGAAGGCGAAATGTCTTACCAAGATCAAGTGATTCCAGCCGCTGAAGGATTAAAAATTGCAGGTCTTGAGGTAGTAACCCTAGCAGCAAAAGAAGGTTTAGCGTTATTAAACGGCACACAAGCTTCTACAGCGTTTTCTTTAGAAGGTTTATTCCATGCTGAAGACTTATACGCTGCAGGTACGGTAATTGGTTCTATTTCTGTAGAAGCCGCTATGGGCTCTCGTGCCCCGTTTGATCATCGTGTACATTTTGTCCGTGGTCAAAAAGGTCAAATTGATGCGGCACGTGCTTATCGTGAAGTATTAACTGATAGCTCTGAAATTGCTGAGGCACACGTTGATTGTGAAAAAGTACAAGACCCTTATTCACTTCGTTGTCAGCCTCAAGTAATGGGTGCTTGTTTAACACAAATTCGTCAAGCGGCAGAAGTATTGCACGTTGAAGCGAATGGCGTAACAGATAACCCGTTAGTTTTCGCTAACGAAGGTGACTTTATCTCTGCCGGTAACTTCCATGCTGAGCCTGTTGCTATGGCCGCTGATAATTTAGCCTTAGCTATTGCTGAGATTGGTTCATTATCTGAACGTCGCATGGCGTTATTAATTGACTCAAGCTTAAGTAAACTACCACCATTTTTAGTTGATAACGGTGGTGTTAACTCTGGCTTTATGATCGCGCAAGTTACTTCTGCAGCATTAGCTTCAGAGAATAAGTCACTTGCTCATCCCGCTTCAGTTGATAGTTTACCAACCTCTGCTAATCAAGAAGATCACGTATCTATGGCATGTTTTGCTGGTCGTCGTTTAGCAGACATGAGCGAGAATACTAATGGCGTTCTTGCCGTTGAGTACTTAGCCGCAGTGCAAGGTTTAGACTTTAGAGCTCCGCTTAAGGGCTCGCCTCTTATTGAAAAAGCAAAAGCTAAATTACGTGAAACAGTTTCTTTCTACGATAAAGACAGATACTTTGCACCTGATATTGTTGAAGCATCAGAAATTATCTCTGATGGTTACTTGAATCAATATATGCCAGAAGGTTTATTACCTAGCTTTTAAGATGTCCAATCAACAATTAGCTTATTGAGCATTAGAATAAAAAACGAAAAAAGGTAGCTTAATAGCTACCTTTTTTATTGCTTTGATAGAAAGGATTTAACCGACTAAATATATAGCCAAACCTTGCTACTCAATAATACACCGTCATACCCGAAGTCTCTGATCGGGTATCCAGTTTTAAATATCTTATACCCGTTCCACTTGAAGATGCATTATTCAGCTGGCATTAGAAACGCCTTTAGGCAAGGCATTGATTGAAGAGAATAGTTATTCTATTGTCGAAATCAATAACGCAGTATAAAGCGTTTCTAAACCAGCCCCTTGGGGGAAGGTTGAGCAAATTATACTCTGCGTTACATTTCTTTTTAAAGGAATGCTTAATAAAAAATGCGCCTTGATTATGAATCGCTCAAACTTCCTGAAACGAGCATCTTCAAGTGGAGCGGGTATATATTCAAGAATTACAATGCCGCTCTAATACCTTCTGCTGTTTTTAATCTTCTAATTTCGTCAAACAAGACATCGGCTTCTTGATAATGATTTTTTAAATATTTAAGCCACTGCTTGATACGATTACAGTAATACTTGCTCTTGTCACCGTGAGTTTCAAATTCTGTATAGGCCGATAATATAGCCCGAACTTCTAACCACGGCATATTATCGCTTTCTTGTTTAATGACCTGTCCTAAATTAGGAATAGTTAGTGCGCCACGGCCAACCATAAGATCGGTACAGCCAGAAATTTCTCGACACTTAATTGCATCTTCTAAATTCCAAATCTCACCATTGGCGATAACGGGAATATTAATTGCGTTTTTTACTTTAGCAATCCAGTGCCAATGAGCAGGTGGTTTGTAACCTTCTAATTTAGTACGGGCATGTATAGTAAGTTCATTGGCACCAGCAGCCTCAACCGCTTGACCATTTTCTATGGCGAGAGTCTTATCTTCATAACCCAAACGAATTTTAGCACTAACAATGGTATCGCTAGGTACAGCTTCTTTAACGGCTTTTATTATTTGATAAAGATTTTCGGGATTTTTTAATAAAATAGAGCCGCCCCGACTTTTATTAACCGTTTTAGAGGGGCAGCCAAAGTTTAAATCGATACCACTTGAACCAAGCTCAATAACTTTAGCGGCATTTTCAGCCATATATTCAGGGTATTGTCCCAATAACTGTACACGAACAGGTGTTCCCGCTTTAGTGCAGCTACCGTAAACATCAGCATCAATTAACTCCGGGCAGTATCGATGAAAAACACGATCTGGAAGAACTTGATCAACCACACGAATAAACTCAGTGACGCAGAGGTCATAACTGCCTACTTGCGTCAGTAAATCACGCATTCTGTAATCCAGCACGCCTTCCATAGGCGCCAGTACAACTCGCATTAGTATGAAGAGTCCTTTGTAGAATACAGTGGTTTTTCGGTTTTATTTATCCGAAAACGAGTACTGATATTAATGAGTAAAAATAAAAAGCTAACGTTAAAGAAGCGACGATAAGGTGAATAAATAACGTGAATAGTTGTAAATTTTCTTGCCAGAAGAAGATTGGCCCAGCATACGTTACATAACAAAGATCCAAAATAGTGACATGACCCCAGACAACAAGAAATAGTAATTTAGCTTGATGACGAATTATAAATTTTGTTGGGAATAGATTCAAAAGTTGGCTCTTCAATAAGTATCGGCGCTAGTATATCAAAAGCGCTGATACCCTGTATAAGAATAATGGACTACACTGCTAACTCAAGCCAAGCAAGTAAATCGTCATAAACAAATTCATAAGCTAACTCTGCCTGAGTTTTCTTGCCCGATACTACCTTGGGCGCATTATCTTCTGATAGTTCGATCTCTTCAAACGTAGGCGTTGGTAATTGTAAAGCACTTGCTGCAGCTTGGTAATATTGCTTTTTTGTGACTTTAGTTGAACTCACACCATTAAAAATGCCTCCGCAGTTAGCACTTTGTAATAATGTCTGAATGAGACCAACGGCATCTTGCTGATGAATTAAGTTAACAATTGCTTGGGGGCTTTTTAGCATATGACCATTTAGCAAAAACTTGCCAGGATGACGCTTTGGTCCCACTAAACCAGATAACCTGAGCACATAAGCTTTCTTATTGCCTACTTCAGCATTTAACGCATTTAAGCGAGACTCATTTCGGCCAGGGTGATTAAAGCTTAATACCGCTTGCTCAGCTTGATTTAATACCGAAACTTTATCAGCCGACATATCTAAAATGCTGTTTTCCTCAACGTCTCCTGATAAGCCGTTATATATCGCACTGCTGCTCAGTAAAATAATCTGTTCGACACAGTTGCCGACTTTAGCTGACTCAACTAGCTGTTGTACTTTATCCGCATAATCAACACGACCCTGCCTAAATTGTGGCGTAATGGCGATAACTAAACATTGCTGCTTAAAAATGGGGTGGGTATTTAACTGTGCTTGTTCTGCTGGTAAAGATAATACTTCAGCTTCTATACCTTGGCTTTTCAATTGTTCGATATTATCTATATTGCTTCGCGTCGCAAGGACTGCTATATCCTGATTTTTCAGCTGATAGGCTAATGCGCTACCCAACCAACCACAGCCAATGATACCTACAGAGGAGATTTTATCATTATTCACTACTTTATTAGTCATTGCGTTACTCGTTTTATATTAGTGATACTACTTGCTCTGCTCAAACATTTTGATTTGTTTAACGAGGGCTTTAGCTAAACCATTAGGCATAGGGATTGATAAGTTATACTGGGATATTTTCCAGCCTCCGTCAGTTTTTATTAATATACCTGAGCCACGACAAGTGCCATAACTTTCGCTAAAGAGTAACTCATCAAAAAAGGCTACCTGCCCTTGTTTAACTAAGCTGATATTTCGCTCAGTGGGAGTATAGAGCCAGCCTTTGCCTTTAGAAAAATATGGCACCACAAAAGCCTTAAACTCTTCTTTGCTCCAGCGCTCGCTCGCATCGGTACCAAGAAAAATGGCATCTTGGCTAAGTAGGTTAAAATAAGGCGTAGCCTGTGCGTCTGCTGCCGCCTGATGAAAGCTATTTAAGACCTTAGTTATACTTTGTTCATCATTCACAGCAAGCACTGCAAAACTACATAATTGAGCAGTTAGTCCAAAAACTAACGCAACGACTAACAGACTAAACTTTCTCATGGTTTCTCACTTTTTAAAGTTCTGGCTTAAGTTATGGTGTAGGCACTAATACCGCATAACTTCCGGTAAAGGTAGCCGCAATATCTTCACCACTATAAAGGTGAGCCGTTAAATTAATACGTGCATTTTTTCCTCGGGTTAATCGAGTAAAGTCACCTGAGACCGATTCAGCAGAAACTTTTGCATAACCAATGCCTGCTATCGGTGCATGATATTTAATATCCGCCTTAGCTAAGACAATATCGCCTTTCAATTGCTGCTGCTGCAACTGTAAATACACCCAGCCCCAACCAGATAAAGTGGCCAAGGTATAAATACTGCCGGCAAACATAGTGTTATGTAAGTTTTTATTAAAATCACCATCACAATGAGTAATAAGCTCTTTACCATCAAAATAACTAATTTTAATATTCATCGCTTTACTGAGCGGAATAGTCTTATGCCAAACCTCTTGCAGTGCTGTTGACACTTGTTCTTGGTGATCATGTGCATGAGCTAAGGCTTTATTCATCACAAAGTGTTTAATTTCATCAAACAACAGGTGTGAAAAACCTTGTAAGCTATAACCAAGTTTTTGGTAAAACCCTACAGCATCTTCTCGCGCATTCAACGTAATCTCAGTAATACCTAACTTTTGTGCTTGGTGTTCAAGCGCTTCAATTATTTTCTGACCGAGTCCCTGCCCTTGTGCTTCAGCACTTACCGCCATAAAACGAATTTGGCCAGAAAACTGATCAGATTTTTCTAGTCGCCCAACTGCGATCACTCTATCATTTTCATCAAGGATCATACGATGTATAGATTCTTGCTCTAAGCTATCACGCTCACTGCCTAAGGCTTGTTCCCATGGCTGACGTAATATTTGCCAACGTAATTGGTAATATTGTTCAAACTCTAAAGCTGTTTTTGGTGACCTGCAGACATTCATTGACTATCCTTACGCTTATTCAATGCGTTATAATAATTAAATTTAGGAATTGGCTTATGCAGTTAGCGAAACACTTAGCCCAAGGGAGGTTAGTGTATTTAAGCCAACAACAAGATGCAATAACGGTGAGTGAAAATGACTCTTATCGTTGGATGGCATTTAGTGATGTAGTGCAAAGTGTTATGCACAAACGTAAACCTTGGCAATTAACCTTACCACATCAGATCGCTCTGCTATTACCACTGCTATTTTTTAAACCAACCCGCATCATTGAACTAGGATTAGGCGGCGGAAACCTCACTCGGTTTTTACAGCATTTATCGCCAGATATAATGTTAACCACTGTTGAACACAGTCAGGAGGTTATCAACAGCTTTACTCAATACTTCAACCCTGAACAAGCTGAACTTGATATTGTCTGTGCGGATGGCATGACCTGGTTAGCACAGCAGAACGCTAGCGATATGGATTGGATTATTTGTGATGTTTACCAGTCTCAAGAGTTTGGTTTTGATTGCATTGTAAATCAACTTGAGGTGTTAACAGGTAAGTTAGATTCACAATCAAGTTTATCAATTAATTTACCTGATATTAGTGATAGCGATATTAATTTATGCTTAACGATATTACAGCAGTTACAACCAAGTCATCATATTACGTATTTTGATATTCCTAATTATCTTAATATTGTTATCCATCTAACACCTAAGCACTGGCAACTTCACCGGCTGATAAAGCGAAATAAACAGAGTTACCTTGCTTCAAATACTATGCAGCGTTGGCGTAAATTCTGGCCTCATGGCAAACAGCTCAATTAGAGACTGTTGACACTTTATCTTCATCAATGACTTCTTCTCTTACCTAACATATAAATGTTAGAACAAAGCTTACTGATTTTCAGGCAATAAAAAAGGATGCCGAAGCAACCTTAAGCATACTTACCACAAGGGGCGTTCATAGCTACTATGCGGCCTCTGCGTTACTGCTCGTTATTGATTGTTATTGTTTGTTAGTACTATGGGGTATTTTTTGGGTATTTTATTTACTTATTGGATTTAGAATAACAGCATCGTGTAAATGTGTTTTACAAAAGTGTGCATACTTCATGGTTTCTTCGATTCTAGCATGTCCGAGTATTTCTTTTAGTACCAGAATATTCCCGCCATTCATCATAAAATGACTAGCAAATGTATGCCTTAAAGCATGTGTCGCTTGCCCTTTGGGGAGTGTTATACCTGTCTTAGCTAATGACGTTCTAAATGTTTTCATGCTGTCACTAAACAACCTACCCTCTTTTTCGGGTATTTCATTTTTGAGCTCGTCTGATATGGGTATTATTCTTGTCTTTCCATTTTTGGTTTTAATGAATGTAATGAAATTATCTCTTAGGTTTCTGCTTAGTAGCTTTTCAGCTTCTCCCCACCTTGCACCTGTTGATAAACATATTTTTGAAATGTAATAAGCATCAATATTATCTGAGTTTTTTAGCTCATTTAATAAGGTCATCATTTCGTTCTTTGAAAAGAATCCCATTTCAGGCGCTGAATACTTTAAGTTTTTAAGCCCGTTTAGTGGGTTTGTTTTTAATTCCCCAAGCCTTATCAGCTCATTAAATACGCCTTTAATTTTATTTTGGTCTTCATTTACAGTTTTAGCGCATACTTTCTCTAATCTTATAGCTCTGTATGCTACCCATACTTTAGGCGTTAACTTTCTAGCAATAGGATCATTAAGTCCTTTACACATATTTTTTAACTTTTGAAGTAGCGCTTTTTCTTCAATTAAATTTTTGCCATGTAACTTATGCCATAAATCAATAATTGTGCTTAACTTTCGATTATCGTCTGTATCAGGTTGCCATTCTTTTAAACCATTATTTTCTGAAATTAAATGGTTCATAAACCGCCTTGTTTCACCAAGTGTTAAGAAGCTTTTTTTGTATCGTTTACCGTTGTGGCCATTAGGTCTAAAGTCAATTTGATAAGGCTTACTCTCTGAATCGGTTTTCCAAATTCCATCTTGTACTTTTTTAATTTTCTTCATGGTTAAATCCTACATCCTTTTAAATATTTTACTCCATATTATAAAATATTTAAGACCTTTTTGGGATCTTCATAAATAATGAGAAAGGCGTTACGCGATGAGAAATTTTAACACTAGTAAATATTGGTGCTAATGTTCCCTTGGTGCGCTAAGCGGAAGTTAGCTTCAAAATATTTGCGATATATTTTCTAATGAATTGACTCTGTCATATTACTGAGAAGTCTCAGTAATAAATCCAAATCAACCTTTCTAAATCCTAACTGATTGATATTATTTGAAATAGCCTTTAATTTTATGTTGGATATTACTGAGACTTCTCAGTAACATCCAAGACCTAACAAAAATAAAATATTTTTAGTTTATAAGGTACTGAAAATATGGGATATTAATACGAATTAAATTAAAGTTATGGGACGGACATTACTGAGAAGTCTCCATAATAAGCTGTTAGGTATACATGGAATTTCTGCATAAATTTGCATGTTTTGATTGTCATCTGGCTTTCAAAAAGCGCGCTACTGAAAAGTCTGATACGGGAACTGCGTGGCAAGCAGAGTCTGAAATTACGCATAAATGTCCTACGTGTAATCGTAAAATGGCATTTTTAGGTCGTAATTTTCGTGCGCCTAAAAAATCGGATAAAAATAAGTGGCAAGCAGCTCAATTACTTTGGGAAGCTGGTTTTAGGTATTGTGGCAGTGGATATCATCAAGATCCTGCATTGCCTGAAAACAAACCTCAAGTTGCCGAGTTTATTAAAAACAATTTAAATCATACGCAAAAAGTTGCAAAATCAAGCTCTTGGGTAAAGTATACCTAACAAGGCATTAAAGCAGGAAAATTTACAGTTGGCTGTTTTCACTGCGTTCAACATTTTAGCCAACTATAAATTTCCTCTTAATGAGGCGTTATGTGTTTAGGATTATTCACAGTAAATTCATGGATGAGGAGTCCAAAGTGAGATTTAATAATAAGCTCAATCGAGCACAACTTGGCGCTTTAACCATCTGTTTAGGTGCTTCACTTGGTATGTCATTTCTCGTTGGGAGTTCATCGCCTTTCATAGGGTTAATGCTTGGTACAATTACCATAGGTGTTTATGTCATGATTGTTTCTGGAAAGTGGAGTGTTAAAAACACATAACAAGGGTTTTCAAGTCGGACAAAAAACAGTTGGTTTTTGCTCCTTCGTCGCCATTTTAACCAACTATTTTATTGCCGCTTAAAACGGCGTTATGTGCACAAGGAGTTCTATTGAACATTAGGCATTTCTCTTTATACATTATTATATTAATGTGTTCTGCTTGTACAACATCAGGGCAACTTTACTATGTTGATACGGAAGGTAGCGAAAAACTTGGCTGTGAATACGAGTTTGTTGGCGCACCAAGTGTTGATAAATATGCAATTGAGTATGCTCTTAGTTTATGCGCTAAAAGTATTGTTAAAAATGGTGGTGTAATCAAAGAAGAATATTTGTTAAAAATAGATACTTCTATTCCATTACCAGCTTGTGGCAAAACTTGGACTCATGATTTAGCCAAGCAACAGTTCAACTCTGATCAAATATCTAAAAAAGAATATGGTTATATTGTAGCTAACATTGATATGGGTTTTGCAGCAATCAATGAATGTGCACATAACAAGCAAATCAACAAGGACTAAAAACAGCGGGCTGTTCGCTTCGCTCCATTTTAGCCCACTATTTTTAGCCTGTTATTAGGGCGTTATGTTTACCATGGAATCAAATAGGTTTGAGAACTAAGCATTCACCTGAAACTCTAAAAACACTAGCAACCTCTGCATTTGATGGTTGTGCCTGGGAGCTCGCCGTTGCATTTATCAGTGGTGTGTTTTCATTAGTTAGTTATCATTCAGGTTTTGGTATTCTATTTTTTCCTATGTTTGCGGTATTCTGTTTATCTATCTTTAGTATCCTTTTAAATGTATTTTATGTAATTAAAGCGGAAATTATCGAACGCATATTAAAAAAGCAAACATAACAAGCAGTTAAAGCGGGACTA